>JBEKEU010000003.1:0-475828 GCA_050013675.1 Sedimentisphaerales bacterium
TACCAGTTGCGTGGGTGTTGGTCCACGAATAGACGCCTGTGTAGAAGCTCCAACCACTTTCACTACCAAGGCTGGTACTCCAGAGTTGGCCTACGTCAGAAAGACCGTTATTGTGATTCTGGATGTTCACAGTGCCAAGAAGCGTCGCACTTGCTGTCGAAGTCAGTGCAATACCGATTAAAACGACCGCCGCGAAACTTCTCACCCTTCTCTTCATACTCTTCTTCATTTCCCTTCTTCCTTCTTAAATTTTACACGGAGAAAACCGGCGCAGAACGTCCCCACGCCAAACCAGGGTTTCTCCTGATTTAATTTACTTTTTTCCCTTGATGGATAGACAGAATGCGCAGAGTGAATGTTACTGGAGAATAAAATAACACCAAGTGGTGAACGTGAGGAGTGTTCTCTTCGCCTTCTCTACTCCTCGTACTTCATTCTCTCTTCATACCCTCTACCACTGTCGTAAGGCCTCCGGCCCTACAATGAATAATATATCATAATGTCCCATAGCTTGTCAATAGTTTTTGGACTATTTTAAGAATAATTAAGCGCATTGTGTATGCCAGTCCTTTTTCAGCAGAAGATAGACCAGAGCCATAGACCCGTTAAAAATTTTAGCACTGAAAGATTAGTCGAGAGGGGCCTCTGTCCGGCGGGGATTATATGGCTTTGGCAGATACGGTTTGAGCTGCGACGGGCAGATATACCGTGAAGGTGCTGCCTTTATCAATTTCGCTTTCGACGTCTATCCTGCCATCGTGCCTGATGACGATTTCCTTGACAATGGCAAGGCCCAACCCCGTGCCCTGGATTTGCTTGCCGGGTCGGTGGACGCGATAGAACCGGCCGAAGATTTTAGACATGTCATCTTTGGGTATTCCCATACCGGTATCGGACACCTTGACGACCAGCTCATTATTAACGAGCTGGGCCGATACCGTGACCGTACCGTTTTCGGGTGTGAACTTGATTGCGTTATTGACCAGGTTTGTAATCATCGAGTAGATTTTGTTTTCGTCGCCTATCAGTTCCGGCAGATGCTCCGCGATATCGGTTTCGAGGCGGACTTTCTTTTTGTCTGCGACGTGTTCGAACGATTCAGCCGCACGCTTCGCAACCAAGGCCACATTGACGGGTTTACGAATGATTTCGATTGTGCCGGCCTCTATCTTGGAAATGTCGAGGATTCCATTGATAAGGTTGGTGAGCCGGTCGGATTCCTCGTTGATGATTTGAAGGAACTCACGCCTTGTTTCATCGGTCATATTGCGGTCATCAAGCATCGTCTCGGCGTAGGCCTTTATCGAGGTAAGCGGCGTGCGCAGCTCGTGCGAAACCGATGAGATAAAGTCCGATTTCATCCGGTCGATTTCGCGCTGTTGCGACACATCCCGCAGTACCATAACGATGCCGGTCATAGTCCCGTCGTTTCTTCGGATGGGTGCGGCCGTAGCGGCTATGGGACATTCACGCCCAATTCTGGCGATTAGTGCGTCATGGTCTGTTCCGCTTTCGATTTCTCGCGACTCAAGCACCCTGTCAATGGGGCTGTTGGCCGGCTGCTTGGTTTGCTCGTTGACAATCCTGATTATCTTATCGACTGGTTTGCCCTGCACTTCTTCGAATCGCCAGCCGGTCAATTGTTCAGCGGTTTTGTTGAACAACGTTATCCGGTTCTGGGCGTCAACCGCGATCACGGCGTCGCCCATACTCGACAGCGTCACGGCCAGCAACTCTTTTTCTTCCGCGAGCTGTTCGGTTCGCTCTTTTACCAGTTCAACAAGTTTATCATGGTATTGTTTAAGCTCATCCTCGGCCTTTTTGTGGCGAATGGCGTTTTTTACGATCTCAGGAAGGACCTTGAGATAGTTTCTGGAGGGGTCTTTGATGAGGTAGTCGGAGGCGCCGGACTTCATCGCCTTTACCGCAAGCTCCTCGCTGCCTGTTCCTGTAGCGAAGACCGCCGGCGTGTCGACAATGGACTCGAGTATGTCGAAAGCAGTCCCGTCGCCGAGGAGATAGTCCACAAAAACAAGGTCGAATTTCTCGCCGCCGAGGATTTCAGTGGCCTGGGCGACCGAGCCGGCGATTGTGTAATCGTAGGGAAGACCTTCCTCCTTGACTAAGCGTTTGAACGCCATCTGGTCGAGTCGGTCATCTTCAACCAGCAGTATTTTGTATCTTTTGTCTTCCATCGGTTATGTGCTTGGGTAGGGCAACTCGCTTAGCGTCCAATACAGGTCGAGTGTCTTGAGTGACTCCGCGAATTTTTTATAGTCGGTGGATTTTATGATGTAGCCGGCTACGGAAAACTCGAAACTTTCCATCTTGTCGCGTTCGTCTTTGGACGTGGTCATAACAATCACCGGAATTTTTTTCAGTTCATCATCGCTTTTGATAATTTTCAGGAAATCAATGCCGTTCATCCTGGGCATATTCAAATCAAGCAGGATAATACAGGGCCTTTTATTGTCGCTGGACCTGAGGTATTCGAGGGCGTCCTCGCCGTCGAGCTGGTGAACGATGCCGTTGGGGACATTGAGGTCCTTCAGCGCCCGCCTGACCGTCATTGCGTCAACATTGTCATCTTCCACCAGCAGTATTGGCTTGGAGCTTCTCATTTGTGCTCTCCTGTTCGCTGTTTGGCATTTCGCTGAGGGTCCAGTACAAATTTACGATTCTCATCGCTTCGACGAACTTTACATAATCCACGGGCTTGACGACAAAGCCGGCGATGCTGAGCTGGAAGGTTCTGAACCTGTCCTGGTCGTCTTTCGAGGTGGTCAGAACTATCGCAGGAATCCTTTTGAGCTTTTCGTCGGCTTTTGTGACCTTGAGGAACTCAATGCCGTTCATCTTCGGCATGTTCAGGTCAAGCAGGATAACGCAGGGTTTTTCCTTGCTGTCATCTTTGAGGTACACAAGGGCCTCTTCGCCGTTGGCGACACGCACCAACGGGTTTAGGACATGAAGGTCTTTTAAGGCCCGCTTCACTGTCATCGCGTCAACAGTGTCGTCTTCAAGAAGCAGAATTGGTCTACAATCTCGCATTAGTTGCCTCCCTTTCCTTTTCCACAAGCCCGTTCCAGGCCCAGTATTGAATTATAATGTCCATAGCCCGCAGGAAAGCGTCGTAATCAACCGCTTTTATCACGTACCCCGCCACGCCGAAGTCGAAGGTGTCGAGCTTGTCCTGTTCATATTTCGATACCGTCAGGGCAACTACCGGTATTTGCTGCAGCTCGGCGTCCGTCTTCATAATCTGCAGCAGCTCTATGCCGTTTATTCTCGGCATATTGAGGTCCAGCAGTATCATCGCCGGCTTGTCATTGTTCTGGTCTCTGAGGTATTCAAGTGCCTCTTCCCCGTCTGTTTTGTGAATGACGGGATTCCTGACCCTGAGGTCTTGTATCGCCTGTTTTGCGGTGGATGCGTCCACAAAATCATCTTCAACAAGCAGTATTGGTTTTAGCAATGACATTTTTCGTCTCCCTGGCTTTTGGCTTTCGGCAGGGTGAAAAAGAACGTGCTGCCCTCATTGACTTTTGATTCCACCCATACTTTGCCGCCGTATAGCTCTACTATTTTTTTGACGATGGTTAGTCCGATGCCCGTGCTTTCCGTTTTGTCGCGGGACGTCAGCGTTTGGAATATCTCGAATATCTTTCCAAAATACTTTTCTTTGATTCCGCAGCCGTTGTCGGCAACGCTGAATTTCCAGAAGCCGTTTTCCTCGGTGCAGCCGATTTTGATTTGCCCCTTCGGTTTGTCCGTATATTTGACCGCATTACTCAAAAGGTTCTGGAATACCTGTTTGAGGCGCAGTCGTTCGCTTCGCACGGTGGGCAGGGGCTGTTCGATAATGATTTCAAAATTATCCGGGATGACGATTTCCCCGATTATTTCCGTTAGAAGTGCGTTTACGTCCACATCATGCTGTTCCTCGACAACGTGTCCGATTTCGGCATATCGTAATATTCCGTCGATGAAATCGCTCATTCGCTTTGCCCTTACGATGAGCAGCCGGAGCTGGTCGTTGCCTTCGTCGTCGAGTTTGTCGGAGTATTTCCGTATTAGACGGTCGGCGATAGCCCCGATGCCTCGCAGGGGCGATTTCAGGTCGTGGGCGATAACATGAGCGAAGTTGCGGTGCTCCTGGTTGGAATTCTCGAGGTCTTTGACGGTTTTGTGGAGTTCAATGTTGATCTTCGCGAGTGTCTGCTCGGCTTTTTTACGATAGGTTATGTCTCTGAGGATATGGACGAAATACGCGATGTCGCCCGTGTCGTTGGTTACAGGGTCCGCCGATACCGCGATCCAGGCGTCTTTCTGAGGCACATAAAGCTCCGCGTCCTCGTGCCTGTTGGTTTGCCTGGCTGTTTTCAGCGGCCAGTTATCCGGAGGCAGGTCCGTTCCATAAAGCAGCCAATGTGTGGTTTGGCCCAGAATTGTGCCCAGCGATTTGCCGAAAAATCGCGCCGCGGAGTGATTGGCCTGGACTATCCTGAAGTCCTTGTCCACCAGCATAATGGGGTCCCGCGTAGCGTTGAACGTGGCTTCCCACTCCTGAATGGCCGTGATAAGCGCCTGCTCCACCCGTTCGTGTTCGCTTTCGAGCCGTTCAAGGCCCGCCACACGGGCGCGCAATGACTTTATGTAGCTGAGCAACTGCTCTTTTGTTTGCTGCTCCTGACACTGGTATGTGTCCGCAGCGGCGTCTTTGGCCACAATCGTTTGCCCGTTCTGGATTTGTTCTGTTTCCATTGGTTTAAGCATTATTCGGTTAGTGTCTTATCTCGGCGAGCAGATGCTCATCTTTTGGCAGTTCACTCGAATTCCAATAAATCATAATCTTGCTGAGTATCTCTACGAATTTTGAATAATCCACCGGCTTAACCATATAACCGGAGGCGCCAATCTCAAAACTGTCGAGAACGTCCTGTCGTTCCTTCGAGGTTGTAAGTACTATGACGGGTATCGTTTTGAGCTCAGGATGTGCCTTAATAACTTTCAAAAACTCAATGCCGTTCATCTTGGGCATATTCAGGTCCAGAAGGATGACGAATGGTTTTTCCGTGTCGGGACTGGTCAGGTACTTCATCGCCTCTTCACCGTTGACCGAATGTATCACGGAGTGGTTGACCTGAAGGTCTCGCATCGCTCGCTTGACTGTCATCGCATCGACGCTGTCGTCTTCAACAAGCAGTATTGGCTTCAGCTTTTGCATATACAGGTCCCTCTATGTGTCTGGGGAATGTGAAGAAAAATGTGCTGCCTGAACCGGGCTGGGACTCTACCCATATTTTGCCGCCATAAAGTTCGACAATTTTCTTGACGACAGCCAGGCCGATTCCTGCGGTTTCCGGCTCGTCTTTCCTGGGCAGGGTCTGGAATATCTTGAAGATTTTATCGAAATACTTCTGGTCTATACCGGGCCCGTTATCGCAGACATAGAACTTCCAGAAGTCCCCTTGTTCGACGCAGCCGACCTTTATCAGCCCTTTCGTTTTGTCCATAAAGGTTACTGCGTTTGTCAAAAGATTCTGGAATACAAGCTCCAAGTGTTCGTACTCACAGGCAACGCCGGGTAAACTGTCCATGGCTATTTTGACGTTGTCGGGCGGTGTTATCCCGCGGATAATATCAGACAGCATTGCATTTAAGTCCACTTGCCGCTCTTTTTGTTTGGTTCGCACAAGCTTTGAGTATTGCAGCATTCCGTCGATAAGTTTGTCGATTCGAACGACTCTGGCTTTAAGCAGGCGAATTTGTTCGCGGCCCTGCTCGTCGAACCAGTCGCCATAGTCGCTGATAATCCAGTCCGCAAGGGTGCCGATTCCACGCACAGGTGTTTTCAGGTCGTGAGCGGCGATATGAACAAAGTCCTGGAGCTGCCTGTTGGACCGGCTAAGCTCCTGGACGGTGGCCTCAAGGTCTTTGTTGAGTTTTTCGAGCGTCTGTTCGGCTTTTATGCGTTCTGCGGCCTCGAGTTTCAGTGAAATCATATCGGCCACCGATGCCGCAAAATCCTGCTCCGTGCTTGTCCATTCTCTGGCTGTGCCGATGTGCTCGTGACATATTATGCCTATTATTCGTCCGTGCAGTCGAATAGGGACGTCTATCATCGACGTAATGCCTTTGGGTTTCAGGTGTGTGTCGGCGAATTCGCAGGTGCGAAGGTCAGTCAGAGCGTTGTTTGTTGCGACTATTCGGCTGTTTTCCAGCGCATTGAAGTAGTGTGGATAATCGTGCGCTTTCAGCGACTCGCCGCTTTCGTGGGTCTTTTGGTATTTGATGAACTGGTCGCGGCAGACAATCTCGGTATTGTCGGGGTTGAAGAACCAGATGCCTACCTGTGCGACATTGAGGACTTCGGCGTCCTGCTCGGTGATTGTCCGCAGCAGTGAGTCGAGGTCCTGCTCGGGAATATTGGCCAGTTTCAACAAGGTGTTATGGTGGTGCATAATCTGCTCGGCTCTTTCGGTGAGCAGGGCCTCTGCCTTTCTCTGCTCAGTGATGTCCGCATCCACTCCTCTGTATCCGAGCAGTTCACCCTTTTCATCAAGTATAGGCATTGCGCTTGTGGATAACCATACCGTGTGCCCGTCTTTGTGGATGTTGCGGTTCAGGAATTTTTGGAAGCTCGCCTTTTTGGCAAAGGTGTCATAAGCCGCTTTCTTCAATGCCTCGCGGTCTTCAGGGTGGAACAGGTCGTAGAATCGCTTCTTTCCGACAAGTTCTTCAGGGCTGAACCCCAGTATTTCCTTAACGACCGGACTTACGTATGTGTACAGGCCATCCACATTTATTTCCCAGACCCATTCTCTGGCGTTTTCGACAACCTGGCTGAATCGTTGCTCGGACAGCTTGAGGGCCTGCTCGGCTTTTTTGTGTTCGCTGACATCAACAAAACTTTCGAGCAGATGTTTCCGCCCGTCGAGCGTAATTGTTACAACCGTTTTGATAATAGGGAGTTTTTTGCCTTTAGCTGTCAGCAGGACACGTTCGGCATTATCCACTCGCTGGCCGAGGTCGGTAATAGGACAGCAACCTTTTTCAGCGGGGCAGATATATTTATGGCATATTGAGCCGACCAGCTGCTCCTGGCTGGCGTTGGCGAGATGTGCCGCGACAGGGTTGGCATAAACGATTTTGTGCGTGTCGGGGTCGATGATGAAAATGCCCGTTTGGATATTATCGAGAATGGTTCGGAGGCGGGCTTCACTTTCCCGCAGGGCCCCCTCTGTTTTTTTGCGTCCGTTGACTTCGTCATTAAGGTCTTCTATTGTTTTCTTGAGACGCTGGGCCATTTTCTGGAAGGAATTGGCGAGCTGGCCTATTTCGTCAAAGCCGGAGTTTGTCAGGTTGGTATCGAGATTGCCTGAGGCGATTTGGACGGTTGCCTTTTGAAGCTCTGCAATCGGAACAACAATGGAGCGGTAGGTGATTGAGCTGGCCAGCAATGCAAGCCCTATAATCGCCAGTCCAGCCAGCAGCGTCGTGTCTCTTAAACTAACAATGGGGACGAAAATTTCGGCGGTGTTGGTTTCTGTTACCAGAGTCCACCCCAGCCCTTTGAAATCTTTGTATCCATGTGAATGGGCGTGGGCGAAGAGCATTCCTTTTTCACCGGTTTTTTTACCGATAAGGTAGCATTTGTGTTCCGGCCGGTTGGGGTTAACACAACGTGGAACAATCTGGTTATTCACATCCTCGAGGAAACCATAACCTTTTGTAGAGTATATTATTTTGCCGTTGCTGTTTATCAGGTGCAGTTGTGTTGTTTTGTATTCGGCGGCAAGTTTCGCTTCGTTGATAATATTGATTGTCTCTTTGATGTTCGGGGTCGCCTTGATTACTCCGATGAAGTTGCCGTTCGCGTCGTTGATTCTTATCGCGATTTCGGTGGAGAAGACTCTGGAGCTTTCGTCGTATTTAATATTGCTTACAAACAGGCCGTCTCTTTTGGTAATCTGCCACCACTCTTTGTCGGCCTGGTAATAGTCGGTTGTCCTGCCGGTCTGCGCTATGTTTGCGCCATATCGGTTTGTTACAGAAATCTCTCCTATCAGAGGGTAGCCGTATTTTTTTCGGTAGAATTTTTGCCGCGATTGCAGTTCCCTGGCCAGCTCGTTGCGGGTAAGTTCGCTGATAATAGGAAGGTCTGCCCCGTTTATCCAGTCGCGGTCAATTTGTGCGATGTAACCGTTGGGGTCGGACATATTCTCGAACTGTGCGTTTGACAGGGGCAGGTATTTTTGTGCCAGCTCATCTGCTGCTAAGGCCTGTATTTCTTCGACTCGGCTATGGATGTTTCGGGAAATTTTATCCAGTATTTGTTCGGCAAAGTCGGCGGAATTCTTGCCGATGGCTTCTTCGAGGGTCGTTCGGCTTGTGCTCAGGGCGAAGTATCCAAGCCCTGCCATTAGCAGCGTCAAACCGACGAATCCAATCGCTAATTTGTGTCCTATTTTCATCTCGAATCTTTCGCCATTCAGTAACTCAATTACCTAAACCTCCATCTCCTGGTTGCCGTTGAAGTCCTCTTCTGCGCTGACGGCTGCGGTTACTTCCTCCGGGGACGGCTCAGGCGCTCCGGCCTTGGGGAATGTGAACAAGAACGTTGTTCCCTTGCCGACCTCGGATTCAAGCCATATTTTTCCGCCATAAAGCTCAACTATTTTCTTCACAACCGTCAGACCGATGCCGGTGCTTTCAAACTCATCCCGCGGCGCAAGGGTCTGGAATATCTTGAAGATGCGCTCCCAGTGTTTCTTTTCTATGCCGGGGCCGTTGTCGGCGATGCCGAATTTCCAGAATTCGCCGTCTTCGGCGCAGCCCACTTTTATCAACCCGTTTGGTTTGTCCATATACTTGATGGCGTTGCTGAGCAGGTTCTGGAATACCTGTGTAATACGGGTTTCCTCGCATTTGACCGTGGGCAGTTCCGTTTCCACCGTAATCTTTATGTTCGCCGGCGGGGCGAGCATATCGATGATTTCGGGCAGGAGTTTGTTAAGCTCGACTTCGGCGAGTTTTTCTCTGACGCGGCCAACCCTGGAATACTGCAGAATCCCGTCTATGAGGTTGTGCATCCTGTCAACTCGTTGTCTGAGAAGTTTCAGTTGCTCCTGGCCATCCTGGTCGATTTTGTCGGCGTAGTCAGTGGATATCCAGTCCGCAAGCGTCTTTATCGCTCGAAGAGGCGCTTTAAGGTCGTGGCTGGCAATATAGGCAAAATCCTTTAGTTCCTGGTTGACGTTTTCGAGCTCCTTGACCAGCTCCGCTTGTTTGTGTTCCGCTTTCTCTCGCTCGCCTATCTCGGAGGTAAGCTGTTTGTTGGCGGTGGTAAGTTCAGAGGTGCGTTCCCGAACTCTTAGCTCCAGGGCTCCCTTGGCCTTGACCAGTTCGGAGTCGCGCTGCTGTATTTGTTCAAGCATTTCGTTGAATGAGTCAATAAGCAGGCCGACCTCGTCATTACTGTCCTTGACCGCACGCGCGGAGTAATCTTTCTTTTCTGATACGTCTCGTGCTACTTTTGCCAAACCAAGAATCGGTATGGAAATGAAACGCTGAAGTCGCGACGAGATAACATAGGCGGCCAGGGCGGCCAGCAGCAGGACTGCAACGGTGTATGTGGCGTTGCGTTTTAACGCAGCATACATAGGGCTGAGGTCGGACCGCAGGCATACAGTGCCTATTCTCTCGTTGTCGAGCACTATTGGTTCGAAAACGGTCAACAGGCGGTTTGAAAAATCGTGCCCCGGTTCTTTGACCGGGATTGTCAGTTGGGTTTTTTCGGCTTTGGTTCGTGCGTAGCTGACGAATACATCGCCGTTTTTCTTGTAAACACAGCCGAAGACGATAGTGGAGTCGGCTTTGAGGGCTTTTAACGTTTTCTCCGCGTCCCCTGCGTCTTCAAACGTTAACGCGGCTTTGCAGTTGTCGGCGGTAATTTGTCCCTCGGTCAGAAGCTTTTCCACCAGGTTATTCTGCAGACCTTGCCACTCCCAGAACACGAATGCTCCGCCCACCAGCACCAGCGATAACATGCAGGTGAGCATAACGATGGCTATCAACTTGTTCTTAATTTTCATATTACGGACAGGAAGCATAATTATTTGGCCTCCTGCTGGACAGCATTATTATGGATTGTTACATCCGCTCCGTCCTTGACCACTTTTCTCGCAAGACGCAGAAGCTGAGACCTGATTTTTAGTCCGGCTTTTTCGGAGGCAGTCAGATTTATGTCGAAGCGAACCTTATTGTCTTCGATAACAAAGTTTACGATACCGCCCGCATCGAGAAACTCCTGTGTGTCCGCTACCGTCAGGACACCCTGGTTTTTTACAAGTTCGATTATCTCGTTGACGGTTTTTTTCTCCGACGGGCAGATAAACAGCAAATGGCATCTCTTGAGGGTTTCCATTTGCCCGTTGGCGATGGTATCGATGATTGTCTTTGTATCCTCCGCTTTTGACGGGTCGGCAAGCAGAAATCCCCGCTTTTTAAGCTCTTCGATTTTCTTTTCGCGGGCAACTCCGTCGGTTATGCTTTTCAGTTCGTTGAACTCATCCGCCGGCTTTATAACGATTTTGCCGTCGTTGTCTCTGTATACAATCTGACTTTTCGACAGGGCCTTAATCTTGTTAGTTAGCTCTGCTTTGTCTTTCTCGACGGCCTCTTTGAGTTGCTGAAAACCGTCAAAACGCTTTATTACCACATCACGGTCTTCGACTTTTTTGTCCTTGAGAATATCGGCGGCTGAACCAAAGGGGTCCTCGCCGATGATGCCGATGATTATCTGGTTGTCGTTACTCGCCATTTTTTCTTCAGGCCAGTCGACGAACTTCAGGAAGTTGTACATAAAGGCGGCCTTGACTTCGTATTCTTTGTACTGGGCGGACTTGGACTCCGGGTACGCATCGGCCACCAAAAGGCAGGTGAGCAATACGAGGATTGGTCCAAGTAGTCGTCTCATTCGACCAACTCCCGCCTGTGCCGGCCACGATTGGGCACAGACAGCGTTAGCAGGTTTTCCCCGATTTATCATTGTCTATTTGCTCCCAGTTCAATTTAGAATTTATATGTAACTGAAACACCTATAGCCGGCGCCTCGCAGCGGTAATCACTATTGCTGTCCAGGTAGTTACGCTTGTTGAAATCACTGTTGAAAATACCCAGCAGGTTGTAGCCGGTAACGCCGATAGTGAGGTCCTTGCTCGGCTTATATTCCAGACCGAGGTTCAGGAAGTAATCGCCCCGATACGCCTTTTCCCATCCATCTTCGATAAATTGTGCGCCGCCGGGGTGGAGCATGGGATAATATTTGCCATAATCCTTCGTGCCGGGGAATCCCCAGTAGATACGGAATGAGGCGTTCAAAGTCCATTTGTCGTCGAGTTTTTGTTGAGCCGTTAGTTTGGTAATATGATTGGACCAGTTAGACAGGTCGTCGCCATAGCCGTATGGTTTGGCTGTTGCATAAGTGGTTCTGTCCGGCGCAAGATTAAATTCAAGCAGTTTAGTATAACCGTGCGATAGAGTTAAACGGGTCTTTTCGGTATGGTAGGATGCCTCAAGTTCGGCGCCACAGTCCTTTTGCGTCCCGACATTGGTGCTTTGATGAGTTGTTTCGTCCCACGAGACAAGCTCAAAATTGTAATGCATGAATATAGATGCGGCGAGGTCGAGGTTTTTACTTTGTTGCCTTTCATAACGAAATTCGAGGGTATCGAGTTTTTCCGGGGTGCTTATGCTGTTGCCCTCCATAGCTTGTCGTTTCATTTCTTCTTCGACGTTTGCCCGCACCGAGCGAGACCACATCAGCTTAAGGGTGTCTTTTTCGGTCGGCGAATAAACAACCGCCGCACGGGGCGATAACATCGGGTTGGTATATGTATGGTCATCAAGTCTGGCCCCTAAGAACGTTGTCCACTCGCTGTTGATATTCCATTGCCATTCACCCAGCAGTGAATACATATTTGTTGACCATCGCGGCATAGGATCCAGTCGCATGCTTACCGGGGCTATATCGGGCCAGAGGGGACTCCTTAAACCCAGTTCGCGATGGGATATCTCGGAGCCCAGGGCAATCTTGTGCTGTTCGTTGGGCGTCCATTGCAATAATATCTTGCCGTGGTACTCATCTTCACGATAGGCATTGGTTGTTGAATTTTGTCTGAATTCCGTGAAATCAGTCGTTTCATAGCTGACTGAGTAGTCGATGTCGATATCCTTTGTAAGTTCCTGTTTATGCCCAATGAAGCCGGTCATCTGTTGATAGCTGTAAAAGTTATTACTGACAGGCGTTATGTTATACCCCACTGGTGATGGGGCAAAACTTTGAGCGGCCCAGGGAAATTGCTGACCGCCGCGGGTGTAACGTCCCCAGATATCCCAGTCGCCTTTTGTTAGCTCGATGTGCATTTTTGCCGGCGGGTCGTTTCTGGCAGATTGCCCGTCACGATTTATAGGAGCGTTTGTAAATGGGTCGCCTGCGCCGGTGTTATAGGAACTACCAGGGAAGGTATATGGGAAAATCAGTGGAGCGTCATATTTGCTTGCACCGTCGTATTTGCCGCCGCCGGCATATACGAAGAGGCCGCCATCGTTGTCGTCGAATGCATGGCCATGTTTTACTTCGCCTGAATAGAACTCCTCGATAGCACCCATCCGGCCGGTGACCTCCGTGCCTTTGAAGGTATTGGCGTTAAAAGTAACTATGTTAATAACCATCGATATTGCACCGGGGCCGTAAAGGGCGGAACCGGGGCCTCGCACGATGTCAATATGATGAATGTCCTGTAGCATTACGAGGTCGCGTTCGGTCAGCGCTCCATAGTGTGTGTGCTCATTCATAACGCGTCCATTGACGAGTAACAGGTATTTATCATCCCGGTCGTTAATAGTGCCTCGCAGTCCAATGTGGTCTGATTCCCAGTGATGTCGTATTACTTGCAGGTTGGGGACATAAATATCGAGCAGTTCATACAAACTGCGAGCGCCGGAGGCCTTAATCTGTTCGGCGGTGATAGTGGTCACTGCCGCCGGGACAAGACGAGGTGTGGTTTTGGTCAGTGTTGCTGTGGACACGACCTCGACGTTCATCAGGTCTTCCATGGACAGTTCGGTCAAATCAGTTTTTTGTTTTGTTCCCTTTTGTTCTGCTGCGAACGTTTGCGCGCTCACGGTTATGGCCATCAGGATGGATAACAGCAGGAACCATTTTATTGACTGCTGGTTTTCCACTGTTTTCATAACGGTGTTCTCCAAATGAAGAGTTTCCCCTGTAACGGGGTTAGTTGACATAAATCTGTTCGTATCGTCGGTACGGCTGACGAATAAAACGGTTTTCAGCTCTTTTTTACCTTTGCGCATTTTTCAAGCTTTTCCCTAATGGTTTTGCCTAACTGTATTGGGTTAAATGGTTTTGTGATGTAGTCATCGGCGCCCATCTCTATCGCCTGCGTGACATCGTTCAGCATGCCTTTGGCGGTAAGCATAAAGACGGGGATATGTTCTGTGCTGCTGTCGGTCTTCAATTCCGCGAGAACCTGCAGTCCGTTCATTACGGGCATAAGCCAGTCAAGCAGGATTACATCTGGGCTATTTTCACGCGCAAGTTTCAGACCAGTAGCTCCATCTTCGGCCAGATAAACCTCGAAGCCGTCCAGCTTGAAGTTGTATTCCAGCACCCTCCTGATGTGTGCCTCGTCCTCGACGACCAATATTGTAATTTGTTCGCTCATAGTTTAAGGCCAAAACATTTATCGATACGCCGTAGCCGAAAACGACTTTGCGTTCAATGGTGCGTGGAAATCCTTCGCAAGCGCACAATTTTCAGCAAGTTACGACGATGTATCATCGGCACATTCCAAGCCCGATTTAATCAAAGAACGGTTTTTATGTGCGGTTTGGATGGACGGACCACCGGTACAATCATCAATTGTCGTATAAAGTACATAAGTGCTTGCTGACAAGATGGTTACGTGCGAGGGATGGGAGTTCGTATTGTGAGGTATTAGGGTGTTTTAACGGGACATCATTAAAGTTGAGATAGTCCGATATAATTGGGGTATTGAGAGACGTTCTTTGGCGAATTACCGTGGGCAGGGAATTTGGCGAGGGGGAGAGTAATAATTTGGTGAGCGAGTTGCACAGCGATACATCTTTTTCCAGGCCGGTTTTGGAGCAAATCTACGCTATCGCCGCTACGGGTATAATAAGTTTCAGCAGATTCTCAACGGTATATGATTTAGCGAGGTCTATGGGCAGAACGCAGCCGTGGTCATGGTCCGAGGCGATGATAATCAGGTTATTGCCCCCTCGGCAGCATCCCGTTTCCTGTCGCTGGTGGCCGAGGATGAAAACGTCCGCGTCTAACGCCCTGGCCATTTTATCCAGCAGGTGCTGGCTGTGGCTTCTGCCCCAGGTCAGCAAATAGGCCGAACCCGGCCTGACGATGTCGTTAATTCTAAGCTGTCTTTCGAAGATTCGATGGTCAAACTTGTCGGCGTAATGATCCCCAGGCAGCGAGTGCGAGATAAACATCCTGTTGGCGCATTTAACCGCAAGGGGCTGGGAAAACAAAAATTGCCGTATCGCCAGCTTGACGCGCTCGCTGGCAAGCTTGAATTCCCTGTCCAGAGCGGCCCGCATCGCCACGTTCATCTCTTTGCCGTTCTTCATAACGTCGGAGTTGTTGATGAAGGCGGTGTCGTGGTTGCCCATTATAATGTGCACCCGGTCCGGAAACCGCACCTTGTAGGAAATCGAATCAAACAGCAGTTTGTAAGACAGGCATCCTCCATGTTCGTCTTCGGGACCGCCGTGTATGATTTCCTGAAGAATTACGTGGGTATGCTTGTTGTGCTCGAGGTTGGCTAACGCCACTATCCGCTCAAAATTCCGGCGATGCCCGTGAAGGTCCCCGGTTATGATTAACGACCCATGGGAAGGCAGACAAACAAGATTGCCCTGTCTGAATTTGTCCGCATTGTTGGCTTCCATTCCTTTGTTCAGCAGTTCGATTGTCTTTTCGGGCATTTTTCAGGTCCGCATGGCCAAAACAGCAGCTTCTCGAATAAGCTTGCTGAAGGATAGCTTTCCGACGCTGCTCTGTCAAGGTTTATTGAGAATTGGTCTTTGACTTGTTGCTTAGTATGCTGTGTATCATCAGGTCTAAGCGGGATATGACAGTCATCATATCGGTAGGCCGTTTCGCGGGGTCTTCCTCGACGCAATCCATCACTAATTTGGAAATGCCTGCCGGTATCTGTGGCCTGACTTCATTTGGAGGGCGAATCGCCTCCTGCTGTACGGCAAGACCGAAGGGGTCCTTTTTCGGTATCAGGGTTGGAACCGTTCTGCCTGTCAGCGCCCAGTACATCGTTGCGCCAAGGTTGAATATGTCGGTCTTTGGGCCCAGCGGCTTGCGATGTACCTGCTCCGGCGCGATGTAATCGGGTGTTCCCTGAATACGACGTTTGGTCGTTCCTATCCGGCAGCTTTGCCCAAGGTCAATTATCCTGATTGCCCCGGCTTTGCTCAGCAGGATATTGTTGGGTTTTATATCGCAGTGGACCAGACCGCACTGATGCATCGCGTTAAGTCCCGTCGCTACCATTCGGAATACCAGCATTACATCGAGCAAGCTCAGCGCAGGCCCTTCCTCCAGCGATTGCCCGTCAAAGTATTCCATCGCAAGCAGCATCTCTTTTGTTTTGAGCATACTGCGAATCTTCTTGAGCCGGTAGCACTTGCGAATGTACGGGTGGGTTATTTTCCGCGCTATTTTGTATTCGGTCTCGACCTGCTCGAAAATACGGGCATCTTCAGGCCTTTCAAGAATGACCCGCTTCAAGGCCACTTCGGTTCCGTCCGCATCGTCAGTGGCAAGGTATATTGTCGTGCGCGCACCGACCCCGATGCGTTTCTTGATAGTGTACCCGCCTATGTCAAGTATATCTTTTGCCATATCTTCAAAACCGTTGAAATCTGTGTGTCCGCCTCGTCTGCCGACAAGCCGGGCGTCTAAACCCTCTTTATTATCGGCACTTGCTCCGACCGGCTAAACTTGGAAAAGACCGTAGCATACAAAGTATTTGCCTTTTTGTCCAGTGGCCCGTGCGATTTTACCCCTTGTTTTTTTGCTGATATTCGTTCAAAACCTGCGGTTTCGCTTGACAACCCAGCCGAATCTGTGATAACCTCACGGGATATTTGTGTTTCCCCGATAGCTCAATCGGTAGAGCGAGCGGCTGTTAACCGCTAGGTTCCAGGTTCGATTCCTGGTCGGGGAGTTCGAGAAGATTCCGCCCAAAAGGACGGAATCTTTTTGGCTTTGTGGGCAGGCAAGAGCCATCATCTTTCCCAAGAGAGAGGACCTTTGAAAAAGGAGAAATTATGAGAAAGGCCGTGAAGAAAATACAGTTTGTGCTGCTGTTAGTGTGTTTGTTTGCGCCGGGTTTTGTTGCAGCGGAGGAAACGACAGGGCTTACGAAATTGTCTGAGCATGTGTATGCGGCCGTGGACTTCAAGAACGCGTCGCCGGCGACCAATAGCTTCGGTGTAAATACCGGCGTTGTTATCGGCAATGACGCCGTTCTGGTCATCGATACCCGAATATCCGCAAAAAAGGCACAGGAGTTTATTGCTGATATTAAGAAGATAACCGGCAAGCCAATCAAGTATGTTGTTAATACGCATTACCATTTGGACCATTCCTGGGGAAATTGCGAATTTGTCAAACTTGGCGCGGTTGTCATAGGCCACGAAAACGGCCGGCTGGCGGCCTCTCGCTCCAAAGACAGCTTGTCGCATCCGGAATATTTCGGAATGACGCCGGATGACCTTAATGGGACCACGATAAGCGCACCTACAATTACTTTTAGGGATGCTATGCTCGTGGACCTTGGCGGTGTCACCGTCAATTTGTCGTATCTCGGTCCTGCGCATACCGACGATAGCATTGTAGCTCTTGTTGACCAGGATGGTGTTTTATTCGCCGGCGATATACTTTTTACGAGGTATCACCCGTTTCTTGCTGATGCCGACGTTCAGGGCTGGCTGAAAGCCCTTGCCAAACTGGAAACTATACCTGCGAAGATTATTGTGCCGGGACACGGCCCCGTATCCACCGTGGCGGATATCAAAGATTTGGAAACGTATCTGGCTCAGTTCGACAAGCAGGCCAAAGCGTTATGTGTTGGCAAGACCCAGGATGATGCGCCTGCCATCGCACAGGAAATGCTCAAGACGCTCCCTGACCAGAAGCGAACGGAACTTGTTATGGGAGTCGAGAATAACCTGCGAAGCAAATACCTGCCGAAGAAATAGTCGGCTGAGTGATGACTTATTGTGGTTTGGGTTGTTCATAAAAATAGCCCCTCGCCGTGTAAACGCCGAGGGGCTATTATATTTTATTGACTAATTGCTGCCGCGCAGAATTACTCCACGTTGAATCCCGGCTGTCTGAAAAATGCTGCGTTTGGGCAATAACGGTTAGTACCTGCGACTCGGGCCGCCGCGAGAGCCGCCACCGCCGCCGCCGCCACCATATCCGCCGCCGCGTCTGCCGCCACCGCCGCCGCCACCGTATCCACCACCGCCGCCGCGATGCTCGGTTTTCGGCCGGGCCTCATTGACGTTCAGTGAACGTCCTTTGAGGTCTTTGCCGTTCATTTCGGTTATAGCCGTCTGTGCTTCGGCCTTAGCCGGCATCTCGACAAATCCGAATCCCCTGGACTCGCCGCTGAACTTGTCCTTTATAATCGTTGCCGTTTGTACCTGACCGAACGCCTCGAACGCCAGTTTCAGTTCGTCTTCGGTTACATCAGGTGCCAGATTGCCCACATAAATGTTCATTTGCTTTCCTTTCTTAATCTCTAAAGCCGATTTTGACGGTGCTAACGCCGTCCGAATACACTTATCAAAACTCGCGGTATTCTATTACCTCTCCGGCCTGTACACAACAATTATCTTGTATTTTTGTCAAAATGAATTTTGTCGCGGCAACCCTGTTCCGGCGGGTAATCCCCGCCTGCGTATTGCAAAATAACCCTTTTGGGCGTATAAAGTTACCTTACATATGACAGCGGATATTAAAAAGCGAATTGAGCAGTTGCGTGCCGAGATACGCGGGCACGATTACCTCTATTACGTCCTCAACCAGCCCGAAATAACCGACCCGCAATACGACAAGCTCTTTGCAGAGCTAAAAGCATTAGAAGGGCAGCATCCAAACCTTATAACCCCCGATTCGCCTACCCAGCGGGTATCCGAAAGGCCGATTGAGGGATTCGCATCCGTTCGCCACGCTGTGCCGATGCTGAGTATGGATAATACCTATAACGCTGAGGAGTTGCGTGCGTTTGATGAGCGGGTGGCAAAGGGGCTTGAAAGCAAAGATTACGATTACGTCGTCGAATTGAAAATCGATGGCCTCGCTGTAAGTTTGAGATACGAAAAAGGGGTGCTTGTGCTTGGCGCCACAAGGGGCGACGGCACAAAAGGAGACGATGTTACGCACAATATCAGAACGATAAAAGCGATTCCGCTGCGACTGACGGGCGATGCGCCTGAGACCATTGAGGTCCGCGGCGAGGTCTATATGCCGACAAAGTCATTCGTTGGTCTCAATAGGCAGCGCGAAAAAGAGGGCGAGCCGCTATTTGCCAATCCCCGCAATGCCGCCGCCGGCTCATTAAAGCTCCTCGATTCGAAAATCACCGCCCAAAGAAATCTGTCCTTTTTCGCGTATGCCACCGGCCAGGTTTCAAAGCCATTGGCAAAAGGCCATTATGAGGCATTGCAGGTCTTCAAAAAACTTGGCCTGCCCGTAAATCCGCATATCAAAAAAGCCAAAGATATCGATGAGGTCATAGAGATTTGTAATAGCTGGGACGACAGGCGAGAAAAACTTGAGTATCAAATTGATGGTATGGTCGTAAAAGTCAATAATCTCGAACAGCGTGAGATTCTTGGCTTCACGGGGCGTTCGCCGAGATGGTGCATAAGTTATAAATTCGCCGCTGAGCAGGCCGAAACAAAAGTCGAATCAATCGACGTTCAGGTCGGCAAGGGCGGCACACTGACGCCCGTGGCGAACCTGACGCCTGTGTTATTGGCGGGGACAACTGTCAAAAGGGCGAGTTTGCATAATTTCGACCAGGTCAGTCGCCTCGATGTTCGCGAGGGCGACACCGTCATTATCGAAAAAGCGGGCGAAATAATTCCGCAGGTCGTCGAAGTCAAAAAAGAACGCAGGCCAAAAGGGGCAAAGCCATTTGAGCCGCCCACAAAATGCCCAAATTGCGGAGGCGTTGTCAAGAAAGACGCGGAAGGTGTCTTCCTGCGCTGTATCAACCCTCATTGCCTCGGCCAATTGAAGGAACGAATCAGGTATTTCGCCGGCAGGGGACAAATGGATATCGAAAACCTGGGCGAAGCATTGATTGATCAGTTAGTGGAAGCCGGCCTGGTAAAAAATATCGCTGACATTTACAAACTCACCAAAGACGACCTTCTCGGATTGGAGCGGATGGCGGATAAAAGCGCACAAAACGTCATCGACTCAATCGAGGCAAGCAAAACCAGACCACTCTGGCGGCTTGTCGCGGGGCTTGGTATTCGTCATATTGGCGTGCAGACCGCGCAGGATTTAGCCGGGTATTTTGGCTCGCTCGAAGCGCTTATAAAAGCGACTCAGGCCGAACTCGATGCGATTGAACAAGTAGGTGAAAAACTCGCCAAAGAAATTTATGAGTATTTTAACAATGAGCGGAATATCGCAATCATAAATGAATTGCTGTCGGCCGGCGTTAAACCCGAACTGCCCAAAAAGAAAAAAGCCGGAGGCAAACTCGTCGGCAAAACCATTGTTGTTACAGGCACACTTCAAAATTTCTCCCGCCAGCAAATCGAGGAGGCAATCAGAAACGCCGGCGCAAAGGTAAGCTCCAGCGTCAGTAAAAATACCGATTTTGTTCTCGCGGGCGACAACCCCGGCAGCAAACTCGACAAAGCCCGTCAGCTCGGCGTGAAAATTATTACCGAAAAAGAATTTGAAGAAATGTTATGACGCACGCCCGTAATTATATGGAATTAGCGTTGCAACTCGCGCGTCGCGGTCTTGGTAATGTTGAGCCGAATCCTGCGGTTGGGGCGGTCATTGTCAAAAATGGCAAAATTATCGGCAGGGGGTGGCACAAAAAATTCGGCGGCCCGCATGCGGAAATCAACGCGCTGGCGGATTGCAAAAAGCAGGGGGCTAACCCAAAAGGCGCGACAATATTCGTTACTCTCGAACCATGTTGCCACTTCGGCAAAACAGGCCCCTGCACCGACGCGATAATCGCAGCAAAATTGAAAAAAGTCGTCGTCGCGACTATCGACCCGTCAGAGCACGCAAACGGCAAAGGCATCAGGCAGCTTCGAAAAGCAGGTATCAAAGTTGACGTTGGGGAATGTGAGGCCGAAGCACGGGTTATTAACTCACCGTTTATGAAATTCGCCTCAACAGGTAAAACTTGGGTGACATTGAAATGGGCACAGTCAATCGACGGCAAACTCGCCTGGGCCAAAACCGACAGCAAACATAGGTGGATAAGCTGTGAAGAAAGCAGAAAGGATGCCCATAAACTGCGAAGGCAGGTCGGTGCGATTCTTGTCGGTATCAATACCGTCCTCAAGGACGACCCGCTTTTAACACCAAGGCCGGCTCGTGGCAAAAAACCAATAAGAATCGTTCTCGACAATCACCTTCGCATCCCTCTCGATTGCAAATTACTTAAAACAGCCAAAGATGTCCCCTTGCTCATAGTAACGCGGGCTGTTTCTTTGCGGACTAAAACCAAAAAGGCAAAGCAAATTATCAGCAGGGGGGCTGAAATTCTCGCCTGCCCCGCATCACGTTCAAATTTGCAATTTCTTCTCACCCAATTGGGCAAACGAGGCGTCCAGCATCTGCTCGTCGAAGGCGGCCCCACCGTCATCGGCTCATTCCTGAAAGCCAAACTCGCCGATGAAGTCGTCATATACGTCGCGGCGAAAATACTGGACGCGAAAGGCGGCGCAGATATCTCGTGGGCGACAAATAATTTGCATTTGTGCCGCGCTGGTATAAAACATATCTGCTGTGACATCCGTATAAACGGCCTGACGAAAAATGGAATGACGGCGGCAGGAATCACAAAAGGTTGACTATGAAAAAAATCGAGGTGTTCGGCCTTCAGACAATCCCTAAAATCAAGCAGGGAGATAACCTTGCTGAGATAGTTTACGCTTGCGCCGAGCAGGAAATCGCAGGCCTGCAGAAAAATGATATTGTTGTCCTCACAAGCAAAATCGTTTCCAAGGCCCAGGGCCGGATGAGAAGAATGGCCGACGTTGTCCCCGGCGAAAAGGCCCTCTATATCTCAAATAAAACCGGCAAGGATGCCCAGTGGCTTCAGATGATTTTTGACGAGGGCAATGAGATTCTGGCGATTATGCCGTTGAAGGGCATAATTGAGAAACACATCTTAGGCGCTTCCGAAAACGCAGCGGTAACAACGGAGCTTATCGAGCATGAGCAGGCGCTCTGCATCACTATGGGCAAGGACGGCCGCTTGCATACCTGTGACGCAGGCATCGACGGCTCGAACCACGAAAAAGGCGTCGTCAGTTTACTTCCCGAAGACCCAGACCAGGCCGCGAAAGACATCCGCGAACAGCTTCAGAAATTAACAGGCAAAAAACTCGCCGTCATTCTCGCCGATACCGAAATGATTCCCTTCGGCACGATGGATTTCGCCATCGGCTCCTCCGGCATCGACCCCGTCTCAAAACAATTCGGCCAAAAAGACATTTTCGACAAACCCAAATTTGGCGGCATCGACCTGATAGGTCACGAATTGTGCTCTGCCTCCGCGCTCGTTTTCGGCCAGACCGGCGAAGGAATCCCCGTTGCTGTAATCCGCGGCTACGAATACAAAATCAACGAATCCGCCAATGTTGGCGACACGATGCTCCACGGCTTTTCAGAAGGCGCTAATCTCGCCATCAAACAAACCCTCATCGCTACCTCCTGGGCCAAACCCTTCTTCAAACGCCTCCTTATGCGCATCGCCGCCTGGTTTGTGTAATTTGTAGGGCGGGGTTTACCCCGCCGGAATCCTAAATCCTTTTGCTTTTGCGTAGTTTCTTGACGACTTTTTCAAAACTCACCGAGGATTCACCTTTACGCTTTTCACACGTAGCTAAGTCCGCAGCATTTTCGTCACCGAACATTGTCTTTCGGCGAAGCAGATGATGGTAATGCTGCGCAAACCGATGTGCCTCATCGCGGACATATTGCAGCAGCTTCAACGCCGGCGAATGCCGAGACAGTTTTAATGGCCTTCTGCTTCCCTGCAAATAAAGCTCCTCTTCTCGCTTGGCAATGCCTGCCAGTTTTATATCTAATTTCTCTGCGTTCTCAGCTGCCTGCCCTGCGTAGCGAAGCGAAGTAGGGTGCTCTGCGGTTAAAAGTTGTTTCAAAGCGTTTTCCGCCGCGTGCAATTGTCCTAATCCTCCGTCAATCAATATCAAATCTGGCCAAAGCTCCTCGCCTGCCATCGCGTATTTGTATCTGCGTCTGACCACCTCCGCAATCATCGCGTAATCATCGCTACCCTCGACCGTCTTGATTTTGAATCGCCGATACCCCGCCTTGAATGGCCTGCCGTCGATAAACTTCACTAATGACCCGACCGCCTCCTTGCCGCCGATGTTTGCTATATCGATTCCCTCGATGATTCTCACCGGGTTCGGGCTGTCTAAAATCTTTTGCAGTTTCACCAATGCCTCAGTCGGTTCCGCGGCAAACACCTCCGGCTGAACGTTCTCATCCGGCTCACCTCGCTCGTCTAATTTCCCAATCAGCCGAATCCGGTCGCGCAGCATCCCCGCCTTTTCATAATCCATCCCCGCCGATGCTTCTTCCATTTCATTTTTAAGCTGCCGCAGCACCGTAGCCCGTTTCGATTGCAGAAATTTTATCAAATCTCTGATGATTGTTTTGTATTCCGCCTTCTCGATTCTCGCCCCGCAGGGAGCGACGCACTGATTTATGCTGTGGAGAATACAGGGCCTGAAAAATCGCCGCTTCTCATTCTTGGCTTCGATTTCAAGTTTGCAGCTTCTGAATTTGAAGATTTTTTGCAGCTCCACGAATACCGCCCGCAAATCCTTCGCGCTTGCGAACGGCCCAAACAGTCGATTGCCCTTCGTCCGTGGCTTGCGCGTTATATATACGCCCGGGAAATCATCGTCCGTCGTAATCTCCAGGTACGGAAACGTCTTGTCATCGACGAGGTCTGTATTGTAGGGGGGCCGTATGTCCTTTATGATACGCGCCTCTTTCAGCATCGCGTCAACTTCCGTCTCGGTCTCGATATAATCGACTGTCTCGACCTTATTAAGCATCTCGACAATCTTTGGTCCGCGCGATTCCATTATGTCGCTGCCCGGCTGAACACGCAGCCCCGGCTTGCCGGGGCCGGGCCCGCTTCGGAAATAGCTCCCCACTCGCGACCGCAGGTTTTTCGCCTTGCCTATATACAGGACCTCCTCCTTTGGCCCCTTCATAAAATACAACCCCGGCCCACTCGGAAACACCTGTATTTGCTCATGTATCGATTTCAAATCGCTCATATTTTGAATCATTGTAGTTTTACGCGGCATTATACGAAAGGGTTTTTATGTGGATTGCCTGCCCTTCATAGCGCAGCGAAGAAGGGCCTGCCCTTTGGCCTGTTCACCGTAGCTCCTGCCCTACATAGCACGAAGTGCAGCGGAGGGTTAGCGTAGGTGGAAACCAGTCGAAGAATCGGAAAAAATGCCAGCTGGTTTTCAGCATTAATCTTCCTCGGCTCAACACATAGAAAAATTAAATATTATTATTTGCAATGCAATTTTAGACCTGCTATATTGAGTTCGACGAGTGAAAGGCGTTTAAATGCAGGGAGTAACCGCCCCAAATCGAAGGAACCAGGGAGAGATATTCTCTGAAGCCGAACTGGGCCAACTCGTAGAGGAACTTTCTTTATCCCCCAGGCAAACAGGTATCGTCCGCTGTCTTTTCGCGGGCTGTTCAGACAAACAAATCGCAAACCAGATGCAAATCCATATTCCCACGGTCCGGACGCATATAACGAGATTATTCCGAAAATTCGACGTTGACGACCGTGAAGGGTTGATTCTGCACATTTTCGGCCATTTCCGTAAAGGATGTCGCGAGGTCAGTTGTCCTCGAAAACAATGACATCGGAATTGACGCCTTGACGGAAGACGGCGTCGTGCTATACTTCTGCCAACATTTTGAAGTGGGTTTCTTTTCACTGTTTATCACCATTGTAGGCGATATCCGACAAGCGGGGAGAAATGCCGTCAAAGGGGGACGTGATAAAAACAGAAGGAGGTAGAGAATGAGAGAGGGTGTTAAGCTTCTTTGCTTGTGGTTGTTATCCTGTCACTTTTTGCTTCAGCAGTCAATCTTCATCCTGTGTATATCCAAAGAAGATGGAACGTTCCAAATCGGGACTATCGAAAGAATGTGTCGATGCATAAAGAAGTAGGAGGTAGAGAATGAAAAAGTTAATTACAAGTTGTTTGTTGGTAGTATTTTTGGTTGCTCCGGCAGCGGTAGCAGAAGTGAAGACTGGTCGTTTTCAGGTTGAACTTTACACCGAGACCAGCATCTCATCGAACTCTTCGCTAAATGATGGGTACGAAAGCACGTGGTATGAATATCCACAAGACTCGCCTCCATTCTGGAATGAGTGGTGGTATGATGACCCCTACCTTAAGCCGGGTGGAAAGTGGGTCCAGGTTACATTTAGTTATGGTTTGATTAACCGTGCGTTGCCTGGTGATGTTCATGTTACCATTAACTGGACGAATGGTCTATGGGAAGGAGTGGCAGAAGGACGGCTAAAGCCTCCTATCTATGCGGGAGTAGCCAACCCTGAAGCTTACATTGAACGCCTTTCTGATCCTGAATATAACGTCAATCAGGACGCTTGGACTTTCCACTTAGACCCGTATAGTCAGGGGGGTAATTGGACCAGTGGTAAGTATTGGCTGCCAATCGATTACAATCCGGAATGGGTTTCAGTGGATGTGCAGGGAATGGGTAATGTAGGGATATCGAACGGCGTCCTTCTACATGAGTGCGTCCCCGAGCCGGCAACATTGATGCTGCTTGGTCTTGGTGGCCTTGCTCTGCTGAAAAGGAAAAGATAATCAACTGATAAAAAAGCACAAAAACAAATGGGCCATAGCTTTTTGCTATGGCCCATTTCATTTTTATCGCAAGACAAAAATCTATGAGCAGCCCATACTATTACCGCAGTTGAAGCACTTGTAGCAGGTTCCGTTGCGGACGGTGATTGAGCCGCAGATATCGCAGGCGGGAGCGTCGTCCTGGAAATGCTGGAACTGGTAATTGAACTGCTGCATAACAGCCGCATCTGATTGCGTTTCGCCATCGGTCTTTTCAGGCATACCCGCCGTCACAAGCACCCCTGCGCGGTCGCCTGCCTGCTTGCCCTCGAATGTCGTAGTCGGGGGTGGTGAGCTTGTCGAACCAGTCGAACCCGCGAGGTCGCCTGTCAAGCCAGCCAACCTGTTTGCCCCTTCGACCTTGCTCAGGGCAGGCCTGCTTGGTATCTCGACAATGCGCGAGGGCTTTATTGTGTCTTCGCAACCATCATCGTCATCGGAGTCGTCGGCCTTTGCCTGCTCGCCGACTTTAACTTCCGCTCGCGCCTGCGCGATTTTCTGCGCGAGGTCACGGGTCTTTTCAACGACCTGGCGGGCGGTTGTGATGTTTTTATTCTCGGCGGCACTGCCTGTCCTGTCGGGAGTATTGGCCTCGGCGTAGCCGGGGATGAACTGGCAGCCCAGCCAGCAGAAGATATAGTCAATCAAACTCTTGGCAAACGGGATGTCCCTGTTCGACGTCATACCCGCTGGCTCAAAGCGCGCGTGGCGGAACTTATCAACGAGCGTTATTAACGGCACACCATATTGCAGCGCCATCGAAGTGCATGTGCCAATAACGTCCATCAAGCCGCCGATGGTGCTGCCTTCCTTGGCCATAGTGATGAAGAGTTCGCCGGGCTGACCGTCTTCGTAGAGACCAACGGTGAGGTAGCCCTCGTGGCCTGTAACGGAGAATTTGTGCGTAATGCTGTGGCGGGTATCGGGGAGCCGGTGCCTGAAGGGTTTGGCGGCAACGGCTGCCTGCGTTTTGTCTTTCGCACCCCTGTGTTTTTTCGTGGAGACGGGCTGGAGCATTTTTGAACCATCGCGGTAAATAGCGATGGCCTTGAGGCCCAGCTTCCAGCCCTGTGTATAAGCCGAGGCGATTTCCTCAGCGGTAGCTTCTTTTGGCATATTTATGGTCTTGCTGATTGCGCCGGTGATAAAGGGCTGGACGGCGGCCATCATTTTAATATGGGCAAGATAATGAATGTATCGTTTGCCGTTGCGGGGTTTGAACGCACAATCGAAAATGGACAAATGTTCAGGATTGAGCTTTTCCGCACCCTCGATGGTCTCACGTTCATCGATGAAATCGGTGATGGTCTTGATTTCATCCGCGCTATAGCCCAGACGTTCGAGGGCCATTGGGACGGTTTTGTTGACTAATTTCAGCATACCGCCGCCGGCGAGGAGTTTGTATTTTACAAGCGCGATATCCGGCTCGATGCCGGTGGTGGCGCAATCCATAAGAAAGCCGATGGTGCCTGTGGGGGCGAGGACGGTAACCTGGGCGTTTCGGAAGCCGGATTTGGAGCCGGCGTCGAAGGCCTCATCCCAGACGTCTTTGGCGGCATTGCGGAGATAAGCCGGGCAATGCGATTCCGGGATATTGCAGGCGTGCTGGCGGTGCATATTTATGACTTTGAGCATTGATTCGGCGTTTTTGCCGAATTCGTCGAAGGCACCTTTGACCGAGGCAATTTCGGCGCTGACGGTATAGGCGGCGCCCGTGAGGATTGCGCTAATGGCCGCGGCAAGGGCCCTTGCCTGGTCGGAGTCGTAAGCATACGCCAGGGCCATAATCAGGGAGCCAAGATTGGCGTAACCCAGGCCAAGGGGCCTGAAAAGATGACTGTTGACAGCGATTGCCTTATCGGGGTAACTGCCGTTATCAACGAGTATTTCCTGAGCGATGATGAAGATTCGGGCGGCCTTTTTGAGGCCCGCGATGTCGAATGTGCCGTCATCTTTGAGGAACTTCATCAGGTTGAGGGATGCGAGATTGCAGGCGGAATCATCGACGAACATATATTCGCTGCACGGATTCGAGGCGTTAATCCGCCCAGAGGCGGGGCAGGTGTGCCAGCGGTTAATGGTGCTGTCGTACTGGACGCCGGGGTCGCCGCAAAGGCGTGTGCCTTCTGCGATAAGGTTCATAAGCTCGCGTGCGGAGTGTTCGCCTATTTTCTGGCCTGAGGTAACGGCGTATGTGGACCATTTGTCGTCCTTCTCGACCGCCATCATAAATTCGTCGGTTACACGGACGGAGAAGTTGGAGTTCTGGAACATTACGCTGTTATACGCCTCGGCGTTATGGTCGCCTGTGTAGCCGGCCTCGATGAGCGCCCAGGCCTTTTTCTCTTCCTCGGTCTTGCAGGTGATGAATTCTTTGATGTCAGGATGAGTAACTTTGATTGACTGCATTTTGGCGGCGCGGCGTGTTTTGCCTCCTGATTTGATTACCGCGGCAATCTGGTCGTAAACTCGCATAAAGCTGAGAGGGCCCGATGGTTTTCCGCCGCCTGAGAGTTTTTCCTTGCTGCTGCGAAGAGTTGAAAGGTCTGTCCCCGTCCCTGAGCCCTGCTTGAAGAGCATCGCTTCGCTTGTGGCGAGGCGCATTATGTCTTCCATTGAGTCCTTGACCGACTGGATGAAGCAGGCGGAGGCCTGCGGGTATTCGTAGGAGTTGTCGCAGGGGACGGCCTCGTTGCGTTTGAGGTCCCAGCGATAGTTATGCTTGCTGCCCGCGATGCCGTAGATGTCGAAAAGGCCTACGTTGAACCAGACAGGGGAGTTGAAGGCGCCAACCTGGTTGACGCAAAGCCAGGTAAGCTCGTTATAGAAGATTTCCGCGTCGGCATCGGTGGCGAAGTAGCCGTCACGCTTGCCTCGGTCGGCAATCGTGCGGCAGACGCGATGGACGAGCTGTTTGACGGAGTTTTCGCGCTGGCCGGTCGAAACGTCACCGTAGAAGTACTTGCTGGCGACGACCTTAGTTGCCAACTGGCTCCAGTTTGCGGGGATTTCGAGGTTATTCTGCTCGAAGACGACCTCGCCGGTGTCGCTGGTAATCTTTGCGGAGCGAGTTTCCCACTTAAGTTCGTCGAAGGGGTGAGTTCCCGGGGTGGAAAAACACTGTTCAACCTTCAGGCCGCGATGATGCTCGAACGAACCAGAAATGGCTGCCCCCTGTGTTTGGGCGGTTTTGAAAGGATTCTCAGGGCTGAATGTCTCTGCCATCTTTAGGCCTCCGTGCCAAATCCGCCAAGAGCGGATGAAACTTTAAAAATAGTTTATCTGCGAAGCGCATTTTTCTTTTCCACCATAAAATCTTTTAGATCAAAGAGAAAATACTTAATGTTTTTGTTAAATAGGTTTTGCTTTATCTCCCACTTGGGTCCCGTTAAACGGAAGAATTTCTCCTTGCTCAGTTATTTCTTCTTCACTTTGCCCCATATAACTAAATACATTTATCGCTAAAGGACTTCTTTTAATAATTCTATGAGTAGGATTTTCCTTCATCACACTTTTAATTGTAGAAAGTCGTTCTTGTACATTACATACTTTCCCTCTCCCTCTTACTAGTTCTAGATACCCAAGATTTTCATTGGTTTCCGGGTCAATAATTTCTTTGTCACTTAAAATATAAATTAAAAATAATTGATTAAGCTTAACTCCGTCTAGATCGCCCCTATTTATAACAATAGTATATTCATCAATTATCTTTACTACAGTAGCCGGATATTTCTTTATATTAGTTTCTGTCATTTTTAATCCTCCACAAATCGGCAGGAGCATTAGGCTTTACGAGTAAATATTTTATTTTTTTTGAATTGCTTTCTAATATAGGATTCCATAAATTTTTATCTTCTGATATGGTTTCTATTATTGATACCTGAATTTGCCCATCTCTTTGTATATTAATAATAGAACCGATTCCTATAAGCTTCTCAAACTCATCTTCGTTGTAATAAATAGCAACAATAGAATTGTAGCTGAATAAGGGAGACGGTTCGAGTATCAAAATAGGAGTTTTGCTTCCATCATAAAATGTTACTTGTTTTACCGAAGGTAATTTAATTCCGCTTTGTTCATATATCATCCATGCAACACGAAAGATCCACCAAACCAAAAATAGCAGTATAAGAATTATTAAAAATGGTATTCTTAATGAAACTTCTTTATCTGGCGTTATTCCAAACCAACCAACAACCCCAAAAACAATTGTTCCTATAAGAGACAATCCCCCCGATGTATTGGCAAGACTCCTAAAAATAAATTGAACAAGATGCTTTTGTTGCATTCACTTCACCAATTCTAAATCACCTTAGACTCTAGCTTTGCTGTTTTTCTGCACAGGCGAACCAATAAAGCCCAAAGGATTATCAGGATTAAACGAGCCGGCCATTTTAGCGTCTCCATGCGAAAAACGAGTTATACTACAGATAGTAAAGGCGGGCCAAATAATACCATATATTGTGTAACACCCGCGAAATTAGTATCGGCACATTAAAGGCAAATTGAAAAGCTGTAAAGCGCAAAATAACGATTTTCCAAGCAAATTTTTTCGCCGTGTCGTATCTCGTTATGGCTGCGAAATCTATGAACGAAAAAATTTTTCAAATAAAACAAAATTCCTATAGACCAGTAGCAATTAACCACTGTTGCGCAATCCATGCGTGCGCCCAAATTTCGGGATGAACCATATCGGGCGACCAGTTTTGCGGCGGAACATCTTTTATACGCTCATCGATTGCCTTTTGCAGGGGCACTAAACAAGCGTTGAAGTCAGCGGCGATACGGTGAACCGCTTCAATAAACGTGCGAAGATGAGCGAACATAGGGTTGTTAAAGTCATCGCAGAACATAAACGGCTCGCATATCACAAGTCGGCTGTTACATTTCTGCGTTACCATCGTGAGAAGTTGCCTGTAAGTAGTTTCGTATTCGTCGAGCAGCACTGCGTAAGGTAATTCGTCTTCGGTGTCGAACTGGTACCAGACATCGTTAACGCCGATGAGGATGCTGAGGATATCTGGGTTGTGGTCGAGGCAATCTTTTTGCCAGCGATTTTTGAGGTCACGAATGGTGTTGCCGCTGATTCCGGTGTTGATGATATTCAGGTTGTAAGTGGGATATTTTGCCAGGAGGGTATTCGCCACAAAATTGACGTAGCCGAAGCCGAAGGGCTTATAGGCGCGGCTGTTCCTGTCGGCGTCGGTAATGCTGTCGCCGATGAAAAGAACCGTCTGGCCGGGGTTTAATTCTATCTTATCAGGCATAGAAGAGATTTTACCATGAAGCTTGCCCGTCTTTGTCTCGATATGCCGTTTTATAAATTCGCATTTTTTCACCTGCCTTTTCTACGCACAAAACAAAACCAAAAGAACACTAATACAAGATGCTATTGCCGCTATCGCTGCCCAAAAACAAGACCATTTAGCTGTTTTGGAAGATTGTTCAGCCGAAGCACAAGCATTTAGCATAGCTTCTGTCTGTAAAGTATCGTTAATCCCCGCTATAATTTCGGTTATCATTGATTCCAAAGCTCCTGACACTACTGCTAAATCGTCACCAGGGCTTTCTCGAACAGATTTTTCTATATTGAAATATCCTGCTCCAATACACTTACTCGCTCCAACTTTATCTGCCAAAGATATTATCTGTTTATATATACTGCTCCGTTTGTCATAAAGCTCTTTATCTGTAAGGTCACTTACTCGCTCGTTAAAATTTTTAACGATTTTCCATAATTCATTCTTATACTCTCTAATTTCTTCGCTCGTCATTTTTCACCTTGCCTTTTTCTTTTTGGCCTACTCTCTTAACTATTTTGCGATAATGCTGACTCAGACAAACTGCAACCTATTCCGGCGGTGCTTGCCACCGCACCTTGCCGTCCTGACTAAACAGAAGCAAGGAAGATTCGGGAAATATAGTGACCTTTCCATCCGGCGTAGTAGTTTGGTAAGCCCCAAGAGTAGCGCGGGCCTTTCCATCCACATCGAACAGGTCCAACCTGGGCCCGTCCTTTGACACGGCCATACCGGCGCGGGTCTTGCCATCCTCATCTAAAAGGGCCAACTCCGGCCCTTCCTTCGATACGCTCAGGTCAGCTCGCACCTTGCCGTTATCGTCGCCCAGTTCCAAAACCGGTCCGTCCTTTGAAACGTACAGACAGACGCGGATTTTGCGTTCCGCGTCCCGCAGGGTCAACGCCGGCTCGCCCTTGAACACTTCCAGATAGGCGCGGGTTTTGCCATCCGCGTCTAAAAAAACCAACTGCGGCCCATCCTTTGACACGCGCAGACCGACGCGTACCTTTCCATCCGCGTCTAAAAACTCCAACCTCGGCCCGTCCTTTGACACGCCCAGACCGACGCGGATTTTGTCATCCGAATCGATAAGGACCAACTGCGGCTTACCCTCGAACACCTCCAGACTGGCGCGGACATTGCCATTATCGTCCAAAAGATTGAACTGCTTGGCATTGACTTCCTCGGTCATGATAATCTCCTTTCGCCATCCTTCTTTTTGCATTTGAATCTTGTATCTTTTGTCCGAAACAAGTTTAAGCCCGATGTATTTGAGTAGAGTATCAGATATACACGCCACCAGCAAGGCCAGTGGTTTAAGGTTAAACATTCCTCACGATTGCACCCCTAAACGCTGGCCACAGGAACTTCTTCAGGAAAATTCAACCTCGCAAACTCCCCATGATATTTTCTCGCCGCCTTGTCGTATGCCTTTGCGGCGTCAATTTCGGAATCGAAGCAACCGATGTATATTTTTTTGTCTTTATAAGTGATGCGGCTTTCCCATTTGCTATTTACCTTCCTAAACCATACGCCGATGAATTTCGAGGTGGTATTTTTTCTTTTGCCCCTGTTTTGCACATTCTCTGAGTGTGTCGCGAACCGCAGATTAACTCGGCGGTTATCCAATGGGTCGCGATTTCTATGGTCAACCAAAACCCCTTTGGGCGCATTCATTAACTCTCTGTGTAAATACATTATCTTTGTCTGCCCTGGTTTTGTTACCATAATTCTGACGGCGTAAAATTTTCTCCCGGTTCCCCAAACACACCATTTGAAGCGCCTGATTTGGTAATAGTCGCGCGGCTCGACGATTGTGAAATAACTTTCGCCCAAGTCAATTTTGCGGAAGGTGTAGCCATAACGGAACAGGCGACAGGCGAGCAGTGGACAGGCGATAATAAAATCGAGCCAGTTTTGAATCGTTATTAGTTGTGCAGACATACTATCCTCCATTTCGCCACCCCCACACCCCTTAGGGGTAGCCGTAGGGGCAGGCAAGACACTAAGTTTTTTGGTTTAATTGAAATACGAAATGGAACTTCTGTTCCTGCTACCTTGCCCTCCCGGGGCGAAATGCTTGCGCTTCTGCGCTACTACAGAGGAACAACGTCCCTCTATATATAGGGTGAAATTGCGTGGGTTTTAAGCAGTTACGAAACATTATTTTTATGCCCAAAATCGGTAAGTCCTTTTGCCGCAAGGAGTAAAAAAAATTTAGAAAATTATCGGATTTTTTTTAGACCCTCGCGCGTGAGCATTTGATTGAATTACCTAAATTAACAGCTAACCAATATAAAGAAAAACCCCGTCGCACGCCTTCGGCGATGATGACGGGGCTAAATACGGATTCGGAAAGAATGGCCCTATTTTTTTTGAGCAGGGGGTTTGTTTGGTTCTGCCTTTGGCGTTTCCGGTTTGGCGGCTGTGCGGGAGGCGGTTACTTCCCTTTCGCCGAAGTCACTGTTGAAAGTGCCCTTTATCGAGTTGCCTGTGACCGTGCCCTCGAAGGTCATTGAAAAATCGTTCCCGCCCATTTTGCTGGTGCGCGTAAACGTCAGCTTGCCCTCCGCGAATTTTAAATTTGAGATAGTATTTTCTCCACCTCTCGCTGCTTCCCATTTACCTGCGAGGGTTCCATCGGGGTTTTGGGTTATAGTCATCTTCTCAACGATTTCTCTGGCCGGTATCTTAATATTCATCTGCCACTCGCCGGCAAGCGGGTCCGCCTTGTCTTTTGTTTCTCCGCGAGTTCCTTCAAAAGTAAATTCGCCCCACTGGCCTTTGGCGGTGCCTTTGAGTTTTCCGCCTTCAAGAGCGCCTTCGTAAGAGGTTTTCATATCTTGGCCGCCGAAGTTGCTGGTCTGGACAAATTTTACCTTGCCGGCCTCTATGGTAATATCCGATAGCGTGCTTTCACCCCATTGCGCTGACCATGTCCCGGCGTATTTGCCTTCCGCGTTTTTGGTAATAGTCATGGTCGCGTCAGATGTCATTGCCTCGAACTTACTTGTGAAATTCCATTCGCCCGTAACACCCTCTGCCGCTATCACAACCGATGCCGACAAGACGCCCGCAAGCATCGCGCCTGCTACAATTGCTCTGATTGACTTCATAATCCGCTTCTCCTTAAAAAAAATGGCTTTTTATTGAATTCCCGTGCCAAAGTGAGAATATCTCCGGCAGTGGCGTTTGTCCAGTTATTTTTACAGCGTACAGCGTTCAGCGAATAGCGGACAGGGTAAAATCCTAAATTCTAAACCCTAATACCTAAACAAATCCTAAACTCTAAGCACTAAATCCGTCTTCCCGTCTTCGCTTCGCTACGAAAAAATCTTAAAATTTTAGCAATTCAACATTTGACATATCGGCCAAATTCATTAGAATAAAGGGCTTTGAATGATTCTATGGAGTTTGTATGAAGACGTTTTTGATGAAAACTGCGGATGTTCAGCGTAAATGGTGGCTTGTTAATGCCGACGGGATAGTTCTTGGTCGAATGGCGACCAGGATAGCCCGGATACTGATGGGCAAGAACAGGCCGACATATACGCCATACGTTGACGGCGGCGATTGTGTAGTCGTCGTAAACGCCGAAAAGGTTCGCGTTACCGGTAAAAAGGCCGTGCAGCGGGAATACGATTACTATACGCATTATCCCGGCGGACACAGATACACCTCTTTCTCCAATATGTTTGCCGTCAAGCCGGAAAAGGTGATTGAGATGGCGGTCAAGCGTATGCTGCCGAAGAACAAGCTTGGCAGGCATATGATTCTTCGGCTCAAGGTGGTCCGCGGGCCTGAGCACGGGTACCAGGCGCAGAAACCGGAAGAATTGAAGATTGCCGCTGCGAGAAGTTAGGATTCGCTGCGCGGCACGAGATAACTGTTTTCGGAAAGATAGCAGGATATGGCAAAGACAGAGGAAACAACAGTAAAGACAGAGGCACCGGCAGCCAAAGGCCCTGATAAGGGCGGCTTCTACTGGGGAACCGGCAGAAGGAAAACATCGGTGGCTCGTGTGCGGATAAGACCCGGCGACGGCAAATTAGTCGTTAATAAAAAACAGCTTGTGGAGTATTTCAAGACCGAGCAGGACAGAAGCGCGGTGCTCTCGCCGCTGCAAATGGCCAAAGCCGAGAAGACGCTCGACGTATTTGTCAATGTCAACGGCGGCGGCACAACGGGCCAGGCGGGTGCGACGGTGCTGGGTATCGCAAGGGCGCTGAAGATATACGACCCGGGTCTTGCCCAGGCGTTGCGCGACGGCGGGTTCCTGACACGTGACCCGAGAATGGTCGAAAGGAAGAAACCAGGCCAGTCAGGCGCAAGAAGGAGATTCCAGTTCTCGAAACGTTGATTTGCAAACAGACAGTTCGATTATTACAATGGCCGTCGAGAACATACTTGACGGCTTTTTTTTAAGGAGAAGTTATGGTACGTGTTGCGATTATTGGGGCAAGTGGATATACGGGCGCAGAATCAATTGAGATACTGCTTCGGCACAGCCAGGCGAAACTGACGTATTTGAGCGCGCTGCCTGAGGAGTGCGGGCTGGTCAGCGATATATTCGGGCGATTCAAGGGCAGATGCGAAATGATAGTTGAGCCGCTGGATTTGGAAAAGCTCGCTGATGTGGCGGACGTGGCGTTGTGCTGCCTGCCGCACAAGGTGTCGATGAGTTTTGTGCCGAAGATGCTGGAGGCGGGAGTGAAGGTCGTCGATTTCAGCGCGGACTATCGGCTAAAAGACGTGGCGGTTTACGAAAAATTTTACGGTGTAAAACATACCGATACGGATAATCTCGCCAAGGCGGCGTTCGGGCTGCCTGAGCTGTTCCGCGAAAAGATTAAGGAGGCCGAGCTGGTTGCTAATCCCGGCTGTTTCCCGACGGGTGCGTCGTTAGCTGTTGCGCCGTTGTTGAAAGAAGGATTGATTGAGGCCGAGCAGGTAATTGTCAATGCGGTTACGGGCGCTTCCGGCGCGGGCAAAAACCCGTCCGCCAAGTTCCATTTCCCGAATATGAACGAAAACATCTTTGCCTATGGCATCGGCGTTCATCGGCACATGCCTGAGATTGAGCAGATTATGAGTGACACAGCGGGCAAGCCGGTCACGGTGGTGTTCCAGCCGCACGCGGGGCCTTTTGACCGCGGGATACTTTCGACGGTTTATTCAAAACCGAAGGGCAAGGTTACAAATGAACAGCTTGCGAAACTGTATAAGGATTTTTACGCGGGTGAGCCGTTTGTTCAGGTTTGTCCGGGCAGCCCAAATGTCAAAGACGTTGCGGGGACGAATTACTGCCACGTTTTCCCGACGGTCGTGAAGGGGACGGTTGTTTGCTTCTCTGCTATCGATAACCTGATTAAAGGCGCATCGGGCCAGGCGATTCAGAATATGAATATCATTTTCGGCTTGGATGAAACGCTGGGATTAAAATAGGTGCTAAAATGTCTGCGGGGCAGTTGAAAATCGCGACGTGTCAGTTTGCTGTGAGCGCATCGATAAAGCGAAACTCGCAGCAGATTTGCGCCCAGATGCAAAAGGCCAAAAAAGACGGTGCGGAGATTGCGCATTTTCCTGAGTGCGCATTGAGCGGCTACATCGGTTTCGATTTTCCAAATTTTGACGGCTTTGACTGGGAACTTCTACAAAAGGAGACGCTCAAAATAGCGGCTCTGGCGGGGAAATTGAAACTGTGGGTAGTTTTGGGCAGTGTTCATCCGCTAACCAGTCCTGATAAACCATATAACTGCCTTTATCTGATAAATCCCGACGGGGAAATGGTTGACCGATATGACAAGCGATTTTGTACGGCAGGGGAGCTGCTGCGGTTTACGCCCGGCAATCGCTTTGTCATTTTCACAATCAACGGCGTTAAATGCGCACTTTTGATTTGCTTCGATTTGCGGTTTCCGGAACTATACCGGGCGTTGTATAAGCAGGGGGTCAACTGCGTATTTCAATCGTTTTATAACGCCCGGCAAAAAGGCCCAAGCGTGCATACGCACATTATGAGGCAGACGATGCAGACCCACGCGGCGACGAATAATTTCTGGGTGAGTATGTCGAACGCGTCGGGGTATTATTCGCCGTATCCGTCGTGTTTTATACAGCCGGATGGTGTGATTGCAGGACAGTTGAAACAGAATAAAGCGGGCGTTATGGTAAACGCCGTTGATTTGAATAAGAAATTTTACGACCCGATGGCGGGTTTTCGTGAAATCGCCATCGCAGGCAAACTTAGCAACGGATAGGACAAACAGCGAGACAGTAAAGAGGTGTGAATGATGAGTGCTAATAATACAGTAACTGCTCCGAAAGGATTTCTTGCGGCGGGGGTGAAGTGCGGGATAAAAAAATCGGGTAAGCACGATTTGGGATTGATTGTGTGTCCGGCTGGAGCGAAGGCGGCGGCGGTTTTCACGACGAATAAAATCATCTCGGCGGCGGTTCAGATTAGTCGAAAGCACGCTAAAAGCGATACGATTTACGCGGTGATTGTCAATTCGGGAAATGCCAACGCCTGCACGGGCAAAAAGGGAATCAAGAACGCCGTCCGAATGTGCGCAGAAACAGCAGGTTATCTTGTGGTTGACCCGCACGAGGTTTTAGTTGCCTCGACGGGAATCATCGGCGAGCATTTGCCGATGGAAAACGTTACCGCAGGTATCGAAGACGCGATAGGGGAGTTATCGGATTCCGCGACAGGGGGGATGAATTTCACCAAAGCGATAATGACAACGGATATGAAGGCAAAGACCGCTTGTCGGCGGATTGAGATATCTGGCAAGAAAGTTACCATCGCAGGGACGACTAAAGGCGCGGGGATGATTGGGCCGAATATGGCGACAACCTTGTGTTTTATCACGACCGATGCCGCGATTACAAAACCATTATTGGCAAAGGCGCTCAAGGCAGCGATAGGCGATTCGCTGAATAAACTAACTGTCGATGGTCATCAGAGCACCAATGACACAGCGATAATTCTCGCGTCGGGTCTGGCGGGAAATAAGCTGATAACGAGTCAGGATTCGTCATACAAGAAATTCTCGGCGGCACTGATAGACCTGTGCCAGGATTTAGCTCGTCAGATGGCTCTCGACGCGGAGGGCGCGACGCGGATATTCAAGGTGGTTATCACAGGCGCGGCAAGCCGGGCGGACGCGGCAAATGGGGCTCGAGCAGTCGCGGATTATGATTTGGTCAAATGTGCCGTTCACGGCGGAGACCCCAACTGGGGCAGAATCATTTGCGCGGTCGGCTCATCAGGCGTTAAGCTGAATCCGCGAAGGGTATCCTGCAAACTCGATGATTTAGCGGTATTCAAAAACGGCTCACCGACGAATTTCGACCGCAAAAAGGCAAGCAAAATTGTCTCACAGGTCAGTCACACGATAACGGTTGATTTGGGCGCGGGCAAATACAGCGATTTCTGCGTCGGCTGCGACCTCAGCAAGGGATACGTTACAATCAACGCGGATTATCACACTTGAGATACCGCCATTTGATTAGGGTCAGAGATTCTACGGGACATTGACTTATAACGCCTGCGAGAGTATTATCGTCGGTGTTTATTGATGTCTTCAGGAAGGTGACTTGATAAGAAAGATAAATCGTAAGGCGAAGGCGTTGGCGGTTGCCGCGGCGAAATTAGCGGGCGAGCGGCATTGTGCCGACGTCGTTGTGCTCGACCTGCGGAAAGTAACTGATGTTACGGACTACTTTGTTATTGCCACCGGCACAAGCGACAGGCAGATGCGAAGCGTGGCCGACGAAATAGCCGGGCAGGCCAAGCCGAAGGGCTTTCCGCTTTTTGGCAGGGCCGGCTACGAGCGGGGCAGCTGGGTCCTTCTCGATTTTGTCGATGTTGTCGTCCACATCTTCGATAAGCAGTCACGCGGCTACTACGACCTTGAAATGCTCTGGGGCGACGCGAAAAAAGTTAAAATTTAGCCACAGAGTTTTTTAGCCACAGAGAACACAGAGGACACAGAGAATTAAAAAATTCAGAGTTGAAAATTTTGCGGGTCGGTAGGGATGCAGTCCGTTCTTAACATACTCGAAACAAGAATCAGCGAAGCAATGGCCAAAGTACCCGGCTCACAAGGGTGTCCTGCTCTCGTCAGGCCCGCCACGGACGCTAAATTCGGTGATTACCAGGTCAATGGCGTAATGGCGCTCGCCAAAAAAGTACAAACAGCCCCTCGCGTGATTGCTGAATTGATCATTAGAACCCTGAGAATTAACGATATCTGCGAAAGACCCGAAATCGCAGGCCCCGGCTTTATAAATCTGCGATTGAAACCAGAACTTGTCGCGGCGAATCTTTTGCAAATCAGCAAAGACGCCGACCGGCTCGGTGTAGAAAAAGCCGACAAGCCGAAAACCGTAGTTGTTGATTTCTCAGGTCCCAACATTGCTAAGCAAATGCACGTCGGGCATCTCCGCAGCACAATCATCGGTGATTGTATTTGCCGACTCTTGGAATTCGAGGGCCACAAGGTTATCCGCCAAAATCACATCGGCGACTGGGGGACACAATTCGGGATGCTGATATGTTATTTTTATCGCAAGTACGGTAAATCGTTGGAAAAACAAGAAATTTCAGTTGCTGATATTAGCATTCCCAATATGGAAGCATTTTATCGTGAAGCCAAAAAGCTTTATGATAGTGACCTTGCTTTTGCAGCCGAATCCAGAGAATACGTTGTGAAACTACAATCGAGAGACCAGCAAGTTTGGTATATTTGGCAATTTATCCGCGACCAATCACTTAGCTATTCTTATGAGCTTTACCATAAACTAAATGTAACTCTTAGATGGGAAGATGTTCGTGGCGAAAGTGAATACAATGCGGATTTACCGAATGTTGTTGCGGAGTTAAAGAAAAAGGGATTAGCGGTGGAGTCGGAAGGGGCGGTATGTGTTTTCCCGGAGGGGTTTAAGGATAAGGAAGGCAAGCCGCTGCCGGTGATTGTGCAGAAGAGCGATGGCGCGTATTTGTATGCTACGACGGATTTGGCGGCGATTCGATATCGGGTAGGGGAGCTGAAGGCGGATGAAATTATTTACGTTACCGATGCCCGTCAGGGTTTGCATTTTGAAATGGTTTTTGCGGTAGCGAGAAAAGCGGGATGGGTAAAGCCGGAGACCGAACTGGTTCACGTTACTTTTGGTTCGGTGCTTGGCGAGAATGGCAAGCCCTTAAAGACGCGGTCGGGCGAGAACGTGAAGCTCAAAGAGCTTTTGGATGAGGCCATCGAACGGGCGAGGAAGGTCGTCGAAGAGAAAAATCCCGGTTTGTCGGAAGACGAGAAGAAAAAAATAGCCAATGCGGTGGGTATCGGCGCGGTTAAATACGCGGATTATACCAATAACCGGACGAGCGACTATATTTTCAGTTTCGACAAGATGCTGGCGATGGAAGGCAATACCGCGCCATATATGCAGTATGCGTATGCCAGAGTGCGGTCGATTCAACGCAGGGGGCGGGATAAAGGGATTGAGGTTGATAAAGAAATTGCTCAGTCGCAGTCAATTTCACTAACCGAGCCGAGCGAATTGGATTTGGCAAAGCATTTGATTCGCTATGGTGAGGCGGTTAGCTCCTCGGCGGGCGATTACAGGCCCAATTATCTTACGGCGTATCTTTATGACCTTGCCCAGAAGTTCAGCAGCTTTTATAACGATTGCCCCGTTCTTGACGCATCGCCTGATAAACGGCCAACTCGGCTATTGCTTTGTGATTTGACGGCCCGGACAATCGAACACGGCCTGCATAACCTTTTGGGCATCGAAGTTATCGAGCAGATGTAGCAGGGAGGCATAATGAAAATCATAACCAAAGATTTTCACATAAGCACGAGAAACCACTGCGAGTTTGTTGATATAACAAGCGAGGTCGCTTCGGCTGTGAGTAAATCAGGCATCAAAGAGGGCGACGCGATAATATATTGTCCCCATACGACGGCGGGCATCACAATAAACGAAAACGCGGACCCGTCCGTTACCTACGATATTCTGCTGACGCTGGAGGAATTGATACCGCGTCTTCGCGCGGGCTATCGGCACGACGAGGGCAACTCGGACGCTCACTGCAAAAGCTCGCTTGTTGGGTGCAGCGCAACGGTTTTGATAAAGGATGGTCAACTGGCTCTTGGCACTTGGCAGGGGATTTACTTTTGCGAATTCGACGGGCCGAGAAGCAGGAATTTTACAGTTCAGGTTAGGGGTCAATAGGATATGGAAAACACGGGGAAAAAGGGCGGTTTTCGCAACGTCATAATCCTCAGCATCGTCAGTTTCCTCAATGACCTCAGCAGCGAAATGATAATGCCGATACTGCCGATGTTTTTGCAGTCGCTGGGGGCGTCTGGCCAGATTGTCGGCTTGGTGGGGGGAATTCGCGACAGCATCTCAGGCATATTGAAGGTCTTGTGCGGCTATTGGTCCGACAAAACGGGGAAGCGAAAGATATTCGTTTACGCGGGTTACGGTATTTCGTCGGTTTTCAAGCTTTTGCTCGGCCTTTCAAAGACGGCTGGCGGGGCGGTTGTTTTTAGTTCGATGGAACGGGTCGGCAAGGGTTTGCGCACGGCCGCACGAGATGCCATAATAGCCGAATCGGTGGACCCTACCCAGCGGGGTAAAAGTTTTGGTATTCACAGGGGGATGGATAGTGCCGGAGCTGTTCTCGGCGCGGGGGTGGCGTTCATATTTTTGCAATTCACGGGGCTTGGATTCAGCGCCATAATAATCATCTCCGCGGTAATAGGCCTTGCTTCGCTGGTTCCGCTTCGGTTTGTCAGTGAGCCGGAAACAGGCCGACAAAACGCGAAGTTGAAACTAAGCTTGTCGATTTTGCCGAGGCCGCTGAAACTTTTCATTTTGGTGGCCGCTATTTTCGCCCTCGGCAATTTCAGCTATATGTTTTTTGTCTTGAGGGCGCAGCATTTGTTCGAGGGCAAATGGGCGACTACCGCACCGATTCTTTTATATGTGCTTTTCAATATATTTTACAGTGCGCTATCTGTTCCTCTTGGAGTCGTTTCAGACAGGATTGGCAGGCAGAAGGTGCTTATTTTCGGATTTGGGCTGTTCGCGGCTGTATCGTTTGGCTTCGCGTTTTGCAATTCGCTCCTGTTTTATATTATCTTGTTTGCTCTTTACGGCGTTGTTTTCGCTGCCGTTGACGGCGCCGAAAGGGCGCTTGTATCGGACCTCGCGGGGCCTGATTCGAGGGCGACCGCTCTTGGAACATACTCTACTATTACGGGTCTGGCTGCCTTGCCGGCCGGCATCGTGGCAGGTTTCTTATGGGATAAATCGCCTGTTTACACCTTTATCTTTGGCGGGGCGACTGCGATTGCGGCTATTGCGGTTTTTGTGATTTTTAGCCGGCATTTTACAGGCCAAAAGGCGCTTAAGAGTTAATAAAAAAAGGCGAGGTGGTGGGACCGGCTGGGGGGGAAACCGGTGAGCCACGCTGCCTCGCCGAGGTTCAGGAACTGCGTCCGCGCAGTTTTATCTCTAAATGATTAACTTGTGGCAAAAAATGGACTCTAACCCGCCCCTGATTGACTGTCAAACAATAAATAACACCGACCTCATTTTTCAGAAATGGGTCTGTTCCCACCAATTTGCCTGAGTAGAAATCTATTATATACCGGCCGGCCTCAAAAAGCAAGTTAAAAATGCCTAATTCGCACCTTTTTTAGCGATTCGAAACTCGTATCCGAATCCGCCAAATACGCTTGCAACATCGGCAGTATTGGCTTAAATTACTACCTTGCGGGTAAGAATCCTGCCTTGGTTTTGTTGGCGTGATTGATAGTGTCCTTTACTTTGTTTTTATGGTAAAGATTGCTGAACGTATTAAGCGTCTCAAGGAAAGCATATCCTCGGCCTGTGCCCGGGCGGGCAGAGACCCCGCGGAGGTCAAACTCGTCGTCGTTACCAAGGCCGCCTCGCAGGAGGCAATCGAGGAGGTTATTCGGCTGGGTCTGGTCGAGTTCGGCGAAAACAGGGTGCAGCAGCTTAAAAAGGTAGCCGGCCAGGTGGATGAGTTTCTTCAGCGAAACGCAGGTGAACCGTGGGTGCCGCGCGGGGTCAGTTGGCATATGATTGGGCACCTCCAGCGCAACAAGGTCAGGCAGGTTTTGCCGATGGTGACACTTATACATTCGGTCGATACGCTTCGGCTGGCGGAGGAAATCAATACTTCCGCCGTGAAGATGAATATCGCGCCACGGGTCCTGCTGCAGGTCAATACCTCTGAGGAGTCGCAGAAATACGGGGTTTCCGTCGGGGCGGCGCCGCATCTGGCTGAACAGATGGATACCCTCCCGAATCTCAAATTAGTGGGGCTGATGACAATGGCGCCTCTGACCCATAACAAGGACGTGATTCGCAAATGCTTTACACGTGCCAGAGAACTTTTCGTCGAAATGCGTGGGGAGAGGGTTGTCGGGCAGTATTTCACGGAGTTGAGTATGGGTATGAGTTCGGATTATGAGATTGCGGTGGAGCAGGGGGCTACCATTTTGCGAATCGGTTCAGCGATTTTCTCCGGCTGACGGTTGCTGAAAGACCAGCCGGTCAATATCTAAAATCATACTGCGAATGTCGATGTTCTAGGACTATTATTGCTCTGTTTCGCAACCGTCCCCTTTTTTATGGGCCACAAAGCCGCAAAAGCTGCCGACCAGCAGGAGTTGTAGCCGATAATCCGGATAGACACAAAAAAAGAAAAAAACTGGCAAAGTGTTACGCAGAACATACCGAAATTACCTTTGCCGCTTCATGATTATTTGCATTCGAATGGCATTGTTTGTCGAATCGTACTTTTGTTTGCCCTTTGAGGGGCTGGAGTTGGATTAAAAGGGGATAACAAATGGTCAACGAATTATTAAGTGCCATCGAGCTTCAAAAAAGCTTTGTTGATGTTTTATACCTGACCAACGAGAAGAACATACCGCAGGAAATAAAACGGCTGCTTAAGGAGAGAAACCTCACTCATCAGGTACTTAGAATTGACAAGTTCGCCAATGTAAGAGACAAGCTTTGTCTGGTGGGGACAGTTATAGTGGATGCGGTGGACTCAGACGCTCACCAGCAGCAGAAGTTGGCGCGGATAATCGAGACGCTCGAAATGGAAAATATCGGGGTCATTCTTATCACCGACCGCGTTAAAGTCCCGGTCAAGAGTTTTTCGCTGGCGCCGGTCAAAAGCAGCTTTACTATGAGCGGCACAACCGAGGCCGTTTCTATCGATGAGCTTTGGACCAGGGTGAGCGTGAATCTTGCTTATCGCAAGAAAAGCGAAGGGATGGCGGTAAAGCCGGCCATTCCGCCAAAGCAGATACAGACCATTTACAAAAACAAACTCGCTGAGCAGCTCAGTATGACCGGCGCAATGGTTGACAATCTGACCGAGCAGCTCCGGCTGGCAGGGCTTGTGCAGCAGGATTTTCTGCCCACGCAGTTGCCCAATACCGACAAAATAAAATGGGCGGCGGTGTTTTTACCCGCAGAATGGGTTTCGGGCGATATTTACAATGCCGTCAGGATTGATGAAAAACATCTCGGTTTCTATGTGGCCGACGTCGTTGGTCACGGTATGCCGGCGGCGCTGTTGACTATTTTCCTCAAGCAGGCGCTGGTTATGAGGACTACTGTTGATAATACCTACCACATTTTCTCCCCTGCCGAGGTGATGAAGAATCTTAACAAGCGAATGGCGACCCAGAAACTGTCCGGGTATCAGTTTGCGACCTGCTGTTATTGCCTGTTGAATACTGAAACGCTTGAGATGACATTTGCCCGTGCCGGACATCCATATCCGGTTTTAATGAGGCGAGGCCAGGAGCCAAAGCAACTGGAAGTTCGCGGTTCGCTGCTGGGCGTTTTCAAGGATGCCGAATATTCGGAGGACAAAATTCAGCTTCAGCCGGGCGATAAAGTTCTGCTTTATTCCGACGGCGCTGAGCCGTTCATCGGCAGCTTTGATGATTTGACCGGGTTTCATTTCACAAAAGAATTTACCGAACTAAAAGAACTGCCCGTTTCCGAGACGATGGACAGGTTTAATATGATGGCGCAGAATCAGAACATCGACCCCGCTGAGGTTGACGACATTACCACGCTCGGTCTGGAAGTGATTTAGTAGCCATTGTGTCGGTCGGCTTTTCTTGCCGGCCGACGCCGAAAAACCACGGTGTTTTGGTCGATCCCCTCTATCGTTCCGCCCTTGCTTAAGGGGGGGCTCAATCGAGTTATTATAGGCCCTTCAATCGGGGGTTGTTGACCGTCTGCTTCGGCTTTTTGATTAATCCTGTCGTCTTCTGTGCCGATATGGGATTGGAACGCAATAGAGCCGGAGTTTTGCTGTTTTAGGAGAAATGCGATGGGTTTTCAGAACTGGTCTGATGATATTATTCTCGTCGACCTGACACGCGAGCCGCGGATGAGGAGTGAGCTTAAGACCCTTATCGAAATCGTCCGCGACCGCGGCGACTGCGACGTTGTGGTGGATTTTTCAAGCGTGGACATAATGACCTCAACGAGCATCTCGGGGCTGCTGCGGCTGCGAAAACTGCTCACGGACTGCGGACATCGGCTGATGTTCTGCAACGTCCCGCCTGCAACCAGAAGTGTTTTTAGTGTGGTTGGGCTCGATGAGGTTTTTGAGTTTGCAGACGACAAGTTCGCGGCGCTGGCGACTCTTCAATTGGCAGGCGAGAGTAAACAAAAAATTTGATTAAACCGTCTCGGCGACTACGTCGCGGGAGTTCTCAAATGGCATTTGAATTGGTCCTATAAACTTTTTTAGGCAAAGGACGAAGGGGAATCTGAGAAATTTCCTCTTACCAGGGGTGAGTTATAAGTGCTTTGTTTGAGGGACGTTTTGGTGATAACGCCTTATATTCGGTATACTTTATATGATGAGCATTACGCTCCTGCTGGTTGTATTGGGAATGAGGAGGATTCCCGTCGTGTTATTAAACTATTACGGCTATGCAAGTTTCGGGATGGCGGATTTGAAGGCAGCCAGCGAGAGATTTGCTCGTGAAATAATGTGTTGGAATTAGGTGTTGGAATGAAAGCTGCACTGGAAACTGCTGAAATACAAAAACCGAAGACCACCCATCTTTTCGGCGAGTATTTGGTCTCGAAGGGTGTTCTTACTCGTTTGCAGTTGAGTAAGGCGCTCGACGAGCAGCGCAGGTTTGGGGGTCGGCTCGGCGAGGCGCTGATTCGCCTCAATTTGATGACCGAAGAGCAGGTTACCCAGATGCTGGCTGATCACCTGTCGATGGAATACGTGCATTTCGATGACATATCCAAAATCAACCTCAACATCGCAAGGATGTTTGATGAGAGCGTTTCAAAGCGATTCTGCCTGGTAGGTATTGGCGAGGTTGACGGCAGGATTATCGTGGCTATGGCCGACCCGCTTAATGTGGTTGCAATAGATACGATAACGCTAAAAATAAAACGGCCCATCAAGGTCGTTATTGGCTCTGCCCAGGAAATTCGCAGGGCCATTGAAATAATTTACCATGGTTCCGATGTCGAGGAGCAGCGACTAAGGGAACTGGTTCAATGCGAGGTTAGCAGGTTTGACCAGAGTGAAGACGAGAAAGTCGAATCTATTCTCGAGGAAACATCGGATGCCGGAACCGACAATGAAGCGGAAGCGACAAAGGCGCCGGTTATTCGTTTTGTGGATCTGCTGCTGAGCCAGGCGGTGAAAAGCAGGGCAAGCGATGTTCATATCGAGCCGCAGGAAAAAACGATGATGATTCGTATGCGTATCGATGGAATACTGCGTGATATGGTGCCGCCGGCCAGAAATATGCAGAAAGCCGTTCTTACAAGAATCAAGATACTTTCGAATCTCGATATTGCCGAACGCCGGCTGCCGCAGGACGGGCGCCTTAAAATCAGGGCATCCGACAGGGACATTGACGTTCGCGTCTCGACGCTTCCGACGATATACGGCGAAAAGATAGTAATGCGTATTCTTGATACCGCAGGCGCATCGCACGATATCAATAAGCTTGGCATCGAGCCGGAACTGCTGGCCGTGCTGAAGAACGCACTGAACCAGCCGCACGGTATTATGATTGTAACGGGGCCTACGGGGAGCGGTAAAAGCACTACACTCTATGCCTGTCTGAACCACCTCAGAGACCCCACAATGAATATCACAACGGTAGAGGACCCTGTTGAGTACCGCCTTGCGGGCATTAACCAGGTCCAGGTCAAATCAGATATTAACCTCACCTTCGCTGCTTGTCTGCGGTCAATCCTGAGGCAGGACCCCGATATAGTCCTCATAGGAGAAATACGAGATAAGGAGACAGTTGAGATTGCCATAAAGGCGTCGCTGACCGGCCACCTTGTGCTCAGCACCTTTCACACCAACGACGCCCCCAGCGCGATAACGCGTTTGATCAATATGGGTATCGAGCCGTATTTGCTGTCTTCTTCGCTTAATCTGATTATAGCGCAGCGGTTGGTCAGAAAGATTTGCGAGAAATGCAAGGAGCCGACTACGCTGAGTGAACAGGTATTGAAACGGCTCAAGATCGACCCCGCCAAAATTAAAGACGCCCATCTTTGTCGCGGCAAGGGTTGTAACGCGTGCGGCAACACCGGATACCACGGGCGATTGCCGATATTTGAGTTTCTCGTTATGGACCACGAAATGCGTGATCTTGTTACAGCCACCGCGGCCGAAGCACAGCTTAGGGCAGCGGCGAGGAAAAAAGGATATGGTGGTCTTCTCGAAAGCGGCGTAATTAAAATGCTCCAGGGGCTTACAACCGCCGAAGAAGTGCTGGGTGTAACGTTTAGCGATGATATAGGGGATATAGGGATTGAGCAGGAGGAAAGAGGGATTGCGGCAGTTGAGGGAACCGGCAAATAACGGACGTAAAAGCGTTCCGTTTGGCTTAAAAGGCCTGGAAATGGTTTTTTGCTAAAGGCCGGCTTTTTCAAAGACGACGTTTGTTTGGCTGGATTTACGGGCTTAATCGAAAACAAATGAGGAGCGATTTTTCAGGAACTTTTTGAATGAAGACCTTCAAATATAGTGCGTGTGATACGTCGGGTTCGCGGAAGGAAGGGCTGACACAGGCCAATTCCGCCAATGACGTCATCGGCTGGCTTCGCGAGCGAGGGTTCACACCTGTCTCCGTCCAGGAGATTATAGAGGCCGTCAAGCAGGCGCCGAAAAAGCGACACCGGAAAAAAATAAAGTCCTCGGATGTGGCGGCGCTTTGCTGGCAGTTGACCACGATGGTGGAGGGCGGCATTCCCATCACCACCGCCATTGAGACCATATCTTCAGACATAGAAAACCTCCAGCTTCAGGAAGTGCTGCATCGCATTCTCGATAAAATGCGAAAAGGCGAAAACTTCTCCAGCGGTATCGCCGAGTTCCCAAAGGTCTTCGACCAGCTCTCCAAGGCCATTGTTCTTGCCGGCGAAACCAGCGGTAATCTCCCGGGAGCGCTGAAGCGGGTTGCGGAGCATTTTGACAGCAGGGATCGCCTTGCCAAAAAAGTCAAAAGCGCGATGGCTTACCCCATCTTTGTTCTGATTTTCATAATCCTGATTGTTGCGGGTATAATGACGTTCATCATCCCCAGGTTCCGCGCCATATTCGACCAGTTCGGCGGCGAACTGCCCGCGTTTACACGAGCGTTTATGGGTTTCTACGACTTCATCCGGCTTAATATCATTTACATAGCCGGCTCGGTTTTCCTGCTCGGCGTTGTCGCGGTTCTTGTTAACAAGACCCCGAAAGGTCACTACTTCTATTCCAAGACCACCCTGCGGATACCGCTGATAGGGAAAATAATCAGCCAGGCATTTGTAGCCGGTTTCTGCAAGACGATGGGGACACTGCTGGCAGCGGGCGTTTCCGTGCTTGAGGTATTCGACATCCTCTCGACGATGACAAAAAACGACATAATAAAAGATGCGATTGTTCGCAGCAGAGAGCACATCGTCCAGGGTTCCAATGTTTCGCTGAGTTTGGCTACCGCGGGCTTTTTCCCGAATATGGTCGTCAAGATGATTCAGGTCGGCGAGGAAAGTGGCTCGCTGCCCCAGGTACTCGACAGGACCAGCGATTACTACGAGCGCAAAGTTGATGCTACCGTAAACACCGTGCTAAGCTTGCTTGAGCCAATAATGATTGTAACGGTCGGAGGGATTGTATTGATTGTTATCCTGGCCCTGTATTTGCCTATTTTCTCGATGGGCGGGACCAGTAAAGGTTAATCACGGGATATAAACGTGAGGAGGTAATAAAGTCACGCTGTAAATTGGCCGATTTGCCCTGTGGCAGGTCGAAATTGGTAATTAACCTATTTTTGAGTTTTTAAGGAGAAAGCAAAATGACAAGCAGAAAAGGTTTTACACTCATAGAGCTGATGGTGGTCATCTTCATCGTCGGTATCCTGGCGGCGGTCGCCATACCGATTATGCGTGGCCGAATCGATGCAGCCAAGTGGTCTGAGGGTAGGGCTGGTGCCGGCAGCATTCGCACCGCCGCTCGTGCGTTAATTGCCGAGAAGGGTAACGCCTTCGACTTCACAACAATTAATGGCGCCCTTAATGTTGCGGCTACATACAACGGCCTTGGCTTTTCCAGCACAGACCTTGTCGGCACGTATTTTCCTCAGTCGGCTTACGCGATTGTTTTCACAAATGGTGCAGGTGGTGCTTCGCCCACTTACGTCATCACGGTTACTTCACCCGGGACCGGTTTATCGCCGACGACACCTCTCACGCTAACGCTCAATGACGCGGGAACGTTTAGTTGGTAAGCCGAACAGTGGTTTGTGTGGCTTAACTGCCACAGTTTTGATTGTGCGGTCAAAAGGTGGGGGTCTCAAAGGCCCCCACCTCGTGTCTTACGCAGCCACCGCTATTGTCTTCGGCGAGAAAACGTGGGGGCGAAGGATGGATGGATGTTACCAGAGGCGGATTGTTATGAATAATTCCAGAACTAAAAAGGGTTTCACGCTTATCGAGCTGATGGTGGTCATCTTCATCGTCGGTATCTTGGCGGCGGTCGCCATACCGATTATGCGTGGCCGAATCGATGCATCCAAGTGGTCTGAGGGCAGGGCCGGTGCCGGCAGTATCCGCACCGCCGCTCGCGCGTTAATCGCCGAGAAGGGCAACGGCTACAACTTTGCAGGAATTAACGGCGCCCTTAATGTTGCGGCTACATACACCGGTCTTGGCTTTGCCAGCACAGACCTTGCCGGCACGTATTTTCCTCAGTCGGCTTACGCGATTGTTTTCACAAATGGTGCAGGTGGTGCTTCGCCCACTTACGTCATCACGGTTACTTCACCCGGGACCGGTTTATCGCCGACGACACCTCTCACGCTAACGCTCAATGACGCGGGAACGTTTAGTTGGTAGCCGAACAGTGGTTTGTGTGGCTTAACTGCCACAGTTGTGATTATGCGGTTAAAAGGTGGGGGCCTGCAAGGCCCCCACCTTGTAAATGTTCACATGGGGATAAGCTGCTATGCTGTCGAAGAGAGGCGGATCGGAGAAGGGCTTCACGCTCATTGAACTAATGGTAGTCCTTTTCATCATCGGCGTTTTGGCCGCCGTAGCGATTCCATTGATGAGAGGCCGGTCTGACTCTGCCAAGTGGTCGGAAGGCAAGGCGACAGCCGGCAGTATCCGAACCGCCGCTCGTGCGTATATCGCCGAGAAAGGCAATGGTTTCACCTTCGCGGGTATGTCACTGGCACAACTGGGCTTTGTCACTGGCGACCTTAGCGGCAAGTATTTCCAGGATGGGGATTACAAGATTGTATTCACGGATGTTGGGGCTGGTGCACCACCCAATTATCTCATCACCGTGACTTCGAGCAAGACCGGCGAAGCGCCGCAAGTACCCAGCTCGGTAACACTGAACCAGGATGGGGTATTTATCGAAATTCCCTGATAGGCATTTCTTTGTCTTTTGATTTGCAAGGTGTGCCCCCTTCGCGAGCGAAGCGAGGCAAGCTATGCACACCTTTTTTGAAACCCGAAATTAAAATCTATCACCGATTATCAATTCGCACTATCTGCATTTTTGCATTACCCGTCTTTGTTTTGTATGCTTTACAAGTGTTGTTTCCAATGCAGGGGGCACGAATGCCTTGTAATTATATTTAATCAGGAGGGAATACAATGAAACGATTAGCGAAAGCAACTCTCTTAACGGTGCTGCTTATTGCAGCGTGGACTGTATCTGCCTATGAAACAGGCAGACCAAACAGACCAATGGTAATAGTTAGCTATTGCTGGAGGTTCTGATTAGCGACGGCAATCGCCATACATTATAGGACTCACGATTACGGCTCAGTGTCAACGGCGCCACATTATTCACTTATCGCAATTTCTACCTAAAAACCTCGCTCTATTAGGCCGATGAACGAATGACGTTTGATAATGAGTCGCATAAGTGGTTGTGTAAATGGCCTGCCTTTGTGTAGTTTGGCCGAAGAAAGGGCACAGAGCAATATGAGTTTTAAGTGGAAACGGATGCTCGGTTTTAGCCAGGATGATGTCCTCGGACTGGACATCGGCTCGTCCTCGGTCAGGATGGTTCAGCTTATGAAGAACGACGACGGCTACGTTGTTGTCGCGGCGTGCGTAAGCGATATCAAGCAGGATGACGGCGACATTGCCGTCAAAGAAGAATACGTCGTCCAGGCGGTTCAGAGATGCGTTGCTTCCGCCAGAAAACATGGACGCTGGGCGGTATGCAGCGTTTCAGGCCCTGAGGTTGCGGTGCGGCCCTTTAAATTCCCGCCGTTGCAATCCGAAGAACTCGATGGTGCTGTCCGGTTGGAGGCATCCCAGGTCTGCCCGTTTAACGCGGATGACGGCGTCGTCGATTATCAGGTTGTCCCATCAAGCGAAGCGGATAATGCCGCTACGGGCGTTCTTGTCGCAGCACCCAATGATGTAATACGTCGAAAAGTTCGAATCACGGGAAAAGCGGCTTTGGAGTGTGTCCTGATGGATGTCGATGGGCTTGCCCTTCTCAATTGTCTTATAGAAAGTAAAAACAGCGGCACAAACATCAGCACCTCGGCAGTTCTGGATATCGGAACATCCTGCACAACGCTGGCGGTAATGGGCGAAACCGGTTTGCCGTTTGTTCGCACAGTTCCTTATGCTGGAAACGATATCGTCGCCCAGATAGCCAAGGAAAACAACGTCCGTCCGGAAGTCGCCAGGAATGAAATCTATGGTTGTGCCTCGCCGACAATACCTGCGCAGAATCTGCAGGCCAGTATGGAAAAGGCGTGCGTAAAATTAGTCAACGACGTTGCCGAAACGCTGAGATACCACAGCACACAGGAAAAATCGTCGCCTGTTGAGCAACTCCTGGTGTGCGGTACTTTTGGAATGGTCAAAGGATTCGTGGATATACTCAACAAACAACTGCCCATCAAAGCAGTTCTGTGGAATCCATTCGATACGATGAAATGCAGTGTGGACAGGCAGTGTCTCGACGTTATTCAGTCAAAAGGCCCGGCAATGGTTGTCGCCGCGGGGCTTGCTATGAGGTCGGTCTGATATGTTTGCCATTGATTTACTTAAAGGACAGGGTCGTCCGGCCAGAACAAAGCCGCAGGGGGTCGCCATTTTTATCGCCACTTTTGCCGTGCCTATGCTCGTCGCAATTCTGATGGCCGGCTACTATTACCGCAATAAAGTCGTTATATCGGTTTATAAGCAGAACTTAGCCGGTTACGTTACAAAGACCGAGCGCCTCGGCGATGCGTTAAAACTCAAGGCAGCGTGGGAAAAAGACAAATCTGCCATCAGCGGTTGTCTGGCGGATGTAGCAGATTCCATCGGCAGGCATACCCAATGGTCGCCTGTTCTTGTAGCGATTGTGCAAAACCTGCCGGAGTCGGTAGTCATGAACAGTTTGGAGGTCAGGCAAAGCTCGGTAAAACGAAAGTCCGTCGTGAAAGCCGGCCTGGAAAAAGATAACAAGGACAAGCAGGCCGACACAAGCGTGGCGGTCAGAACGTTGAAGCTGCGGGTCAGCGGAAACCCGAGCTACGATTGCGACCGCGAAATCAAGGCGTTTCGTGACCGTCTGCGTGCTTCAAAGGCACTCGGGCCCAAGCTCGAAGATGTTGTTATTGCCTCGCAGGGACACGATACCCTGGATGGCCGTGAAGTTGTTGCATACGACATCGATTGTATATTCAAACCTGGATTGTAGCGAGAGTTTATGGGTGCTTATAGAAAATACATTTTGGCGATGAGTATAGTATGGGCGGCGTCACTTGTCGTCTTTGTGCTGGTTTATTACGTAGTTATTGATCCGCAACTGAAGGTTAAAAACCAGGTTTTGAAGGAATCGACCGAAAAGAAACAACTGTTTGAGTTGGCCCTTAGCGCGGCTAATGAAGATAACAAGAAAAAACTGGCCGGCGAAGTGGAAGAGTTGAAGACCAGGTTAATCGATTATGTTTGTGAGTACGAAGAAGCCGCCAACCTGACTTTCTCCATTAGTCGCATCGCCGCTGACAAGCAGGTAAGTGATTTTACCGTTAAGACATCCGAACAGGCCTGGGTTCAGGATGCCCTCACAGCCAATAATCTGCAGGAAAACCGTGTTGAAATCGCGTTCGCGTCGGATTTCTTACAGTTTGCGAGTTTTCTTAATACCCTTGAGAGGCATCGGCCCGTCATTTTCGTTGACAGATTCAAGGTGTTGCGAGGAAACCAGAGCGGCACGACGGACAAGGTGGATATGACCCTTTCGTACTTTGCAAAAAAGAAACTGGACGGCTGAGTTAAAGCCAACGGAGTATTTGAACAATGTCTAAAGACAAACCGGGATTGCAAAATGAGGTTTCCAAAATCTCCACCGGTATCCAGATACCGAGGAAGGATGCCTCCGATACGGGCGTTCGTTCTGCTGCACCAGTTGCGCCGGCACCCGCGAAATATATTGCTCCAGGGTCTGCTGTTGCGGCGCCTGTATCACCTGCTCCCGCTTCCGAAAAGCAGTCCAGACCCGAGCCGGTACTGAGACAACACAAAGAGACGCCATTTTTGAAAATATGGGAACAGGTAAAAGCCAAGCTGCTTAACCCCAAACAAGGCGCCAGCCCGGCAAGGCAGAAAGTGATGATTCTGGTCGCGCCGGTTTTGATGGTGGTTTTTCTGCTGGTGGTTACTCAGGCCATTAAAAAGTCGCCCAGCACCATAGCAACGCCCTCGAATAAGGCATCCGCCACCGTGGCTTTTAACGGCAAAATCAACTGGGAACTGCCGGCGGTCATTCCTGACAATCTAAGGGACCCGATGGCCTTCGGCGCCAACGGGCATGGCAAAGGAACTGCAGGCGGACCTGTGGTAAAAGGCATAGTTTACAGCGAGGATAATCCTCGTGCTGTTGTTGGCGACCGGATTGTCTCGGCGGGTGATACCGTCGGAGGCGCGACGATTGTGAAAATCAACCCCGATAGCGTTGAATTCACTATGGGGGATAAAAACTGGACCAAAAAAGTTGAGCGTTGAACGCGGCATAAATCAAAGAAAATTTGTGTTGCGTGTTTAGAAAGGAACAAGGTATGAGAATGTCGACCAACTCAAGAACAATGTGTTTGTTGGCGATAGCAGCGATTTTGTCGTCGCCCTGTGTCGTCGTGCTCGCCGCGGCGGTTGCCAATGAAGGCGATCCGAATGCCGGCAATGCGGAAGTCCTGACCACCCTCGAGCAGCGAATGCAGAAGAAAATCAGCGTGGATTTCATGGATACGGCGATTGACGATGTGATAAGGATTATGGCCGAGCAGGCCGACGTTGATATAGTCAAGAGTCCGAAGGTCACCGGAACCGTGACCGCAAAGTTGACCAACGTTCCTCTCGAAGAGGCACTGCGAAACATTCTTGCCTCACAAGGATATGATTACGTGATGAGCAAGAATATAATCAGAGTCGCGCCTACTGGCGAAATCACTCAGGAAGCCGAGAAGCTGGTCACCAAGATTTATCGCGTCAACTATGCTGATATCAAGGAAGTCGAAAAATCGCTGGGCAAGTTTGTTTCTCAACGCGGTGCGATATCGACCAATCAAGGGACCAGCAACATTATCGTTAAAGACACCGAGAGCAACATCAAGGCAATCGACACCTTTATCGAGGACATAGACCGTATTACCCCTCAGATACTCGTTGAGGCCAGAATCTACGATATCACAAGCAAAAACGAGATTGACCTCGGAGTCGAATGGATGGCGGGTCGCAATACCACTTATCATGATGCCACAGGCACGGCTGTTATTCCTCCGGGAACCTTAGGCGCCAACCCCAGCGGAAACATCGACCCCTTCACAACGGGCATATTCACCGGCGCTACCGGCAAGACCACCGGCACTCAGGGCCTGCTTAAATTAGGCTGGCTGAAAGACAACCTGGATATAGATATGGTCATCAAAGCGCAGCAGAACCTGGTTAATGCCAAACTGCTCGCTAATCCGAGGATACTGGTGCTGGACAATGAAACCGCCAACATCGCGATTACTTCTCAAATCCCGTATCAGGAGCTTTCCCAGACGTCTGGTGGCGGCAACATCGGCACAACGAGTTTCAAGGACGTGGGCGTAAAACTTAAGGTTACGCCTCATCTGACACGCGCTGATAAAATACGGATGATAGTTGAGCCGGAATTCAGCGTCCAGACAGGCAACGTGACGTTCGCTTCAGGCGACCTTACGTACCCGCAGCCCATTGTCGCTACGCGAACAGCCAAGACCACCCTGCTGGTTGACAGCGGCCAGACGGTGGTGCTCGGCGGCCTGCGCAAAAAAGACGTCAACAAGACGGTCAATAAAATACCGCTTCTGGGTGACATACCTTTGATTTGCTACCTGTTCAGGTTTGAGGGCGAAGACACCATCAACAGTGAAATGCTTGTCTTCATCACCCCAAGGATTGTCACAGAGGTGTCGCTCTCCGATATAGAAAAGAAGCAATACGAGGTAACGGAATTTCCTGGCCCCGCGGTTGAACAGACAAGGGCTGAGAAAGACGCCAAGGCCGGCAAGAACGACAAGTAACAGCAGTTAATTATATCCGCGTCAAGCGGATAAAAGCGAAATAGTCCCGAGTGTCGAACAATCGACCTCGGGACTATTTCTTTATTACCACGAAGTTCTTTCCGGTCCTATTTTTTGCGTTCTTGGCCGTAGTAGGCGTCTTCGCCGTGTTTGCGAAGGTAGTGTTTGTCTAAGAGTTCTTTACTGATTTGACGCTGTTTCGGGCTTAAAACCAGCGTCCTCATCGCCATTGTCGCTATTTCTTCGAGAACGACCATTGCCTCGACCGATTGGCCCGCGGTTTTTCCCCAGGTAAACGGCCCGTGGTTGGCGACCAGTGCCGCCTGCATTTGCATCGGGTCAATCTTGGAAAACCGCTTGACGATTGCCTTGCCCGTGTTCAGCTCGTAGTCGTTTTGTATTTCTTTTTTTGTCAGCGGCCTGGTGACGGGCACCGCACCGTAAAAATAATCCGCGTGCGTTGTGCCTAAGCACGGTATTTCCCTGCACGCCTGCGCCCAGACCGTCGCGCTTAATGAATGCGCGTGACATATACCGCCTATCGATTTGAAGTTTCGATAAATCTCAAGATGTGTAGGCGTATCGGATGATGGTTTGAGATTGCCTTCGACAACTTTGCCCGCTAAATCCACCAGCACTATCTTGTCGGCCGTCAGCTCCTCGTAAGATACACCGCTGGGTTTTATCGCGACTATCCCCGCTGCACGGTCAATGCCGCTGACGTTGCCCCAACTGTAAATGACAAGGTTTTCCTTGTGCAATAATATATTCGCGTCGCAAACGGATTTTTTCAGCTCTTCGTGCATAGGTCTTTAATACTCAAAAGTTCCTTCATAACGTTCGCCATCGTGCCCGAACCAAAAGCGTCGTGAATCTGTTTATAAAGGGCGTAAACCCTTTTGTAAATGGCGTGGTTTCCCGCAATTGGTTTGTAAGTAACCTTTTTTATCCCGCACATTGCCGTCTGCGCCTCGGCGAAATTTTTGTAACCGCCCGCCGTAACCGCCGCCGCGATTGCCGCGCCAAGCGCGCAGCTTTGTGCCGAGCGTGACACTTTCATTTCCCTTCCCGTGACATCCGCGTAAATCTGCATAACCAGCGGGCTTTTTTCCGCTATCCCGCCGCAGTTTATTATTTCCGATACCTTCACGCCGTATTCTTCGAACCTGTTTATGATTGTTAACGCCCCGAATGCCGTCGCCTCAATCAGCGCACGGTATATCTCTTCGGGCCTGGTATGCAGCGTCTGCCCCAGAAGCAAACCCGTCAGCCGCTGGTCAACTAAGATGGTGCGATTACCGTTGTTCCAGTCCAGGGCCAGCAATCCTGATTGTCCGGGCTTTAGTTTCGCTGCTTTTTTGGTTAGCGTGTCGTGTGAACCCGCTGTTTTGCCTCCCGGCTGGATATAATTCACAAACCAGTTGAATATGTCCCCAACCGCCGACTGTCCCGCCTCCAGCCCGATATACCCCGGCAGTATCGACCCATCAACTATCCCGCATATCCCCGGCACATCCGCCAGCTGCTTGCCCTGTTCCGATACGAGCATGTCGCATGTGCTTGTCCCTATTATCTTGACTAACTTTCCTGGCGCGATACCTGAGCCAACCGCCCCCAGATGCGCGTCAAATGCACCCACCGCGACTGGTATCCCTGCCTTTAATCCTAACTTCTTCGCCCATTGTTGCGTGAGTTTTCCCGCCTCGGTTTCAACGGTATATGTCTCGTCATACAGCCGGTATCGCAGTTCGCCCAGTTTGGGGTCTAATTTTGCTAAGAAATCCTTCGCAGGCAGTCCGCCCCAGTTCGCGTTGAACATCGCCTTATGTCCCGCCGCGCATCTGCTGCGTTTCATCACCTCCGGTTTTTCAGTCCCTGTCAATACAGCAGGTATATAATCGCAGCACTCAACCCAGCTATACGCAGCGTCAAAAACCTTCGGGTCAGTCCGCAGGCAATGCAGTATCTTGCTGAAAAACCATTCCGATGAATACACCTGCCCGCATTTGGCTAAGTATTCCGGATGCTCTTTTTTGGCGAGTTCCGTTATTTCCGCCGCCTCTGCGAAACCCGTATGGTCCTTCCAAAGCCACGCCTGTGCGTTTTTATTCTTCTTAAACTCAGGCAGCGTTCCCAAAGGCGTGCCGTTCTTATCCACAGGCAAGGGGGTTGACCCTGTCGTATCGACGCCGATACCTATAATTTGGTCTGCGTCAAATTTCTTAACCGTTTTCTTCGCTTGTTGAATTGCCTTTTTGATTGTTACTTCGATACCTTTGACATAATCAGCCGGATTTTGCCTGGCCAGGTTATGGTCGTTCTTGTCTAAGATGATACCCGCCTGTCCCGTCGGGTAATTATATACCGCCGTGCCGATTTCTTTCCCATTCGCGATATCGACAATCACGCACCGGACTGAATTTGTCCCGTAATCCAAACCTAACGTGTATTTCATATCAACCCCTGAAATACAGATAAGCGCCGAGAATGCACAGCAAGATCACGCCGGAGGCCAGCACATCATGCCAATTCCAGCTTCCTCGCGTTTTGGCCTTGTCTTCCGCCGTCGCGGTGCCGAAAGTCAAACTCTTTATCCTATTGTAATCCGGCTTTTGCGTCATATAACTCACTGCGATCATCACGATAATCGATACGATTGTAATGAGCACGCTGAAATACTGGAAATAGATGTTGTTGATTATCCAGAAAAATGACCCTGTCGTATATCCCTGCGCGACTGTTTTTTCCGGATCGAGCCAGCCGAATAACCCCATCGTTACAGGTGTATCGACCAGCATTCGGAACACGCCAAGCGCAAATCCTACTATCATTGCCCATAAGCATCCTTTGGCGTTTAGTCGTTTCCAGAACACTCCAAAGAAGAACACCACGAAAATAGGCGGCGCCAGATAACCCTGCACCGCTTGCAGGTAATTGTACAGGCCGTGCGCGCCCTGGATTACCGGAATCCACATTAGCGCGATAAGCACCATAACGGCGGTGGCAATACGGCCCGTCCGCACTAACTGATGCTGCGAGGCGCCTGGTTTCCATTTCTCGTAAAGATCCACGGTAAACAGTGTTGAGCAGGCGTTAAATACTCCCGCCAGCGAACCCATTAGCGCAGAGAGCAAACTCGCGACGACTAATCCGCGCAAACCGGCCGGCAGCAGATATTTTACCATCATCGGGAATGCCGCCTGCGCCGCGTGGGGAACCGATCTGCCATCAGGAGTTACCATTGCAGCAAATTCCGGAATTTTCCCGCTTTTGGCCAGCGCAAAGCATATCATACCAGGAATTATGAACAGGTATGGAGGAAACAGCTTCAAAAAGCCCGCGAATATGCTGCCCCGGCGAGCCGTTTGCTCATTTGGTGCTCCCAATGCCCGCTGAACTATATATTGGTCTGTGCACCAATACCACAGGCCGATAATGGGCGCACAGAACAACATGCCCAGCCAGGGGTAGTAACCGTTAAAATACCACGCCTGTTTGACGATCTGGCCGGTGGCGTTTTTTTCCAAAACCGGCGCCCATGTGCCCTCAACACCCGGCGGGATGAGCGGCTTCCATAAGTTGAACATATCTGAGCCGCAAAAATGGCGAAGTTCGCTCCACCCGCCCAGTTTCGCCAGGCCGTAAATCGTCAATGTTGCCGAACCAATTATAAGGACTATTACCTGTACAGCGTCGTTGTAAGCCACGGCTCGCATACCGCCAAGTGCCGTGTAAAGACCCGTCATAACAATCACTGCCACGGAACCTATCCAGAAACTGTTGATATCTAACACGCCGGTAGCTGGCTGATAAATCTTCAGGACTTCCAGAACCGTTCGTAGCCAGGATTCGTTAATCTGGGCTGTTCCAAGATAAAGATGTACTTCCGGAAGCAGTGTAGCAAAAACGACGCCGCCGGCGAAAATGCCCACGGCTATCTTCGAGACAACAAATGTGATAAGAGAAACAATAGAAAGGACGTACCGCGAACTCGTGGAGAAACGTCGTTCGAGAAATTCCGGCATCGTGAATACCAGCGCACGTGAGTAGAAAGGCACAAAAACCCATGCCAGGGTCAACAAACACCATGCGTGCAGCTCATAATGCGCCATAGCTACGCCGTCGGCGGCGCCGGAACCTGCCAGGCCGACGATGTGTTCCGAACCTATATTGGAGGCAAAAATGGATGCCCCGATGACCCACCAGCCGAGGTTACGTCCTGCGAGAAAGTAATCCGCTGCGGTGTCTTTGCGTTTTTTAACAACCCACCATGCGACCCCAAAAATTATGGCAAAATAGATACCTATTGCCAACCAGTCCCATGATACCAATGTGCTTGCTAAGACCAGACATCCAGTCATATATTCTCCTTTCCTTATCGTAGGGTCATAATTTTTGCCGGGGTGTTATTATAAGTATTTGGGGGTTTTCGACAACCTGTATTTTCAGGCCGGCGGAACACGGTGCACCGACGCAGAATACTGCTGGCACAACGCGAGAGAAAAGTGGGCCGGGGAGGATTCGAACCTCCGTAGACTTTCGCCAGCGGATTTACAGTCCGCTCCCTTTAGCCACTCGGGCACCGACCCAATAAATCATCGCTAAAGGATATAACGGGTAGCCGGTTTTTGCAAGAAAAATCGTGTTTTTGCGGCGGTTTCTGCGGGCGTCCTGAAATATTTGACCAATTACAATGCCTTTTACTATAATACATTAATCGACCTGTCCGCAGCGGAGGGGTCGCAACGTGGATGAATAGTCGCGAATGCAAGGAAAGAATAATGGTGATGACGCGTTGGCATAAACCCGCTGGTTTGCCTCTGTTGGCAATTCTGCCAGCGGTTTTGCTGTTTTGGTGGTGGTGTGGCGCAGCGTCGGCAGCGCCTGTGACGGCGGAACGTGCGCACAAGCTGACCGGAGCGTGGGTGGCGGCACATCCAAGGCCTATGAACAGCCGGCTTGGCAGTCAGATTGACAGCGTTGAAACATTTGCGGATGCCAACGGCCAGCCCATTTACTACATTGTTTATCTTCGGCCCAACGGATTTGTGATTGTCTCCGCTGATGACCTTGTTGAGCCGATAATTGGTTTTGCGTCGGCAGGCAGCTATGACCCGTCGGACCGCAATCCATTAGGTGCTTTAGTCAGCCGGGACCTGCCTGCCAGGGTTAACGCGGTCAGGGCGGTCGAGCAAAAAATACGTTCCAGAGTGGGGCTTACGCAACAGGAGGCAGCCATACGCCGTTCGGGGGAGGATGCCTTTGGCAAATGGGAAAAACTGGCCGGAGAAGCAGCCGGCTCATCGTCGCCGCTGACTTCATCGAGCAGTGTTCCAGATGTTCGGGTTTCGCCGCTTTTACAAAGCAAGTGGAGCCAGACGACCGTTTGCTCAAACGCCTGCTACAATTATTACGTCCCGCCTTATGGCGATGGCAACACGAGCAATTATCCCTGCGGCTGTGTTGCTACGGCGATGGCGCAGTATATGCGGTTTTGGCAATACCCGACGACAGGCGTGGGGACATCTTGTTTTACGATATATGTTAATGGAAGTCCGCTGACAAAATGTTTGCGGGGCGGCAATGGTTCGGGAGGCGCTTATGGCTGGATGGATATGACGCTTGTCCCGGATTGCAGCACGACGCTGACACAAAGACAGGCAATTGGCGCACTAACCTACGACGCGGGAGTAGCCGTTCATATGGAATATGCGTCGGGCGGCTCAGGCGCGTATATGAATGACGCCGATACGGCAATGACTAACACGTTCGGATACAGCAACTCGATATATGGCTATAACAGTGACAAGAACATCGGCTCCGCCGCGTTAAACGCTATGATTAATCCAAATCTTGACTGGGGTAACCCGGTAATACTTGGTATTCACAATTCTTCCAACGGCGACGGGCACGCTATTGTGGCCGACGGGTATGGGTACAACAGTTCTACGCTGTATCATCATCTGAATCTTGGATGGGCAGGAACCAGCGACGCGTGGTACAATTTGCCGAACATCGATGCCTATTATACATACGACGTTGTGGATAGCGCAATATATAATATCTATATGAGCGGCTCAGGCGAGATTATCAGCGGACGGGTGCTGGCGTCCGACACAAATTTGCCGATTGCCGGCGCGACGGTGACAGCGACTAAGGGTAGTACTACGTATTCCGCTACGACCAACACCAACGGTATTTACGCTATCGCCAGGATTCCGTCAAATTCGACCTATGCGGTAAGCGCCGCAAAGACAGGTTATCATTTATTTACCAGTCAGGTTGTAAGCACCGGCCTGTCCCAGGATAGTCACGCGACGTCAGGTAACTGCTGGGCGGTTGACTTGACGGGGACATCGGTAGGGCCGGTACCTGTTGCATCGGATTCAAATGCTACGGCGGAAGCAGGAGTGCCCCAGATGATTACCCTGCAGGCCATTGACGATGGTGAACCCAACCCGCCGGGTATGCTTACCTATATAATTACATCGTTGCCTCGTCACGGAACGCTGGCTGACCCCTGCGTTGGCAGTATCGATACTGTGCCATATTCGCTGGCCAACTACGGCAATAATGTTATTTACACGCCGCTTGTCTGTTATACAGGTTCTGACAGTTTCCAATTCCTGGCCGATGACGGCGGCACCGCGCCAACGGGCGGCGATTCGAATATTGCTACTATCAACATAACTGTTCAGCCGCCCTCCCCTCAGGTTATTTATGAAACACACTTTGATACGGGGTTGCCGGCCGGCTGGACAATTGTAAATGGCGGCAGTTCGTCAGATACGTGGCGTTCGGACAATCCGGGGCATCGAACAAACTCGAACTGGACAGGCGTCTTTATGATTGTGGATAGTTGCTACGCCGGCAGGGTCGATATGAATGAGCAGTTAATAACATACAGTATTAACTGTACGGGTTTGACTAATGTCAAGCTAAGGTTCAAGCACTATTTCCACCACCGGACCACCGAGATTTGCGACGTTGATATTCGTGTAAACGGCGGAGTATGGCAGAACGCAGCGAGGTATCAGGGAGCCGATACCCAGGGGCTGGTGGAGCTTGCTCTGTCCGGTTTCCAGGCGGACGGCGACCCCAATGTGCAGATTCGCTGGCATTACTACAATGCCAACCACGAATATTATTGGGGTATCGACGATGTTCAGATAGTCGCCAATACTGCGAGCCAGACGTCGCTTGTCGGGGATTTCGATTCCGATTGCGACGTTGACTACGATGACCTTGTTATTTTTATGTCCGCATGGCTGACCAGCTCAGGGCAGCCGAACTGGAACCCGGCTTGTGATATCGCCGAGCCGAACGACGGCGTCATCAATGAGTTTGACTTTGCCGTTTTTGCCGATAACTGGATGGTGGGGAAATAGAAGATAACCGGTTTCCAGATGCGGATTGACAGCGAGCCAGCCGGTAAACGATAATCCGGCGATATGGACTGGTATGTTTATGTTGCCTGGATGCTCATAGTTTCACAGGTGCTTTTTTCGGCGCTGCCGTTGAAAAATTACCTTTTCGCGCTGGCCAAATATAATAAAGATCGCCGGCGTTACTCGCCTCCCGTCGTGCTGATTATTCCCTGCAAAAACCTTGATGCCGACTTCGAGCAGAATATCGCCTCGTTTTACACGCAGGATTACGAAAATTATCTGCTGTGGTTTGTTGTAGAGGATAAGGCCGACCCCGCATACGAATCATTGTGCAGGTTGAAGGATAAATTGGCCGGCAGCACAAAAGCCGGCGACGTCCAGGTGCTTGTTTCTGGGGCAGGGCAGGAGTGCAGCCAGAAAATCCATAACCTTCTGTATGCTTATCACCAGATTCCCGAAGATATTCAGGTGCTGGCCTTCGCGGATTCGGATATTCGTGTCAAGCCGACTTGGCTGCGTCATTTGGTATATCCCCTTCGGCTCGTCGAAACAAAAGGGGCAGCCACCGGCTATCGATGGTTTGTTCCCAAAACCGGCAACCTTGCCACGCTTGCCTTATCAGCCATAAACGCCAAGATTGCCCAGCTTATGGGTAACACGCCTTTCAACCATGCCTGGGGTGGTTCAATGGCGATTCGGGTGCAGGTGTTCAGAGAGCTGGGCATTGAAAAGCTTTGGCAAAAGGCACTCAGCGATGATTTTTCGCTTAGCTGTGCTGTGAAAAATGCTCATAAAAAAGTCGAGTTTGTCCCCGGCTGCCTTGTTGCTACCTCCGAATCTACCACCTGGACAAAACTTTTTGAGTTCGGTCGCAGACAGTTCATTATCACAAAGGTCTATGCGCCGCTGATGTGGTCATTTGGTTTATTCAGCAGCGTCTATTCGGTCTTTGGGCTTTGGGGTGGTGCTGCGTTGGCGATTTACGCCGGAATCACGCAGAATCATCACATTTGGCTTTTTACCGCTGTCCCCATCCTGTTTTTTATCATGCAGCTCACAAGGGCGATACTCAGACAAAGTATGGCGAGTAAATTGCTCGCGGAGAACTGGCCCAGATTGAAAATCGCGGCAATTGCTGATATTATGCTGTTCTGGCTCTGGTCGCCGCTTATGCTCATTTTGATATTGTCTTCGGTCTTTGGCAGGACGATTCACTGGCGCGGCATCAGGTATAAACTCATCAGTAAAACCGAGACGATTGTTCTGGGGACGTAGGGCAGCTACTCAATTTTATCGATGTCGTTTTGGGGCTGGCCTACAAGGTATATCCTGTTTTTGCCGCTGCGTTTTGCTTCGAGGAGTGCCTGGTCGGCCTTTTCGAAAAGCTCCTCGGTTGTCGAGCCGTCCCTGTTTAAGCTCGCAAGCCCTCCGCTTATCGTCAGCACACCTCTGCCGTCCGGGCCTAAAAACCGCAGGTCGGTCTTTTCAATTTCTCTGCGGAATCGCTTTGCTATGAATATCACTTCCCCGGGGTGGTCCATCGTGTACGAACGTCTCTCGCTGCCCGTTGTCTGCTGGGGACATTTCGGGTCGTCCCAGAACACCACCGCGAACTCGTCGCCGCCTATTCTGCCCACCACGTCGTGTCTTCGGCAGCATCGCCTTATCAGCAGCGACGCCTGCTTGAGCACCTCGTCGCCCGCCGCGTGGCCGTAAATGTCGTTATAATGCTTGAAATCGTCTATGTCGAATATGAGCACAGTTACTCGCCCGTTATCTTTCTTTGCCCGTGCGATTATCTGTTTTGCGAATTCCCACAGATACCTCCTGTTTTTCAGACCGGTCAAATCGTCCTCGGTCGCCAGTTTTTCCAGCCGGCCTATCTTTGCTTGAAGAGTCGTATCTGAGATGGCCGCTTCTTTTCCGGCCACAGCCATAAGCGGGCCGCGACAAACCACGTTATAAAGCCGCTCTGTTTGAACTGGGCAGATAATGTAATCATCAGCCAAACTGGCCCCGTTGCTCCCGACCAGCTTTATCGCCTCCGGCTCCTCATACATCCGCGCAAGCAGAAGGATTTTCGCGTTTGTGTTTTCTCTAAGCAGGGCGAGGCCGTCTCGCAAATTGGTCGCTGTGCCCTTCATTACCACGGCGATTGCGGTGAAACGGGTTTTTCGAGTGGTTTCAATAGCGTCGTGTATATTGCCGCAGACCTGAACCGCAGGCCTGCCGGTCGGAGCGGCGCCAAATACCGCCGTGCCGGAATTGCCTATCAGCAGGATTCCGCTTGTCTCCGTATTACTCATCGCAGTTACCACCATTTATCACCCTTGACTCCGGGAAGTATTATAGCACAATCCTCCAAAAAATCAAACGGTGGTTTCTGAACGATGTGGGCGGCCGGTTAAGTACATCACGGCGTATCGTTTACTTATTCAGCTAGCAATCTTTCCAGCAGTTCATTGTTGGGGCCGCCGGGGTAAAAGTCGCCGACAACTTTGCCCTGTTTGTCAATCAGCACCATTGTCGGCCAGCTTTGTATCCCGTATGCCGCGGTTGTTGCGCCTTCACATGTCAGTTTGGTCCCCTCAATCTTGCATTTCCCGCCGCCATCGAGCGCAAGGGCAAACGGTATTTTCCTGCCCTCCCAGCGTTCTTTGCTCAGTTTATTAATCTCTTTTTCAAGGTCTTTTACGGAATTCATAACGTCATTATGGATTCCGATGATAACAAGCCCCTTGTCGTGGTATTTTTCGTGAAGGTCAATCAGCTTCGGCATCTCGAACAGGCACGGGCCGCACCATGTCCCCCAGAAATCCAGCAATACCACTTTGCCGCGAAGCTCGGTCAGCGTAAGCGGCTTGCTGTTTATCCATCCCTTGATTTTTTGAAGCTCGGGGGCTTCTTTTCCAGTCAGATACGCAAGGCGGTCCGCCTGCAGGTCAAAATTCTTTTCAATCTCTTTTTGACCTGCCGCAACATTGAAATCCTCATAGTTGGGGTATGTTCTTCTGCCGTTCACCCACAGCATATATTTGCCCTCAGGCATGAAAAACTCGAATTCACCGTTTTTGCTTAAAACCACTAAAGCACAGGTATTCCGGTTAACCTGAGCGACTGTTTCGTTTTCCTCCTGTCCCAGGTTCTTCAAATCAGTGCTTTTGATTTTGCCGTAAACCCGGCAGGCGGACGTCAGTTTCATTTCAAGCTTTTTACCGAGGTCAACTGTGCCGACGTCCAGAAAACCGGCAAGTTTATTCTTATAAAGACCATACAGCACGACGCCTTCTTTTCGTTGCCAGTCATATTCGAATATCTTTTCTTCGGGCAAACTAATCAGCCCGTTTGCGTCGGAGATATATTCCATTCCCTGTTGCTGTCCATCGTTCAGCGAATAACGTTGATATATCCTCACGTCCCCTAATACCTCTCCGTCCGGCCCGACAACCTTCACAACAATCGGGCCCGCGTTTGTCTCTTGTTTTTCGTTGTTCGGCCCCTGTTGTGCTTGAGGTATTTCCATTGTAACGAACTTGTCCGGCTTCACGAATTCAACATGCTTATCGTTATATAAAACAACCGTCCCGCCGCCTTTTGACCGCATTGTTTTGTCGTACGCGATAGGTTTGTTCAGCGGTGTGTCTTTGGTCATATTTGACCCGATATAACTCACGTTTCTTATAAGCCACTCCGCGTCAATTCCGCGGTATGACGCTAATTCGTCGAGTTTTTTCGGGTATTTTCCTTCATGAGTGTCAGCATAGATAATAATCGCGCCGCCTAATTTGCTCAGTTGCTGCATCGAATTCAGCCGTTCCTCCATGATTTTTTCATCCGGCTGGTCTGCGGCCTTGATTGTTTCTGGGTGGAAAGGAAATCCCGCGAATAAAATCCATATTACTATTGCTGTGGTTGAGTGTGTTTTAGCCATCATAATTTATGTCCTCCTAAAATAATTGCGCCGGCCTTAAATCTCTGTGCGGCTATTTTCCTCCGCCAATGCCTGTAAGTCAACGGCAAATATCGTTAAAACTCAATCCCCTGTCTTGCGGCAATGCCCTTATCGAACGGGTGCTTGATATTTTTAATTTCGGTAACCAAATCGGCCAAGGCAATCAATTTGGGTGTTGCCCCTCGGCCGGTCATAACAATCTCGACGCGGCTGTCTCGTCTTTCGACAAGGGTTTTGATATCTTCCAGTTTCGCCAGACCTTTTGAAACGCAATACACAATCTCATCGAGAATCAGAACATCAAATTCCCGTTTAGCAGCCGATTTGGCGAGTCGTTCAATCGCATCGTGAATGGCTGTCTGTGCGGCCGATATCGCCTTGGGGTTTTTGGGTGATTTTGCCATGTCCCACGGGATATCCAGCGACTCGATTTTTATTGATGGCAGCGATGATAACGCGACGCGTTCGCCGGTATTTAAGCAGGGGGGTTTAAGGAATTGACAAATGAGAACTTTATTGCCCTGGCCTGCCGCGCGTAGCGCAAGTCCCAGGGCCGCCGTTGTTTTGCCCTTGCCGTCCCCTGTATAAATCTGCACAAGTCCCTTTTCAAGCATAAGTATTTGACGCCTATTTTACAGAGCCCAATTTGTGACCCGTTCCCAGGGAATACAAGCGTTTTTTTGGTTTTTTATTTATATGCGCGCAAACGACCTCTCCGACAAAGGTAATATGGTCGCCCGTGGCAATCTGCTTAACTAATCGACATTCAAAATTTGCTACGGCGTCGGTCAATAGAACCGAATCAATCTTTTTGGCAGGGGAGGTTTTGCAGGGGAATTGGGCAAGTTTATCGGTATCCCGGCCGGAGTGCGAGCCGAAGAAGAGGGCGGCCTTGACCATATCGCTTGAGGGGTAAACAAGCGTAAAGCACCTCGAATGGCGGATACATTTGACGGTATAATGGCCTTTATAGACGCCTATCGCCATCATCGCCGGCTCATACGAGGCAATCATCGTCCAGCCAAGCGTGACGGGGTTGGCCTTGCCGTTTTTGTCTTTTGCCACTACAATAACGACCTGTTCGGGGTATTTCGTTTTGTATGCCTGCTCGAAACTAACCTGCTTTTGCATTGTTTTTCTCCTCAAACGTGTTTATATTATACGTTTGAAAATATATGAGAGATTATAATTCAGGCCTTGGTTACAGCAAGGAGGAATTATGGACACAATTGGTTTTATCGGCGCGGGTAATATGGCGGAGGCCCTGATAAAGGGTATCATAAAAGCAAATCTCTGCAAGCCGAAGAATATCCTTGTGAACGACATCCGCTCCGACCGGCTGGAGTTCCTTACAAGGCAATACCACGTTCAGGTGGTGGCCAACAGTGCCGCACTGGCAGGGGGGGTGGATGTCCTGATTTTGAGCGTCAAGCCCCAGAATATGGCTAATGTATTAATGGCGATAGAATCGGCCGTAAGGCACAGCACGCTTACTATTTCCATAGCGGCGGGTGTAAAGATTGCCGAAATCGCCACCTCGCTCGGCGATAAGCCCATAATCCGCGTTATGCCCAATACGCCGGCCCTGATTGGCGAAGGGGCAAGTGCGATGTTCGCCAACAACAGGGCAAGGCCGATGATGGACAGGGCAATGAAAATATTCTCATCCGTTGGCAAGGCCGTCATTGTCGATAACGAGGATTTGATTGATGCGGTAACGGCGGTCAGCGGCTCAGGCCCCGCCTATTTTTTCCTCCTGATGGAAGAAATGATTAGGATTGCCAATGAGATGGGACTGCCTGCCGAAATCGCGAAAATCCTCGTGCTTCAGACCGCCAGGGGCGCAGCGTTACTCGCCGCCGAAAGGGACAAATTCAGCGAAAGCCCAAGCGAGCTTCGCCGAAAGGTAACAAGCCCGGGCGGAACCACCGAGGCGGCCCTGAAGGTCTTTGCAGCAAAGAATTTTCCTCAATTGATTACCGACGCCCTGACTGCGGCCCGCAACAGAAGCAAAGAACTGTCGGAGTGATTTATTCGACGACTATCGCCTCGACGGGGCATTCGTCCGCTGCCTGCTGAACCGCGTCCTCGTGTTCCGCCGGCACATCTTCGGCATTTACCTGCGCCGTGTCCGCCCCCATTTCAAAAACTTCCGGGCAGGTGTCGCAGCATAGCCCGCAAGCCGTGCAGGTATCCTCTATTCGAACTTTCATACCTGTCTCCCATATCCGGTTTCATTGTTTCAACTCATAGTATCCTATTAGCTTTTCGGCACAAATTGTTCAAGCGAAAATTATGGAAATTTTCGGACAACTTGTTATACTGTAATCAGATGAATAGTAAATTCTAATTTGAAAGTAGTAAATACATTTTACCGGCCGGGTCCCATGCAGACCGACCCGTTAACCTGGTCAGGCGGGGAACCGAGCAGCCATACGCGGTGTTTGGCCGTGCCGTGGCAAACCCGGCCGATCTTTTTTTATGGCATATACCGTCTTAGCGCGCAAATATCGTTCGCAAACCTTTGACGACGTCGTCGGCCAAGAGCCGATTGCGCAGACCCTCAAAAACGCCATAAAAACCAACAGGGTAGCCCACGCCTATCTTTTCACCGGAACGCGAGGCATTGGCAAGACCACAATGGCCCGAATCCTGGCGAAATCCCTGAATTGCCTCAAAGCCGACGGGCCAACGGCTGAACCCTGCTGCAAATGCGACAGTTGCTTAGCGGTCAATCTCGGCGAGGATATCGACGTTATCGAAATCGATGGCGCCTCAAATCGGCGAATAGACGATATCCGCGACCTCATCAATAACGCCGTTTACAGGCCGGCACGGGCACGATTCAAAATCTACATAATCGACGAAGTTCACATGCTCACCACCGAGGCGTTCAACGCGCTTCTTAAGCTTCTCGAAGAGCCGCCCAGCCACGTCAAATTCATCTTTGCCACAACCGAGCCGCAAAAGGTATTGGCGACGATTCAATCACGCTGCCAGCGGTTTGATTTCAGAAATATATCGCCCGCCTTTATCAGTAAACAGCTCAAATCCGTCCTCGACCAGGAGAAAATAAAATACGAGGAAGACCTTGTCCTCGCCCTTGCCAAACTCGCCAATGGCTCGATGCGTGACGCCCTCAGTTTGCTGGATCGTCTCATCAGCACGGGCGTTCAGCCGCTTACCGCGAATTTGCTTGAGGAATATCTCGGCTGCCCCAACAGCGAAAAGGTCTGCGGCCTTGTTGCCGCGATAGGCGACTCAAATGCGGCAGACGCCCTTGCCGCGGCAGGAGAGCTGACTAACGCGGGCCTTACCGAAGTCCAGATTGCAGATGCCCTCGTCGATTATATGCGGGACCTGATGGTCGTTAAGGCGGCAGGAGCCAAAAGCGAACTTGTGATTCTCACCGAGCAGCAGAGAAAACGAGCCGAGCAGTTGGCGGAAAAATTCGATATAGCCGGGCTGGTCTATAGCATTACAACCCTCGAAAAATTGCGATGGTCAATGAAAAACAGCGAGTCCGCCAGGCCTCTTCTCGAAGCGACCATTCTTCGTCTGGCGATGAGCGAGCATTTCATCAATGTTGACTCGTTGCTTTCACAATCAAATCCCCCACAGGATAAAAAAAAAGTAACTACTGAACATCACACAGCCGCCATACCCCCGGCCCCTCCGCCGCAGGGACGCTCGCCGCAAATTAGCGGACTTGAGTCAATAAAAAACAATTGGCAGGATATCGTTAAAACCCTTGGCCCCGGCACTGCGGGATTACTCATCGCTGCCGAGCCGGTTCGGCTTGAAAACAACATCTTGATACTTGAGTTTGCCGCCTCTTCCGCTGTTCAAAAACAGATGTGCGAAAGCAATGGCCGGCTTGAACAGATAAAATCAGCTCTGACCAAAAAGCTTGGCACCCCCATTGCCATCGAGCTTCGGCTTGCGGCTGGAACGGCAAATGGCCCGCCGACCCCGGACAAGACCAAAATGAAAAGCCAGAGACAAAACGAAATAATCAGCGACCCCGCCGTAAAAACCGTCATTATGGGCCTCGACGCCACCATCACAAATATCGAAGACGTCTAACGTCAGGTTGACTGCTGTTCCTCGATTTTACCGCACTGTTTAAGTGTTCTCTTCACCTGCCAGCGAACAAAACCAGGTGCGCCGCAGGCCAGATATATCCCAATTACCAGCAGGACAATACATTTTGCAATCTCCTTTATCAACATCGGGGATTGCTGTCCGGATTTTACGCTCATATAAAAGAACACGGTCCCTACAGAGGAATATAAATTCCAATATAAGAACATTATGCCAGCGGTTACGCATACGAGTCGGAATGCCGCGGCAAGCCAGGAAATTTGTGTATCATCAATTGGCTCATATTCAACAATTTTGGTTGAAAAACGATTAGCGCAGCGAGCCAGAAAAAATACTGTTGCCAGTGCAATCGCGACATATATCACGAATGCGCCGATTATCGTAGAAGCTTTTATCCCGGCAGACGCAACTAACGGCATAGCCGCGAGGCTTCCCAAAATCGTTAAAAATGTTTGCAGAACGACATACAACCCCACGCCAATCAGCATTATTCTCGCGATTACATTAAGCTCATTTTTGCTCATATTCCTTGCCTCCGCTGGTTTGGTTGTGTTCTTTTACCGCCAGCACCCGCATTTGCCGGCGCACATAATGAGGAGCGCCCAAAATCAGATATATTGCGAAAATCCATTTAGCTGTTTCCACAAGGATTCCCACAGATGTTTTAGTTGAAAGCAGCGACGATTGCCCCTCAAGAGTCATATAAGATAAAATGTTAGGACCGTTTATTATGGCCGGGATATAATAAAACAGGAGTTCGATGCGATGATAGATAATCAGGAGTCCGCAAAAACAGGCAGCCAGTCGTAAACCTGCTATTACCCAGCATTCATCGACTTTCGCACACTCGTCAGTATCCGGACCGGCAATTATTCTCACTAAGCCATCAGACCAGAACAACAAAATCAGCGATATTACAAAAGTAATTACTGATTCGGCGGCGATGATAGATATTTTTGTGGCGAATGTTTCCGGGGGGCAGTTTTGACTTAACATAATGACCGATGAAGCAATCCTGCCGAGGGGTTGCATGAGAAAGTGAACCCCCATTGCGGCAAATATCAGCTTTGCTATAAGGTGCGGTCTTGTCATAACATAGACCTTGCCGAATTATTCGGCGGTTGCTCAGTACTTCGACACGTTTACCTGCGGCATAGAACCCGTTGCCAAAAAGACAATTCGCTCGCAGATATTCGTAACACGGTCGGCAATTCGCTCCAGATTGTGAGCGGCCCAGATTAGCGGCGTCGCTTTCGATACCAGCGTCGGGTCTTTAATCATACACATCAGCAGGTCGTGATATGCTTCGTCATAAAGCTTGTCGACCTCGTCATCCTCGTTGCAAATCGCCATCGCGGCCTGGGCGTCCCGGCTAACAAGGGCATGCATACTCCTTTTGAGCATACTGTTGGCCTTTTCAGCCATTTTCGGCAAAAATATCAAAGGCCTGATAAGCGGTTCGCCGCCCAGCATAATCGCTATTTTGGCGTTACCCTCGGCATAATCGCCCATACGTTCCAGTTCAGTGATGATGTTCAGCACCGCTATAATCTCGCGCAAGTCCGTAGCAACCGGCTGCTGAAGCGCAATCAGGTTGATGCACTTCTCCTCAATCTGCCATCGCTTCTTGTTGATGAGCAGGTCATCATTGACAATTTGTTTGGCTTTTTCAATATCACGATTGCCGAGTGCCTCAACACTTCGGCTGGTCGCCGTCGCTACCATTTCGCTCATTGCCACGACATCCTCGTTTAGACCCATGATATGTTCTTTAAAACTTTCACGCATTTTTTGTCTCCCTTATCAGCCGAAACGGCCGCTAATATAATTTTCGGTAAGTTTCTCTTTCGGGTTCGTAAAAATCTGGTCGGTCTCGCCGAATTCGATTAACTGACCAAGATACAAAAATCCCGTATAGTCCGATGCCCTTGCCGCCTGCTGCATATTATGAGTCACTATAACAAGCGTATATTCCTGTTTCAGCACACGCAGCAGTTCTTCAATCTTCAGCGTTGAAACCGGGTCCAGCGCCGAGCATGGCTCATCCAATAATATAATATCGGGTTTTAGTATCAAAACTCTTGCGATACATAATCGCTGCTGCTGCTCTAATGAGAGCGAACGGGCGTTCTTTTTCAGCTTGTCCTTTAATTCGTTCCACAGGTTGACGTGCTCAAGCCCGTTTTGTATCGCCTGCATAATATCGTCTTTGTCCTTGAGCAGCCGGTGTATCCGTAGCCCGAATCGCAGGTTGTTGTATATCGACAGGTCGAAAACATTCGGCCTCTGGAATACCATCCCGACTTTTCGCCGCAGATGTATCAAATCCGTCGCAGGGGCCATAATGTCCTGGCCCTCGATAATAATCTTCCCCTCGACTTTTATCTCTTCGACAAGGTCGTTCATCCTGTTAAAACACCGCAGCAGCGTGCTTTTGCCGCACCCCGAAGGTCCTATGATCGCCGTAACGTTGCACCCCTGGATATTTATGTGCACGTCCTTGAGGGCCAGAAAGTCCCCGTAGTACAGGTTTAGGTTGTGCGTCGATATTTTCGCTTCAAAGTCCATATCTTTATTAGCCGAATCTTCCGGTTATATAATCGTCGGTGCGCTTGTCTTTCGGGTTGGTGAACATTGTTTCGGTTTCCTCTATCTCGACCAGGTCTCCCATAAGGAAGAATCCGCAGCGTTCGCTGACTCTTGCCGCCTGCTTTGTGTTGTTCGTAACTAATATCTGCGTATAGTCCTTTTTCAACTCGCGCATCGCGTCCTCGACCTTGGCGGTCGAAATAGGGTCAAGCCCCGAACATGGCTCATCGTATAGTATTACGTCCGGCTCTACCGCCAATGTTCTCGCGATGCACAACCGCTGCTGCTGACCGCCCGACAGCCGCATCGCCGACATATCAAGCCGGTCTTTTACCTCGTCCCATAAATACGCCTTTTTCAGGGCTTTCTCGACCATTTCGGCCACCGCTGCTTTATTACGCACGCCGTGAACCTTGGGCCCGTATGCCACGTTATGAAAAATACTTATTGGCAGCACCTGAGGCAGCGCGAATATGATTCCGATTTTCTTCCGCAATACGCTGTCGCTTAGCTCTTCGATGTCCCTGCCCTCGAAAATTATCTCGCCGGTTTGCCGATATGTTGTATTGAGGTAATTCAGTCGGTTGAGCGCACGCAAAAACGTTGTCTTGCCGCTGTTCGAAGGCCCGATAATGCCCAGTATCTCATTCGCGTAAATCTCAATGTTGAGATTTGTTAGCGCCGTCGTCTCGCCGAACGAGCATTTGAGATTAACGGTTTTTATCACGACCTCGGCTACCATTGCTTCTTCTTCCTGTAGTGTGCCCGAAGGATTATGCTGACTAAGTTCATCAAAAATACCAGCCCTATCAGCACAAGACCGGTTGCGAAACTTAACCTCGCGGGCATATTCGGAACCTGCGTCGATATAACATACAAATGATATGGCAGCGCCATAACCTGGTCGAAAAACGAATGTGGCAATCGAGGTAGGTAAAATGCCGCCACCGTGAACAATATCGGTGCCGTCTCCCCCGCGGCCCTGCTCAAACTTAAAACCGTCCCCGTCAATATTCCCGGTATCGAGTAGGGCAGCACGCAATATCGAATCGTCTGCCATTTCGTCGCACCCAGCGACAAACTGATTTCCCTGTATGTGAAGGGCACCGATTCCAGCGCCTCCTTTGTCGCCGTGATAATAACAGGCAAACTCATAATCGCCAGCGTAAGCGACCCCGCTAATATAGACGTCCCGAAATTGAGGAACACCACGAACAGCGTAAACCCGAACAGCCCGTAAACAATCGACGGTATTCCCGAAAGATTTACCACCGACAGCTTTATCAGCCGGGTAAAAAGATTGTCCTTCGCGTACTCGACAAGGTATATGGCGGATAGTATCCCCAGGGGAAGCGAAAACAGCATCGTGCCGATTATCAGGACTATCGTGCCTATTATCGCGGGGAATATCCCGCCTTCTCTCATCCCATGTCTCGGCGACTGGCTTAGAAACTCCCATGTCACCGACCCCGCGCCGTTTTTCACAACGTAGAGAATCGTCAGGATAATCGGCAGCACAATCAGCAGCGTGATTAAGCCCAGTATCGTGAACGCGATTTTTTCCCTGACTTTGGCGGCGTTCATTTCCTTGCCCTTCGCAGACAAATATCAGCGATGAAATTGATTATGAAAGTTATTATGAAAAGTATCAGGCCAACCGCGAATAACGCGAAGTAATGCTCCGAACCCGCCACCGTCTCGCCCATCTCGCCGGCAATCGTAGCCGTAAGCGTCCGCAATGGCTGCAAAAGCGACTTCGGCATCACAGGCGAATTACCTGTAACCATCATCACGACCATTGTCTCGCCGATGACCCTGCCGATACCAAGCATCACCGCCGCGATAATCCCCGATGACGCCGAGGGCAAAACAATTCGCCACAACGCCTGCCATCGTGTCGCCCCTAATCCGTATGCCGCTTCCTTGAATGCCTTAGGCACACCGATCAGCGCATCCTCCGATATACTAATGACTGTCGGCAACGCCATAAACGCTAATAACAAGCTCCCCGTTAGCCCGCACATACCCGTGCTAAGCTTGAAGGTATCTCGCAAATACGGCCCAAGCCACACGATGCCGATAAATCCCAGAACCACACTCGGTATCGCCGCCAAAATCTCAACTAATGATTTCAGAACATGCTTTAGGTGCGTCGGAGCAACTTCAGCAATGAACATCGCCGAGCAAACACCTAAGGGGACACAAATAACAATAGCGCCAAGAGTAACGTATAGCGAACCAAGCAGCAGGGGAACCATCCCGAATTTCGGCGGCTCCGATATCGGAAGCCAGCTTTTCCCGAACAGAAAATCCCCTATGCTGTGCACCCCGAACAGTGAAAGCGCGTCTTTGAGTAAAAACAAAAATATTGAAGCGACAAAAAGAATTACAACAAGCCCGCTTAGCTTGATGCATCCCTCTATAACGAACTCGTTAATTCTTTTCGACAACACTATCTCCCACGGGCACAAACCCAGTTGTCCTGAACCGTTCTTGGCCCTTTGGCCCTAACGCGAAATCTATAAAAAGTTTTGTCACGCCGTTCGGCTCGCCGTTGGTATAAAAATACAAGCCGCGGGAAAGAGGATATTTTTTTTGTTTTACGTTATCTACGTTCGGCGGATAAGCAATCCTGTTCTTCGCTACGAGCACCGCTTTTGTCCTCTCCGAAACATATCCCATGCCAAGATACCCGATTGCCCCCTCATTCCCCGCCACCTCTTCTACTATCGCCTGTGACGAAGATAACAGCAGCGTCTCATTGGAAAACTCATCTGTGTTTTCCTTTTTGCCCAACTGGATCACCTGTTCCTTGAAATACATATGTGTCCCTGAGCTTACCTCACGCGAAATTGTTACGATGCCGAGGTCTTTACCCCCGAATTCCTTCCAGTTTTTGGCCTTGCCCGTGAAAATCCTGTGCAATTCCTCGATAGTCAATCTTTCAACAGGGTTCTTCTCATTGACTATCACCGCCACCCCGTCATATGCCACCGTGAATTCCTTTGGCGTTACCCCGTGCTTGATTGCGACATCTATTTCCTTCGGCTTCATTTCGCGTGATGCCGTCGCCACGTCACAGGTCTTATTGATGAGCGATGCTATTCCCACTCCGCTGCCCCCGCCCGTAACCGCCACAAAGACGTGCGGGTAGTCCTTCATAAACTCCTCAGCCACCTCCTGTGCCGCGTTGACTATCGTATCCGACCCTTTGACCTGAATAAAACCAACGGGCTCGTTTGGATCCACTGAATCCTTACACCCCGCAGCCCCAATCAGCAGCAAAACAGTTGTTAAAACCAAAAGCTTCTTCATCGTGTTAGAATTTTATTAGAACTTCGTTAGTTTTGCAAGACACTGCTTCGAGACAATCATAAATCATAAATGACTTTGCGACCTGACGTCTTCGTGGTAAAATCTCCGCGTTGATATTTATTAGTGGGATTTTATGACGACTGGCTATACTGAAACAGTAAATAAACTAATTGAGGAGTTGGCTCGCCTTCCGGGCATTGGCTCGAAGACCGCCGAACGGCTGGCCTTCCATATCCTCAAATCAAAACCCGCCGATGCCCTCGCCCTTGCCCGGGCCATTAGCGACGTCAAAACCAAAATCAAGCAGTGCAAAATCTGCTACAACTTCGCCGAAACCGATACCTGCCCCATTTGCTCCGATACCCGCCGCGATAAAAGCCGAATCTGCGTCGTCGAACAGCCCAAAGACGTCATCGTCCTCGAAAAAACAGGCCAGTGCAGATGGGTTTACCACGTCCTCGGAGGTCACATCGCGCCTCTCGACGGCATTGAGCCGGCCGACCTCACTATCGACAAGCTCGTCGAGCGCGTCAAAGCAGGGGGTATCGAAGAAATTATTATGGCAACCAATCCCAATATGGTCGGCGATGGCACATCGCTTTATATCAGCTCGCTCCTCAAAGGCACAGGCGTCAAAATCACCCGTCTCGCCCGCGGCCTCGCCACCGGCTCAACCCTCGAATACGCCAACTCCCGAATGCTCTCCGACGCCATCACATCCAGACAACCATTGGAATAATCTTTGACAACTCACTATCCTTATCCCCCCGCCTGTCCCCGAGAAGTTACTACTTTGGTCTCGCAGCAGGGGATCCAGTATTTATCACTTCTCCGAATAAATCTTGCCATTCAGAATTTCTTCTCTTAAAGTTTCCCCATCAAGAGAAAGTGACTTCATTTATTATTTCTGTTAGCATTACATCCACCGAATCCCGATTTGCTGACTCTATTGCCCCCAATGCCCTCATAAAAAAATTGTCGTCGAGCGGGACTGCCAAACCTCGATCATCTCTAAATGTGTCTTGGCATCGTCTTATAAATAATGCTCTATCCCTAAACGATCGGCAACAGAGAAATCCTGCTTTACCTCTACGAGGTGCGAACCGCCCGGTGAGTTGGTCTAGTTCAGGATTACTAACCTCACGACCGTAATTTTTGCACTCAAAGGCAATGAACGGGCATGGTATGTGCCGTACTTGGTGAAGTCGACTAAAAATTCCACCCCTCGCACCATTTTCCATTACAATATCAATCCTTTTCCGACCATCATGGATTTCTCTTTCTTTTTCTGGATTCAGCAAATTGGGGAAGAACAAAAACTCAAGTACGCCGATCATCAGTGAATGATACGCCGTAGCATGTTCAGGGCCCGGAGGTATATTTCTAAGCACCTGAATAAGGGCTCTGGCTATAACACTTTCTTGTTCTAAGCTTACAACTGCTGACTGACTAGTTCTTTCAATCTCTTCTAGGTCTTCACGATACCTTTCAAGCACTTCAGGATGATCACGGGAAAAATCATAAAGGAATTGCTTTGTACAAGGGAATGTTGCCTCAATATCTTTCTTATAGACAACTTGTTTTCTGTTCTTGAGAGTTCTTACCAGACTACTATGTGCTGATAATGCTTCTGCCTGCAGGTAATTTACAACATAATATCTGTAATATTGGACATGATTATATGCTGGGATAAATCTTACAAATACTTTAGGAACTAACAATAATGGTAGGCCTTCTACAACAGGAAGTTGATGATATTGACTCTCCCACTGATTACTCTCGGGATTAAATACCGGAGGAAGAGGCATTGGCGATGTTTGAATACCCAGAAGATCGCACTGCTTTCTAGTGTATTCACAAAGATGTTTGCGAATTATGTTGGTTGTAAGATCTGAAATTTTGTCTCGGCTTATTCCCGGAATTAGAAGTTCACACTCTTGTAATGAAGAAATGAATCCTGTTCGTACTGCCGAAGAGTCCCTTAAGGCTTGAAAAAGGTCGTGGCTTTGATCAGAGCCTATGCCAGATCCGCGAGGTTCATTTATAGAATAACCTAGGCGTGTTTCATTCGGTTCATGCAAATGCGATAGCAACTCTAATGCTAATGGTTCATTCCCTGTACGTATAGCTTCTACCACTCTTGTGAAGAACTCGACTAATATACCATTACATGCTTTTCCGAACGGATCGGGTCGCTGTGAAAGTGCAAAAGGATCAACAAAAAGCCGATTGTCACCGGATATTTCGACATTTACAAAATCGAGTTCTGCCTGTGTTTTGTCAAGACCGAAGTATTCTGATACTTTTGGCATTAGCAAAATCCATCATTTACGCTTCTTTCACTTATATTATCCCTCCAATTTCGACCAAAGGCAAGAATAAAAAGGGATTAAGAATAATTGATTACCTCTGAGTAAAGAACAAGCCCCCGCGGCGATCCTGTCCAGCGAAGCTTTAGCGAAGTCGAAACGCAAGCCGAGCAAAAACAGTGTTAATCAGTACAAATCCGTGTCTGAAAAATTCTCTGTGTTCTCTGTGACCTCTGCGGCTAAAAAACCGTGTAATCTGTGCAATCTGTGGCCATCTTTTGTTTGTGGTTTTGATATTCGTGCTTGTGATTTATTTAGGACTTGTCCGCCTTCGGCGGATTCAATATTGGTTATTGGACATTGGATATTGGACATTTATCCGTCCTCTGTCTTCCGTCCTCCGTTTTCGAGTCACGGGTCACGAGTCACGAGCGACTAATTCACCTTTCGGCCGATGTTTCCACCTTCTGTGTAGCCACCAGTACTGGCTCGGGTCTTCGCGGACAAATTCCTCAATCGCCTTTGTGTATTCGGCCGTAACCCACAGCAACGGGTCTTTCTTGTTCGCCCATTCCTCCGGCATAATTATCCGCGTGCATCCTATCTCGAAGAAAAACCTGTCGTCTATTCTTCTGGCGTAGCCGACAACAATCGGGATATTGTTCGTAAGCGCAAGCAGCCCGATGCTCTTATAGGTGCTCGCCTTTCTCCCGAAAAAGTCAACGAAGATTCCCTTGTCGCCCGCGTCCTGGTCCGCGATAAAGCACAGTGTTGCCCCCGATGACGCCACCTTGTCGAACATTTCCGCCGCGCCTTTTTTGTCGATGATTTTTTGTCCTGCCCGTTCCCGCACGCCATACAGATATTTGCTTATATACGGATTATCCAATGGCCGGGCGATGCTGTAAACATTGAACCCGAAAAGTCCCATCATATACCCGACGATTTCGAAGTTGCCGTAGTGTGCCCCGACGAAAATCAGCCCCTTCCCCTCTTTGCTCATCCACTTGGCACGTTCCGCGTTTTTGAACCTCGAATACTTCCGCCAGTTGTCTTTCTTAACGAGCCGAGGCGTAAAAATCACGTCCACCGCCAGCATTACTAATTGTTCACAGCTTTTCCGTCCCGTCTCCTCATACCATTGCTCGCTCTTATCGGGATAGCTCGCGCGAAGATTCTCCAATGCCCGTTGTCTCCCCCGGCCATAATGTTTCCACAACTGCCGACCAAGAAACCGGGCGAATCTCAGGTTTGTCTCAACGCTGGATAGTTGCAGTATGCCGACCGATACTCGCAGGCCGATATACCCCAGCCAGTCGAGAATGGCATTGCGGTTCTTCTTTGGCTTCTTTCTCTTGACGAATAACGGACTTGTCATCTCACATCACGTCAAGCCGCCGAAGTGTCGCCTTGGCCCATCGCATACTCCGCATCTGCGCCGCCAGCAGCAGCAGCACTACCAGCAGCCAGTAAACGCTGAATCGCAAAATCATAGATACGTATGCAAGGTCGGTTTTTTGTGCCTGGCACGCGGCTATCATCTCCGATGGCGTGAACATCGCGCCCGCGAACACCGGCGAGAACAGTAATTGCCACGGCAGCAGCAATACAAGGGACAACAGCGACAAAAAGAACGCTCTCGCGATGTGATTGATTCCGCCCAATCGCCCAATCAGCGACACCTTCAGCGCAAACAATATCGTCAGGCAATAAAGCATCGAACAGGGTATGAGGATAAAGTCCAAAAACCGCACGATGGCCGCTATGTGTTTTGCCTTTAAACGCAGCGCAATTGTCAACTCCACTGGTGCTGGCTGATTCGGCTCCGCCCCCACCTGCAGTGATTGCTTGGTATTCGGCTCAGCGGCCGCGTTCGTATCCGACGCGATTTGTTTGGCGGCCTCTTTGATTTTGTCCGTTACCATCGGCGACCCTGCCGCGGAACTCCCGGCAGGCGGGCCAAGCACCACGCCGTCGCCCTTGACTAAGTGCAGATTCATAACCCAGAACGAACCCTGCACAAGAAGCAGACCCAGCAGAATGATTAAAAACAGAAGGTTCTTCCAGAACTTTATTGCGCTTACCGCTTCGAGACAATCGGTCGTATCGACCAGATTGCTCATTCTTGGCTGTTCCTGACCCATTTGGATTCTCCTGTCCTTGGATTCCGGTTTGTCTTCAAATTCAAAGTCCATAACACACGCTTGTTTAGGCGGTTAATTATATTTTCACCTTTTTTATGTAACCGCTATTATGCCCCTCTCCGTATATATGTTCAAGTATTTTATCGCATAAGATAAGCTGTAATATTATCCGCCCTCTGTCCCCCGTTTCCCAGCCATAGGCGGTTTCCGCATCACAAAATCGTAAACCAACAATCATAAATCAGAAATCTGTTAATCCGCAATCTGCAATCGGAAATCCGAAATCTCAATTTTCCGCCTTCTGTTTTTCAACCGCCTCCAGTTGTCGGCGGATATCCTCCGCCAGATTTTTGGCCCCCTTGGCCCTGGCTATCTCAAGGCCATGCCGATAATGCGCCGTCGCCTCTTCAACTTTGCCCTGCCTGGCCAGTATATTGGCGAGCAGATAATGCACCAACGCGGAATTATCATCGACTTCAAGCGACATTTTATATTGTTCGGCGGCGTCCTCCGGCCTGCCCTTTGCCGTGAATATCAACCCTTTGCAGTAATAAGCGTCCGAATAAGCCCTCGGGTGAATCTTTTTTACATACTGCGCAAGTTCAAGCAGCCGGTCAAGATGAGGTAACGCCTCATCGAGTTTTCCCTGTCTGTACAACGAGCTGGCTAATTCCCCGTGCGCAAGCCACGAATCAGCGTTCTTCTTCAGCGTATCAATCCACAGCGTATCCCTGCTGGTGTATGCCTCGCATTGTCGCCAGGTCAATGTCCCCAGCGTCAGCAGTAAAACGCCCGCCGCCGAGGCGATTATGAATTTGGCATTTTTCCCTGACTTGCGATAAGTTATTGCTGCGGCTCCCGCAGCGACCGCGATAGGCCCGATACACGCCATATACTGATAGTGGTCCGCGACAAACGTATAAACAAACGTGTAAAGAGGGAAAAACCCGAGCATCGGGAACAGCATCGCCGGGAAAAACAGTAAGGCGGTTACAGGCCCTCGGCCAAGACGGTTTCGCAACAGCCACGCGCATACAATCGCTATAACGAAACTGACGGGCCAGCCGTATTGCCATACCGAGTGTGCGTCGATGTTCCACCGTGGATAGCTAAACGCAAGATTCACGGGCCAAATCAGCTTCCAGAGGTAAAACCATAAAGCCCTGCCCGCGATAAGCGTTTTTTCCGTGCTGCTTAAACCAAGATTAACAACTCCCATACCCTGGTGGTGCTTTTCCCACCACATCACTAAAAGCCCTATACCAATCGCCATAGCGATATAAGGCGCAATTTGCAGCCAGCGTTTTACGGTAACGGGCGAGCGCTTAAGCCACAATATCAAAACAAGCGCAGCGGGAAGCGTGCACGCGGTCGCCTTGCTGAAAAGAGCCAAAGCACAAAATAACAGTGAACCCGCATACAGCAAAATCGCCTTGCGGCCCGATTTGCCGCCGAAGACAAATTCCACCCAGCACAAAACCGACAACAGCGAAAAGAACAGCATCAAAACGTTTTTTCGCTCGGTTATCCACGCCACCGATTCGACGTTTACCGGATGCAGCGCAAAGACCGCTGCGGCGAACCACGCCCAGGGTATAGAGAGCCGTCTCAAAATTACCCATATCAGCAGGGCGTTAATACAGTGAATCGCCACGTTTACCGTATGATAGCCCGCCGGGTTAAGTCCCCACAACTGATACTCACCCCGAAACGTTGTGTAGGCAAGCGGGAAGTATTGCGATGGGGAATCCGTTGAAAACCATATTCGGTAAAGCCCGTCGGGAGCCGACAGAAGGGGATTGGCGGTAACGTAATCGTCGTCGTCCCAGACAAAGCCGCCTTGTATCGCCGGTATATACGCCGCGAAACAGCCGACAACGATAGCAATTGCCCCGGCCAGCAGGACCAATTCTTTTCCCGTCTTGTCAACTACCCGTCTCATACCGCTATACTATATCAAACCCGGCCGCCCTTGTAATGTCTGCTTTTTTATGCAAATAGTATCTTGACTTTTTGTGGGCTTAGTGCTTAATTGTCCTCAAGGTGTCCCTGCAAAGGGACATCGAGGGGTTCCGCTTTGGGTGTGGGGCGGGCCCCTCTTTTTGTATACAGCGAACAGCGTTCAGCGGGTAGCGGATAGTGAATTTTCCTCCGGAAAATTGAGACGAGCGAAGTCCTTATGATATTTACGTGCCGCCTCGTCATACGCCTTCGCGGCGTCGAGTTCAGTTTTGAAAGAACCCAACCATATTTTTTTGTTTTTATAGCTGATATGAGCGGTCCACTTGCCAATTCTCTTGTTAAAAGATGCGCCGATAAATTGCGAAGAGGTTTTAACTCTTGTCTTTTTTCTATTGTAGGTGTTCTGTGCGCGTGTCGCCTGGCGGAGATTGGCCCTACGGTTATCGAGAGAATTATTATTTATATGGTCAATAAGGAATCCCTCGGGACAATTCATAATTTCCCTGTGCATCGCGACAAATTGCGTTTTTTCGGGGGTAAGTTTGAAACTTCTGAGGGCATATTTATCTTTGAGGAACCATTTGAAATTGCAAAGACGGTAGTAATCCTGCAGGTCGAGGATTGCGAATTCGCCTTCGCCGAGGTAAATCCGGCGGAAGGCGCAGCCATAACGGAGAAGGCGATAGGCGAGAAGGGGGCTTACAAAGATTAGGTCGAGCCAGTTTGGGATTTTGATTGTGATAGTTGACATTTTCTTCTCTCTCCTTAACCACTAAGACACAAAGACACTAAGATTTTCTTAGACGCAGATTAACGCTGATTTACGCTGTTTTTTAGCCACAGAGTTCACAGAGATCACAGAGGTTTCGGCCAACGATGCGTACTCAACGCGGCCTTTGCTCCAAATACTATTTGTGCGCAGGGCCCGCGTCTCGCCCGCAGGGCTAACTTCGTTATCCCCCGGCAATTCTGCCGGAACTGGCCGAAATAAATTAAGCCGAGCAAAATATAATAGTCCGAAACTCATTTCCGTTTTCCGTCATCTGCCATCCGTCCTCGGGCCGCCAATGCGTCCCTCTGTAATTGGCGCGAACTTGCGCGGTTTTGACGAAAAATCCGATTTTGGGGATGTCTCGAAATGCACTTAAGTCCTTGTGGGAAAAGGAATAAAAAAAATTTCAAGAATTTCCGGATTGGCCAAAAAACACTTGCGCGAAATCGGTGAACAAATGTATGATACAACTATTTCATACAAGTGTTTTATACGACTTTTTTAGTCCTGTTTTAAGTCCTTATTCTGCAAGAAGTTATAACTAAAGACCTGCCCTAAAAACACGCAAAAAACAGGCCAGAAATGGGCAAAAAAAGGGGCTTAGCCACAGATTTCACAGATGAACACTAGTTTATAACTGCTTAATAATAATAGGGTTACATTATTTTCCACTACTCCCGAAAGGGATGGCTAACGGTGGAAGTTTGCCCGCCGTAGGCGGGAAAGAACGGTTGCTGACCTCATTATTTCCGTTAAGCGGACAGTCTATTTTGCTCGAACAGGATATTTAATGACAAGCGTTATTTTCCATTCGTCTTTTACGCCAGCATTTCTCGCCCTGTCCGCAATGCCCTTTTCTTTGACATGAATGCCATACTCGTCACCTGCTGTATAGTATGTAAATTCAGGTTTCATTATACGGACCAAATTCTTAAGTTTTTTCCCATCCCTTACACTTGGATACAATGCTTCCACAAGAATCTCGTCTGGGTCTGTCGGTCTCTCTGCTAGCGGATAATTAAAGCCGCCCAACATACGACTGTACTCACTAAGTTTTTTCTCTTGTTTGATCGTTTTCCATTCTATCTTGTTTAAGGGTGATTTGTGCATTGACGATATTTTGGTAAGTTCTTTGCTATAGTAAATGTGTATTGGCTTATCTTCAGCTACTCCTTTTAGGTATACATTTGCCTTGGCAAATTTTTCTGCCTCACTATTGTCCAACAAATCTGCTCCTAACGAATCTGAGAAGACAATTCCACTTGGTCGTGCTATGTCCATCAATCGGGAAGCTAAATTCAAGACGTGCCCGGAATAGTCCAGCACTATTTTACCTGAAACAATTCGACAGGCTGTACCTCTTGCAATTCCAATCCCGACATGTTGGGGAACATTAAAATTGATCATCGGGTCATCTTTGCATATTTTTCCAAAATTATTCATTACGCTCCAACATTTGGCAAGTGTACCTCTGACTACTTCCTTCAAATTCCTTTCGTTGTAGGGAAATGTTAGTAGTAAGCCATCACCCATGGGCTTAAAGAAAGAAGCATCTGTCAAATATTCATCAACAAGTCGCATGTATACTCGTTTGATATACATCGCGGCATCAGGTGATTCCACTCGCTGGCTGAATTCTGAGAAGCCTCTTATGTCAACATTAACAGCAATAATGAATTCAGAGACGCCCTCTGCGTTTTCCAAGAGCTTCCGCAAATTTTTGTGCATTTCCGCACTCTCCAATAAATAGACAATACACGCAATTCACAACACCGCCATTACCCTATTTGAAGGCGAGTCATAAAGACAGTTCGGCTTTTTGGGGTAAAGGTGCGTTTCTCTTTTTGCAGTATATTGTTAATTTGGAAAGAAAACAAGTATTTTCACCGCGAAGCAGCGTTCAGCGTGGAGCGTATAGTGTGTAGAAATCCGCCTCCGGCGGTATCCTCATCCCAAAATCGACAACCGACACGAACAAGAAAAGAACCCTGCCAAGTTTTATGACCCGGCAATCCTCCTTCGCTAAGAGCTACGGCGGACAGGTAAAGTTGCCGGGCTAACCATATCAGTCGATTGCCTTGAAGGCGGCTTTTGATGCTTCAATTGTCTTTTCGATGTCCTTTTTCGAATGTGCTAACGAAACAAACATCGCCTCATACGCGCTTGGGGCAATATATATGCCTCTCGCGAGCATCTCGGCGAAAAACTTCTTGAACTGATGGAGATTAGTTGACTGGACGTCCTCAAAATTTCTGACCGGCCTGTCGGTAAAAAAGCAGCTCAATATCGACCCGACGCGATTGATAACGACAGGAACGCCCGCACTTGCGGCTGCATCTTTCAATCCCTCAGCTAACATCCCGGCTTTCGCCTCAAGTTTGTCGTAGTAATCACCCTTAGCCAATATATCCAGCGTCGCGTTCGCGGCGGCGGTAGCAATCGGGTTTCCGCTAAGCGTCCCCGCCTGATAAACCGGCCCCGCCGGCGCGAGCATATCTAAAATAGCCGCCTGTCCGCCAACCGCCGCCAATGGCAATCCGCCCCCTATGATTTTGCCGAGACAGGTAATATCCGCCTTCACGCCGTAAAGCTCCTGTGCGCCGCCGCGGGCGATGCGAAAACCCGTGATTACTTCGTCGAAAATCAATACCGCCTCCTCCGCATCGCACAAGGCCCGCAGTATTTGCAGATACCCCTCGTCGGCCGGCACAACTCCCATATTCGCAGCCACCGGCTCAACCAGGACCGCCGCGATTTGCCCCCTGTGCACCAAAAAACAATTCTTGGCCGCCTCAACATCATTATATGGTATGACTACGGTAAGGTCCGCTATGGCAGGGGGGATACCCGCGCTCGATGGCGCCGAGTGGCCTGCCTTCCCGTAGCCCGTTTCGGCGGGCGAAGGAAGGTCAGCCGCACCAGACCCCGCCGCGACTAACAGCGAATCGCTGTGGCCGTGGTAGCAGCCCGCCATTTTGATAATCAAATCTTTTCGCTTATAGCCCCTCGCCAGCCGAATCGCCGTCATCACCGCCTCGGTCCCGCTGCTGACGAAGCGCAATTTTTCAATCGACGCGAACGCATTATGTATCTTTTTCGCCAGTTCGGTTTCCGCCAGCGTTGGCGCACCGTAACTCGTCCCTTTTCTCGCTGCTTTATTAATGGCCTTTACAACCGCAGGATGAGCGTGCCCCAGAATCATCGGCCCCCACGACCCGACGTAGTCAATATAGGCGTTCCCGTCGATATCGTAAATCTTCGCCCCTTTTGCCTTGGCGATGAACAAGGGCTTCAGCCCCATACCGCCGAATGCCCGAACAGGCGAGTTCACGCCTCCCGGCAGATACCTTCTCGCCTTCGAGAATGCCTCCGCTGACTTCGAATGCTCCAGTTTACCCTTTATTTTTTTCATTCCTGAAATCCTAATCCGCCGACCACATACCGTCAATCGTTAATCCCATCTTTCTAACAGCCCTATACCCCTTATTAAAAGTGCAAACATTATAAATTTAACAGGCTTTCAGCAGTCCTAAAAACGCCTGACAAGCGCACAGGCCCCCGGAAAACAATGCCGACCCACAAGCCGGCAGCAGTAACGAAGTGTAAATTACAGGAGTTTATTGGCAGCGCTGGAATTAAAGCTATATTTATTAACCCAGGCGGCTCAAAATTCGTTGCACTCTAACGGTCGCACAGGTTTTTACACCCTGCTTGCTATACACGTTCAAAACGAGCAGTGGTGGGGAATTTTTTATAACCCCTCAAATCAAAGCTGCCGGATTTTTTAGCCCATGGCGCGCCCACTTCGGAAAACAGAATGCCCTTTTCATGAGCGACACGCAAAACATGGTCGATATCCTTGATTACCGTTTTAATCGTGTCGCCCTTGGGATCGTTCTGCTCACGGCAGCTCAGATATTCCCTGCCAATCGAATGGGGATAGCCACACGATTCAAATGCGCCGTTTACCACCAGCGTAAAAGGTCTGCAGGTCTCAAGAGTCACCGGATACGGCGACCCGCTTTCATAATGCTCGGCCAGTTTTACAAGCATGTTGATGCGTTTTTCATTGTCGTCAGTTATGTGGTCAACTTCGCCATTTTCAAGCGTTATCGTTGCCTTACAGAAACCGACATACTCAATCCTGGCTTTCTCACATTCAATAATAATGGATGGATCTATTTTTGCATCGGAACAAAGCGAGGCATTAAACAGTATCTCAACGCCTTTATCGGTTATGATCCTTAAACTGCTGGTATCCTCGCTCTCTATATCATGGCCATGATACAACTCTGCCTGGACACTTACAGGCTCTGCCATCGCGCCGGGTTTCATAGAAGCAAGATACAATTCGTCACTCAACATATGAGCAAGAGGATTATTAATCGTCCCGTCCAGAATCCATTCGCCATTTATACGAAGCTTACCCGCCCACTCGCTGCGATTATAATACGTATCAAATCTGGGCCAGCCAGCCATGCCCCGCACTCGTTTTATCTTTCCGTAACGGCCTTCCACGATCCGTTTTTTTAACTCCTGTATAATCTCCGAATACAAATATTGAAACGCGACAGGAACCCTTTTGCCTCGCTTCAATGCATGTCTTGTCAGTTCATCCAGGTCCTGTATGGTGGCAACGGGGGGCTTCTCAAGAAAAATATCAAAACCGGCATCCATGCACTTGGTGGTCAAACTGAAATGTTTGTGAATTGGTGCCGGAATATAAATCACATCAGCAATTCCCTTGACATTCTTAATCATCTGGTCGGTATCATCATAAATCGGAATGCCTTTGCTCTGACAGAACGACCTGCCTGACGACTTTCTCGTCGGATTGCTCGTCACTGCCACCAGCTTTATTTTGTCGGGCAAATCCCAGATCCGCTTTATCAATTCGTAAGCGTATCCGCCTGCACCTACCATCGCCAACTTAATCATCGCCTGTTCCATTACTATTCTATATTCAAAACCTTGTTCTTCTGGGCAGCCTCGCGGGCAATCAGGCATACTTTTGTAAGCATAAAGGAAACCTGTGCGATTTCGTCATTGCTTTTGCCCTCAAGGATGTTCAAAAGAAACCTGCTGAATATCTTATCTTTTCCGTCGGGCAACGGATACTGAAAAATGCCTTTATCTTCACTGATAACAGAACATTCCTTTTTAGAGCCGCTTGCCTCGAGCACTCCTTTTGTCCCGACGATTCTTATCCAGTCATCCCCGTGAGTATTGGCAATTTCCGGACGGCAATAATCAACACTTATCGTAGCGTGTCCGCCGTTAGCGAGTTCGGCCACAAGGGCACAATTATCTTCACAGGCAGGCCGTTCGCTATGTGCAAAATTACTTTGCATCGCGGCAACTTTGGTAAAACCCAAACCCGTAATATAGTTGATATAATCAAAGGCGTGTATGCCGACCCACCCTATTGTGCCGCCGTATTTGTCCTTGTCTCCAAACCAGTCGGGTCTTGTACCCCATTTGTAGCTCTTTCGGGCATTAACTAAAACAGCCTCGCCAATGGCACCGCTGTCATAAACCTGCCGGGCGGCTACAAATTGAGGGTCACTGCGCATAGTCAGCATAGCCATAAGGTTAATTTTATTTCGCTTCACTGATTTACGGACTTTTTCGAGCATTGCCAAATCCAAAGCGAGCGGTTTTTCAGCTATTACGTGACAGCCCGCATCGGCGGCATCCATTATCAGGAGTGGAATAAGGTCAAGTCTTGTGCTGATTACTGCCACATCAGGTTTTAGCTCCTTGAGCATCTGTTTATAGTCATCATATACCTTCTTCCCGACAGCCGGCTGAAGTCGCAGGGGTTTCGAAATGTCTTCACCCTGATATGCCGGAGCCAGCCCGATCAGTTCGGCTTCCTGCATTCCAACTAAATCGCGAAAAACCGCATCTGAATGGCCAAAGCCGCCTATGTTGACTACTGTTAGTTTATCCATCAGAATACTCTTCAAAATTCCTAAAAGAACTTAATTAGCGCCTAACGCCAGTCCGCAAAGCACTATTAGGATCAACCACACGGACACTATTAACATCTGCCAATTTGCCCGGCATCGGCTTTCCCAGCGGCAGCCAGTTAATATATTCTTCAATATTGGTATAGCCGTCGCCATCGCGGTCACTGCGGGCATCGTTTGCATCGAAAGGATTAAGGCCAACAGCCAACTCCCACTTATCAGGCATCCCGTCGTGGTCGCTATCGACAGGTGGTGTGCCGGACTCTATCGTCGGATAGCCGCCGACCTCTTCTATATGATTAATTATACCGCCCGTTTTTTTTATCACGCTGCCCACAACACGTTTGTCAACTGCATCCCGGACAGGAAATACCGTGCCGGCACCTGCTAAAACTCGCTTATATGCCGTTAAGGCGTCCTCATCAGCTACCGGAGCAACCGGTATCGGGACTAATTGTTTATACGCATCTTTCTGTGCCTGGGTAAAATCGACAAATTCAACTAAGCTCCAGGGATCTTTTGGGCAATTGCCATCCATCCAGTTGCCGCTAAAATACGCAGTACAGCCCGCGGTAGATTCCCTGAAAGCATAATTGCCTGTGGAATTGGGGCCCTGTATATAATAGTTATTAACAAAGTTCATATGAGTAATACTATTTGCCTCATTTCTTCCGTCATCATTATACCCCGCGTGTTTCCCGCCCCAGTTATATACCACATTATTCCGGAAATCAAAAATTAAACCGCATGGGTCATGTTTGAAGTCAACGTAATTACCCGGACGGGGACTTCGGCCTTCATGATGAGCATAAAGATTGTGATGATAAGTAATGCCATTGCCGTATCCGCCACGGATTAAGGAGGCGTAGCCATGGCACCCCTTGGGATGAGCAGTGCAATTTAAGCTCTCGGTAATCATACACCACTGGACAGTAACATTGCCCAGGGTAGGTCCCCTCGAAGTTACCGAGACCACTTCGTCTATTGCCCAGCTTGCCGAGCAATGGTCGATGATAATATTGTGGCCACTAAAAACCGAGATGGCGTCAAATTCCTCTTTTGTGATATCGCTGGGTCGCACACGCAAATAACGAACAATCACATTGTCGGCATGCACAGCAAGATAAAAATTCTTAAGGCATATTCCGTCACCCGGAGCCGTTTGGCCGGCAATAGTAATATACGGCTTGGTAATATCCAACACCGATTTCAGCTCGATATAGCCCCCAACACGAAAAACGACAATTCTTGGGCCGTTGGCGTCTACAGCCGCCCTTAAACTGCCCGGACCGCTGTCATTGAGATTGGTAACTTCAATAACCTGGCCACCTCTCCCGCCAACAGCATACCTGCCGAAACCTTCGGCGCCCGGAAAGGCCGGCAATGCTGCCAGAGCAGGCCAGGCGCTATTAAAACCAAGCAATACAAACAAACAAAAAATTGCAATCTTAACGGTTTTCATAAATATTTAATTCTTAAGAGCAGTTGTTTTGCGAAAATCAAGAATTTCCCGAAGCCACTGGTCAATAGTATGCCCATCGAGTTTCATAAAGTTTTCCGGCAAAAACTTTTTGGCCTCAACATCGGTAAGCTGATGCGACCATTTCACGCGCGATGACGGATTAGCGCCGGGGCCGGAGCTTTTATATTCCGCATAAAAAGCTGTTTTCTCTCTGTTGGGGTCGCGCCAGTTATCCCAGCCCTCTGGCTTTATGCCTTTGTCAAGCCAGCAATCATAATAAACCACCTTTGCATAAGGACGCCACGGCCTGCCCAGGTCTGTCATAATGCCATCGGCCGTTGTGACCCGGCAACTATAAAAAACAAAGCCGGTAGGAAGATTTGGCTCGGAAGCTGCGTGGGCCGTAATATGACTGTTGGCCTTGGAATGTATCATGCAGTTGTCAAAAACAGCCTGAGCATAACCATAAATAAAATCCGTGCCGCCTTCTATGAAACAATTCACGTAATACTGGCGGCCTGAATTCGCCATCAGTGTATCCTGTCCGCCCAGAAACCGGCAATTAACGGCAATGGCACGCTCGCTAATCAGCCTTGCCGCCAGCGCCTGTGGATGAGGACCGAAAGTATTTTCAATGGTAAGATTTTCCAGTATAAGGTCATTGCTGTCAACAATTAGCGTCGCGCAATCAGAGAGGTATTTACCTGAGCCGTCGGGCTTGTTCATATCGTGATTAAGATTATAGCTTATAATCGTTTTATATGGGTCTTCACCCCGCAAGGTAATAAAAGGTTTATTTTTGGGTATCAGAACCTGCTGTTTATAAAAACCGGGTTTTATCAGCACGACAACTCTTTCTTTATTACCCTTGCCGACAGAATCAACAGCTTCTTGTATCGAATTAAAATCGGCATGGCCGTCGGCACTTACTATGATCTGGCGGGTTTTGCCGGTCTCAAAAAGCCTGGTCAAACCGGATAGTTTTACATCCGGCTGCCAGGGCGCATTACTGTCCTGGATTGCGTTACACGCGCAACCTGTCAGCAAAGATAAAACCACCGACAACTTAAACACCTTCCCTGTCATAAATATTTCTCTTCAAATTCCGAGGCACTTGTTAATAAGATTAATGCTCCCTTTTGCCTGCTCAGGCACATTTTGGTCTGAAGTATTGCGCTTCAGACTAAAATTTTGGTCATGATTGAATATGGATGATTCACCAATTTTCCTCGCAGGACTAATATTCCTGGCCGCTTGTCAGCCAATCCTGCGCGATATAGAAGAAATCATCCATTGATATCATACCATTAGGCATAACATTAGGGTCAAAATCATATCTTTTGCTGTAAAGCGGATTGCCGGTAGATACATTCCAGTGGTTGGCAAATTCCGCAAAGTCATAAAAATTAACTATACCATCATAAACAATGTCCGTCCTGACCGAAGACACCAGCCAATTGAGATAAACCTCAAGATTAGTGTAGTTAGAGTCGAGGGTATAGCCGTTGCGGTCGCTGGCATCATTTGGGTCCAGACCGTGCGAAATCTCCCATATATCCGGCATTCCATCATGGTCGCTGTCTGTCAGCGCGGGCAGCGAGTTAAGTGCAGGCCAGCCGCCTTCGGGCTGCGCGTCAGTATTGTAAATGGAGTGTCCTGTTTTGTTGAGCACGTCTTTAACGATACGGGTATCGATTATATCTCGCCTTGGATAACTTGCGCCGGCATTGGCCAGCACATCTATTTTGGCCTGTGCCGCTGAGGTTGTTGTCACCGGTTCCATCGGCACTAAAGCCGAAGCTTGATAACGGATTATCAGATCACCGGAGGTAAAATAATCAGGATTTAAATAAACCAAAAGCCACTGAGTTGGCGGTATGACATCGTTCTTGGCATTGTCAGCAAAGTAGCCGTTGGCATCGATGGAGCTCTCGCGAAAGACATAAAAGCCGCCGGATGACTCCGGGCCCCTGATAAAGTCATTGCCTATGAAGTTATAACGGCTGACAAACCCGGTGTAATCATCATTATACCCCGAAACACTTCCCGACCAGTTATACACAACATTATTGCGGAAATCGAAATGAAGACCTTCGAGGTCTGAGTTAACGTCAACATAGTTGCCGGGCCTCGGATTTCGGCCCTGGTTGTGCGCATACAGATTGTGATGATATGTTTTTTCCTGCCCGTATTGACCCCTTATAAGCGAACCGTAACTGTGGCTCTCAAAGGTCAACGCTTCGCTCATTATGCACCACTGGACGGTAACATGATCGGAATTTTCCTGGCAAGAAATAGTTTCGTCACGCGCATAAGAAGCCGTGACGTGGTCAACAATAATGTTATATCCGCTGTCGATATCAATCGCGTCGCCGGCGGAATTGGCAGCGCCTGCATCCACGCGCACACGAATATAGCGAATGATAATATCGTGCGCATTGTTTTTTATATGAATACGGCCCTTCAGACAGATGCCGTCACCCGGAGCGGTCTGGCCCGCGATTGTTATATTGGATTTCGGCTCGAGAATAACAGACCCCAGCGGAATAGTGCCGGATACCCTGAACACAATCGTCCTGTTTGGCTGGCTTACGGCATCGACGATAGAGCCGGCTCCGCTGTTATTGAGGTTGTTTACTTCGTAAACTGTCCCGCCGCGACCTCCTGTTGCGTGACGGCCGGAACCTTCCGCACCGGGGAAGGCGTCAACAGCCAAGGCATTGCCTGCCCACACCGGCACAAGGCAAAAAAAAACAAAAATTGAACTACTCTTTAACACTCGCTTTTCCCCCTCGCGCATCCCTGCCCCGGAAAATACCTGTTCCGTGCAACCAGGACATTATCATTATACCCCTATGGCGATTCAATTCTGCATTGCCGGACCAAATCATCAGGGCTTAATCATCTTGAATACACCGTAGAAAAGAAATCTGCAATCATCATCATCCGACGGCCTGCCGCCCACAGGATCCCAGTTAGTCCAATATGCATTATCGAAAATTGAGCCCTGTGTAATAGAATCCGCAAGCGTAGGCTGATACGAAACCTTCTCATCTCCAACAAACCTGACATGCCCATCCTTAAACAAGGAATTGATTCCGGCATTTTGTACATGATTGTTCGTACGGTCTATTCCCCCTTTATGAGCTATGCCGTCTCTTGACCAAATAACATCTGTCAAATACGGGCTATTCTTGCTGAGCTGAGTAAATGTTTTTGCCGTATATAAAGGCACATTGAATATACCGAGATAACTATCCGGCACCAGACCAGGAGGGCCGCTTCCGAGACTATCATCTATCGGATAATAAGAGTATCCCATGCGCACCCACGAATTTTTTGTGTTAAAAGCCTGCGGCAAAGTGCCCCATCTGCCGTCGGTGTTTATACCCGTGCCTACGGTATACGATTTATATATATAAGTGGGGTCCTTATTGGACGGGCAATAAAATATTTTCCCATCTGTTATGTAGTTGCGAGCATAAAGACAGGCCAGTCTCATTGGGATAAGCGGACCCGTCGTAGGATCACCAAATCTCTGGTCATCCCTGTACACAACGAAAGGATGTATTGTTCCGGTGTCACGGCCATTAGCAGGAGGCGGATTCTGATACTTCTCGCCATAATAGGGCATTTTATCGCTATCAGAGGTATACGCCGTTATCGCGATTCCAACTTGCTTTATGTTATTGGCGCAAACTGCGCGCCTGGCCTGCTCTCTGGCCTTGTTCAATGCAGGCAAAAGCACCCCCATGAGCAGGGCGATAATCGCGATTACGACCAGCAATTCGACTAATGTAAAACCTTGTTTTCTTTCCATGGCATTACCCCTATCATCTCATCCTGAAAAGACATCTGTTTAACAACCATTCATTCACATCTAAACCGGCTTAAAAGCCGGCACAACCGCCGTCTGTCCTGTTCGCACACTGTCTCCATTCATTTGCGAACCAGGCAAAACTATTAAAATCGAGCGTGTATCCGCCCAATTCACTGTTTAGCCAATCATCCGCAAAATACTCGAAATCTTCAAAACCAATGACGCAGTCATGATTCGTGTCCCATTCCAATCCACCCGCGTGTGGGTAAGCTCCGGAAACCGCAAGCGGACACTGCCAGTTACGCGTACTGAAGGACCAAATATCACTGCTGACGGTGCCGTCAGTTACAACCTTCATATAGTAGGTATTTCCGGAAGAAACAGTCATATTTACATCATGTTGGCCGCGGGTCGCGGAAACCGAACCTCTCGAAGTGGTCGGCGTCGGGTTAGTGTCGCAGTAAACAACATCAGTCGTGCCGCCGTAACCGGAGTACCATTTTAACTTGATAGTACAGGGGTCAGGATGACCCGTGTAAACCGTCTTATCGCCGTTTTTCGGAGTTGGCGCCGAGGCCTTCTTGGGCGAAACTGTCGAACTGTTCACAACATAGATAGTGCCATTCTGACCACTTTTGGCAAGACCGCACGGAAGACCGGGATCACATGGATCGTTATACCATGCCCCCCTGAAACCGCCGTTAGCTGCGATTGTTCCGGTATTCGAATAGGTGGTGCCGTAGAAAATGGCCACACGGCCGCCGCCGCCGCCGCCGCCTAAATTATTGCCTGACGAACCATCGCCGCCTTTGCCGCCGTTTACATCTATAATACCCCTATTTGTAACAGAGCCGCCGGCAATGATTCTTACTGAACCGCCGCCGCCGCCGCCGCCCGGGTAGCCCGTTGACGAACACAGTTGACTGCCGCCATGGGCTAATATTTGGGAATTAACGTCAAGGGTTACGTTGCCGGTAGTGACAATCTCAATACCGCCGCCGCCCGCGGCCCCGCCCGGAGAACTACTGCCGCCCCATCCGCCGCCGCTGCCGCCAAACGGAACAGGCACTTCCTTATCGCCATAGCTGGGGCCGCCGGAAAATACGCCATAGTAATAACCGCGGCCGCTGTCGCCGCCGACACCGCCGGCACCGCCGCCGCCGCCGCCTTTATATGGCGGGTTTACCGGAATACCGGGGCCAAATGCCCTCTTGGCAGCGTCCGTCGGTTCATAAATGTAGTGTGCGGTACCACTAGGAGTAGAATCGTTACCAAAGCGATTATGGAATATCGTGGTACTATTAGCCGGATTAAAGGTATATGAATTCCAGTAATCAGCAGGAGCAGGTCTTGGTGTAGTCGTCCAAACACTCGTATCCTGATTGTTCTTGGGACCGGGGAAACCGCCCGAACGCGCATAGGTAAGAAGTTGAGATGTAGTCGTAATATCATCTCCGGCAATCTGCACCCTGCCGTCGAAATAGAAATCACCTGTTACGTGAATAGCAAGCGGTGTGGAAGTGTTAATATCAGTATCTTGGGGACGAACACTGGGCACTACGACAATGTCGTAACGCCTGTCGTAATTAAAGCCGTTCGGGAAGTTAAATACAGCTACATTACCATCCAAGGTAGCTGTGGCACAAGGGTCTGACCAGCCGGACGAATGGAGCACACACGTCAGACCCGGAATAGCATGGTCAGCATAGGTCGTCGCGGCATCGTCGGTGTTGAAGACGAGCTCGTACGGCTTGGTGCGGAAACTCCATATATCTCCCGTTACCGTTCCTATTGAGCCGCCATAATTGCTGTCTACACGCCAACAGAAGATTTGACCTCTGCTGCAGGGGTCATAGATGACGCAGGGGTCTGAGATACCATTGGCAATCCGCACACTTATATCATTGGACTCCACCAGCGACCTTACTGATGACGCATAAACCGTATAGGTTGCCGTCGTAGGAGTGGTCCAGGACAAATGAACATTGCTATCATTTATATCTATCGCACCGTCGATTGGAGATGGATTTATTGCTTTACCTGTTTCGGTCGTAAACGACCAGAGAGGCCCATTCACATCATTGCCGCTGATGGTTGAACGAATATACCAATAATACGTGGTATTAAGCGTTAATAGTCCGCCAAGTTGGGCATTTGATACCGAATTCATAGAGCCATTGCCTGTCGCTACAGAAGACATATTATTCACATCCGTGCCGAAATATACGCTCTGTCCCGTAGGCGCAGGCGTGCTGCCGGCAGGCACCCAGCTCAGACCTGTTCCAATAACCACACCCGAAGACCTCGGAATAGGGAGCAGGGCTATCGGCAGGGTTTTATCGCACTGATACAGAAGACTGACCTGCACCGAATTCAGGTCGCCGGTAAAAAGACGTACCTCATCGAGCAAGCCGTTAAATACACGTTCCCCGGCTCCAATCCATAAAGGCGAGTCATAAAAACTGTTAATATTCATAGTGAGAGTATTAACAGAAGTAACTATGATAGGCACCTCAAGACCATCGATGTATATCTTACAGCTTTGCTGCGTTGTAGGAACAGATGTTTCTACAGCAGTACTTCTGTCAATTACAACGGCTGCATGATGCCATGTGTTGACTGTAAGCCCCAAATCGCTCAGTGTCGATGCCGTCTCCATCTTCAGGCAGTTGTTCTTGTGATAAAACGTGAGCTTGCCGCCGTATATGCGTATTTCCCATATGTAATTCCTATACGTATTATAGTTATCCGGGTCAAAGAGGTAGTAGTACGCGTAGTTACTTGCATGTCTTATTATAGTGCCATCAGTGATACTCGGCGCATTGAACCAGAATGTCCACGTATGCTTAACTGCCGGAAGGCCAAGGTCGAAGATGGCTGTATTTCCCGGCACAACCAGCCTGACATCATTGGGGCATGGGCCGTCTGACCCTACAGCGGCACCAGCGGAAAAGTCATGCACCGCCGCGAAATTAGCGTCCTTACCGAGACCGGTAGCGCTTGTTTCTCCAAACACATTATAGTTGACATCATTATAAGAATCCAGCGTTCCAACAGGATAATGGGGAGGGGCGGGGGTGGGTACAAGCACTGTACTCGTGGTCGTATGCGCTGCGTTGCTGTAAGTCTCAAAATTCATGTTGAAAACCAGACAGGGATCCGTATCGGGATTCCATAACGCCCACGCGTTCGTAGAAACCAATATCACCGCTGCCAAAGCCATCCATATCATTCTACTCTTCATAGCTATGTCCTCCTCATAAGACAAAAAGCCAACCCTATATGCCGAGAAATTAAGATTTACAATACATTCTGAATTTTAATCTGAAGTGCACCGCTTCAGACCAAAAACACCTGTTAGTATTATTACTATTTACGCAAGGCCCCCGGACTATAATAAATAAATAAAACCTGTAAGAATCCAAGAATCCCGGAATGATGCCTTGACAACAGTAATATTTCTCTTCGACTTGCAAAAGAGCATATACAGACAACTATGACCGCCCAAATCGCCTCAGGGCCATACTCATATATCGAATATGGCCCTGAGTTCTGAATTCTGATAAACTTCTTACTTTTTGTTGCGTCTTAAGGCAAGCAAGCCCAAACCGAGCAATGCAATTGTGGCAGGTTCCGGAATTATCAAAGCGACATCATTAGTTAAGCTGTCTCCGTCTAGACCGCTGCAATACTGGTTTGTCAGTGTATAGGCAACACTGCCAAGAGTTATAGTGCTGCCCCATGCCACATTATCAAACGCGCCTCCCACCGCACTGCCTCCCTTATTGTCGATCAGGAGGATATTACCACCTGGAAGTGCGCCGGTTTTCGTAACGTACAGATTTGCAATTGAGCCAACTGCATTTGTCGGGTCAATATAAACACTCCCCGCGCCAATTGCACTTACGCCGCCATTAATCTCGAATTCGAGATTGCTGGTACAGTTATACGTGACTGAACTAGTTTGGCACGCAATATAAAGATACGCAACGCTGATAGAACTGCCCATTCCCTGCACATCAAATGTTCCATTTCCACCAGCTGTACTACCGGAACACCCTAAAAGCAATTGGCTCTTAGAAGCATCTCCAACTATAGAGCCGCTGGATATGGTGTAAGAGCCGATACTGTCCTTATATCCCACTTCGAGTTTTGTGTTGCCGCCGGTTCCGCTGGACAAAGTAACGGTTCCGCCGGTCTGAACTACCTTGCCGTTTTTGCTGCCGGCATCGCCAACTTGGAACTCTATTCCTGAGGTGACGGATCCAGTACTTGTAATATCCAGCTCGGCTAATCCTGTGCTGGCAGTACCTACAGTAAGTTTAGACCCGTTGCCAATACCTATACCTCCCGCAGCAACATCCAAAGTACATACCTTGCCTGCAAGAATCTTGACCTGCTCAGTACCGGTAGGCACTCCGTTACTCCAGTTACTTGCCGTGCCCCAAGAGCCGGTTGAGGCAGTCCAGCTGTTAGTTGCAAACGCACTGCTGGCCATAAGACACACAACTAATAATACACCTACACATTTTCCCATTCTCATTCTCATCTCCTCCAAAAACTAAAACAATAAAAGATACGCGCGCTCTACTTGTATTCACAACAGGTACCCGGCACACACCAGGCACCGCATATACAAGGCACACTTCTTCATTAAACAATTCTCTCAAAAATTAACATTCAAAACAAGGCCATTTTGCGCACTAATAAAGTCGATTTCGCGCAAAGGCCGTAACTGCATCAAAATCAAGGGGTTAGCTCCTAATTATGCTTAGATATGCTGTTTTTTCTTAAAATTGCCCAGCAGTTTTAACGCAATAAAATTCGAGAACTTACAAAAAATTATGTATTTTATGCTTAGGCCCAAAAAAGCCGGCTAAATCGCTAATTTTGATGTTCCGGCGATATCTGTCAGCTGATACTTTGAATTCTTACTTTTTTGGGAATTTTGCCCTTGGTTTCACCCGCAAAGGCCGTATTATTTGCTCGTCCATGGGGTTCGGTGCTCAAGAAAAACAAAAATAAAAAGAGAAAATATGCTCTTTGCCAGATTATACTGCATTGCGAATATTGCCGCTGCGCCTGCGAAAAATCATTTGAAATTCACTATCTCAAAAATGAAAATCGGCGCGTGATGTACGGCTATCCCAGCTTACAAGTTGCAGCATGTTGACAAATCCATTTCAATCGATATAATAGTTCACCACTTCGGTTTTCTCGAAAGCCTTTTGTGCTCACGCAAAAACTAAAGAACAGACAAAGGTAATGATGAGATGAAAGAGAAAATAAAAATAGCTTTCGCTCACAATAATATCACTCACAACACCGAAGGGTTGATGGCCGGCATTTCTCAATACATCCGTGACAAGGGAGACCGGCAGTTGATTACCTGGCCTGATTGCTCGCTAAAGTCACTGACGTTTCTCAAGGAAAGAGGCTGTAAAGGCGCTTTTGTAAGCATACAGACAACTATAAAGGCAAAAGAATTGCTCCAGATCGGCATACCCGTGATAGGAGTGGCCACGATACAAAATTTGCTCAATCTTCCCTTTGTAAGCGCGAATTCCCAGGAGGTCGCACAGATGGCCTGCGAATATCTGCTGAAAAAGAAATTCAAAAATCTTGCATTTTTCGGCCTTACGCAGGCAAGGTGGTCCGCTGAAAGGCTGGAACACTTTTCCCAATATCTGGCCAAGAGGGGTTATAATGTGCATGTGTTCAAAGAAAAGCAGGTGCTTCTTAAAAATGATATGACGCCATTTACCAGACTATGGATTAACACGGCTCTCAACACCGGCCAACAGAAACTAATAGAATGGCTTAAACAACTCCCCAAGCCGGTAGCCATACTGGCCAGTTGCGACATATTTGCCTGCTATTTGATCAATGTGGCCAAAGAAGCCGGCTTCAACATTCCGGACGAAATCGCCATCCTCGGCGTCAATAACGACAATGCTATCTGCAATATCTGCGACCCGCCGCTGTCGAGCATCGCGTTTAATTTCAAAAAAGCCGGTTACGATGCCGCCAAACTGCTCGACAAAATGATAGCAGGACATGAAACTATGCGGGGACAGTGCATAGAAATTCAGCCGACGCATGTCGAAACACGCGGCTCAACGGATATCTACGCAATCGACAACCCTACTATCGTAGAAGCTATGAAGTATATCAGGGAAAACGGCAATACTCCGCTTCAGGTCGATGCAATCGCCAACCACGTTTGCATGAGCAAGCGCCTGCTGCAGTTGAAGTTCCATGATTTAATCGGAAAATCCGTACACGATGAAATCATTCAGGCGCACTTCGAAATCGCTAAAGCAATGCTCATTGAGACAAATCTTCCAATCGATGAAATAGCCGCCCACTCAGGATTTCATTACACCTCAAATATGAGACGCGCCTTTATAAAAATCACCGGAATGCTGCCTCAGAAATACCGCCAGCTTTACCACGCTCATTAGACCGCGTTGCTTTTATTGCTCATTTTCGATATAAGGTTTGCCCGTCTTATACAGAACCAACCGGCTTTCAAGCTCCTTTTTAAGTGTTGCCCGCTGGGAAGATTGGCACAATTCCAGGGCTTTTCCGGTTACTTCTATGGCTTTACTGAAGTTGCCCGCCGCAGCATAAGCAACGGCCAGTGTATCCAATAATTCAGGTTCCTCATAGTTAGTAAGTTCACAGGCCCGCTGGGCAAGTTTCACCGCTTTGTCTGGATTGCGAACCGCAGTTTTTTCATTTACTGCCAAATACCAGGCCATTGTATTCATAAGCTCAACCCAGTCCGGCTTCAGCTGCAGAGCCTTTTCGAAGTGTGTGACAGCTTCATTGATTTTGCCGCTTTGTACCAGAATATTTCCGAAATGGTAGTGCACCAAGGCAGAGTTAGGGTCAAGCTGCAGTGCCTTAGCAAGATGCACCGCGGCCTCATCGAGATTGCCTCGAATTATCAAGGCATAGCCTATATTGGCATGAGCATCAGCAAAATCGGGTTTGATTTGCAGAGCTTTGATAAGATACCTGACGGCTTCATCGTGTCTGCCCAGCCGGCCAAGTATAACGCCAAAAGCGTTGAGCACGTCAGGGTCATTAGGCATTATCTGAAGATATTTTTGATACTCCGTGACGGCCTCGTCCAATCTTTGCTGCTCGTAGAGAAATTCGGCCATCTGAAGATGCGCTATATAGTTATTCTCGGTCACATCAAGAGCGTGCTGAAACAAAGTCAGGGTATTTCGCCAGTAGCGAAGCTGATTATAAGTACATATCGATAAGGTTGAAACAATCAGCACTGCCAATGAAGCAAGTACGATTTTTTTATATTTCCATCTGGCCAAAAGATCACTCACCCCCCAGGCGATAATAATAAATAAACCCGTTAGTGTAATATAACTATAGCGGTCAGCCATAGCCTGATTTCCAACCTGAATAAAGCCGATGACGGGGACAAGCGTTCCGAGATACCAGAACCAGCCTGCGAGTAAATACCTGCGGCTCGCGGCCAGGCGAATTACCAAAACGGATATCACCAACAATATCAATACCGCCGCTGCAACCTGTCCGGCTGTCAAATTATTGAGCGGGTGCGGATACAATACGGCCAAACGACTCGGCCAAATCATTTTCTCTATATATTTTACATAAGAAACAAAAGCATTGGAAACGAAAACCTGCAGAGGAATCACAGTAGTTGTTACTACTGACCCGCTGCTTCGCTGTACGAGAAAAGTAATAACGCTTGAAGCTGTCGAGAGAACAATGAAAGGAATTTTTTCACGAATCAAATAGAAAATCGTCCGCTTCCCAAAACGCTCAAGGGGCCAATAGTCCAAAAGCAAAAGCACGAAAGGCAGAGTTACCAGCATCGGCTTTGACATAAGACCGAAAGCAAACATTAACAGCGCAAACAGATAACGCAAAACATTCGGATGTTTGACATATCGCAGATATGCCCACATCGTCAGTATCCAAAAGAATGTGCTCAGGACATCTTTACGCTCAGCAATCCAGGCGACGGATTCGACGTGCAGCGGATGAAGGGCAAATAAAGCTGCGACAAATGCGCTTTGCCAAAAGGCGTTTGTCATTCGCCTTAGGACAAGAAAGAGAAGCAGGGTATTTGCAATGTGAAATATAAGATTAGTAAGGTGATGGCCACCGGCGTTAGGGCCGAAGAACTGCCAGTCGAGCATATGCGACAGCCATGTCAAGGGATGCCAGTTGGAAGCATAACCGGTAGTAAATGCCCATTTGACCGCCTGGAGTGTTATGCCGTCCTGGATATTCGGATTTTTATAAACATAGCCGCGGTCATCATAATTAACAAAATCATAGCTGCATACCTCCCAATAGACCGCTACGGTGGTAAGCGTCAATGTCAGACAAATCCAAAAACTGCTGTACTTAGTCAATTTATTGCTCATTTTCGATATAAGGTTTGCCGGCCTTATACAGGGCCAGCCGGTTTTCAAGTTCCTTTTTGAGCGTTCCCTGGTCGGAAGATTGGCTCAATTCCACGGCTTTTCCAGTTACTTCTATGGCTTTACTGAAATTGCCTGCCGCGGCATAAGCGACAGCAAGGGTATCCAAATTTCCAATGTCAATGTAATGGGTAATTTTACAGGCCTCTGCGGCAAGCTGTATTGCCCTGTGAGGATTGTGCGCTGTAATTCTCGGGTCAACCGCTAAATACCAGGCCAATTCATTCATCGCCATAAAATTATCTTTTGTCACGTCAATAGCATGCTGAAACAAAGTCAAGGTGTTTCGCCAGTACCGAAGCTGATTATAAGTACTTATCGATATGGTTGAAACAATCAGCAGCGCCAATGAAGCAAGTACGATTTTTTTATATCGCCATTTTGTTAGCAGGTCCGGCACTCCCCAGGCAATGATAATAAATAAACCCGTCAGTGTAATGTAACTATAACGGTCTGCCATACCCTGGATGCCGACCTGGACAATGCCGATGACGGGCACAAGCGTTCCGATGTACCAGAACCATCCTGTCACCAGGTATCGGCGATTTTTTCCAAATCGAATCACAAGAACAGTTGCGGCCAGCAGAAAACCGGCTGATATCGCGGCATACATCACCGATATATTTCGGCCGAGGTGCGGATAGAATACGGCTAAGCGACCCGGCCAAAACATTTTCTCTATATATCCTGTGTAAGAAACAAAAGCATTGAGAATACGGAACTTTAAAGGGAGCACATTAAGCGATACTACCGCTATGCTGCTTCGCTGTACAAGAAATGTAACAATACTTGAAGCCGCCGAGAGGACAAAGAAAGGAATTTTCTCTCCAATCAAATAGAAAAGTGTGCGCCGCCTAAAACGCTCAAGCGGCCAATAATCAAGCAGAAGCAATACAAAAGGCAAAGTTACCAGCATAGGTTTTGACATTAAACCGAGGGCGAGAAATATAACTATCCACAAATATCGGCTGATGCCCGGCTTATTCACATAACGGAAATATGCCCACATTGTGAGCACCCAGAAAAAAGTGCTCAGCACATCTTTGAGTTCGGATACCCACGCGACGGATTGGACGTGAAGCGGATGAAGAGCAAATAAAACCGCCGCAAAAGCGCTCGGCCAAATCGAACCTGTCATCTGCCTGAGGACAATAAAAAGAAGCAGAGTGTTCGCAATGTGAAAAATCAGATTAACAACGTGATAACCCGCAGGATTAGAATCAAAAAGCTGCCAATCCAGCATATACGACAGCCATGTTAACGGATGCCAGTTGGCCGTCCAACCGGTGGTAAAAGCCCATTTGATGGATTCAAGCGTGATGCCAGATTGTATATCCGGGTTTTTATAGACGTAATAGGGGTCATCATAAGTAATAAACTTGAAACTGTGTACCTGATAAAAAACGGCAAAGGTAATTAGTCCTAATATCAGGCAAATTAAAAAAGACCGTCTGTTTGAGCTTGCGTCCATCCATTCAAAAATAAGCTTTATAGTAAAACTTTCAAGATTTTAATCGCGAAGCAATGCTCATTAGACGGCGTTGGTTTTATTGCTGCCAGCACTCGCTCGCAGGGTCTCTATTGCAGGTCAGCCATTCTATTGCGAATTGAGCAATGTCCATCAGGTCGCCTGCCCATACGTCAGTCAATAGAGCATAGTCGAAGAAATCCACCTCGCAGTCGCCATTGAGGTCAGAGGTGGCCGGGCTTGTACATCCGCCATACTCAAAGTATCCGAGGTCAGGTGCACTGCCGTGGTACGGCAGTCCGACATTAGTTCCACCATTAATGAGATCGCTTCCGGCCGCAAGGTGCATAAAATTAATGTCCGGCAAACTGCCGTCAGCTTTTCGTGCGCCATAAGCTGCAGAAGGATCAGTACTTACAAAATCCGCACTGGTAACAACAAAGGGGCTCATCCAGCTATTTGTCGCTTGTACGACAAAGGTGCCAAGATTATTCGTGCCGCCTGTATAAGCGACACCATTTTTAACGGTTGCTGTTTTACCGGTAGCCAGGGTTTCATAAATGGAAAAATTAGCACCCCCATTACCATACGCCGTGCAATTGTAAAGTGTCATCGAACCTTTATTGTGATTTTGGTCAAATCCTTTGGCTTTATTCTGGAATGACAAGCAGTTCTTCAGAATGACATTATGATTATTGGTCGAAGAACCCATCTTGAAGCCATTGCCATTACCCTGGCTTACAGAGCCATTTTTAAGATACCCGGCCTTAAAAGCCCAGCATTTCTCATAAGTAGTAGTTACCTCATTAGCTGTGGTCAGATATCCATCATACGCATCATCAGAATTCTGCCATGACCGGCAGCCGTAGAAATAATTGCCTGTGCCGACATCGAGTTTTGGAGAAAAGCCATCGGCATTACCTCCGGGTGTACTTGAAAGATAATCATAATTATAGTATGAATCGCAATTGATAATCTGATTATTCGACGCCCCCCCGCCTAATTGTAAACCACTGTCGCAATTCTCATAGAAAGAACAGAATTCAATAATATTATTTGAGCCACTGATATTCATTCCATTGTCGCCGGCTTTGTAAATATCCAGACCCTTGATATGCCAGTATTGTCCGCTTAAACTTATCCCACGATTGCTGCTGTCATATGCCATTGCGGAAAAATCGAGGATTGGTCTGTTCGCATCTCCTGGATAAGCAATCAGATTATACCTGGCGCTGCTTGTCCCGACTTTGGATATGGAAATTTTCGCGCTATAATAATGTCTGCCGCCGCGAAGATAAATTGTATCGCCGGCCGCAACCACTCCGACAGCATGGGGAATCGTTTTAAAGGGATGGTTGATATCGCCAACGTTGCTGTCATTGCCATTTGGGTCAACAAAATAAGTACTGCAATACGCAGGATACGCCGCAAAAAGTATCCACAGCATTATCGCCAACCGCAAAATAGTTTTCTTCATCACTACAACTCCGAAAGAAAATCATTACTGATTGTTGCTACTGACAACCTGCTGCCTGAGGATTAATGCCGGTTATTTTCAGGTTATCGATATTCCCCAGTCCATCGGCAGTTGTCGCTTCAAGGCGCAGGTCATTAATGCCGGCGGTCAGGGCTACATCAATCGGTGTAGTTTCGATATAGGTTGTCACGGCGCCGCTGGCCGGAAAACTGATACTCGGTACAAGTGTAGCGCCGTTTACAATTAGTTTGCCTGTTCTATCGCCGCTGGCAAGAGCATATCTCCATACAAAAGTATAGTTGCCGTCGGAAGGCACGTTTATTTTCCAGTTAACGCCCTTGCCCAGAGCGTTGTCCGTATTTGCGTAACCGGCGCCGGTGAAGCCGGCCCACTCACTTTCGACAGGACCATCAACACCGCAAAAACCCGTGGCATTTTCCTGAAGGATAATGTTGGCGTTGCTGTCGGGCACGGCACATGCTTCGACCGAGTGGCCGGACTCATTCGAGGAAGTATCTGCCGCTGTTACAACGTAGTAATACATCGTGCCGTTTACGACACTATTGTCGGTATAATTTGAGTTACTCAGAAGCGAGACATTTAACTTGCTGTAGCCGCTGCCTGATGTTGTCGAACGATATATATTATAACCGGCAAAATCAGGTTCGTTATTGTCGGCCCAGTCCAGTGGGACTGTTCCATTACTGCCTAATGCCCACAGGTCTTTTGGTGCTGCCGGAGCAGTGGTATCGGGTGGAATGTATCTCCAGTTACCGCCAAAGAGAGCAAATTCATAGAAATTAACGTTACAATCGCCATTGTAATCTGCATTGGCAAGTTGATTGCAGTCAGTGACCAGCCAGTAATCAACAAACTGCTTAAGGTCGTTCATATCCACTATACCGCTGCGGTCGAAGTCGCCGTAAGGACCAAAGGCCCAGTGTGGAAGCGTCGTATCGTTGCCGTCGGCGCCTGCACCGTTTTGTACGATAATTGGGATATCTTGAGCATTGTCGAGTGTATAAGAATAGGGCGGTGTAAAGATCGTCGCGTAGTTGTTTGTTGCCCATGTTGGAGTTGTGCAGTTGTAAAATACATTGCCGGTATTCCAGCCGATTGCTCCCGCGGCCCCATTTCCGGTATAGTAATCTGCCCAGGGATTGGGTACGCTATTGAAGTAGTTATTCTCTACCCGAATGTTGGATTCAACGCCTACACCAACACAATAACCGCCGGCCACAAGATCGCTGTAATAATTGTTATAGACGTGAACCTGGCCGAAACGGACGCGAGGCATTCTTTCTTTGCACCCAGTGGTCCACCAGTTGTGGTGGTAGGTTACTTTTAGCTTGCCCCTGTCAGCGGTTTGACTGTCGCTGGCGCCGACGAGACTTGAGAAGGTGTGGCCGGGATCCGGAGCAGAAGGGGTATAGTAAAACTTGCACCATGATACGGTAACATAGTTGGATCGGTTGGTTATGTCAAGTTCGCCGTCACCACAATCATAGAAAGTGCACTTTGTGATAAAGACATTGTTTATGTCCTGCTTTAAACTGATGCCATCGTATGCACTTCCTTTATAAGGATTGGTGATGTTCAATCTCTCAATAACCATATTACTATCACGGTTTGTAAAATTGATGTTTCCTATGAGGGTCGGATTCTCACCTATGCCCCTGAGGGTTTTTTTCGCACTGAGACGAATACCATCCGAGTCAGTGATAGTGATAGTGCCTGAGACCTGGACAATATATGGACCTGGTGTAGTGCTTGAGGCGTACTTAATGAGATTGGGTTCATCAGTTACAGTTACAGTCGGTCCGCCTTGGCCGCCTGTGGTGCCGCCGTTCTGACTGGCCCAGCCGTCTGCTGCGGCAAGGACATTTGATGAAAAGCATAAACATAAAACTAAGATACCTCCCAAGAACGATGTAACCGCAGCAACCCCTGCCGCCAAAAATGCTCTTTTCATACCTGCTACTCCAAAAGACAACCAATTTGCATATCATTATAACATAAAACCTGGTAAAATTTCGGCCGGATAGGAATATTTGCGCGATATTATCCTTTTTTTTGCGCAAAAAGACTACCTTGGAAACTTAGCGGCATATTAGAATGGAAGTTCCTTAAAGGCCGTATTTTGATAAAATCTTTGGAGTGCCCGGTATGCGAAAAAACCTCATTCTATTCGTCGCCTTTTCAATATGGTTCGGTTGCGCTGCCTTCCAAAAACAGGCCCAGGGTTCAACTATACCTGATTCCAACGCACCAAAAACGGCCGTTAGTAAAGCTGTATTTGTTGCTACGCCTCAAAAATTGATGGTTCCCCCTATGGCTTATGATGATTCGAGCATTACGGCTATTTGGAGCAAACCGTCAGATTATTCAAATGTTGTCAGTTATAACGTCTATCAAAACGGGTCTTTGGCCGGCAACACAAAAAACCTTTTTTACAATATTACAGGATTGGAAGCCAATTCTCCTTATTCACTTATTGTAAAAGCCGTAGATGCATCCGGAGAAGAATCTGGGCCCAGCAATAAAGTCATACAATCAACAGCTCCTCCAATGAAAGTGTTTAATGTTACGGCATACGGCGCAGTCGGCGACGGCAAAACATTAAATACCGCCGCAATACAAAAAGCCATTGATGAATGCACACCGGGCGGAAAAGTTTTAATCCCTTCCGGCACATTTGTCAGCGGCGCTCTTTTCTTAAAAAGCAACATGACACTCCAAATTGACGGAATTTTGCGAGGCAGCGATAACACCGCTGATTATCCGTTAACAAGCAAACGATTCCCCTATTATGCATCAGGCAATAATTATATGGGCCTGATAAACGCTTACGCCACAACATACGGAAGCATTACCAATATCCGAATTTGCGGTTCAGGCACCGTAAACGGCGGTTCTGATGCTGTCGGTTCTATAATCGGGCACAAGGATACAATACTGGGCAGTAACCAGGCAAAGGACGCCAATGAAGACAGCGCCAGAGCTGATATGATTACCGTAAAAGGTGTTGATGGCTTATATCTCGGCGGACTCACACTGGTAAACTCCCCGATGCACGTCATCTTTATCAGCTACTCCAAAAATATCACAGTAAACGGACTTACGGTTACTACTTACGATATTCATAATGCCGACGGCATTGACCTTGCGACAAGTGACACAGCATATATTTTCAATTCGAGTTTCGACGCCGGTGATGATTGCATTAATTTTAATGCAGGTGTCGGCGCTGACGGCGTAAAAGAAAATTGCCCCGACAACAATATCAGGGTTTTCAACTGTATTGCCAAACGAGGTCACGGCGGCGTAGTTTTCGGCAGTTTTACAGGGGCATGGATTCAGAATGTTTTAGTAGAGGACTGCGTTTTTGACGGAACGGATATCGGCCTCAGGTTCAAAACCGGAACCAAACAAGGCGGCGGAGCCAGAAACGTCCTCTGCAGGGACATTAACATCAAAAATATTGCCAAACATTCCGCGATATTTTTCGACAGTTCTTACGGCTGCGATTATCCATCGGGCGGCCCGGGACAATTTAAGGATATCACAGTAAAGAACATTACCTGCACCAACCTTAAAAAGTATGGAATTTATGTCAGCGGATTAGCCGGCACGCCGCATACTAATCTTTCTCTGAGCAACGTTTCCATAGATGGCGCCGCGTCCGGCGGGGCCTATATCAAATATTGCACAAACAGCACATTTGACACAATCAATATTACAAACAGTACACCACCCTGGACAATCGATTCTAATTCAACCTCCGGACTTACTTTCAAAAATTGCAGTCCGGCGCCCAATTACCAGCCCAAAACGGTCAAGGACGCTAATGCAGCGGCGCCGCCTGCAGCGCCATCCGTCGTGCCGCCTGTTACGGCAAAATTGCCGGACCATAAGATTCGTTTCGTCCTGATGGGTGATTCGACGGTCTCAGACAGGCAGGGCTGGGGCCCCGGCTTTAAGAGTTTTCTTACCGACCGTGCGGAGTGCATTAATACAGCCATCGGCGGCCGAAGCTCCAAAAGCTTCATTAGCGAGGGCCGCTTGACGAAGGCGCTGGTCCTTAAAGGCGATTATTATTTAATCCAGTTCGGCCACAATGATGAACCCAACAAAGGCGAACGCACCACAGACCCCAATACCACCTATCGTGAATATATGACACAATACATAAATGAAGTTCGAGCAATCGGAGCAAAGCCGATATTGGTAACCTCGATGGTGCGCCGCCAGTGGGACAAATCCGACCCCAATAAGATTAACTCCACCCTGACTCCCTATGCTGAAGCAGTTAAGTCGCTCGCTAAGGAAAAGAACGTGCCGGTTGTCGACCTGTACACCAGCAGCAAACAATTATGCGAGAAACTCGGCAAAGAAAAATGCTTGGAATTCAGTCCCATGAAGGAAAACAATCAATATGACAACACACATCTAAATGCCAAAGGCAGTGTGATGTTTGCCCGTCTCGTCGTTGAGGGACTTACCAGGGCCGCACCGGAATTAAAGCCGCTCTTTCGCAGCGAACCCGTTGCGGACACAAACGAGGCAGCTAAACCTTAGATATGAGCGGATGTCACCTTGAGATGCCCTCTAGTAAAGCGTAGTTAGCACTGTAGCCATAAGTGAGAGGACTGACAGCATGTATATTTTGGGTTTTCACCCGATAGATGTTTTATTAATCGTGGTTTATCTGGCGGCCATCACCTACGTTGGTAAAAGAACCGTGGGCAAAGTGCGCAGCCAGGAAGACTTCTTTATGGCCGGCCGCTCGGTAGGCAAACTTCTCCAGTACTTTATGAACATGGCCACCATAATTGATGCCAGCAACGCTGTAAGTACCGCCAGTTTCGCATTCAGCAAAGGACTCGCCGGCGTATGGCTTCTGCTGGCCCCTATCTTTTCGGGGCCCTACTATTGGTTCATAGCCGGCTGGTTCAGACGAGTCCGGCTGATTACAATGGCTGAGCTGTTCGATGAACGCTTCAAAAGTAAATTCCTGTCCGTTTTTTATGCCTGCGTTGGAATCTGGCTGACTGTAATTCTCGCCGGAATGAGCTACAAAATCACGTTTCGAACTTTTGAGGCAATGACAATCAAACCGGTTGAGAAATGCACCGCCGCTGAAAAACAACAAATGGTTTTGTTCCAGGAATATGACCAGCTCAACAAACTTTACAAAGCCAAACAACTTCCGCCGGAAAAGACCGAAAGATATAAAGCCCTCGACAGTATGTACATAAAAGAGCAAATCAGCGCTTCTATATCTTACACCCCAGCTTCCTGGTTTTACATAATCTATACGGTCTTTGTAGGCGCATATGTAATAATGGGAGGACTTAAGGCAACGGTCTGGAACAATGTAATCCAGGGACTTTTAATATTCGCATTTTCAATAATGATGATTCCGCTTGCGCTTGTCAAACTGGGGGGCTGGAGTGTATTTGCCGCAAGAGTGCCTGAGCATATGCTGTCCTTTTTCGGCTCCGGTCTGGACGAATTCTCCTTAGGTTCAATCGCCGCGTTTCTGCTGGCCAATTATGTCATCGGTATTACCGGCCATCAGGGAAATATGGCCCACAACGGCTCAGCTAAAGATGAAATTACCGCAAGAGTCGGGGGCCTAGGCGGCAACTATACAAAAAGAGTTCTCACTATTATGTGGGCGATGTGCGGTCTGCTTGCTTATGCTCTCTACCAGAGCTCAATCTCCGACCCCGATACTGCCTGGGGCGTGATGAGCAATAATCTGCTCGGAGTCGGACTGCGAGGCATTATGATAGCAGGCATCCTGGCGGCTAATATGGCCGCTCTGGCCTGCAACTGCGTTTACCTCTCGGCACTATTCGTTCGAAATTTGTATAAACCGTTTGTCCAAAACAAAAGCGAACGTCATTACATTAACGTATCGCGAATCGCTATTGCCGGCGTTCTTCTGCTCGCTATTTATATCGCGGTACACTACAAAAGTCTGATTGATATAATTAAGATGCAGCCCTTACTGAATATTATCTTTGGTGCACCGGTAATGCTCCTGCTGTTCTGGAAGCGCCTGACCCTGAAGGCCGTCTATGTGCAGGTAATAATCTGCACAATACTGTTCGCGGTTCTGCCGGAAATACTGCCGCTATTCGGTTCGGTCCAGCATTCAAAATGGCTCACCCAGCAAACCTCCGAACAAACAGTTACACGCAGCACATCAGCTGCACAGCAGGACGTTGATAAAGGACTTGCTTTGGCTGTCGGACAAAAAATAAGAAAAGAATTTATAATTCCTCCTGCAAGTTTATACTTTGATTCAGTGGCAAGGAGCAATCCCGAAGATGCCAACTCATCAATGACCGGTTTAGGCAGATTGAAAACAGAACTTGTTGTCGGCAAAATGACAGGATTGGACCTGCAGAATATGAAACCGTCCACGCTGATGACGCTACGATATCTTATAGCTTCGCTTTTGCCGTTTATTATCTTAATCCCTGTAAGTTTGATTACGAGGGATAAAGGTCTCGAAGAAAACATCGCCCGCTTCTACGTCAAAATGAAAACCAAGGTTATTGCCGACCGCGAGCTTGACAAGGCCGAGCTGCAAAAAAGCTACGACAACCCGACCCGCTTCGATCATTTGAAACTCTTCCCGAATTCAAACTGGGAATTCTGCAAATGGGACAAGGATGATACCTGGGGCGTCCTCGCCAGCTCCGCCCTTACCGTCGGTATCTTGCTGGCCTTCTGGCTGCTCATCAAAGCCCTCGTCCATTGACGCTGCGTTTGATTGTATTGGCGAACCTGTGTATTCGCCTTCTTCGATAACTGCTCTTCTGCGCGGGCAACCCTTAGGGTTGTCCTCTTTGTTATCAGCGAAAATTTTCCAAAAAAAGTGTAACAATTCCCGCCTGATGTGGACTTAGTTTACAGATGGGCAAATGAGGTCAGGAGCACCTTAACATCCTATTCACAAACACAATTTGAAAAGGAGAGACAAATGGAAAGTTTAAACCGGAAAGCTGTTATTTTAACTGTCATTATTTTAGCCAATGTTTCTTTTGCCGGCACTTACAGCGGCGGCAGCGGAACAGAAACTGAGCCGTATCGGATTGGCACTGTTTCTGACTGGCAGGAACTGATGAATACCTCTGACGACTGGGATGCTAATTTCATTATGATTGCCGATATAAATCTGCAGGGAGTTTCACTTATTCCTGTTGGTGGGCTTTCATTAGAAAATAATTATATGCCACTTTTTAAAGGTATTTTCGATGGCAATGGCCACGTTGTTCGCAATCCCTCAATCAATAATCTGCCCGGGTATTGGCATATTGCTTTATTCGGCGTAATCGATGCCAATAGTCAAATCCGAAACCTCGGCGTTGAGGATGTAAATATGTCTGGCGAAAGAGATATCTCAGGTCTTGTTGGATTAAATGAGGGGACTATAACCAACTGCTACGCCACTGGTAAGATTGGTTCTTGGTATGGCGTTAATTGTGCCGGCCTTGTAGGGCTGAATCGTGGAACTATCAGCGGTTGCCGCGCCGATTGTGATGTCAATAATGAAGGATACAGCGGAGGATTGGTGGGACGCAATGAGGGTGGTACTATCATTGATTCTTATGCCGGAGGAACGGTCTCCGGATATTACGGGCAGGGTAATTATGTTGGCGGTCTGGTAGGATGTAATTTAGGGGCCGTCACTGATTCTTATGCCACCGGGATAGTCAACGGGTACAAGAGCGTTGGTGGTCTGGCAGGAGAGAATGATGATCTTTATGATGATATTAGTGGCCAAATTTACATTGGCACTATCGCACGGTGTTATGCCACGGGCTCGGTCAGTGGTTACGATTCTCTCGGCGGATTGGTGGGAAAGTGCAACAGCGAATATTTATTTAGTTACATTACTGATTGTCATGCCACAGGTGCAGTTACAGGTACCAGCCATGTTGGTGGTCTGGTTGGGATGGCTTATCTTATTAGCCATATCACTAATTGTTACGCCACAGGTGCCGTTACAGGTACCGGATATTTCATTAATAACGACTATGTCGGAGGTCTAATGGGGTCTAATAGTGGCCGTGTCGATCATTGTTATGCCACAGGCGCAGTCACAGCTGTTGGACTTCGTAGTAGTTATGCCGGTGGTCTAATGGGGTCTAATGGTGGCCCAGTTACTAATTGTTATGCCGAAGGTTCGGTCAGTGGATACAAATATGTCGGAGGACTTTTAGGAGCAAATGGCACTTCTCCTATCCTGTGTCCCGTCACTGACTGTTACGCCAAAGGCGCAGTTACAGGCACCAGATATGTTGGCGGGCTGGTTGGGTACAATAATTTTGATGGTATCGCTAATTGTTATGCCGCAGGAATGGTTAGCGGAGATAGCAATGTCGGAGGCTTGATAGGATATAACATTTTCGCCGCTGCCAACTGTTTCTGGGATATGGAAACTTCCGGACAGGCATCAAGCGCAGGCGGGACGGGTATGACCACCGCCGAAATGAAAACGCTTTCGACCTTTACCTCGGCGGGGTGGGATTTTTCTTATACTGATGGAGACCCGGCGGATTGGTTTATGCCAATAGATGAGTATCCGATTTTAACATGGCAGGTATCGCCGGCGGATCTTTATACAGACGGAAAAAATAACTTCAGGGACTGGGCGATATTCGCTAAATACTGGCTGAGAGAAGATTGCGCAATTTACAACGACTACTGCGAATGGGCAGATATGAATTTCGACGGTCACGTAGATATTAACGACCTTGTAGATTTTATCAGCTACTGGTTAGAAGAAGGAATATATTGATGGGGGGAAATAGAAATCTTTTTCTGGCCATATTTCCTTCCTCCTCCGGCGATGATTTAAACTACGATGGTCTTGTAAACTTTAACGACTTTGCAGTCCTGGCCAATCACTGGCTCGAAAGCTTCTGATTGCCGTTAATCTTCACATTATCCAGAACCAGATTTTTTACATTGCTGATAACATCGGTATCTGTGACATTATCGAGTGTGCAATTTTTCAGGCGGACATCGGTTATCGGCGCATCGTCAAAGCCCCTCAGGAATAGTGCGTATTTGCTTTTTTTGCTGGTGACATTTTCCATATTGATATTCCGAACAATCGGCTTGAAATTCCCTTTCTCGACGTCCGGGTAAAAGAAATCGATAAGCAGCACGGCCTCTTTTACCTGGCCGACGGTAATGTCCCTTACATAAACATTCTCAATAAAACCGCCGCGGACAGAGTTGGTTTTGAGCCGAATCGCCCTGTCCAGGTTCGGGTCATCCATTGCGCATTTTTCGATAAAAATATTTCTTGCGCCGCCAGTTATTTCACTTCCAACGGCTACTCCGGCGTGGCCGGCTTTCATTTGGCAATCGCGGATAACGATGTTTTCACTTGGCACATTTACTCGTCTGGCGTCGTTATTTCTGCCTGACTTTATCGCGATACAGTCATCCCCCGTGTTGAAGAAACAGCCCTCGATAAGCACATCTTTGCACGATTCGGGGTCGCACCCGTCATTGTTTGGCCCCAGACCGTCCACCCGGACGTTTCTGACAATAATATTTTGTGACAGCGCCGGATGAATATGCCAGAAGGGGCTGTTTATAATTTTTATTCCTTCAATTAAAATATTCCTGCATTTGCAGGGTTCAATCATAGTAGGCCTAAGGTACTTACCGCCGTATTGTCTCTTCTCGACCGGCACGCCGTCTTGTCCCTGCACAAACAATTCCTGCCGGTCCTTGCTCTGGAGGCCTTTCCTCCATTTCCACCAATTATCATTACTACCCTGTCCGTCGAGCGTTCCTTTGCCTGTTATGGCAATATTTTTCTCTTTGTAAGCATAGATTAACGGCGAGTAATTTATGCACTCAACACCTTCCCATCGTGTGTACACCGCAGGAAGATATTGATTGGGGTCAGTTGAAAATTTGACAACTGCGTCCTGTGATATGTATAAGTTAACATTGCTTTTCAGATAGATCGCGCCAGTCAGGAATGTGCCGGGTGGAACTACTACACGACCCCCGCCGGCTTTATTAGCGGCAGATATCGCTTTGTTGATAGCAAGGGTGCAATTGGTTTTCCCATCCCCCACAGCGCCGAAATCGGTGATATTAAAATCCTTAGCGGGAAAATGAGGAGCTTTAACTCTGCTTAAAATCTTATCGGCCTGTCCCCAGCCGGAATTTGTCTGGCTGACGCATCCGCCTGACAAAATGACACATACCGCTGCGATGACGATATTTTTGGGGTAAGGGTGAACCTGCGTGTTTGCCCTGTTTATTCTCATTTTATGCTCACATTCCTTTGGATAAAATCTTTCACGAACTCGGCGATGATTCCCTGCCCCTGCATTTTCTTAACTCCGAAGGCCATATCCGGAACTCCGGCAACGCCGTCTTTAGCCAGCGTTATTTTGAAATTCTCAAACAGTACATTTTCAATGGGTTTTTCAGGCAGTCCCAGAAGAAATGCCGCCGCTATTTGTGCGTTGTAGGCCGTGATGTTTGTTATTTTTATGTTTCTGATGCAGGGAGTGGTTTCTGTAATCGGTCTTGGATTGCGGTCGGAAAGGGCCGCAATTTCTTCAGGCCGTGCGCCGCATTCGTAATACATGTTCATGGATATCGGACAACCTACGGAGTTCATAGTAATGTTATTAAACGTAATATTTTCTACCGTTCCGGCTCTTCCTCGCCGTGATTTTATTCTGATACCGCGGTCGGTGCCGTTAAAAACACAATCAGAAATTTCAATGCTTCGAATGCTGCCCGCTGTTTCAGAACCCATAACAACACTGCCGTGCCCTCGCAGCATTTTGCACCTTTTTATGACAATATCCTGACAGGGCCGATTGACTCTCATACCGTCTTTGCCTATGCCCGATTTAAAACAAAGGCAGTCATCGTTTACATCAAAGGTGCAGTCAAAAACTTTTACGCCGTTACAGGAATCAATAGCAAGGCCGTCGCCGTTGATTCCTTCCGGGGGATTTCGAAATGTCGTCCTTTTAACCGTTACATTCGTGCAGTAAACAAGATGCGTATTCCAGAAAGGAGAGTTGCGTGTTGTAAAACCGTCAAGCAGCACATTTGAGCAATTATTAAACTGGATAAGCTGCGGCCTGAAAAAGAAAGAGCCAATGCCGCCTCCTCCGCAATCAGACAGGTCCGTATCCTTATTAAGTTTTGCGAATTCCTTGTCGCGGGCAGATTCGGGCTGGGTTTGTCCCTTTGTCTTGCGTCGTTTAAATTCCTTCCACCAGGCCTGTCCGCGGCCGTCAATTGTTCCGGCGCCTGTTATGGAAACATTCTTTAGGTTTTCGCCATAGATACAAGGTGAGTATCCGTAGCATTCCACGCCTTCCCACCTTGACTTAATCGCCGGCCAATCCTCGAAATTATCATTGAATACTATTACGGCGCCGGCCTCAAGATGCAGGTTTATATTGCTCTTTAAATGGATCGGCCCGGTAAGATATGTCCCCGCGCCAACGACAATCTTGCCTCCGTTATTTTTGTCGGCTTGCTCGATAGCGTTATTAAACGCTCTCGTATTATCGACGACACCGTCGCCGACAGCCCCAAAATCAAGGATACTTAAACTTTTCTGCGGTGACATTTTCTTCGGTTACCTTTGTATTCTCGCCGAACCGCCGCCGGCAAATGCCTTCACCTGCTCTGCCGTAACCATTGTCGTATCACCCGGCGTGGTTGTCAAAAGTGCGCCGTGCGCCCATCCGAGCTTCACCGCATCCGAAGGCGTCTGGCCGGTCAGAAGTCCGTAGAAGAAACCGGCCGCATAGCCATCTCCGCCGCCAACGCGGTCAACTATATCAAGTTCGCACGTCGGCGCCATGTAGGGTGTGCCGTCAATCCATGCCACCGCGCTCCAACTGTGCCGGTTTGTCGAATGCACTTCACGCAGCGTCGTCGCCACGATTTTAATCTGGGGGTGTTTTTTGACAACCTTGTCTATCATCCCGATGAAAACGCTCGAATCCAGCTTTGACTTTGCGGCCACTTCCGGCCCCGGTATCCCTAAGCCCAGTTGCAAATCCTCTTCATTTCCGACAAGCACATCAACGTTTTTCACAATCCGGTCTAAAACCGCGACCGCTCGCTCGTGGCCGCCAGATATATTCCAGAGTTTGGCTCGATAGTTGAGGTCGAACGATACGATGGCACCGGCTTTTTTGGCTGCCTGCATACCTTCGATAATCACTTCGGCCGTTGTCGGCGAAAGCGCCGCGAAGATACCGCCGCTGTGGAACCATCGCACGCCACCCGCAAAGATTGACTTCCAGTCGAAATCACCGGGCTTAAGCTGTGCCGCCGCCTCGTTGCAGCGATTGTAGAATACCACGGGGGCACGCACGCCATAGCCGCGGTCGCTGTAAACGGTGGCCATATTGGGCCCATGAACGCCGTCATGTTTGAAATGCTTATAAAAAGGCCTGACGCCCATCGCTCGCACCCGCTGGCCGATTAAATCGCCTATTGGATAATCCACCATGGCGGTCGCTATGCCGGTGGATAGGCCGAAGCAGTCCGACAGATTCGCGGCCACGTTAAATTCGCCGCCGCTGACGTGCACCTCGAAATTAGTTGCTTTTTTGAACGGCACAATGCCCGGGTCCAGCCGGTGCACCAACGCACCCAACGATACAAAATCCAGCTCACCCTTTTCAGCAATATTCAACCCATACTTCATTTCATTTCCCTTTCCGCTTTATGTATTGTACGTCGTCAGCACAAATCAGACATTTATTTTAACCACGGAGGACACAGATTTACACAGTTTTTTTGACACGAAAAAAGCTTGTCTTCTTTCATCGTTCAATAATATAATATTTCTCTAAGGCCGTAAGGAATCGGTTATTGTATTACAAAAATGAGTATGGTGTTTCCAGATTTCCACTAATTAGTAAAATGACTAACTGGCATTTAACAAAAAAACAGAGAGAGTTAGTAGCAGAGTTAGATCAATTATCTCGATGGTGTGAGCTTGATTACCACGACGTAGAAGAATATGAGCCTGAGTACCGCACAACCCATCTTGAGATTGCAAAGAACAAGTTAATTCGGAGCCATGTGATTATGGCTTATGCTTTGGTTGATGAGTTCCTAAATTGTGAGATTTGCTGGTATCAGTTTGGGAAAAAAAGGAGCTTTATACAACTTTGGCGAACAAAGAAATTTCAACGTTTCAATTACCACGTAATCGAAGGGCTTAGTCTGCTTCAAAAGTTACGCTATGTAAGGTCATTCGTTAACATACCAAGAGGAATTATTAGTGACATCGAGCGATTAAACTCTTTAAGAAATGGTCTTGCCCATTCTTTTTTCCCAGAGAACCTTAGATCTTCAAAACCTCAGTGGAAAGGAGAAAAAATTTTTTCTCTCGATGGAATTAAGGCCTTTAGTGTTGATATGCAGCATATAAAAGATTTCTTTTTTGGAAGATGGTCTTGAGCTGCTTCTTAAAGTGGAACATTGGAAATAATGGGGTCCAGCTACCGTTTCTTTCTGTTTGTAAGGGCACAGATATGAAGCCTTTAAAGCCAAAGAAATTTCAAATTGAACGAGCCAGAAAAGCATGGCCAATTCTTACGGAATGTGCTTGTAATCAGTCTCGCCAGCCTATGACTTATGGCCAATTGGCCGAACGCATGAGGATTCATCACAGGGTGTGCGGATTCTTTCTTGGTCTTATTCAAGAGTGCTGTATGAATCATAGACCGAAATTGCCACCATTACAATCTCTTGTAGTGAATAAACATACTCGCGTCCCAGGCGATGGTTATATTGCAACTCCTCGAGATCGTCATAGCATTGAACAAGCTCAAAATAGCGTTTTTGATTTTCACTGGAATCAAATTGAAAATCCTTTTTAAAGGAATAACGTGGAGAGCTACTGTTTTTTCTATTAAATCATAACTCAGCAATCCGACTTCGCTTCGCTACGCCGGACAGGTCATAAATCAGAAATGAATTACCTCTGTGTCCTTCGTCCTGCCTCGGCTCAAGGCCTCATCGAGACGGGTGTTCTCAGTGGTTAATGATCTGTGTTAATCCGTGTCTATCCGTGGTTAAGAAACAGCGTCTAAAAACCTTTTGTGCTTTTTCGTGGCAATTAAAATCAGTGTCAATCCCGCCGAAAGGCGTCCCTTACGGGAGTGGTGAAAAAACCAGCGTAACCTGCGCAATCAGCGTCTAAACCGCCCAGATTTACAATTAATTCCGCTAATATATCAAACTCGAAAAAGGGTATCAAAACTGGTACAAAACCGTTCACTTTTGGTAATTTTTTACCAAAAAGCACTCACTTTTTGTCAATTTGACCCCATTTTGCCTCACTTTTTAAGCACTTTTTGAGATGAAAAATTTTTTCCACCCTACCTCATTTTATCCATTTTACCCATCTTCGTTAATCTGGGCAATTTGTAATGTTTATCCGCCCATTTTCCTCCAAAGTTTTTGGCGTTTTCGGTTATATTATAAGTTTGCACTTATATTATTTTCTCGAAAATTTCTCTGTGTGCTCTGTGCCCTCTGTGGCTAAAAAACTCTGTGGCTTAAATGTTATTCCGGCAAAGGTTTGTTTTTTGTTTCAGGGCAAAACCAGATAAATACAATTCCGAGGATATAAACCAAACTCACAACTGCGCACATCCGAGCGTAATCCTCATTAAAATAATTCAAAAGCCGTCCGGCCCCCAGCGTTCCTGCCGCCGCAAGCACCCGCCCGATATTATACGCAAATCCCTGCGCGGTCGCTCGAATCCGCGTCGGGAAAAGCTCCGGCAGATACAGGGGCAGCCAGCCGAAGAAACTCGCCGTTACCCCTCCGACAATAAACACCCAGAACAAAAACGCATTGCCGTATGCAAAAGGCGTTCTGAAAAGATAAGCGCAAGAGCTGGCGGCCAGAATACACAGGATGAAATACGCCAATCTTCTGGTTGTCCACTTCGCCAAATATGCCGCAAGAAAAGCCCCGACAATCGCGCCGATGGCCGACCAGATTTGTGCCCATGATTTGGCTGTTGGAATCTGTCCGCTTAATTTGTCCGCCCAGGCCGGCAGCCACTGCGTCGAACCCCATGTTCCCAAAAGTATAATCGCCCCGAGAATAGAACCCTTTATTGTTGATTTTGCCAGTCCGCCCTTGAAAATATCCGAGACGCGGTTGGCAGGCGATTGCTCGCTTGCCTGTTTCCAGCGAGGCGATTCCGGAACGAACAATAGAATAAAAAAAGTCAAAATCGCCGGCATCGCCCCGAGGAATAAGAGCAATCTCCATGCCGAATTGGATAACAGGGCATTTTTCCATTCCGCGGGCATACCAACATAAGTGAAAAATGAATCGATGCTGCCAATCATTTTTACGAGGCCCAGCCCCATTAATGCAATCAGAAGAAATCCTGCGTTTGAAGCCACGCCTATAAGTCCCGCCAGCATCGGCCTCGACGACGAAGGCCACACCTCCATCACAAGCGCTACTCCCAGCGCCCATTCGCCGCCCATACCAAGCGATGCGATAAATCTCAAAACCGCCAGGTGCCAGGGCGCCGTGGCAAAGCCGCACAAACCCGAAAATACAGAGTATGTTGCCACGCTCCAGACAAGCGCACGAACCCTTCCGATGCGGTCGCCGAGCCAGCCGAAGAATATGCCTCCACACGCCGCACCAACGAGGAACATTGCGATTATTACCGAAAACCAAGTGCCGATAGTCCTGCTTGCTTGCGGCCCCATCAGCTCCATTAACGCAGGTCTGGCCACAAGGGGAAAAAGTCCCATCTCAAACCCGTCAAACATCCACCCAAGCAACGCCGCCGCAAGTGTCATTGTCAGCGCATATCGGGTGGTTCGACTTTGCTCACTACAGAATACCCGCTGGTCATCCATAGATTTTCCCTTGTCGGTAATCTTTCCAGGCGGGCTCGAACACTTTGTGTTCGGTTGGGATGGGTCTCGGCGCTATTGTTTGGTAACGAAACAGGTCCGGCAGTTTGGGGTCGTATTCAACTCGCAGGATTGAATTGCGCAACTCCATATTTTCGGGCTTGAACCGAAGCTCATTGCCGTCTCTATCCACCACCGAGGAATTAATGCGTTTGCCTCCCGGCGAGAGCACAAGATGTGACCCGCGCGAACCGCTGCCTCGTTCAAGCAGGGATACAATTGCTTTTAAATATGCCACGCTTGCCAGTGCGAGGTGCTCAGCTCGGATAGCCGCGGGAATGCCCTTTGTGCTTCTTATTGCGATACCTTCCTCCTTTATACGATTCACTAAAGCAATCGCCTGGGTCAACGCGTTACGGACATCATTAATCTCGCGAATATGACCTGCGGAGGCGGTCATACGGGCCTGAATCTCGGCGATTACGTCTTTGGCCTTAAGACCTCCTGAACATATAAAGCCGGTAAACCTCGTAATCAGTTCATCCACTTGCGCCTTAATTTCTTTTATGGCTGAACTTTTTGAAGGAATATCCGCGCCATAGACGTTTGCGATGAACTCAGCGGCGCGCAGCGAGCCGACCTGGCCGGAATTCAGGGCAGCGCCGCCGGGCCGTTTTACGCCGTGGGTTCCCGCCATTTCGCCGACGACAAACGTTCGCCGGATTCCGGATTCCCACCAGTGATTGACCGCAAATCCTCCGTTATTATGCTGAGCACAGACGGCAATCTCCAAAGGTTCTTTCCAGAGGTTGATGCCGTGTTCGGCGTAAATATCGATAGCCGGCTGATTCATATGGGCAAGACGCTCTATGGGTGTTTTCTGCAGAGCACCCGTCTTTTGCAAATACACAAGCGCTTCCTCTTCGAGGTCGTTCAACTCAAATTTCTTCATGGATTTTGTGCCAATCGGATTTTTTAGAAAATCCATGAAAACCCTGTGACCCTTTTGTGTTTCATTAAATACCAGCACATCAATCAGCGACGACTGATAATTTTCAATTCTCTGCGGGTCAAACGGCCATTGATAACCCTTGAGAAAAATATTCGTGGCCATTTTGCTCATCGATGGAAAATAATCCGCTAAAAATTCCCTTTCGTCGCCGCCATCTGCATTCGTACTGAAGATGCGAGGAATAACCTGCATATATGAGCCGGATACATTCCAGCGAAACTTAGTGCTGGCAAGGCCGAACTGCGATTCCGTAAGATTCTCAGCGGCAAGACCGGCCTCGAACGCAAGGCCATGAATGCCCGTTTGACCTTTGGGATAGACACTTGCGTTATATAATTCGCCCGGCCCGCCGGCAGCGAGAATAAGATTCTCGCACTGGAAAACGTTTAGACAAAAATTTTTGGTATTCAGTTCTCTTTTGTCAATTGTAACGACGCCTATGATACGTTTGTCCTTGTTTTTGCCTGCGGTGAGCAGATGCGCAACCTCCTGATTATCGTAAATCCGGACGCCGTAACCAGCAACCTGCCTTTGGAGACATTCGCACATTAGTTTACTTGTCTTTGGTCCGGCAGACGTGGCCCGCTCATACGGGTCATTGTCGGTCTTGTAGCCGAGGAAACTTCCTGTTGAATCGTGGGGAAACGGCACGCCTGCCTGGACGAGATGGTAAAATTCCCGAAGCGACCCAATCGCCTCAGCAAGTGCCAGGTCGCCGTGACAGCAGCCCGCAGCGGTAATACTTTTGGCAAATTCTACGGCTGAGTCAGGGACATCAGGACTGGTGCCCATTTTATAATAGGTTTGCTTGTCTGAGCCGCTCATTCGGGAAGCACCGAGAAAAACGCCGGCGGTTACTACCGCGATACGGTCCTGGGCGTCCTTGATTCCTTTTTGTGTGAAGAATTCATAAAGGTGAACAGCGGCGTTCATCCCAGCTGCACCAGCACCAACGATAACGGTGTTATATCTGCGGACAGCGATTTTTTGCTTTCCTATCTTCACTGATTCCATAAGCTACCTGATATTGAAGTTTCGGCCCGTTATCCGGCTGATTTCCTCTATCGAGGCCTTTGCGAAGTCGAGTCCCGGCCATTTCTGTTTTCGCTTCTGGTCGATAAGCTCTTTGGTCTTTTTCAATTCGCAGGCAAGAAGCTTATAATCCTGCTGCTCGACAATCTTCTGCAACTGCGGTTTTTCAATCGCGCTGAAAGAGCCGCCGAGCACCAAAACACCCGCTTCAATATAATCCCCAATATTCTGGGCATTTGTGCCGCCGGTCGGCACTAAGCTGATTAACTTATGGATAGCCGGGTCAACCGCCTTGATAAAGGCAGGCCCGCCAAGTTCTTTCGCGGGGAAAACCTTGCAGAAATTTGCTCCAAGCGAAAACTGTGTTACTATTTCCGTTGCGCTGCCGCAGCCCGGGATAATGGCTACTTTGCCTGCATATTTTTCATAAGTCGCTTTTCTGAAATTGACTGCTGAGACAAGATAATGTGCCCCTGCGTTAACGACATCTTCGACGGACGGCAGGGGGGCATCAATATTGTTGCGCTTCACGATATTGAGCATTTCGGGATAATCTATCAAACTTGCGGAGCCGGCGACAAATTCGGGCAATTCCCTGACAAGTCGCTTGAGTTTTTCCAGCGGTTTTTTAATCCGGCAGGTAACTTCCATATTGCCTATACCTGCCTCAAGCAGACATCCGGCTGCTTTAACGATATCGAGCCGGTCCTCATTGAAAACGAGAATAAAACCATCCCTGAGTAAAACCTGCACTGTTGTCTCGATGTCCATTTTTTAATCCCTTACAATCTTCTCAAATGGAATCCGCCATCGACGTTGATAACCTGCCCCGTCGAAAAATCCAGTTTGCCTTCGGCAATCGCACTGACGGCTTTTGCGATGTCTTCGGGCTGACCCCAGCGTTTAATCGGCGTAATCCCTTCGGCTATAAGTTTATCGTATTTTTCTTTAACGACACTTGTCATATCGGTTTCAATAATGCCGGGGCGAATTTCAAATACGCCGATTCCGAATTCCGCTAAGCGGTCGGCATAGAGCATAGTCATCATACTGACCCCTGCCTTGCTTATACAATACTCTCCCCGGGCCGGCGAACTCGTATAGGACGACATTGAGCCGATATTTACAATGCGGTAATTTCTTTCCGGGAACTGTTTTTGTTGCTCAATCATCCATTTTGCCACGAGTTGTGTAAGGAAATATGGCCCTTTGAGATTAATACCCAGCACCCTGTCAAAACTCGCTTCGCTCGCTTCGAGCAGGTCCACTCGTTTCAGAGGCGCTACGCCCGCGTTATTGACAAGCATATCACATCTGCCGAATTCGTCTTTGACCGCTTTCACAAGTGCCGCACGGTCGGCATCGCTGCTGACATCCCCACGTAATATGATATAGCGGGCACCTTTGGCTACCAATTCGTCCGATGTCTTTTGTGCCGCTATTTCATCAGGTTTGCCATCCGCGGTAAAATCATAGTGATTGATGACGATGTTAAACCCGATTCCCGCAAGCTCGATTGCGATGGCTTTGCCTATCCCGCGACTTCCCCCGGTGACGATGGCGATGGGCCCTTTCCCCTGGAGTGATTCTTTTGCGTTCATATATCCTCACTTAGACGAAGCTAACCTGCCCTGTTTATAAATCGGGCCATATACCTTATTGTCCCGCACGACGCAACCTATTGTGCCGCCGTCACGCATAATCTGCGAGCAGGCGCTGCAGGCAATACAAACCTTACTTGGGTCAAGCTTGCCCCTGGTAAGTATATCTTTAGCAAAATCGGGATACGCCAGAGCCATTCTACCAGCGCCGATTATGCTCGCCATACCCTTTTTCAAAACGGCCGCCCCCACATACGGCATCAAATGCCGCAACCAGCTATACCCCGGCCCCACTAAAATCATATCGGGAAAGGCACTCTGCATTTCACCGGTTAATCGAATCATTCTTTCCACGCCTGCAAGGGGATGTTCCGGCGACTCATAGCCGCCAACAATTGGTTTGTCGTAGGGTCTGCCATAATGCGGATTATAATACGGGTTGCCAATCGTCACATTAATCATGGGGACATTACGCTCGCTAAGCAAAGCGAACAGCTTTTTGGGTTCAGTCAAATCGGGTTTTGCGTAATCGTTGTCATCGACCCCCCAGCCGTATGGATAAGGTATCGCATCATAAATACCCAGCCGCGTTACAACGGTTTTGTCTTTTCCGAGTTTTTGATGAATCGCGTCAATGACGGCCAGCAGCAGGCGTGTGCGATTTTCAAATGACCTGCCGTATTTGCCTCGCCTGCTCAAACACGCCAGTAACTCATTGATTAAATACCCGTGACACGCCTTGATATCCACCGCGTCAAAACCAACCTCGAACGCTAATTTCGCGGCCTTTACATAATGCTCAACCAGCCCATCGAGATAATCATCGGTCACTATCGGCCAGTTATCCGGAATTGCCGCTTTAGCATTTGTTACCGGCAGTTGTTGCGGAATCATCGCATCCCGATACGGGTCCCGCTGCGGAATAATCGGATGCGAAATTCCTTCCGGCTTTGAATACCGGCCTGAATGTGTCAATTGCGCAACGATAATGGGGCGGTGCTGGCTATCAATCGATTCTCGAGCGGCCTTTCGTGTCTCCGCAACCATATTTGCGAAGGCATCCTTGCTCTTATCGTGAAGCCATAACTGCCGGGGATTTGCCCGGCCTTCCGGAACCACAGCGATTGCTTCAACCCATAAAATACCGCTGCCGCCTGCGGCAAAACGCTTATATCTTCTCAAAGTCAATTCGCCGGGTTTGCCCTCGCTGTCCCCGTCCGCGCCTTCCATAGGGTTAACAGCCAGGCGATTCGGTGCTGTAAGCGGTCCGATTTTAACGGCGGCGCCGAGAATCGAAACGTCCTCCTGCATCGGTATATCGATTGACAACGACGCCGAAAGCTTTTGCAGGTCTTCAATTTTCTCTAAATTAAAATCAAACATCGCAGAATCTCTACAAACCAGGGTAAACATGATTATCTCAGAAAGTTCTCACATAATCTATGCAATTAGTGTCAATTACGAGGCGTACAAATTGACGCCAAATAATGCGATGATACTTCGGAGCCGTTATTGTGCAGATACGAATGGAAAAGCGGTCTTACTTCTTCGTGATGATATCTATGCCGGTAAAGGTTTGAGTATCTATATTACCGTTTTTAATTCAGTGTGGTTTCAGGTTCGAAAATATTCGTTCCTGTATTGAGTAGGGGTGAGACCTTTTACTTTGTGGAAGAACCGGGCGATATGGTCAACATTGTAAAACCCGAACTCAAGAGCTATTTCCTTGACGCTCTTGTCGGTTTCTGCGAGCATTTTGCATATCTCTTCGATTTTTATTTTTCTAATTTGTTCATATACACTTGTGCCAAGGTTGTCGTTAAATTTCTTATAAAGATTTTTCCTTGAGATATGAAATTCTTCGATAATATCGGTGACCTGCAGAAGTGTTTTGGAATTTTTCTTTATATAATTTATTACATCCGATACAATTTTATCGTTCACTGCGATTATATCTGTTGATTGTCTTTCCTGCACCCCCACCGGCTCAATCAGGATTATCTGTGTATCTACAGCAATGCCTTTCATTATTTTATCCAGCAATGCGGCGGCATCAAACCCGCCTTTTTCGGTGTTGAGCGAGATGCTCGATAAAGACGGGTACGTCAAGTCGCATATAATGTCATCGTTATCAACTCCAAGAACGGCAACCTCGTCAGGAACCGAGATTGAGGCCCTCCTGCAGGAGTCAATTATAAACTTGCCGCAGGAATCATTACAGGCCATTATTCCAATCGGCTTTGGCAGTTGCTGAATCCATCGACCTATACGTTCCAGATTTGAATCCTTAAATCTTTCTCTTTGGGGATAAGTCAATTTATTGGCAAATGTTTTAAGTCCGGCTTTTTCTGCCGTGTCTGTAAAGTACTTTTCTCTGTGCTCGGACCAGAGCATTTTTCTGAATCCGCAAAAAGCCAGATTTTTAAATCCCTTTTGAATAAAGTAGTTTGCCCCCATCTCACCTATTCTTCTGGAGTTTGTCAAAACTGTAGGTCGTGCAGATACCTTGGTATCTCTAATGGCAGACGCTATAACAATGGGAAAGTCAAGATTCTTGGAGAAGTCCACTAAGTCCGGCTCCAACATTATTATACCATCAGAATTTTTCATTATCTCCGTGAGGATTTTTAAGATATCTGCCTGTTGAGGCGACGCATCATAAAAATCGCTGGCAACATGGTTTAACTGCCAGGGGCCGTAAATCCTCGCGTACCTCGCGATTCCGCGCATGAGATTCCTGCCCGGTGTCGCAGACAAATCTATCAGCAGCGTAATCTTAGGAACGCTTTTCATTTGGCATCCGGAAAAACATCAAAATAATATTCTCAAATATTCTTCGGTGTTTTTGATATGGTACCAGGTCGTGACATCTATTATTTTTGCCCAAACTGCCTGCGATACTCAATCAAGCTCATGCCTTTTTCCCGCCTGAAGTATCTGGCTATGTGTTCAACGCCAGAGTAGGACAAGCTTTTCGCGATTTCAGAGATGGGTAAGTTGGTCTCGACAAGCATTTGGACGACCTGTTGGACACGGGCTTGTCTTATTTCGCTCAAAATTGAACGACCAACTGTTTTCCGGAATCGTGATTCGAGAACCCGGCGGGATAATGGCACGGCTCTTACCACGTCGTCCACGTGAATATCTTCGGTGGAATGCTGCTGGACGAAATTCAGGGCGTTGACAACCTCCGGGTCTGCAACGGCGAATATATCAGTAGATTGTCTCGTTACTATATGAGTGGGGATGGCGGTAATATGTTTGTTATCGCCGTTTTTCCCTGACATCAACTCGTCTAGAAGCGCAGCGGCTTCGTAGCCGGCCCTTTCGTTATTGACGGCTATGCTGGAAAGAGGCGGATTAGCGAGTTCACATGCCAGGTCATCGTTATCCACGCCGAGGACGGCTACGTCGTGAGGGATATGCAAGCCCATTGTCTTGCAGGCGTCGCATACGTCTAAGGCGCGGTCGTCGTTACAAGCCATTAATGCCAGCGGTTTAGGCAGCGAGCAAAGCCATTCACCCAGTTCGGAACGCCCACTTCTTTTAGACCGCGTGTTCATAGATTCCAATCCGCTTTGTGTTAGAGTGTGCGCCATGAAGCCGGCTTTGGCCAGTGTTTCGAAAAAGCTGTTGCCCCGCGTCTGTGACCAGCAGATGTTCCTGTAGCCGAAGAACGCGAAATTGCGAAAATTCTTCCCGATAAAATATTCCGCCGCCATCCGACCAATTTCAACGTCATCCGTTACAAAATTACAGAAGTCCCTGGACTTAACAACAGTGTACAAGCTGATTATCGCGGGGACATTTTTCGGCACAATTTTGCGCCAATGTTTTGTGTGCGGAATATGCGCTATTACGCCATCGACGTCCCACGTTTTCGGATTCGGCAGTTTCCTTGTTATTCTTGTAAGTCCAAATGTTGAGGCGACATAAAATGGCGGTTCCCTGAAAAAGACCCAGGGGCCGTGAAGTTTGGAGTACGTAGCGATGCCTTTAAGGGTCCTTCTCGAGGCGGCTCCGGATGTGTCGAAAAGCAACAGTACTCTGTGCATCTTGGACATAACTATCCTCACTAAAGATGGTCGATTTTACCGGACGCGCAGCAATCCTATTTCCTTTCACACAGGAGTCAAGAGAATAAGCGGCATGTTTCGTAAAATGGTTATATTTTAGCGCGAATTGGCGTTCTTTTTAAAATGCGATTTTGAGACAATGATAGTGTATGCTGGGCCATAAGGCCATTATATGGTCTTCGGGCTATTGCTGTTACGAGTAGTTGTTGAACGTGATTATTACCCAATGAGTAGTGGTTGGGCTTGAACAGAAGCGATTGCGTTAAGCTTCGTTAAATGGGCACAAGGTTATAAATGGTGAAGGTCAAACTTAAGTGCTTGTTTGACGTTGTTACGAAACAGACGCAAATGTAAGAGAGTGTGTCTGTTGAGGATGGAATGGTGTTTTTGGCTTGTTGTCAAAGGCATCGAAACCGAAAAGAATTAATATCGAAGTAGGAGGAGACAGAATGAGTAAGAAACTGAGTATTTTTGTGTGCGCCTTATGTTTGGTAAGTATAGCGGTTCCAGCGAAGGCCCTTACCAACGGCGATTTCGAGACCGGCGACCTCACCGGCTGGTGGACATGGCTGCCTGATCCTGCCAATGAAACCGTCAGCGTTGTGCCTGGTGGTCCCGGCACCAGTGTTTATGCCGCGGAGATATATACTCTGAGTGGTTCTAGTGCTCAGCTCGGTCAAGACATTGCGTTCTCTGCGGGTTTGCCGGTTAGCGTGAGTTTGATGTATGACGTCCCTGCAAACAATTGGGCAGGAGCAGGCATAACCATTCAGTATAAGGATGCCAGTTGGAGCGTTTTAGACTGGGGATGGGCGAACATTTACGGCGGCGGTGGTGGTGGCGGCGGCGGCTGGCTGTCGTATGATACCGCCAGTGACGGGACTAAATCAGGGAATTGGACTTCTGCTCCGGCAGGTACGGCATATCTTACGCTTAAAATAGAGCAATGGGGCTGGCAACCAAGCGGAAGTTTGTATGACAATGTTGTCCTTACGCCCGAGCCGGCAACCATGGTCCTGCTTGGGATAGGTGGATTGGTCGCACTTAGAAGGAAGCATGCTTAAGAAAAACCCTGACGAACGTCGGTTTTTCTGAACACTGGACATAAGTTGTGAAATAACTTTGAGGAGGCCCGGCACAATCGGGCCTCCTCAAGTAGTGCCGAAAGATAAGAATACCCAGGGCCGGGATATACTTTTGGAAGACCACATTAAAAGGCTTTTTGGCCTCCTTGGCATTAGATGACTGCAATTAAACTATAAAATTTAACATGTGGGTTGGAGGTTGAAGTATGAAAAAGGCAGGAAAGGAAGCTTATATAAGATTTAATAGAATACTGCTTCTCGTATGTGTTTTTGCTGTTTCGGCACAGGGCGCAAATCTCCTGACGAACGGCAGATTTGATACCGGCAACCTGACGGGCTGGGATGTAAACAAGCCTAATGTTCCCGGGGTAGATATCAACGCCGTTGTGCAGACGGCCTTTACTTATGATGGCACCCCCTGTTTATTTATGAGGTACCGCACAGGTGGCATAGGAGTTGAGGTGCATCAGGTGGTTCCCGTCGCTGGTGTGACTACAATTCGTTTTTCATGCGTGGCCGACAAATGGACGTGGGGTAGTGCGGCAGCGGAAATAGGTTGGTACAGTGGTGGTGTCCCCGACCCAAACTTTCCGGATACAAATCGTGTGAGCAGTAACACTTATATTATTGCACAGCAAAACGCTGAAACAGGTGGCTGGGGTTCGTTTACTTATGATTACACCGTACCTCCAACCGCTCAATATGCGATCGTCCGACTGAGGGCAAGTGACTGGGTCTGGAATGTGTATTTCGATTATGTTTACTTCGGAGCTCCGGATAACAACCAGGCAGGTTTTGTGGCTCCGTGGCCTAATTCCACTGTGCCCAAGGAAGATAAGAGGAATGGTTGCGGCATTGGCCCGACGCTGATTTGGACCCCCGCACTGAACTCTACAGGCAAACATCATGTCTACTTTGGTACTTCTTTCGCGGATGTCAATGACGCCAACACAAGCTCTCCGGAGCATTTGGGTGCTTTCGATACCAATTCCTATGCGCTGCCTCTTGGCAGCGTCACTCGTGGGCAAAGTTATTACTGGCGCGTGGATGAAACCGTGGGCTCCAAAATTATCAAAGCCGAAAACGTATGGCCATTCTCCGTGGGCAATTTCACGTGGTTAGATAGATTCGACAACTATGCAGAAGACTGGTCAGGTGATGGAGACATCCAAACTGTATGGGGCCCCAACTCCAGCGTGGTTGATTATAACATGCAAATTCCTTACAGCAGCACGCAATATGCGGTCAGCGCAGATACTTCGGCATTGCTTTGCTCGAATAACATCAGCAATAACGCGATGCTTGTGCTAATGGTAAAAGGCCACGACAACATGAAAGGACCTAACAATCTTTATGTGAAACTGGAATCGAACAATGGCGCCCAGAGCGGCATTGTCCATTTCCGGGAGCCAAACGCGTTAAATCAGCAGCTCTATGAGCCTATGATATTGTGGCCGATTGCTTTGCAGTCATTTGCTTCTCAGGGAGTTAATTTGACGAATGTGACTAAAATTACTATTGGAGTTGACAACGGAAGCGGTGGTCCCCCCGGCGACACAGGAACGGTAACTATCAATGATGTTCGTGTTGATTACCCCTGGTGTAACTCGGATCTGGCTGAATTGATACCTGCAGATTTCACCAAAGATTGCTACGTTGGCATGGACGACCTGGATTTACTCGCAACTAACTGGCTCACTCAATCTACAGTGGTGACTGCCGTCGCACCTTCAACTCTCTCTAGCCGCCGCATACTGTGGTACAAGTTTGACGAAGGTATTGGTAATCCGCAAGATTCTTCAGGCAACGGCTACAATGGGACAATTAGCTACCCGTTTGCCTGGGGAGGTGCTGGAAGCGGCCATGACGGTACAAATTGTTTTCACCCCAATAATCTTGACCGGGTTACGATACCCATTGCGGCTATTAATGACCACAATACGATTGGTGCGGAATGCACCATATCCGTGTGGTTAAAGGACCCCGGGCAAACTGATACCGATTCAGAGATACTGCAGATCGGTCATGACAGCAATGTCATTGGTATATGGTGTGGGGCAACAGGTGCATTTAACTTCAGGTCAGGTTGGGATTCGAATAACGGTTGGGGCGATAACATGGACTATCCTACGCAGCAGAACTTTACCAATCCTGACCATCCCCAGGATAAATGGGTGCACTACGCGTTTGTCAAAAGTGTCAGCGGCCACTATCAGAAAATTTACAGAAATGGCCAGTTGGTAGCATTGAATGATAATGCCACAGCTGCGGAGACGACAAAGCTTGATGCGACAAATAACTTTGCCACTCTTGGGGCATGGCGCTGGTCAGGCGGATATGGCGGCTACGTTGATGGCTGGATAGATGATTTCCGTATCTATAGCTATGCCCTTTCACCTGGAGAAGTCCTCTATCTGGCCGTCGAGGGCGGAACGGCAACAAGTCCGATGACGCAGGGATTGCTTACACCTGCTGATGCCACCGGCGACAATAAGGTTGACTTCTATGACTTTGCGGTGATGGCCAAATATTGGCTCCAGAACGTTGTGTGGCCATAAGATTCAGTATTTAATGATGTTGGAGGCCGGTTTATTCGAGCCGGTCTCCAGCAGTTTATTGTGGGGATTTGGGCATATGAAATCAAAAATCAGGATGATGACTCGTATGATACCAAAATTGAATTTCTGCAAAAACCAGGATAAGGGCTTCACGCTGGTTGAACTGCTTGTTGTGATAGCGGTAATTGCTCTCCTGATGGCAATCCTGCTGCCGGCCCTTAATAAAGCCAGGGACCAGGCCAATACCGTTAAATGCGCTTCCAATCTCCGTCAATTCGGCCTAATGTTTGAAATGTATACTCAGTCGCATAACGAATCTATGCCAGGCGGCTGGAACAGCGGGGCGATGTGGATGGTTGACTTGATGCCATATTACCAGGGCGTGGGTGATATTCGCCTTTGTCCGAAAGCCATAAAACTTCTTAGCAAGTCATCTGACGCCTTCACTGCGGGGGTTTTTACTGCGTGGGGGAAATACGGTGAGGGTTCCTGGGCTGGTTATGTTCCTGTCTGGGCTCAGAAAGGTATGTATGGCAGTTACGGGATTAATGGGTGGGCGCATAACCCGCCAGACATAGGTTTGCCTCTCGGCAACCCTGATACCTATAATATCGACCCCCTAAATCGCCCGAAATACTGGCGTTCAATGTTAAATGTAAAACACTCGGCAGATGTGCCGTTGATGGCGGATTCTATGTGGGACGGCACTGAGCCTACGGTAGATAATTCACCTCCTTCCAGTGAGGGTTTGCAGACCAACCCTATGTCTGAATTCTGTCTGCCTCGCCATAACAGAAAGACAAATATGCTGTTTATGGATAAATCTGTGCGAAAGATTGGATTAAGAAGTTTGTGGTCATTGACATGGAATCGCCAGTGGAGACCAATAGACCCAGCTTATATGGATTGGCCACAGTGGATGAAGGACTTACCTGCTGATAATAATTAAATTGGATTATTGGTATTTCAAACGGACCAGTCAAATTCGGGGTTCTTTACGCTCATTTCTGATTGGTCCGCTTTTTGGAGGAACGGCTGTGTTAATATGATTAGGAACTTTGTCATTATTTTTTTGTTTAGTTCGGCTGCTTTTGTCTATGCGGATGATAGCTTATATACCGAGACATTTGATAATAACGGCGACGTTAACTTAGTCGGGTGGGTCGGCGTATATTCCAGCGGAAGCAATGGCGGCGTATCGAGCTTCGCGTGGGTTTGGCATAGTGGAATATGCGGAAACTTGATATACACGAACAAATTTATAGTAGATACTAATGCCTGTCCCAATATAAAGTTTCGCTTCGACCTTAGAGCACATTCGTTCTACCTTCATACTCCCGATTGCAGCATTGCCGTGAGGGTTAATGGCGTCTGGTATGTATCAAAAACCGTTTTTACCTCGGTCAGCACTTCTTTTGCCACTGAAAATTATGCTTATCACCCTGATAAGGGGCAGTGGGATTTACTCGATATCGAGACACTAACTCGCGGGTCCACTGCCCCATCAGTTCTCGCGGGTGATATTACGGCATTTGGCTTGTATTCGAACAGCAGCAATGTTGGCGGCAGTTGCACGGCGGAGTATGACAATTTCCAAATCGTAAACAGCACGGCAACCCATACCCGGGACCCCAATGCGGGTGATAAAAAATGATAAGAACAATGGACAATAAATTCAAATACCGGATTTTTGTGCTGTTACTTGCAGGGCTAAGCATTACGGCGAGGAACGGCGTCTGTGCCGAGTTTATAAGGGGGGCCGACATCTCCATGCAAACACGACAGGAAGCAGACGGGGTCATCTATAACGAGTACGGCGTGCCCAAGGATGTGCTGACCATTTTCAAGAACCACGACCTCAACTGGATTCGTATCCGGATTTTTAACAACCCGAACGGTTCAATATACGGCGTATGCCAGGACATCAACTATGTAACTACTCTCGGCGCCCGGGTCAAGGCCGCCGGGTTCAAATTCCTGCTGGATTTCCATTACTCGGATACCTGGGCCGACCCCTCGCACCAGACCAAACCCGCCGCGTGGAGCAGCTTGAGTCAATCGGCTTTGGTTACCGCTATTCACGATTACACGCGCGACGTCATCTCGCACCTGCGGGATAACAACGCTATGCCGGATATGGTCCAGATTGGCAATGAAATCAATTGCGGTATGCTCTGGCCGAATGGAAACTGCTGTGGCATGACTGGTGGAAGTTGGGCAAATCTTGCCCAGCTTATCAACTCTGCCATAGCCGGTGTCAACGACGGCAGAGGGTCCGAACCTATGCCGGAAATTATGATTCATGTTGCTTATGTTAAATCCGGCGGCGGCATTTCGAGCACCCAGTGGTTCTTTGATAACCTCATGTACACATACGGCGTGCAATTCGACGTCATAGGGCAATCCTACTATCCGCAGTGGCACGGCACGCTCGATGACCTGACAACAAACCTGAATTTTATGGCTGGACGCTATCTTGATAAGGAGATCCTCATCGCGGAGGCCGGTGACTACTACACCGGTTCAGGGAAAACCCCTGAAAGCCAGAAGGCATATTTGGACGGACTAATCCAGAGAGTTCAAGCCACGCCCAATGGAAAGGGGATAGGCGTCTGCTACTGGGAGCCGACGTGGGTATGGAATGCGGGGGATGTCAGCAGTAGGGCATTGTTCCAACCGATTTCCGGGAACTGGAAAAACGTCGGTATGCTGATTGGTATGGAGGCCTTTGACAAAATATACGGAGATATTACAGGTAACGGTATAGTTGATTTTGAAGACCTGCACGACTTTTTTGAACTCTGGCTGGTAAACGATTGTGCCGCAACGGCTGGATTGGATTTGGATGGTGATTGTGTAATCACTTTCTATGAATTCGCGGCACTGGCCCAGAATTGGCTTGAACGTGAATAGGTTCAGTGATTAAGAGTAATTTTAAGGTACTTACATGAACGATTTCTATGTCAATGTTGTTCACAGACCGGAAATGGTCCCCGAGTACCTTGAAAAAGAAGCATCCTTTGGAAAAGAAGAGGATGTTACCAGGAAAAGTGTAATCCAGGAATCATTGGATATTTTCAAGACCCAGCAGCAGATAGCCCATGAGAACGGGCTTAAGACCACCATACAAATGACGTATTCCAGCTTGTTTAATGACGAAGCTGTTCAGTTAGCTAAGGGATATAACGCAGAATTCGGCGACGAAATCGGATGCACGTTTCTTGGCATCCAGTGCCAGCAGTTCCGCGATAAATTTCACACCAAAGAGCTGGCTGTATGGCTGTTATCGATGGCCGAAAAGCAGGCCGTAGTGGACGAGGTTTTCGGGCGATTCAAAAGTGTGTTTGGTTTTTATCCTACTTCAACCGGCTCTTACTATATGGACGCTGAGCTGGTTAATTATATCAAACTAAAATACCCACTTGTTAAATGCGCCGTCGCCACCTGCTGGGAGGAGGGGCCAAAGGCCTACCACAATGCAAACAATTCCTGGTACACTCTTTTTGACGGCGGCCCCTGGAACCCCTGGATTCCATCGAAATACAATATTCACTGCCCCGCGTCGGGTAAGGAAGACGATATAGGGATTGTTGCAATACCTCACCTGTCAAGGGACCTTCTCGCGGTATTTGACGGCCCCGGCTCTTATTACGGAACGCATCCGCAGAACATATTAAGGGGTATGGTTTACGAAGACGGCGAGCTGCCGTATTTCCTGAATCTCGTTGACCAGTACCGGTCTATGACCAAATACAACAACGGGTATTCTTACAATATGATTTATGTAGGTCCTGCCTGGATGGGCAAAAATGGGAGATGGGAAGCGAACCATGCCTTGCTTGTAAAGAGCTACAAGGATGCGATGGGTTACTACGGCAAGCTCAAAAAACAGGGGCAGTTGAAAGACGTTACAATGTCGGAATTTGCGGACATTTTCCGAAGCAGAAAAAAACATACAGAGCCGGAATGCACTCTGTGGCGGGATATACTCTATGGCTCAAACAGGCAGCAGTTCTGGTACGCCGACCCATATATGCGCACTGCCCTGGATATGAACCAGGGAGGGGCGATTATCGACCTGCGGCCTTACGTTGCCAAACTTGTCCGGCCATGCGGGGTTGGGACTAAATGCCTGCAGAACGCTTCGTATCCTTTCCTTGTTCAGTCGTATTACCGGGCCGGATACTTCACTCACTACGCCGGCGAGGGCTCAATAAAAAGCTGCAAATTAAGTTATTACGGCGAGTCGGTGGACCTTTGCACTTGCAGGACGTGGGCTTCGTATGACAGGCAGGACGGCAGGGTAGTCATAACGCTGGACCCTGTTGAGATTGAGTTCAACGGTCTGACTATCGCTGTGCAATCGATATTCAGATTTAAGGAAGGCACCGGCGAGATAGAGATTATCCGACGTATCGTCGATACGAGCGACCCTGAAGCACAGGTCACTGTTGATGAATATATTACGGGATGCTATGGCACGACGGAATATCCTGAGGATCTCACTGGTGTAGTTTTGACGTGCATCGGGGCGGATGATAAACAGTCGATTGAATATCAATATAAATGCAGGGAGAAAACCGTGCAGTGTGCGACGAGGGTTGAAGCTATAGTGCCCCACGTTGACACACGGCTATCGATGAATGTGCAGGCCGACCACGCCGCGGGATATATTCGCGAGGGGTTTGCATTTTCGCCGATGTACACTCTTGGCATAAAGAAAACGCTTAAGGCGAGAGAGGAATTGCGAACATGGCTCAAGGTAGAAAAGGCAAGTTAAACTACAGGTGTCCGCTGTGCTTTAGGCGGGACATTGATATGGATATGCTTTTCGACAGCGAAAAGAATGAGTATTACTGTATTCGCTGCAGCTTTGCGGGCTCAGAGGCCCAGATCCAGGTCCTTAATGCCGAGACAAAGAGGCGTTATGCGGACCGCAGGATTCGCATAACCGATTTCGGCCCGCGAACAGAGACGCCCGCCGCCAGCCCGAAACGCGTCCCTACCCCAATAGAAGCACACAAAACTCCGGCAAAATCGCCCAGGGAAACGAACGTAAAGAGCAGATAAAACTAAATCACTCAATCCGGATGGCAGTGAAAGAGAAGGGCTCGGCGTAAAATGCCAGCCCTTTTTCGTTTTCTATGCTAACTTCCTGCGGTTGGCAAACCTGATGTTTAAGGCCAATCATTTCCGCGGAAACCTTGCCAGCTTTTTTGTCTAAATTGATAGTGACTTTGCGGCGCAGGGGATTTTTGTTGATAATCAGTAATATCCTGTGTCCCGCCTCATCACCTGCTGCCGCAACGGGAAGGTCTTTATTTGAACTTTCAGACGCGATAACGGTTTTGCCGCGGATTGCGGAAAACATCCTGAACATATCCATTGTCAGCGTCGGCGCAAAAGGCGGCTCCTGGGTAATAATACTCGGGAAGAAGTTCTGCTCGGACCAGACGTCGCGTGAGGATTGCCACAGCAGGGGCCACAGACAGGCCAGGCGCACATCATCCCTGAGATATTCCATAAGAATCTCTGCCTGGATGACGGCGGTGAGCGACTGATTGAAGGTCTCGCTCCCGTTACTGGGCCCGATGTTCCATTCGAGCGCGACAAGGCCCATATTCGGGGCGCCGGCTTTTTTACAGGTTTCTCTTATCAAACGAATGTCTTCGGCGTATGGGCGGTCCCATTCTTCCTTTTTCCATTTGTCGCCCGTTTGCAGCGGCGTATTTTTAAGCCAGTAATCAAAGGACCCCTTGCCCGACGCCCAGTACCAGTGCACGTCGATGAAATCCACGAAGCCGCGCGTTTTAGCGACAAATTTTTCCAGCCAGTCCCAGTAATTGTAACTGGTCGAGCTTGTGGGGTTGGCGATTAGCTTGATATTAGGAAACTCGGCTTTAAGGGCGGCGCCATAAGCGCATACCTCGTCGGCATATTCCATATCTTTGAACGTATAAGACGCTCCGCCGTTCCAGGGCTCGGTGTCGAGGTACCAGTAGGTTACTTTGTAGTCCTTTTGCTTGCAGTATCGCAGCCAGCGCAATGCCTCATCAAGGCCTTCTTTATGCCGGTTATGTTTAACGCCGGAAGTCAGATTAAGACCGACAATGGGCTCGGCTTTGAGGGCCTGGCAGGCCTGCATAAATTCGTCAAAGTCCATAAAGTTTTTATTTGTGCTCCACTTGTCAGGCGGTACCCAAGTGGCCTGAAATCTGCCCCGTCCGGGGCTTGTGCCGTGTTTCTCGTTGGGGTCCCAGAGGTCTTCGTAGCCGTTGACGCCGGGGTGTTCCCAGTGGAAAAACTCCGTCTCCATACCGCCCGGATAGCGGAGCGAACCAACGCCGGCTGTCTTTAGTTTTTCGAGGATGTTGTATTTTTTCCAGATTTCGTCGGTAACATTGAAATAACTCATGTCCATACCGAGGAAGCCGTTTTCAATGGAATGCAGTTTCCGGCCCTCGTGAATTGTTACTGTAACGCTGCGCTCTGGCGTTGAATAAAACTTGTCGAGCTGCTCTTTGGAGACGGGTTCAAACTTCTCACCCTCGGCAAGGGCCGATGGACTTATAGACAAGATTATAATGCCCAATATGATATTAAATAACTTTTGCATAAAATGATTCTCCTTAAAAATCCGGCTAACCCGCGGCGCTGATGGCTCCCCTTCTTTCTTCGAGTATGCGGCGGGTTTCGGCTGCGCGTTCGGCAGTAATGGGATAAAATCTTATGGCCAAAATTGCGAATACCGCGGTAATAGCCGGTGCGCCGGCGAGGAAAAGCCGCATTATTGTGAATGTTTCGGGGGACTGGTTTCCGCCAAGCTCACTATGGTAGCCCGAAAGCCACAGGGTCAAACCGGAGAAGACAGCCGAGAGTGACCAGGCAGTTTTTTCAAGAAAAGAGAAAGCCCCGCCGAACATACCCTCCCGGCGTTTGCCGTAACGCAGCTCGTCGTCATCGCAGATATCCGCCATCATCGAGGCCAGCATTATTTTTACCGCCACCCACATCGGCCCGCACAGAACAGGGTCAATCAGGATAACGGGGTCGATAGCGATTTTGCCTATGTAGTAAAGATGATGTCCCGGCGTGAAGATAAACCACTTCATAATTCCGCCGAAGACCATCAGACCATAGACAAAATACAGCGAACCTCTTTTTCCGAACAGGTTGGCAAGCCAGGCGATAACAGGAATGGAGGCAATTCCGACAACGGCGTAACCGGAAGAAAGCAATCCCTTCCAGATGCTGCCGAGAGTGATGTCCCCGTTTGCCATATAATAGGTCATCACGTAATGGTCCATATTCATCGCCAGAACGCCTGAGAGCACGTTGAGAATAACGATGAGAACAAGAATCATAAAGGGGCGGCTGGTAAACGCTTCTTTACAGCTTTGCACGAGTTTGACTTTTTCCTGGTGCTTGGTCTTTTGAGCAAAGCGCTCACGCACAAACAGGCCGGGCATCATTCCGATACCAGCCATTATCACAAGCCCGACTATCCAGGTCACTATGCGAATACCATTGAGTTCTACCTTCTCGAAGGCAAAGAACACCCAACTGAATACGGCGCCCAGCGGAATTATCCACTCATAAAAAAATTCGGCGACCTTGTGAAAAAACGCATTATAGGCCATCACGCTGTTGCGCTCGTTGTAATCAGGCGTCATCTCATACGTCAGGGCGGTATAAGGCACTGAGAACATAGAATAGCAGGCAAAAAAGATGAGCTGCATAACGATGAAATAAGCCAGTTTGGCTGGCTCGCTCCAGCTTTCAGGGACCATCCAGGTCAGCCCGAAAACAATCCCCATCAACACGGCCCCGATGATGATAAACGGTTTGCGTCGTCCCCACTTCGAGTGAAAATTGTCGGAGATTTTGCCCATCAAAGGGTCAAGAAACCCATCCGTAAAACGCGGGATAAAAAGCGCCAAACCAACTAGGAAGGGATTGACTCCGAGAATCATGACATATACGGTTCTCGCCACTGTATTGATGCCGATGTACCCGAACAGCGACGGAAATCCCCCGATACCCAGGACCAGTTTTTCCCAAAACGGAACACGGTCAGAAGGATTGTTTTTCATAATATCTCCAGCGACAACGATTGTATTTTCAGGATTTTCATTTTCCCGGCTTCATTTCTTTTTTAACAGCGTCGGCAAATGCTTTTGCGCCCGGCAAAACGTTCCCATTGGGGTCGAACAGGCCAAGGCCTCCTCTCATCCCCCCTCGTCCGGGAGGCGGAACCGACTCCGGAAACCAGTAAAATACGCCACAGCCGTGATTACCGGGAGTGTTGAGCACGGTTTTTGTAACTGTATAAAGCAAATCGTATTGTCCCTGCAGCGTCAGCGGAAACTGCTGATTTTCGGATGGTTTCATCCGGTCATTTGTCGCATACGGATAACCCGTCTCTACAACGATGACGTCTTTCTTAAGCTCGGTAGCGATGTAGTTCAGATTATCCTTAAGGTCTTCAATCTTTCCGTGCCACCAGGGATAGAAGCTTACGCCGATTATGTCATAGGGAACCTGACGCTTATTTATGTTGTCAAAGAACCACTTAGTGACGCCTTTTTTGCCGCCCTGGTCGATATGCAGCATAATAATTACGTTAGCGTCCCCTGCACTCTGGCGGACGCCGGCAATCCCGGCTTTGAGCAAAGAGGTGAAATGTTCCCATTGAGTATCATTCTCATAATCTCCGCCGACTCTTCCATCGGGCCAAAGCATTCCGGGGGTAATTTCGTTGCCAACCTGAACCATATCCGGGAGCACGTTTTCTTTTTTAAAGGCCTCTATGACGGATGCCGTGTAGCTTTGCACCGTTTGTTTCAATTCGTCAAAGGGCATATTGGCCCAGGCGGCGGGCTTATACTGTTTTTGCGGGTCGGCCCAGGTGTCTGAATAATGGAAATTGAGCAGCAGTTTCATATTGTGCGCCTTTGTCCTTTTGGCAAGGTCCAGGGTGTAAGGCAGGTCATTTGTAACTATACCTTCTTTATTCGGGTTCACAAAAATGCGCAGGCGAATGGCGTTAAACCCGTTATTTTTCAGTATGGCGAATAAATCGTTCGGCTTGTTGTTTTCACGATACACCACGCCTGCCTTTTCGAGCGTCGCAGCCGCGGAGATATCCGCGCCAATTAAAAACTTCTCAGTCCCGACAGGTTTTGTTGCACAGCCGAATGGCCCGCAGAACGGGATTAGCAATAAAAGGCAGAATCGTTTGAGTTTCATTTTGGCTCCTTAGCGCAATTCACTTTGTTTTTCTTAAAATGGAAACGCCGTACTTTGCCAGAGCCAGAGTGCCCTGGTGAACGGTTCCGGCAAGCAGGTCTTCATACTTTCCTTTAGGCAGTGTTACTTGCTTTTTGGTCTCATTATGATTCAGGTAAAAGCTATAATCCTGGCCGCCTCCGCAGCGGGTCACTAATTCAACCCCTTCAGGCAGCCGTGACGCCTTTATGCCTTGATTGCCTGCGATTTTAGATAAAAAGTCCCGCATAAAATCTTTGTCCGGCCTGGTGGCCACGTAATATGCCTTTCCATCGCCGAATTGATTTTCCGTGAAGGATGGCGAGCCCGCGTAATAACCATCAACGAAGGTGGCCAGCGTTTTGGCCGAGGTCGTATGAGCTACATCACACCATATAGAGCAACCATATTTTTTCTTGAATCCCTTGATTATCCCCGTCATCTTTATCGCGTTTTTGCCGCCGGGAGGCAGGGGGTTATATTCTTCAACCTTTACCCCCAGTACATCTTTTAGGGGCCCAAGATACCCACCTAAAAAGACACCGACGGATTCGTCAATGACTCCTGTGAAATATGTGGTGATAAACGTGCCGCCCTTTTTGACAAAGTTTTCTACGGCTTCTTTGAAGCCGGGTTTAACCATATGCAGAAGGGGGGCGACGATGATTTTGTATTTTGAAAAATCATAATCGACCGGAATCACGTCGACGGGAATATTTAAATCGTAGAAGGCGTTAAAGTAGTATTCTAACTCGCCAAAATAACTGACTAAAACGGTCGGGAAGGGTTGGCCATTGGCAGACCAGAAAACTTCATTATCCAATGATTTCGTGCCGTGACCATAAGGATTATCAACTGCCCACCACGAATCGTTATCGAGAAGAATAGCGACTTTCGAATCTACATTAGAGCCGACAATTGTTTTGACCTTCTTCAACTCGTTACCCAGGGCGCTGATTTCCTTGAATACACGGGAGTTCTCGCCGAAGTGCGGAACCATTCCGCTGTGGTATTTCTCGGCTCCTTTTTTGGAAGCCCTCCACTGGAAATACATTACCGAATCAGAGCCGTGCGCCAGGGCCTGATAGCTCCAGAGACGCATCAGGCCTGGGGGTTTAGGTATGTTCACGGGATACCAGTCCACCTGCGAAGGGGCCTGTTCCATTACCATAAAGGGTTTGCCCAGCAAAGAACGCATCATCGTATGCCTCAGGGCGGCCCATTTGCGGGCGTCGGGATTGCCGGGGTCCGGGTAGATATTAAAAGAGACAACATCCAGATGATTCCTGAACAGGAAGTGGTCAAATTTACTCCAGTCGCCTTCAAAATTAGATGTAATAGGCACCTCCGGCGTAATCGGGTGTATTACATTGTATTCTTCCATGTACAATGTAAAAAAGCTTTCGCTCAGGAACCGCTTATAGTCGAGCAGTTTGGTTGCGTTGCGTCCGCCGGCGCTTGCGCGGGGGGTATTAATTTCCTCCCAGTCGGAATATTTTTCGCTCCAGAAGACGGTGCCCCAGGATTCATTTAAATTGTCTATAGTTCCATATTTTTTCTGCAACCAGCCGCGAAACGCCTTTTCACAGTTTTTGCAGAAGCACATGCTGTTCTTGTTGGCATACTCATTGTTAATGTGCCATAGAGCCAATGCCTTGTGCCCCTTATAATGAATCGCCATTTTCTCGACCAGTCGGCGTATGGCCTTTCTGTAACTGGGGCTGTTGACGCAATAGGTTTGCCTGGAACCATAGGGAACCTGCTCACCAGTTTCCCGGACAAACAGGATATCGTCATACTTGCGAGTCAACCAATTGGGTTGCGCTGCTGTAGCGGTCCCTAAACAAACGTCGATATTGTTCGCCGCCAGCATATCCATAATCTTGTCCAGCCAGTCAAAGGTGAAGGTGTTTTCATCCGGCTGCAATAAAGCCCACGAAAAAATGCCGATGCTGACCATATTGACATTTGCCTGTTTCATCAGGCGTATGTCTTCTTTCCACGTTTCTTGGGGCCACTGTTCAGGAAAATAGTCGCCGCCGAATATGATTTCAGAATTTTTGTTTATAGTCATTTGGTTGTTCTCGTCGTTATTTACAGAGTTGGTTTAATTCTTCCAGTTCGAACCATTTCATCTCCATCGGCGTCAAAGAAAAACGTCCCATTTGGCCCTGCCCATTATAAACAGTCGTATCCTGGTTTTCTTCCGTATTGTTCATAACAACAAATTTCTTCACTTGGGGGTAATAGGCACAATCGGTGTGCGGATTTGAACAGAACCATTTCTTTAATTCGTTTTCCATATTCGCCGCCCACAGAATGGTTCTATAAAACAAACGGATATTTTCCGCATTGTGTTTGTAATCCGCCATATAGACCGCGCGTCCTTTGCCAAAGGTGTTCGCTGACAGCAGGACGTTATTTGGTGTCCCCGCCAGTAATCTGGTCTCTTCACTGCTCAAATAGACGCCGGAATTACTTGTTCCGAGGTCTATGCTGCCTGTCAAATCTTCGAGAATAAAATGTTCTCGCGTGATTTCGGGTCGTATGTTCTTGCCCCAGGAAAGTGTGTTTCCAACTTCTTTTTGGACTCCAAGAGTGTCGGCGAGCTGGAAAAATCTGCCCTGGTATTCATAAGCCGACGGCTCTCCGACACCGATGAAGCCGCCGCCCCGGTAAACCCACTCGCGAATTTTTACAAGGATTTCCGTGTCTATCCAGTTTTTGCCGCCGCTCCAGGCGCTGTTGGCCGTGCCCCAGTTTATGATTACGCCTATATCGTCGCGGATGCCTTTCTTGCGAATATCGTCGAAGCTGATGAATTCCGTCTCCGCCTGCAGGCCGCTTAAACATTCCGGGATATGTCCTTGTGGCCAGTTATCATTATGCATCCAGGAACGCATCTTTCCCCACGCGTCCAGCAAGGCGACTTTTTTACTGGTGCTGTATGGCAGCGTCTTTTGGGTCTTGTCCAGTACCGTTCGGAACTCATTGGCCAGTTCCGCGACGTAATCCAGAAATGCCGGGTATTTTACTGCCAGGTCCAAATATCCGCCAAAACCAATCCGGTCAACGCAGCGTCGAAGCAATGCCCTCCTGATTCCTTTCCACCATCTCTTGCATTCCTTTACCGGGTCTCCATTGCCTGTAAAGACGGGTTCATTCTGTAGATTGACGGCGAAGAAATAAGGATACAGCCGGACTTCCTTGAATAAATTTCCTGGCACGTCGGAAATTCTCCGCAGTTCCACGCCGCTCAAACAAGGCCCGGCGATTCCATCAAAGCCAAGCTTTTCAAATCCGGCAATATAGGGCTCTGTTCCAATCCAGTGGTCACAGAAAAACAGGACCGCCTTTTTGCCGGCCTTATGAACCCTGTCCACGCATTTTTTCGTGTAACCTCGCACGAATTTCTGAGTGAAATCCATCCAGTCAAGATATTCCTTCTTAGGTACCCGGTAGGAAGCGTTAAAATATCCCTCATCGACGATGTCTTCGCTGCGCAGGCAATAGCCCTTCGCTTTTTCGAATTCGTCCATTGCCAGCGCGCTCATCGGGTCTAAATATCCGCTCCAGTCGAGGTACGCATTTTGCCTCATTTCGTTTTGAATGAGAGGGAACTGGTAAAACATAGACGTAAAGCGAACAACATCGGTATTGGGATGGGTTTCAATCCAGTGGTCTAAATACTTCAACAAGTGCTGGCCGGTTTCCGGCTGCCGTGGGTCCACGCCCATTTGATGCTCCCCCGTCCAATTATTGGTTATATAATTGTACATGGAGGTTGTTTCCCAAATCTGGTAGACAAGAAAATTAACGGTATAGATGTGCCATTTACTGGGACGTTCTATAAGGACTTCCTGAGTGTGTTCCAGATATTGCCAATTCTTCCTGTTTACTGCTTTGCTGGTTGTTCTGTCGATTACCTCCCAGTATTTTTTGGGGTCGTGTTCAGTATCAATCTTATATTGCTCGTGGCTGTAACCTTTTTGAATCTTTATCCTCAATTCCTTTTCGCCGACACAGGTTACGGGACAGGAGATAAGATATTTTTGCTGGCACTGCTCCGGATGTGCTTTGGCCCACTCCTGGTCGGCCCTTATGAGACAGATGGTGGAATAGACATCGTATCCCATATTGAGTATTTCCTCCGACAAAACGGTCCCGTCGCTATCACGGATTGCGTCGGCTCCCCACTTTTCGCATAGCATTTTTACAACGTTATCCATGCCTTTTTGGGCGGGAAGGGTGAAATGACCGGTCAATTTGCCAGATTCTTTCACAATCTGTCCTCCTATTTGTAAAAACACACTGCAACCTTTTATAACACAATATCTTACGGTATCACAATCAACTTGCAAATATTGTGTAAGTAATCTAAGAAAATTAGCCCTGTAACCAAACGCCATAATGTGTAAACCTGCCTCCAATTCGTATCCCTGATTTATACGCCGGAAGAGTTGTGCCGATTTGCGAGTAATCAGGCAATAATCGAAAGGGAGCGATTATGCTTTTGCAGAATCAATCAAACCGAATATTGGGATATTTTACAATATTGGCGATGATTTCATGCTTTAGCTTGGAAGTGTTGGCGAGCTAAAAAGACCCTAACGGCGAAAAAAATGTTTCCGATATGTCCCCAACGTCGCCCACGACCAAAATCTTTTATCCCACCAACTGGCGGTAGTCGTATTTTCGATTTTTAGTTTGATATTTTCTTGGTTCACCGCCAGCTCATTCCACCGGTGCTGCTGTCCACGATTAAGCTATGAGCATTTGCGAGAGTCAAATTAGGCAGATTGCCTATATGCTTTTTAATCCGGCAACGGCGAGAATATAAGCATCAGGAAAGTTTAAAAGTAAGAGTATTAAGGAGAGAAAAAATGAAAAAGCTGATGATGTTTATAATAGTTATTGGGTTGGCCGTTTTCGGTGCGAATGGAACGGGATTTTCGTTCGATAATAGTGCTGCTGCTGATAATATCTCTATGGCGAATTCCTCGGATGTTGTGTTTGGCATACAGTCGAATGACGGCTCGGTTTGTACCATATATCTTGAAATAACCGATGTGGGCCGGCTGGGTTTAACTGGGGCTTTTGCCAGGGCGGATATTATTCACCAGCTCCCTGATGTGACAGCTCTTGTCTTGCTGGGGTTTGGCGGCTTGTTCTATCGTCGCAGGAAAGAATAATACTCGTGTTGACTTACAAAGGTCACTAATCCGCCCCAAACGCCGATTTGTCTGGGTTGCGGCTTTTTGTCGCTGAATTTATCACCAAAACCATATTTGACTCGGCAGGTATAATACTATAAGTATACAGGTGTTTGGCAGCGAAGTGAAACGAAGGAGTCGAATAAATGACTTTTAAGAATATTTTCGTATATCCGCGTTACCCGGAGAACCTCAGCAAGCTGTATGCGCTTGCCCACAATTTGTGGTGTCTCTGGGACTATGACGCGATAAATCTTTTTTACCGGATTGATACCCACCTGTTCAGGTCGGTCAATCATAACCCCGTCAAATTTCTTCTGGATCTGCCCGAAGAAAAAATGAACGAGCTTTCAAATGACAAGGGCTTCTTGTTTGAGCTCGACAGGGTCTGGCAGAAATTCGACGAATATATGAAGTACAGCGGAACACCGCAAAACGGCAACGGAGATGACTGCGGCCTTAACAAGAACATCGTTATCGCCTACTTCTCAATGGAATTCGGTCTTCACGAATCTATGCCGATATACAGCGGCGGGCTGGGTATTCTGGCCGGAGACCACCTTAAGACCGCCTCGGATTTGGGGATGCCGGTTATAGGCGTGGGACTTATTTACAGGTTCGGATATTTTACTCAACGTATTAATATTGAGGGGCGGCAGGAGGAGTTGTTCCTTGAGCTTGAAAATCACTACCTGCCGATAAAGGAGATACGTCTCGCCGACGGCAGGCCCGCGTTTGTTGAAACAAAAATACTCGGCGAAAATTGTAAAATTAAACTCTGGCAGATTGACGTCGGGCGAACAAAACTGATTCTACTCGATACCAACGTCGAGGATAACCCGCAATACCTGAGGGATATTACAAACGAGCTGTATGTCGCGGATAAAGATAAACGAATCCAGCAGGAAGTGGTGCTTGGGCTTGGCGGGATAAAGGCCCTTGCGTTGTTGAATATCAAACCCAATATCTATCATATAAACGAGGGGCATTCCGCCTTTCTGATAATCGCCCGGCTGCAGAAGCTGATGGCCGAAGAAAAGCTCTCTTTTTCCGAGGCCAGGGCGCTGATTAGAACCTCCACGGTTTTTACAACACACACCCCGGTAATAGCAGGCAATGAGCACTTCGACACCAAGCTGGCAAAAAAATATCTCGAGCCGGAAATCAGACAGATTGGTCTTTCATTCGACGAATTCAGCGCTTACGCATTTATCGAAAACGACAAAGACGTCTTCTGGATGGCAGCGCTGGCCATAAGATTCTCCAGATACGTCAATGGCGTCTCGAAGATACACAGGGACGTTTCACGCAAAATGTGGGCGGGGCTGTTTCCCGGGATGCAGCAGATAGAAATCCCGATTGATTACGTAACCAACGGCGTTCACTGGTCCTGGATCAGCGAGCCGTTTACCAACCTCTTCAACCACCATATCGGCCCCAATTTCATACATTGCCGTGATAAAGGCCATATATGGCAAAAACTCGCCGATACCCCGGATGAAGAGATTTGGGAAGCCCATCATAAAAACAAACTCAAACTCATCGAATTTATTCGCAGAAAACTTGCCAATGACCTTGTCGCCAGGGGTTATTCACAGCCCAAAATTACCAACCTCACTCGGCTGTTTAACCCGGAGTATTTGACGGTTGTCTTCGCCAGGCGTTTCGCATATTACAAACGCGCAACTCTCATCCTGAAGGACAAGGAAAGATTGGCAAGAATACTGACGAACTCAAAAAGGCCAATCCAGCTTATATTCGCGGGCAAAGCGCACCCGGCCGATGCCGCGGGCAAATATATGATTAAGGAAATCCTGGATTTCGCGCGTGACCGCAAGCTCGAAGACCGGGTGATTTTTCTTGAGAATTACGACATAGACGTCGCGAGGCATCTTGCCTGGGGAGCCGACGTCTGGCTCAATACTCCAGTAATGGAAAACGAGGCCAGCGGCACATCCGGGATGAAGGCGGGAATGAACGGAGTTCTGAACCTCAGCGTTCCAGACGGCTGGTGGGCAGAAGGGTATAACGGCAAAAACGGCTGGCCGATAACTGCCGGCAGATTCTACGTTCATACCGAACTGCAGGAAACCGCTGAAGCAAACCAGATTTATGACCTGCTCGAAGAAGAAGTTGCTGAGTTGTTTTACGAGCGCAATGAGGAGGGGATTCCCAAACGATGGGTGGATATGATGAAAGAATCCATCATTTCGGTTTGTGGCAATTTCAATATGAACAGGGTCCTCGTTGATTACTCAAGAAAGTTTTATGCCCCCGCGACAAAAGAATACGAACTGCTCCGTGAGAATAACCGTCAGCGCCTAAGAGATTCTATCGGCCGGGAACAGGAGATTTTCAAGGGCTGGAATTACATAGCGGTTAAAGAGCTTACTACCAACCTGGATAAAAAAGAGTGTGTCTGCGAAGGCGATACTCTCGATGCGCGATGCGTCGTCGACTTGGGACATGCGCCAACAGAATTATTTGCCGTGGAGTTGTTCCATATGCCCGGCAACAGGCAGAACTTCAAGATTATTCCGATGTCGTTCAAATCCAGACAGGGCAACATCGCTTATTACGAATGTTCCGCCAAAATCGAGGGATACGGCGTGCAGAATATTAGCGCCCGTATAAGGCCCGCCGACCCGACCGTGCAGGATTTTCATCCCGAAATGGTCAAGTGGAGCGATTAATGCCGACTATTTTATGCCCTGTGGGAGGTAGCAGACAAATTTGCAATCTTCTTTGAGATTTGCGGTGTAAGCTCGCCGGGGCGAAGGCGCCACTGCCAGTTACCTTTTATGGTGCCGGGGCGATTCATACGAGCCGATTCACCCAGGCCTAAAACGTCCTGCACGGGAATTATGGCAAGATTGGCAATTGACGCAAAAGCCAGTTTTATAAGCTCCCAGTTTATCTTATTAGCCGAAACCTTGCGTCCGAGACACGCAAATAGAATCTTCTTTTGTTCTGTGTTTGCTTCTTTTGCGAACCAGCCGACGGCGGTATTGTTGTCATGCGTGCCGGTATAAACTATCGTATTTTTACTGTGGTTGCCGGGCCAGTGCGGATTTTTAGCGAGATTGCCGTCAAAGCCGAACTGAAGCACTCTCATTCCCGTCAAATGGTGCTCTTTCATAAACGTTTTAATATCAGAAGTAATAAGCCCTAAATCTTCCGCTATGATTGATTGAGGCGTAAATCGTTTAAACAACGTATTGAAAAAGTCCTCATAGGGACACTTCACCCATTTGCCGTTCGCTGCGATTAAGCTATCCGCGGGAACCTGCCAGTAAGCAAAGAAACCCCTGAAATGGTCAATCCTGACTATATCGAACAGTTTAAGATTATGTCCTATCCGCTCAAGCCACCAGTGATACCGCGTATTTTTCAACGTTGCCCAGTCATAAACCGGGTTGCCCCACAACTGCCCCGTCCTGCTGAACATATCTGGCGGCACGCCAGCAATAAACCGTGGTTTTTTTACCTTGGTCAGTTTAAAGATTTCAGGATTACTCCAGACATCCGCGCTTGTATACGCGACATAGATAGGAATGTCCCCAATCAATTTAATCCCGAGCTGTTTGCAGAAGCTCTTCAGAGAGACCAATTGCTTAAAAAACAGATACTGCAAAAACTTTTCCCTGCCGATAGAATTCGCAAAACTATCTCTCGCCTCCTTGATTGCATCTTTTTTTATGTCTCGCAGTTTTGCGGGCCAGTCGCACCATAAAACACGCCCAAAATGCTGACGCAGCGAGACAAACAACGCGAAATCATCAAGCCATGTAGCATTCTCAACAGCAAACTCTCCGTAATCGCTTTGCCTTTTTAAACTTTTGAAACGTTCGTATGCGGCATTCAATAACTTTGTCTTGTAAGAAACGACTTTGGGATACTCAACCCTTGACTCCGAAAACCGGGGATAATTCTTAAGTTCTTCTTTGAGCAAAAGACCCTCTTGATATAACAAGGTCGGGCTTATAAGCAAGGTGTTGCCCGCGAAGGCGGAAATGCTGTTATATGGCGAATAAGGATTTTGCCTCAGGGTAAGCGGATTCAGGGGCAGCATCTGCCAATATTTTTGTTTGGCGCGGGCAAGAAACTCGGCGAACCTGTAGGCACCGGGACCAAGGTCGCCTATGCCATATTTTGATGGAAGTGAAGTTATGTGCAGCAGTAAGCCGCTTGCTCTCTTTCGCGTCATAGTCGTCTTTCCAGCTGCTGGGGGCTACTGAATCCTGACTCCTAAATATCGCGCCAGTTTCGTGAAATGTTCAACCCATTTTTGCGCCGCCCGGTCGCCTGCCTGGGCTTTTTCGTTCATTTCCGGATATGTCTTTTTGCTGATGTCGAAGAAGACGTTTTGAGCCGTCTGAAGGTTAAGTTCCGTCACAATTGACAGCAAAATCCTCACTGTTGCCTCTATCGTTTCAAGCAGCTTGCTGTTTTCAGGCGTCTCCTTCAATTGGGTCATAAGCCGGTTTATTTTCCTGCTTGCCTCAAACTGGATAGTGTCCTTATCGAGCTGAAGGGAAAATCTGGCTGCCTCATCGGCCAGTATTTGAAGATGTTCCAGCGGGTTAGCGTACTCATCCCGGTCGTCCCGGATTATTTTGCACAGCGCCTCGTTCAGTATAAACTCAGCCGGTCCGGCAAGGGCTTTTGGCAGCGGGATATTCATTCCGCGCATCGCCTGCATTATGGCATAGTTGTGTTCGTAAATATGCCTGAACGCCGCCTCAATCTCAAGCCACGTCGTATCAAGCAGCTGGTGCAGGATATGCCTTTGCTCATCCTTGAAAAGATGCCATAGCGAATAGCTGTTACCGCCAAAAACAACATTCATCAGGCGAGTCACTTCATTGGTGTCCCCTTTGAGAAAAGCGGTTTTCAAATCGTGCTGGATGGCTGAAAATAAACTGTCAGACATACGCCCTTTGCCGGCGGCGATTATATACGGGTCTCCCCTGTGTAACGCAGCGAAATCTACCGTATATTCTTCCAGAACAATGGCCGACTGCACCGTAGCCCTGCCTGTAACAAGAACCTGGATGCCCGCCTCCGTCCGTTCATATATCTCGGTTCTGGCGGAATAACAATAAATACTCGTCTGTTCCTTTGGATGTTCTGTGAATATCGAGCTTATAGCGAAATGCACCGCTACACGGTTCAAATCAACCGTGCTGGTTTTAACGTATCTCTCATAGACCGCCTTGCCGTCGGGGAATTCTTTTTCATTGGTAGGTGCTTTTTTGAGTATTTCTTCAAACTCAGGTTCAAAATCCCTGTTTTCTATTTCTTTAGCTAATTGAATCGCTCTTGATGCGTAGTGCATTATCTGGACAGCTTCTATCCCGCCGATGTCGTCGAAGAACCATCCGCAGCTTGTAAACATAAGCAGGGCATTTCTCTGTATTTCCAGCAGCTTGAGAAAAATCACCTTCTCGCCGAAACCCAGCTCGTTGTCCGCCGAGGCGGTTATAAATTTATCCACGTTTTTTGCGGTTCTGTCATTTATGACCGCGATATACTTGTCCCTGAGTCCCCAGGGGTCGGCGACAAACTGCTTCATCCTTCTTTCGTAAATTTCCGCGAGCCGGTCTCTCAGCCAGTTCATTGCCTCCCTAAGCGGCGCACGCCATTGCTGTTTGCCCGAAGGGAATCGGCCGTAATTACAGCCGCAGTTCGTCCTCCATCTTTCCACCCCATGGCTGCAGCTCCACGAGCTGTTCTCATAAATCTCAACTTCGTCGGCAGGTGGAAACTTTTCAAGGTATTCGCCATACACTGTTAGTTTCGCGAGTTTGTTGGCCTCAACGTAATGAAGACAAAAGGCAAGCGCCATATCAGTGTAACGATGATGATGGCCGAATGTCTCGCCGTCGGTGGCGATGTGGGCAAGCTGATGTTCCGCGTTGCTCCTTGTGAAAATCCAGCTCAGCTTCCTGGCGAAAACCTCGCCGTTTTGCAAAAGACTGCCATTGGCCACTTCCTGAGCGGTCGGCTCGTGGTAGAAAAACAAATTTATTGTTCGTCCGGAAGCAAGACGACAAAGATACGGTTTTGTTGTGTCAATTTTGTCTTTCTCGATATATATCCAGTCGGTTCCACCAATACTGCGGACACGTTTCGCCTGATGAGGCGAAAGTATCGTGAATTTAATGCCATACTCAGCGAGGATATCGAGCGTTTCCATATCCACCGCGGTTTCGGGCAGCCACATCCCCTCCGGCTTTCTGCCGAAGCGGTGCTCAAAATCGTATATCCCCCAGGCAACCTGTGTACGTTTGTCCCTGCTGTTGGCGAGGGGCATAACGATATGGTTATACGCATGGGCAATGGCCGCACCGTGTCCCGAAAATCGCTCCTGGCTTTTCTTATCGGCATCTATCACCCCCTGATAAACATCCGGTGCGTGCCTTTCAAGCCATGACAACAGCGTAGGGCCAAAGTCGAAACTGATTCTGGAGTAGTTGTTAACGATATCTATGATTTTGCGGTCGGGGCCGAGTATCCGCGAGGCCATGTTAGGCCTGTAGCATTCTTCGGTTATCCTTTCGTTCCAGTCGTGATAGGGATAGGCCGAGTCCTGCAGCTCCACCTCTTCCAGCCACGGGTTCTCCCTCGGCGGCTGGTAAAAGTGTCCATGAATACATACATAGTGTTCCATCTTTTGACCTCTCATCCATCATACCCTAAGTTTGTTGCTTATTCTACGTTTTGCTTTATATTCTTGTTTCCTTTATATTGTATATCGGCTGCTTCGACGTCCGCTCCGGACTAAGCGATTGCGAAATATCAATTAAGCATTCCCCCAATTACTTATTCGAAAATTTATATGTATTCTGCTTAGAAATGGCACTACAAGGCCCGAAAAAACGGAGTTTATCTTTAAGGAGCTTGAAAATGCTGGTTCTGAGCAGACACATGGATGAGTCGATTATTGTCGGAGACAACATTGAGATTATGATTGTCGGTATCAGGCACAATGAGATTCAACTGGGAATAAACGCTCCCAAATCCGTACCTGTTTACCGTAAGGAAGTATATGGTCGCATTTGCCGGGAAAGAGACGGCAGGGGCAGTCAGTATCTGCCCTCGTATCGCAGGTCTGCCTGCGCGGTGGCCATAAGGGCATAGCAGGGATATTGCTGATTAACGGGCACGGATGCCCAAATATAAATCTTAAAGGTAGAAATCCTTTGGAGATAAAAATGGTTTCTGAAAAAGTAACGCCGTGGTATGTTCTAAACTCCCCTGAAATCGGCCAGCCGTTTCAGGATTTCTACGACGCGGTCACCAAAGGAGGTGTGCTCGACACAAAGACCCGCGAATTATTGATGCTGTCTCTTGCTTCGGCGTTTCGCTGTCCGCATTGCACCGAAGCACATATACAAGCGGCCCTTGAGGCAGGCGTCTCAAGGGAGGAGATAACCGAGGCGCTGCTCATCGCCGCGGTAGAGGCGGCCGGCACACAATTAAACTGGGCAAGAGAAATTTACCTCAAGTATCTGGGCAAGGTAAACAAAAAGCAGCCTCTGATCTTTTGAAATCAATGGCCACAAAATCCGCAGAGCGAAGACAGCAGTGAGTTATTGTGAAGGCATATCAAAACCCCTTCAGAAGAGGTAAGGGCCTACAGCGCAGTTGACTCAATCGACATCCCTCACACAATAAGCTGGGCGGATATCGAACGAGACCTCTCGGCGTGGCGGGGCAACCCTATGCAGGAAAACGCCCTGGCTGAACTTTACCACCTCAAAGACAAGGTCGAACAAACCGAAGACCTGGACATAATCGCCGACTGGAGAAAGCTCCAGACATCCGACCATTTTTACTATATGTGCACTAAATACTTCGCTGACGGCGACGTGCATAAATACTTCAACCATTATGACTCACCGTATGACGCCTACATCAATTTCATGAATGTTCTGGACAATCTGGACTATCGCTGCTCCGAGGCGATTCTTAAAAAACAGCCCCGGATGTATAAACTTGATACCACACGTAATGTTAAAACCCGTAATGGTACTGTTGCTAACAGATTATGTTTTTCTGAAAGGACTTAGTTATGAAAACAGCAAAATTTCCAAAAGGCAAAGTGGCATCGACAACAATGTCTTCAACAATCATGAGTCCCGGGGCTTCAGCTATAAGCGTCACTAAACCGCTTGGCCCATGTCAGGTCGGAGACAGCGTTATTTTCGTCGCCTCTTATCCTGATGCAAACGTTGTTCAGATTGCCGGCGATTTCAACGATTGGCAACCTGGGAAAACCCCTATGACAAAGGCTGGCAACGGCACCTGGCAGACCAGAGTACCCCTCGCAAAAGGTACATATCGTTATCGGCTGGTCGTGGACGGCAAATGGCAGCACGACCCTCATAACGATTCTACCGAAGTCAATCCCTACGGCGAACTGAATTCTGTTATTAGGGTTATCTAAGAGCTACGTAAGCGATAACGTGATGCAAATATCATAACATCCGAATCGGGTCTGTCGTGATTTCTCTGCGCAGATTCGCCTACAAGCAGCTTATTTTATTGAAATTGGTCAATTGTTATCGTTGCTCAGGAGTTATTTGGGTAGATTGGGTATTGAACAACATGGAGAGGGAAAGGTTGACTTGGGCGAGACAGCTACTAAGTGATTCGGCCCATCCGATTAAGTAATTCTCTTACTTGCAAACCTATCACACTTAGCGCAAAATCATATCGTTATCATCTTTATGTTTCCTGGCGAGCGAGTTTTTTGTCAGCAAATCACGGGACTGTATCGCCAGACGAAGGTGAAAAGACAATAAGACATATTGTCTGAAAGGATGCTTAAGAAGGAGTTTTTACTAAAGGAGAATTTATGATATCAAAAATTCTTGTGCCAACAGACGGTTCAAAAACAGCTCAAAAGGCAGGCATATATGCAGTTGGCCTGGCAAAGCAGTTACATGCCTCAATAATTGTCATTAGCGTTGTTGATAAGCGATTCCTGCTAAGTCGAACAGTACTTGTCGAGCCGTCCAGCCGGTATGTGGCAGAGTCCATAGAGGATTATCAACAGGAGGCCGCTGAAAGGTATACAAGAGAAATAAAGAAACTATGCGAGAAAAAAGGTATCCAATCAAAGGCCGTCATAAAATCAGGACATCCTGTTGAGGAGATTGTGAAAGAGGCCGAAAAATCAAAGGTGGACCTTATTGTTATGGGGTCCCATGGACAAAGCGCTTTAGCGGCTGCGACCCTTGGTAGTGTTACCTATGGCGTGATCCACAAAGATACGACAATTCCAATTCTGGTGGTAAAGAGGTGATGCGTGTTCAATGTTGAGAGCGATCCGATTGTAAGCAAAAATAAAATTTGCGCGAAAATCAAAAAATCAAAACAGTAATAACATTTAAGGAGTCAAAATTATGAGCAATGACAAGATTAAAAGTTTATCTTCGATTGTACTGCCGTCTCTGCCCTATGCGGATAACGCGCTGGATCCGGTTATCTCCGCGAATACAATCAGCTTCCACTACGGCAAGCATCACAAGGGGTATGTAGATAACCTGAATAAGTTGATAGCAGGAACAGAGTTTGCGGACATGCCGTTGGAGAAAATCATCACCGAGACAACCGGCAAAGCTGACAAGACCGCGATTTTCAATAATGCGGCGCAAACATGGAACCACACATTTTACTGGCGCAGTCTGAGGCCGAAGGGCGGTGGTGAACCACCAGCAGTGTTGAAGCAAAAGATCGAGGCCTCCTTCGGCACCCTGGATGTATGCAAGAAAGAGTTGGCGACAGCGGCAATGGCCCAGTTCGGCAGCGGCTGGGTGTGGCTTGTGCTGGATAGCAACAAGCTCAAGGTGGTCAAGACGGCCAATGCGGATTTACCTTTAACCAAGGGCATTAAACCGCTATTGACTATAGATGTCTGGGAACACGCCTATTACTTGGATTACCAGAACCGCCGTGCGGACTACGTCAATGCTGTTCTTGACAAACTGATTAATTGGGGCTTTGCAGCAGACAATCTCAAGTAGTTCCATAAATAGAGGATATAAGTTATAACACCAGTACATCCTGTTGAGGATATTGTGAAAGAGGCCGAAAAGTCAAAGGCGGACCTTATTGTTATGGGTTCCCATGGCCAAAATGCTTTAGCCGCTGCGGCCCTTGGCAGTGTTACCTATGGCGTGATCCACGAAGATATGACAATCCCGATTCTGAAAGAGGTGACGTGTGTTCAGTGTTGAGAGCGGCCTGACAGTGTTTTATAGCTGCATACGCAGAATCGAAAGCAGGACAAGATAAATGGTAAATCCTTTGAAAAAACTGGGAACGCTCGGTCAGTCAATTTGGCTCGACTACATCCGACGTGATCTGATTACCGGTGGCGAACTTCGACGTTTGATCGACGAGGATGGGCTGCGGGGGATGACCTCTAACCCGTCCATCTTTGAGAAGGCGATAGCGGAAAGTCATATTTACGATGAGGACATTCGGGACATAGCCCTTAAGAAAAAAGACGTCAAGGCAATCTATGAAGCTCTCAGCCAGCGCGACGTACAGAGTGCCGCTGACGAATTCAGGTCTGTGTATGAAAATACCGATGGCAAGGACGGATATGTCAGCTTAGAGGTCAATCCCCATCTGGCGCATGACACCAAGGGCACAATTGGGGAAGCCCGCCGGTTGTGGGCTGCGCTGGACCGGCCCAATGTTTTCATCAAAGTCCCGGCGACGGCCGATGGGTTGCTTGCCATTCAGCAACTCATCAGTGAAGGAATCAATATCAATGTGACGCTGCTCTTTGGGTTGCCTCGTTACCGACAGGTGGCGGAAGCTTACATCGCCGGCATCGAAGCGAGGATAGCCCAGGGGAAGCCTGTGGAGCATGTGGCCTCTGTGGCCAGCTTCTTTGTGAGTCGTATCGATACACTGGTGGATTCGCTGCTGGAAAAACTCATCGCGCAAGGCGGCCAGAAGGCAGAACTCGCAAAAAAGGTGCATGGACAAGTTGCCGTCGCCAGTGCGAAAATGGCCTATCAAATATACAAGGAAATCTTTGGTAATAATCGGTTTAAGAAACTGGCTGACAAGGGCACTCGTGTGCAGCGGCTGCTCTGGGCCAGCACAGGTACCAAGAACCCGGACTACAGCGATGTGAAATACGTTGAATCGCTAATTGGTCCGGACACCGTAAACACGGTCCCGCTTGAAACCATCAACGCCTACCGTGATCACGGCGATCCGAAATCACGCCTCGAACAGGATGTCAAGGAAGCCAACTGGGTAATGGCACAATTGCCGGAACTCGGGGTCGGCATCGACAAGGTGACTGGGCAACTTGAAGACGAAGGCGTCAGGAAATTCGACGAGCCATTCGACAAGCTGATGGAGACCTTAATAAAAAAGTCATCAGAATAATTAAAGGGATAACGATGGAAGTAGACCCTTATGCAGGAAAACTTGCCGAACCAGCAATGTACAGCACACAGCAAAGGCATGAATGGAAATTTCAAAGAAGACCCTGAACGCATCTCAACAGCCAGGTAATATCCCTGGCGGCAACGGGGCGCATTATTCCGCGGGAACTATTGGAAAAAGCGCGTGCCGATACCGATAAGACCTGGTTTATTCGCAGGTTTGGAGATTGATGGCCGTGGCGAGGAGAACTTATTCATTGAGCAGGAAATCACAATATGGTATTCCAGTAAGGTGATAATATGACGAATACAAACGGCAAACAACATCGCTCTCTCTTAAAACAAATTGCTCATCGGGTGATGCTTGAAGGGGGACTTTTCCCGGATTTTTCTCCTCAGGCGATTGCCGAGCTCGACGGAATCCACGGGCCGGCGACGCGAACTGAGGAATCGACGCGTGATCTCAGAAATCTTATTTGGTGCTCCATCGACAACGATGATTCGCGTGATCTGGACCAGCTTACCGTTGCCGAAGCCATGCCCAGCGGGGCCGCAAAGGTCCTTGTCGCCATTGCCGACGTTGACGCTGTCGTCAGGAAGCAATCGGCACTTGACGACCATGCGCGGCAAAACACCACCTCGGTCTATACTGTTGCCGAGACGTTTCCGATGCTGCCCGAGAAACTCTCCACGGACCTTACCTCTCTCAACTATGAATCAGACCGCTTGGCAATCGTCATTGAAATGGTCATCGCCGGGGATGGGTCGCTTCAGAGTTCGGACCTCTACGGAGCGACAGTCCGTAATAGCGCAAAGCTTGCCTACAACAGCGTTGCCGCCTGGCTCGATGGTAACGGCCCGATGCCGCAAGGTATAGGCACGGTCAAAGGTCTCGACGAAAACCTTCGACTTCAGGACCGCCTGGCCCAGAAACTGAAAGCGTTGCGGCACCTGCACGGTGCGCTTGACCTCGAAACAATAGAAACACGTCCGGTCTTTGACGGAGATGAGCTAAAGGACCTGGAAGCCGAAAAAAAGAACAGGGCCAAAGAAATTATTGAGGACTTCATGATCGCCGCCAACGGCGTTACCGCACGATACCTCGCGTCCAAAAAGTTTCCGTCGCTGCGGCGCGTAGTCCGCATACCCAAACGCTGGGACCGGATCATCGAGCTTGCCGCAGAGCGGGGCACAACGCTGCCCAGGGAGCCCGACTCAAAGGCCTTGGAGCAATTCCTGGTATCGGCGAAAGCCGCTGACCCTCTGCGCTTTCCTGATCTGTCTCTCAGCGTCGTCAAGCTCATGGGCGCGGGTGAATACGTCGTCGAACTTCCGGGAGACAGTGTCGCCGGGCACTTCGGTCTTGCAGTCAAGGACTATACCCACTCTACTGCCCCGAACCGCCGATACCCCGATCTGATTACACAACGGTTGCTGAAAGCAGCAATGGCAGGACATTCCCAGCCCTACGAGAACGACGAATTGGAATCGCTCGCAAAGCATTGCACCGACGAGGAAGACGCAGCGACAAAAGTTGAACGGCAGGTCACAAAATCCGCAGCGGCAATGCTGCTGGAATCGAGAATCGGGGAGCAGTTCGATGCCATCGTTACCGGCGCATCTGACAAAGGCACGTGGGTCCGTCTTCTGCATCCGCCCATTGAAGGAAGATTAGAGAGCGGTTTTGAAGGCATGGATGTCGGCCACGAGCTCCGCGTGCAACTGGTTCGCACGGATGTGGAGCGTGGATATATCGACTTTAAGAGAGTGGTGTAAAGAGAGGCGGTTTCGCCAACAAATACCACATATTGAACGCCACTTCAGGCGGCGCGATTGTGCTGAAGGAGGCTAAATGAAAAAGAGCAGTTTAATTACGGCGTTGTTCCTGGATATCGGCGGCGTTTTGCTCACCGACGGATGGGGGCACGAGTCCCGCAAACTGGCGGCCAAGGTGTTCGACCTGAATCCGGAAGAGATGGAAAACCGGCATAACCAGGCCTTCGACACTTACGAGTTGGGCAAGCTCACTTTGGAAGAATACTTGAGTCGCGTGGTGTTTTATCAGAAGCGATCGTTCACACGGGCTCAGTTTCGGAAATTCATGTTCACACAGTCGAAGCCGTATCCCCAAATGATCGAGCTGGTCCGCCGGCTTAAGGCAGGGTATGGATTGAAGATTGTCGTGGTCAGCAACGAAGCACGGGAACTGAATTCGCACCGAATTCGAAAGTTCAAGCTTGATGGGTTCGTGGATTTTTTCATTTCCTCCTGCTTTGTCCACTTGCGAAAGCCCGACGCGGACATCTTTCGTGTTGCGCTCGATATCGTGCAGGTTCCGGCCAATCAGGTTGTTTATATTGAGAACCTCCTGATGTTCGTCCAGGTCGCGGAAGGTTTGGGGATTCGAAGCATTCTTCACACAAACTACAAATCCACACGTGCGAAACTATCCGCACTCGGACTAAAGGTTATCGAATGAGTGATACTCAAAAAATCCCATAAATGAGCATGCCGATAATGAATACTAAAACTGGTTATCTAGGGACAAAGAAGATACCAAGGCCGAAACCTTCGTCGATTGTGCTAACGATAGGCCATTCCACACGTACGCTCGAGGAATTCATCCGTCTGCTTCAGGCACACGCCGTAACTCGCGTGGTGGACGTGCGCACGGTGCCGCGTTCTTGGCACAACCCACAGTTTAACAAGGATTCACTGCCGAGATCATTGAAGAAAGTCGGCGTGAAATATGTGCACATGCCGGGACTCGGCGGCCTGCGTCACGCGACGCGAGATTCGTTCAACACGGGATGGCGAAATGTCTCCTTTCGGGGCTATGCTGATTACATGCAGACACCGGAGTTTGAGAAAGCCCTGGATAAGTTGATTGAATTGGCAAAACAGGACCGTATCGCCTTGATGTGCGCCGAAGCGGTGCCGTGGCGCTGTCATCGCTCGCTCATCGCAGATGCCTTGTCAGTTCGGGGAATTCGTACCGAGGACATCATGGGCCTAACTCGCCGTCAGATTCATAATCTCACGCCCTTTGCCAAAGTCCGAGGCACTTTGGTCACATATCCGGCTGAAGATTCACAAAATGCTCAAAGAAGGTCGTCGGGCAAAGGCACTAAGCAAGAGACCGCCAAGACAACCAAGAAGGCCAAAGAAAAGGTATCGGCGCCATGACTTACAGCATTACATACTTTTGTTTTCCGCTCTGGTTGCGTCTCAACTACTTGTATAAAGATGAAGGAGTTATCCATGAAACCAGCTAACCAGCGTATCCTGACAATAAATGGCGGCTCATCGAGCATCAAGTTCGCATTGTATCAGACAGGCGAACCGCCGGAACAAAGTTTTCATGGAAGCGTTGACCGTATCGGTTTGCCAGGGACTAATTTAACTTTCAGCGACTCAACAGGAAACCGGAAAGGCAGTATCATTCTCGAATCCTCTGATACCAGGTCGGCATCAAATTTCCTGATAGATTGGCTCGAAGAACAGATTGATTTTTCTTTGATCAGCGGCGTCGGACATCGAGTGGTTTTCGGCATGAAACACACGGAACCCGAACGCATCACACAGGAATTGCTGGATGAACTACACCGCATCAGCCCATACGATACGGATCATCTGCCTGCTGAGGTTGAATTGATCGAGGCGTTACGGCAACGTTATCCTAAACTGCCTCAAGTAGCCTGCTTTGATACGGCGTTTCACCGCACCATGCCGCGTGTGGCCCGGCTCTTGCCTATCCCGCGCCGTTTCGACGCGATCGGAATCCAACGATATGGTTTCCACGGATTATCGTATGCCTATTTAATAGAAGAACTCGCTCGTGTTGCCGGTGCGAAGGCAGCCCAGGGGCGGGTGATACTGGCTCATCTGGGTAATGGCGCAAGCATGACTGCTGTCCATGGCGGCAAAAGTATTGACACCAGCATGGGATTCACGCCGGCCTCCGGATTACCGATGAGCACTCGGCCGGGCGATTTGGATCCCGGCCTGTTATGGTACTGGATGCGGGAGGAGAATCTGACACCCAAACAGTTTAATAATCTCATCAATCATGAATCCGGTCTGCTCGGAATTTCTGAAACCAGTTCCGACATGCGCGATTTGATAAAGCGCCAGGCGAGCGATGTCAGGGTGGCTGAGGCGGTCGAACTGTTTTGTTATTATACTCGCAAATGGATAGGGGCGTTCGCCGCAGTGCTCGGCGGACTGGATACACTGGTATTCGCTGGCGGTATCGGGGAGAACTCGCCGGAAGTGCGCGCCAGGATTTGCGATGGGCTGGGATTTCTCGGGATCGAACTCGAAGAAAAGCGAAACGCGGCGAATGAGGGCGTGATTTCCGCGGAAACCAGCCGAGCTACTATTCGCGTCATCCGCACGGACGAAGAATTGATGATTGCGAAAACGGTCTGTCGCGTTTTGAGTCTTACAATTGAAAAGGAACATGATTATGAAAACAAAAAAAGTGTCTGAAAAGAACATAGTGAAGGAAGTAAGAGAAGGGTTTGAAGAGAACATTGTTACCAAAACGAAAAAAATGGATGTAAAGGATAAACCATTATCGCAAGAACTTCTGCGAAAGATAAACGCCTATTGGCGTGCTGCCAATTATTTGTCGGTAGGTCAGATTTATCTGTATGACAATCCACTGTTAAAGAAACAGTTGAAGCTGGAGCATGTGAAGCCGCGACTGCTGGGACATTTTGGCACGACAACCGGCCTGAACTTAATTTATGTCCATCTCAACCGGATTATTCAGAAGTATGATCTTAACATGATATATATAACCGGCCCAGGCCACGGTGGACCGGGACTGGTAGCCAATACTTACCTGGAAGGCACGTACAGCGAGTTATATCCGAATATCTCACAGGACGAAGAGGGTATGAAAAAGCTGTTCACCCAGTTTTCTTTTCCAGGCGGCATCCCGAGCCATGTTTCCCCTGAAACACCTGGTTCTATTCATGAAGGCGGAGAACTCGGCTATTCCCTGTCACACGCGTACGGTGCCGCGTTCGATAATCCCGACCTGATAGTCGCATGTGTGGTAGGCGACGGTGAGGCCGAAACCGGCCCTTTAGCCACCAGTTGGCATTCGAACAAATTTCTGAATCCGATTCACGATGGAGCCGTGCTGCCCATTCTGCACTTGAACGGCTACAAGATAGCCGGCCCTACCGTGTTTGGGCGCATCAGCCACGAAGAATTGGACCAGCTCTTCCGAGGTTACGGTTACAGGCCCTATTTCGTTGAGGGAGACGATCCCGACAAAGTTCACCAGCTAATGGCGGCCACACTCGATACGGTCATCGCAGAGATTAAGGACATACAGACCGAGGCAAGGAGCAGGGGCTTTAAGAAGCGGCCGCAGTGGCCCATGATAATCCTGCGTACTTTGAAAGGATGGACTTGTCCGAAGGTGGTCGATGGCTTGCCCATCGAAGGCACGTTCCGCGCTCATCAGGTACCGGTCACGGACTTTGTGACGAAGCCCCAACATTTGAAAGTTTTGGAACGGTGGATGAAGAGTTACAATGCTGAAGAGTTATTTGACAAGAGCGGCAGGCTCATTGGGGAACTGGCCGAGCTGGCGCCTAAGGGTGAGCGGCGCATGGGATCCAACCCCCATGCCAACGGAGGCCTTCTTCTTAAAGAATTGAAAATGCCGGATTTTCGCGACTACGCTGTAAAGGTAACCAGCCCAGGTGTCGTCGAAGAAGAAGCCCCGCGCGTTCAGGGCCAGTTTATCCGCGACGTGCTAAAGCTCAACGCTGACTCGCGCAACTTTCGCGTCTTCAGCCCGGATGAAACAAGCTCGAACCGTTGGGGTGCTGTGTTCGAAGTGACGAACCGTTGCTCGACGGCGGAAATTATTCCGATTGACGACCATGTCGCCGCGGATGGCCGCGTGATGGAGATGTTGAGCGAGCATCAATGCGAGGGCTGGCTCGAAGGGTATTTGCTGACAGGCAGGCACGGCTTTTTCTCATGTTACGAAGCGTTTATCCATATTATCGATTCGATGTTTAACCAGCACGCCAAGTGGCTTAAGGTGACACGTGAAATTCCATGGCGACGACCTGTTGCATCGTTGAACTATCTGCTCTCGTCGCACGTGTGGCGGCAGGACCACAACGGATTTAGTCACCAGGACCCGGGTTTCATTGACCACGTGGTGAACAAGAAGGCAGAAATCGTCCGCGTGTATCTGCCGCCGGATGCCAACACACTGCTGTCGGTGACCGACCACTGTTTGCGAAGCCGCAATTACGTCAATGTCATTGTCGCGGGTAAACAGCCCGAATTGCAATGGCTGGACATGGATGCCGCCATAAAACACTGCACCGCTGGATTAGGCATCTGGGAATGGGCGAGTAACGACGAAGGCGGAGAACCTGATGTGGTAATGGCATGCTGTGGCGACGTGCCTACTCTTGAGACACTTGCTGCCGTTGAGATATTGCGCCGGCATTTTCCTGAATTGAAAATCAGGGTTATAAATGTAGTTGACCTGATGACTCTCCAGCCGAAAAGCGAGCACCCGCACGGGCTTAGCGATAAAGATTTTGTAACACTTTTCACAAAAGATAAGCCCATAATTTTCGCTTTCCATGGATATCCCAAGCTCATTCACCTTCTGACGTACAGGCGATTTAATCACCCACAGCTGCACGTGCGCGGGTATAAGGAAGAAGGAACGACAACCACGCCTTTTGACATGGTTGTTATGAATGACCTGGATCGCTTCCACCTGGCCGGAGATGTGATTGACCGTGTGCCGCATCTGGGCTCGCGAGCAGCTTATGCCAAGCAGTTCATCCGGGACAGGCTGCTTGATCATAAGAACTATATCCACAAACATGGCGAAGATATGCCGGAAATTCGCAACTGGAAGTGGAGTTTGGGCAAAGCGGGCAAACATGTGTGAATCTTGTCGGATGCCAAGACAAGGATGAATTAACAAAAACAAGAGGATAGTCATTATGGGATCGAATTCAAACAAGCCCGACGTTAAAACGGAGACGAATGAATATCTCAAATCCCTGCCCATGCCGGAATTGGAGAAAAAATGGCGTCGTCGCCGGAAGGTCTCAGTCAAGCTGAGGCGCGGAAACGGCTGACCCAATATGGGCCTAACGAGATTGAAGAAAAGAAAACCAATCTGTTCCTGAAATTCTAATCCGCCAATCACATACCGTCAATCGTTAATCCCGTCTTTGTAACAGCTCTGTGCCCATTATTCGCCGTTTGTATTTCCATGGTCAATATCACCTTCTTTTTTAGTACGAGCGTTAAGGTTTGACAATATATCGACGGACTTGCTATATTTATATCTTAGTTTAGCTCTGGCGCCCGTAGCTCAGCTGGATAGAGCAACGGATTTCTAATCCGTTACGGTGTTTTGTAAGTATTTGTGAATAAAGGGTTTATACTTGTCAAATAAAGACTTATGATGCTGACCGAAGCGCAACCGAAGCGTGACAGTAGCCTAAACGAGCATGTCTGTTGCAAATTCTGTTGCAAATCGATGGCTCGGATTAATCCATTAAAAGCTGTTTTTAGGTGCGGACATAATTTTTGTTAGGAACAATAGCCGATAGCGGAGCACTATTTGACTTTGTCCGAAGTGCCAACATCCCAATGGCCGCCGAAAACATCATCGCGAGGTTCGGGGGCTGGTTTTGCACTCTCCTGGAAGAATATTCTTATATCGGGCCGGTTTGCGGCATCGGCAATCATAGCCTTACTGTTTTCAACATTCATTAGAGGAAACTGCATGTTGGACTGTCCTGCCACAATCCATACTTCACCGATAAGTATTTTTTTGAGGGTTATCAGGTTGTTGCCTTTAATACTAATTTCAAAGCTTTCCGGCCCGCCCTTTAATGGGTCCAGTTCTACTTTCCACTTGCCTGCTTGAGCGTTAGTAATCACCTCGCCGACAACCCTGCTGTTTTGTCGGATGGCTACATCAACCCTTTCGCCTTCATTAGCCTTGCCTCATAATTTTATCTTCGCATTCTGCTGTATCACCATGTTGTCAGAAAAAATTGACGGCAAAGAAATATCGGCTGATACCGGCGTGTATAAGCCAAGAACAACGAAAAACATAATTATTTGGATTTTAATGACGCTTTGTACTAAGAGAGCAAATTAGGAGTTCCCATATTAAACACTTGACATGTAAACATCAGAAAACATCAATCCTCACCGCGACCAGCTATTAATTGTCAAGGGCTAACTTTTAAAATGCGACAGGCTATATCCTTGTCCGCTGTTAAGGATGGAATCTGTGATTGCAGAACTCCGGCTGTGACATTAATAAAAACCGGTGCTGAATAGGTACCTGCCCAGGTATCGTAGTACTTGACCTCGTAATTTCCGTTTTGAAGGCTGGATATAGTCAATGTTGAATCGCTGAGTGCGGATGACGTATTATTTCTCAACCAGACAAACATCCTGTTACTATCTTTGAGTGCCATTGTTTCCATGCCTGTACCGGCATTTACAGACAAGGGTACCAGGAAACCGCCGCTGTCAGAAGTCATCTGATTGCCATAAGTTGAGGTGGCATTGAAAACATCCCAGTCTTTATGACCCGCAAAGGATTCCCACCACCACGTCATCGGCAAAATTGGCGTCGGCGAAAACATGCCGCGCCACATGCCCATATGCAGTTCTCTTCGATAAGCAGGATGGTTTCCGTCCGTCCCGGCATTTTCCCAGCTGTATGCGAATTCGCCGGTGACATAAGGTTTGTTGTAAGAGTTTACGTAAGAAGTTATTGTGTCATAAATATTATCTGTTGTGCCATAAAGGTGGGTCTGAGAAAAATCCAAGTTGCTCAAATTCCAAAAACCCGGAATAGTTTTATGGCTAATACTTGTGGAAACCAAATGCTCAAACGGGTCGATGCTTTTGAAGTATGTGGACATTTCATCATGCCACGACACAAGATCCGCAGCCGGCACGTTCGCATCACCGTCATTGTATGTATGATCCGCTTCGTTAAAAAACTCGATAACACCCAAATGCGGATTATATCCCCATCGAGCGATAATGTAACGAAGCCTCTTCTTATAGATATTTTTTGCGGCAGGATTCGAGAAAAATGCCGACGGATTCGAACACGGACCGCCATTAACGATGTTGTACGGATTAGTCGTCCAGTAATCTCCGCCGCCCCACGGGTCTTTCACCGATTTAAAAACTCCGTGAAAGTCCAAAGTAAGCATCAGATATAATCCATTCTGCTCAGCCAGAGAAAAGATAGTATCCAATCTCGTTGCCGCAGTTTCACTGTACCGGCCGAGCCCTGAGCCGGTCCATTCCAGCGGCATATTCCAGGGACACATCCATACACGTGCAAAATTACAGCCGTTTGCGCCCAGCAGGGGAAACATATACTCGTACTTGTATGTCTGGTTCTCGTTCGGCCGCGGATCCCAGCCTACATTTTCTCCGATTCCTCTGAAGGGCCTTCCAGAATCGTATTGAAGAAAATAATTCGACTTAGGATTCAAATGAAGAAACCCATCCTTGTTGGAATCTTCCACCGTTAAGTAAAAAACATCGGACTTGTCTTTCATCGACCCCTTGACAAAAACCTTCGCCTGATATGAATATCGCCCGGTTTTTCTCGGCGTGAATCGTCCCTGCCAGCGTGAGGCGCCGGAATTTCCAGAAATATAAAAGCACGGCAGAATGATTTGCCTGCTGTTTGGATCTTCAAACGTAATATCGATGCGAATATCATCCGGATTATAAGGATTTGAATATGGTGCAGCTGAATTAATATCAAAGAATACATAGCTGTATTTTCCAACCGTCTGCTTTGATGGGACAATCGTCAATGTACTCATCTCCGCTCTTATGGCGGTTGTAGTCAATATTGATATTAGGAAAGACAAATAATATGGCATGTTTTTCATATATAGTTTCCAGTTTTAATATGTTTCCAAACACCACCCATTCAAACTTATCATACTTGTACCAAATCCATACAGACATTGCCATTATATTTCGTACATCCGAGATTGTGAAGGCAGTATAGAATGTTGCCACAATTCAATCGAAATTATGGACTGACCTTAACTATCCGGCAAGCTATATCCTTGTCCGCTGTTAAGGAGGGAATAGTTGATTGCAGAACACCAGTTGTAACACTAATCAAAGTTGGCGTTGAATATGTCCCCAGCCAGGTGTCGTAATATCTGACTTCATACGTTCCAATTTGCAGAGGAGATATGGTCATTGTCCTGCTGCTGATTGTTGATGACGTATTATTTCTCAACCAGACAAACACCCTGCTGCTATCTTTGAGTGCCATCGATTCTATGCCTGTACCGACATTCACCGTCAATTCCTGCAGAACGCCATTATTGTCGGAAATCATCGGGCTGAAATAGATAGCGGCGGTATTGAAAATATTCCAGTCGTTCCAACCCGCAAAGGGGTCCCACCACCATGTTAGCGGTAAAATGGGCGTTGGCGAAAACATACCTCGCCACAGTCCCATATGCAATTCTCGCTCGTAATTGCTCTGCGTTCCATCCACACCTGGACCTTGCCAGCCGTATCCGAATTCACCGGCAACATACGGCTTATTGTAAGTTGTTTTGAAATAGACTATTCTGCTATAAATATCATTTGTGTCGCCGTACGGATGGGTCTGGGAAAAATCCAGATTGCTTACGTTCCACAGACTTGGAATAGTTTTATAGCCGGCGCTTGTCGAAACTAAGTGTCCAAACGGGTCGATGCTTTTCAAATACGTTGACATTTCACTATGCCACGACACAATATCCGCAGCCGGTAAATTCGCATCGCCGTCATCGTATGCAAGATCTATTTCATTAAATAACTCAATCACACATAAATGCGGATTATATCCCCACCGAGCAATAATATAACGAAGCCTCTTTTTATAAATTTCTTTTGCCGTAGAATTCGAGAAAAATGCTGCCGGATTCGAACATGGCCCGCCATTAGCGGCATTATACGGATTTTCAGGCCAATAGTTGTTACTACCCCATAAATCGGGCTTTGTTTCGAAAATTCCAGCATAGTCCAAAGTCAGCATCAAATATAACCCATTCTGTTCTGCTAAGGTAAGAACGGTATCTAATCTTGTCGCAGATGCCTCGTTGTATCGTCCAAGTCCCGGACTGACCCATTCCAACGGCATATTCCAGGGGCACATCCATACACGAGCAAAATTACAGCCGTTGGCACCCAGCAAGGGGAACATATACTCATAGTTGTACGTCTGGTTATTTCCCGAACGGGGATCCCATGCCACATTTTCGCCGATTCCCCTGAAAGGCTTTCCCGAATCGCGCAGAAAAGAATAATCTGATTGAGGATTCAAATGAATAAAACCGTCTTTATTGGAATCTTCCACAGTTAAGTAAAAAACATCTGAGAGGCCTTCCAGAGTCCCATTGACAAAAACACTTGCCTGATATGAATATTGTCCGGCTTTTCTCGGCGTGAAACGTCCTTGCCAGCGTGAAGCGGCAGAATTTCCAGAAACATAAAAACACGGTAAAATTATTTGGTCACTGTCAGGGTTTTCAAACGTAATATCAACGCGAATATCGTCAGGATTATAAGGATTTGAATATGGTGCAACTGAATTGATATCAAAGAATACATAGTCATATTTTCCAGCCGTCTGCTTTGATGGAACAATCGTCAATGGACTCGAATAATTCACCAGCCAGTTACTCGTTATTGCAAGAAGATCGTCCCAATCCGCAGTTTGCCTCCAGACGCCGGCTAATAATGCGAAATCAGCGAAATTCACCTGCAGATCATTGTTTAAATCTCCGGTATGTGGTTGCGGTGACGTAACACCGATCAGAGAAGCATCGTCAAACAGTATGCTTTTACCCCATTGATCAACCTGGGTTGTCCCGATTACCGGCTTGATAATCGCAGTACCCGCCGGAATCCCTGTTACAGTCAAAACATACTGATACCACTGATAATCCTTCGACAGACTATATGACTGCTGATCAGTCCTGAGCAGGGCCGAGGATGCGTTATAATATTCAATCTTCAAAGTAACGGCGTTAGCCATTGTCCCTGAACCGGTTGACCAGTTATCTCTCGCATAGACCGACAAAGTATATTCAGATGAGCCGTCATAAGCGATGCTTTGTGTTGCAAGTACGTAAGCGGAGTAAGGCGTAGTGGTATCATAGACGGTAAATACAGCGGATTCAGCCCCTGAATGGGCAGTAGTTGAGGCATCCGTCCAACCATTACTTGCGCTAACGCTCCAGCCGGTCAGACCGCTTTCAAAGCCGGGATTAGTAAGCAGTTCCCCACCCGCGGCAACGGTAGCAGGTATCACCATTAAGACAAAAAAGTAAGTCGTGACAGTTTTCATCAATCTTCTCTAATTCACTTTAATTTTATAATATTCACGTGGTCCGTTCCATCAAAAACCTCCAAAGCTACAGTTCTTACTCACTTTTCTACAGTTTTTGCTATCAGAGGCATCAAAAAGTGAAGTATTTTACCTCGGCAAACCATAATGAGCCCAAGATTTTTATGCGATTTTTTCGATCCATCACCTGTCATCCGATTCAGTTGGATATGGTTCACTCAGACGCATTGCATACCACAAAATGTGATTAAACGTGTTCTCATCCGCTCGATCTTCCTTGCCAAAATCAAGCTCGAGTGACTGCTTGGCATACTCATACAGCCCGCTATCATGGAGCCCAGAACGTCAATTTTGCAAGTCCCTTCCCAGGAAGGGACTATCCCTCTTAAACTCTTACCTCTCTACTACGCTCTGTCCCACTTTCCGCTGACGGCGAACAATTTATTAATAAATTAGTTAAATAGATATATGCTAAACTAAACGAGGTCGTGAGTCATATAAAAATGTAAATTTTAAAAATAATATATTTCTGGGAAATTCATACGAATCCGCTTGACATTTATAGTGCGAAATGCTATAAAGCCTGAGCGAAAGTGCTTGTGCAAGGCTTGTAGCAATTGAAAGTATGGAGAGAATGAAAACTAAGATTCCGAGCTTAAAAGAAGTTGCACTTGCGGCAAATGTATCTGTTCCTACGGCATCCCGTATATTACACAGAAAAAAACTGGATCAGTTTTCAGAAGAAACCAAGCAGAGGGTTCAGGAAACTGCTCAGCAGTTGCAGTGGCGTCCCAACTTGCTGGTCCATGGAATGCAGACGGGCAGAACACGTACTATTGGGGTTATGGTCCCGCCTTTCAACTCTCACTGGTCGCAAATTCTCTACGGCATTCACGACGGATTAATTAGAGCCGATCACATACCGATTATTCTGTGGGGCAAGCATTGGCGGGAAGACGAACGCCGATATGTTGCAGAAAATCTTGAACAAATACACCGTCTTATAGACCGACGTGTCGAGGGTTTTATTCTCTGGCCTCCCATGGTTACACCTTATTATGACCATATTGAAGAGATGCGCAATATACCGGTGGTAACAATTGACCATGAGCTTCCTCCGCACTATGGCGCAGATTCAGTTGCCACCGATGAAGAGATGGGGGCAAAACTGGTTGCATCACATTTATTGGGCCTTGGGCATCGCCATATTGCACACTTTGCAGGCTCCGGAAATAAAATCTACAGTTGGGCGAAACTTCGCAGCAAATATTTTAAACAGGAAGTGGCCGGTGTTCCGGGGACGACGTGCGTAACCGTGGAGCAATGGCAACATGATTACGATGAGGGTGTTAGCGTGGCAAAAAAACTGCTGCAAATGAATCCGAGGCCAACAGCGGTCTTCGCGGCAAGTGATCAGAGAGCGCAGTATCTCTATGATGCTGCAGCCCAGATGGGCTTGAAGATTCCGCAGGATTTGTCGGTAGTTGGGTTTGCCGACCTTGCTAATGCCGCGACATTACAGCCGTCGCTGACGACTGTACGGCAAAAATCTTATGAGACAGGACTTATTGCCGCTCGGCTTATATTGGAACGGTTGCAGAAAACATATAAAGAACCTCACAATCATCAGAGGGTTCGAATCGGATGCGAATTAGTGATTCGCGATTCGACGGCCGTACCCGTTAACGGTGGATGAGTTAGGAAATAAACCGTGTTGTCTTTGGCGAAAAGGCAACGGTATAAGAGAGAAATATGATAAAACTTAAGGAGGACGATGAATGAAGATCGCAAGAGGTCAGTTAACAGCTATACTTATAGCGGTGATGGCGCTATATGTTGGCGCCGAGGCAAGTCAAGTCATTGATAATTTTGAATATGCCGATAATGATGCTTTACAAGCTGTCTGGAAGGCACGAGATGATTTACCCAGCCCACCCCAACCCAGCGATATAACAGCTATTGGTTTGACTTCGGATCCTTGTTATGTTCACGACGGCTCAAAAGCACTGGATTATGGCTATCTATGCGGCAATCCCCCTTATTGGACTGAAGTATTCCGAATCTTTGATACTAATCAGGATTGGTCTGCTTATAACCGATTTAATATGTGGATCAAGGGGCTACCGCCTGGCAGTCCGTACTTCAATGGTCTTGAGGATATATACCTTGTTCTTTATACAACTAAACCAGGATTTACTACTCCTTTAGACCACAGCCAACTTTCGTTACTCGGCAAGGTATGGTTCTGGCGAGGTACAAACAAACTCAATTGGACGCAGTGGCAGGCTGATATTAGTTGGGGATTTTTGGATTTAAGCCAAGTAAGGGCTATCGGTTTTGGTATGCAGCCGAACTATTACGGCTTCGAGGACTGGTGGTCCCACTGTTATTTCGATGGCTTTGAAGTGACGCACTCAGATGTTGACCCGAGCATCATCAATGATTTTGAACAATATGCCGATACCAATGCGCTGCGCGCTGACGTTAATACAGGAACTGCCCCGACTGCTGTCCCCGTCACGATTTCCCTGGAAGTGAATGATGCCAATGTACATGACGGCTCTAAGGCCATAAAGATGGATTATGATAATAACTTTGTTGAAAATGGCGGATGGTCAAGGATTGTGCTGCCTCTGCCGGGTGCGCCGCAGGATTGGTATGATCACCCAACATGCGCCACGCTGCCCTACCCCGTGACCGGCCAACAGTATAAAACGTTGACGGTCTGGTTCAAGGTCGAGCTTGCAAACGGTTACTTGGAGGCTGTTCTGAAAGATTTGAACGGCTACACTAAATTTACCGCCGATTATGATGGAAACAATGTTGTGCCTGCCGGCGGCTGGACCAGATGGGATATTACCCTTCCCCATGACCCATGCCAAACTGATCCAAACCTCACCAATACACTCGCCACAGTTGAGCTTGTGATGAAAGGCGGCACTTATGGTCACGGGATAGTGTATTTCGATGATATTTTCGTTGAGAGGTGCACTTCAATACTCTCACAAACAGCTACCGCAGGCCAGCCATTCACAATGGACCCCTGGGCGGGCGATATAAACTACCAGAACAGGGGAGACTGTAAGGTAAACCTTACTGATTACGCGGCCCTTGCTGCGCAATGGTTGAACCCGTGCAGCACCTCAGGCGGCAACAAGTACTGCAAGCAAACCGATCTTAATCAGGATGGAGTGGTTAATTACTCCGATTTAGCAATTATGGCAAATAATTGGCTTTATTGCGGTTTGTATCACGAAGCTGATTGTGGTTTCTAAATTACACAGGGCTTTAATATGGATACGTAATTGAAGAAATATATTGCAATATTGTTGATGTGTGTAGCGGCAGGAACGGCTGAGTGTGCGACATCTGACATTGTTTTCGATGCCGCACAAACCTCACATCAGCTTATGGGCTTCGGCGCCCAGGTCTGGGAAGGCGATACAAGAGTGGAGTCAATGCTTACATCACTGAACATGAAGTATGTGAGAATGAAATTTGGCGGAGCATGGGATCCGCCTGTGGGCGCTACGCAGGCACAGATGGATGCTTATGTGGCATCGAAATATGATGGAGACAGCAGCATCAGGACCACATACGGAATTCTGAACCCGCTTGGCATCAATGTCATCGCGAATCAATTCGAAGGGCCGGCGGCATGGCTTGACAGCAGCAATTACCTCAAGAGTGCAAACTTCGCTGATATGGCCTGCATGTGGGGGTCTATTGCCTATTATATGCAGAACCACAATATGCCCATAAGCTATATTGAGCTGTTTAATGAGCCGGAAGGCACCTGGGACATCTATGTATCCGGCACAGACTACAATACAATCGCCAAGCTATTGCGAGCGGAGCTTGATTCGCGGGGCCTGACGAGCGTAAAAATCTGCGGCCCCGGTCTTGCAGTCTTAGATGACGCGCCGAGCTGGTTCAACGCACTTGACGCAACTGGTGTAGCCTCTCTTGGCGCATGGTCAACGCATGCGTGGGATGAGGGGTGGGGGCATACTGATGCGCTGCCGAGCTTTCTGGATTCGAGGTACAAAACTTACTTTGATCCCTATGTGCTGGCCAAAGACCCTTCCCGCAGCAAACCGGTTATTATTACCGAGTACGCAACCGGAGTGCTGAAATACAATGGTGTGACGTTTACAGATTCTAATGTTGCGGACTCGAACCAATTTGCCGAAAGGAGTTATGAGAATACATTGACCCTGCTCAATGATGGTGCAAATATTCTTTCATATTGGGAGGCGGCGGACGAAGATTGGATGTCAAGCGGAATGTACGGGCTGAAGCGGCAGCAAAGTAGAGGATCGACCTTGCGACCTGTTTATTACGCAATGTCAACGCTGATGCCTTTGATTCCGGATGGGGCAAGCGTTCTGACCAAAACGTGGAATGATGCGAATATAAGTGCGGCTGGATTCATCGGCACGGACAGATTTGTGGCGGCATTCGCCAACAGCACGGCAGCTACTGTCAGCAAGACGATAAAGATTACCGGAGTGCTGACCTTTGATATCATCGAGGCCAAGGCCTTCATCAACGGCTCGGTTGTCGATAAGCTTGCTGACCTGCATTTTGACTATGCAACCAGCACGTTCGATATAACATTGCCGCGAGAGAGCACGCTTACAGTTGTGGCATCGGTCAATGAATGCTCCTCAAGACTTGCGGGCGACCTAAACGGAGACTGCAAGGTCACATTTGCAGACTTTGCCGTTGTTGCCAATGACTGGCTCAAGGACAATCGCGGCCCAGCGGCCCATGTCGTAGAGAATTTTGAGGGCTTTGCCGATTCAAACGCGCTGCAGGCATCGTGGGTGCCGACGGCCAGTACTACCACGCTTACACTCGACACCACGACTGTACATGGCGGTACAAAAGCAATGAAATACAGCTACAATACCGGCAACTCACCCTGGTTTGCCAAGGCCGAACACTGGCTGCCGGGCGGGCAAAGCGGAGTTGATTGGACGGGGTATGACACGCTGAGCCTTTGGTTTAAATGCACGGCGTCGAAGGAACCGCTGCAAGTGAATATCGTCAATCGCTACGGCGTTAACGTTCTGTATGCACAATATGGTATACCCCAGGTGGGCGACTGGACAAGATGGGATATTGACCTTACGCCGATAGCAGCAAGCGAACTGCAACGGATAGGCCGAGTTGACATATTCTTCACGGGCCAAAACTATGGTCCAGGTACGGCATACTTTGATGATATTACTGTCTATGACAAAGATGCGGTTTCGTGTCAGGGTTCATTAGCTGGTGATGTGAATCAGGATTGTGTGGTAGATTTAAATGATATATTGGTTATTAGTGAACATTGGCTTGAGTGCACTATGCTGCCTCAAGAGACATGCTGGGAATAACTTACGTGGTGAATTTTTGAAGGAGAGCAAAAAAGTAAAAAGTGTAGAGCGGTGTCCTGGTGTTCAGGATACATAGCTCTACTTAAACCACATTTTTAAGAAGGAGAGTAAGATGAAAAAGTTTGTTTGGAGTATGGTTGTGGTGTTAGGGCTCACGAGTGTAACCTACGCCTTGCAGGTATCTGACTTCGAGGGTTATATCGATACCCCGGACCTGCTGACCGATTTAGTCGGCACAACCCCTAATGAGACGCCTACGCTGAGCATGGACGGTCATAACGGCGGACAGGCTCTTCTGGCTACCTACAATACGTGGAATAGCCCGTGGTGGAGCGGAACTCAGTTGGTGTTCGGTGGTTCGAACGGCCAGGACTGGAGAGATATGACCACGCTTACACTCTGGTACAAAGTCACGGGAGCAGCGAGCCGTGTGGAATGTGATGTGTATACCTGTTGGGGCACCGGCTTCTCGAATGGTCAGTGGTTTGCGACACCCGGCGCAACCCCTGCTGACGGCTGGGTGAAATGGGACATTGATATTTCCGGCTTAACCGGCGGATACAGGGATCATGTCGGTAGGATACAGTTCGCGCAAGTTTATCCTAACTATGGTGGCGGCACTGTCCTTTATGATGACATCTCTGTTACTCCCGAACCGGCTACATTGGCTCTGCTCGGCCTTGGTGGTCTGACAATGCTTCGCAGGAAAAGAAGCTAAACTGGACGGATAGTTGTAAGGGAAAATGGAATTGAGTGAATATGGCGCCCACTGCACATGGGCGGTGGGCGCCATACGTAAAGGAGTGTTGTTATTCGGTAGGTCATAGAAAGTGAAGAAAAGGTGAAATATGAGCAGGAAAAAAGGATTCACATTGGTTGAGTTGCTGGTAGTAATAGCCATCATTGCCTTGCTGATGGCAATCCTGCTACCCGCGCTAGGCCGGGCGAGAGCATCTGCCCGACGCGTTGTCTGTGCCAACCGGATCCGGCAAACCATGATTGCCGTTATGGCATATGCCGATTTTAACAAAGACACGTTGCCCAAAGGTGCCATGGGAGCCCCGATGTCCTCAATTATAAAGGGGCGGGGCTGGAGCCAGCCGAACTGGTTATGGGATACTGATTACGATTATATCGCCAAATATTTAAAAGACACCAGGATAATGATGTGTACGGATCTCCCCGGATACATAAAAAACGGCATTGACTACATGGGCGTTCATTTTCATGGCGTACCTTATATTCCGAACTGGTTGACGGGGAGTTGGACAGGCCATACATACCTCCTCGGCTATGGTTACATGGCTGGCCACTATTCCAACTTTTGGGCAGATCCGACGGGATATACGGATCCGTCCGGCGCCAAGGCGGAACCCTGGTTTTCCCCATCAAGAGTCACGGATAAAGGAAATTTGCCCCTTGTGATAGATATTGTTTCCTACGATGAAGGCGAATCTATCTTTGTGGCCCACGCAGGCAGCGGCCCGAGGGAAATAGACAACTCCCCATCCACCACGTTATCTATCCAGCAACAGGCGCCGGCTGGCGGCCTCAATGTGGGCACTATGGATGGGGCAGTGCAGTGGAAGGGAATAAAAGATACGAAGCCGCACATGGTGTTGTGGAATTTCAATGATTACGAACGCAAGCTTCTTTGGTACTGGTAAAATACAAAATAATAACTCAGAGCAGACACTTTAAATGTTCCTCGTTTTGTTCGAATGTGAATTGCTTATTGCAGTGCGAGTTTACCTGCTACGCACGTAATTGATACCTTTAGAGTTTGCAGAAGACCGGTTCTTTGAAGTAACAGGCCGGTTTTCTTTTTAAAGTCTTTATCTGCATGGATAATTCATCGCATGTGTACGTCGTCAGCCTAAATGAGACAGTAAAGAGGTTTATTTTGGTTGAGGACGTATAATAATTTCAGCTTTCCCAAAAACTTAGCATCGGATGATTTTTTTATAGTACGGGTACTAAAAAAAGGGGCAGATCATTGCAAAAGTGTTGCAGATGGGGTTCGAGTAGTTTCAATAGTTGACAGTGAGTGTCGGAAGTTGTTATACTCAAACAACTTAAGATTAAAGCGCCCGTAGCTCAGCTGGATAGAGCAACGGATTTCTAATCCAAAATGGTGGTTGTAAGTATAGTGTTAGCAATGGGTTGCGCCTCGTTTTTGGGCTGAAAACGAGGTTTACAAGTGGTTGACTACTCATTTACAAGTGAACTTACAGTGGCAAACCACTGGCGACTGACACTTTTTTGACACCAAAAGTAACTATCAAACAGATCCACTCAGTGACCCCGTATTATAAAAAAACTCATCCAATGCTAAGTTTTTGGGAAAGCTGACCTTAAAGCAGCTTATTTTGCTGAAGTTGGTCGACTTTCCTTTGGTTCCGCAATATAATTCCTATGTCGGGAGCGCCTTGGCGGACTTTTGAAGTCATACAGGAGGGCGGCCTGATGGATGGGATGAATATTTTTACAGTACGGGCACAATATGCCGCCCTTTGGTCACGGATTGCCCGCAGCCATCCACAAATCATCGAGATACACAGAGTTACCCGGCGTATCCCATGTGCTGAACCAGAACTCCATCTGTTTGATACGATTGTAGTCAAGCGGCGAAGCGTCAGGTATAAATGCAGATTGCGGCGTCGTGATCTTCGTCCAGCCGACACTGGTCGGCCGTGGTACAGAAAATCTTGCTAACCGATTAGCATAGTCATACACAATCACCTGATTAAGTTTTGAATCATTGACCAGATCCGTCCACAACCAGAAACTCAGTGTCGCACCGGCCATGTTCAGCTCTGGGCTAAAGACATGAGAGGGTTTTACATCCCATTGCGTCGGCGCCATCGCCTCATATTTCACTCGCAGAGATCCCGTGCCCTCATGAACAAAATTCGGATCGGTCGCCTGCATCATCAGCCTGGTGTTATATCCGTCAACCCAACCATTGGCCGCGAAATTATCAAACGACTCAATTTGTACATCCGCCAGAACATTTGACATAAGCCACTGACCGGCAAGAACACTAAAATCAAGCAGATTGATGCTGTTGTCATCGTTGATATTAGCCCTGCCCAGCGAAGTACCTGCCAGCAGCCAGCTCTGCACCAACATACTCAGATCATATATATCAACCATGCAGTCGCCGTTGATGTCGCCAGCGAGCCGTTGCGGTGATGCCTGCACCTGCGCACAGTTTAGATACGCGGTATTGGTCTTGTAATCCACTACTACGCCATTGATCAGCTTTTTCGTACCATCGATCGTCACCTGCCCGCCGGCCGGTGCAAACACCAGCACCATTGCAGAATCAGCCGGTATATTGACTTCCACAATACCGCTAGCATTGATTTTAACTATCTCCTGCGATACGGTATCATAAACGTCAGTAGGAACGGAGCCGACATTCACATCTACAGTTTGCGGTGTTCCGTAGGGGTTATAATACAAATACGTCGGATACGCCGTCGCATGGTAGTAATCCGTCGCCAGCAAATCAAGCTGGAGTATCTCCTCGACATTCGTTGTATTTACCACCGTCGCCAGCATTCCCACATGCGACGCACCATACAATGCAAAATCCGTCCCCATACCCCACATCAACCCATCGCCCATCGCATACGGCGCAAATGCCGTCGTTTCGGTAATCACCATCATCCAATTGACATATAACTTGTCGTTGGCAGTGCCGGGTGTGTTAGGATTGGTATCTCGTGCCTTTATATATATTGGACCGCTCAACTCTGATGGTAAGCTATATGTGTAATCCTGATCGCCGCCAGTGTTACTGACCGTGAACATATCAGTGTACGCTCCTTCGGGCGATGTGGCATACGCAATTATAAAACCGGTATCGTCATCGCCGGCATCAACATAGTGGCCATAAAAATGGAGGGTGTGGCTTCCACTGGCCGTAATATTAAGCTGCCACACATGGTCAAGTTTATCATACTGCCCGACCGTTTGCTCTTTCAACACTTCATATTTGCTGTCTTTTACCTGAGTATTGGCATACGTGCCGGTAACAGTGCCATAGGTATTACTATAGTCGGATACGGCCTTATCGACGATCCGCGGCGTTTTTCGCAATCCCTCATAACTGATACAGTTGCACGGGTCATAGATGTACGACCAGCTTTCGCTCGACTGATGCGCCGCATCAAGGCCATTTGTGTAAAATAGGCGCGAAGCGTTTGCCGCATTGAGCATCCACTTGCCGATTGCGCGGGCATAATCCTGATTATACCTTGGTATAGGCGTAAGTGCCGTCGCCCACTGGAATGTGTTCATCGCAAACGCATACCCATCGCCGTCCGTCGCACTGCCGACCAAACCGTCGCAGTCATATCCGCCCCATGGGCTGTCCGCTATCACACCCCAGCCGTAGCGAGCATCGCTCGCCGTGCTTGGCTCAAAGCACCAGTTGATCAGTTTGGTAACATCATAGCTGCGTCCCTGTTCGGCGTTCATTCTGGCCGCTGTATATGCCCCGTACGGCAGAAGCACCTCATACAGCGGATTCTGAGTACGATTGAGCAGATACTGAATACCCCAGTCCGCCCCCGTGATATGCTGTGAAGCACCCCATTTCACATACGCCATATATTCGAGCCACGCATACCCAGCGGCCGCATCCGGCTCTTTCCAGTCGCTGTTGTCAAAAGGCTGATTCGTGTCGAAATTAAAAGCCGTATGAGTAAAATTCGGCACTGTCCACGGGCTCGTCTTGCCGCCCATCACCACCTCTGCGTTATACAGCCGATCGGCCATGCTGGACATCAGCGTTTCCATTGAACCCGTATTCGGATACTTTGCCAGCAACTGACAAAACAAAAGAGGGGGAAACACCTCATACCAGAACGACTGTCCCGACTGGGTCGAAGTGTAGTTGAGCACCATATTTTCGCCGTTGGTCTTGTTGTAGTACTGCTGTTCCATCAGCACAAAGTTATAATACAGCCCTGTCGCTGCGACGAACTGGTTGCTCTTGTTTATACCCGCCAGCGACCCGCCCAATACAGCCCCCAGACAATTTATGGCCTCATGAGCGCCGCCGCTGCTCATTGTAGGGTGACCTATATAGGACGGCATCCCGAACGTATCCCACGAAAAATTTCGATGCTCCCTATCCCACCATACTATCGGATATGTTTGCCACCAGGAATCTGACGACGATGTCGTGCGGGTAAAACTGAAGACGTAATTATCATAATCCCTCGCCACCTGCTTCCAGTCCCGCATTTGATACGGCGCAGGCATGTTCGGCATCAGCTCGACTCGTGGTATATTGGTTTGTGCTGCTATCGCAACACCAGCATAGAACGCCACTGCCAGCATTGCCATAACAACTGCCGGATATGAATTCTTCATCTACCCTTCCACCAACAATTAGTTATATGGCGGGTCTATGTACATCCTGTTGGCAATCGGAACCCACGTTGGCATATTCAAATTAAATTGCACAATGTCATCTTCGTTCACTTTGAATATTTGCTGCTTCGTCATGTAATTCGTATGGCCGTCATAGAACGCAACAACAGCGCCTTCATTGTGCCTATATGCCGGCACATCCCACTGACTGGCGTCCATCTTGTCGCCTTGAACGTCCCAATAAAGTAAATAATTAGCGCCAAAATAATCCACTGCAAACCACTCTGAATCCATAAAGAAAAACTTCTCACTTGGTCTTACCACCTCCGTTATCTTCAGTGTATGCGGTTTGTTAACACTACGACACCAACCTTGGCACGCTATGGAACGAAGACCTACACTGTTCATGCCATAACTGACACCTTCTATAGTATTAGCGCTTTTTAAAAGACCGCCATTAGCAACTGTTCGCTTGTCTGATGGGCACTTGAACTCTTTGGGCAGCGTCCGAGCGGTATAACCCTGATCCGTTTCCGTATTTTTTCGCCCTTTAAGATCAATTATCCTCACAAACAGCGGATTCTCAAACCATAGCACATCAGTATCCGGATGAGTTCGAAATGAGAATATGGGAACATGATAGTCAGCGGAGTCACTCGCATACATTTGATCTCCTGTAGTCATCGTCTTTAAATGATTCGCACAGACAATCCTCCTGGCCTGTTCGCGTGCCTTGTTCAGCGCCGGCATTAGAATCGCCATCAGCAACGCAATTATCGCAATCACAACCAGCAATTCGACCAGAGTAAACCCATCTGTCTTTTTCATACAGCAATATCCTTTACGAAAGATAACAGCGGTGTTTTAGAGACGCCGCCATTAAATGTATTTTTAAATAGCCAGTATTTACCAACCGGCTTATTACTCTGATAACCATTCCTGGGTAAATTTGGCAAGGTCTGTCATATTTACCTTGCCGTCAATCACAATATCAGCGCCATTGCAGAAACCGTTGAGATTGTTACAGTCGTCGTTGCCCCACTGTTTGGCAAACTGTGCGTAATCCTTAAAATTCACATAACAATCGCCGTTGAGGTCTGCGGCCGGACACACCAGCCGAACATTTTTGGCGTAAATGCCCGTGGGGCTTGGCGTACCCTCCCAGTCCCACAGCTCACCGTTAAGCCATGCCGTGCCGCGTTCAACCGTTGGGGCGAACCATGCGGAACTTTTTTCAAAATCGTTAAGACGCGGATTGCAGCCAAAGATATAACCGGGTTTAACAGCGGCGGCAAGGCCGCCCTCAGGCAGACGCCATTCATCTATCGCGCTGTCCAGGTCGCTCCACTTTATTTTTGCCTCTATAACACGATTGCCCAGAGTGCCGCTCGTGCGAGCCATACCATTAGTTACAGCTGCGGGCTGATGGTGAGCCCACACGGCGTTGGTCCAGGCCATCATCACATCGGGTTTGCCTTTTGAGTTCAGACCGAGGTACAGCCACAGGCTAATATTTTCCCTGCAGCCGAGTATCGGGTGAACGTTAGTAAAGTCGAAATACAGTGCAAGAGCGTCATAGTAGGCATCGCCGCCGAAACGGTCATCCAGACTCCAGGGCACCGCATACCCTCCAACCTGATTTGCCTCTGTAGCTACAAGGTCGCCGGGCTGTTCCTGCACCAGTATATAGAGGTAATCGGGGTCCCATGCAAGACGATACTTAACATGCAGATTGCCATTAGGCGGGTTTGGAACCGTCGCAAGGTCGAAATCGACGACATCGCTGTCAACAAGGTTCGCCCAGTCTGCCGCATTACCGTCCACGGTAATCGTGCCAAAAACCCTAGCGGCATTCACAATTGTCGCTTGGCTCAGAGCCACTTGAGCATTGTCAAGCCGCAGATCATCCAGATAAATGTCATGAATGTTATGTACGGTCTCGTTGGCCGGTAAACCACAGCTCGAAAATAGTCCTATTGTCCCAATCGAACTCCAGTTGGCATCGTCAGGCGAAATAGGAGTCGTACCATCGTACCATGAAAACTCCGACAGATTAGCTACCACCTTCGTCCAGCCATTGCTATCCGGAGGATGCGCTATGAAACGTCCGTTATGAGGCGTATCGTCATTGTCATACAAAATAATCTCCCTGAACTTTGAATCAGTGCGATCGCTCCAAACCCAGAGTGTAATAGCCAGGTTGTTATAATCGCTAAAATCCAAAGCAGGGCTAAAGCCCATCTTTGGCTCAACATCAACATTTACACCGCTCCAAAGCGAAAGTGCCATCCTCATTGAGCCTGAGCCTTCGTGCACCTCGTTTACATCGTTTAAATCGTTTACATCGTTCACTTCTTGCTTCATCCAGCCGGTTGCACGGTCATCGTACCAGGCGCCCGTAGGCCATGGCGGCATTGTTACCGCCTCATTAATATCACCATCCATCGAACTAATCTGACCTATCGGTGTTCCCGCAAACGCAGGCATCAAAAAAGCTGCTATAACAATAAATGACATATAACATAATGTCTTCGATAATTTCATTTGCTATCTCCTATAATAATATTCCAACTCCAATGCCTTGTCTGCATACACCACCAACCTTTCCACTTAATAGAATCCGGCGGCGGCGTTTTTATCGTGCCGCCGCCGAATATTCAACTTACCATTAAGCTTTGCGTCTCTTCAGCAGCGCCAGTGTGCCAAGTCCAAGCAACGACATAGTTGCCGGCTCGGGAATTATTCGCAAATCATCGATGTAAACCGGTTGATTAGTAGGCATAATCTGGTAGCTTCCTTGTTGACCCCACGGTCCTACATAACCCCAGCAGCTAACCCAGAAATCGATAAGATCAACGTGGGCCAAGTCAAGGTTGTTGATGTTATCAAATTGACTAAGAGGGCAAACCGCTTCATGCCAGCCAGCAGCAATAGTTTGCTCTCCGGTAGCCACATCGAAAGTTGCCCGTACATCGGGATCAGGGTTCGAGGTGTTCGAATAGAGCTGTATCTGGCGAACATGTTCGGGACTGGGTCCATTCACTCCTGCAGCAGGCTTATACCACCAGAACGTAATCGAATCAGTAATCGAGAGGGTGGGTATTGCCGGCGGATAAGAATGTTCTGCATTCCAGCCGAAATATCCACGTGGCACAACATCATACTGACCTCCATCGAAAACACTGTAGTCAATCATCATTGAGCCATCACCATCGTGGCTAAAAGCCGAATCCTTCAAAAGAGGGGGGTTATAGCCACGGTCGTCATGCCAGCGAGGAGGGCCACTACCGGGGTATGGACCAGGATCTAATATATTACCCTGGGTCATTGGATCCAACACCATGTTGGTGGCCTGCGCCGCCGGTGCCAATGCCAAAACAAGAACTGCTACAACCATTAAAACTACATTTTGCGTCTTCATTTTCACTCTCCTTCTTAATAAGTTACAAAAATTTACAAATACACGGTTCTTTTTTTACTCTACTCACACTTTTTTCATCACTCTTTTTTCACAACTCCTTTCTCCCACCCTTTCGCTTGCCTTACTCGGCAAACGAGCCTTATGTTTAGACTCTATATAAATCACAATCGGGCAACGGTACCCATATCCTCATACTCTGCCGGAATTAATACGTGGCGAATGTGAGTTTTAGGATTGAGTACGAACTCTGTGGCTAAGTCCACCATGGCTCGCCCCATTTCATCCCAATTGACTACCATCGTGGAAATTGGCTCAAAGCCCATCGCGCCGGGGATTCTGTGCTGGCCATCATATCCAATAATGCTCATATCCTGGGGTACTTTGAGACCATGTTTCCGCAAGACTACACGCAAAACATGGGCAATCAGGTCATTGCCCGCAACAACAGCCGTCGGCATAGGTTTCAAAGCTATGACACGTTCGGCGAGTTCTCTCAAATCAGTCAGCACTTCTTCATGCGTGCTTGGCGTATAATCATTTCTCGAGCAGTCCTTGGTGACAACCAGGCCATCGTAACTCAGGCCTGCATTATTCATACCTATTATATAGCCGTTTTGACGCTGGTGTAAATTGTAGGTGCGCTGTGGATAGTCCTCGTGGCGGCATATAAACGCAATGCGTTTGTGCCCTAATTCAGCAAGAATTTCAACTGCTCTTGATGCAGCGCCAATATTATCGCTGTTAACAGTACTCCAGTTTGAACCAGGTATATAGTTGTCGCCCATCACAACCGGTATCTCGAATCCACGCAAGGCCTCATAAGTATTAGGTGTGATGCGTCCGAAAACCAGTATGACGCTTGCCTCATCTCGTGGAAAACGGAATAAATCATTAGCCGACCGAATCGTATAAAAGCCTGAATACTGTCCTCTGTCCTGCAGCGAATTGCTAACCGAGGAAAAAATCGCATTGTAGTTCCAAAGCCCCTCAAAGCATGAAAGACTAAATATCTTTTTACCTGATACCCTAACTTTCATTTTAAGGAGAATGCTGTCCTTCTCTTCTTTGCTGAGATATCCTTTGCTGAAGCAGTAATTAAGAATACGAGAGGCAGTGGCCAAAGATATTGTTCCACGGCCATAATCCCCATTGAGAGTTCTCGAAACTGTTGCGGGAGAAACAGATAATTTTGTCGCAACATCTCTTACTTTCAACTTGGCGTCCACCGGCATCGTTAGCCTCCTATAGCCTTGTATGATTCGGATACTTGTTATGGCTGGCACACTAACGCCAGCTTGTTTACTTGTCAATAACAATTTTATGCAATATTTGTAAATTTTTATGAATGTTACCGATTAAAAAATAAATATACTACAAGATTTGATTGCACATAAAACACCATAACCAATTGTATTAAAAGTACTTACGTTTGTTATTGTAGTCGTACATTAGCATCGAAAGTGTTTACTAATTTTAATAAACATATTTTATTTATATTGACATTCTGCAACTTGAGCCCCATTATGTCTCAATGCACAACAATTACAACTATATACAAAACCGAATGGAGGCAGAATGCCAACTTGTTCTTCGCAACCAAAGGTAACAAGACTTAATAATGGTAAACCAATCATAAGCCCTACCTCAAATTGGTGGGAAAGTGGCGCAACATTCAATCCTGCGGTTGTTTATGTCGAGAGGTCGCCAAAAAACGACCCTATAATCCGCAAATTAATAGGTAGCGGCAGCCTTGACGAGACTCGAATTAAAGATGGCATAGTTGTAGTGCACTATCGCGCCAGGCCATCTCAGGAAACCGACCCTAAGAGGCCGTTTAGCAGGTCTTTTTCCGGTGTAGCAGTTTTTACGCCGGAACTGCATCCGATTTACAGGCATAATAATCCGGTAATCCTTCCCGGCGAGGATGAAAATCTTTATGATTATGTCAGCGTTGAAGATGGAAGGCTGCACTGCTTTGGCGGCATCTATTATTATCTTTATTGCGGAGTCGGTCTTGCATCTAATCCGCGACCAGGATGGCCGGTAAAAACGCGGATATGTCTGGCCAAATCCGACGACCTGCTTACATGGCAGAAACTTGGCCCTGTTGCCGGAAATGTCAACACAGAGGAAAACAGCAATAAAAACGGTGTTTTATTTCCAGAAAAAATTGACGGCCATTATTTTATGCTTCACAGACCATGTTTCGACGATAATTACTCAAAATATGCTATTGCATTGGCGATAAGCAGCAGCATTGAAGGTCCATGGCGTGATTTAGGCATAATAAAGCGTGCAACTCAAAACGCTGAATTGGCAAAACATATATGGGTAGGAGCCGGTTCGGTACCAATTTCTATTGGAGATAAAAAATTTATTGTGATATATCACAAAGGTCATGTCCTGAACAACGGCAGCAAGTGGTACGACCTCCACGCCGACCTTTTTAATTTTAATAATTTTGACCCCTCCAAACCAGCAAATATTATAAAAAGGTGTCTGAACCAGCTTATGGTACCCCAAACTCCGCATGAATGCGAATCTACAAGCCATGAAGGAGTCTCAAATGTCCTTTTTACCTGCGGCAGTTATGAATATAACGGCGATATCTATATACTTTACGGCGGAGCTGATTGCTGCACTTTGGCGGCCAAAGTCAATAAAAAGGAACTTACTGATTGTTTGCTGGGCAGCCGGGAGAATAATGAGTCCGAAGACCTCTGTATAGAAACCGCTCCGATTCCCGTCCCTGCTACGTCTGCGACGAGTAAATAATACGGAGTGGATTTTTCGATTATTACAGATTATATTAAGTCATAAATTTGAGTCATAGAACCGATTAAATACAGGAGCTTCAAACTTGACGATTCTTGATTATGGAATTATCGTTGCGTACCTGCTTTTTTCGTTAATTATCGGAATAGTCTATTCTCGCAAAGCATCTCAAAGCCCGGAACATTACTTCCTGGGCGGTCGTTCTATGCCATGGTGGATGATTAGCATCTCACTGATGGCCACAAGTTTTGCATCTGACACCCCGCTGGTCGTTACCGAAATCACCAGACAGTTTGGCCTCCAGAGAATGTGGTGGGTATTTACCGCGGTACTTACGTTAATAGTTGGTATCTTTCTTTTTTCTCGTCTCTGGCGCAGGGCAGCCATTATTACCGACGCAGAATTTTACGAATTCCGTTACGAAGGCAAATCGGCCGCTTTTCTCAGAGGATTTCGTGCCTTTTATTCCGGAATCATACAAAACCTTGTCGTAATCGCTTGGGTTACGTTCGCTATGAGCAACATCATTACAATTATGACACCCCTGAATAAAGTATGGGCTGTCGGTACCTGTATCGTTGTCGCCCTGATTTACACTACGTTCTCCGGCTTTTATGGCGTTGTAATCACCGATGTTGTGCAGTTTTTTATCGCTTCAGGCTCGATGATAATACTGGCCTTTATTGCAGTCTATAAAGTAGGCGGCCTTCAGAACGTACTAACCACTATCGCCGCAACACAAGGTTATGAGAAAACGCTTTCTATTTTTCCCGATTTTAAACACTTCGACTTAGATATGCTCAAACTGCTGATTTACGCCTTAGTCCTCTGGTGGGCTGATGCCGGCGGGTATAATATGCAGCGAATAAGCGGCTGCAGGAATGAGCGGCATGCCGTGCTTGCGACTCTTTTCTATGCCATTTTTCAATCCATCCGTCCATGGATGTGGATACCCGTTGCTCTTGTTTCCATTGTTCTGTTTCCACGTCTGACAGGCACACAAACAGATACTCAGGCCTACCCTTTAGTCGCAAATAAATATCTCGGCATCGGTCTAAAGGGTTTGCTCGTAAGCGGTTTTCTGGCTGCGTTTATGTCCACAATCACCACGCAGCTCAACTGGGGAGCTTCGTATATTATGACCGATGTCTATAAGCGATTTATCAGAAAAGACGCTTCGCATCGCCGATATATGATTGTTACGAGAATCGTAGTGGTTGTGCTGATGATCGGCGCCGCAGCCATCGTCCCACTGTTGAAGTCGGTTACGGCAGCATGGGAGTTCCTGGCGTTTATGACGGTTGGGAGCGGCATTATATGCGTGGCGCGCTGGTTCTGGTGGCGGGTAAATGCCTATACTGAAATCACTGCACTTGCTCTTGGCCTGGTTGCCGGGCTGTCCAATCCTTTTATTTCCAACTCTGTGGTCGTATTTGGTTATCCGTGGCAGGAGATGCCGTTTGAAGTTAAGATAGCCTTATTAACCGGCATCATAATACCTATAAGCATATTAGTTACATTTTTGACGCCTGCGGTGTCCAAAGAAAAGCTTGAGGCATTCTACCGAAAGGTACGTCCCGGCGGTTTCTGGGGCATTGTAAGCAAAGAGGCGCGTAATCTGCCCGGCAAAGCCTTGAATGCTGGCACATTTATAGATGTCATCGGCGGTATCCTGTTATGTTACGGCCTCTCACTTGGCATTGGTTATTCAATCCTGCTGAAATTCATAAAGGCCTCTATTTGTTTTGCTCTGGCTACTCTTGGGGCAATAATAGTATATAGATGGTTTAAGAAAGAAGTCAAAGTGTTGCAGGAGTCGAAGATATTTTCCTCATCGCAGGACTCGGCAAAGGAACAAATTCCTACAGATTAACAAGGTAAATATGGCAGACATAGCAAGTAGGTTTAACGAAAATCCAATTCTGACACCCACTGATATCCGTCCTAGTCATGAGGGCCTTAAAGTAGAATGTCTTTTAAACCCGGGAGCATTCAAGTTTCAAGATAAGACATGGCTGCTTCTTCGAGTTGCTGAGAGGCCGGAGCAGAAAGAAGGTAGAATAAGCTTTCCTGTGATGGATAATGGAGAAATCAGGATTCTCGAATTTGACAAGGCAGACCCTCATCTGAACTGTTCCGACCCAAGAGTAATCATATATAAAGGACATGGGTATCTGACCACATTGTCGCATTTAAGACTGGCGCACAGCAAGGACGGAAATAACTTCACCGTCGTTGACGACAAACCCTTATTCGGACAAGGCAGCCTTGAATCGTATGGCATTGAGGATTGCAGAATTGCCGGAATCGAAGGGAAATACTATCTGACTTATACCGCCGTTTCAAATTACGGATATGGCGTCGGATTGATGAGCACGTCTGACTGGACGAATTTTAGCAGATACGGCATGATAATTTCAGGCCCAAATAAAGACTGTGCTTTATTTGAGGAAAAGATAAACGGCAGATACTGCTGCCTGCACCGTCCGAATATGACGGTTATAGGTGGAAATTATATCTGGCTTGCCGAATCAAACGACCTGCAATACTGGGGCAGACACAAATGTGTGGCCGGAACACGAGACGGTATGTGGGACAGCGAAAGAATTGGAGCCGGCGCTTCTCCGATAAAAACGAACAAGGGTTGGCTTGAGATTTATCACGGCGCTGATAAAAATCACAGATATTGTCTCGGAGCTCTTTTACTTGACCCTGACGACCCTTCAAAGGTTATCGCCCGGTCTGAGAAACCGATTATGGAGCCGATAACAGACTATGAAAAGAATGGCTTTTTTGGAAATGTTATCTTTACCAATGGCCATATTGTTAAAGGTGATGCCATAACGATATACTATGGCGCTTCGGATAAAGTAATATGCAAAGCCGAACTTTCAATAAATGATATTCTTGACTCGTTTAAAATATAGCTCTTTAAGGGCATAATTTAATGACTGCTAAATCTTTTGCGGTATTGACAATTGCCTGCGCTATTGTTTTTTTAAGTTCTTGTTATGCCCAGACAACCCCTCCTGTACAGACGCAAGATTTTGTGTCTCTGCAGATAAACATTCCGAGGATAGACCAGATGCCCGACTTTCCGCAGCCTTATCGTATGAGAAACTGGAATAAAGCAGCAAAAGATTTTGATAAATTTATCTTTGACACTGAAAAAAAGGGGGATTTTCTGCCTCTTATAAGATTCGAGAGTCTGCCGGGTTCGCCGGATAAAAATATTTTCATAATACCTTCGTATGTCGGCAGCAGTCATTCCGGAACCGAAAGCATTACCTGCTTTGGTGCCGTCAGCAGCGCTCTGATAGCTGGTATTGACAAAACTTGCCAGAACAATAGAAATTATCTGGAAATCTTCACAAATTATTTTACGGATGACCAGAAACTTTATCTGAACAGGATTAACGAAAAAACCGGCAAAACTTTCTGGTATGAAATATTTCCCAGCGTGCTGTTTTACAGAACATACTATTTCTATCCTGAATCCGAAACAATGCAAAAACAGTTCTACATCACCGCAGACCAGTGGCAAAAAGCCTGTGTGGCAATGGGAGGTAAGACAGACCCATGGCAGGTTCCGAATTTTGATTATACCGCCTTTGACTTTTCGACAATGAAGCCATTTGATAATACCGTCTGGAAAGAGGCGGATGCAGCCGCTGCAGTGGCATGGATTGAATATATGGCTTATGTCAAAAGCGGAGACAATGAATCAAGAACAAAATATCTTAACGCCGCAAAATGGGGCATGGATTATCTTCAACAGTCCAAAACAAACCCTTATTACGAAGTTCTTATGCCGCTGGGGACATATACAGCCGCAAGAATGAATGCGGAAATCGGCACAAACTATGACGTGGAAAAATTTGTCAACTGGTGTTTCGACGGAAGCAACTGGAGAAAATGGGGCGCCACAACAGGCAACTGGGGCGGTGTTGATTGCGCAGGACTAATTGGAAGCGTAACAGATAAAGACAATATGTACGGCTTTGCGATGAATACCTTTGATGTCGCAGCCTCGATGGTACCGCTGGTTAGATACGATGAGAGATTCGCCAAAGCTATCGGCAAATGGATGCTTAACGCCGCAAACAGCGCGAGACTCTTTTATCCCGACGCGATTGATGATGACCAGCAAACAGACAGCCAATGGGCCAAAAATAATGACCCTGAATCATGTATCGCCTATGAAGGCCTTCGTCAGCGGTATCTTGAAATCGACAGGGTTGCTGCTGACCTTGAAACGGTCAAAGGCAAAATAACGTCAGGAGACTATACAGCGACTATCGGGACAAACAAAATTTACGAGTGTATAGAAGAGGACGAACGGGGTAATCTCGAACATATCTGGAAAGTACGACTAAGCAAAGCGGGTAGGCATATCCTGAATTTTGTAGGCAGGACCGACAATTCCGGAGATGGCGAAAGTTTCGAGTTCAGCTATTCTTTACAAATTACAGGGCCGTATAAACTGCTGTTTGAATTCAACTCCGAAACTGATTCTCACAGAGCCGCTGAAGTTCAGACAGAGGCGGAAACGATTTATCTCAAAGTTGCCAATACAAAAAAAGCTGCCCCCTCGTGCAAGTCTGACAGGATATATATTGATGACATCTGGATAGAGTCGCTTAGCGACAAAGCCCCTTACGCAACAGGTGATGCCAAAAAAAACAGCTGGGGCAAAACGAACCTCGGAATATACGGCTCATCTTATGTGGGGATATTCGGCGGCATTATCAAAAAGACAAACATAGAAGGTATCCTCCGGCTTGACTGTCTCGCGACAGACTTTTATCATAGCCCGGCTTATCCGACTTATTTGTATTACAATCCTTTTCCGAAAGAGCAGAAAGTCATTATCGAACTCGGGGCGGAAACAAAAGATATTTATGAATCTATCGGCAATAAATTTATAAGTACAGGTGTTACGGGAAAAACCTTTATTGATTTGGCGCCAAAATCGGCGGCAGTCATAATCATATGTCCTGCCAATGGTAAAATTAAATATAACGGAAAAAAGACAATGGTTAATGACAGGGTGATTGATTATCAGAATCAAATGCGATAATCCAGGTTAAGACAAATTTATTAAAGGATAAAATTTTTGCTTAGAGGAATATTACCAGTGAAAAAAACGAAAATTTTATTACTATCCATATTATTTTTGTATGTATTCAATACGGTTAGTGCCACTGAATCATCGGATATAAAAAGTGTTTCGCTTCTAGTTGACGGCAATAAGACTTATGGTTTTTATGTAACCATCCTCGCCGGTGAGACAGCTATCGACAATCAATCTAAATGCGGGGAGTTTTCCGCCTGGTTTCAAAATGCCGAAGCAAGCGTAAAGGATGCCGTAGAGAACTGGAAAGCAACTGAATGGAAAGGTAATTCTTCACACGTCGAACTGACCGGCAAAGTTGAGCTGAAATATGTTGTTGACCTGTGGATAACTGTTACTTATGACGTTATAAGCGAACACGTTGTTCGCAAACGAATAAATTTTTACCAAGCCGATATGCCGATTATATTCCTGAAGATAACCAACCGTATCGAACCGGCAGTTGAACCGGCAGGATACTGGAGTTTTGACCAGACTGATTGTAAAGGAGGTTATTTGCGAGACCTCTTTCCCGCCATCGGCTATAGAACCTCTGACGGCCTGACCATTGGTCTTTTGGCTGATGCAGGTTTCAGAAATCATTATACTCGTGTATTCCGCAGACGGCCGGAAATAAACACAGAAGGCGGCTTAACAGACCTCAAAGAGTTGCCGGATGCCAGACTATTTGAGATATGCCGGCCAAAAGAACGAGCTATCGGCAATCACTATATCAGTCAGACCTTTGGTGAAATTCTTTACAAGGATGAAACATCGACACAAGGACAACCAACCGAAATTAGAAAAAATTTTAAAATCTATGGCCAATGCCAGGCGACTGTAAAAAATGGGGAATTTCATATAAACGGCGTCGCTGAACAGAAAGGCCACGGCGGAATATCTCTACCGATAATTATAAATGAAGAGGGATTTTACACAATTCGTTTTAAGTATCGTTCTTCCGACAAACTGGCCACACGGTTGTGGATGATGGATAAGAATAGAGATGTCTTGAAGGAACTGGCTCTAACCTTTGATGCGATTCCAGAATCAAAAGAGTGGGCGGTTTTTGAGAAAGATTTTTGTATAGTAAATGCTCTGGGCTGTCCGGTTGAATTATTTGTAACCCGTGACTGGAACAGCAAAATCGGCAAATATGATTTCGAGTTTAAAAATCTCGAAATCCACCGTAATAAAACAGCCTCAAAACCATTTGACCGGCTGACAATCGGCCAGAAACTCGAAAAAACAGTTTTAATTTTCGTTGATGACAAACTCAAAAATACGATGCACGATTTGCGTTTGGCCTCACAAATCTATTTGGCCGAAGGACTTGGTTTCAAAGGCAGTCAGACTGAAAAAGTTTTTTATGCGACATTGATGTCCTTGATGTGGATTACTGAGCCATTTGATTTTCATCCACATTCTGTGCCAAGCATTTATTACGCTCCCGATATGTACAACCGCGACAGCGCATATTCCTTATGGGCATGCTACAACCGCGAATTGAATGAGAAAATTTTCCTGCGATGGGGAGATTCGCAGGGACACGATGGGGCAATCAGCACCATTATTACTCCGCAAATGGGTGCTATCGAAAAGAAATCGAATGAAGCCACGCCTGAATGGCTGATGTGGGCAATGATTAACAGACGGCGGTATAAAACCGTACTGCCGATGGAACGCGTTAAAAAGGCTGCGCAATATTGTATGGACACTTTCGACCCCGATAGAGATGGTATCTGCCGGGCAAAATTTGTGATGGGAATGAATGACATCGTTGATTACCCCAAATGGACTGAAGACCTTGCAATCAATCAGGGCGTTTGGGCTGTAACTCTGCGGGTTATAAAAGAATTGAATATCCCCCAAATCAGCGAAACTATATCAGAAGAATACATCCAAAAAGCCGAACAGGCTTACCGGAGTTATTATAATCCCGACAAAAAGCTGTTCTGTCCTAAACATTCAATCGATGATGTGATATGTTTAGACATCTTTCATCCGGAGTATATGTCTTTATGGCTGTTCGGACGAAAAATACTTACCGATGAAATGGTTATAGACACACTTGAAAAAATACCTATGTTCTGGCCGCGCGAAGATGCACCATTCCCAGCAGAGGGCAAAAAAGGAGTTATCGCCCCAGTCTCAATCTGGTTGAAAAAAGACGCTCCGAATGGCTGGAGCTATTTTACTGATAAATACTATCCTGTGATGAATGAAGAATTCGGCAAGACGTACGCCGACCACGCCTCCGATGGAATGTACTATAACGGGGGCAGTTGGCTGCGTCCTGAGATATTGGCTTATGCTGCCGGTAAGATGCACGGCTGGAAAAAAGCCGATGCCAGAATCGCAAATCGCCTCTGGGCTGAAATAAATTTATGTGAAAATTTCCCAACGAGCCAGGAATATCTCGCTACAACCCAGGCCAATATGGATAAATGTTATCATCGCGTATTCTGCTGGAATGTATTTACACTACAGGCATTGGAAATGATTGGCCAAAGAACACCTCAGATGGATCCGGATTATGGCAAGTAATGAAGTTCTGATTATTGCTCTTTGAAAAATCAAAGAAAACAGTATGAGGTGCCAAAAAAACTCCAGACACTTGGCTTACCAAATCTCATATTGGCCGTCGACCACTACCATCTACTCCGTTCCCTTGCCGAGTTTGATCTTTCTGACGCATTTGCTCTTTTTTTTGCAGGAGCAAAACTGCCATTAATAAATGCTTCAGACCAATCCAATTGGCCACGTGACCTTCCCCCCGAAAACTGAGCCACTTATAATTAGAACCCCGACATGGTAGAGCCCGTTTACAATGCGTGGCACAAGATTCAGGCAGAAACAGATCATAGTGATTTTAAGAGATTAAGAGAAGCCCAAATAGGGGGCGACTGACACTTTTTGCCTCTCTAAGACATTTCAGATATTGGCAAAACAAGCAGGAAGTTGTTATACTACAGTCACTTAGAAAATTGGCGCCCGTAGCTCAGCTGGATAGAGCAACGGATTTCTAATCCGTAGGTCACAGGTTCGAATCCTGTCGGGCGTATTCTGCTTTATCAGCAGCTATTGAGGGGTATCAAAAAATGGAGAAGGTAAAGACCGGCATTGTTTGTCTCACGCTAACCTTGGGGCTGTTAAACGGCTGCACAAGTCAGACGTGCTGCAAGAAACCCCAGGGCGGCAGAACTAAGCAAGTTTTTACGGCGGACTGGGATTCGCTGAAGAAACGTAATCCTGCGCCGGAGTGGTTCCGGGACGCGAAATTCGGGATATATTTTCACTGGGGCGTTTACAGCGTGCCTGCGTTCAGCAACGAATGGTATCCACGGAATATGTATGACGTAAATTCATCGGAATATAAGTATCACGTCAAAACATACGGCGAGCCGAACAAGTTCGGGTATCCTGATTTTGTGCCTATGTTCAAAGCGGAGAAGTTCAACGCTAATGAATGGGCGGATTTGTTCAAAAAAACGGGTGCGCAGTTCGCCGGGCCGGTAGCGGAGCACCACGACGGCTTTTCGATGTGGGCGAGCAAGCTAACCCCGTGGAACGCAAAAGATATGGGGCCGCACCGCGATTGCGTCGGCGAACTTGAAAAAGCAATCCGCAAACGAGGTATGCGTTTCGTTACCACCTTTCACCACGAGCGCAACGGCCTTTACGAAATCACAAAGGACGGCAAAACTTACTGGACAGGCCACTACGAATTCGTCAAACGCTATTTCCCAGACCTGCTCAACGACCCCTGTCGCGCGATTATGTATGGCTATATGCCCGCCGAGAAATTCTACCAGATGTGGCAAGACAAACTCATCGAGGTCATCGACCATTATCATCCCGATTTGATGTATTTCGATTCCTGGCTCGACGAAATCCCCGACAAATACAAAATGGAATACCTGGCGCATTATTTCAACGACGCCGCCAATCTTGGCAAGGAAGTCGTCGTTACATACAAGCAAGAAGACCTCCCCCGCGAAGTGGGCATTGAGGATTATGAGAAGGGCAGGGCGGACAAGATAACAGATTTTGTCTGGCTTACCGATGATACAATCAGCCGCGGGTCCTGGTGCTACACGCAGAACCTCGGGATAAAGAAGTCGCTGGAGATTGTGCGGACTCTTGTAGATATCGTCAGCAAGAACGGCCAACTGATGCTCAACATATCGCCCATGGCCGACGGGACAATTCCGGATAATCAGAAAAAAGTGCTGCTCGAAATCGGCGACTGGATGAAGCAAAACGGCGAGGCGATTTACGGCACAAGACCCTTTGTCGAATACGGCGAAGGGCCCGCGAAAATGGAATCAGGCGGAGGGTTCGCCAGAATGAAGGGGGGCTACACGGCAAAGGACATTCGTTATACCCACAGGGGCAATACCGTTTACGCGATAGTGCTGGGCTGGCCGGGCGAAAATCAGCAGGTTACGATGACGATGTTCGGCAAGGGCAATAAGGCGGAGAACATAAAGGTCAAAGACGTTTTGATGTTAGGCACAGAAGAGAAAATCAAGTGGGAGCGAACGGACGCCGGCCTTGTGGTTACTACGCCCGCGAAAATGGTCAGCGAGTTGGCCATAGCATTCAAACTGGCAACGGAAAAATGAGTTTTTAGTTAGTTGGCCACAGAGGGCACAACTGAAAAACCGCCTGAACAAAGAGGGAAGTAAAGCGGCTACAAAATGTAACCAGTTGAAAATGGTTGCCGATGGCGTGAGAGTATATAATGACCTGATTTAGAACCCGCGGAGGGTTGTGCTTTGTCGGTGTGGCAGGCCGGGTTTGGGCAGGCGTTTCAAAACCACGTATTCAATTCTGTTGGCCTGGCAGAATTCGCGTTTTTCGGGTCTGTCGCCATCTTCATTGACCGCGTAGATTTCCGGCTTGATTTTGTATATCTCCTGTTCCGCGTCTAACCAGCCGCTGCCCGTGGCTATGAAGGCCTGCTTGACGTATTTGATTGACTGGACAACGAATCGCCGCTGGTTCTGCGAAAACATCGGGTGTCCCTCGCTTTTTAATTCTCGAATGGTTTTGTCACTGCCTATGGAAACATAAAGGTCGCCAAGTTCGGAGACCTCCTCGAAAAATCTCACGTGGCCTGAGTGAAACCAGTCGTAACAGCCGGTAACAATAACCTTTTTTCGATATGTGGTTGTTTTTTGTAAATCAGGGACATAATCAGGAAACCTGTTCAGGGTATCATTTTTCAAGACGTGATATTTAAGCCCGTTGTCTTTGCAGAACATTTTTTTTGCGTGGTTGTCGTTTTGTTCATCCACGACCCAAATTTTCGGTTTGAACCCCGGCGATTCAGGAAGGGTGTCTTGGTTGGCGTCGTTGATTATGATTACCTTATGGATATAGCGAATTGAATCGAGCAGATATAGCCGTTCTTCCTGGGGGAATTTTGGCGGAGCGCCCGAAATTTTCTTGATTGCGGAATCCGACCACATCAAGGCGTGAACTTTGCCGAGTTTTGCCGTTTCCTCGAAAAATCTGAAATGATTTGGCCTTAGGTCGTCAAATCCGCCGTAAATGACGACCTGCGGTGGGCTTGTCGAATCCGCGGTGTCTGATGCGGCTTTGGTCATTTCTTCACCTTGACGGTGGCGTGAAAAGCGCCTGGTACGGGCTCATCCGAAACGACGTAAAGATACCCGCCGCCTGGGCCTGAACACATCGCCCCGTGATATTTATGCTGATAAAAATACAGCAAATCGAGGAGGTCAGGGGTCAGTACCGGGTCCCTTAAATTATAGGGCAGAAGCGCATCCCAGCATCGCATGTTTTCGTTGAGAGTTTCACCGAGCGATTTGCTGTCCTTTTTCGCTATCGCATCGAAACAATCTTTCCCGGCCTGCCCGAGTCGGCTGACCCATTTTGGGTCGAGGTTTTTCACAACCAGCGGATTAAAACCTTCGGGCCGGGGCATAATCGTCAGGATGTGAATGACCCGCGAGAGCCATTCCGCGACGCCGGGGTCGTTATTGGATTCGATATGGCAGGGGTAAACACCGCCCTCATACTTATAATCGTAATCCAGCCGGTTTATGCCGGGATAAATCAAACCAATCATATCTTGGGAGCCGGATGGGTTGGTCTTGTCTTTGTTTTCGGCCTCGTAAAGCTCCCGCACCAATCTGGCCGGGTCGCCATTTGGTATGGCGCCACCCCATAATTTCAGCGCAACCGACCTGGTACTGCCGCAGATGCCGGCCCTGTCCATAAAACGAAACTCCGGCTCAACGGCAACCACCACCATCGATCCCGGGGGCGACGGGTTATGCTGCGAAACAAATGGCTGGTCAATCCAGCCGCCTGCCAACGCGAGCCGGTATTGTATTCTGCCTATGATGTCAGTTAGCCGAGGTTCTTTTTTCTTCGCCATTAAACGCATCTATTTATTATTTTTTTTCGGGCTGGAGCCGGACCATAATTACGCCGTGGGGACGAACCATTGCTTCGAAGCCGTCGCTGTATGTGCCGATATTCTTTTGCCGCCAGAGGTCGCGGACGGTTTGATTGCCAGTTACGCCGAGTTGCTGCCAGGTAATTTTGACGGCATTCGGCTCTTCACCTGTATTGAAAAGTCCTACTGCCTTTGAGCCGTCTTCGAGGTCTTTGGCCAATACCTGGATAGTGCCCGCTGCGGAAACCCGTGTTGCCATTTTGCCGAGCGGGTCCTGGTTAATCGCAAGCACCTCATCATTTGTCAGCAGGTTCAGCGTGAAGTCATCGAGCTGGTCTAAGGGACAGCCGATTAGAAGCGGGGCCGACCATAGACACCAAAGCGAGATATGCGTGTATTGCTCATCGGGTGTTAATTTGCTGGGATGCGGAGCTCCCCAGCCGACCTTGCCGACAACCAGCATATCTGCGTCATTCCAGTGCCCGGGGCCGTTGAAGGGCGCCCATCTTTCGTGCTGTTTCCAGATGTCAAAAACGCCCTGTGCCCACTGACTTTCGCTTGGGGGTAGCTGAGTCTTACTCCATACGTCGCGAATATCACCGGTGGTTCGCCAGCAGTTGGCTAATTTTGCCCACGCAGCTGCCTTATTGAATGGTGCGCCATTGGAAAGCGAATAGACGATGTCACGCCCGCTTGCGCAAAGGGCGTCCGCCATACGCTTTGTGTTTATCTCGTCGTTGGGATTCCAGTCATATTTGAGATAATCGAAACCCCATTCGGCCAACTGCCTGGCGTCGTTTGAATCGAAGGCGAATTTACCCACGCGGTGGTTCTTTTTGGAATAGTTTTCATAGCCCTCGATTTTTTCCCAGGAGCCATCCTCATTATCACTGGAGCCGCCTATGTAGCCGCCGTAGGTGGTTATCCAGGGAGTCGAATAAATGCCGGATTTCAGGCCCAGCGAATGAATGTAGTCGCAAAAACTCTTCATGTCCGGGAATTTTTTGTTTGGCTGTATGGCGTTTAATGGTCCGCCTCGACTTCCCTCCCAGGTGTCATCGATATTGATATAGGTCCAGCCGTGGTTGACGAGTCCGCTGTCAATCATTGCCTTTGCGGATGCGCGGACATTTTTATCCGAGACCTGGGCGGCCCAGCAGTTCCAACTGTTCCAGCCCATAGGGGGGGTAAGGGCGATTTTGTCGCCGACCACAATTTTGAATTCCATTGTTGCGATGCCGCGGGCGTTTTGTGCCTTGAGCGTTACGTTATAAGTTCCCGGCGTTGTCAGCGTTCCGGTTATCAGGCCGGTGCTGCTGTCGATTGTCAGTCCCTGCGGCAGGTTATCCGCAGAAAATACAATCGGCCTTTGGCCGGTAGCAGGGACGATAAACAAGAAAGGACTTCCGGGCCGGACGCCAAAAACCTTTGCGCCGTTTATTCGCGGCTCGTCCGGGGCCTTCGGCGTAAGAATATATCGCTCATTGGCGGGCAGTTTTAATTCTTTCGGCGAGTATGTTTTCTGCTGGCCGACCATATCGCATCCGGAAATCAGGATAAGAGCTGCCAGAACGCCGATTATCGCGATTTGTTTGCTCATAAGACCCGTCCTTTCCTATTCTCAAACGACAATAAGCATTTGTTACTTTTCACATCATTGACTCTAAACTCTAACTTATTGCAGGCCTGTTATCAAGCGCGGGAAAATAGAAGCAGAGCGGAAAAAATTTTCGACTTTCATTATAGGCCGTTTGATGATATAAAAGTGCCCGCGAGCATTGTGGCGAAATTTAAGATATTAAGAAAGACGGTATATCTGAGGGGCATTTGCGACTCCTGCGGGGGCAAATCCGGGGCATAATTCTTTAACCACAGGAAAGGGGGACCACAAATGAAAGCGATTGTAATAACAGAACAGGGTGAGCTGGATAAGTTGAAGCCGGCTGATATCGCCAAACCCAGACCGGTTGCCGGTGAGGTGTTAATTCGGGTAAAATCCGCTGCCCTTAACCACCTGGATATATGGATCAGGAAGGGCAGGCCCGGCGTGACATTGTCTATGCCTCACGTCCTCGGCTCAGATGGGGCGGGTGTGGTTAGCGAGATTGGCGCAGGAGTCGAAGGCATTGCTGTCGGCGATGAAGTCCTTGTAAATCCCGGGCTGAGCTGCGGCAAATGCGAGTTTTGCGGACGGGGTGAGCAGAGCGAATGCGTTTCGTTCAGTATCGTTGGTATGGGCAGGCACGGGACATTCGCGGAATATGTCACTGTGCCGGCGGGCAATGTTTATCGAAAACCTGCCCACCTGAGTTTCGATGAGGCGGCAGCTTTGCCTCTTGTCTATGTTACCGCGTGGCGAATGCTGATGAGCAGGGCGGGATTAAAGCCGGGACAGACATTGCTTATTCACGGTATAGGCGGGGGGGCCGCTCTGGCGGCTTTGCAATTAGCAAAACTGGCGGGCGCGGTTGTAATCGCGACATCATCGTCGGATGAGAAACTGAAACGGGCCGAACAATTAGGCGCAGACCATCGAATAAACTACAAAATCGGTGACGTGGCTTCGGCAGTGAGGGACATAACGGGCGGACGAGGAGTTGACGTCGTGTTTGAGACGGTTGGCGCGGCGACCTGGCCGGTTGATTTTGCCTGTGTGCGGCGGGGCGGCAAAATCGTAATCTGCGGTGTAACAGGCGGCCCCAAGGCAGAAACTAATCTTCAGGCGTTGTATTGGAACCAGGTTGCGATTATGGGTTCGACGATGGGTTCTGACGATGATTTTCGCGGGATGCTCTCGGCTGTTACTGCGGCCAAGCTGAAGCCGGTTGTGGACTCGGTTTTTCCGCTTGTCAAAGTCCGTGAGGCGACGGCGGAAATGGAAGCGGGACAGCAGTTCGGCAAAATCGTATTAAAAATTTCCGATTAACTGAATTTAGGAGGTCATAATGAAACTAAAAGGGTCACAGACGGAGAAAAATCTGCTGATTGCCTTTGCCGGCGAATCGCAGGCAAGGAACCGCTATACGTATTTCGCCAGCCAGGCGAAAAAAGAAGGTTTCGAGCAGATAGCGGCGATTTTCGAGGAGACGGCCAACCAGGAGAGGGAGCACGCGAAAAGAGAGTTCAAGTTTCTTGAGGGCGGCGAGGTCGAAATTACCGCGGCCTATCCGGCCGGAGTCATAGGCAACACGCTGGAAAACCTCAAGGCGGCAGCCGGTGGCGAGCACTATGAAAATACAATTATGTACCCGGAGTTTGCCAAGACCGCGGAAAAGGAAGGATTTCCCGTGATAGCGAATGTCTTCAGGAACATTGCTATTGCGGAAAAAAGACATGAACAGCGTTACGTGGCACTTGCCAAAAACATAACCGAAGGAGTTGTGTTCAAGAGGTCAAAGCCCGTCAGATGGGTTTGCAGAAATTGCGGATATGTTCACGAGGGGACTGAGCCGCCTGATTCCTGCCCCGCCTGTGCGCATCCGAAGGCGCATTTTGAGCTTGAAGCGGTTAATTATTGAGGGGATATAGGCAACCTCCCATCAGAAAATAGGGGATTTGCTTATAGTAACGTTTTTCTCGTTACTATATTCTGATGTGTGTGCGAGAGGGGCAAAGAAGCGAGGCCAGGTTTCATTCCGGTTTAGGGATGAAACCAGGCCGATATCCCGGCTGTATGTTGGAGAATTGAATTATGAGTAAGAGATGGGTTATCTGTATTTTTGGATTTGTTGCATCGATGGCGTTACTGTTTACAGGATGCAAGGAGAATATTATGGAAGAACGGACAGGTTTGGTTACGATGAAGGGTAAGCCGGTTGCCCTTGTCGGTCAGGCGGTAAAAGTAGGACAAAAGGCGCCTGATTTTGAAGTTACGACAAACGATTTGTCGACGGTCAAGTTGTCGTCTTTTGCCGGCAAGGTCTGTATCATCGCGTCTGTGCCATCGTTAGACACAGCGGTCTGCGATTTGGAGACCCGCAAGTTTAATGAGAAAGCGGCCCAGCTCGGCAGTGATGTAGTCGTGCTGACAATCAGTATGGATTTGCCTTTTGCGCAGAAGCGGTGGTGCGGAGCGGCAGGCATAAAAAATGTCCAGACGCTGTCGGACCATCGCGACGCCTCGTTCGGCAGGGCGTATGGAGTGTTGATAAAGGACTTGCGGCTGCTGGCCAGGGCGGTTTTCGTTGTTGATAAGAAGGGCGTTGTGCGTTACCTTCAAATAGTGCCTGAGATTGCCACTGAGCCGGATTACGACGCGGTATTGAAGGCAGTCAAAGAGTTGTAAGGACAAAGCTAAAAGGAGTTTGACTTATGGCCAAGGAGATTAAACCCAATGTATATGCGGTGGGGGCTATCGACTGGGACAGACGGCTGTTCGATGAATTGATTCCGTTGCCCGATGGCACCAGCTACAACGCCTACCTGATAAAGGGCAGCGAAAAAACAGCTCTGCTGGATACGGTTGACCCGAAAAAGACGCACGTTTTGCTGGAGAATATCGACAGTACGGGAGTCGAGCGAATCGATTATGTTGTCGCCCATCACGCCGAGCAGGACCATTCCGGCTCACTGCCGGACGTGCTGCTGCTTTACCCGAACGCGAAAGTAGTTACCAACGCCAAGTGCAAGGCGATGCTGATGAAGCTTTTGCGTATAGAGGACGACAAATTCATCGTTGTCGAGGATGGGCAGGAATTGTCGCTGGGCGATAAGACGCTCAAGTTTGTTTTTATCCCGTGGGTGCACTGGCCCGAGACGATGGGTACTTATCTTGCGGAGGACAAAATCCTCTTCCCCTGTGATTTCTTCGGCTCGCACCTTGCGACAAGCAGCTTGTTTGTAGAAGATGAGTCGCTGGTTTATGAAGGCGCGAAGCGGTATTACGCTGAGATTATGATGCCGTTCAGGACCCCGATAAAAAACAATCTCAAGAAGCTCGAATCGCTTGATATTCAGATAATTGCGCCAAGTCACGGCCCGGTTTATCAAAGACCTAAATTTATAATCGATGCCTACAAGGACTGGGTCAGCGACGAGGTGAAAAATGAAGTGGTAGTGGCGTACGTCTCGATGCACGACAGTACTCGTGAGATGGTTGAGCATTTTGTTGACGCGCTGGCCGAGCGAGGTATAAAGGTCAGGCAGTTCAACCTTACGGGCGTGGATATCGGGTCGCTGGCGATGGCGCTTGTGGATGCGGCTACGGTAGTTATCGGTTCGCCCACGTTTCTCGTCGGCCCGCATCCCACGGCTGCGTATGCGACGATGCTGGCCAATATACTTCGGCCAAAGACGAGATTTGTTTCGATTATTGGTTCTTTTGGCTGGGCAGGCAAAATGGTCGAACAACTGTCGGGTATGCTGGGCAATCTGAAGGTTGAGGTCATAGAGCCGGTGATAGCGAAAGGTGTGGCGACGGACAAGGATTTTGTCTCGCTGGACCTTCTGGCGGAGAAAATAGCGGCCAAACACCGGGAAATCGGAGTGCTGAAATAGTTAATGATAGCGGGATAAAGAAACGGAAGAAGCCAACTCGATTTTATGTAAAAGGGGATTACAATGGCTGAAAGATTGGAAGTTTACGAGTGTAAGACGTGCGGCGATATAGTTGAGGTACTGCGAGGGGGCTCGGGCGATCTGGTCTGCTGCGAACAGCCGATGGTAAAACTGGTTGTCAATACAGTTGATGCCTCAAAGGAAAAACACGTGCCGGTAATCGAGAAACTTGTCGACGGCTTCAAGGTCAAAGTTGGTAGTGTTCCTCATCCGATGGAGGAAAAACACTACATCGAATGGATTGAGCTTCTCGCGGACGGCAAAGTATATCGCCAGTTCCTCAAACCGGGCGTTGCGCCCGAGGCGATTTTTAACATTAAAGCAACCAATGTAACGGCTCGTGAACATTGCAACATTCACGGCCTGTGGGAAGGAAAGTAACCGGCTCGATGTTTAATGAACCTGGCAAACGCCGGGCCGCAAAGTAAGGAGATTGATAATGGCGATAAGTTTCAACCTGGACGAAATTTTCGAGATGGCTGAGCAAATCGAAAAAAACGGCGCAGATTTCTATCGTGAAGCGGCCAAAAAGGTTTCAGACAAGAAGACGCAAAATATGTTCGTCGCCCTGGCTGGGATGGAAGACGGCCATCTCAAAATATTCCGTGAAATGAGAAAACAGCTTGACGCCTCTGGTAAAGAGCCGGCAAGTTTTGACCCAGACAACGAGGCAGCTTTTTATTTGCAGGCGATGGCTGCCAGCCACGGTGTCGAAGGCAAAAAGGACCGGACAACCAAATTCACCGGCAAAGAGACGATAAAAGAGGTCTTCGAGACAGCGGTCAACGCGGAAAAGAGCTCGATAGTTTTTTATTCCGGCTTAAAAAAGTTTGTTTCTTCGGCCGGGAAGGAAAAAATTGATGCGATTATCTCTGAAGAATTCAATCACCTGTCCATTCTGTATATGCAACTGGAGAAAATGCCGTAACGCTAGTCAGGGTCGGTTTGACTCACACCGGAGAGGCAGGAAGCCGAACGATGCTTGATTTGGAATCGTTGTTCAAACTTAGCTATGGGATGTGTATCATTGCTTCGAAAGAGGAAGGCAAACTCAACGGGTGTATCGTCAATACGGTGTTCCAGTTGACGCCCGACCCGCCTGTGGTGGCGGTAAGCGTCAATAAACAGTGTCTGACGCACCAGCTCATCGGTGCAAGCAGGGTCTTTGCCGTTTCAATCCTTTCCGAGGCGGCGCCGATGCCCTTCATCGGCAAATTCGGCTTCAGGACCGGCAGGGACATAAACAAGCTTGAACAGGTGAAATATCGCCTCGGCACGACGGGCTCGCCGATTATCCTTGATAATACCGTCGGGTTTCTTGAAGCGGAGTTGATGCAAAGTGTTGATGTCGGAAGCCACACGCTTTTTATAGGCAAAGTAGTTGCCTGCGAATCGCTCGAAGGCAAAGGTTATCCAATGACCTATGCCTATTATCGCGATGTCAAGCACGGCAAGACGCCCAAGTCGGCGGCGACGTATATTGAACATAAACCTCAGGCAGCTGAAGGAGTAAAAACGATGAAGAAATACAGATGTATTATGTGCAGTTATATCTATGACCCGGCAGTGGGCGACCCGGATAACGGCGTCAGACCTGGGACGAGTTTTGAGAATTTGCCCGCCGACTGGGTTTGCCCGGACTGCGGCGCGGGCAAAGACGAGTTTGAACCGGTCAATGATTGATTTTTCGGCCGGGTAGCCATTATCGCGGTTTTGATGGATGTCTTTTATGAGCGATATTTGTCCGACAGTTTTACCGCAGGAAATCGCCTGTGCGGAGGTTAACGCTCCTCCCTGCGGCTTGATTGTGTTTGGGGCCTCCGGCGACCTGGTCCGTCGCAAATTGCTCAGCAGTGTCTTTGAGCTTTTAAGGCGTGGTTTGCTCAATGAGAATTTTTATCTTGTGGGTTGTGGCAGAAGCAATTTTTCTGATGAGCAGTACAGGACCGATGTTGGCGATTGCCTACGGGAATCTGTAGGAAATGTCCCGTCAGATTTGCTGAGGCGTTTTACAGACAAGGTTTATTATATTGTCGGTGATTACGAACAGGAGTCATTTTACAAATCTATCGCCGTGAGAATATCTCAACTCGACGGCGAGCACAACGTCGAAGGCGGCCGTATCTTTTATCTCGCCGTGCCGCCGTTGCTGTATGGGACAATAGTGGAAGGACTTGATAAAGCGGGCCTTTCCTGTCCCGGCAAACCGGGATGCGAACGGATTCGCGTGGTTGTCGAAAAACCATTCGGCAGGGATTTGAAAAGCGCCGAAGACCTTAACCAGACCATTCACAGGCATTTCAGCGAACGACAAATATACCGCATCGACCATTACCTGGGAAAAGAGACGGTCCAGAATATCCTGATGTTCAGGTTTGCCAACGCCATTTTTGAGCCGGTGTGGAATCGCAATTTTATCGACCACGTCCAGATTACGATAGCCGAATCGGTGGGTGTCGAGCATCGCGGCGGATATTACGATAAGGCAGGCGCTTTGCGTGATATGTTTCAGAACCATATGCTCGGGATGCTTGCCTTGGTGGCGATGGAGCCGCCCCCCTCGTTTGAGGCCGACCACGTTCGTGACGAAAAAGTCAAATTTCTGCGGTGTATCAGGCCTTTGACCGCACAAAGCGCAAACACCGATTTTGTCAGGGGACAATATACAGCCGGCAAGATTGATGGGGAAAATGTTGTGGGCTATCGCCAGGAGCCGAAGGTCGATGCCGCTTCCACGACAGAAACGTATGTTGCCGCGAGATTGTTCGTGGATAACTGGCGGTGGCAGGATGTGCCATTTTATCTCAGGACCGGCAAACGTCTGGCGAGAAAAGACACGGAGATTGCCATCACGTTCAGGAGGATTCCTCATTCTATGTTCGTTTCCGCGGGGTTGCCTGATTTGCCCGCCAATACGCTGGTGATGCATATTCAGCCGGAAGAGGGAATCTCGCTGAACTTCCAGGCCAAGCGTCCGGGCTCGAAGGTCTGTATTGGGACGCTCAGAATGAAATTCAGTTATGCCGAGGTCTTCGGCGGCGAGCCGCCTGACGCATATCAGCGATTGCTCCTGGATTGTATGCTCGGTGACCAGACGCTTTTTACCAGGCAGGATGATGTGAAGATTTCCTGGAGTTTGCTTGAGCCGGTCCTGAAAATGTGGGAAGATAAGTCGTCGATGCCTTATGAATATCAGGCGGGTTCCGAGAGTTTTTTACAGGCCGACCGGCTTATCGAATCAGACGGCAGGAAATGGCGGCCCCTGTGTGAGATATGAACGGTTCTGTTTGGAGAAATAAACGATGAACATATTTGAATTCGCTATAGAAAAAGAACAGTTGTCCGAACAGTACTATCGCCAGTTGGCGCAGCAGGCGCCGCATAAGGGGCTTGTTAGTATCCTTACTATGCTTGCCGACGAGGAGCACGGCCACATTGAGGTTGTCTCGAAAATGAAGGAGGGGATTCCCGTCGGAGTCGCGGATACCATATTGCTGACCAATGCCAAGACGATTTTCGCGAAGATGAGGCAGAGCAAAGAAAAGTTCAAGTTTGGCGACAGCCAGATTGACCTTTACAAAAAGGCGCAGGACATAGAGAAAGAGAGCCGCTCTTTCTACCGCCAGAAGGCCAAGGAATCGGAAAACCCCAGTCATAAGGCGATTTTTAACACGCTGGCGGAAGAGGAAAACAAGCATTACTTCCTTCTCGAAAATATAATCGAGTTCGTTTCCAGGCCTAAGACGTGGCTGGAAAACGCGGAGTTCCATCATCTCGAAAAATATTGATTGGCGATAGTCGAAGATGGGCGGATGTGGATATGGCAAAGGGGAAATCTGTCGGGGCTGACGGTGTTTCAATAGTTTTGTGCGGCCAGGCGGGTATGGGCATACAAACGGTCGAGGGCATTCTGACCGGGATGCTGAAACTCGCTGGCTATAATGTCTTTGCTACAAAGGAGTATATGTCCCGTGTCCGCGGCGGCAATAACTCCACCGAAATTCGCGTCAGCTCCAGGCCGGTGTTCGCTTATGTTGACCGCATAGATATCCTTGTGCCATTGAACAAAGGCGCTATATCGCATCTGCGGGATAGAATCTCCGATGATACTGTGGTCATCGGCGAGGCGGAATTGCTCGGCGATGAGGTCTCCGGGGGGAAATTTAAATTCGTCGAGACGCCGTTTACCAAAATCGCCAGCGACCTCGGCAACAAGATTTACTCCAACGTAGTCGCTACGGGGACATTGGCCGGCTTGCTCGGAATGAAGCTCGACGATATTTGCGAATATGTAAAGCGGTCGTTTTCCACAAAGGCCGCGGATATTGTTTCGAACAATGTTAAAGCCGCCCAGGCCGGCTTTCGGCTTGCTGAGGACGTGGCGGCCAGGGCCGATATCAAAATAAATATAAGTCCTGATGCTGGTGTTAAAGACCAGATTATACCGAGCGGCGGCGACGCCATCGGGCTTGGGGCTATGGCGGGGGGATGCAATTTCGTTTCCTCGTATCCGATGACGCCCTCGACGTCCGTGCTGAACTTTCTGGCAAAACACGGGCGTGATTCAGGCATAATCGTCGAACAGGCGGAAGACGAAATCGCCGCGATAAATATGGCGATTGGCGCCTGGTATTCCGGCGCTCGTGGAATGGTTACGACGTCGGGAGGGGGCTTTGCTCTTATGGTAGAGGGCGTCAGCTTGGCGGGCATGCTCGAATCTCCTGTGGTTATTCATCTTGGTCAAAGACCTGCGCCCGCTACCGGGTTACCCACTCGAACCGAGCAGGCCGATATCGAGCTTGTGCTTTACGCGGGGCACGGCGAGTTTCCCAGAATTCTTTTTGCGCCGGGCACGCTTGAGCAGGCGTTTTATCTTACCGCCCGCGCGTTTAATCTTGCCGACAAATTTCAGATGCCGGTCTTTGTCCTGAGCGACCAGTATCTCGTTGATTCTTATTACAATACCGCCGCCTTTGATGTGTCGAAGGTCAAAGTCGAAAAATACGTTGTCAAAACCGCCGCTGATTATAAACGCTACGAGATGACCCCCGACGGCATATCGCCCCGCGGCATTCCCGGTTTCGGCGGTGGTTTGGTCTGCGTTGACAGCGACGAGCACGATGCCGAAGGGCATATAACGGAAGATTTGAAACTTAGAACCAGGATGGTCGATAAACGCCTGCTAAAACTCGAATCCGCCAAGGCAGAGATTGTCGAGCCGCAGCTTTATCCTAATTGCAAATACAAGAATCTCGTTGTCTGCTGGGGTTCGACTTATCCAGTCGTCAAAGAGGCGATTGAGCTTTCAGGTAAATCCGATACTTCTCTTTTGCATTACAGCCAGGTTTATCCGTTGCACCCGCAAACCGCGGATTATCTGTCTAAGGCAAAACGAGTTGTTATCGTTGAGGGCAACGCCACCGCCCAGTTTGCCAAGTTGATAAAATTACACGCCGGCTTCGATATTAAAGATAGAATCCTGAAATACAGCGGCCTGCAATTTTCAGTCGAGGAAGTAGCTGTCGCTTTGAAAAAAATCCTGAAGTGAGGTTCTTATGGATACGAATGTTTTTGATATGGGCGAGATTGATGTCGCTTGGTGTCCGGGCTGCGGCGATTACGGCATTCTCAACGTGCTCAAAAAAGCCCTTGCCGAACTTGATATCGCTCCCGAAAAGCTTGTTATGGTCTCAGGCATAGGGCAGGCGGCAAAGATTCCGCATTACTTCAGGACTAATTTTTTTAACGGCCTGCACGGCCGTGCCCTCCCTCCCGCCACCGCCATTAAAGCGGCCAATCCATCGATGACCGTCATCGCCGAAAGCGGCGACGGCGATATGTATGGCGAGGGCGGCAATCACTTCATTCACACCATCAGGCGAAATCCCGGCATCACAAATATCGTCCACAACAATATGGTTTACGGCCTTACCAAAGGCCAGGCCTCGCCGACGAGCCAGCTTGGTTTCAAGACCCCCGTGCAGGTCGCGGGCGTTATGCTTGAGCCGTTCAATCCTCTTGCGGTAGCGATTGCCCTCGACGCTGGCTTTGTCGCAAGGGCGTTCATAGGCGACGCCGACAAGACCAAAGAAATACTCAAAAAGGCGATTACGCACAAAGGTTACGCCCTGGTCGATATATTCCAGCCCTGCGTTACTTTTAACAAAATAAACACCTGGCAGTGGTTCAAGGAGCACACTTATTATCTTGAGGATTCTTATAATCTGCTTGACCGTTCGGCTGCCTTCAAAAGAGCTCTCGAAACGAACAAGTTGCCGCTGGGAATTTTTTATATCAATCCCAACAAAAGCGCATTCGAGGATAATGTCGGGATTTATCAGCAGGACAATCGGCCGCTGTTTGAGAGAGAACCCGATTTGAATCGATTACGAATGCTTATTGAAAAATTCCGGGTTGCCGGTTAATCGTGGGAGTCGTAAATTAATGAAAGAAATGACTGCTAATTCACCGGCCGATGCTTCCGCTGCAAAGCCCGAAAAACTAAGGACATTGTTCGAAGGGCTGTATGAAAAATACAACCGGCGAGAGTTAATCAGGCCCGACCCGCTGCAATTTATTTACCGATACAGCAATCCCTCGGATATGGAGATAGTCGGCCTTCTGTCCGCCTGCCTTGCCTACGGCCGGGTCGAGCAGATTCAAAATGATTTGAATAATTTGCTTGGAAGGATGGGCCGCAGCCCTTATGAATTTGTGCTCAATTTCACGAATAAAAACCGGGCATTGTTTGAAGGTTTCAAGCACCGTTTCAATACCGGCGATGACATATCCGACCTGCTGACTCTGCTGAAAGGTGTGCTTGCTGAATACGGCAGTATCGAGAAGTATTTTCTCCTCGGCTATAACCCCGCCCACGAAGATACGATTTTTGCGCTGATGCGTTTCTGCGATTCGCTTTTAGATAAGCATCGTATGACACATCAGGGGCATAAATCCAAAGGGCTTGCCTTTCTTCTCGCGGGTCCTAGCTTGGGCGGTGCGGCCAAACGGCTCAATCTGTTTCTCCGCTGGATGGTTCGCAGCGACGATGTTGACGCGGGGCTTTGGCGCTCGGTCGACAAATCGAAGCTGATTGTTCCCGTCGATGTTCATATCGCCCGGCTTTGCAGGATTCTTGGCTTTCACAGTCATAAAAACGTTTCGTTGAAGACCGCCATTGATATAACGCGCAACTTTGCCCGGATTTCGCCGGATGACCCCGTAAAGTATGATTTCGCTCTTTCACGCATCGGCATACTCGAAGATTGCACGGGCAAGCGCCGGGACCAGTGTAATATCTGCGAATTACTCCCGTGGTGTCGTAACAGGAAGGACTGGTAATGACGAAGATTAGACCTGAAGATCTCGAAAAGTACAGTTCAGCCGTAACGCTTTCGGATATGGAAGTTTTTGTGTTCCCGGAGTTGTTCTACGCGCTGATTCTCGCCAATATAATGAGTCCGCTTGTCTGGAAATGGCGTGACGAGAGTTGCTTCAAAAAACTCGAAGGCAAGGATAGCTTCAAAAAATTATTACGATTGCGTCAGTTCATAATGGACGAATACGACTTCAACCTCGATTTGGAAACCTGGGGACTGACGAGCAAATCGAGGGAGCTGGGTCGCTTTGCCAAATTTGTTTCTCCTGAAGACATTGCCGGGAGCAACGGTCTCTTCGGTTACGAGGGTGACAAATATTATTTTGACGTGGATATACGCAAGCACTTCGGCCTGGATAAATACGACACCGACGTTATTCCTTATTGGAAGACCGAAACCGTCGAGGCGATGGAGGCCTTTGTTCACAAACCAAACTACTCTAAAAAAGCTGGTGAGTGCGTCTCGCTTTCTGCGCTTTACGCCGCCGCGGCGTTTATCGTCTGCGGCATACCGCTTAAGGATATCTACGCGATACTCACGCCGTTGCACTCGCAGAACTTCATCGATATTCGCGACGGCGTCCTGACCAATAATCGGCGCCTCGTGACAAAGCCGATGTGGTTCAACGGAACCGAAATCTCAGGCAAGGCCCAGCGTGCGCTTCGCAACGAAAACGTAACAATCGTAGCCCATCCATCTGGTTATATCCATTGTTTCTATAAGGAGGCCACGATAAAACCGGATGTTTACGGGTATTTCGTAAAGCAGCTTGGCTCATATTTATCCAATGAGCTTTCGCTGGTTGTTTTTGCCAACTATCTCAGGAGCAATTCGTCATATCAGAAATACTTCCAGCTTTGCCGGGATTGCCACGGCCATCCGCAATTTTTGAAAGCCGAAACGTTGTTCAGTTACGAGCACGGCAGCGATTACCGCATCGCCGATACCACGCACGAAAAACTTCTCGCTGAGGTCGCCGATGATGATTTTGTCCAATCCGAGATTCCGGGCAGAGTCCGCTGCGATTTTATCTGTGATTTTATAACCAAAAAGAAAATCGATGTCCGGACCGCCGAAGGCAGGGCGGCGATAACCGAAATCCTCCAGCCGTTTATGCCCGAGGTTAAGAAGTTTGTCGATGGGCTTGCCGATTTTGTTTATTGTGAGCCGAAACTGCCATCCCCCGAAAAAAATTATCTGCCGGTCCTGCCAATTGAAATAGGCGTTGATTGGACGCGAGAAAAGATTATAGATTACCTGCAAAATCTCCGTGGACAAAGCGTCACTGCTGACCTTGCCTTCTACGCATATCGTGATATGGAAACCTGCGACTGGATACCTTTCCTTAAGGCCGTTGTTGAGCGAAACCCCGTCTCGCTGGAGATGGCCCGGTCGATGTCGCCAGATGTTCTTTACGAGCTTCTGCAAAAAATGGATGGTGTTTCGATATACGACGGGAAACGTCTTGCCCAGCCCGATGAGGTCGCAAATTACCGCAGGGGTGATGGCATCGAAAAGGCATTGCTTCTGGCTAACGTCATTCGCCAAAAATCCCCAAATGAAAATATCGAGATTGCCGTTACCGGCAATAGTGCCGTTCTGAAAGGCGCAGGCGAATACCGCTTTAATTCATCGAAGGGTCTCAAAAAACAGATTCGTATTTCGTTTGCTGGCGAGATTAGTGTCTCGGAGTGAAACCCGGCTTTGGTTTTGAGCTGAAAAATTTATTAAAAAAACGAACATTTTGTATTGACGCGGGTATTAAATAGGACTATATTAGTCCTATAGTTATTAATCTTAAGGAAACTATGGATATTATCAGGCGAAATACGGATTACGCGTTAAGGGCTGCTGTGGAGCTGGCAGGCAGGTTCGGTGGTGAGCCGGTCTCCACAAAAGAGATTGCTGTTCGCCAGCAAATACCATATCAGCTTGCCTGCAAGCTTATGCAGCGTCTTCATAAAGCCGGGATTGTAAAAAGCGAAATGGGGCCATCGGGCGGGTTTATGCTTTGCAAAAACCCGTCAAAGATAACCGTTCGCCAATTGGTCGAGACCATTCAGGGGCCTGTCCGGCTCAATAATTGTAAGCTTTGCCGGCTCTGCCGTTGCTGCAATATCAGCCCGGAATTAGCTCGTCTCCAGGGCAAAATCAATGAGTTTCTTGACGGCCTTACTTTGGGGCAGTTAGCGGATACAAACGGGGCCAAAAAGCCGGCAAAAAGCAAACGCAGCAGGAGTAAAAAATGAACGAAAAGAAACGCAATTCATCTGTTCTGGAAACCTGTCTGGCAAAACCCGCGGTTTTGGCACAGCTTATTGATTACGCCGACGACTCGGTAGTGAGTAAAACCATAATCGATAAGCCCGTCGCAACGCTCACCCTGTTTGCCTTTGACCAGGGGCAGGGACTGAGTGAGCATACAGCGCCTTATGACGCCGTTGTGCAGGTGCTCGATGGCAGGGTGTTATTAACCATCGGAGGCAAACAGATAACTGTTTCCGCGGGCGAGTTGATTATTATGCCCGCGAATATCCCTCACGCCGTTGCTTCCGACGGAAAATTCAAAATGCTGCTTACTATGATTCGGGCATGATGAGGTAACAGCAATAATAAACCGAAGCGAGTTTTAAGGAGATATTTTATGAGTATGTTTTGTTATCAGTGTGAACAGACGGCCAAAGGCGCCGGATGCACCGTTTTAGGGGTTTGCGGCAAAGAGCCAACCACGGCTGTTCTGCAGGACCTTTTGGTTTACGCGATAAAGGACCTTTCTCGCTATGCCAATCGCGCAAGGCAGATGGGCAGTGTCGATAAAGCTATAAACGTTTTCACCGTCAAAGCGTTATTCAGCACGCTGACAAACGTTGATTTTGACCCCGCCCGTTTTCAGGTACTGCTAAGAGAAGCGGCCTCGATAAAAGAAAGGGCCAAATCGCTTTACGAAGGTGCCTGTAAGCGTGCGGGCAAAAAAGCAGAACATTTCCCCTGCGAAGTTTTATGGTGGACTAATCTCGATAATTTGGATGTGCTGGTTGAAACCGGCGCTCTCGTCGGCGTTCAGGATAAAATCAACAAGCTCGGCCCCGATGTCGCCGGCTTGCAAGAATTGATTGTTTACGGACTCAAAGGGCTTGCCGCGTATGCCGACCATGCCCAGATTCTCGGAAAAGAAGATGATATGATTTATGCGTTTATTCACAAAACACTCGACCGGCTTACTCAGAAGCCGACCGATATTGGCGAGCTTCTTCAAACCGCTCTCGCAGTGGGCCAAATTAATCTCAAGGCGATGGAATTGCTCGACGCGGGCAACACAGGCACGTATGGCCATCCGGAGCCGACGCAGGTCCGCATTACCCCCGTCAAAGGCAAGTGCATCGTTGTCTCAGGTCACGACCTCAAAGACCTCGAAGAGTTGCTCAAACAAACTCAGGGCAAAGGCATCAATGTTTACACGCACGGCGAGATGCTGCCCTGCAACGCTTATCCGGGCCTGAAAAAATATAAGCACCTCGTTGGTAATTACGGTGGCGCATGGCAGGACCAGCGAAACGAATTCGACGTCTTTCCCGGCGCAATCCTGATGACTACCAACTGCCTGCAAAAACCAAAGGACAGTTATAAATCGAGAATCTTTACCTCCGGCGTTGTCGGCTGGGCCGACGTAACTCATATCTCGAACGGAGATTTTACCCCTGTCATCAAAGCTGCCTTGGCCTCCCCGGGATTTGCTGAAGACGTCCCGGCGAAATACATAACCATCGGTTTCGCTCGCAATACGGTTATGAGCGTCGCGGGCAAGGTCATCGACGCGGTAAAGGCGGGCAAAATAAGGCACTTTTTCCTCATCGGCGGCTGCGACGGCGCAAAACCCGGAAGAAACTACTTCACTGAATTTGCCCAGAAAGTCCCCAACGATTGCGTTATCCTCACGCTGGCCTGCGGCAAATATCGTTTCAATAAACTCGATTTCGGTTCAATCGACGGCATACCTCGTCTGCTCGACTGCGGCCAGTGCAACGACGCCTATTCCGCGATTCAGATAGCCGTCGCTTTGGCAGGGGCCTTCAAATGCGGCGTAAACGACCTGCCATTGTCGTTTATCCTGTCCTGGTATGAGCAAAAGGCGGTTGTAATTCTTCTGACGCTGCTGCATCTGGGCATAAAGAATATCAAGCTCGGCCCGTCGCTGCCCGCATTCGTCAGCCCGGCTGCTCTTAATGTCCTCGTCGAAAAGTTCAATATCGCTCCGGTTGGTTCTGTGGATGAGGATTTGACAGAGATACTGGCAGCCAAATAAAGGAAGCGACATGGCCTTGAGAAATATAATTACTATCGACGAAGAAAAATGCAATGGCTGCGGGCTTTGTGCCAGCGCCTGCGAGGAAGGCGCAATAAAGATAATCAACGGCAAAGCAAAATTAGTCAGTGAGACCTATTGCGATGGCCTTGGCGTCTGCATCGGGCACTGTCCACAAAACGCGATTACGATTGAGCAGCGGGAAGCCAAACCCTTTGACGAGGAAGCGACAAAAGAGCATCTTAACCAAATGAAACAACCACAGCCGACTCCGTTTATGTGCCACGGTATGGCATCCGCGCAACTGCGAAACACCGCCGAAAAATATGATTCGGAGTCAGGTGATATATCTTCGCAACTGACGCACTGGCCGGTTCAGCTTAAACTTGTCTCTCCGCACGCACCGTATTTCTCGGACGCGCGTCTGCTGCTTGTTGCCGATTGCGTTCCTTTTGCGATGGGTGATTTCCACAGCAGGTTTCTTAGAGGCCACAGTATTGTAGTAGGATGTCCCAAACTTGATGATGCCCATTTCTACATTGATAAGCTCGCTGATATTCTGCGGGCCAACAAACTCAAGTCCCTCAGCGTAGTACATATGGAAGTGCCTTGTTGTCATGGTCTGACTCGAATCGCGCAAGAGGCATTGGAAAAGGCCGGGGTAAAAATGATGTTCGAGGATGTTACGATAGGCCTTAATGGCGGTGTAAACAAGGTTGAACAAATATCGGTTAATAGGCCGGCCTGAGCCGGAGTAGAAATATGATAGAGTTTGTGAAATCCATAGCATTTGGCTTCTGGAATACAGTTCTTGAGATGTCGCCATATCTGTTATTCGGTTTTTTTATGGCGGGATTGCTCAGTGTTCTTGTATCGAAGCAGCTTGTTGAAAAGCATCTCGGCGGCAGGGGGCTTTGGCCAGTTATAAAGGCGTCTCTTTTGGGTGTGCCTCTGCCATTGTGCTCGTGCAGCGTCATCCCCGTAACAATGTCGCTTCGCAAGCACGGCGCAAGCAGGGGCTCGGCTGTGTCATTTTTGCTCTCGACCCCGCAAACTGGTGTTGACAGCATTTTTGTCACATACGCTCTGCTTGGCCCGGTCTTCGCTATATTCAGACCGATAGCGGCGTTTGTTACCGGCATAGTTGGCGGCGTGATGGTCAATATTTTCGGCGACTCTCTCGAAAACGGCTCACAACAAAATCAGAGTTGCGAGGATGAATGTTGTTCCGGCGAGCACAAAAGTAATCCTGTTACGCGAATGTTCAGATACGGCTTTATCACGCTTCCTCGCGATATCGGCAGGGCGATGCTGCTCGGCCTGGTTGTCGCCGCCTTCATTTCCGCCCTTGTACCTGACGGCTTTTTTGCGGACAAACTCGGGACAGGCATTTTCCCGATGTTCGTAATGATGCTTATAGGAATACCGATGTATGTTTGCGCAACCGCTTCGGTCCCGATTGCGGCCGCGCTGATGTTGAAGGGTGTGAGTCCGGGGGCCGCTTTGGTTTTCCTGATGACAGGTCCCGCTACCAACGCCGCGTCCATTGTTACTATCTGGAAAATTATGGGCAGGGCCACCGCGATAACTTACCTCGCTGCCGTCGCCGGATGCGCATTGCTAAGCGGCATAGTTCTCGATTATATTATCATCGGCGTTGCATTTGCTCATACTGTTCATCACGGCTGGATGATGCCGCGGCTCGTCGAATATGTTTCCGCGATTATGCTTTTTATTGTGTTAATGTTTGCTATACTTCATAAATCGGAAGATAAAGGATTAACGCACTGACTTTTTTACGGAGATAAAAGCAATGGCAAAGACAAGTATGCCGCACGCAGGCCACAACAAACATCTTTGTTATTTGAACAACCTCGGCTTTCAAATAAGCAACCCAAGGGAATACAAAGCCCTTGTAAAAAACGCCAAATTCGTATGTAAAATATGTGGCCGGGTTGCCGTCAGCGATAAAAATCTGTGTAAACCAATGGCTCTCTAATTTGCTTGTTGTCGATTTGTTTCTCTGTCTTTAGCAGAGTCGCCCTGTAGCGCACTTAACCTCACAGTACAGCGAAAGCTGGCTTTGTTTCTGATTTGAGGGTCCCATAAACAGGCGTCAATGGCGATATAGGCGCCTCTGTGACACCTTTTGTCAGTGAGCATGCCAAAATAACTGCGATATATAAGTAATATTGCGTACCTGATAGGGGGTTTCCCTTATCAAACTCCCTGTTTGTTACGTCGATAGTACTTGCGGAGTCCCTTTATGTGCCTTGATTAACTGGCGCACAGGAAGAGTTTTTACAGGGCTTTTTATTGGGGGTTGAACAAGATGCGCAGTTTTAAGCCGATTCTCCTTGTGGAGGACGACACCGTTGATGCTATGACGGTGAAAAGAGCGTTGAAGGACCTTAATGTCAATAATCCTCTCGTTCGCGTGACCGACGGCGAACAGGCGCTGGAGTACCTGCAGGATAGCGTCAACGCCAAGCCGTGCGTAATCCTTCTGGATCTGAATATGCCCAAGATGAATGGCGTTGAATTCCTCAAAATCGCAAAAGCCGATGACAGATTGAAGTGCATCCCCGTGGTTGTTCTTACCACCTCCAAAGCCGACCAGGATAGATTTGAATGCTTCAATTACAGCGCTGCCGGCTACATAGTCAAACCCGTCGATTACAAGGGATTCGTTGAGGCAATAAGAATCCTTGACCTTTACTGGACGCTCAGCGAACTGCCGGGTGACGACCTTGAGGATAAAGACGTCGAGCTGTTGTCTGCTCCTGACAAGCGGAATTGCCGGGTCCTATAATTGAGCAGTGTTATTCCCGCTGGGCATTTTTTATGCTGAACATATACGGCTTGGCTCTCAAAAAAAGTTTTGTCCTGCGTTGAAAATAGCGATTTTCTTCTGAAATCAGCCGTAGCTTGTGCCGATAGTACCACCAGGTTTTATGCGCGACAGAAGAATTATGTGTGGGAGTCAAAAATGCGAAATCTGAGGCCGATACTGCTCGCTGAAGACGATAGTGTGGACGCTATGACCGTCAAACGTGCGTTTAGTGAGCTTAAGGTCACTAACGAACTGGTCCGGGTAATCAACGGCGAGGAAGCGATACAATACCTGAAAACACATACCGACAGAAAGCCCTGTGTCATTCTGCTCGACCTGAATATGCCGAAAATGAACGGCATAGAGTTTCTCAAGGTGGCTAAGGCCGACGATGAGTTGAGACAGATACCTGTGGTTGTGCTGACAACCTCGAAAGATGACCGCGATAAACTGGAAAGCTTCAAATTTAGCGTGGCCGGTTACATAGTAAAACCCGTGGACTACAAGAAGTTTGTTGAGGCGATGAAAGTCCTCGACTTATACTGGACGCTTAGCGAACTGCCCGGCAACGCACCCGAAAATACGGCTATTGAGCTTCAAAAAACGGGTTGCGCTGGAACCGGCGGTTAAAAAATAAACGGGCAGATATCTTCCGCTCACCTCGCCGCCGGTCAATTCTTACGGTATTGGTTCCCCCCGATAACTCACAAAAAAACACCATATCTAACCAGCACAACTCAATGCGCCCGGCCAGATTCGAACTGACGACCTCCGGTTTAGGAAACCGGCGCTCTATCCTACTGAGCTACGAGCGCGACCAGCGTCAATTATAGGGGGAAACCAGTTTTTTTTGAAGAAGAAAAAATCGGCAGGGCGATTTTATGTGATTCGGCTTTTACAAAATGAAAGAAGTCGGTACTAATGCCGGCTTTCTTGTGATAGTCGTGTTGCCTGCCGCTAATAGATTATGGCAGTCGCCTCCTCTATTTTCCTGATGACCTCCGAAACGTCCGCGGGCATCGAAACATAGCCGTCGAACCCTTTTTGCAGCAATGCCGCCGCCTCGCTGCCCGCCAGGTGGTTCACAAGGGCGATTATCCTGATGGTCTGCAGCTCTTCGTCCGACCGGATATTCCTGCATATTTCCGCCGCGTCGATGTCTTTCGCCAGCAGGTTCACAAGCAGAACGTGCGGCTCAAATCGTTGAACCGCGGTGCCGGTCTCGAAATTATTCCTGGCCATCATGACGTCATAGTCCGACTTTGCCCTCAGCGTCTCCGCCAGCGTTGACGCCGATTCAACGTCGTTGTCCACTATTACAACTCGCATTTTGCCAACAGGCAGCGTCGGCACCGGCATATTGTTCTGCTTCATAAAGCGAATCAACTCGTTGATTGGTATCCGCCTGTCCTTGCTCCCCGGTATCCGGTAGCCCTTCAACTGGCCGCTGTCGAACCATTTGGACACGGTCCTCGGCGCTACGTTGCAAATCTTCGCCACGTCACCCGTCGTTAGTACATTCTTGCCTTTTGCCATTTTTGTACTCCCGTTTAAGAGCGACTTTTTGCCGCTTGCACGTGATTTATCGGCTTTAATATGTATGCCGTTTAGGACAACCACCCCACTTCCAAACCGCATTACTGATATTGGCCTTCGCCTCTATTACTACGTCCTATAAGCCGAAACGGGTGGAAAGTATTTGGCAAATTTGGGTCTGAACAGTAGAATCTACTTTTTCGTATAACCCGCATTTGATGCTGTAAGGAGCTGTTTATGCGTATATTTTTGTCCCGTCCTGATATTACTGACAGGGAAATCCAGGCAGTTACCGATGTGCTCAAAAGCCCGGACCTTTCGCTTGGCCCAAAGCTGAGGGAATTTGAGCAGGCCTTCGCTAAATATATAGGCAAAAAGCGAGCTGTGGCCGTCAACAGCGGCACAAGTGGCCTGTATCTCTGTATGCTCGCCCTCGGTATCGGGCCGGGTGACGAGGTAATCACAACGCCGTTTACTTTTATCTCCACTTCAAACGTTGTCCTGATGGTTGGCGCCAAACCTGTCTTTGTCGATATTGACCCCGTAACTTTGAACATCGCCCCGGAGAAAATTGAACAAAAGATTACAAAAAAAACAAAGGCGATTGTTCCCATCGAGGCCTTTGGCAGTACCGCTGACTTCGATAAATATCGCCGCATCGCCGACAAGCACAAACTTGTCTTTGTCGAAGACAGTTGCGAGGCCCTTGGTTCCGCATTAAACGGCAAAAAAGCCGGCACTTTCGGCGATATTTGCGTCTTCGCCTTTTATCCCAATAAGCAAATAACCACCGGCGAGGGCGGCATCATTCTTACCGACGACGATAAACTTGCGGATATGTGCATCTCGCTGCGTAATCAGGGCAGGGCTGCGGGTGGCAGCTGGCTCAGCCACGTGCGGCTGGGATACAATTATCGCCTTAGCGACATTAACTGCGCCCTCGGCATAGTCCAGCTTTCGAGAATCGAGGAAATCAAACGCAAACGCAAGCAGGTTGCCAAATGGTATCAGGAAAATCTCGCCGGCGACGACCGTCTGATTGTTCCGACCGAACCCGTCGGCTGTGATACCAACTGGTTTGTCTTTGTAGTTCGTCTCGCCGACAAATTTACTCGCCAGAATCGCGAGAAGGTTTTGCAGGCGATGCGCGACGCAGGCATACAGGTCAGTAACTATTTTACGCCTGTTCATCTTCAGGCGTTTATGGTCGAGCGATTTGGCTTCAAGCCGGGTGATTTCCCCATAACTGAGAAAATTGCCGAAAGGACCATCGCTTTACCTTTCTATAATAATCTCAGCAAGAACGAAGTTGGTATTGTCTGCGATGAGCTTCGTCGAGCCATCGACCGGCTCTAAACAGTCTCAAACTTACTTTGCCACAAGTTAACCGTACTAATGCCCGTTTTTAGCCTGAAAACGCGCTTTTTTGGCCTTTTCCTGTTGTTTCTTTATTTTCCAATGCCACGATGTAAAGCCGCAATTCCACGGCAATATCAAAATCTTCCAGCAGTTGTATCGGGAAAATCTGAAGAATTTTCAATAAAATTCGGATTTTCTGTAATTATTACTTGACATTACGGGGAGGGGGGGATGTAGAATGTACAAAGTTGAGTAAGTCCATTATCCGGGCTTGCAGGAAAGAAGGAGAGTGTGAGTGATGAGAAGAAGGGAAGAGAGCGTTTGTTTTGTGCTCATGCTCAGAATGAGTATTCACCTTTCTAACACAATATCATCCCTCACCGATTAATATCTATTTTTTGGAGGATGAAGAATGAAGACGCATATCTTTTGTACACTTCTGGCAGTTGTATTGTTGACATTGGTATCGTTTGCAGGTCTTGCACAGGGCGATACCGTCACATTTCAGCAGGGCATCAACGGTTATAGCGGAACCTCTGATACGTGGCTTGATTATTATCACGACAACACAAATTACGGCAATGACGGGGACATTCATGTTCGACATGATTGGTACAGCAATGTTGATGACCGGGACACCCTCATCAAGTTTGATTTAAGCAGCCTGCCTGCAAATGCCGTGGTCACGTCGGCAAGCCTGTCGCTCTTGTATTATCAGGATTGGGACATTGGAAGCAATGATTACCTGACCGTATCAGCGTATCGCCTGCTTCACTCGTGGGCAGAAGGTAGTGGCGGCAGCGGTAATGGCAGGACCGGGGCAGCGTTTTATTACCAATACGCCTATCCAAGCACGACGCAATGGTACAACGGCGGAGCACGCGGTGTTAATCAGGACAGACAGGCTAACCCCGATGCCTCTGTTACGCTCTACAACATTGGCAGCGGGTATGCATGGGAGACGTGGTCCGGCAGTGGCATCACTGCTTCGGTAGCGGCTTGGTATGCCAACCCTTCGCAGAACCTTGGCTGGGTACTGGATTATTCGGCGTATAGTGATTCGCAGGATGGAGTTATTTTCCATTCGAGCAATTACAGCACGTCACCGCCTGATTATGTCTGGCGGCCAAAATTACAGATTGATTACTATGTTACACCCGAACCCGCCACAATAGCACTGCTTGGTCTTGGCGGGTTGCTGCTTCGTAGAAAACGCAGTAAAGCATAAGGAAGTACTAAGTACGAAGTAAAGTGGCAATTTGAAGTTAAAGGGCTGTGTTCAAAAAACACAGCCCTTTTTATTTATAGAGGATGTTTATTATTTGGGCAACTGCTCCTCAGACATCTCGCGCACTGTCAGGTCCGCGTAGATGACGCGATACATCTGGCTGCCGGCCGGGCGATACCAGAATATCGGCGTATCGGGGGTATTTATCTTCACGCCGTTACCCGCATACCGCCACTTGCTCTCCTCTCTGGGCAGTTTGGCCACGAAAAGCAATGCATTGAACATCTGTTGGGGGTCAACCTTGTCCCACGTAGAGCCCTTGAGCTTGCCCTGCTTAGCCATATCCATACAGACCTTGGCTAACTCGGTACCGGCCACCATCGGGGGGAACGTCTCATCGGTATTTCCATTGGCCCACCATCCCAGCCAGGCGACGAACGTCTCTTCCGTCTGGAGGGCGGCATCGCTTTTCATCTCGACGCCCATTGGCTTGTATCCTGCCGGCGGGGTCAAACTGAACAGTGAATCCTCCAGCTCGACGTCGAACTTGATGTTCTTGATAATCCTGTTCATTCCGGGGGTGTTGGCGTATCTGTGTTCCACCTGCACAAGGTCGCCGGTCTTTGCATCCAGCCAGATAATCGAGGTCAGGTCGCCCTGTGTCACTCTGTATCCTTCGCAGTCAATGCCGTCTATCTCCTTTGCTCCGAGGTTCTCATCTGCCTTTGCCGGCAGGTTCCTCATCGCCTCGAAAGATGCGAAGGGTCCGGAGTTACCTGTTGGCTTGAGGCTGTTTAAGTCGCCGATGGAATACCCGCCTTGCGGCACAATGGACATCATCTTGCCGCTTGTGAAATCGCCAATACAGACATAACCGTCAACGGTCGATGTCCGAAGATGGCCCGGTTCCTTATAGGCCATGTCTGTTTTTATCGTCTCGCCATTACCTTGATTGGTCTGAGTTATCAGCGTATAGACGACCGTGCGGGCGTTTCGAATCTCCGCAACGACCTGGGCATAAGCGTTCGTTCCTGTCAGGAACTGAACGCACACCAGTCCTGCGATTACAATGACGGCAGCCGCCGCCAATTTTGTTATTCTGCTCTTCATAATGATTCTCCATATATCCGGCTTCTCAAAAGCCGGTTGTGTGCCTGTTTGTTCGTGTGCCTTCATTGCGTCGTCTAAAATCTGCTTTCGCAATTCGGCACCGGCTGAAAAATTCATTTTCTTTAACGCGTTTTCTATTTTTTCTGACGGCCTCATTTTTGCACCTCATCAATCAACATTGACCGCAGTTTGTCTAATCCGTATCGATAACGGCCCGTAACGGTGTTTATGGATACGTCCTGCAATTTTGCTATCTCTCTGAATCTCAGGCTACCTTTCAAATGGAGGACCACCGTCTCGCGTTGTTCGTATGGCAGTTCCGCGAGAGCTTTGTTCAGCCGATGCGATAACTCGTCGCTTATGACTACCTGTTCAGGGCAGTCCGACTCACCAATCAAAGCATCTTCTTTTAATTCTCCCGGCTGGTGTTTGGCCCTGCGAATCTGGTCGCGCGCCTGATTCACAATACAGGTTGTCAAATAGCTTTTAAGGTTCCCTGTTTGACCGAAACCCTGCCGGGAGGCCGCGAATCGAACAAATACGTCGTGCACGATGTCCTGGGCCGTATTGAAGTCGTTGGCAAACCCCACTGCCAAAGTCAGCAGATAGTCGAGATACTTCTCATAAATGCGGCAAAGCGCCTCCTTGCTGCCTTGTCTGAAACGCCATTTCAAAATTTCATCTTCTATCATCTGGTTCTGGTTTAAACCCTTTTAATGGCTGCCATTCATTAATAACACGATTGCACTCCGTATTTTAGTATAGGCGAAATAATATTTTTAGGAAGCGCATAAAAAAACGCCGTCCCTTAGGGTTAGGGACGGCGTATGTGTTTTTGTGGTTGCCTGAGTTATTTAACCTGGTAATCCTTGGCTGGTATCAGCGAGTTTACTAATCCTGCCAGTTCTTCTTCGGTTACCGGTCCGTTCACCGCAATCAGCGGGAAAGTGCCTGCCGGTGTCTCGACTATGAAACCGCATCTGTCCTTCGCCGGTTCGATACCGGAATTTTTGAAACTAAGTTCCGTCCAGTATGCCTCGCTGCCCGTGTTCCTGTAAACTTTGCATCCGTTTGCGTACATCTTCCAGTCAAACTTGCCTCCCTGTGCCTCGACCTGTTTGAACATTGCGCCCATATATTTGTTGTGCGTCTGGGACTGAATCAGCATAACCATACGAGTATCATTATCCTTCGGCGGGAACACCATCACGAACAATCTGGCCGGCGGATTCATCGGGTCAATCACATCAACAATCATTCGGCTTTTTGTCCAATTCGGGTCAGTCGCGAAGATGTATGTCTCAAAATCCGCCTTGTCAATCATATGACGGACAGATACGTTCGGAATCGCCACGTCCGAGGAAACCGTCACGCCGCTGGGGGTTTCTCCTGCCAAATCTTTGCTGCTCAGCTCCGCGAGGTTCCACGAATAATCCGGCTTATCGACCTGCTCGCTGACTACCCTGCGAATTACCATTTGTTGCCGGCCGTTATAGATGTATTCAATCTCAGCGATAATCTCATCGGCCTGACGAATCTTGAACAGGTAATACGTTTTTAAATCTCCACCATACGGATTTGGGAATCCGACCTTGTAAATATACACGGCTGTTCCATCCGCGAGTGTGCCTTTCGTGACATTTTGAACCGGCTGTGTAAAGCATTTGTCAACTAGGCACTGCTGAACGCCTGCTGTCATTCCGAGAAACTCCGCAGGATTTTCCGGTGCCTTGAAGTTTGCGCTTACTGCCTCGCTTTTGAGCTGGACTTTCCCGTCTGCCGTTGTTTCGGTAGTGTTTACAAACTGGCCGTCATAAGAGTTGGCGAAAATTACCTTGTCATTGACATCCATCGTCCGGACAAATCGTCCCGTCTTCGGCTCATACCAGGCATTGTCAAAAATCGTATATGTCTGATTGGCGTCTTTGGCTAGACTTATTTGCGTAATCCGGTGTTCGCCATTCGGCTGCAGCGAACACATCGGCAGCCAGCTCACAAGCCACGAGCTGATCAGCTCGCGATTCATTTTATCGAGTTCCGCAGCCGACATCTTCGTGTTCCCGAGCTTTTCAATCATTTCGCGGCTCTTCGGGTTATACTGGCTGCGATAAATAGTGATTTCACTCATAATGTGCACAATCTTGTCCCCGGTAAACAGCGCCTTTTCTGCCGCCTGTGCCTTTGCCAGCAGCTCTATGGAAGACACCATTGGTTTTTCTACGCCCTGGTGGAATATTGTCCAGCTTGCAATTCCCACGACGGCTATTACCGCGGCCGCCGCTACTAATCTTAATGGTCTGTTTTGCATAATCGCTCTCCAAACCCCGTTTTGACGGGATTTTCTCTCTTGTTGCCATTGGCGTCGTGCAAAAGCAGCCAGCAGTTCCTGTTCCAGCTTATCGCGGTGACGGTGATCCGGTTTGTCGTCGAATGTCATCTTGCTCATAAGTTCTTCTAATTTTCTTTCGTTGGGATTCATATTGTCACCTCCTGCCCGTCAATCTGGGCTGAAGAGATATGCTTTCGCAGTTTTTCAATTGCCCGCGACAACTGACTGCGGACTGTGCCTGTGCTTGTGCCGACTACCTCGGCAATTTCCTCATGTTTAAGGTTTTCAAAAAAACGCATTGTGACGATAGCTTGTTCTTCCGGCTTTAACTCCAGTAGTGCCTTTTTGATGACGGCTTGGTTATGCTGCGACTCGTCAGCCGCAACTGCCTCGCCGGCATCGTCACTGCTCGACCCCCGCCAAACCCAGGTCAATATCGCGCTTCGGCGGGTGGTCTTTCTGATGTGTTCATTGACGGCATTCGTCGCTATCCGGTAAAGCCAGTTCCGGAATTGCTTCTCATTGCCATCAAATGTCTGGAAGTTCTCCACCATTTTCAGGAAAACCTCCGATGTGATGTCCTCTGCCGTGGTCCGCTCAAACAGCCGGTGTGCACAATACCTGAATATCGCATCGTAGTGACGTAAATATAACCTTGTAAAGGCCCCGGGGTCACTTTTCGACTGCGTCATCGAGTCCGGCTCGAATGGGAAACCGCTAAGTTCGCTTATACCCATCATTCTGCTCTCATAATCAATTTGTAAATTTCTTGCTATCATCACGATTATAAATGCGCGACTGCTTAAAACGCGGCAGTAAAACTTTCCAAATTTAATATTTTTTTTGGAGGTTGGAGTGTAACTGCTGATATGGCAAGTGGTTATGGTTGTGTTTCGAGGTCGATTATTTTCGCTGTCGGTATCCGTTTTTTTATGATTTCACCTGCCAAATCGACCCATTTGCCGCATTTGTCCAGAACCACGCTGTCACTGCTTGCGACTATTTTTTCGCCTTTTATCAGCACCGCGTCCGGGCTTGTCACAAGCTCAATTTCCCATCCTGCGGTGAGCTTGCCTGCCCTGAGCTTGTCGAAGGAGCCGAATCCGTTCCATTTGTTCTTTTCCGCAAGTTCACGAAGAAGAGTTTTTAATCGCCCGCTGTTTGAAACCGGACTGTCTAATAACCACAGTGCCTGACTTATCCCGATTTGTTGCAGAAATCCGCCTATAAGTTCGATTGCGGGTTGCGTTTCACTGACCCTGCGATATGTTCCGTGAATGCTCGCCAAATCCCGGCAACATCCGTCCCGTCCCCTGAAAATCAACCCTCCGCTCATAGCTGCCTCAATCGTTATCAATAAATTATACCCGTCAATCGCTATCATCTGTCCGGCGACGGCGTTAATATCTAACTGTCGGCTTTTACGGCCGGCTTGCTGTTCATCCGAGCAGGCGCTTCGCATCACCGCTAATCGCTGTCTTTCGGTCAGTGTAAATCGGTCGCCCACAAGCTTCAGCGAACTTTTTTCAGCGTACCCCTTGCTTAGCAGAAGCGAATAATCCGCAACCGCTCGCCGGATGTTCGGTATCCAGGTCTCACTAAACAATTTTTCATCGGCAGGATGTTGTCCCCTGTGTGCTCGTTTGTCAGGCATAATTAATCATCAATTTAATTTCTTTGATAAGTTTCCGTGTTATTATTTCGTTCGATTAGCATTCTCTTTTGCCGGCTTTTCACGGTCGGCCAAAATCTGTGATATCGAATAGGATGCCCTTGTCGAAAAGGCCGGGCAGATTCGCATCGCCATACGGTACTTGCCAATCGCCTCTTCCTTTTGGCCGGCCAAACTCAACTGTTCCGCCTGTTTGATGTATTTGTCCGCTATTGTTATCGATGATATCCCTCGCACAACGGGCGTCATAAAGTTCTCTACGGGGACATAATCGTCATCGAGGACAATCCAGCCCACTTTCTTCTGGAACGCAGTCAGGTCATTTTCGTCGCGGATTATTAACCGTGCGTCCGCAAGGTTTTCCTCCGTATTTAGGTTCTCAAGATTGACCGGTCTTTTGCCCGCTGTCACTATGAAGTTAACCGGCAGATCATAACTGCTCTGTCTTGTCACCACGTAAACATACGGAAAGGTCTGCTTTATTGTGCCGATAAAACTTGCAATAAGTTGGCCGTTGTCTCGCATATCAATCAGGTTTGTAATATACACGCCGTCCGTTGCCGTTATCGCAAAAATCTTCTCGTTGAACTGCCGTGTCACTAATTGAAATGGCACGGACAAATCGTTAAACGCGTCCATATATACAAAATCATATTGCGGTATCTGTTCGCCTTTGCGTTTTTTTTCCAGCAGTTCGTCAACGTAGTTCCGCCCGTCAAGATTAATCGTCCGGATGGGCGTATCTCGCGGCAGTCCGAATGCCTGCATTGCCGCCTCGGTCACCGCCGGGTCGATTTCTGCCACGTCCACGCTGCTACCGGGCCATACATCCAGAATATACCGCGGGAAAACATAGCCACCGCCTCCTATCGACAGCGTGCGGAGCTTTTCTTTGCCCACAGCGGCCCTGCGAGTTACCGCGCCATACACCCGCGTATAGAAAAACCGCAGGTCCCGAATCTTACCCATTATTATCTGGCTGTGGCTTTTCAGATTGTCCTGGACAAACTGTCGCTCATCCGGCTGTTCACTCAGTTGATGAACCGCCACATAACCGTATTGGCTCTCGATTTCATACAACATATCCGGCTTGTGTGTCTGCCTCAGTGACATTGCCGAACCGACGTCTTGTGCCCATTTAGCAGGAATTGTCCCCGCGATAGCCAGAAGTACAACGGCAGCCGCATAAGCGAGCATTGCCCCCGACCTCGGCAGGTACATCAAGGCCATTACCAGCATAATACCCGTCGTCAGCCACAGCGTATTGACCGTCCCTATTGTCCTGATTAGCCAGAAACCCGCTAAGAATGTCCCCACTATGCTCCCTGCTGCGCCAAGCGCATACATCCTGCCCACTGTCCGCCCGCTGTCCTGCCTCGACTCCAGGGCCATCTTCACCGCCACCGGGCTGATAGCGCCCATAAACATTGATGGAATAAAAAACACAATCGCTATATGACACAGCACTCGTTGTGCCATTTCCATACGCCACAGAAAAGTCCATTCGCCGACAAGGTTATTGAGGATTATGGCGGCTATACAGGCCCCCGATGATGCCGCGAGCAGCCAGCTGATGGTTTTTCTTGTCGAAAATGAATCCGCCAGCCGGCCGCCGATATAATAACCAAGCGTGATTCCCCCAAGTATCACGCCTATCACCGCCGTCCACGTGTAAAGTGACGAGCCGATATGTCTTGCCGCCAGCCGGCCCGCGACAATCTCAACCATCATAACGCAGACACTGGCGAGAAATATCGTCGCCTCCGGTACGACGCTTGGTGGAAATACCTTTTGTTCTGTCTTTGCTTTGTTCATCTGGACGGCTGTTTATTTATTTCCTATGCCTTTTCGTTAAGGTTGATTACCAACTCGTTTGTCGTTACAATTATCAGTTATCAATTACCAATAATCAATGCGTTATTTCAGAAAGACACGATGCCAAGCCATAACTTAGCGAAGATTACGATAGATGACCTGGATATAATCGGCTATTCGATTGCCGGAGAGGAAACCGTCATCGCTATGCCTCAGCTCGACGTCTGCTTCGATATCGGCAAGGCCCCCGACCAGATTATACCCATAAATCACGTCCTTCTCACCCACGGCCATATGGACCACGCCGCCGGTATCGCCTATTACCTCTCTCATCGCAATTTCTGTGGCCAGTCCGCGGGCACCATTCTCGCACCCGAAGATCTCCTCTCCCCCATTAAGGACATCATCGATGCCTGGGCGCGCCTCGATGGCAATAAACTCCCCGCCAATCTCGTGGGCGTTAAGCCCGGCGACGAGTTTCAAATAAAACCAAACCTGGTCGCTCGCGTGTTCCCCACAAAGCACAGCAGGGGGTCGGTCGGCTTCACCATAATAGAAAAACGAAAAAAAATAAAACAGGAATTTGCCAATCTCTCAGGCCCGCAGATTGTCGAATTGAAAAAGCAGGGCGTTGAAATCGATAATCCCCTTGAGATACCGATTGTTACTTACCTCGGCGACACACAATACGTCGATTTCTCACAACTGAATTATATTGCCGAAAGCAAAATTCTCATCGCCGAATGCACCTTTTACGTTGATGAACACGCCGACAGGGCCCACGCCGGCAGACATATGCACATCGATGAATTTGTGAAATTGATTACTGAGCTTAACAACCAGCATATCGTCGTTACGCATACCACCCAGCGAACGCCTATGAGCCAGATTCGCAAGATATTGAAAGAGGAAGTGCCGCAGGATAAATACGACAGGATTGTCCTCCTAATGGACAAAAACAAGAATAAAAACACCGTATAATCACGCTCCAACGCCGCTATTTTTGACGATACGGCTGTCCCGCTTCGTAAAGCTTTTTCCGCTTCTGAATTTCGCCGGCCAGGTCTTCGTGGCCGGCTGCCTTCGCAGCGATCAATGCCTTCTCCGCTGTCGCTTTTGCGTCGCCGAATTTGCTTGCCGAGGCGTATGCGGCCGCTAAAGTGTCCAGAAACTCAGGGTCGTTATATCCTGTCAATTCGCACGCATGCTGCGCAAGCTCAATAGCCTTATTGGCATTCTTTGTGGATACCTCGCCAAAGGTGGCCAATAACCACGCTATGTTGTTGAGAGCATCCACGCTGTCGGGCTTTAGCTCCAGTGCCCTCGTCCAATTTTGAATTGCCGGTTCATACTTGCCTGATTGAACATAAGCATTGCCAAGTTTTTCATAAAGTCCCGCATCATTAGAGCTTATTCGCAGAGCTTCGTTAAGGTGCTTTATGGCCTCGGTGTTTTTTCCTGCTGCAAGCAGTGCGGTTCCCATATTGTTATGAGCATCAGGGTATTTAGGGTCCAGCTCTAATACTCTGGCAAAGTACTTTATGGCTTCTTCGTATTTTTTTTGCAGGATTGATGCTAAGCCCAGGTTGTAATATACCTCTGCAGAATTTTTGTTTCGTTTTAAAAGTTCGTTAAAACACGCGACAGCTTCATTAAACTTACCCTGTCTTAAGTAAACCCTGCCAAGTTCGTTGCCGGCCGCGAGATATCCCGGATGTGTTTGTAACGCGTTTCTCAAATGTACTACGGCTTCATCAAATCGGTCTTCTGCAAACAATGCGCTTCCGTATCCTTTTTCTGCCACGGGATTGTTTTTCGTGAGCTTCAGGGCATGTTCAAACAGTGACATACTATTCTGCCAATATCTCACTTGTGTCCGGGTAACTATTACTGCTGAAAGCAAAGCACCCGCCGCTAATACAGACACGGCAATTTTCCAGCGGGGCCGGTTGAAAACGAAATCTCTTACAGACCAGGCGACGATAATAAGCAGTCCCAGTATTGGTACATACACATATCTGTCGGCGATTCCCTGGTTACCCACCTGGACTAATCCTATCATCGGGACAAGCGTCACAACATACCATAGCCAGCCCGTCGCTGCGTATTTTTTGCGACGGCCTACGTAAATGCTGATGACTGATATCAGGACAAATAGTGGTACACATATTGTTGCCGCCATTGTTAAAAAGGTTGCATTTGGGTAGGGATAGAATGCAACCAGTTGGCTTGGCCATATTGTTTTACCAATGTACTTTGTGTAAGAGAGGAACATATTGGCGACTCGGGAGTCCAGTGGCGTTGTATCCAGCGGAACGAATGCCCCGGCGTTTTGTTGAGCAGCAAAGGTTGTTACACTCAAAATCACCGATAGCGCAAGCAGAGGTATTTTTTCGACTATTAACCGTCCTGCCGATACCTTTTGAGACGCGCCCCCTGCCCTCTGTCCTCTTCTGTCTTCTGTCTTCCGTATTCTGATTCGTTCGAGAGGCCAATAGTCCAGCAGCAGTAAGACCAGTGGAAGCGTTACAACCACCGGCTTGGTCATAATGCACAGGGCATACACCATAACAAGCAATATATATCGCCCGATACCCGCTCGCCTTGTGTACCAGATATAAACAGCTATTGTGAGAAACCAGAACAGACCGCTCAGAACCGTCTTTCTCTCCGCTGCCCAGGCAACCGACTCAACTTGTAGCGGATGCAGCGCAAAGACCGCGGCAACAAATGCGCTTGGCCACATTGCGCCCGTCGTTGCTGTGAGTATCCAAAAAATAAGCAGTACATTAAGAATATGGAACAGCACGTTGATGAAGTGATGCCAAAGTGGATTAAGCCCGAAAATTTCGCAGTCCAGCATATGACTAAGCATGGTCAGTGGGTGCCAGTTTCCCATGTGTGAATTCGTGAATGCCCAGATAACCGACTCACGGGTTATTCCGCCGGTTACGTTTGGATTTTTCGTTATGTATGCGCCATCATCGTAGCTGACAAAGCCGTTGTGCCGTATCGGCTCATATGCCGCGAGCGTCGCCGTCACCAGTGCCGCGCATATAACAATGAAAACATATTTTTGGCTGAATTGCATTTATTCTTGCCGGTCCGACATGCCTGCCTGGTAAAGTTCCATCCGTTTCTGAATCTCGCCAGCGAGATTCTCTTGCCCTGAAATCCTCGCGGCTTCTAACGCTTTTTCGGCAATCCTCGTCGCCTCGTCAAACTTGCCCGCCGCCGCGAGTGCCGATGCCAGTGCCTCTAAACATTCGGCGTCCCTGTTTCCCGTCAGTTCACAGGCGCGTTGTGCATACTCGATTGCTTCATTTGTCTTTCCTGCCGCCACTAATGTAATCCCCATTCTTTTGTTGGTGTCCGGGTCCCGTGGATTCAGCTCCAGCGACTTGGCATAGTTTTTTATGGCGTCTTCGTATTTCTTTTGTATTTCCAGTGCCGCTGCCAGGTTGTAATAAACCTCCGCTGTCCCCTCGTTATGACTTATCAGCTCATTAAGGTGCTCGATTGCCTCGTTAAGCTTCCCTTGTTTCAGGTAGGCCTTGGTTAAGTTGTTGCGCGCTACCACAAACGCCGGGGCCAGGCGAACAGCTTTACTAAGATGCAGCTCCGCCTCTTCTATGCGCCCCTCATTAAACAAAGCGGCCCCATAGCTGTTTTCCGTAACCGGGTTGTCTTCGGTAACGCTCAGTGTGTACTCAAATAGTGTCAGCGTGTTTTGCCAGTGTCTGACCTGCATTCGGGTGAGTATGAGCAGGCTCAACAGCGCAATCACACCTATTACCGTCGCGGCAATTCTTATGCGCGGTCTGTTGACGATGAAATCTTTGACTGCCCAGCCGATAATAATAAGCAGACCAAGCATCGGGATATACATATATCGGTTGGCCATCGCCTGCGCACCCGACTGAACCAGGCCAATCACAGGCACAAGTGTCCCGACGTACCATAACCAGCCGACTGCCACATATTTTTTTCGCCGGCCTATATAAATGCTCAAAATGGTCAGCACGATAAACAGCATCGCGCACGTTACTGCCGGCGCATCTGAAAGAACTGCGCGGGGATGTGGGTAGCAAACGGCCAGCCCACTGGGCCATAGTATCTTGCCGATGTACTTGATATAGGAAAGGAACATATTGGCTACTCGATAATTCAACGGCATATTCTTCAGCGTCGGAACGATTCCGCCTTGTTGTTGCGCAACGTAGGTCATTACGCTCAGCAATACGGATATCGCTATCAGCGGTATTTTCTCCGCTATCAGCCATACTGCGGATTTTTTATTTGGTCCTCCACGTGCCGTGTTATTGAGCTGTCCCCACCGGACCCTGTCTAAAGGCCAGTAATCAAGCAACAGCAGCGCCAGCGGCAGCGTAACAACCACCGGCTTGGTCATAATACAGAGACCAAAAACTAATAACACCAGCAGGTATCGGCCTAATCTCGGCTGTTTGGCATAGTGAATGTACGTGGCTATCGTCAGCAGCCAAAACAGTCCGCTTAGAACTGTCTTTCGTTCTGATGCCCACGCAACCGACTCTACTTGAATCGGATGCAAAACAAATACTGCTGCGACGAACGCGCTTGCCCAGGTTGTTCCCGTGATATTCCTGAGAATCAGGAATAGCAGCAGGGCGTTGGCAATATGAATCAGAACGCTTACTAAATGATGCCCTAATGGGTTCAGTCCAAAAAACTGGCAATCCATTATATGACTGATTGTGGTCAGGGGATGCCACATAAAAAAATGCGGCTTTATAAATGCCTGCCCTAATGATTGCCAGCTTATTCCGGCTGTTATCAGCGGGTTATCATAAATATAATGGCCGTCGTCGTATGTAACAAAGCCGTTGTGCCGTATCGGCTCGTATGCAACAAGCGTGGCTGCGATGATGCCGACGCATATTAGTATCACTATGTGTTTTTGGCGGTGTTCCAAAGTCACAATAACACTACTCTATTTATTATTATCGTGAACTCGACTTGCGGACGTTCTCTTTTATCCGCTGTATATGGCCTCTGCCCAGCCCTTTAACCTCGCAGCCAAGCCCGAAATACGTCCGTATTTTCTCGTCTTCCAGTATGCCGAAGCAGTCGATTACCGCAATCGGCCCGCCTGCCCACTCGACAATCTTTTTCGGGTCAAGGTCCAGATACTGCTTATGCGGAACGGCAAGTATCAGTGCCGCCACACCTTTAATCGCCGCGGGCAGTTCACGCTGCACACGGATTTTTATAAGCTCATCCTGGTTATGGAAAAATCTCGCCCACGAATGTCCCGGCGCAGGATAAACGTCCTGCTGCTCGAGTTCATACCAGTGCTCGACATACGGGTCGTGAACCTGCATCTCCGCCCCCATCTCCGTCAGCTTTCGCACGACTATCTCCGAGCCGCTGTAGCGAGTGTCGCCGACGTCCTGCCGGTAGCTCGCCCCGCACAGCAGTACCTTCGCACCGGCTACCATTTTGCCCATATTACGAAGAGCATCACGAGTCAGCTCCGCAACGTGCAAGCCGCGTGTGTCGTTCACGTCAATCGCCGTGGTTGTCATTTTGAATATATCATCCCCAAACCCGAGGATATGCTTATACGCCCAGTAGCCCAGCCCGCCGTCTTTTGGCAGGCAGTACCCGCCGATGCCGGGACCGGGGAATATCATATTATTGTGCGTGGGCCTCATCTTTATCGCCTTGATGACCTTAATCAGGTCAACGCCGTTTTTCTCCGCGAACACACTCCATTCATCAAGGAATGCAAGCGTCGTCGCCCTGAACGAATTCTCCACTATCTTGGTTGTTTCGGATTCGATGGGCCTGTCCATTACCGTCAGCGGGAAATCCTTCGTATTCAAAACCTCGTGCAGGAATTTCTCAACCTGCTTCCTCGCCTCTTCATTGCATCCCGAACATACCCGCCAGAAGTCGCGAATTGACGAAACATAATGTCTGCCGGGCATCACACGCTCGAAACTGTGCGCCAGTAATGGCTCCGTTTTTATCCCGCGGGTAGCGAACGCCTTTTTCATAATCGGCCACGCGATAAACTCCGTTGTCCCAGGCGCAACCGTCGTCTCAATCAGCGTCAGGCAATTCGCGGGTACTTTGTCGGCGATTGTCTTTATCGTCGCTTCCAGTGCCCCCATCTCAACCTTGCCCGTCCGCATATTACCCAAATGCTGTTTGGTATAATCGCACTGCACGTCAACAACCACACAATCCGCTAATTTCAGGCAGTCGCTGTTATATGTCGCGATGAGCGTCTTCTTTTCGAGCACGCACCGCTTTATCATCGGGTCAACTTCCGGGTCCTCCGCCTTCACGGGCGACTTGCCCTCGTTCAGCATCGGTATTTTCCAGTAACTCCGCGTGCTTGGCCTTTGGCAGCCGATTACGAATTTGCTGGGCTTGCCTGTCTTCTTATCAACCGTGTCTGCTATTATGGCTGCCATTACCGCCCCGACGAACCCCACGCCCATTACCACAACTATTTCTTTGCCTTCCTTGCGGGCGGCCTCCGCCAGTGATTCCACTCTCTTGAGTTCTTTTGCGTAGTCCTCCTGGCTTGGCAGTTGAAATTTTTCCCCTTCAGGGTTCATCGAATACTCAGACATCTATAACTCCTTTCTTATAAAGTTGTAGTGTGTATCAAACCTGCCCTGGATTTTACGCGAATTCTCCCCCTAAGGCAAGCTTTTACTTATATACAGCGTACAGCGTTCAGCGTATAGCGGACAGTTGATTTTCCTCCGGAAAATTGAGGCGGGCAAACTCCCCGTGATGTTTTTTCGCAGCATCATCATAAGCACGGGCGGCGTCGATTTCGTTATCGAATGAGCCCAAATAATGATTTGTCTCCTTATATGTGATTTGTGCAATATAACGACCAGATTTCTTTCTAAAAATAACTCCCCTGTATTGTGATGAGGATTTTGACTTATCGATTATTTTATTACAATGATTTTGGGAGCTTGTTGCCAAACGGAGGTTATCTCTTCGATTGTCGAGAGAATTGCCGTTTTTATGGTCAACAAAAAGGCCGTCCGGGGCATTTATAATTATTCTGTGCAGACGCTCTAATTTCATTTTCTTACGCCCGGTTTTTATGCCCCTGATGGCGTAGAATTTTCCGTCGTGACCAGCGACGCTCCATTTGAAACGGCTATACAGGTAATAATCCTTCGGGTCTAAAATAGTGAATTCACCATCGCCGAGGTAAATCCGGCGGAAGGTGTAGCCATAACGGAGCAGGCGAAAGGCGAGCAGGGGGCAGGTGAAAAGAAAATCGAGCCAGACGGGTATTTTTATTGTTAGTTGGGCAGACATACTCTTTATCCTCCAGAACAAAAAATTCTAATTTCCAAATCCTAATACCTAAACAAATCTGAAATTCGAAATTGGAACTTCTGTTCCTGATGCCTTGCCCTCCCGGGGCGAAATGCGTGCGCTTCTGCGCTACTACAGAGGAACATGGTCCCTCTATATATAAGGTGAAATTTTGGGTATTTTCAGCACTTACAAAACATTATTTTTCTGGCCAAAATTGGTAAGTCCTTTGGCCGTAAGGAATAAAAAATTTTTCAAAAATTGCCGGATTTTCTTGGGTATATAGGTAATCTCTAAAAAATAGGTTTAGCCGCCGCTGGCACGGCGGCGAATTGCGGAGTTTTCCTGTTGTCGGTTAGCCCCGAAGCCTGCTTCGGGGTGCTTTTAATATCCGCCTCCGACGTAAAAAAGGCCGGAGTTAATTTTATCGCGACCTGTCCGGTGTAGCGCAAGCGAAGTCGGAAGCGTGGGGCGGGAAAAAACGGCTGTCCCCGGTTATTTCCCAAGTATCCACCCTATTCAGCCAGAGCTTTATCTTCTGTATTTGTTTTAGTTTTTTTCCAAGAAGTACCTCGTCCGAATAGAAAAGATACAACCATCAATGTAATGTTTTTTAATTCCTCAGGAACTGTTGTGTTTTTTAGCCATAAAAAACAAGTTGTGCCAACTAACATCACGGCTATCAGGCCAGAATAGTTTTTTGCAATGGCTTTAAAAAATAATGAAAAAGGATTTGTTTCCGGATTGTTCATTTATTAGATCCCTTCAAAAAACGGAAATTATCGAGTTCGCTAAAATCTTTTTTGTAAACCCACCAATGATATACCGTATCAAAAAGGTAGGGTGCAAATATTAAGAAAAGAAAAAGGTGAAGGCGCGTTAAATCAGGGTGTCTATACCATACATACATAATAATAAAAACCAATGTTATGTTAATTATGAATATCGGAAGAGTCATTAATCCGTCTTGCTTTTTATTTGTTATTATTCTCCACAATTCTATTAGCACGCCCAAATAGTTATATTTTCCACCTTCAATCTTTTGCATAAATTTATTAAAATATTCTATGTCCATGTCTTGACGACGAAGAACAGCTAATTCTACCTTGTCGTCTGTAACCCATTTATTAATATCAACTGCTTTTATGCCTCCAGGAGCAACGTTCATTACTTTGCCATTCCCAATATAATGGTCTGAATGTTCCCAATAACAACGACTTAAAAAGCGTATAATACTCCCTATTACGGATTTACAGGAATGATATAAAATAATATCACCCACCTTAAGTGCACTTATAAATTCTTTTTGTTTGGACTTATCAGCCTTAATCCAAGAAAACCTTAAATATTTATGATCTACTATAGTCCTCGTAAGATTGTGTAAAAAAGGGATTTGTTGTATTTCCTTAAGAATTCTATCAGCATATGAATAGCAGGTTATAATTTCGGGTGGAATTCTGCAATGACGTAAAGTAATTAAGCTAACAATATCTTGATGTTCATCGACATTATTAGTCATATTTACCATAAGTAATTTGTTTAAGTCGAAGTCAATGTAATCTCTAAATCTACAATGAAAATAATAAGCTATAATAAGAATCGCAAAATGAAAATAACAATATAATAATATAAAAATGAATATTAAAATATTGCTGACAAATTCATTAACGATGAAGCAGATAAGAACGAATGGAATAAATACATATGCATAAGATCGCATAAAACAATTAAATACAAATCCTATTTCATTAAGAAATGACTTCGGTAGAATGTTTTCGATAAAAAACACGCTTTTCCTATTTGTAAAAGGAGAGTAAATATATAATAATACCTCTTCTTCAGCCATTACAAAGCCCATCAACACATTATTTTAACTTTTAAGTCTTAGCTTTTCGTATCATTTTTGCGATCTTTCCTTGTTTGTGCTTGTATGCAATGTCCAAAGCTGTCATATCATCACGGTCTTTGATGTTAGTATTAGCTCCCGCCTTAAGCAGCACCCTTGCCACATCGGGACTTCCTGCACGAGTGGCGACCATTAATGCAGTACCTCCATGTACATCTTGGAGATCGAGATTTGCACCATATTCAAGCAGGATTTTGCAAACGTCAATATTTTTATAAAGCGCACCATACATTAGTGGTGTTATTCCAGTCACATTCCCAATGTCTGGATTTGCACCGGCATCTAATAATAACCTCATAATCTGCGGATAACCCTGCGCCGAAGCATACAAAAGGGCTGTCCAGCCGGCTTCTGCTCGTTCATTGACATCGAGGTTCTTTTGTTTCAAGAGATCTCGTACTTGCTGTTCTTGACCACTCTCAACAGCCCTGTGCAGTAAATGTCCAGTTTGATCCATCATACTTTTTATCATTGCTTGATTGAGCGCGAAGGATAATAATTTCCGGAGCGTCTCGCTATCCCGATCAGGGTGAGTGCTGATATACTCCTCCGCATAGCTCTCCACAAGATTGGTTGGAATTGTGATTTCCTGTTTGCCGTGCTTAGGATCTACTGGAATGTACATAACTCGGAGTGTTTCCTTCTTACCATGCGGCTTGTAAATTTTGACACCGAGGTTCTTGGGGCTCTGATTCTTTGGATTGTCGTCTTTGAAATAGAATTTGAGTTGAATTTCCTCCAATAGTTGGCCATGGTAGTTAACGGGAGTTTGGGGTTGTGTATCCGAAAATTTATCCCGTATTGTTTTCTGGATGACCTGAGGATCCGCATCTATGGGAACACCAACTTTTTGGACGGCCTTCATGCCGTGTTTATGCAGAAAGTAGAAATAGTCGTGGGGATCGAAGATTGCCTTTAACTGAGCAATACGTTTGCGATAAGGTAAATGGTTTCCGTGCTCATCTTGACTGAAACAAAGGAATGCTATTTCTTGTCCAAGCATGAAAAGATATGCAAATGCAACAAGGATAGGACTTATCATTTTAAGCGCCTTTGGTGTGAAATACCAAAGAATATAATAGGTAACCATTAAAATAATAATTACAGGAATCCATACCTTGAACTGTGCGTAAGTAGCCACGGGCACACAGGGAAGATTAATGGTTTTGGCATCCTCCCGAGTCCGAATCATAAGCGAAGCAAATGCTATAGTTGACACAAATGAGCCAATGAGAAAACCAATTGCTATGAATGTAAAATACCATGCAGGTGATATGTTCGCGAAAGGTGTGTTTGCCGCGATAAGTGAATAACTTAACCAGAGTGCCACACAAGAAAAAAGTGTTGTAAACCCAACATGTAACCTTGCCCGATATAAACGATGCGATAACTGAATCCATTCCCAAATAAGATATAATGTGGCGGCTGCAAGCATCGCTGCGACAAAACATGAGTAATGCTGCTGATTCCCCAAAGTTATATTGAGTATTGGTAAAGATTGAGATGAAGCAAGACCTAAAAAGCGCGCAACCAAAAGAATCAAGCCGAGCACCCAGATTAATACCTCCGCTTTGTAAGGCACTGCCGACAAATCTGGCTTGGTATCATCCATGTTCATCCACATCTAACAATAATTGTGCAATCTGCATGAAATGAAAAACATCGTTTCTGCCGATATAGTGCGCTTCTACTTAGTTTATTGCAGTGACATCTTGTCATTCTTAATCTACAGTGAGCGGATGATAAAGACGACTTGACTACCATCGCTGATTCCATATTCTTATTTTCTTCATATTTTTGACATTGTTGTTTATGCGGTTCATCTCCAATTCTCCTAATTCTAGCCAGACCCGGTAAAACGTGCCAGAACTGAGAATCAATATGACTAAGACGTATAAAAAACACCATGGCGCGTGTATTTTAAAAAAATATAGCTGACCATACCAAAAAAATGCACCACCGAAGAAAATTACATATGCAAAATTAAACCCCCAAAGCATGATGGCAAAACAGGATATACTTACAAAAAGTCTGTAGGACTTGCGCCATGTCACAAATCGCAACTTTGCGCCAGCTTGTGCAAGCACAATATTCCAGAGAATACAAAGCAAACATAATGTAATTATGAAAAGAACTAATGAATTAAAAAAGCCGATCGTAGCAACTATAGTTTTGTTTTGCGTAGCAGCATCCAGATTTCCTCTCGTCGAATTGCTTGAAAGCCATGGGATTACAGTTAGGTATCCAACCAAAGAAATAAGGGCAGATATAAATTGGATAGATTCGGAAAAGCGTTTAAACCATTTTTTAAAAGACTGTACGATCTCAATTTTGTTTATCATCATCATATTTAACCCCTCAGTTCCTACCAAGTTAACTATAAATCCTCACAAAGGAGGTGTCAATAAAGAAACAGCGTACAGCGTGGAGCGTATAGCGTGCAGACACATAGCGGAGCGCAGGGCCCGCTTCGGCAATCGACAATTGATTACTCGCCTGTGAGCCAGTTGTCGGCGAAAATCGCGAAATCAGCAAAATCTACCCGGCCGTCATAGTTCAGGTCGCCCGCTTGGCGGAGAAATAACATTGGGTACTGTCCCAGCGGCAAGACCCAGACAGAATTAAAGTCCCATCCCGCCGAGGTAAATGTCAAAAATGTTTTCATTTGAGTGGTAGTCTTGCCTGTCCCGCCTGCGCTGGCCGTCTGACCGGAAGTATTGATATCCCAGAAACTGCTAACAGTACTGCCGCTGCCGAAGTTGTATCCCACCAGACCGCCGACATTAGAAGAACCGCTGACAGCACCCGTCGAATAGCAATTGCTGATACTGCCGTTGAAGTAGAATCCCACCAGACCGCCGACATAGACATTAGAAGAACCGCTGACCGAACCCGTCGAATAGCAATTGCTGATACTGCTGCTGCTGCCGAAGTTGTATCCCACCAGACCGCCGACATTATAAGAACCAGAAGCGCTGACCGCACCCGTCGAATAACAATCACTGATTCCGCCGGTGTTGTATCCCACCAGACCGCCGACATGATAAGAACCAGAAGAACCGCTGACCGAACCCGTCGAATAACAATCACTGATTCCGCCGCCGTTGTATCCCACCAGACCGCCGACATAATAAGAACCAGAAGAATCACTGACCGAACAGTTCTCAAGACCGAGATTTTTAATATTGCCGCCAGAGTTAATATAGCCAAATAAACCGACGAAACTTCCGCCGAAACTTACGCCGTTTATGGTGAAATTAGTAATCTTATGGTCGTTACCATCAAATGTACCTGTAAAGGTTGTTCCCTGAAAACCGCTGTTCGAATTGGTATCCGCGGCAATGATTGCCGTCGTAAAGGCCGTCCCTCCTCCCATGTTAATATCCGCCGTCAGGATAAAACATTTACTGTAATCTGCCGTAGTGGCAGCCAAATCCAGCAGGTTCTGTTTTGTGGCGATTTTGTATGGGTCACCCGGTGTACCGCTGCCGCCGCTATATGAGCCGAAAGCACTACCTGCCGCAAGGGTTAGTATGGCCGTAAGAAACAGGATAAATGTTGTTCTGGTTTTCATCTTTGCTCTCCTCCAGGTTCTTCTTTTATATGATATTTCCCATATTAAACGCTCGGCTACGCAACCAAGCCCTCTTTGCCTTTTGCCTCCAGCCAAAGGCGATTTTGATGATACCCTTGTGCCGGTATCTGTCAAGAGAAAAAACGAGGTATTTTACCGCCTTCTGGCCGCTATCGCCGCACCCAGGCCGAGAAGCAAAAGCGTGGCGGGTTCAGGAACCTGCGTCGCGATAAATGCCGGCTGGCTCAAACCCGATACGAAGATTGACCCGTTTCCACTCGAATCGAATTTCTCGATTGTTCCGCCGCCTATATTAGCCACGTAGAGATAGCCGCTGCTGTCAAACGCAAGACCGTGAGGGTAGTTCAAACCCGATGCGAAGATAGTTCCGTTTCCGCTCGAATTGAATTTGGTAATCGTACCGCCATAATAATTGGCTACGTATAGATTGTCGCTGGTGTCAAACGCAAGACCTACAATGCTGTACCCACCCGATGCGAAGAACGAACCGTTTCCGCTCGAATTGAATTTAGTAATCGTCCCGCTGGTATAATTGGCCGCGTAGAGATAGCCGCTGCTGTCAAATGCAAGACCTTGGGGTGAGCTCAAACCCGATGCGAAGGTGGACCAGTTTCCGCTCGAATCGAATTTCATAATCGTGTTCATGGCAAAACTGGCTGCGTAAAGATTCCCGCTGCTGTCAAACGCAAGCCCATTAGTGGTGCTCAATCCCGATGCAAAGGTGGACCTATTTCCGCTTGAATCGAATTTCATAATCGTATTGTTATTGCTGTTAGTGCTCGCATAGAGATTGCCGCTGCTGTCAAACGCAAGACCATTAGGGTGGATCAAACCCGATGCGAAGACGGACATGTTTCCGCTCGAATTGAATTTCTCAATCGTCCCATTTGACGAAACGTTGCCGTAACACGACACATAAATGTTATCGGCGTGTGCGAGGCCGCTGGCCAACAAGACCAGCACGATCACGGCGAACAACGCCGTGCGAAGTTGGTTATTATTCGTTTTCATTTTCTTCTCCTTCTCAAAGAATTAGTAATGGTTATGGCGCACCTTGTGCGCACGAATGTTTATGTAAGCGGATTGCTCCAGACAGATGTGTTGCCTCTCTCATACCCTTCTCCTTCTTGCCTTTTGCCCCCAGCGGTTCGACTGAGCTCACCGGAGCCCAAAAGCGAGTGTCATTATACGCTTTACAGCCGGACATACAAAGGGAAAACAGAGTAAAACTTTGTCTTTTAAGCCATTTATCGAAAGAAAAGGTGTCAGCTATTCATCGCCCTGCGACTCGTCCGGCGTAGCTTTAGCGAAGTCGGAAGCGGGCAAACTTCGGCGGGTAAACCCTGCCCTACAGTTGGATTCCCGCTTTCGCGGGAATGACAAAAGTAACCCTGCCACTCGCCACCCCCGACAAAAATATTCGAGGGCAGGCGGGCGGAGATGGCAGGGCTAATTATTTTAAGGAAGGGAAAATCCGTGTTAATCCGTGTAATCTGTGGCAAAAAAAGAATTCTCTGCCTGCCCTGCGTAGCCCGCAGGGCGAAGCGGGGTGGCAAAACAAAAAAGCCCCGTCTTTCAACAGGGCTTTCAATAACTATCCGCTATACGCTGTTTTTCAGTCCTCAGTATCCTGCCTGCCCGGCGTAGCCCCTTGGGCGAAGTCGGGTCCTCCGTTTCTATTGTGTTCCGCCAGCGCGCTCGGCTCAGCAGTTTTCCTGTAGCCCAGGGCCTTGATTACCTCCAGCACCTCCGTCCACGTCGGGAAGGGGCGGGCGTTGGCCTTTTTGTATTCATTGATTGCCATCAGGAACTCGAACTGCTCATCGGACATCTGTCCTTCTTCAGCGCTCCTGCGGTCATCGCTCCTGCGCTTACCCGGCCCACGACGCCGGTCAAGTCCCAGACGCCTGTCCACCACGCCAGCTCTGCGGTCATCTCTGGCTCTGCGTTCCTCTTCCACTTTGCTTTCCACGGGCTGTTGCTCATTGGATTGTTCATTCGTTTCCATTGTATCCTTCCTGTCCCGGCACGTCTTTGGCCGGGATCCAGTTTTAATTTATTTCCGTGTAATCTGTGTAATCTGTGGTTAAAAATTAATCCTCGAAAATCTCGCCCTCTAAATCATCTTCGCTCTCATCATTCAGTCCGAGGTCGTAAAAATCGTCATACGCGTCCTGCGATTCGATTATCACGTGGGCTTCGTCGGCCATATCCTCCGGAACCAGCACCGCGTAATGCGTACCCTCGCCGAACTCATTCGGTCTCTGCTTGACCATCGCCGGAATCTCATTGTTCTTCAGCAGCGTCTCATTCTCCTTTGCCTCGTCCATTGTGCTGGCCGTTGCGACCATTACAAGCTCCTGCATCCCCCGGCCTCGACCTCTTGTCCCGGTGAAGGACTTTCGGCCCAGCTCAGTCGAAGCTCGTGCCGGAGCATTGTCGCCGAGGCGTGTCGAATGCGGCTTGTGTGTCTTGCGAATCCGCTTATTCATTTTACATCTCCCTACTATAAGACCCTCTGTGTCCGAAAATATCACCTGCTAAAATCTCATCATTAAGTTATTCGTCAAAACTCTCGACTCTAATTATCAAAAACTTAAGCCGATTGTTCAAAATAACCCTTTTGACGCCATATTAAAAATTTGCATTTATACGCATTTTTTTGTTGCAAACGGCCCGCCTTTCCCCCATATAAGACGTTTAATTCGTTTGCTGACTCAATGGTGTGGGTCGGCTAATTTGGATTTTGGGTTCTTAATTTATGGAGGTTTTTGGAACATGGCAAAGCAAAAGGAAGTTTTAATTGTGGCCAGCAAAGTAAGAGCTTACATAAAGAGCAAGAAAATGATGACCTCGTCCGAGGCAATCGGCGCCATCAGCGATAAGGTCTATTGCATGCTCGACAAAGCTGCTGAAAGGACAAAGGCAAACCGCCGCAGCACTCTTAAGCCGCAGGACCTATAACCGGTCCGTCACGTAAGCCCTTTGTTTTCATCAGGTTACGTAAAGAAGGGTATGAGGTGAATCAGGCCGGTTCGTCTCCGGACGAATCGGCCTTTTTTCTGTCCTCTCAGTTTTCAAATCGCCCGGTTCGCCGTTGCGATACTATCGTTGTGCGCCAAGTTATCAGTCGTTAACGCACCAAAGCGGGCTTCATATCAGGAAATACCGCAAATTGTTGAAAAAATTTACTCAACGTCTATAGAGCATATCCATCCATAAGTGGACCGGTAAAATACCACGTTATTCTGCTCGAATTGCCACATTAACCAAGAATTGTTCAACTGCCAGGCGTGAAAATCCCGATTATTATATCAGGCAAGTGATATTTGGATGTGTTATTTTTGGTGAGGAATGCGATAAAGATGGTCTAACTTCCTGTCGATAGCGAACTTGTAAAACAATGGGTGGTCTTGTTTTACCGCTTTGAGTTTACATTTCCGATGTTGACAGGTCGGCTGATTGTAACTCATTGATTGTTAGATGGTTACGACTGTTAAGCAACGAGGAACATAATGAAAGTTTTTATGCTTGGTTGGGAGTTTCCGCCGTTTATCAGTGGAGGGCTGGGGACGGCGTGCTACGGACTGACCAAGGCGCTCGACCAGATGGGCGTGCAAATTACGTTCGTTTTGCCTACCGTGGTTCAGAGTAAATACGCCACGCATGTAAAACTCGTAAGTCCCGCGATGCAGCAGTCGATTCATACGCCGGTGAAGGTGCAGCAGTTGAAAAATGTGGTTTTCCGGACGATAACCTCCCCGTTGCAGCCGTATTTGACCGCCGACAACTACCAGAAAAAAATAGAGGAATCCATTTCGCAGATGCAGGCCTCGCATGGCAGGGCAGGCAAGTTTGCGGGGACGCTTGATTATAGCGGAGATATGTACACTGAGGTGCAACGCTACGCGGACCTTGCTGTTCGACTGGCGGCCAGTGAGCAATTTGACGTTATCCACGCTCATGACTGGATGACTTATCCGGCGGGGGTGGCGGTGGCAAGGGCGACAGGCAAGCCGTTAGTTGTCCACGTCCACTCGACGGAATTTGACCGCAGCGGCGAGCACGTCAACCAGATGATTTATGACATCGAACGGATGGGTATGCACGCCGCCGACAGGGTCATAGCTGTAAGCTACCTGACCCGTAGCATCGTTATCAGCCGGTACGGAGTCAGCGGCGACAAGGTCGAGGTCGTTTACAACGGCGTCGAAAGAAACGGCAACTCCAACTTGCTCGTCGGAAATACCACCATCAAGAAAGACGAAAAAATCGTCCTGTTCCTCGGACGAATCACAATGCAGAAAGGCCCGGATTACTTCCTCAGGGCCGCCAAAAAGGTCCTCGAAAAACTCGACAACGTCAGGTTTGTTATGGCCGGTTCAGGCGACCTGATGCATCGCGCGGTTGAAATGGCCGCCGAACTTGGCATCGGAAGCAAGGTCCTGTTCACGGGCTTTCTCCGCGGCGAGGACGTCAATAAAATCTTTAAGATGGCGGATCTCTATGTTATGCCCTCGGTGTCGGAGCCGTTCGGCATCGCGCCGTTGGAGGCGTTAGACAACGATGTCCCCATTATTATCAGCAAGCAAAGCGGCGTCTCAGAAGTCATCACGCACGCGTTGAAAGTTGATTTCTGGGACGTTGATGAAATCGCGAATAAAATAGTGGCCGTTTTGAAGTATCCGCCTCTTGGTGTTACGCTGAGAAGCCACGGCAACTACGAAGTGAGAAAACTACGATGGATAGATTCCGCCGCAAGATGCGCAAAAATCTATGAGGAAGCGCTAGTTGGGGCGGGAGTATAAATAAGAAACTGGATTCCTGCTTGCGCAGGAATGACAAATCATTCGATAAGGAACCAAAGGAATGGCTTCAGTTTGTTTTTACTTTCAGGTTCATCAGCCGACACGTCTAAGGCATTACACCGTCTTTGACAACAACATCAATTATTTTGATGACCGCAAGAACGCCGAGATTTGTCGAAAGGTCGCCAACAAGTGCTACCTGCCGGCCAACCGGCTTATCCTGGACCTGATTCGCAAATATGACGGCAGGTTCAAGGTTGCTTACAGCGTTACGGGCGTCCTGCTCGAACAGCTTGAGGCATACTCTCCGGAAGTTCTCAGCACCTTCGATGCCCTTGCGAGAACCGGCTGTGTCGAATTTCTGGCGGAGACCTATTACCACAGCTTGAGTTTTCTCTATTCCCGCAATGAGTTCGCGGCCCAGGTCAACAAGCAGGTCCAGAGGATTCAGGAGCTTTTCGGCCAGACGCCCCGTGTATTCCGAAATACCGAGCTTATCTACAATAACGACCTGGCATCGCTAATCGAGTCGATGGGCTGCTTCGACGCGATCATCAGCGAAGGCGCGGACCACATACTCGGGTATCGAAGCCCGAATTTTGTCTATACCCCGAAAGGGTGCAATCGCCTGCGACTCCTGCTTAAAAATTACTCCCTGAGCGACGATATCGCGTTTCGGTTCTCCAATCGCGACTGGTCACAGTGGCCGCTGACCGCCGACAAATTCGCGCATTGGGTCAACAGGGTCAACGGCAACGGCTTCGTCGTCAACCTGTTTATGGACTACGAGACGTTCGGCGAGCATCAGTGGAAGGAAACCGGCATCTTCGATTTTATGCACCATCTGCCGGAGGAAATTCTCAGACACCCGGACAACAATTTCAAGACGCCCAGTGAAGTCGTAAAAGCGTATCAGCCCGTCGGCGTCGTTGATGTCCCTCACCTGATAAGCTGGGCCGATACCGAAAGAGACCTTTCGGCGTGGCTTGGCAACGCAATGCAGTCCAATGCCATTCACGAGTTGTATCGTCTCGAAAAGAAGATAAAAGGTTCCGGCGACGCCAAGCTTATCAGCGACTGGCGTAAACTCCAGACCTCGGACCATTTCTATTATATGTGCACAAAGTATTTCGCGGACGGGGACGTGCATAAGTATTTCAATCCCTACGATTCACCATACGATTCTTACATTAATTTTATGAATATCCTCGGTAACCTGCACCTAAGGTGCGTCAAGACACGGACAGACACGGACTTGAACAAGACACTGATTAACACAACACGGACGTTGGCGACAGAGAACGCGGTCGCCGCGGAGATTTCTTAGACGCTGTTTTTTTAGCCACAGATTGCACCCTTCTTCGCCGAAGCGGCTACGCAGGGCAGGCAGATTATACTGATTTATTTTAGACGCAGATTTCGCTGGTTTCGCTGTTTTTTTAGCCACCCTTCGACTAGTTCGACGGTGCTCATTACCGGTCGCTACGCTTGCTCAGGGCAGGCAGAGGACACAGAGGTAATTCATTTCTGATTTATGATTTCTGATTTAATATTGATAGAAGAAACAATGGGAATCTCTTATACTGGCAGAAACAGGCTGTGTTTCCCGTTTTATGAAGACTGTATAATTATTGTAAGGTTGACAAAATGGAACCAGTAAAAGTAATTGTCGAAAATTGGCCAAAAGCAGCCCCATTCTTATTGGTATGGGCACCCACAATAATCGCTCTTGTAGCTGTCATTGTTGCTATATGCTCAATGCGAGTGTCAATAAAAGATACTATTGCTTCGCATAGACCTTATGTCTACGCGCAAACCTTTGCTTATTTAGATAATACTAAGATAATTACTGACATAAATACGCTTATGAAATTGTGCATAAACGCACCTGCTGAAATATTCAAAGAAGAATATACCTATATTGCTATCAAAAAAGATACTGGTGGCCACGAAACCTCCACAGTATTAAAAACTGAAGAACTTAAGAAAAAACAATTGATTTATCCCCTTGACCCAAAGACGAATCAAGTAACATATAAAACAGACTATGATTTAAGTCCAACAATAGCTGATCAAAAAGTACGGTTATTAAGAAAAGTAAGAATATGCTATAAAGAAATCTCCAGCAACAGGAAATATTTCTTTGAGGGTGAATGGGAATACGATAGACAAGGTAAGACATGGAAGCCTATAATTTTAATCGGAAATTAATGATAATTCATTCTTCCGGTTAATTCTAAGCAAGAAAGGCCTCGACGAAGCGGCAAACGGAAAGAAACGAGATTAAATTATCCTTGCCAAAGAGGACGATATACTGACACTTTAAGGCCGCCCCCGCTCTTTTTTTCGAAAAGAAAACGCGGGGGCTACGGAAGAGATTCACACCTTTGCCCATCAACTTGGCTGTCCGACAGATGGGACGTACAAACTGTATAAGCATTGTTGAAGTGCAAAGAGATTTATGAGTCAATCCTTCCCCGGAGTTTTTACGCCTTGACGGTACCTGTTTGCATCAATGATAATTACATTTTTACTATTTAATTTTTGATTTATAATTTATATAATTGGCAATAACATAATAACCTTGGGTCAAAATCTATGTCCTCAAAAGCTGTCTTATTGGCCGTCCTTATCGCCTGTGTCTGCGCCGCCGTTATTGCCGTCCATTGGCCCGCTCTCTCCGCACAGGCATTGTCTTTTGACGATGACCAGTATTTTGTCAACAACGCCCTGGTCAAAAGCCCAAGTTGGCTTTCCGCCTGGAAATTCCTTTCTCAAGTTTTGGAACCGTCAACCGTAGGCGGCTATTATCAGCCGCTGGCAATGATATCACTGATGCTCGATTATTCCCTTGGAGGCCGGGTCGAAAATCTTTTGCCCTTCCATCGCACAAGCCTTGCCCTCCACGCTGCAAATACAGCATTGATAATTGTGCTGCTCTATCTGCTTTTTGGTGAGGTGTGGATTGCCGCGGCCGTAGGTCTCTTGTTCGGCCTCCATCCTATGACGGTGGAAGCTATCCCATGGGTCGGCGAACGAAAAACTCTTCTCGCCGCTTTTTTCGCCCTCTGGTCACTCCTCTTCTACCTCCGCTATACGCATGCGCGCACTGTCGTTCCCGCGAGGAATGTCACTCACGCGAAGGCGGGGCCGAGAATCCAGTCCCCTGTAGGCCGCTCTACCTGGGGCTTTTACATCGCTTGCTTGTTCTTTTACCTCCTCGCCCTTATGTCCAAGCCCACCAGCACGCCCCTGCCTGTTCTGATGTTATTGCTCGATTTTTGGCCATTGAAAAGGCTCAAACGGCAGTCGTTTCTTGAAAAAGTTCCTTTTTTTATCCTCGGCGGTATCTTTGCCATCATAACCTATATCTCCCAAACTCGCACCGCTATCACCATCTCGCCCGTCGAGATGGGCATTGGGCGTGTTTTTTTCACGCTTTGCCATAACATAATCTTTTATCTGTGTAAAATTATATGGCCGGTAAATCTCTCTTCACACTACCCCTTCCCTAACCCCCTGAATCTCTCCCAGCCGATGGTTCTGGCAGGCGTTATAGGTACCTGCATTTTAATCCCACTGCTGCTCATCTCCCTCCGTTGGACACGGGCGGCCCTTATCGGCTGGCTCTTCTTTTTTATTGCAATCTTGCCGACTATGCAGATTGTCGGCTTTACCAATGTAATCGCCTCAGACAAATTCGCCTATCTCCCCTCCTTCGGCCTGCTGATGATTCTCGCTTCTTTTCTGTGTAATCTGTGGAATCTGCGGTTAAAAAACAGTGTAATCAGCGGCTCAAAATCTGTAGTTATAATCCTGCTTGTCGTGATATTGGCTTCTGCCGAATCCCTTGCGACGCGCAGTTACCTCAATCACTGGCGCAATTCAGTCGGCCTTTGTGAATACATGGTGTCAAAAGCACCCAACGCTCCGACGCCGCAGTATAATCTTGGCGTTTCCTACGGCGAACTTGGCCGCTGGCAGGAGGCGGTAGAACCATATAAGCAGGCCATAAGAATCAAGCCGGATTATGCTGATGCGCACAATAATCTCGGCGCTGCTTACGGCAAACTTGGCCGCTGGCAGGAGGCGATAGAGGCCTTCAGCCAGGCCATAAAAATCAAGACGGATTACGCCGAGGCGCACTATAATCTCGGCACTGCTTACGGCAAACTTGGCCGCTATCAGGAGGCGATAGAGGCCTTCAGTCAGGCCATAAAAATCAAGCCGGATTACGCCGAGGCGCACTATAATCTTGGCGTTGCCTACGGCAATCTTGGCCGCCGGCAGGATGAGATAGAGGCCTATAAGCAGGCCATAAAAATCAAGCCGGATTATGCCGAGGCGCACTATAGTCTTGGCGTTGCCTACGGCAATCTTGGCCGCCGGCAGGATGAGATAGAGGCCTATAAGCAAGCCATAAGAATCAAGCCGGATTATGCCGAGGCACACTATAATCTTGGCGTTGCCTATAGCAGCCTTGGCCGCTCGCAAGAGGCGGTAGAATCCTATAAGCAGACCATAAGAATCAAGCCGGATTATGCCGAGGCACACTATAATCTTGGCGTTAACTATTACAAACTTGGCCGCTATCAGGATGCGATAGAATCCTATAAGCAGACCATAAGAATCAAGCCGGATTATGACAAGGCATATATTAATCTTGGAGTTACCTACTACAAACTTGGCCGCTATCAGGATGCGGTAGAGGCCTATAAGCAAGCCATCCGAATTAAGCCGAATTTTGCCGATGTGCACTATACTCTTGGCGTTGCCTATTTAGTAACTGGCGACAAAGAAGCAGCCCTTGAAGAATACAAAGTCTTAAAAACCCTGGATACCGAACAGGCAAACAAATTGTTTAACTTGATTTATAAGTAGGCAGCCCCGAACTCGCCTACGGCGGGTAAAAGGCAAGGAGAAAAGAAACGAGATTAAATTATCCTTGCCAAAGAGGACGATACATTGATAGATAATGATATGCTAACGCTTCAAAAAACAAGCGATAATCGCGGTATGTCCGTGGATATGACGGGAACGCCGATTGAGCAATTGCTGGAGAAGGAATGGCTTCTGACCAACACGCGGGGAAGTTTCAGCTCATCTACCATCGTGGGCTGTAATACCAGGCGCTATCACGGGCTGCTTATCGGCGCCCTTGACCCGCCCGCAAACAGGATACTGGCGTTGTCCAACTGCCTTGAGACGATATTCCTGGGGCCGGGCGTGTTTCATCTTGGCACCGTTGAATTTCCGGACAAGATTTTGCCCGACGGGTATATGCGTCTCAAGAGATTCAACCGGGATTTGGGCGCACATTTTCATTACCGGCTTGGCGAGCTTCGGCTGACTAAATCCGTTTATTTGTTGCGCGATGAGGATACGGCGGCTGTTGTTTACGAATTTGACGAAGTTCCGCAGCCGATTGATTTTACCATTCGTCCGCTTGTCGCTCTGCGTGATTTTCATTCGCTCCAGAAGTCCGACGCCCATATTACGGCCAAATCCGTCGCGGATGGTTTGCTTATCCGTCACGATTCCGCCGATTCCGGATTCGACAAGCTCACCGCAGGCTGCCGGCTACTTTTGAATTGCCCCGACACGATTTTCGAAGAGGATGCGCAATGGTGGTTCAATTTCCAGTATCGGGCCGACAGGGAAAGAGGTCAGGACTTTGCCGAAGACCTCTTCTGCCCCGGCGTTTTCAGGTGTCATATCGATTCGCCGACTACTTTGGTCTTCTGGGCCAACCTCAGCAGGGGCGATAAGCTGGGGAGGTTCGTCCTGCCGGATATCGAACAGGTCATCCGACAGCTTGCCGCGCACCGCAATAAGGTAATCGCACCGGCGAAACACGATAAAACGCTGGAGGCGCTCTACCTTGCCGCCGACCAGTTCATAGCGAGACGAGTTATAGACAATGTGCAACGCACAACGATTCTCGCGGGCTTTCCGTGGTTTGCCGACTGGGGAAGGGACGCCTTTATATCATTGCCGGGATTGCTTCTGGCGACGCGGCGATTCGACGAAGCAAAGTCGGTTCTTGTAACTTTTGCCGAGGCCGCATCCGGGGGGATGATACCCAGCCGGTTCGACGACTATTTCAACGTCGTCCACTTTAACAGCGTCGATGCGTCACTGTGGTTTATAAACGCCGCCTTTGCGTACCTGAAGGCCTCGGGCGACCGCCTGAGTTTCGAGGAACAGCTTCTACCGGCGGTTATTTCGATTATCAATTCTTATCAGCACGGCACGCTATTCGGCATCCACGCGGACCATGACGGCCTCATAACCGCGGGCGACGGGAGTACCCAGCTTACCTGGATGGACGCCAAATACGAAGGCGTCGCCTTCACGCCCCGATACGGCAAGCCCGTAGAAGTCAACGCGCTTTGGTACAATGCGCTGATGCTGCTTTCACAGTATTTGACAGATACCGACAGTGATGATAAGCAACTGCTGAATACCGTTCGTACAAGAGCGGATATCGTCAGAAAAAGTTTTTGCAGGTTATTCTGGAATGAATCATGGGGCTGGCTCAACGATTGTATTTTGTCTGACGGCACGGCTGACGCGACGCTTCGGCCGAACCAGATATTCGCCGTGTCCCTGCCTTTCTCGCCATTGCCGCTCACGCAGCAAAAGGCGGTCGTGGCCATCGTTGAGGAAAAACTTCTCACGCCATTCGGTCTGCGAACGCTGTCCCCCGACGACAACAGGTACTGCGGCACATACACAGGTCCCCAGTCCGAACGCGACCGTGCATATCATCAGGGGACGGCATGGCCTTATCTCATCGGCCCGTTTGTCTCGGCGTATCTCAAAGTCAATGGCTCTAACAGCAAAACCCAAAAGGCCGCCGCTCGATTCATTGAACCGCTGCGGACCTATCTGGCGGGCGATGGCTGCATAGGCAATATCAGCGAGATATTCGACGGCGACCCGCCGCAAAGACCAAAAGGATGTTTTGCCCAGGCCTGGAGCGTTGCCGAGTTAATACAAGCATATCTGCTGGTTAATAACCCCGGGTAAAACAAGGAAAGAATCCTGCCATAATTAACCCCGCCACTCGCCAAAGGCGAAGATGGCGGGGCTAAATATAATCTGTTATAATCGCGGTCGTCTGAGTGAAAGTGTATATTTGGAGGACATAAAAATGGCACGCGTAATTTTTCTAACGGTTACAGTGATAACCCTCGTTTTGCTGCTCAACGGTTTTGCGGCGAGCGTTGACGAGCCGAATAAAGGAGATGCGGTTCGTCCTGCGGTTCCGGTTTCTGAGGTGCCAATTACAATCGCAAAACCAAGGGCGAGAGTCGATTCGGTAACGATGGTTGATTTCTATATGCGCGACGGGAACACCGTATCGGGCAAACTGATAAGCGATGATCCTACACAGCTTATTGTGGAACAGCCATCCGAAAGCACGGTTGTTGCCAAGACCTACAGCAAAAGAGAAGTCGATACCCGCACAGTGAAGACGAGATCGATGCCTGAGTGGCAGTATTACAGCCGGCTTGCCGAATACTTCACTGCCAGGACATGGGATTTCGTGGATGACCCCGATGATTTCATTGAGGCAATCCGCTGTTACGAAAAGGCCAAACAGTCGCTGCAGGCGGGCGGCGCGGACAGTGGAAAAATAGCCGATATCGACAAGGCGATAAAAAAAGTGCAGGATGACAGAGAGGTGTGGACGAGGGAAGTGGAATCACGGGCAAAGCTGAAAAAATTAGAGTATGATGCGGAAGCGGAAAATCGGCTCAAAAAACTCGAACGCAGTGTCGCTGAAAGCAACGTCAAGCTCAATGAGAGTGTCCAATACCTCAATAAAACCGCCGAGGACCTTAAAAAGGATTATCAGAACACCGACAAGACCATCGGTGATTTGAATAAGGATATGGTCAAGCAGATAAACAATCTGCAGGTGCAGCTTAACGATGACCGTATTCTAATAAATAACCTGTTCCTGCGATTGGACTTATGCTGCCGTAGTAAATAATGTTCTGTCCTCAGGGTCAGAACTCGTCGGCCAATTGTCGAGCTTTTTCAATCGCAGCGTTTCGCTTTTGTTCGGCGACTTCGGGGCCACCCGCAAGCGTCGGCTCGACCATAAGCGACCTTATATCGGTGAACCCAATAAATCGCAGTATCGACTCGACGTATTTACTTTGCTGGTCGTATTGTTCCGCCGGTGTCCCTTTTGCGTACTCGCCGCCGCGAGCAAAGACCACAAAGGCGGGCTTGCCGGTAACTAATCCTTTGTAGTTGCCGCCTGAATCGACGGTGAACGTCTGCCCCGGCTGAACAATCACGTCGATATACTGCTTGAGCCGGTAGGGTATCGAGAAATTCCACATAGGAACGGCCAACAGGTATTTGTCCGCATCTTTGAATTCCGTGATTGTCGCGACAACCTTATCCCATGCCTGCTTTTCTTCGGGGCTGTGGGGTTTGCCTCGCATAACTTTGTATTTGCCAGAGGCCGCGACAAAATCAAACTCAGGAATGTTCGCTGAAAACAGGTCTATTACCTTCACCTGGTCTTTCGGATGCGATTTCTTATACGCTTCGACAAAAGCATCCGCGACAGCCGTGGAGTAGGACAGTTTGCCCATCGGTGACGCCTTGATGTACAGCATCTTGCTCATAGTGCCCTCCGTGAAATTTTACAGTCCTTAAATTATTTTCCGGCGGTCTATTTTTCAACCGCTTTCCTTACTTTGCTTATGAATTCTACTACTTTATTAACGCAGTTGTTTGGTTTTTTTAGATTTTCTTCGATGATGCCGACGATTTTGGAGCCGATGATAACGCCATCTGCGCCTGATTTGGCGACCTTTGCGGCGTGTTCGGGAGTGCTAATGCCGAAGCCGACACATACCGGGATGTTAGTTTCTTTTTTGATTCTGCTGATAAGGCCTTTGACTGAAGTCGATAATGTTTTCCTGCTGCCTGTTACGCCCAGAAGCGATACGGCGTAAATGAAGCCGGTGGTCTTTGAGGCGATGAGCTTCAATCGCTCTTTTGAAGTGTTGGGCGTAACCATAAAGACGGTATCGAGGCCTGCTTTTTTTGCCGGGCCGATAATCTCCTTGGCGTCGTCGATGCTCAGGTCAGCGACGAGGACGCTGTTGACTCCCGCCTTGTGGCAATCGCGGAAGAATTTTTCAGTGCCGTATTGGAAAATGAGGTTGTAATACATCAACAGGCCGATGGGAATATCCTTGTATTTTTTGATTTCAGTGATAAAGGCAATCGCCTTTTTGACGGTCATGCCGTTTTTGAGCGAGCGGATGTCCGCTTTTTGAATAGTAGGGCCGTCGGCTATCGGGTCTGAAAATGGTATGCCCAATTCGAGGATATCCGCGCCGGCGTCGATGGCCGATTTGACAATTTTCAAGCTTGTTTTATAGTCCGGGTCGCCGATAACGAAAAATGGTATGACCGCCGCGTGTTTTAATTCTGAGAATACTTGTTTATATGTTTTCATTCGTTAATCCTTCACTGGTCTGAATTTTTCAACGATACCAACGTCTTTGTCTCCTCGGCCAGAGAGGTTTACGACCGCTATCGTTTTCGCCGGCAGTTTGCCTTTCTGTTTTACCAGATAAGCCAGAGCGTGTGTGCTTTCCAGTGCGGGCAAAATCCCCTCGGTTTTGCACATCAAGCCAAATGTATCGAGGACCTCTTCGTCTTCCACCGCGACGTAGGTGGCTCTGCCAATGTCACTGAGGTAGCAATGTTCGGGGCCGACCGAGGGGTAATCCAGTCCTGCGCTGATGCTTTCAGTGTCGTTTACCTGCCCATCCGCGTTTTGGAGGAGATACGCCTTTGCGCCGTGCAGGATGCCGGGTTTCCCCGCGGAGATTGACGCGGCGTGCCTGCCGCTGGATAAGCTTCTGCCGCCGGCCTCGACGCCGATGAGCCGAACGTTTTTGTCGTTCAGAAAACCCGAGAATATTCCTATCGCGTTGCTTCCTCCGCCGACGCACGCCAGTACCATATCAGGCAGCCGGCCGAGTTTTTTGATGCACTGCCGACGTGCCTCTTTGCCGATACAACTCTGGAAGTGTTTCACAATAGTAGGATACGGGTGCGGCCCGGCGGCTGTGCCGAAAAGGTAAAACGTATCCGTTACATTCGCGGTCCAGTATCGAAGGGCATCGTTTATCGCGTCTTTCAACGTGCTTGTGCCGCCTTTGACGGATATGACCTGGGCGCCGCAAAGTTTCATTTTGTGGACGTTGACGCTTTGGCGTTCGACGTCGATAGCGCCCATAAAGATTTTCGTTTCCATTCCGAATAACGCGCCAATCATCGCGGTGGCGAGGCCGTGCTGGCCTGCGCCGGTTTCGGCGATGAGTTTTGTTTTGCCCATATATTTGGCGAGCAGCCCCTGGCCCAGTGTGTTATTGACCTTGTGCGCTCCGCCGTGAAGCAGGTCTTCGCGTTTGAGATACACATTGAAGCCCACGTATTCGCTGAAGCGCTTTGCGTGATACAGGGGAGTGGGTCTGCCCGCGTAGTCCGCCATCAGCCGCGACAACTCATTAACGAAACTCTTGTCCTTGTAGAATCGGTAAAACGCCTTTTCAAGCTCTTCGAGGGCCGGTATCAAAACCTCCGGCACATAAAAACCGCCATAGTCACCGAATCTGCCTTTGTATTTCATAATCGTTTATTAACCTCGCAAGTCCTGAATTATGTCGAAGAATTTTCGCATCTTGGCGTGGTCCTTTTTGCCGGGTTTGCTTTCTACGCCGCTGCAGACGTCGATGCCGTAGATGCCCAGCTCCACTGCCTTGGTTATGTTTTCGGCGTTGATGCCGCCTGCCAGAAATACGCGTTTGCTGATGTTTCCTATTATGTTCCAATCGAAGACGAGTCCTGTTCCGCCGTATTTTTTGGGGTCAAAGGCGTCGAGTAAAATAGCGTCGGTGTAATATTCTTCTGCGCGTTTGATGTCTTTTTTATCTTTGACGCGAATCGCTTTCATTGTCCGCACGTTGAGCGTTCCGAATTGCTCGCAGTATTTTGGGGTTTCGTCTCCGTGCAATTGTACCCAGTCGAGGCGGCATTCATCGATTACCTGTTCGATGTGTTCGAAGGTGTCGTTGACAAACAGGCCCACAATGTCAACGAAGGCGGGCAGGCGGTCTATGATTTTCACCGCGTCTGCCGGCTTAATGTATCGCGGGCTTTTTGGGTAAAAATTAAAACCCAGCATATCGGCGCCCATCTCCGCCGCTGCCGCCGCGTCCCCGTAATTCGTCAGGCCGCAAATTTTGACTTTGACCGCAAACATTCTCATCGAAGTCCCTTTCTCAACCGTCCGCCACGGCGGATAAATTTGAAACCAGGACCAGTTTTTCCAGTCGCCGCATCGCCTCGCCGCTGCTTATTGCCTGCCCGGCGATACGCACCGCGGAACCAAAATCCTCAGCCAGTCCGGCCACAATTATCGCCGCCGCCGCGTTAAGCACAACTATATCTTTTCTGGCGCCTGTTTCTTTTCCGCTTATTATATTTTTTACTACCTGGGCGTTGCTTTTGGCATCGCCGCCTTTGAGGTCGTCGAGCGAGGCCTTTTTAATCCCATAGTCGGCGTGGTTCAGCATCGACTCGGTTATTTTGCCCCCCTTGAGTTCCATAATTTTTGTCGGCCCCATCGTGCTGATTTCATCAAGCCCGTCGCTGTGCACAATCATCGCCCGTTTCACGCCAAGCAAGTGCAGCGCCTCTGCTACGATTGGCATCAGACCCTGCTCGGGCACGCCCATAACCTGTCCCTGTGCACCGGCCGGGTTGGCAAGGGGGCCTAATATATTGAATACCGTCCTGAATCCCAGCGCCTTGCGCACCGGCTGAACGTATCTCATTGCCGGATGATGCTTCGGTGCGAACATAAAACCTATGCCGGCTTCTTTTATGCACTTTGCCACTATATCCGGCCCAGCCTCGATATTGACGCCCAGTTCGGCGAAAACATCCGCTGAGCCGCACTTGCTCGTTATCGCCCGGTTGCCGTGTTTGGCGACGCGAACTCCTGCGCCCGCCGCGACAAGCGCCGCCGCCGTCGATATGTTAAACGTCTTTACTGCCGCTCCGCCCGTCCCGCAGGTATCCACCAGATTATCAATACCGGCGTCCACCTTCACAGCGTGTCCCCTTAGCGATTTCGCAAGCCCGGCAAATTCCGCGGCGGTAGCCGACTTGCATCGCATCGCGGTTAAAAAAGCCGCGATTTGCACTTCGGGTACCTCACCTTCAAAAATAATATCCAGCACCTTGCCTGCCTGTTCGAAAGTCAGGTGTTGGCCTCGAAGTAATGGTTCAATGTATTCGATTATTGTCGCCATATTCAAACCCTTTGCTTGGTTGTGTGTTTTTCAGCGATTTTCAAAATATTTTCGATGATTTTGCCGCCCGCGGGCGTCAGGATACTTTCTGGATGAAACTGCACGCCGTATATAGGCAGCGTTTTGTGTTTGATGCCCATATTCACTCCCTCAAATTCAGCCGTCGCCTCTAAACATTCCGGCATACTCAATGCGCACAAACTGTGGTATCGTCCCGCCTGCAGAGGATTTTCTGCCCCGGCGAATACGCCTTTGCCGTTGTGCGTTACCCGCGATGGTTTGCCGTGCACCGGCTCAGGGGCGTGCCCGATTTTGCCCCCGAAATACTCCACTATCGCCTGATGTCCCAGGCACACTCCGAATATCGGCAGCTTGTCCTTGAAATAATCAATCGCCGCAAGCGTTACACCCGACGTGGCAGGCGTCCCAGGCCCCGGTGAGATTACCAATAAATCCGGCTCAAACTTTTCCGCCACCCGCTTCAAATCCTCAATCGGCGTGTCCGCCCGGTAAACCCTCGCCTCACAGTCCCGCTTGCAGAAGTCATCCACGAGGTTATACGTGAACGAATCAAAGTTATCGATGAATAAGACTTTTCTTTTTTTATCGCTCATATTTTTATCCTCGTTTATTTCTTTGCTAAAGCCCGCATACACGACCCGGCCTTGTGCTCCGTTTCCTCGAATTCCGTCCTGGGGACACTGTCGTGCACTATCCCCGCCCCGACGCGAATATACGCCTTATTGTCCTTAATCTGCAAACTCCTTATCGTGATACAACTATCGAATTGGCCGTCAACCGTCAGGTACATCACCGCTCCACCATAGTACCCGCGTTTTGTCTTCTCTAACTGCCTGATAATCTTCATCGCCTCTATCTTCGGCGCGCCGGTCAGTGTCCCCATATTCATTGTCGCGAGATAAGCGTTCAACGCGTCGAGATTGCTGGCTAATGTCCCCTTGACGTTGCTGACCAGGTGCTGCACCGATTCGTATTTTTCCACCGTCAGCAGTTCCGTCACAACCCTGCTCCCCGGCTGCGCTACCCTGGCGATATCGTTTCTCGCCAAATCGACCAGCATCATGTGCTCAGCCAACTCCTTGCGGTCGATTTTTAATTCTGCCTCATATCGGAAGTCGATATCCGCGTCGAGCTTGCCGTTGACCCTGCCCCTTGGTTTTGTGCCGGCTATCGGCCTGATTTCGACGTTGCGGTTCTCTGTCCCGCTCACCCGCAGATTTAGTTCTGGGCTTGAGCCAAGCAGCGTCGTATTCGGTGTGTTTATGTAAAACATATAAGGCGACGGGTTCAATTCCCGCAGCCGCTTATACACGTCCAATGGTTCATCAGCGCACGGCTCAACCTTCGTCCTGCTCAGGACCACCTGAAAAATGTCCCCATCTAAAATGTGCTTCTTGGCAGACCGCACCATATTCTCGTATTCTTTCTGGTTTGTATCGGTCGATGGTTTCGACAGGGGGGCTTCGCATTTTTTTGCCCTGGGTGTCTCGAACCGAGCGATATTTTCATAATAGTCGAAACACTCCTGCGCCTCGTTTATTATCTCTGCCCTGTTGCCGTTGGTGATTATCACGTTAACAACCACATAGCCCTCATTTCGCTCGTGGTCCACCAGGAAGATATTATCCGCGAAATACAGTTCATAATCTGGATTGCCGAGCAGGTCAGTTTCGTTGCGGGGGAGTTTCTCAAACTGGTCGATGAAGTCGTAGCTTAACGCGCCAAGCAATCCGCAGGTTACGCGGAACGGTTTGCTTGCCAGCCGAAATGAGAAAGCTACCGCACGCAGGACGTCCATCTGGTTTGTGCTTGTCAGGCGGGTCTGCTCATCCACTAATCCCGCGGGTTTCCTGATTGTGCCCTTAATCCGTTCGGCGTTGAAGTCCGCGGTTTCGCAAAAGCCGAACCTTTTGGGGTCGAAGGTCAGGTATTTAATCATTCTCCTGCCGGTTTTGGTCAGTGCCTTGATTTCAAATTCTCTTCCTTTGCCCATCAGGTATAACGCCGGCTTGGCCGTCCCGAAACTGAGCGCGGAACTTCCCGCCAGATACTCCCTCGATTCCAATAGACAGCAGTTCTTCGTCCGTCCGTAGTCGCTTATCTTGGCGAAAAAGTCCATCGGGTCAGCCATCTCGATTCGTTTGACAATCGGGATTATCTCGCCCGGCTTGGCGTTCTCTATTATCTGCTTGTAATCTTCCATAAGAGCGTGTCCTTAAAGCGTCATCTTTATCTGCATACGTTCCAATTACAATAAAAAAAGCGGCCTGTTGTCTTTATTCCAACAGGCCGCGTAAATTACTTTGATTTTATTGTTTTTTCTTAGTGCAGATTTCCCGCCTGCCCGCCGGATTTATCCAACAGGCCACCACCAACCAAACAAATTGCCACGGTTATTCTGCATTATCATCTCATCTTACCACATTCCGGCTTTTTTGTCAATGGCTAATCCTGAAAAATTTACAAAATAAGCGTTTTATCGCTATGGTCTCATAATTTAGCGTCGCAAAATCAGTTTAATCGCTGATTATAAAACGCCTTTTTTGAGAATAATGTTTGCGTATAAGGCCTTTTCGCCGCTGGCGACGACGGCGTAGGCCTTTTTGGCCCTCTCGTAAAACGCGAATCTTTCAACGAACTCAAAATCAGAAAACTTTTCGCCGCTTGCCTTGATTATTTTGCGATATTCTTCCCATATTGTGGGTTTGGTTTTGTCGCCGGGCACAACCGCCATCAGCGCGACAGGGCGGCCCACGTACTGGTCAAGCGGGAAAAACTTCAGGACCGCTTCCAAAATCTCGGGAATACCGTACCCTTCGCACCTGATAAGTTTATTCGCGACACTTGCGGCGGGGAAATTACCGTCCGCCAAAACAATCTCGTCGTCGTGTCCCATCTCCATAAGCGCCTTCATAAGCTCAGGAGAAATTACTTCCGGTATATTTTTAAGCATATTCGTTCAACCCCCATGTAAAACAATAAAAGGTCAAGGTTGCCCTTTGGACGGCCTGTACTTAATACTGTAAATCAGTCCAATAACCAAAAGCAGAATGCCCCACCAGATGTCAGCGTGCAGATTTGCCAGCTTCACGGGATGCTCAGGCGGATTGATGACGTTGTATATGCCGCATCCGAGTATCAGGACGCCATATACCGTCAGCAACAGGCCAATGAAGAACCAGATAGGAATTTGATGTTCGTTATGCATATATTGCTCCTTACCAGAAGATGATGTTTATGGCTATCAGCACTATGAGCACGGCCGCCGCCCAGAATTTCGGGTTGTGGTACCACGGGCACGGTCCTTCGTCCGGGATATCCGTCAGGCCCATCACCAGATTCTTCAATTCCTCGACTGGCTTGGGTTTGGTGAAAATGCTTACCCCAATCGTTACGCTAAGGCACACCAGCAGCGACCAGAACGCGCTATACATATTTACGGCCATCGGCTTGGCCTTCTCGGAGCGGGCCACGTACTTTGTGTGCGCCGGGTTAAACGCCGCCGCATCGAATTTTTTCGCGATATATGACGCTCGAATTGTCACGCCGGGCTTGAGCACCAGGGAAATACCCTCCACGCCGAACTTGGTGTGCTGTTTGGTGTCTGCCTCCACCGCGTCGGGGACGAGCACTCGCAGGTTCTTGGCGATAGCACCGTCCCTTACCACGCCGGGCAACTCAACGCCTGTCTGCGGCACCACATACTGACCCGACGTTACCGGCTCTTTGCCGGCTTCGAGCGGTATTGCGACGTTCGTGGTCTGGATTTGGCCGCTTTCGACAACCACCTGCGATATTTTATCGCCGTCCTGTTTGGTCACTGATACCACGGCATTATTGCTGATGACAACCGAGGGATGCGGCCTGGAACCCTCGGGGAACGTGTGTACGAACACCCACATACTCATCGAGATGATGATGGCGGCCAGAAATCCCCAGAAACCGCCCGCCGGCGTTGCTCGCTTCCACAACATTCCCAGGATGACCGTGCCGAACAGGGGCACGATAAAGAAGAACACCAACACCTGCAGAAACTCAAGGATGTTCGAGAAATAAAACAGTGCGTAGGCGGTGGCTATGGATATCAGCACACCCAGTATCGAGCACCACCGACCCATGTTCAGATAATGTTTGTCGCTGGCTTTCTTGTTCAGCAGCGGTTTATAAACGTCATAAGTCCATACCGTAGCAAATGCGCTGACGTTGCCGGCCATACCCGACATAAAGCCGGCTATCATCGCCGTCACACCAAGCCCAAGAAGGCCCGGACCGAGATACTGGCCCATCAGCAGCGGCAGCACGTCATTGAACGTGCGAAGAGTGATGTTGGCACGCGGGTCGCTCTCCGGCACTAATATCATCGGACTTCCGTCACGGTTGAGCAGCACTGCCAGCCCCAGCAGGCCTGGGATGGTAACGATAATCGGCACAAGCATCTTGAGCATCGCCCCGATGACCGTGCCGTTCTGGGCAGAACGCAGGTCCTTGGCAATGATTACTCGCTGCACCTGCAAAAAGTCCGTGCACCAGTAGCCGAAGCTTACGGCCAGACCCAGCCCGAAAACCATTCCGAACCAGTCGATGCCCATCGGGTTCGTATCGAACGACCCGAGGTTTCGCCACAAGCTGGTGAAGTCGGCGTTCTGCACCGTCGGGTGGATTATCGCCGCATTCTTCTGCGCGGTTTCCAGCATTTTGGTCCATCCGCCGGCGCTGATGATTCCAAGTATGGGAACCAAAAGCGTTCCCAGCCATATCAGGAAGAATTGCAGCACCTCATTAAATACCGCCGACAGCAGGCCGCCTAAGAACACGTAGATGCCGACCGTTATCGACGACACCCAGATACTCACGTTCATATTCCAGCCAAGCAGCAGGTTCAGGATTTTCGCCATCGCGAACATACTGGCGCCGCTGACCATCACCGTCAGGAACGTGAACGAGATGCCCGCCAGCGCCCTCGGACCTTCGCCGTATCGCAGCTTCAGATAACCGGGCACTGAGTGTGTTCTGCAAATATAATAAAACGGCATCATAACAATGGCTAAAAACAGTATCGCGGGTATCGCGCCTATCAGGTATGCGTGTGCGCCTAACATTCCATACTGATACGCCATCGCCGACCAGCCCATTGTTTCCAGCGAGCTTAAATTGGCGGAAATGAAACTCAGGCCGGCTATCCAGGCCGTCATTTTCCGACCCGCCATAAAAAAGGCATCGCCCGTGCTGGCATATTTTTTCAGGTAAAACCCGATTGCGAGAACTACCACAAAGTAAATCGCGATTATGACCATGTCTATCGTGGACAGGTTAAGCAGATGGGATGCTGCGCCTCCGGTGGAGGCTATTGCGGTTTTGAATGGCATCAAAAAGACAAACAAAAATGCCGCTATACACAGATTCTTCAGTAGCTTCATATCGGTTTGCTCTCCTGGTTTTTCAGTAGTAGCTCTGTCGAATTTTTTGCCTCATATACCTTCAAGCGGTCGGCTATTTTTACACTTAACCACCTGCTTGTAAAGCATTTTCTGCCCGCCTGGACTTCTCTGAATATTATCGCAAATTTTTGACTTGCCTGTCTTGACACAGAATGCTATTTCAGCTAATATGATACTACAGTAGTTTGGAAAAAAAACTACCTGAGGTGAGCGCAGCTTGCCCTGAGTAGGACCGAAAGGTCGAACTACTGGCGATGCCAAAACAGAAAATCATAGTTTGTATCCCGGCCCGTTACGGCTCAACAAGATTCCCAGCCAAAGTTCTCGCCAAAGATACCGGCAAATTCCTCATTCAGCACGTTTACGAACAGGCCAAACTCGCCAAATTACCAGACAGGGTAATAATCGCCGCGGACGATGAGCGAATCGCGGAAGCCGCCAAATCCTTCGGCGCCGAATGTATTATGACTAACCCTGATTGCCCCTCCGGCACAGATCGTATCGCCGAGGCAGTAAGGGAACGGGATTTCGATATAGTAGTCAATTTACAAGGCGACGAACCCGAAATCGACCCCGCAAATATCGATACGGTTGCAAAGCTTTTATTGGACAACATAGATTATCCGATGGCCACGTTAGCCGCCGAATTTGAAACGAAAGAACAAATCGCCGACCCCAACATCGTAAAAGTTGTTACGATGAATAATGAACAACGAATAATGAACAGGGCCATCTATTTCTCCCGTTCCGTTATCCCATACGACCGTCAGCAGGGAAGCATAGGCGAAATAAAGAATTATCTGCGTCATATTGGCATATATGCTTATCGAAAAGATTTCCTGTTGAAGATTACAAAGCTGCCGCAGACCACTTTGGAAAAACTGGAAAAACTCGAACAATTGCGTGCCATTGAAAATGGCTTCGATATACTTATCGCCAAGGTAAAGCACACCTGTGCCGGCATCGACACGCCCGAACAATACGCGGAATTCGTCAAACGATACGTTAGAGGAAAACACGGACGGTGATTTATGAAAGACAGCGAACTGTTGACATCGGTAAGTAAAACATCAACTGACAGCGAATTTTTCTCGCCTATACCGCCCGGCTACAAGCCAGGCAAAACGAAATACCTATTCGTAATGGGCACCGTGATGAGCGGTCTCGGCAAAGGCATATTCTCGTCCTGTCTCGCCAAACTGATGCAGGACAAGGGCCTCAGGGTCGCCCCCATCAAGCTCGAAGGTTATCTCAACATCGACTCCGGCACGCTCAACCCATTCCGTCACGGCGAGGTCTTCGTCCTCGACGACGGTATGGAATGCGATATGGACCTGGGCACTTACGAGCGTATGCTCGACCAGGATTTGAGCAGGGCGAACTTCTGCACCTCCGGCCAAATCTTTAACGACGTCCTCAACAAAGAACGCCGGGGCGATTACTTAGGCAGAGACGTCCAGATGATTCCGCACGTTACTGGCGAAGTAAAATTACGCCTGCGAAATCTCGCGATGAAATCAAACGCCGATATTGTATTCGTCGAAATAGGCGGCACCGTAGGCGACCTCGAAAACGCGTATTTCATCGAGGCGATGCGCGAACTGGCCTACGAAGAAGGCCCGAACAGCGCCTGCTTTGTCGCGCTGACGTATATTCTTGAACCGCAGACATTAGGCGAGCAGAAATCAAAGGCCGCGCAATTAGGCATCAAACAACTTATGCAGCTTGGGGTGCAACCTGACATCATCGCCTGCCGGGCGACGAGTCCCGTTACCGATACCGTCCGCCAGAAAATCAGCGTCTATAGCAATGTCCCCTTCGAACGGGTCGTCTCGCTGCACGATTCCGCCAGCGTTTATACAATCCCGGCGATGCTCCGCGACAAGGGCCTTGATTTCGAGGTCGCGCGCCTCCTGAAAATCGAAGACCGTCTCAATCTTCGCCACGAACGCAAAAGCTGGGCACAGTGGTGCGACTTCACCGACAAAATCGATGCCGCACAGAAATCCGTAGCAATCGCCATCACCGGCAAATATACCTCCGTCCGCGACAGCTACGCCTCAATCATCAATGCCCTTGAGCACGCGGGCATCGCGCTGGGCGCAAAGGTAAATATAAAATGGATTGAAACAACAAACCTCACCGACGCCAACGTATCGACCCACCTGGCCGACGTCGATGGCATAATTGTCCCCGGCGGCTTCGGCACGCGCGGCGCGGAAGGCAAAATTTGCTGTGTCAAACACTCCCGCGAAAACAACCTCCCATATCTCGGTATATGCTTCGGCTTCCAGATGGCCGTAATCGAATTTGCTCGAAACGTCTGCGGATTGACCGGCGCCAACAGCACAGAGATTGAGCCGGGTTGCAAAGAACCCGTTATTGATTATCTTCCGGAGCAATTGAAAATCGAGGGCCTCGGCGGAAATATGCGCCTCGGCGGCTTCGATATCGAGCTAAAACCCGAGACGCTCGCCTGGCAGCTCTTTGCAAAATCACGTTCCGTCAGGATGCGATTCAGGCATCGCTACGAAGTTGCCCCTCGTTATATCGACTCGCTCGAAAAAGCAGGTCTTGTTTTCTCAGGCAAAGCCCCGGGACAACCCATTATGCAAATTCTTGAAATACCCTCACATCCTTACTTCGTCGGCACTCAGGCCCATCCCTGCCTGACTTCCCGCCCATTGCGACCGCAACCGATGTTCGTGGGCCTCGTCGCCGCCGCGATGCAGAAACGTTACCCTAAAAACGATTCCCCGGATTGTGTCACCGCCGTGCGAAACCTCTGCTCGTAAATCGTTTTAGTTGCAGGTGGTAGGGCGGGGTTTACCCTGCCGATTTCTCTTATTCAAACAATACTTTCAGCCTTTTTCTTTCTGTCGCGGATATCGATTTTGCGTCCGTCCAGACCGTCAAATCCAAACTCCGTCTGCAGTCGCACTTTTCGCAAACCAGCTCGCGTTTATTCACCAGGATTGTCTCTATCAGTTTCAGGCAGTGACCGCTTGCCCGATTCAGGTTCCCGATTATCTCCCGCAGGAGTTCCTGCTTGTCCCTTCTTTTCTTCTGCGGCTTCCAGCAGTCGTAATCGCTCACCAGCGCGACCAGCGAATAACACATCTGGGCCTCTCTGGCCAATTTTGCCTCAGGCATCGCCGTCATCCCTATCAAATCCCCGCCCATTATCCTGTGCATCAGCGACTCCGCCCTTGTCGAAAACATCGGCCCCTCCATCCCGACGTATGTCCCTTTGCGATGCGTCCGGACGGCTAATTTTCTCGCCGCTTCCGCGATAATTCCCCCCAATCGCCCGCACGTCGGCTGCGCCATCTCGGTATGAACCGCCGCATAACCGTTAAAGAAACTGCTCTGCCGTCGGAATGTGCGGTCGATAAACTGGTCAACAATCACAAGCTCGCCGGGGCGGATTGAGCTGCGAAGCGAGCCCACCGCGCACGTCGCTATGATGGCGTGGGCACCCAGTTTTTTTAATGCGAATATATTCGCGGCGTATGGGACCTCACTGGGCGATAATTTGTGACCCTGTCCGTGGCGGTTGATAAAGGCCACCTGCCTTTTGCCAATCCTGCCAATCATAATCCTGTCGCTGGGTTTTCCGAATGGTGTCGCCACGTCGCAAAACTTTGCGTCCTCTATTTTGTCGGCCAGCACATTACCAAGCCCCGACCCGCCAATCAGTCCCGTCAATCCCTGCTTCACTTGTCTGTCTCCATAAATACTGTTTTGGTGCCAATATAATTGCTTTGCCCTATATTTACAATACGCTTTTAGTTCCTACTTGGCTTTCAAACAGTCATAAGCCGTGATATAATATGAGTTACACCCTACACCTGTTTACTATGCGCAAAAAATGACGGCTACCGAACAGATTAAGCAAAAGGCCCTTGCCCTCGGCTTCGACCTCGTCGGTATCACCGACGCCTCGCCCGTGCACGGCGAGCAAGTCAATCGCCTTCTCGCCTGGCTCAATGCCGGCCACGCGGGCCAGATGACCTGGATGCACAGAAACCTCGGCAAACGCACCAACCCCGCCGAATTACTCCCCGGCGCCAAATCCGTAATCGTTGTCGGCCTGGGCTATAAACCACCACCCTCCGCGCCGGAAATGTCGCACGACGGGAAGGGCCGCGTCGCCGCCTTCGCGCAATACGATGACTATCACCCGTTTATAAAAAAATTGCTGCGTCAGCTCGCGGATTTTATCGCTTCAATTACCTGTTCGAGCATGCAGTTTAAAATTTGTGTTGATTCCTCGCCTTTGCTCGAACGGGCGCTGGCCTTCAGGGCGGGGCTTGGCATCATCGGCAAAAACCGTATGCTCGTCAATCCACGCCTCGGCCCTCAAATCCTCCTTGGCGAAATCGTAACCAATCTCGAACTTGACCCTGATAAGCCGATGACGGAATCCTGCCCCGGCTGCGATAGCTGCATCGCCGCCTGTCCCACCGAGGCATTAAAGCCCGATGGCTCCTTCGACGCCACTAAATGTATAAGCTATCTGACTATCGAGGCCAACACCGATATTCCCGCCGACCTCGCCCCCAAAATCGGCAATCACCTTTTCGGCTGCGGCGAATGTCTGCTTGCCTGCCCATATCAGCAAAATGCCCCATACTGTGCCAATAAGAAGTTTGTTTTCCATCCCGACCGTGCCAACCTTGATTTGAATGAGGTCCTCAACTTCATCGAAGATGAATTCCACGTCCGCTTCGCCCATTCCCCCTTACTGCGCCCCGGTCTGCCACATCTCAAAAAAATCGCCGCGATATGCTTGGAAAACTTGCCGAATTCCTGACAGTGACCCTCAACTTACCTGTGTTCTGCCCCTTGTCCTTTGCCTTGATGGTGGGAAAGGCCGGAATTTTGCGGATAAAAGGGTTTTAAGTTGCCCGCAAAATGTTATAATACCGCCCTTTATTCTTGATTGTCTAAATAAACAGATAGAAATACTATGGCAACCGATTTCACAAAACTGAGTGACGGCGAACTATTGGACCGCTCCGCGGCAGGCGAGGAAGGCGCGTTTCAGGAAATTGTTGGCCGTTACAAAAATGGCCTATACGCCTTTTTGCGGAATTTCCTCAATCGTACTGACCTTATTGATGACGTCTTCCAGGAGACCTTTTTACAGCTATTCACCAGCAAGGCCAGTTTTGACCCCAGCAGGCCTCTTCGCCCCTGGCTGTACACCATAGCCGCGAATAAGGCCAAAGACGCCCTGAGAAAAATGCAGAGAACCGCGACTGTGTCCATCGGCACTATGAGCGACTCCGACGAAATGTCGTTTGACGATATGCTCAACGTCCTAACATCCGAGGAGGAAAGACCTTACGATGACCTCGAAAAGGGCGAAATTGCCGCCAACGTAAGACGGGTTATAGCGGATATACCGGATAATCTGCGAGAAATTTTGGTTATGGCGTATTTTAACCATTTTTCCTACAAACAAATGAGCGACGTTCTGCGTATCCCTATTGGCACGGTAAAAAGCCGGTTGCATACGGCAGTAGGTCGGTTTGCCAAGGATTGGAAAACGGTCGTTAGGAGCAAAAAAACGCAATGATATCGTTAAATAGTCAGCAAAAAGAGCTTCTCTTCGATTATTGTTTAGGGATTACATCAGAAGCAGAGTCAGCACAGGCACAGGAGTTAGTATTTTCAAACGAACAGGCAGCGAAATTCGTCACTTCAATAAAGTCAGCGTTATTACCCCTTGAAAGCATCACGCCTGAAGAATGTCCTGATGAACTGGCGGAGGGAACGATTTGGCGTATCAAGCAGACGCTGCGGACCAGCCAGGTTGGTTTGAATCAGCTTTTGGCGGCGGAGCAAAAACGCAAAACGGGTTTCTGGCATGATATTTTTGGCCGATTAGCCACAGCGGCCGTTTTTGTCCTTGTGGGTAGTGGCCTTATTACCGGCTGGAATATGGCCACAAGCTACGCCCGCCAGATGTCATGGCAGACCAAGTGCGGGGGGTCTCAAATGGCGGGGTTATTTGCCGGCCTGAGCAATTACAGGAACGACAACAATGGCCAGATGCCGACACTTGCATCAGCACCGGGCGACCCGTGGTGGAAAGTCGGTTATCAGGGGCCTGAAAACGTATCGAATACGCGCAGGATGTGGGTCCTGGTAAAGAAAGGTTATGTAAAACAGGACGCCTTTATGTGCCCCACCACCAAACCTTCCTGTAGTTCCAATTACAACGCCAAAGAATACAACGATTTTCCCAAACGAAATTTAGTTACGTATAGTTTCCGCATCGGCTGTCCGAAGGCGGGGCTGGAAAAAATGAGCAGGCAGGTAATCATAGCGGATATGAGCCCCATATTTGCCAATGTTTCGGCATCCGAAAAGGCATTGATTGTCAATATCAGCGACGCGCTTTTGAAGCAAAACAGCCCGAATCACGGAGGCAGAGGTCAAAACGTTCTGTTCTGCGACGGCTCGGTCGCATTCATCAAGAACCGATACGTTGACATCTCTTTAGACGATATCTACACAATACAGAACACGCAAACCTATCAGGGCGTAGAAGTGCCCACATCAGAAGCAGACGTATTCTTAGCCCCGTAATTTAACTCAAAAATCAAATCTCAAAACCGCGGAATCGCTTCGCGATAATGATTTTATGCAGTTACAGTCAGAGCATATTTCTATTTACAATTATGGCTTTGTGAATATAATCAGAATCGCAGGCAAGTTCGGGGCGGCTTTCGTCGGAATTTTTATTTAATGACAAAATAAGGAAACCAAAAAAATGAGGAAATTACTGGGGTTAACTGTGGTGTTGGCGGTATTGGGTGTTTGTACGCCATCGTATGGATACATTCTTGTTTACAAAATTACCGGCGGAATGAAGGCGGTGGAATGGAACGTCCAAAAAAAAATAATCAGCATTTCGGTCAAGGGGTATGCGGCGATAGATATTAACGATAGCAATGAAGCAGTCAACGACAAGCAAATGGTACTTTACGGTAAAGATGCGAGCGGCAATCTCAAGTACTATGAGGATTCGCTTGACGAGGATCGCGCCGGCGTCGACTTGTACCAGATAGCCAATGTTGTTGAGCTTGATATATGGGACTATAACAGCCCCTTTTACTATGAGTTTGTGATGACCGGCAACGTTAAGCTCACAGATGTCGGCGCGAGCAGCAAGGAGTTTGCTGCAAGCAGCTTAAGTGGAAGTTTGATTACCTGGTGGGCCCAGCTATTGGACAGCAGCCAGGAGCTTTTCGGGTCAGGCGCGGCTACAATGACGCTTGATACCACACATACCAAGGCCGCCAATCAAGGGTCACTATCGGTTGATGCTGTTATTAGTACGTTTATAGCCGGACTGGAAGCTAAAGGTTATCACCCAATAGCTTTGCCAGGTTGATTAAAGAGACGATTCCGCTTTGCGGCTTCTGAGGCAGACGCCTTCCTCGCCCCATAACTAACGCTTCTGCCGCAAGGCCGAGATAGTGAGTTACCGGGGGCAAACGCAATCACTTTGAGGCGGTATTCGAGGTGGATTTCTTCTCGCTGACAAATAACTGCGCCCGGCAGGAGTCGAACCTGCAACCTCCGGGTTCGAAGCCCGGCACTCTGTCCAGTTGAGCTACGGGCGCAAATTCTTTTTGCATAAGCCAATATAACAATTCATTCGGCAAACTTCAAACCTTTCTCCCTCTTGGTTTGTATAGTTTAAGTGAATAACACCACATTTTTTTGACGTTTCTGTCCGAAATTGGTATTATGCTACTTTTATCATCTGAGGGCAAAATTATGATGAACACAAGCTTAAAAACAATACTCATCTTCATTATGCTGTGCGCTCTTTCGGTTACTGCGGCAGCTGATGATGCGATGTGGACATGGGTCAGCGGCGAAAATAATCATAACCCACCCGGCACAAACAACGCCCCAGGCGGACGAGAGGGAGGTATCTCCTGGATAGACAGCGACGGAAACCTGTGGTTTTTCGGCGGGTATGGCATAGGTGTGGGCAGCACGAACACGGGCCAGTTGAACGGTTTGTGGAAGTATAATGGGGCGAACTGGACATTGGTAAAAGGTCCTGATGCCGTGACCAATGTGTTCTACCAAACCGGAATATACGGCACCAAAGGTTCCTCGGATTTGGATAACACGCCGGGTGCGAGAAGCAACAGTGTTTCGTGGACAGGTACCAGTAGTACCAGCGGCGATCTCTATCTTTTCGGCGGAAACGGATACGATATCAACGGGACCTACGGACTATTAAATGATTTGTGGAGGTTTAGCACCAGTAGCGGTAACTGGACATGGGTGAGTGGCTCCAGTACCGTCAGTCAATATGGTGTGTATGGAACAGTGGGAGTTGCGGCTTCAAGTAATACGCCAGGGGCGAGAGGGTGGAGCTCAACCTGGACGGACAGCAACGGGACATTTTGGCTTTTCGGTGGCTACGGCTATGGCAGCAGCGGCTTAGCAGGAATGCTGAATGATTTATGGAAGTATAGCGGCTCCAAATGGACGTGGGTCAGCGGCTCAAAAAGCGTCTCTCACAAAGGAGTTTACGGCACCAAAGGCGTCGCGGATGCGGATAATGTGCCGGGGACAAGATATGGAAGCGTCCTGTGGATGGATACCAAAGGCAACCTGTGGCTTTATGGCGGCAGAGGTTATGACAGCAGGGGCTCAGGCGGGTATTTGAGCGATTGCTGGAAATTTGACTTTAACACCAATGAATGGACGTGGGTCAGCGGCTCAAATCTTGCCGATCGGCATTTAGCCGGAGTATATGGAACACAGGGGAAATCTGCTGCAAACACTACCCCCGGCGACCGCGAGGCATTCGCCTCTTGGAGAGACAACTATGGCTATCTATGGCTCTTCGGCGGAATAGGATACGATAGTGACGGAACTCACGGATTATTAAATGATTTATGGAAGTTTAACGGCTCTGTCTGGGAATGGGTCAGCGGCTCGAAAACCGTATCGCAATCCGGCACATACGGCACCAAAGGAACCGCAGATTCGGATAACACACCGGGCTCGCGCATTTACAGCGCTTCCTGTATCGATTCAAATACCCTGTGGCTTTTCGGCGGAAGTGGATACGACCAATTTGGCAGCGACGGCAATTTGAATGACCTGTGGAAATTCGGCAGTATTATCCCGGAAGGGGTCCAGCTGAGGGTTTTTTGCGAAGCAAATGAAATTGCCAGCGACCAAACCACCGCGGTTGTCCTGGGGACTGCTCCTGTCAGGCTTACGGGGCCGAGCAAAACTTTTACTATTCGCAATAACGGCAGCAAAACACTCGTGTTGGATGTGCCTTTTGCTGAGCCGACGCACTTCACTATTACGCAGCCCGCAGAATCGACGCTGGTTCCGGGCGGGGACACAACCTTTACCGTTACGCTGGATACAGTCGAGATAGGCGTTTTTGAAGGGACCATCTCTTTTGACAACAACGACATCGATAATAATCCCTTCTCGTTCCCGGTTAAGGGGACCGTTGTTCTGTGGCAATTCGGAGATATACCCGGCAACAAAAAGAACTCAAAATTAACGGTCCCCGACGTCTGTGGTGTTTCTGTTACGTTCAGTTTGACGGGCGGAGGATATGGCGAAATAGTCGGCGACGCCAATTTCAACCAGGTGAACCTATATGGCACAGGCGAAAAATCGCAACTGGCAATCGCGGCAAAAACTGAAATCAGCATTGGCGATATAAATTCAAACGGCCCGCTTAAAGCGATTACAGCCAAAACGACAAACCTGCGAGGCAATATAAAGGTATCTGGTTCGCTCGCAAGCTTGATTATCAATGACGTGAATAATTCGACCGACCATACGATAACCGTCGGTTCTTCATTGAACTCAAAAGCAGCGGTATCGCTTGGCTTTGGCCGGGTGGCCGACCTGACGATAAACAGCCAAATGCCGGTAAAGGCAATTTCGGCGACCGAATGGCTCGGCGGAACTATCGATGCGCCGTCGATTGCCAGCATTACGACCAAGGGCGACAAGAAACGAAAAATTGCAGGCGACCTGGACGTGAACGTTACGCTCGACGCCTCTGTCGGCAGTATCAACACCGCGGGAACTCTATCGGGCGAGTGGAATTGTAATACGATTAAAAGCGTTTCGGCTTTGAACATTACCTCGGCAACGTTGACTCTGGACCAGGCGCCGAATGCCAAAGTGCTCGCCCTGGGTGCTCTTACCGCAAAGAGTCACATTACCGACAGCCAAATAATATCCGATGGGAACATTGGCACAATCAATGCCGGAGCGATGATAAATTCGCTTTGCTTTGCCGGCATTAAAAACGGCGTTACCTGGTTGCCTTCTTACCCCGCCGATATCAATAATGTCTCGGTCTCCATCAAGAGTATCGTGGTAAAGGGCATCAGGGGCGAACCCAATTGTTTCATCAATAGCGATATCGCCGCGGCGAATATCCTGAGCGCAACTTTGAATTACCCCCAGAGTGATAATAACGGCGTACCATTCGGTGTGTCTGCCGGCTTTATTAAATCGCTGAAAATTAAAAACGCAAGCGAGTTAATAACGCTCAAAAATCTCAATTCGCCTAGTGACAACAACGATTTTGACGATTTTAAAATTCGCCTTTATTAAAAACGCCAATTTATTCGCCAAAATTCAAATCACTCGCGTAATACTGGCGAGCCGGCATAATTTATGCTATAAGCACAGGCGATGTTTTGCCGTCCGGGACAGCGGGGCGGCGATAAGTGTATTGCCGGAGAATTTGTAATGAAGGCGGCCGTGCTAACGGGCATAAGACGGGCACAAATAATTGATTTGCCGAAGCCATCAATAAAAAATGACAACGATGTTCTCCTAAAGGTCGCCGTTGTTGGCGTCTGCGGCAGCGACGTTCATTATTATCTCACGGGCAGAATCGGTTCCAAAATTGTGCAATACCCTTATTTGGTCGGCCACGAATGTTCCGCGATTGTGGAGGCAGTCGGCAAAAAAGTAAAGCACGTCAGGCCGGGTGATACCGTCGCCGTCGAACCCGCTGTATCCTGCCACGAATGTCCTCAGTGCAAAATGGGCAGAGAGAATACCTGCTGTAACTTGAAATTTCTCGGCGTTCCGGGTGAACTGGCCGGATGTCTTTGTGAATATATCGTTATGCCCGAGGATTGCTGTCTGCCGACAAATGGCCGACTGACTCACGAACAGGCCGCCCTCTGCGAACCGTTCACAATCGGTGTCTATACCATTCAGCAATCGCATTTAGCCAAAGGTAACAAGATAGCCATTCTCGGCTCAGGCCCCATCGGCCTAAGCTGTTTAGCCGCTGCGAAAATACAGGGTGCCGGCGCTGTTTATATGACCGACAAACTTGACTATCGCGTTGAGTTCGCAAAAAAGGCCGGCGCAACTTGGGCAGGCAATCCGGACAAAGGGGACGTTGTGAAGGATATTCTTCAGCGTGAACCGCTGGGCGTCGATATCGCCTGCGAGTGCGCAGGTCAGCAGGATACAATCGACCAGGCCGTCGAAATTCTGCGGCCTGGCGGTATTCTTATGCTCGTCGGCATCCCCGAATTCGACCGCGTCAGTTTCCCTATCAACCGTATCAGAAGAAAGGAAATCACCATTATCAACGTCCGCAGACAAAACCGCTGCGCTTCGCGGGCGATTGAACTCGTGGCTTCAGGCAGGGCGGTGATTGACTCATTCGTTACCCATCGTTTCAAACTTGAACAGGCAAAAGAGGCGTTTGACCTCGTCGCTGATTACCGCGACGGCGTCGTCAAGGCAATGATTACTTTGTAAGATAAATGCTATGATTAAAGCGTGCATAGTCAGTATCGGCAACGAGCTTCTTAACGGCCACACGACCGACACGAACTGTCCATATATCTGCGGCCGGTTGCTTTCAATCGGCATACCCGTCGTCAGTGTTTATACCATCGGTGACAATATAAAACAAATTGTCCGTTCGCTCAAACGCGCAGCCGAAGACGCGGATATCGTTATCGTTACGGGCGGTCTGGGGCCTACAGATGATGATATCACTCGACAGGCCTTCGCGGAATTGCTGGGAGTCAAATTGCAGGTCAAACCGGCCCTATTGAAGGACATCCGAAAATTCTTTGCCGACAGGGGATTGCCGATGCCGGAAAAAAATACCATTCAGGCCTGCGTTCCAAAAGGCGCATCGCCTCTCAAAAACCCATTTGGCACCGCGCCGGGCATTTTTGCCAAAATAAAGAAAAAACTCTTTTTCGCAATGCCCGGTGTGCCGGTCGAGATGAAGCAGATGCTTGAAAAGTCCGTCCTGCCTCGTTTGGCAAAGAAGGGGGCCACCGGCTTTACTATTGTCAAAAAAGTCCGGTGTTTTGGCGCCGGCGAATCGGCGCTCGCAGAAAAACTCGGCGACCTTATGGACCGCGGCAGAAACCCGCTGATAAATTCAACCGTAGGTTCAGGCGTCATCACACTTCACGTTGTCGCCTCCGCCAAGACAAAAAAACAAGCCGAGCAAATGGCCCAAGAAGACGTTGACCATCTCCGCTCGCTTCTCGGCGACCTCATCTTCGGAGTCGATGACCAGACGCTGCCGGAAGTAGTGGGGCAGTGGCTGACTCTGCACCACAAGACAATCACCGTTGCTGAATCCTGCACAGGAGGGCTTTTGACAAAGCTCATTACCGATGTCCCCGGCGCAAGCAAATACTTTACCCATGGCTGGATAACTTACAGCAATAAGGCCAAAACCGAACTGCTTGGTGTGCCAAAGCAACTCATCGAAAAACACGGCGCGGTCAGCGAACAGGTCGCTTCCGCTATGGCGATTGCCGCCAGAAAAAAAGCAAAGTCGGATTTTGCTATCGCTATAACAGGCATCGCCGGTCCTGCAGGCGGCAGCAAACAAAAGCCCGTCGGCCTTGTGTATATCAGCGTTTGCGACGGCGATGATTGCCAAACGAAAAGATGCCTGTTCTCTTATACGAGGGATTTGATTCGCACCAGGGCCGCTCTCACTGCCCTAAATATGCTCCGCTTGTGGTCTTTCGCGTGCTCAAAGGTCGAAACTTAATCGGGGCGACAGGATTCGAACCTGCGACCCCTTGCACCCCATGCAAGTGCGCTAGCCAAACTGCGCCACGCCCCGTTGCAGCTATTCTAACATCGTCTCTTTGGTTCAACAAGTTTTTTCCTCACTGTTGCCGTCACCCGCTCGGAAACCAGCTCCTGGTTCTGGGCCGCCTTCCAGTTTGTTTCCCTCACCGTGCTGGCCTATATCATCACCTTTGCTGTTTATCAAATTGGCTCATTCGTTATAGCTTTATAACTGCTTCAATATTGATAGTAGAAGGGATCGATTTGCAGCCAGTCCTGCGTCAGTATCGCGAAGTCGGCAAAATCTATAACACCGTTGGGGACCAGCAGCGAATCAAGCGGCGAATCATCCGACAACCAGTCCGCGGTCAAAGTTGATAAATCGTTGTAGTCCACGACATAATCTATTGGCGGCAAATCGCCCGCCATAATCGGGTGAAGCTCAAAGGCGAGGCCGTAATCGGCTGTCTCGCTGGTCGTCGAGTTATTCGCAATCTCAATCGTATAATCGCCCGGCGTGAGTATGGGCAGGTCGCATTTTATAAGATTGTCGTTGGTGTTGTAGCCAAACATGGTTTTGCTAAAAATCGCATTCGGCTCATATGGCGAATAGACCATCATATCAAGATTCGCCAAATACACCGTGAGATTATTATCCACCCTTCGCTGCCAGGTGGTCGTTGCTATAAGCCGACACCTTTGCGATATATGAATCGTGTATGTGTTTGACTGTCCTTTTGTAATCTTGCCATATCCCCAGCCCCTGTTCTGTGTTGTTGTCGTCCCCGGCTCAACCTCATTTGTATTCAGCGTCTGATAAGCTCGAAGACAATCAAGCCGACCATAACCCCTGTCCTTATGCCAGGTATTGTTCGGGTCCGCCGGATTTGTGCTGATGCCCGTTTTGCTGTTAACGTTCGGCATCGCAGAATTAACCAGCACCGCCTTTATTACCACGCTGTTATTATCATTCGGTCCCGGCGTTGTGTCCGCAAGCCCCAGTAACAGCGCAGCCGCCCCCGCGGCATGCGGTTCCGCCCAGCTCGTTTCCCCGCCTGTCGGACTATACGTTGTTGTCCACGCAGTATCACTGCTCGATGTCGGCACCCACTGGTTTTGTGACGGTGCGGTTATGTCCGGCTTTCGTCTGCCGTCCGTTGTAGGCCCTGAACCGCTGGCAGACCCGACCCTGCGATAATCATACTGGTTATTCGGGTCAGTAAGTCGAAGCCCGCCTGTGGTTATGCCGTTATACGCGTCGCCGAATATCGCGACATAAGTATTTTCGTTGCCCGCGGCGTTTATAAAAATCACGCCATACTGATATGCGTAATAATCGTAAATCTTGGTCCATAAGCTATTGCCGTTAGGGTCGGTTCCTGTTCCTGTAGTAAATTCAAAGCCGGTAACTATAACCCGGCAGTTATAAGTGTTTATGAGTGTATTGAGTGCATTAGCAACCCAGGCGCTTGAAACGCTGTTATTGTTCACAACCCGTGCACAATAAATATTAGCACCGGGGGCGACTCCGATATCATTCGGATACGCGGCTCCGCCTCTGCTCGCGATTATTCCCGCCAATTGCGTGTCGTGTGCGTAAATCAAATTACCGTCGTTGTCGTCTGTGAAGTTGTAATTGAAAACGTGGGTAACGCCGTTGGCGTCTTTGAAGGCCTCATGTGTGGTTCGTACGTTGTAAACTGATATGAATCCGATATTAACGCCTTCGCCTGTTTCACCGAGCTGATGCACTGCGATAGAATTTGACCCGCCCGGGCCGGTCGATTCTGCCAGACCATAAACCTTCGACGTCAGCACAAAACACAGTGCCGCAACGACAATACCCCACATCGCCATCATTCGGGCGTATCTGCTCACACCGTCCTCCATGGGTAATCAGTAAGAAAACGACGTCCTATATTATATGTTGGGGCTGGCCCAAAATCAATCAAAATCGCCTATCCGAACGGTTAAAACCAAAACGATTTGTGTATTATTTTGCGGTTTTACTGCCGGAACCACTCTACGAAACGCTTCAAACCATCGCTGATGCCGGTATTCGGGGCATATCCCAAATCCCTGCGGGCTTTTGTAACATCCGCGTATGTTCGCTCCACGTCCCCCGCCTGCAAGTCCAGTCGCTCTATAACCGCCTTTTTGCCCAGCGCCTTTTCAATTTCACCAATGAGTGCGTTGACCGTTATTGGTCTCGATTCGCCGAGATTGTAAATGTTGTATCCCGAGCATTTTTTGATGCTCGCCACCGTGCCGTCGATTATGTCGTCAACGTATGTAAAATCCCGCATCATACTCCCGTCGCCGTAAACGGGTATCGGCTTGCCCTCCTCGATTAACCTGGCGAATTTGTGAATCGCCAAATCGGGTCTTTGCCTCGGCCCATATACCGTGAAAAACCGCAGACAAGTCATCGCTATTCCGTTGAGGTGATGGTAGGTATGACAAATCAACTCGCCCGCCTTCTTCGTAGCCGCGTATGGCGAAATCGGAAAATCGACGTTGTCATCTTCCGAGAAGGGCACTTTTCTGTTGTTGCCGTAAACGCTCGAGCTTGAGGCGAACACAAACTTCTTTATGGTGTTCTTTTTGGCGGCTTCGAGCAGTGTAACCGTCCCGTTTATATTCACGTCCGCGTAAATAGCCGGCTGCGCAATCGACGGCCTCACACCAGCTCTTGCCGCCAGATGAACCACGACGTCGGCACCTTCGCCTGCGACCTTATTCATAGCTATCGAATCGCGAATGTCGGCCTCGACTAATTTGAATTGCTTGTTCCACAAACAATCTTTGATATTGTTGCGTTTGACCTGCGGGTCGTAAAAATTATCAAAGTTATCCACCCCGACGACTGTCCATCCGTCTTTCAACAGCCGTTCGCACAAATGCGACCCGATAAAACCCGCCGCTCCAGTTACTATTGCCTTCATAAGTATAACCTAAGCCGCATAAGTAATAATCAGTCCGACCCCTAACACGATTCCGGCCACGACCCTGAATATGATAATTGGCTGTTCCTGATACCACCTGATAATACCTTTGGCCCTTTCAAGTCCCAGCATAAAAATCAATAGCCCCGAAAGCAGGAAAATCAAACCGAACAGCACGATGACCCATTTTATGCCGCAATGTCGGGCGCCGAGGAAAAAAACTATCGCCAGCGCGAACCTTATCACAGCCGCTATGTACAGCCGATTGCCTTTGGCGAAGAATCCCATAATCACCCTGAATATCTCCGGTTTGATGAGATAAACTAAGCCAATACAAACAATCACTGTTCCTATGATTTTAATGACCGTTTCCATTAAATGCTTCTTTCTCGCATCACTTTACGGTTGGCCTGCCTACGCTATGATATTCTATTCCCGCTCTTTTGGCGATATCGAGGTCGTAGAGGTTTCTGCCGTCGAAAACAATCGGTTTCTTGAGCTTTTTGACGATTACCTCAAAATCGGGGTTACGAAATTCCTGCCACTCCGTCAGAATAACCAGCGCATCTGCGCCATCCAGCGCATCATAGCCGTTTTCGAATATCTCGATTTTTCCGCCCAGCGCCGTCTTTGCCGTTAACCCTGCCTCAGGGTCATAAGCACGAATTTTAAAACCCTGCTCTAATAGTTTATTCACACAGTTAATGGCCGGCGATTCCCGCACATCGTCGGTTTTCGCCTTAAACGCGAGTCCCCACACCGCGAGCGTAACACCTTTGCCTTTGAAATAGTCGCTTATGCGTCCTGCGAATCTCTCTTGCGATGCCTCGTTGGCCTGTTGAGCCGCCTTGGCCATCTTCATTTCCATTTTTTGCTTCTCGCCTGTGTGTATCAGCGCGCGGATGTCCTTCGGAAAACAACTCCCGCCGTAACCGACCCCGGGGAATAAAAACGCTCTGCCTATTCGCGAGTCGCTGCCGATTCCCTGCCGAACCGATTCTACGTCCGCCCCCATTTTTTCACACAGACCGGCTATCTCGTTCATAAATGATATCCGCGTCGCGAGCATCACGTTGGCCGCGTATTTTGTCATCTCCGCCGACGCAGGGTCCATAAATATAATCCGGTTGCCTTTTCGCATAAATGGGCCGTAAAGCTGCTTCATTGTTTCCCGCACCGATTGCTTCTCTGTTCCGATTATGATTCGGTCCGGGCTCATAAAATCCTCAACTGCAGAACCTTCCTTCAGAAACTCCGGGTTACTCACATAGTCGAAGGGCTTATTCGTTTTGGCCTTAATCACTTCGGCTACCTTTTTGTATGTCCCCACTGGTACCGTGCTTTTCGAAACGACAATCCGATAGTCGGGCATAAATTGGGCAATCTCGCCTGCCACCGCCAATAGCACCGATATATCCGCCGAGCCGTCCGGCTGCGATGGTGTCCCCACCGCAAGGAATATTATCAGCGCGTTATCAACCCCGTGTTTCAAATCCGTCGTGAATTCGAGACGTTTCACTTTCTCGTTGCGCTGCACTATCTCGCTTAGCCCCGGCTCATATATTGGTATTACGCCTTTTTTAAGCTCGTCGATTTTTTTCCCGTTGTTGTCAACGCATACGACGTTGTTGCCCGCTTCTGCCAGGCATCCCGCTGTCACAAGCCCCACGTACCCAATTCCTACCACGCAAACCTTCATTTGACTCAACTCTCCTTTTCAGTTTCCCTCGGTTTCGTCAACAACCTCTATCATATCCGTGCCTATCTCGACGCTGGCCGCCTGGCCCAGCATATCTATCTGCAGCACAAGCCGCGTCTCATTCCTGGTCTTCACGACTATTCCAGCCAGCCCCGCCAGCGCACCGCCAATCACTTTGCATCTTTGCCCGACCTTGATGTAATCGTGAGGCGACAAATTTGCGCCGCCCGCTATCGCCTGCTCTATCTGCGACAGCTCTTCGACTAATCGCCGTTGGTCTACGACATCTATCAGGTTCGCGACCCTGTTTGTTTTTAACGTCTCTACTCGCTGCCTCTCTTCTCCGCAGAAAAACAAATACCCGCCAAATAAAGGCAGCAGCGACTTTATCGTCCTGCCCCGAATCTTTTTCACCTTCCAGGTCATCGGCAGAAAATAGCTGATGTTCTTGCCCGCCAAATCGCCCGCAAGCGCCTTTTCATTCCGGCTTTTAGTATGTGCAACCCACCATCGACCCGCGAACTCGCGAAGTGTTTTCCCCTCGGGCCAACTCATCGGCGGATTGTCGCTGGGCTTAAGCAAATGTGATTCTCCAAATCCTATTTATAAAACTCAAGCACCACCTTACCTACATGCTCTATCTGCTCTTTTGTCAGCTCTTGATATATCGGCAGCGATAAAACGCTCTCTGTAAGCTCTTCAGCGACTGGGAAGTTGCCTTTTTTATACCTCAGCCCTTTGAAGCAATCCTGTAAATGCAATGGCTGCGGATAAAATATCCCGCTCCCGATACCTTGTTTCGTCAGATATACCTGCAACTGTTCTCTCTTCGGTACAGTGATTGTATATTGATGATAAATGCTCACGTTGTTTTGCTCGATCTTCTGTGGCTTAACTATCGTCCCGGAAAACAGCCCGTTGTAAATCGCCGCGTTTTCCCGCCGTTTTTTGTTCCACTCATCTAAGTATTTCAGTTTCACGCTCAGCACCGCGCCCTGGATGTTGTCCATCCTGAAGTTGCCGCCTATCATCCTGTAAAAGTATCTCGGGTTTTCGCCATGCACCCTCATCAGCCGAATCTTTTCCGCCAGCGCGTCATTGTTTGTTACAACCATACCTGCGTCGCCGAACGCCCCGATGTTCTTCGTCGGGTAAAACGAAAAGCATCCGATGTCCCCGATACTGCCAGCCTGACAGCCATCCTGTGTCGCTCCCATCGCCTGCGCCGCGTCCTCGATAACAAGCAATTTGTGTTTGCGTGCGATTTCCATAATTGGCTTCATTTGTGCTGTCTGGCCGAAAATGTGCACAGGTATAATCGCCCGCGTCTTTTTTGTTATCTTTGCCTCAATCTTCGCCGGGTCGATGTTATATGTCCCGGCATCTACGTCCACAAAAACGGGTTTTGCCCCAAGACGTGATACCGTTCCCGCAGTTGCGAAAAAAGTAAACGGCGTCGTGATTACCTCATCGCCTGGCCCTACCCCCGCCGCCATTAGGCTCAACAATAACGCGTCTGTCCCGCTCGAAACCCCCGTCGCGTATTTACATCCGCAGTACACCGCCGCTTCCTTTTCGAATCTCTCCACTGCAGGACCAAGGCAAAGTATCTGGCTGTTACATACATCCTCAACCGCGTGCATCAACTCGCTTTTATATTTCGCGAACTGCGTCTTCAAATCAAGCATCACAACCTGCATTGTTTCACCTCATCCTTGTCTTATATCGTTGCCGTCAGGTACTCCGTCTCCGCCGAAAAACGCATCACTCCGCCGTATGCTGCCGGGATAAGCATCGTATCGCCCGCCTTGAAGTCAACTGTTTGGCCTCCGCAGACAATCATCCCGAACCCACTCATAATCATAATCATCTTCATTTTCCCGGCTGTCAGCAACATATCGCAGCTTCTCGCCTGATGTCCCTTGTCAACCTTGAAATAATCGCTGTCAACGAGTCGCCCGACCGACGCCACAGAAAGATTGTCCCCTGATGGGTCAAAATGTATGCTCTCCATCGCCTCCTCAATATGCAATGGTCTCGGCTTACCCTTGTTATCCACGCGATTCCAGTCAAACACACGGTACGTCGTATCCGATGGCGTCTGAATCTCCGCTATCAGCAATCCCGCGCCAATCGCGTGAGGTGTCCCCGCCGGCAGAAAATGACATTCGCCGACTTTTACAGGTACCTTGACTAACAGCTGTTCGACCGTTCCGTTTTTTATCGCCTGCGCAAACTTTTCTTTTGTTGTGCCTTTTTTCAGTCCCTTATAAATCACCGCACCCGGCTGCGCCTCGATAATATACCAGCACTCCGTCTTGAAATCCCCTTTTCCCATCCTCTTGCAGGTTGCTTCGTCCGGATGAACCTGAACGCTAAGCACATCTCCGCAATCGAGGATTTTTATAAGCAGCGGAAATGGCAGCTTAAACTGTTCCGCCCCGGTTATCTCCTGCGGATATCTGCGAATCACCGATTCAAGTGTCTCGCCCGCAAGTTCGCCGTTGACTATTTTCGACTTATCAGCGGGCAAATCTGCCAACTCCCAGCTTTCACCGATGCGTTTGCCCTTAGGCATTTCTCTGCCGAACACCTCGCGCAGTTTATCTCCGCCCCATATTCGTTCTTTGTATATCGGCCCAAATTTTAACGGATAAATCTGCATACCCCCTATGTTAATCCGGCAGGGGGGTATTGTCCAGCCCTGCGTAGCTTTAGCGCAGTAGGGTCCACAGTTTGATGCCGGCGAATCATTATGTTGGCCGCGCATTTTGCACCTGCGCAGACGGCCAGTATTATCCCGAATACGGTTACGACGGAAGCCCCTGTGGGCAAATCCCATTTTGCCGAGGCATAAAGCCCCATGACACTTGCCGCAAACCCAAGCCCCCAGCCAATCAATAACCGGCCCGCCACGCCCCTTACAAAAAACATTGCACAAACTGCCGGAACCACTAAGTAACTGAAAACCAGCAGCACACCCGCTACGCGCACCGAACTTGTTACGACAAAACCAAAGTTAACGTAGAAAATAAAATCCCAGAAACGAATCCACAGGCCGCTCTCACGGGCCAGTGACGGATTCATTGAGATTAGCAGGAATTTTTTTCTTAACAGAAAATGCAATAACCCCACAGCCAGATATATTACTGAAATTTTTAATATCTGGGGCCACGTTACAAAAAGAATGCTCCCGACCAGCATATCCTTTATCGCCTCTTCGCCGTGGGGGGCCTTGTCGAGAACAAGAATTGCCGCGGCGGAGCTTACGGCATACACAATCCCGATGATTGCCTCTTGTGGGACGGATTCATCACGAACCCGTCCCAAAGCGAACAAAGCCGCACCAACAAAGGTAAAGCCAAGGGCAATCAGATACGCCTCTGTGCTATGCAGTTCGTATCCGGCCAATAACGCCGCTGTGCTGCCAAGTGCTGCCACTTGCGCCAAAGCCAAATCCACGAATATCACGCCGCGAGATACGATGTGGATGCCAAGGTAGCAGTGTATCCCCGTAAGTATCAGGCACGCCACGAACGGCAATAACAGCAATTCAATCATTCCATTCATTTTGATGCCTCGCTTAATGCGTCGCTCAACCGGTTAACTACATTGTCCAGCATCGCTATATAATCCTTAACCTGCTCATTAACGGCGTTGGGAACAACGACCACTTTTGCATCGGTCTTTTTCGCCACTGCCTCGGCATCGTCGCGGTTATAGAACGGCTCCATCAAAATAACCATGGCCTTTTCCGATTTCATTGTGTTTATCACTTCGAGGATATGCCCCGGTCCCGGTGGAATTCCCGGCTTCGGCTCAAGCTCCGCGACCACGTCAAGATTGAACCGATTGGCGAAATAAGGCCAACTGCGATGATAGGTAACAATTTTCGAATGTTCAAACGGCTTGAGTTTGGCAACCCATCCGGTCATAGCGTTATCCAGCTTTGAAAGAAACGCCGCCAGATTATGGTCGTAATCTCCCGCGTGATCAGAGTCAAACTGTTTGAGGCGTTGGCAGATGTTTTTCGCTATTATTTTGCCGTTATAAGGGTCGAGCCAGTAATGCGGATTGCCCATAGGATGAACGTCACCCATAGAGCGGTCCACCTTGCCGGTTGGAAGTTCGAGTTTCAAAATTCCTTCGGAGGCGTCCAAATGGCCCGGCGTGTTGATTTGTATTTTCGGATTGCGGGAACCCTGAAGAATCAAACCTTCATAACCGATTTCCAATTCCATGCCCACGCATATCCAAAGGTCTGCTTTCCTGGCCTTCATCATATAACTTGGTTTGGCCTGAATGAAATGCGGGTCCTCATCGCCGGAACCGATTGAAGTAACCGATACGTGTTCGCCGCCGACCGACTCTGCTATTGACGCAAAGGTTGGGGTAGTTGTTACAATATTTAATTTATCCGCACCAAAACACAGGCAGGTGGGTAAAATAAGCAATATGCCCAAAATGCAGCAGGTTAGAATCATTCTTTTAATTATGTTCGAATTCATAATTTGTCTCCTTACTTATTAGTATTGATGTGCCGGATGCAGCCCGATTAGAAAGTCCGCCTGCAGCCATATCTCATTTCTGTTTACGTTGCCCGCGTAATTCTCTCCGGCTGTATGCTCGAACTGCACGCGCCAGAACATAAATTCGCTCTGGTGAAACGTCAGGCCTGTCGTGTAAGAATTCTCATGCAAACTGCTGTCATCTGGAAACTGTGTATAGTCGTATCGTCCGAATACGCTCCATTCCCTGTTGAACTGATATTCCAGCGAGCTGTACATACCGTGGGCGTTCACCGTGTCCTCGGCCCCTTCTTCCTTCTGGCTCAGGAGCAGCTCGTTCATCCACGTCAGCGATTTGTAAAGGCCGTATTGCGGGTCACGCCATTTATAGGTTAAATCCAGCCCTTCCACGTTTGACCGGTGTCCTCCGTTGGTGTTTGCATTGTCGCCTGTGGCGAAACTTTCTCCGAGTTCGATGCTGGATGCTTTGTCTATGTCGAAGAAATTCTTCAGGTGCGTAACATACATCAGGTCATGGGCCTGGTCACCGGCAAAACTCGCTTCGTTCCCGTTATTTTGCACGTCAAATGTAAGCTGCATATAATTGTCCCACGGGTTAGGCACCAACCACGAAATTTCACCGCCGCCGTCGTTCAATCCTTCGTCGCCGAAGAATTTCCTGATTACGTTGGGCTTGTCAACCCAGGGCATCGCGTGGGTATGAAACATATTGGCTTTTCCGAAAACCGAGTAGAATTTGCCGAACCTTGCCTGCAGGTCGTATGGCAGGTCTGTGTATGTGAAATATCCTTCTTCAATATCAGGGCTATAGGAGCCGTCATCCTGCCTTTCTATACTTAGAATTAAATCTGCTCGTCCATAAGGGTCAACAGGATTGGAAAACCCAAACTCAACTTCCCTGAGCTGGGCCTTTGCGGTCTTGCTGGCTGCGATAGTATCAGGCGTTTCGCCTCTGGGCGTCGGCCCTCCGTTAAAAATAAAATCGCCTATTGCCGAAATATCAGGATTAGAGCTCTGAAAGCCCGACGAGGCCGCGGCCTGCGGTTTTTCAATATACCCAGCAGCCGCCGTAGGTGGCTGGCTTGGTTCAATTGTCTTTGTTTCTTTTGCTGTACCGGTCTGGTTTTGTTTCAAAAGCTCGATTTCTTCTCTAAGCAATTTTATCTCTTCGGTGTGCCTTTCATTTGCGTTCTTCATTTGCTGTTGAAGTTCGGCCACCTGCCCTCGTAATGACTGCATTTCACTGTCGGCCGCATTTCCTTGTTCTGCTCGGCCAACGCCGGCAAATAACAGGATTGTTAAAAAACAAAAACCATACTTGATGGCTCGTATATTCATTTGTCTGTCTCCGTAAATCCATTGGATAATAGAAAGTCCCCGCTGCTGACCGATAATGGTTTTGGCGGGAAAAATAAATGTGATATTAACCTGGATTAGGAGACGACCGGCGGGGCGCGCGGACCTAAGAGACCCGGTATTGAAATCGCGGGCGCGACTTCGATATGAAATATCAAACTCTGTTCACAAACAGGATACCGAATAATCGCTGTTTGTTCTTCGACCGTTGTACTATGGGGCAGCGAAAGCAACTGCTGACAAACAAGGCATTCGTGTGAATCGTGCCCGGCGTGGTGCTCTTCACATAAGAGATGTATGAACAGCAGGGCCTGTGTCGCAAGCAGCGAGAAGAGCAGCGTCGCCGTCAATATCAGTATTTTTCTTGTTGTTTTGCTCATTACAGATGTCCCTATGCGCACTCCGGGCACAAACCTTCTAATCGCACCTGCTGTCTTTGTATCATAAAACCGATAGGGGGGCTTGTCAACAACGCTACCGATACATCGTGCATACAACTTGTCCTGCCGCAGCCGGTGCAGACAAAGTGCGGATGACACTGATGCTCGGTGCATTTATCCGCCAGTTCATAATGCTGACTCCGCTCCTCGACAAACGCCTTATGAACAATCCCTCCTTCGACCATACTTTCCAGCGTGCGATACACCGTTACCTTATTCGGCCTTGTGTTACCCATTGCCGAAACAATCTCATCCGCCGTCTGCGGCCTGTTGCCGGCCAGCAAAATCTCCAGAATCGTTCTCCTCGGCCCCGTCCTTTTCAGCTTCGCCGAATCAAGAAGATTGTCTATTCTTTCTTTTAACTGTGATTTCATTCTTTCTACGCCGTTGAAATTGCCAACTGGTCGGGCAGAAGTCAGCTTAAACGAATTTACTAACAAGGAAAACAAATAACAGCCCTAATGCGGTAAGGCCAATCATTTTCAGGGAAGAATGTTTGCTGTGCGCCTGTGGCAGGATGTCGCTTGCGCCAATATACATCAGGAAACCCCCGAAAAAGCCCAGGTAAAGAACCAAGAAATAAGGCGGCAGGGTGAAAAGCAGCGTCGAAGCAGCCCCCAGAATCGGGGTCAGGGAATCAAGCAGTAAAAACCATTTGGCCCTTCGAGGGGTATTTTTATTTATCAGCATTAAAGTGACCGTGTTCATACCGTCCGTGAAATCGTGGGAAATGACCGCGATTGCAACCAGGATGCCGACTTTTGTATTAGTTTGAAAACCCAGGCCTATGCCGACGCCGTCCATAAAACTGTGGCCTGCAAGTGCAAGGGCGGAAAGGATTCCCACCTGTGGATGCTTGTGGTCGGCGTATTCTTCTTCGTGGGCGTGGTGAATCAGGATGCTTTTTTCAAGGACGTGGAAAATCATGTAGCCGGTCACAAAAGCAACCATCGCCCCTGTCGGGTCAAAATTGTGCTCTTTGACCTCGTTTATTATTTCCGGCATAATGTCAAAGCTGAAAACGCCGACAAGTACCCCGGCGGTGAAGCACATAATGGCATTGAGCTTGTTTTTGAATTTAATCGAGAACAGTCCGCCGAGAAAAGTGGAGAAAAATGTTGCGATTGAAAATATAACAGCTTCCATAAATTCACAAGCTCCTCGATAGATAAGAAACTATCTCAAAATACAAAACGTCATTCCAACCGCTTCCAAATCTGAAATCCGAAAAATCTTTTCTGACCTTGCCAGCCATTATAACCAAATGCAACTAAGTTGCAACTGTCTCTGAAAAATATCTGTTCTTTTTTTTGTAACATCTTGCCAATGCAGGAGTTATGCGTCAATGCCGCTAATAACATGTATCCCAAATAACCCTCCGATTAAACGCTCTTTGCTTAAGTGAGAGCCATATTAGTCCGAAAACACCGTTGTTCCATTGGTGTTTTGTTAGTGCGAATAAAGGGTTTTGAATGGTTCCCGGTATTCAAAAATTGATTGCCGATACGCCGCTATTGATTGTTTCTGTCGTCTTTGTGACGGGAGTTCTCACCTCGCTTAGCTCAAGCACAATTGTGCGTGTCCCCGTGGCGCTCGGTTTCATCGCCGGGGCGACTGAATCGAAGAAAAAAGCCCTGTTCGTTACTTTCCTTTTCATCTTCGGCCTTGTCGCCGCCTACACCGTTTTGGGAATGTTTCTTGGAATGGTCGGTCGGGTCGCCTTCACGATTATCCAGTGCAATAAGTACATATTTTATTTAATCGGTTTCCTTCTCTTCGTTTTTGGCCTGTTAATCGCTGGCCTGCTCAAAATCAAACACCTCCCGAATATCCTCCAGTTACGCGAAAGTTTAAAACACGCCACATTTTTTCGCGCGTTTTTCTTCGGGACATTCTTTGCCCTTGCCGAAATGCCAACCTGCCCGACAAGTGCCGGCCTGCTCCTTATGCTCGCCAGTTTGGTCGTTACCCATAATCTCGCGCAGTATTCCGTGCTGATATTTGTAAGTTTCGCCATCGGTCAGAGTTTGCCTGTCCTCGCTGTTGCGCTATCAGCTAATTTAGTCAAAACCGACGTGATTATGTTCCTGACAATGAAAATCCAGCGTATCGAAGACCGCATTGATTTCATCGCTGGCAATATGCTGATTACGCTCGGAATCTATTATCTTGTTATCGCCTGAGTGGTTTACCTATGATGTCTGAAGACGACAAACTTGAAAGTATGCTCGCCGACCCCTGGCTCGCCAAGCCCGGGACGAGATGGCCTTTAAGTATCCTGTTTGTTCTGGTCGCGCTTTTTGCCCTTAAACCAATTATTGTCAACCGCCTCATCTCCCGCGCAGAGGCCTATTCTTCAAATCGTATGTTCAATAATGCCGAAAGGCAGTGCCAAAAGGCCATTTTCCTCGATGGCGACAACGCCCGCGCCTGGAACCTACTCGGCGGCGCCTACAAGAGCCAGGGGGACATCCAGAACGCCGTCAATACCTACCTCAATGCCATTAACATCAATCCTGCCAATAAAGTCGCGCATTTCAGGGTCGCGATGATATTTACCCTCGAAAAGGATTATCACAGGGCCATTCCTCATTTTGAACTGATTAGAATCCTCGGCCCCGAATCGCCCGCTGCGCTCGCCTGTGACTCGTTCTCATACTATCGCGCCTCGCTCGAAATGCTGTCGCTCTGTTACGAAAAAACAGACAAACCAGACAAAATCCAGGATATCCTCAAAGACCTTGCCAGAACCCACCCCGGCTGTTCAAAAGACGACGACATGCTCCAAATCCAGACCGCAAAATAGTAATTGCGCCCTGCACGCCAAAATTTTACTATTCACTTTTTTCTCAAACCAGATATGATAGTCCCTGATTATGAAAGTCCTGAAAACTGTATCCGAGCTTGGTCAGTTGCCCGATGGCTGCGTCCTCACTATCGGCAACTTCGACGGCGTCCACATCGGGCACCAGCAGAATATTAAAGTTGCCCGTGATATCGCCACACTTGAACGCGTTTCTCTGGCTGTGATGACCTTTGAGCCCCACCCCGTCGCGATTCTACACCCCGAAAAAGCCCCAGGTGTTCTTACGCCGTTGCCTCTCAAAATTCATCTGCTCCAAAACTGCGGCGTCGATTACCTCATCATTCTTAGAGACACAACCAGCTTGCTTCGTCTCTCACCGACCGATTTCGTGGATAAATTCCTCCTGAAAGACGTCCGCCCGAAAGCTCTCGTCGAGGGCGACGACTTCAACTTCGGCGCCAACCGCGCAGGCAATATCGATACTCTCAAGCAAATGGCCGAACCTGATGGCTTTAATGTCGTTGTCGTTCCCCCAAAGCTCGTCAAACTTCACACCGGGCAATCCGTTCGCGTCTCGAGCACCACCATCCGTTATATGCTCCAGTCGGGCCACGTTGCCGATGCCGCCTTTCTTTTCGGCAGGCCCTATCGCCTCATAGGTAAAATAACCCCCGGCAGAGGCAAAGGCAGACAACTCGGCTTTCCCACCCTCAATATGCAAATGCCTTCACAGATTATCCCGCAGGAGGGCGTTTACGCCGGATTCGGCTTAATCGGCGACTCCGAAGAAAATGTTTGCCGCTCTGATAAGCGTTTGCCTTCCGTCTTCAGCATCGGCCACGCAGTAACCTTCAGCGACCAGCATTCCCAGCTCATCGAAGCGCATGTCCTCGATGCTAATCTCGGCGTTATGTCTGGCAAATGGCTCGCTATGGATTTCCTTGACCGTATCAGGCCACAGCAGCGTTTCGAATCCCCAGAAATCCTCGCTGCTCAAATCGCTAAAGATTGCGATTCAGCTAAACAAATCCTGGCCAAACAGCACTAAAATAAAGGTGAATTGATATGTTCAGTTACGAACTTGGCGTAATAATTTTAATGCTTATTTTGAACGCGATATTTACCGCGTATGAAATGGGCCTCGCCACCATCTCGCGTTCCAGGATTGCCATTCTCGTCAATGAGCACAAAAAGGGCGCAACTGATGCCGCCTTTATGAAGGACCGCATGGAGGCCAGTTTGGCCGTCATTCAGCTTGGCGTTACCTTGTTTACTACTATTGCCGCCGCCGCTGGTGGCGTTGGTGCGCAGGACGCCTTTGCTCCATATCTTGCCCAGCACTGGCATATCTCGATGACGCTGGCAAAGGTCACCGCTGTTACATTTGTTATTATCCCGCTGACGCTTGTTACCATCATTTTTGTCGAGCTTGTTCCAAAGATGTTTGCCCTTAGCAACAAGGAATGGATTGTCCTGCGGCTTTCGCCTTTTATGAAAATTCTGGCGAAAATTGTTGACCCCTTTGTCTCCGTCATTGAAGTAATCGTTAAAAAACTTGTCGCCGCAATTGCCAGGATGCAGCCCGAAACCCGCGATGCCCAGATACCCTGGCTCCACGAGCTTCGCGCCGCTGTCTCGCTCGCACGCACGTCCAAACTTATGGGCGAACGCGAGGAAAAAATCGTTCTCGCTGCCGCCCACCTCTCCAGCCACCTCGTCCGCGACATTATGCTTCCCGCGCAGGACATATCTATGATTTACGTCGGCAGCACTTTATCTCATGCCCTCGTCAAAGCGCACCTCGATATGCACACGCGTTTTCCAATTTGCATGGTCGAAAACGACCCTCAGTCAATCGAACGGTATCTCAACTTCAAGGATATCGTCTCTGCGATGCGAGTAAACCCCTCCGACCCGACCATCAAAGGTATTTCCCGCCCCATTACCAGGGTCAAGGAAGACATGCCTCTCTCGAAACTGCTCGAAATGATGATACAGGAAAAAACCCACATCGTTATCGTCGTTTCCGCCGAAAACGTCGTCCTCGGTATGATTACCCTCGAAGACATAATCGAGGAGCTTGTCGGCGAAATAGAAGATGAATTCGACCGCCTCCCAACGCATATTCATCCCGCCGGCGTTGGCTGGATTATGGGCGGCGGCGTTCTGATGACCACCGTTGCCTCAAACCTCGGCCTCGACTGGTCAGAAAAATTCACCGGCCGCGTCCCAACCCTTGCCGAATGGTGCAATCAAACCTTCGGCTCGCCTCTCAAAGGCGGCGAAACTATCGAATCCGATAACCTGCGGGTAGTCCCCAGAAAATTCCGCCGCAAAAAACTACAGGAAGCTATCGTCTCCCTCATTTCTTCAAAACCCTGACGATATACTGCTTCAAATTCCAGGTAAGCTGGGCTATAATGTCAACTCGTATGAATAACCAGAACTTTCAAACTTGCCCGCCGTGGCGGGAAGCAGTCGAACTCATAAATAAATCGACCAGCGTTCTGATTACAACCCACACCAAGGGTGACGGTGATGCCGCTGGCTGTTGCGTCGCGATGAGTGAAACGCTCTCGACGCTGGGCAAAAAAACTCAGGTTCTCTTCCTGTCCCCATTGCCCGACTGGTATGGTTTTCTCTTCGACAAACCCGTTCCCGTCTTCGGCAAAGACCTCTCAAAAGACCAGCTTTCGCAAAACAAATTCGACCTCATCATCATCGTCGATACCAATAGCAACAGCCAGTTGCCCGGTTTTGAAGAATATCTAAAACAGGCCGATATCTCCGTCCTTGTTATCGACCACCATGCGACTTCAGACGGTCTCGGCGATGTCGAGATTGTCGACTCGACCGCTGCCGCCGCGAGCTCCGTCGTCCTCGACCTGTTCCGGTTCGCCCATTGGCCCATCACCCCCAAAATCGCCCAGGCCCTTTTTGTCGGCGTCGCCACCGATACCGGCTGGTTCCACTTCAGCAACACCACCGGCCGATGCCTCCGCGACTGCGCCGAATTAATCGATGCCGGCGCAAGACCCGTCGATATTTACCGTCGCATCTACCAGACCTTTACTACCCAGCGATTCAAGTTAATGACCGCGATGCAGGATACGCTCGAATTGCATTTCGATGGCCGATACGCCTCGCAGTTCCTCACCCTGCAAGATTTCAAAACCACCGGCGCCAAATACGAAGACACCGAAAACCTCATCGACCAGTGCCAGCGCATCGGCTTAGTCGAGGTCGCCGCGTTATTCGTCGAATTAAAAGACGGCCGAATCCGCTGCTCACTCCGAAGCAGAGGGGCTGTCGATGTCTGCAAAATCGCCCGCCAATTCGATGGTGGAGGCCACACCTCCGCCGCCGGCGCCTACCTTCCAGGCCCACTCGACAACGCCAAAAAACTCATCCTCGACGCCGTCAAATCTCAATTGATTTAGATATTGACGAATTATTCCACGTCAGGTTATAAATATCACTCTTTACGAACTTATTATAAGGATGGCTGATATGATTATGAAAGTTAGCAAAAGGGCACAGGCGGTTCCGCCATCGGCGACATTAGCTGTTACCGCCAGGGCGAAAGAACTCAAGGCACAGGGCATTAACGTAATCGGCTTCGGCGCTGGTGAGCCCGATTTCGACACCCCGCAATATATCAAGCAGGCGGCCATCGCGGCCATCAACGCGGGCAAAACCAAGTACACCCCCTCCGAAGGTGCCGTCGAGTTGAGAAAGGCAATCGCGGAAAAACTCAAAAAGGACAATGGCCTCGATTATAAACCTGAGCAGATTGTCGTCAATATCGGCGCAAAGCACTCGGTCTATAACGCGATGCAGGCGGTTCTCGACCCCGGCGACGTCGTGATTCTCCCGGCGCCTTACTGGCTTACTTATACTGAAGCGATAAAGTTGGCAGGGGCAAAGGTTAGGGTAGTCAAGACCAGCCGCCGGAACAGCTACAAGATTACCCCCGAACAGTTGAAAAAAGCCATCGGCCCCAAAACCCGGATGTTCGTCCTGAATTCGCCGAATAACCCGGGCGGGTTCACCTACACCCCCGACGAACTGGCCGCGCTCGCCAAAGTCCTCGAAGGCACCGACGTGGTCGTAATGTCGGATGAGATTTACGAACGCCTCGTTTATGCCGGCACAAAATTCATCAGTTTCGCCGCACTCAGCAAAGACGCCTACGACCGCACCCTCACCATCAATGGCTTCAGCAAAACCTATTCAATGACCGGCTGGCGGCTGGGCTATACCGCAGGGCCTGTTGACGTCATCAAGGCGATGGGCCGACTCCAGGACCACTCAACAAGCAACCCCGTAACCTTCGCCCAAGATGCCGCCATCACCGCCTTGAAAGACCCCAATAACGAAGTCGAAAAAATGCGCGTCGAATTCGAAAAACGCGCCAAATATATGGTTGACCGCCTCAACGCCATCAAAGGCGTCAAATGCACCCAGCCAACCGGCGCATTCTACTGCTTCCCCGATGTCTCCGCCTATTTCGGCAAAACCAAAGGAGGCATAGAATTGAAGGGCAGTTTGGATTTCGCCAAAGCGCTTTTGGAGCAGGCCAATGTCGCCGTCGTCCCGGGCCTGCCCTTCGGCTGCGACAAAAATATCCGCCTCAGCTTCGCAACCTCAATGCAAAACATTACCGAAGGCATCAACCGTATCGAAAACTGGCTCAAGTCGTAAACTCAATTCAAAGTGCTTAAAAATTTAGCCCCCGAAGTCCTGTACTTCGGGGGCTTTTTTTACTATTAATTATTTACCTGCTGAACAATATTTCTGATTATCCTGTATAATAACCTATAGTGTGATAGGGTTTAAAAATGACAACGCCTGGTTGTAATAGGAAAGGTAAAATACGCACGGTTTATTTATGACAAGATATTCAAGACCGGCGATAACACGCACAAATATCCTGCTGACTGTACTTTTTACGGTATTATCGCTAATCGTCCAGCCCGTCAAAGCGCAATCAGATGATTATATAGTTGTTTACAAGAGCCATTCACAAAAACAAAATATGCTCAACCGCCCGACATTCCCTGTATCGCGCGACTTCAATATCATTCCCGCTGTAGCAGCTCATCTCGACGCCAATCAGGTCAGGCAGCTTAGGGCAAATCCCGACATTGAGTACATCGAGCCGGACTACAAAATTTACGCGCTCGGCGGCCCCGATACTAATGCTTATTCATCATCAGGCATTAATGCTTCGTCTTCGTCCCAGACCATTCCTTACGGCATCACTATGGTGAACGCCCCGGCTGTATGGCCCCGAACCAGCGGCGCAGGCGTGCGAGTTGCTCTTATGGATACCGGCATAAGTATGTATCATCCCGACAGAGGCAATGTAGTCGGTTCGGTAAGTTATGCGACCGACCAATACGGTGCAATAATACCCGTGGAGGATTTTTACGGCCACGGCACCCATACTTCCGGCACTATCGCGGCGGCGGATAACGATATCGGCGTTGTTGGTGTCGTTCCGCAGGCCGATTTACTCATCGCCAAGGTAATGGACAACACCGGCTCAGGTCAAGACAGCTGGTTAATCTCCGGCATTGAGTGGGCCGTCAATAACAACGCTAAAGTAATCAGCATGAGTTTGGGCGGCCCTGATTACTCGTCGGCTTTGGATACTGCCTGCAGCAACGCGCTCGCGGCCGGCACGCTACTGGTCGCCGCAGCGGGTAATGACAACGTAAACACGCCTTTCTACCCGGCTTCTCTGTCTTCGGTAATTTCCGTCGCGGCAGTTGACCAGAACAAAAACAAGGCGAGTTTCTCAAATTATGGTCCGACTATCGCGCTTGCCGCCCCGGGAGTGTCTGTTTACTCGACTGTCCCGATCTCCACTGATACCAGTGCCACTGCCAACGCGGTATGGAGCAGCACCAGCCATCAGTCAAATATGCTAACCGGCACGGCCCCCGGCGAAGTTACCGGCCAAATCTGCAATTGCGGCCTTGCTGACGGCTCCTCCCCGGCCAATACCTGCCCCGACAATGTCGCTGGCAACATCGCCCATATCCGCAGAGGCATCACCACATTTGCCGCGAAGGTCGCACACGCCCAGTCCAAAGGTGCCATCGGCGCAATTATCTCGAACAATATTTCCGGCAATTTCAACGGCACCCTCAGTGACGCAACCCCTCTTGTCGTTGTATCGATTTCAAAAGCCGATGGCGATGCGCTCCAGATACTCGCCCAGTCGGGTATTTCCGGCACGGTTTCTGTCACTGGAAATCCGTATGCCTATTACAGCGGCACCTCAATGGCATGTCCCCATGTCGCGGGCGTCGCGGCTCTTGTTTTCTCCGCTGCCCATTACAATATAACCCCTTCGGAGGTTTCTAATATTCTTTTCGATTCCGCCCAGGACCTTGGCTCGCCCGGCAGAGACGATATTTTCGGCTATGGCCTTGTTGACGCGTATGCGGCGCTGAATCTGGAAAAAATTAATATTCTGGCGGCATTCGCAGATAACTGGCTCCTGGCCTGCTCATCACCGTCGTGGTGCGAAGGAATGGACACCAATCACAGCGGCACAGTCAATTTTGTGGATTTCGCCGCCTTGACCCAAAACTGGTAAGTCGGCATCGACCGTATCGAAAACTGGCTGCGAACCTAATTTGTTTACTTGAGATATTTAGCCCCGCTACTTCGTCCCAATTTTTCGAAACAATGGCAGGGTTGTTCTCAAATTTCAAATCTTTCTTCCCCGGCTTTTTTGTTTTTTTGTCGCAAAATGGCCCTTTTCCGTCTCTATATATGTAGTGAAGACCCTTCGTGTCTTGGTGTCTTAGTGGCGAGAACCATAACGAACTTATGACGTTCTTGACGATATATAGATAAGGCCTTATTATGCCTCCGCGCTGGCGGTGTAAGCAGGAGGGTGAGAAGTCGGGTATGGTTTCTAACGCCTTTGCGGGTAAGGGTTTATGTGAACAATCTAATCAGTAACAACAGTTAGGAACGATAGTTATGGCGGATTTGATACAGGAAAAGAAACAGATGCTTGCCCCTACAGCTTCGCTTTTGCGAGGCAAAACGGCGGGGGCCATCGGCCTTATCGCGATGCTCATTTTTGCCCTTCACGCAAGCACCCACATGGTCGGTGCGGGCGATACTTGGGTGGCTCTCGCTTCCGGCAGGCACTTTTACAACCACGGCGTCGATACCAACGAGCCGTTCAGCGCCAATTCGCACAGGGTTGGCCCGACAGCCGAGGAGATAGCGACCTGGCCCGAATGGGCGCAGACGATTGCCGATAAGGTTGGCATCAATACCGTCAAGTACTGGCACCCAACGGGCTGGGTCAATCAGAACTGGCTAACCCACGTCATTTTCTACTGGCTCGCGTATCATTCGCCTTTCGCCGACAGCAACACGCTGTCTTTCAATACGCTTATGTACTGGAAGTTCACGATATACATCCTCACCGTGATTTGTGTTTACTACGCAGGCAGGGTTATGGGCGCACACCCGGCCTTATCTGCCGCAGCCGCCTGCGCCTCGATGTTCATCGGACGCTCTTTTTTGGATATCAGGCCCGCAGGTTTCTCGAACCTCTTGGTCGCGCTGTTTATGCTCATCCTTGTCCTGTCGATTTACCGCAACTATCTTTATATCTGGCTGATATTGCCCGCAACGATATTCTGGGCAAACTTGCACGGGGGATACATTTACGTCTTTATAGCGCTTACCCCTGTTGTGGCGATTCGTCTGCTTGGGATACTCTGGGGAAAGGCGGCGGTCAAACTGGAGTTGTCGGCAGCACTGTCGAAGAACCGGCTTCCCGGAACAACCACTCCGGCAGTATGGCATACTATTGCTGCCGGCGCCGTGGCCTTTGCAGCATCAATCATCTTAAATCCGTTTCATCTTACTAACCTGACGCACACCTTCCAAATCAGCATCAGCGCAAACGCCGAAGGTTGGCGAAACGTTCATGAGTGGTGGCCGGCGTTTCGGTGGGACAACCCGGTGGGGACGGCATTTCCGTTTTTGGTGATGATGGTGGCAGGAATAGGGTTGCTGGTGATATGGGTTTTCAGCCGGCTGTTGATACCGAAGCAGATTAAGTTGCCAAAGATGCAGGGGGGCAATCAGCAGAAGAATTTCAATGTTATCGCGAATGCGGTGGGATTTGCGTCGGCGTTACTGGTAATCTGGGCAACAATGATTTCGTTTTCATTTACGGACGCAAGCCCGGCAAGTTTTCTGTTGAGCGGCTTGTTTGTGGGGATACTATGGGTGTCGGTGTTCGTAAACGTGCACTTTATATATTTGATTTTGCCGTTTGGGCTTTTCGCGTTGTATACGGCGGACGCCACGCAGGGATACACGGGCAGATATATATTTCCGTTTGTGACGGTGCCGTTTTATTGCGGGTTGTTCGCGATAGCGTCGCGGATTTCGAGGAAGCCGGCATATTCAATGCTTAATATGGTTTACGTGCTGGCGGCGGCAATAGTAACGTTGCTTGTTTCGGCGGCGACCGTGAATCCGTTCAAGTTCACCCAGCCGATTTGGCACTTAGAGCAGTTTATGAATTTACACCGATTATGGCAGTTGGCATATGAGGCCAACTTGGATATCACTTACGCCAATTTGTTCCCCGTTCTTTACGGGATAAACGCATTATGCATAGTGGCATGGTTAGCGGCGCCTTATGCGAAGGCCGTGCTTAGGGACATCTTTGCAAGCAGTGCCGCGACATCGGCGCCGGCAGAGGGCGTATATCAATCGCCAAAGATAGACCTCGCATTGATTGTTATCGCGGCGATGACAGTATATATGGCAATCCGGTCGCGGCGGTTCATACCAATTGCGGGATACGTGACCTGTCCTTTAATAGCTTTGCTCGCGGACCAGATTATCCAGACGGTCGCGGCGTCGATAAATTTCCGTAAGTTTGGTCGGCTGACATTGCCTCGGATGTCCGTTGGGCTGCAGAGATGGTTGATTGCCGGGTCGGTGGTGTTAGTGGGGGGGCTTGGGATATGGTGGGGGCTTAAATTCAAAAACGTGTATATCGACCCGTGGCCGACGGAGACGAAACTGACGTCGGCGTTTATAAGGATGACTGCATCGGCGGCCAAACCATTCGACGCCTGCCGGTTCATAACAGACAATAAGATGCGCGGCAATATGTTCAACTACTGGACAGAAGGCGGTTTTATCGCGTGGGGTCAGACACCCGACCCGGACGGACACACTCCACTACAACTTTTTATGGACGGCAGGGCACAGGCGGCTTACAACTACGATGCTTACATACTCTGGTCGGAGATTATGTTCGGCGGTCCTGTTGTTCAGAAGGCCAGAATCAGAAATCAAAACCTTACGGCCGAAGATTATGTTCAAACGGGTGAATGGTTAGACCGCCGACTGAAACAGTTCAAGGTATGGGTGGTATTGATGCCGCGTAACCAGTTCGACACGCCATTTGTGAAGGGTCTTGAGCACAATTCGAGCTGGCGGCTGGTATATCTTGACGACGAGCAGAGATTATACGTTGATATATCGACGCCCCGCGGACTTGGGATATTCAAAGGCATCGGTGACGGAAACACAATATATCCCGAGAAGTGCTATCGCAATATTATGATAGCGCACAACACGCTGGTATTCGACAGCTCTCCGGAACAGCTTACCAGGGGCTTACAGAGCGCGTTTGACGCATTTGAGGAAAGCCCGACGCGGACGCCCATGCAACTGATGCAGATATTTTACGAGCGTTATCCGCAGTTCAGGCCGCAAATTGATACGTTCTGGCAAAAGTACTTAGATGATTTCCACGCGAACAAGCAGAAGTATCTTAATAGCGACGGGTATTATTTCAGGGCCGTGGGCGCGATAGTGGCAATGAGTCAGCTACAGCCGGCCAATAAAGAGACGATTGAGTCCTACGCGAGGGAAAAGGCAGAGCTGCAAGGAATAATAGACCTGATGCAGTACAAAAGGTGGTAAAACATTTCTGATTTTCGATTTACGATTGCTGATTTTAACCACCCGGCTTTGCTACGCTTCCCGGTTTCGTTAAAGAACCACGCCGAGGTAAACGCCGTGGCAAGGCAAACGGAAAAATAGAATTTAAGATTTGAGATTTAAGAACAGCGTTTTTGCGGCGAATAAGGAAGTTATGGAACGGCAGATTTCGCTAAGCGTGTTTTTTCCGTGTTATAATGAACAGGATAACATTGGGCGGGTCGTTGGGCGGGCGACGGAGGTGTGCGAGGAACTTGGGGCGGATTTCGAGATAATCATTGTTAACGATGGCAGCGCGGATGAGACGGGCGTGAGGGCAGACGCAATCGCGGCGGGAGACAGCCGAGTCCGGGTCGTGCATCATCCGCACAATATGGGATATGGGGCCGCGTTACAGTCGGGAATCAGAGCGGCGAAAAAAGAGCTTGTTTTTTTTACCGATGGCGACGGGCAGTTCGATATTGGCGAGATAAAGCTGCTTTTGCCTTTGATAACACACAATGACATTGTATGCGGGTATCGGCTCGACCGTAAAGACCCGTTTACGCGGAAACTGAACGGCTGGATGTGGACGAGGTTAGTCAACCTGTTGTTCGGGATGCATATCCGTGATATTGACTGCGCCTTTAAGCTGTTTCGCGCGGAGATATTCGAGGGTATGACGATGTCAAGCACCGGCGCGCTGATAAGCGCGGAGATACTGGCGCGTGCGACGCGGCAAGGATACAGGATAGCAGAGGTTGGCGTTCATCACTATCCGCGAACGGCGGGCAAGCAGACGGGGGCGAAGATGAAGGTGATTCTGCGGGCGTTTAAGGAGTTGTTTAAGCTGTACAATCGAATAAGAAAAGGGCAATAAGAGTTTTTGGGGTTGAGTGTTGAGTTTTGAATTACGGAGATTGCCCGCCTTCGTTGACACTACGGCGGGTAAACCTCGCAATGACATAGGCGGACAAGATGGTCAGAGACAAGAGAAAGACGAAGAAGAAAACGACGACTAATTTGTTTATATATGGTTCGCTGAGAGATCCGCAGATATTCGAGTCGGTGTGCGGGATGAGTTTCACGCGGAAGAACGCCAAGGCGGATGCGCATACATTGCTGGCTGAGCCGGCGTTTCTGGCGGGGCACAAGAAGGTAAGCCCGGATAACGTGTATTTTTACGCGGTTGAATCGTCGGGAGCAAAAATTGAGGGGTTCGTGATTTATGACGTGCCGGCGGGGGCGATGGCGGAAATCGACCGGTATGAGGGGAAGCGATACGAGAGAGAGACGGTGAGGGTACATACGGCCCACGGACTTGTTTCGGCGCAGGCGTATCTTGTGAGCCATGAGGCGATGAAGAAGCAGTTCGGCGACCGGTTTCACGTTAACCTGATACATGAGCTTTGGCTTCGCAAGAGGATAGACAATTTTCTTAAGAAGCGGACGAGGCCCGGGGACAAAAGTATCGACGCGGAGCTGGAGCGATTGGCGGAGCGGGAGCTGTTGGCAACGACAGAGCGGGACCTGGTGATAACACATTACCGAACGGACGCGGTAAGCGATTATTTTCTTGAGCATGAGCTAAACCGGCCGAGGCCAAGCATCAGGCATCTTTATGGAGACCCGCAGACGGCGAAATATATCAACAACTATCTTGCGCTTGTTGTTAAGCAAGTTCTTCTAAATCAACTGGACGATAGAATCCAGGCGAATTTTCGATTTGAGCTTGAGCATATGCGTTCATCGGAGCGGTATTTCAAGAGGTCCGTGAGTTTGCTGATAGCGCTGCAGATAATCAACAACAATATCTCTGCGGTTGAAATGGTAATGAAGCAATGCCTCAAGACGATGCCTTTTGAGAAATACGACCTGATAGATTACGTTAAATACGCGGTGAGGGCGGCGAGGAGCTTGTTTGACGCAAGGGTTGTGGAGACGCAGTTGAACTCGATACGGTCGAATTTTCAGCCGGGGCTTGTTCCGATGGGCTGCGAGACGGAGCTGAGCAACGTCGGGGCGGCGGTTGTGGAGCCAAACGCGACGCCCGCGGAAAAAGAGGACCCGGCATATGATTGTTTTCGGTATTTTCATGATTTTCAGTTCGATGTTTTGTCGTGGAAGGTGGGTGGGTACATCGACGACAACAGCGGGTCGGCGGACAGGACAAGGCGTCAAGGCTTTCTGGAGCTTGCGCCCGGCCGACTGAATGTTGCGATGGAATTGTCGAGGCCGGCGACGGCATGCCCGTGGCTGTTGAATCAACTGATAAATGAGATTACGGCATTTTACAATGTTCGGCCACACAGTTTACATTTGTCATTCCAGATGCGGAGGCGGCAAATCGGCAAACAGAAGGTGCTGCCTCTGGGGTTTGTGAAGTGCTTGCTTGCGCTGGGCGGTGGGACAGAGGTAAGCAAGACGGGCCGGCTGTGGATTTCGCGGATGGGGCACGACGAGATTACAAGCGGAGAAGAGCTTGTATTCGCGAGGACGAGCCAGCGACAGTGGTTTGTGGGGGCGGACTCGGACGGCGGGGGGGACAAAACGCCATCGTCGGCGGTGACGCATACGCAGCAGTATAAGTTCATACGGCTGGAGCAGCGGGCGAATTATGAGCCGTTGATTATGTGCCTGAAGGGTTTGCAACTGGCGTATAACCCAGCGGATTATCTGACAGCGGAACAGTTAAAAAAGAGCGCAAAGCTGAGACGTGAATACGAGGAATTAAAGACGTGGGCAGCCAATCCTACGGAAATCAGCCCGAAGATAATAAGGGATTTTTTGCACACGGTCCGCGAAGGGCTAATGAACGAGGCGCATCACAGTCCGTCGCACAAGCCGCATTATATTGAGTGGGCTATTGGGGCGATTGATATGCGGCTGCGGACGTTCAACGAACAGATTACGCATTTATGATTTATGATTTGCGATTTTTGATTTTAATCGTTCGACGGCGAATTTGGCGACGAGGTTGTGGTCGAAGGACAAATCTGAAGGCAGGGCGTTAATATCGAACCATTGCGCCAGTTCGGCGTCGTCGCCCGCTTTTATACGGTCAAGGCCCTGATTGATAATTCCCATATAGACGACGGTGATTTGCCTGCCTCTTGGGTCGCGGCCCGGTTTGCCGAAGGTGTGCATCTGTTTGAGGCGGACCCCGGTGAGGCCCGTTTCTTCCTGTAATTCTCTGGCGACGGCGTCATCAAGCTCTTCGTCTATACCGATGAAGCCGCCTGGGAAAGCCCATTTGCCTTTGAAGGGTTCGTGGCCGCGTTTGATGAGCAGGAGTTTGATTGCGTCGGGGGTTACCGCGAAAACCACTGCATCGACAGTAACCATAGGTCTTGGCCAGTCGTAAACGTATTTTCCTTTCTTGTTCATTTTGGACAGCATAATTAATATTTGGTATTTAAGCAATTGCCGAAAAGGAGGTAAACGCATAAAATAAGCGTATGCACGACGTTGAAACAGTAATTAGGAATTTAATCGAGATATCGGAAGTTGCGCCGGCGGGCGGGTGGCGCGGATGGGTTGCGGTTCGCGCCGCGGGCAAAGACCAATTTTCAAAATCGGGATGGGAGAAGCTGTTGGCTGAGCCGGAAAAACTGCTTGAGGGGGCGCAACAGACGCTTAAGAGCGAGGGGGGAAATACTGTTACGGTTAAGTACCTGGATATCGGGGGCAGGGGAACCAAGGCGGTGATAAAGCGACGTCATCGCAGCGGGGGGATTCGGGGAATTTTCAGGTCGATGGGGGCGGCGCACGCAATACGAAATTTTATCGCGGCGGTCAAAATGAAGCAATATGATCTGCCTGTTGCGGCACCATTAGCGGCGGTGTATCATAAGAGATTTTTGTTTTGCGACGAGAGCATATATATCAGTGAATACGTTGAGGGGACAAACCTGTATGAGTTTTTGAGGAATATGCAGGCCCGGGGCGAGGAACGGTACTGGATAATGCGAGAGGTTTCCGGGAAAATGGCGGAGATATTCGCGGAGCTTCATAAGAATAATTTATGGCACAGGGATGCGAAGGCGACTAATTTTGTCGTCAACCAAGATAACGAGGGGGAGTATGGCGTTACGATTACCGACGTGGACGGGATTAAGCAGTATTTTTCCCACAGTGAAGACAGGCAGATGCAGGGACTGTGGCAATTTGCGGTGTCGGTGATGGGATTGCCGGGCATTACGCGGACGGATTATCTGCGTATGTTTGAGATATACTGCGATGAGGTAAGGATACCCGATGAGGGGCGAGGGGACATCTATCGGCGACTTGCGCAGAAGGCACAAGCGAAGTATCGTTTGAAGCGGAAAACGAGCACGTGAAATGACAGGTGAAGAGCCGAGACGGATTTTGATTATAAAGCCAAGCGCACTGGGGGATATAGTTCTTGCGCTGCCGGCGTTGTCGGCGCTGAGGAAGAGTTTTCCGGAGGCGAGAATATCGTGGTTTGTCCGGCCGGAGTTTGCGTCGCTGTTAGAGGGTCATCCATATATATCTGATATTATTCTGTTCGACCGAAGACGCTTATCCAAATGGTGGTATAGTCCTGACAGTTTTAAATCTCTGCGGTTGCTTATAAAGCAGCTCAAGGCCGGCGAATTCGATCTGGTATTCGATTTTCAGGGACTTTTCAGGACGGGATATTTCAGTTGGGTTACGGGTTGCAAAAGGCGATTCGGAAATGCACAAGGCAGGGAACTGGCGCATCTGTTTTACACGGACAAAATTTCGCAGGATGCTTCGAGCATTCACTTAGTCGATTATTATTTGAAAATGGTTGCCGCGGCGGGGGCAAAAGCCCCTTCTACGCTACGCTACGAAGGGCAGGCGGGGGAGGCGGAATTCAAATTGCCTGAGAATGCGGGGGCAACGGACTTAAAGGTCGAATTTGTGCTTCCGCGTGTAAAAGAGGCAGCCGATTCGATTAAGCGAATACTGGCGCAGAATAATGTGCCGATTGAGAAATACGCTGTATTTGTGCCGGGTTCAGCTCACAAAGACAAGTGCTGGCCGAGGGGACGGTTCGCCGAGCTGGCAGAGAGAATAGCTGAGAGATTCGGTTTGGCAATTGTGGCCTGCGGCAGCGCGGGCGAGGTGAATATTGTGAAGGAAATGAAGATGCTTTCACGCACGCCGATTGTGGACCTTGCTGGAAAGACAACGCTGAAGGAACTTGTGGAGCTATTGAGGGGGGCGCGATTAGTCGTAAGCAACGATACGGGTCCGGGGCATATTGCGGCTGCGCTGGGAGTTCCGATAGTGATGATATTCGGGCCGACGAATCCGATAAGGATAATGCCTTACGGCAGACCAGAATGTATGGCGGCGCGAGAGCCATACGGCAGAGGGACAGGGATAAAAAGCAAAGATCCGCGATACAGCATAAGTGAGATTACCGTAGATGAGGTATTTGAGAAAGTCTTTAAACAAACGAAACAACGGTAGTTTAACTGCCCAATAGCTTTAGTGTTGCGGCGCAGCGTTCGCAGACATCCGGTTGCTGCGGGTCGCTGCCGACGGAGGGCCAGTAGTTCCAACAGCGCTGGCATTTTTGATGAGCGCTCTTCTGGGCAATGACCTGGGTCGGGCCTTCAGCTTTTTCGAGTTTTATTTCGCTAACGATGCAAAGGGCGGCGAAAGATTTTAGGCCGAACTGCTCAATCGCGGCGGCGGTTTCATTATCGCAGCGGATGGTTACGCTGGATTCCTGATTGCTGCCGATGATTTTATCGCGACGCAGCGGCTCAAGTGCGAGAAGAACGGAATCTCGCAGGGACATAAGCTTTTGCCATTTCGCTTCGCCTGCCTGCCAGTCGATAGCCGGGTCAACTTTGGGCAGTATCGCGAGGTGGATGCTCTCGACGTTTTGCGATTTGTGCTGGATTGCGGCCCAGGTTTCCTCTGCGGTGTGGACGAGGATGGGGGCGAACAACAGCGTGAGTGAGTCGAGGATTTTATAAAGCGCGGTCTGACAGCTTCGGCGTGATAAGCTATCTGCGGGGTCGCAATAGAGGCGGTCTTTGAGCAGGTCCATATAGATACTGCTCATCTCGACGCTGCAGAAATTGTAGAGCAGGGAGAACGCGCGGTGATAGGCGAAATCATCGAATTCTTTGGTAACGCCGACGATTAGTTTTTGGAGCTGCTGCATCGCCCATTTGTCGATTTCGAACATTTTGTCGTAAGCGACGGCGTTTTTCGCGGGGTCGAAGTCGTAGATGTTGCCGAGGAGATAACGGAGGGTGTTTCGGATTTTGCGGTAAGCGTCCTGGGTTTTGCCGATGAGTTCGTCGTTGCAGCGCATATCGTCCTGATAGTTGACGCTGGCGACCCAGAGGCGGAGGACGTCTGCGCCGTATTTGGCGACCTCGTCCTGGGCGTTGACGTAGTTGCCGAGGGACTTGGATTGCTTCATACCCTTTTCATCGACGGTGAAGCCATGGGTGAGGACGGCCTTGAAAGGCGCTTTGCCGATTGTGCCGAGCGCGGGTAATAGCGACAACTGAAACCAGCCGCGGTGCTGGTCGCTTCCTTCGAGGTAGAGGTCAACGGGGATGGGCCAGCCAGCTTTTAAGACGACGCTATACCAACTGCAACCTGCCTCAAACCAGACGTCGAAGATGTTTTCTTCTTTTTTCAGCTCGTTAAATGAGAAGCCGGGGGGCAGTTTGGAGTCCGAGCCGAGGATTTGCTCAGGCGAATCGGTGAACCAGCTATCGGAACCTTTTACGGCGATGTGTTTTGAAACTGCCAGGATCGAGTCCTTTGTCAAAAGTGTTTCGCCCTGAGGACTAAGGAAGACTGGGATAGGCAGTCCCCAGCTTCGCTGCCTGCTTATGCACCAGTCGGGGCGGGATTCGAGCATACCTTCGAAGCGTTTCTGGCACCAGTCGGGGACCCATCGGACGTTTTTTATGGATTCGAGCGAAAGATTACGGAGGGATTTGCCGAGGCCGGGGATTTCCTTATCGACGCTGACAAACCATTGTTCGGTTGCGCGGAAGATGACGGGAGTTTTGCTTCGCCAACAGTGGGGGTAGCTGTGGGTGATTTTCTGCTGTTTGACAAGCCAGCCGGCTTTATTGAGGTGGTCGATGATTTCGTGGTCAACCTTGAGGACGTTTTTGCCGCGTAGCCAGCCGGGGACGGTGTTGTCATAGGAGCCGTCATCTTTAACGGGTGAATATACAGCGAGGCCATTGGTCTGGCCTGACATATAGTCCTCTGCACCATGGCCGGGGGCGATGTGGACGAGGCCCGTGCCGTCTTCGGTTGTTACATATTCGGCGAGGATGACTTTGTAGGCGTCTTTATCGGTGGGGTTCTTTTCGATGAAGGGATGCGTATAGCGCAAGCCCTCGAGTTTTGAGCCGAGGACTTTATTCGTGCTGACTTTGTATTGTCCTTCGTTGAGGCCCGACGCAGCGACGACTGCTGAGAGGCGGTCTGAAACGACGACGGAGACGAAGCGTTTGCCGTTGAGCTGATAGTCGAGTGTTACATATTCGAGACGCGGGTGCAGGGCGACAGCGAGATTCGCGGCGAGCGTCCAGGGTGTGGTTGTCCAAATCATAAAGCAGACTTTGGCGTTCTGGGCTTGTTCGCTGGTTACCAGACCAAGTTCGGTTAATCGCGGGATGCTGTCTTTGACGACGGGGAAATTGACGAAAATACTTGGTGAATCGATGTCTTTGTATTCCAACTCAGCTTCCGCCAGCGCGGTTTCGCAGCCGACGGACCAGTGGATGGGTTTCAATTGTTTTTTGACAAGCCCTTTGCCAACGAGTTCGGCGAAGACCTCGAGGATGCCGGCTTCGTAAACCGGTTTGAAGGTGAGATATGGGTGTTCGAAGTCGCCGAAGACGCCGAGTTGCTGGAACTGCTGGCTCTGGAGCTTGACGTATTTGCTCGCGTATTTTTTGCAGAGCTGACGAATTTCGGGTTTGCTCATTTGTTTTGCTTTGTCGCCAAGCTCGGTAACGACCTTTGATTCGATGGGCAGGCCGTGGCAATCCCAGCCGGGGACGTAGGGGGCGTCGAAGCCGGTCATTGTTTTATAGCGAACGACAAAGTCCTTGAGGACCTTGTTGATGACGGTGCCCATGTGGATGTCGCCGTTGGCGTAGGGCGGGCCGTCGTGGAGGATATAAAGGGGGCTGCCTTTTCGAGCGGCCCTGATTTTGCCGTAGATACCGCTTTTTTGCCAGTCCTTGCGCATAAGGGGCTCGCGCTGGATGAGGTTTGCCTTCATCGCAAAGCTTGTTTGCGGCAGGTTCAATGTTTGGCTGTAACTTTTCTTGTCGTCGGACATTTCAATTCCTCTAAAAAAGTAAAAGTACTATGCTAAATCGAACGCCCGTTAATGTCAATTTTATATAAACGAAAAAGGCCTTTCAGGATTGCTGCCCTGAAAGGCCTTTATAAATCGTTATTTGACGCTCTCAGGGCAACTTGGTTATGTCACCTATAATGATAATAATCGCAATGACAGCAGAGCACATAGTGTGATTTGCCTGTGCGATTAACCGTGCCGTAGATTGTTTTAACGCCATAAATTCACCTTAACAACATTACAAACCTACCATAATAGTCGGTTATTGTCAATCGTGAGTTTAAAGAATCTGCCGCAAAGAAGACGCAAGGGATACAATCTTGAATTATGTGAGGGGGTCGTTTAAACTGTTTATATGGGTAATACGGCAGGAACGAAGAGTAGTTATTGGCAAACCACGCAGGGACAGGGGATAATTCTGGCTGGAATTTTAATCATGTCAACTGTTCTTCTCCTGGCGAATCTGGATAATCGAAACCTCTGGCAGGATGAGGCGCAGACGGCTCTTATCAGCAAGACCATCCTTACCGATGGCGTCCCCCGCGGATATGACGGCAAAAATTATTTTTCACAGGAAGGCGGCGCGGAATACGGTAAAAACTACATCTGGCGTTGGCATACGTGGCTGCCATTTTACGTCCTGGCGGGGTTTTACGAGGTGTTCGGCGTAAGCACGGTTGTTTCACGGCTGCCATTTGCGTTTTTCGGCTTGGGGACAGTTTTGCTGCTGTATTATTACGCCAGGGCGGTTTGGCCGGGGACACGCGTCCCTGCGATAGCCGCGGCGCTGCTGACGGTATCGGTTCCATTTCTGCTTTTGTGCAGGCAGTGCCGGTACTACAGTATGGCGATGTTTTTCACTTTGCTTTCGTTGTACGCATACGTATTGCTTTTGCAGGGGAAAAAACATGCGTCGGTATTGCTGTTCGCCTCGACTACGCTGCTGTTTCACAGTCAGCACATCTATGTTGTGATATTTTTCCTGACGGTGTTCTTGCACGCCATTATTTTCCGTCGCGACCTGCTGAAAATTCTGACAGTCGTAACGGCCCTGACCATTTTAGTCAACGTTCCGTGGCTAATCTGGCTGGCGGGGGTGCATTATCCGGCCAAAACGATGAATCTATTTGAGTTGGCCTGCTCATTATCAATGGATTTGCTTTGCTATGTATTTCCCGCGTGGTTACCGGCGGTTGTGCTGCTTGCGTGCATTGTCAGGCGAGCTAGGACGGGACGTTTTTTTGCGGTAAGCCGGCAGGTATGGGAAAGATTATCGCTACCTGTTTTTTTCGTTGTATTCAATATACTCGTGGCTTCGGTTGCCGCTCCTTATCCATTTTTCCGATACCTTGCCCCTGCCATTCCTCTGCTGATTCTTCTGGCCGGAGTTGTTATTGATGCGGCGTGGGAGGCGCATTTGCTGGTTGCCGCGGCATCGGCAGTAATACTGGTCGCGACGAGCCAGATGAAGGACTATCTTTACGAAATCACGCACGATTATAAGGGGCCGGAAAAGGGTATCGCGAAATATCTCAATGAGCACGGCTCGCCAGACGATGTTGTCGCCATCACATACGGAGATATGGGGCTTAAGTTCTATACCAAAATGAGAGTGGTGGGGGGGCTTACGGGCGAAGACCTTGAGCCGGCAAAAAACGCCCGCTGGGTCATATTACGTCAATACATTATCTCTGAAAGAGACGAGGCAGTGACGCAGTATCTGCGAAATAATATCCGGTTGGACAATTTCCGCAGGATAGTTATTGATTATCCGGACATGGCGTATGAAAACAGAGAGAGTCCGAGCGGCCATACTTTCCGAATCGACACGAACGAGCACAAGGTCGTTATTTACGAAAGGATGAATTGATGCGTCAGGCGAAAAAGCCGGCCATTGACAAGGAGCAGGGTGTCGCTGTCTCATCCCGCATCTGGCCATGGGTTGCGATTATCGTGGTGATAATCGCCGCGGCTGTCATTCGAGGCCGGTTGCTTTCTGTACCCTTGGAGCGGGATGAGGGCGAATACGCCTACATAGCACAACAGATGTTAAATGGTGTGCCGCCTTATGTCTCAGCGTACAGTATGAAGCTGCCGGGTATTTATGTTGTGTATGCCTTGATAATGACCTTGTTTGGACAGACGCACACGGGTATTCACCTCGGTCTTCTAATCTTTAACGCCGCGACGATATTTGTGGTGTTTTTGCTTGCCAAAAAATTATTCGGGTCGATTGCCGCGGTTGCCGCCGGTGGCGCTTATTCCGTCCTATCGATGACAGCCCAGGTGACAGGACTTTGGGCAAACGCGGAGCATTTTGTTGTTCTGCCCGCACTTGTGGGCCTATTACTAATTTGTAACAGTAACGGCAAAATAGGATATGTTCGATTGCTGATTGCAGGACTGCTTTTCGGTCTTGCGTTTATTATCAAGCAGCACGGGATATTCTTCCCTATGTTCGGCGCACTGTATCTGCTTTATTCCGGTTTGCGTAACAAACCCATCAAATGGATAAAAGTCATTGTTGCTCAGATTGTCTTTGCCGCGGGCGCCGTTACTCCTTTCGTCCTTGTCTGTTTTTTCTTCTGGCGCAACGGTACGTTTGACAAGTTCTGGTTCTGGACGTTCACATACGCTCACGAATACGCAACGTCGGTTTCGCTGTCCGATGCCTGGAAAATTTTCAATGAGCAGATACACCCTATCATTACGGAAGCGTTTTTTATATGGCTTCTTGCGATTGCGGGTTTATTTGCAGTCACTATTGTAAAGCGATACCGTCAATGGGCCGTGTTTGCCGCCGGATTGCTTGTTTTTTCGTTTCTGGCCGTCTGTCCGGGCTTCTATTTCCGGGAACATTACTTCATTTTTCTTCTGCCCGTAGTTGCGATTTTGGCCGGAGCGGGACTTGCAGCCATCGATGTTTTATTTCAAAAGATAATGCCCGTTATATTGCGAGTTTTTATAATTGGCGCGATTGGTTTGGGTGCTGCCGGTTACTCACTATATCAGCAGCGGACATATTTATTTTACAATCCTCCGGAGACCGTTTGTCGAATAGTTTATGGCGCCAATCCATTCCCTGAATCGCTGCGGATAGCAGAATTTATCCGCAATAACACCGGCCCGAACGACACAGTGGCGGTCGTCGGCTCCGAGCCGCAGGTATATTTTTATTCGGGCAGGCGTTCGGCAACCTCGTATATTTATATGTATCCTCTTATGGAGCCAAATTCATCCGCAAAGGGTATGCAGCAGGAAATGATTTCACAAATTGAAGCGGCGAAGCCCAAGATTATGGTTTTTGTAAGTATCGACGTATCATGGCTGAATCGGCCTGCTTCGGTTCAGGATATTTTCGGATGGTTCAAGTTATACAGCCGCAGTTATTATGACCTAACGGGTATTATTGAAATTCCTGTTGCCAGTTCGACGGTTTATTGCTGGAACAACGATGCTAAAAATCGAACGCCGGCGTCACCGTACTGGCTCGCAGTTTTCAAGCGACGGCAATGATACGGGGCCTGGTTTGCACTACCGCGCATAAAGTAAAACCATTATAATGTCCTTATGTTCGCAGACAAAAAAGTTGTTGTCGTGATGCCGGCGTATAACGCCGAAAAGACCCTGCGTAAAACATACTATGAGGTGATGGCGCAGGGAATCGTTGACCTCGTCGTTATCGTTGATGACGCCAGCAGGGACGGGACCGTTGCGGTTGCGTCGAAGCTGCCGAAGACGGTTGTTCATACGCATCCACAAAACCGCGGCTACGGGGCCAACCAGAAGACGTGTTATAAACTCGCCCTCGAACACGGGGCTGACATCGTAATAATGGTGCATCCCGATTACCAGTACACGCCTTTGCTGATACCGGCGATGGCCTCTATGATAGCAAACGGGCTTTACCACTGCGTTCTCGGCTCGCGAATCCTCGGCGGCTGCGCCCTGGCGGGCAATATGCCTTTTTACAAATACGTCTCAAACCGATTCCTTACGCTGGCCGAAAATATTCTTACGGGGGCGAAGCTATCCGAGTATCACACCGGCTACCGCGCATTCTCCAGACAATTGCTGGAGCGGCTGCCTCTGGACGGCAATTCCGACGATTTTGTTTTCGATAACCAGATGCTTGCCCAGATACTGTGGTTTGGGTACACGATAGCCGAGGTAAGCTGTCCGACGAAATACTTCCCGGAGGCGTCGTCGATTAACTTCGTGCGCAGCACCAAATACGGTTTGGGCTGCCTGTGGACAGGCCTGATTTTCCGCCTGGCGAAAATGAACCTCATAAAATCATCGCTGTTTCCCAATAGCCGATGCGCAAAACCACCCGCAAATCCCGTGCGTCCTGAGTAATCGGGTCGGCCGTGATAAAAACAATCCTGCTTGACAGTTACCCCGTCTGCAAATAGAGTTTTGTCTGATGTCCAGAACCCTTTACATAATCGACGGCCACGCACATATTTACGCCGCGTATTTCGCGAAGATGCGGAAACTGACCAGCCCGTCAGGCGAATTTACCCAAGCCACCTATATTTTTACATCTGCCATTCTTGGCCTGATGAAAAATAAAAAGCCTGATATGCTCGTTGTGGCTATGGACAGCAAGGGGCCGACGTTCAGAAATAAAATGTATTCCGATTACAAGGCGCATCGGCCTCCTATGCCCGACGATATGCCCGTGCAGATAAATCGCATCGAGCAGATTCTTTCTGCGATGAATATCCCTATGCTGCGAATCGACGGCTTTGAGGCGGACGATATAATCGGCACGCTTGCAAAAAAGGCATCGAAAGAGGGGATTGACGTTTATATATGCACAAAGGACAAAGATGTTCTCCAGCTTATTGATGACCACGTTTTTGGATATGATATCAAGACAGGCGAGGTAACCGACGAGGCCTGGATTAAAGCCGAGATGAAAATTTCTCCAGCCCAGTTTATCGATGTTTTGGCTCTTCAGGGGGACGCCGCCGATAATGTCCCTGGCGTTGAAGGTTTTGGAGAAATGACATCATTGAAGTACATTCAAAAGTACGGTTCGCTCGATAATCTTTACGCTCACGCCGATGAAATCACTGGTAAACTTGGTGAAAACCTTCGCAAGTCCAAAGATTTGGCGTATCTTAGCCAAAAACTGGTAACGATTGACTGTGATGTTCCCGTGAAGATTGATTACGAGGCGTTCGCGGTAAAGCCGGCTGATGAGGCGCGACTGACGCAGATATTCAACGAGCTTGGTTTTGTCCGGATGCTGACACAAATGGGGCTCTCCTCATCCGAACAGCAAGTTCAAGTGCGACAGCCGCAAACAGCGCCGGTCGGCGGGCCTGTTTCGGCGGCGACAGCGGAGCACAATTACCAACTTATCGATACTCCGGAAAAATTCGAGGAGTTTTTCGAGGAGCTGAAGAAGCAGAAATCATTTGCCGTTGATACGGAGACAACTTCTATTGTGCCAATGAGGGCGGATTTGGTGGGCATCAGTTTTTCCTGGCAGGCGAAGACCGGGTTTTATATCCCGGTTCGTGCGCCGATGGGCGCAAAACGCCTGCCTTTAGCTATGGTTCGGGAGAAACTCGCGCCGATATTCGCCGACAAGGCGATTAAAAAAATCGGCCAGAATATCAAATACGATATGCTGGTTTTGCGAAACGCGGGATTGGCTCTTGCGGGGGTGTATTTCGATACTATGGTCGCATCGTATTGTCTTGACCCGCTGCGAAACAGGCATTCACTCGATAATATGGCACTGGATTTTCTTGGGCTTACGAGCATCCCGATATCCGCGCTCATCGGCAAGGGGAAAAATCAGCTCAGTTTTGATATGGTCGATACGGGAGCGGCCTGCGAGTATTCCGCGGAGGACTCGGACCTGACTTGGCGACTGTATCAGTATTTCACGGCGCAGTTGGAAAGACGGCCTCAGATACAGCCATTATTCTACGATGTCGAGATGCCTTTAGTAACTGTTCTCGCGGAGATGGAATACAACGGCGTTTCGCTTGATACCGAGATACTTTCGGATATGTCGGAGGACATAACAGCGTCGATTAACCGGCTGGTTGATGAGATTTACCAGACGGCTGGCGCACCGTTTAATATCGATTCGCCCAAACAGCTTGCCGAGGTGTTATTTAACCGGCTCGGATTAAAATCCGTTCGTTCCGGCAAAACAGGCCAAAGCACCGACGCCGCAGTTCTGGAGGAGCTTGCCGAGGAACATCCGATTATTAATCTTATTCTCGAATACCGCACGCTCAGCAAGCTCAAAAATACTTATGTTGATAAGCTGGGCTATCTTGTGAATCGCCGAACGGGCAGGGTCCACGCGTCGTTCAATCAGACAATAACCGCGACGGGCCGATTAAGCTCATCAGACCCTAATTTGCAGAATATCCCAATTCGCACACCTTTGGGCGCCAAAATACGTTCAGCGTTTATCCCCAAAAATAAAACCGATTGTATTCTCAGCGCGGATTACTCACAGATAGAACTTCGCCTGCTGGCGCAATTTTCAGGAGATAAGGCGTTGCGGGAGGCCTTTGCCGCAGATATGGATATTCACCGTTTTGTGGCCTCGCAGATTTTTAATGTTCCTATCGAAAAAGTTACATCCGAGATGCGTTCACGCTGCAAGGCGGTAAACTTCGGGATAATTTACGGGCAGGGGGCTCTCGGTCTGGCACACGGAACGGGACTGACCTTACAGGAGGCGAAAAAGTTCATCGACGATTATTTCGCCAGGTACAGTTCCATCCGGCAGTTTATGGATAGTGTCGTCGAGCAGGCGACAAAAAATGGTTATGTTGAAACGATTCTGCACCGTCGGCGAAGGATTTTGAATCTTGAAAGCGGCAACCCCGGCAAGCGTGCGCAGGCGAGGCGATTAGCCGTAAATACGGTCATACAGGGTTCCGCGGCTGATTTGATTAAGGTCGCTATGGTCAATATCCATCGGAAAATAGAAGCGGAAAACCTGCCTGTTAAAATGATTTTGCAGGTCCACGATGAGCTGGTTTTTGAATTGCCGACCGCGGAGGCCGAACGGCACGCGAAATGGATCGCCGAGGAAATGACCGGCGCTATTAAGCTGGATGTTTCTTTGAAAGTCGATGTTACTTTCGGCCCAAGCTGGCTTGCGGAGAAATGAATATGGCAAAATTAACACTTATGCGACGGTTAATGAAACTTGTTCACCCGGAGGGGATACCGTGGCCCGGGTCGGTGTTTTATAACGCGCTTAGCTCATCGATGATATTTGCGAAGCACTACGAGCTTGCGGCACAGGACATAGTGAGCCATTGTTCACAGGGGACGCTGCTCGATATCGGCACCGGTCCCGCGCGCCTTTTGTTAAAGCTGCATCAGCAATCAGCCGGTATGCGCCTGGTGGGGATTGACTCGTCTGCCGCAATGGTAACCCAGGCGAAACAGAACGTCGCCCAGGCGGGCCTGTCGGAATTCATCGAAGTTAAGGAGGGCAGCGCAAGCAGTATCCCGTTTCCTGACCAGTCCTTCGATATTGTCGTAAGCACCGTTTCGATGCACCACTGGAAGCAGCCCGAGGCCAGCCTCAATGAGATTTATCGCGTCCTGAAGGACAACAGTTTTGCACTTATATACGACCTTGTGAGCGATACGCCCAAAAGCACTTTGAGCGAGATAAAACGAGAATTTGGCCGGCTGAAAGCGACGATGTTCTGGCTCCACAGTTTTGAAGAACCGTTTTATACCCGCCAGAATTTTGAGGCAATCGCCCAATCGTCGCTTTTCGGGAAAGGGCGGACTCAATTCCTGGGCCTGTTCTGCTGTTTGATACTGAAAAAGTAATTCGTTTTGTTGACGTGGAATACGCCAAGCCCTAAAATCCAAGTGTCAGTGAGGCGTGAGCAGAACTTTTTATATAGCCCGGCAGGAAAAGACAAGATGATAACGGTAAACGAGAATTTTTTGAAATTGCAGGCGGGATATTTGTTCCCGGAAATCGGCAAACGCAGGCGCGCGTTCCAGCAGGCGCATCCCGACGCCAAAATTATCAGCATGGGAATCGGCGACGTTACCCAGCCGGTGGCGCCGGCGGTGATAGAGGCGATGCACAAGGCCGTCGATGAGATGGGCAGAAAAGAGACGTTTCGCGGCTACGACGACGGCGGCATTGGCTACGCCTTTCTCAGGGAGGCAATCGCCAAAAACGATTTCAAATCGCGAGGCGTTAATATCGATATCGACGAGATTTTCATCAGCGACGGCGCAAAGTCGGACACCGCCAACATACAGGAACTTTTCGGCCTCGATAACATCATAGCCGTCGCAGACCCCGTCTATCCGGTTTATGTTGATACCAACGTAATGGCGGGGCGGACGGGCGCGGTCGCGGGACAGGGGACGTATTTGAAAATCGTTTATATGCCCGCTACAGCCGACAATAATTTTGTCCCCGAGCTGCCGAAGGAAAAGGCGGATATGATTTACCTGTGCTTTCCGAATAACCCGACCGGAGCGGTGGCGACTAAAGAGCAGTTAAAGAAATGGGTCGATTACGCGAAGGAAAACAAAGCCGTAATTCTTTTTGACGCCGCATACGAGGCGTATATCAGCGATTCGCAGATACCGCACTCGATATATGAGATAGACGGCGCAAAAGACGTCGCGATTGAGTTCAGGAGTTTTTCAAAGACCGCGGGGTTCACGGGGCTTCGCTGCGCTTTTTCCGTTGTGCCGAAAGAGCTTAGAGCGTTTACCAGGGTGGGACAAAGCGTAGCTCTCAATCCACTCTGGAACAGGCGTTACTGCACCAAGTTCAACGGCGTATCGTATGTTACGCAGGTCGCGGCTGCCGCGGTATATTCCGACGAAGGCAAAAAGCAGATTCGCAAAACGATTGATATTTACATGAGCAACGCGAAGGTAATCCGCGAGTCGCTCGCGGGACTTGGCTATCAGGTTTATGGCGGGATTAACGCGCCGTATATCTGGGTTAAAACGCCAGAGGGTGTCGGCTCGTGGCAATTCTTCGATTTGCTTCTCAACAAGGCGCACGTTGTAACGACCCCCGGCGCGGGATTCGGGCCGGCAGGGGAAGGTTACGTGCGATTGACGGCGTTCGGAAATCCGCCTGATGTTGTCGAGGCGCTTGGGCGAATCAAGGCCATAGGCAAATGAGCCGGACCATCGCATACATCGGCTTGGGCAGCAATCTCGGCGACAGGAAAGATTTTATTGGCAAGTCCCTGCAAATGCTGCGTGAAACGCCGAATATTTCGGTCGAACGGGTCTCAACCATTGTCGAAACCAAACCATTAAGCGATGCCAACCAGCCGATGTATCTTAACTGCGCCGCTGAAATAAAAACATCGCTGTCGGCTGAAAAACTTTTTCATCGCCTCGTTCTCATCGAGAACACCCTTGGCCGAAAAAGAGACGAAAAATGGGCGTCAAGGAACATAGATTTGGATTTGCTGCTGTTCGGCGACGAAATAATAAACAGCGATACGCTTGCAGTTCCCCATTCGCAAATGCATCTGCGTTCGTTTGTGCTGGAGGGTCTGCGCCAGTTGAATCCGAAGCTGGAGCATCCCGTTCTTAATGAGACAGTTGATACGCTTGCTGGCCGACTGAATGGCGGCGATTTTGCTCTCAGGGCTGATAGACGGCAGCTTATCAGTATCGCGGGCAATATCGGCGCGGGCAAAACCACACTGGCAGAAATACTTGCCGACGCTTTTAAGTGTCCCGCAATCTTCGAGGCATACGATACCAATCCGTTTTTGGCCAAAGTTTACGCTGGCAATCAGGACCTTGCCCTCGACAGCCAGTTGTATTTCCTTTTTACGCGGTTCGAACAGTTGAATCCGGCGTTGCTCGAAAAAGGAAAGACCGTTGTTACCGATTACCTTTTTCAAAAGGAGCAGATATACGCGAAATTGCTTTTGAACGCCAAGCAATTGGCGTTGTATCAGAAATTTTATTCAATTGTGTCGCCTGCGGTTACCGACCCGGTATTAGTGATACACCTGCAAAACCCGCTTCAGCAGTGCCTTGAGCGGATTCACAAGCGAAACAGGCCTTACGAGCAGCGAATCGAAAGCGGTTTTCTTGAGGCCGTCGGCGCCGGTTACGAACAGGGTTTACGCGACTGGAAGATTTGCCCGGTCATTCGGCTGTCTAACTTCGACTGCTTCGACAAAAGTGCCACAGATTTGCTCGTCAGACAGTTGAAATATTACCTTGTGTGCGGATAATAGGTTTGAAATGAAAGTCATAAAAACCATTAAATCACTCAGGACATTCGTCAGCGCCGCCCGCAACGCGGCCAGAACAATCGGCCTTGTCCCCACGATGGGCGCGCTGCATCGGGGACATATATCACTCATCGAACGCTCCGGCAAACACGGCGACTTCGTCGTGGTCAGTATCTTTGTCAACCCGACACAGTTCGGCCCCAAAGAGGACCTCGCGAAATACCCCAGGCCCCTGCGGAAGGACTTGCGAATCTGCGAAGACCACGGTGTTGACGTGGTATTTGTTCCTGACGCAAAGGAAATGTACCGGGAAGAAGAGCTAACCTGGGTCAACGTGGATAAAATTTCGGAGCCGTTGTGCGGGCGTTTTCGGCCGGGGCATTTTCGAGGAGTTGCGACCGTTTGCGCAAAGCTTTTCAATATCGTGCAGCCCGATATCGCGTATTTTGGCCAAAAGGACGCCCAGCAGCTTGCCGTGATAAAGCGAATGGTCGCCGACCTTAATTTTCCTCTCAAGGTCATTAGCTGCCCGACGGTCCGCGACGCCGACGGTCTTGCGCTTAGCAGCAGAAACCGGTATTTGTCGCCCCAGCAGAGAAAAGACGCGACCTGCATACACCGCTCGCTCAGGACCGCCCGCGAAATGATTGAGGCGGGCCAGACAAATCCTAAAACAATCGCCGCTAAAATTCGTAAGATAATTACCGCCGCAGAATCGCTCAGCAGCATCGATTACATAAGCATTGTTGACGCCGATACCCTTGGGGACGTCAGTCGTATCACAGGAAAGGTGCTGATTGCCATCGCGGCACGGTTCGGCTCGACCCGGCTGATTGACAACCTGACAGTGGACTGCCGGGCAAGATGATGTATAATACTTGTTTTTAATTTTATAAGAAGGCAGGCAAATAACAATGCTTCTAAAGATGTTAAAATCGAAACTGCACCGGGCACGCGTGACCGATACCCGGCTTCACTACCCCGGCAGCATCCTCATCGACTCGGCCCTGATGAAGGCCGCCGTAATTCTCCCTTACGAAGGCGTCCTCATCGCTGACCTGACCAACGGCAGCAGGGTCGAGACATACGCAGTGCCGGCGCCGGCAAACTCGGGCCAGATAATCGTCCTCGGAGCTGCGGCAAAACTGATGAAGAAAAACGATGTAGTCATAATTTTCAGCTTCGCTTATTGCACGCCGGCGGAGGCAAAAAAACTTAAACCAAAGGTCATACTCCTTGACGAACACAACAAAAAACGAAAAGCAATCAAGCAATAAATCGAAAATTCCGTAAATGCTCCGGGAACTATTCAGAATACCTTTTACGTCGTTGACGGTTAAGGGCTATGGCCTGATGCTGGTCATTGGTTTTCTTCTGGCTATGCACGTCATCAGGCGCCTCAGCAGAAATATCACGCCCGACCCGCAGATGATTACCAATGTCTCGCTGTATTCCCTTGTTGCTGGTGTTATCGGCGCACGTGTATTCTACGTTCTGCATCACTTCGACATCTTCAAATATAACCTGGTGAGCGTGTTTGCAATCTGGGAAGGGGGGCTTGAGCTCCTGGGAGGCGTTCTTGCCGCTATCGCTGTAATTATCCTTTACCTTCGATATCACAAGCTGCCCGCCCGCCAATATCTCGACATCCTCGCAATCGGGCTTATGCTTGCCCTGTGCTTTGGCAGGATGGGCTGTTTTCTCAATGGCTGCTGTTTCGGCAAACCAGCCGATTTACCCTGGGCAGTAAGATTCCCATACGGTTCATTCGCCTACACAAGCCAAGTGGAGCCAAACCCGTCCCGAAATCGCCCCTCACCCCAACTGCAACTGCCGGATGACTTCTTTAATTCCGGCATACTGAAACCCTACGACCAACTGACCCCGCAGCAAAAAGAAATGGTTACAACAGGCCCTTATCGCTGTTTGGCAGTCCATCCTACGGAATTGTATTCATCCGCAGACGCGGCTGTTATCGCGGGATTGCTTTACCTGTTCTGGAGAAGGGCGCAAAACGCTCAAAAAACCAAAAACTTCCTCAAACCCCTCACAAAACCGGGCGGCACCTCCGCCCTTATGTTCATCCTTTACGGCTGTGTCCGCTTTTTTGAAGAGTTTCTCCGTGACGATAACCCGTTGGAATACGGCCGGTGGATAATTTACAAGGGCGGCACCATCTCCCAGAGCCTGTCTATTTATATGGTGATTTTCGGTGTTGTCATGATGCTCATCTTCCAGAAGCTTCCTGCCGATAAACAATCATCCAAGACCCGCTGATTTTCCTGAACGATTCACGGGGTTTTGATATAATAGTAACAATCACAGTGGTTTTCTTAAGGATACTATGGGGCTTTACGACAGAGATTACACCCAGGAGAAAAACGACTCGCAGCCGGGTTATGCGCCGCAGATGCGCCTGGGTTTCCCGTCTTTAACCCCCGTCGTCAAATGGCTGCTAATCGCTAACGTCTCCGTTTTCTTAATCAATATCATTTTCTCATCCCATGAAGAGACGGGGATAACGTTCCTTCAAACGTATTTTGCCCTGTACCCAATTTCATGGTTTTACATCGCCCAGATATGGCGACTAATCACCTACCAGTTCCTCCACGCCAACTTTATGCACCTGCTTTATAATATGCTCGGTTTGGCTTTTTTAGGGCCACCGCTTGAACGTCAGTGGGGCGGCAAAAAATTTCTTACGTTTTATCTTTCCTGCGGCATAGCAGGGGGTCTGTGTTATATCTTCCTCGTTAAAATTGGCGCTCTCGAACTTGGTTTTCTCATCGGCGCCTCAGGTGCGGTCCTCGGCGTCCTCACCGCCTGCGCGATTCTCTTTCCGCACTTCGTCGTATTTATCGTTATCTTTCCTGTGCCAATTCGAGTTGCCGCGGTTATATTGATGGGTATCGCCTTTTATACCGTTCTCTCCAAAGGCGCTAACGCCGGCGGCGAGGCGTGTCATTTCGCCGGTATTGCGGTGGGGGCAATATACGTTTTCTCCGATTCATGGCGAACCACCCTCAATCTGCGATTCAAGGCCTCACGATGGGAAAAGCACATCGAATCCGAACGCCGGCTTCGCATCGAGGTTGACCGCATCCTCAAGAAAGTTCACGACCACGGCATACAGTCCCTTACCCCGTCCGAAAAAAGTATCCTCAAAAAAGCCACCCGTCTCGAACAGGAACGCCTGCGTAAATAACAAAAACAGCGAGGCCTTGCATAACTCGCAAGGCCCCGTACAAGTAATCAATCAGCAATCGTAAATCCGCACATGGCGGAATCGATAATCAATTCTTGTGCCAACTTGTTTCCAGCAGCCAATCCTCGACAAGCAACCCCAAATCCTCCATACCCACGACTCCATTTCTGTCGAGGTCACCTGGCTGTTCTTTGGCTCTCGTCTGCCAGTCCTTCGCCTGATAAACAAAATCGTTGAAATCAACTATCCCGTCGTTGGTCAAATCACCCAGTATAGCCCAGTCATAAGGCGGGATAGAAGCCTCGGCAGTGCCGCCATAAGCGCCCATATCGATGCGAAGGTTTTGGCCCCATTCGTTGTCGGGGTCATCCGGGACGGAAAGCGGCTCATCACCAAGCGGTGAGCCGGGGTTGCCGGCATCTATACATCGGCTTGTAACATCATCGTATGTCCAGCGGTTGCGTTTAATATCCCAACGCCAGCCCTCGCTTTTTAAATGGTAATCGCCATCAACCCAGAAATCGTCATTGGGGTCTGGTGTGCCATTTGCGTCCCAGCTTCCGGTCATCACAAAACACGGATCTGTCTCCATGTTACCAGGTCCAAGGATTAATGTTGCGCTGGGATCTAAGTGGATACCGTTTAGCAGAATGTCGTTATATGAGGCATCTAAGCCCACTTGAGAAGTAGAGACACATATTTGATCTCCAATATTTGCGGAGTTATTCCAGACAATTGAGTTTATCAGATTAGCATAGGCATTGTCGTAAGCAAAAATACCGCCACCGTTTGAATCGGCTATATTACCGACTATTGTGCAATTACGGACCAATGCATGTGTATCTACATCGCATCCGATGCCTCCGCCATACTTTGCGCGGTTGCCTGCAACAATTGAATTAGTGATTTCCGGCATACAGGCAAAGATTTCTATTCCGCCTCCAATAGTCATACTATTGGATCCGTTTCCGGTAATTATACAGTTCGTTATTTGACTGTTTCCCGTATTGTTAACGACAATCCCCCCATATTTATTACCTGAGACATTGCAATCCTGAATAATGACCTTTCCATTTGTACAAGTAATTCCTGAATATTGGTTGTTACTCACAATGCAATTCTTGATTATGCATCCGAACGTGGTGAAAATACCGCTTTTATTTTGCTGAATCAGACAATTTTCTATAATTGTTTCATATCCGCACCATATCGCATTGCCATAATAGAATGTCGATGTATTACTGCACTGGCGAATAACACAGTTTTTTATGTTTGCAGTGCAGTAAGAGAAACACGTGATGGCTGCGCGTCGATCATTTGTATAACCGTTTATAATTGTAAAACCGTCTATTATCGCGTCAGTCTCTTTTGTATGCAGATAAAATGCCTGACCGTTTCCCTGGCAGTCGATAATACAACCGGACGGTCCGTTTTCACTACGAACCACAATATTTTTGCCTTTGAAATCTATTTCTTTGTTTCCGGCCCCGGTATAGTTGCCGTCTGCAACAATAACCACGTCCCCGTCAACCGTTGCAGCATCAACAGCCGCCTGAATCGTCATAAAGTTCTGAGGCACCCTTACTGTCGTATTAACGTAAAGGGCTACATTAACATCCTGTGGGCTATTGATCGCACTGCTATCTGCAACATGAAGCATACAAGTATATTTTCCATGCGGCAGGCCTCCTGGGTTAGCTTTTATTGTAACAGCCGCAACCTCTCCATCGGAAGTTCCGCTTAGAGGCGTAACATTAAGCCAGTCGCTGACGCCGCTTATCGCCCATGATAGTGTTTGTCCTCCTGAATTGCGGATATATAACACCTGCTCACAAGATTCCTCATTGAGCATGGAATAAAAGGTGATGGATTTGGAAGATAAAGCAATTAAAGGTGACTCGGTATTAAACTCATATGCACCGATATCTATAATGATATTCCCATCATTATCTCCGTCTGTTAGCCGCGGATTTCCGTCTAAATCGGTTGCATTTATTGCGGGGACGTAATTGGGATCGCCTGAGTCGATACATGGCGAGGTTCTCAAAAGATGGTAATCGTTTTCGAAGGCAAAACAAGGATCTGAATCTATATTTTCCTCCAACTGTAAAACGAATGGTTTTTCAAGAGAGTTATAAATATTATCTTGCCCTCCCTCAATATCACAACAATAGATATATGCGTTAGAAAAATCATAACCATCGGTAAAAGCAATTTGTTTTCCGTAAACTGCGGTATTATTCCAAAAGATGCTATTAATCATACTTATCGTGCAATTATTTTGCGTCTCGATTCCGCCTCCATATTCTTTTGCTGAATTTGCAATTAGAGTGCAGTTTATTACAGATGCGGTACCTCCATATGACAAGATTCCTCCCCCATCAAAATAAGACCTGTTCCCATATAATAGGCAATTTCGTATTGTCCCGTTAGTGCCGTCTAAACATACACCCGCTCCGCCATAAGAATTGGATATATTATTTGAGATAACAGAGTTGTATATTTCTGCTGAACTTTCCCAGGGATATACGTAAGATCTTACATATATTCCATTACCATAATTGTTCTCTATAGTACTATGGTAAACAGATAAAGCGGCATCCCTTGTATATACGCCATATCTGTTGCGACTAATGGAACAATCGTAAATGTTCACGTAACCTCTTTCGCCATATATTCCCGCTTCTGTATTTTGTGAAATCGTGCAGTTAGTTATTGTCATACTCCAATCTGACTCCGAGGGTTGGGCTATTCCCTCGCCTGTATTTTTGTTTATAGTGCAGTTGACAATATTGACATCGTACCCTTTAGAGAATATCCCGCCTCCTCTGTCTGAACTATATGAATTATTGTCGGTAATAAAGCAATCAGTAACCGTGGTTTGACTGCCCATAATGTAAATGCCACCCCCGCAGCCATGTGTTGATGCACCGGCATATATAGCTTTGTTATTCCGAATTATACAATGATCGACTCTAACATTACTATAGCTGTAAACCCCTCCGCCCATATAATTGCACCCATTTTTTATAGTCAGACCGGCAATAACACTATTATTTCGAAGATAAAAACCACGGTGCAGATTATTTACGTCGCCATTGCAATCGATACTCGTCGCGTTGACTATATTGTAATCGTTCGGCTCAATACTTTGGATGGTAATGGCCTTACTTAAAGAGTCGATATCACGGTTACCTGAACCGGTGTATGTGCCCGGCCGAAGAATTATCGCGTCGCCGGTATTTGAGTCGTTAATCGCGGCCTGAATCGTGGGGTAATCACCTGTGCCGCTGGCGTCAACATAAATGGTTCTGGCCTGGCAGACAGTAGCCACTGCCATAGCCAAAATGGCTGTTAGTATGCACCGCATAGTCCTGCTCCTTATTCCCTCAACAATAATACCAACAACGATTTTAGATGAATAACCGTGCAAATTCAAGCCCATTTTTGCGATTTTGGCGATGCCCATACCCCCTTAAAACAGCAAGGCCTTGCGAATAACTCGCAAGGCCTCGTTTAAATCCACAATCTAAAATCTACAATCAGTTGTCCCACTCGAATTTTTCCTTTTCGTTAAGAAGTTCGGTAACACGCTCCTTAACCTTCTGGTTCTTGTAATCCTTGCCCTTCCATTTCTCGACCTCGGCCTTTCGCTGGTTGACCTCTTTTTGCAGATCCGCCAGTTTTTTTGTCAGGTCTTCATACGCCATTTGTTTTCGCTTGACAATCAGGTCAAACTGCTGGCCGACAATCTGCTCTAATTCCGCGGTCAGCGCCTTTTTCTGTTTTTCATCCGTCGTCGCCTTGATTTGCTTCAACAACTCTGTCCGTTTATTTCTAAGTTCCATCTGTCCTTTCAGAACTTTGGCGAGATTCGGGTCGTCTTTGACTGCCTGGCAAATACCGCCATATTTCTTTCCGCTAATCATCAGCGCTCTCATATACTGTTCAGGATTGTCCTTTTTAAGCTGTTCCAGCTTGGCTGCCTCATCCGGATAATTTTCCTTGAGACATTTCAAAAACTCGTCAGTTTTTTCCTGCATTTTTTCTCGCATCATTCCCATGCCTGGTCCTGGCATCTGAGGCATTTGTCCCTGCTGGGGCTGCCACTTGCCTTGAGCGTTCTCGAATGGTTTGCCTTGTTCGCCTCTCTGTTCCATCATACGCGACATAAACTGCTCTCGCATATGGTTTCGAAGTTCAACCCTGAAGGTATTAGGGTCTTTTTCGCGTAACTTCGTCAGCTCATTCGCCTCTTGAGGATTTTTCTCTTTTAACTCGGCCAATATGTGGTCCGTCTGTTCCGGCGTCGGCTCGAACTGCCCTTTGCCCATCATTGGGCCGCCAGGTCCCGGAGGGGCAATGCCAATCTGCTCTTCCTGTGCGAGTTCTCCCGCCTTGGTTTGGCTCAAGCCCGTCATCACCAGTACGCAGCAGGCGATTAAAACCGTTTTCCATACGTTGATTCTCATATCCTTATCCTTTCCACATATCGCCGTTAATTTCGATTAATTCTGTTTCCAAATCCCCGACGGCCGTGCCTCCGTTGCCGCTGGTGTCATCAGATTGAGCCCCCGACAACTCATTCTGTATATTATCTATTTCCGCCTTCAGCACGGTTACATCAGCGTCATCCGCACCTTCCCAGACCCGTGACGGTATTAATACTGACTTTGCAACTACTCTGGCTTGTTGGCTGTTGGGCGGGTTGCCATATCGCATCAGGACCAGGGCTGATACCACAATCACCGCCGCCGCGACAGCCGCACCCAGTATCCTTCTCTGGAATATAACCGTTCGCCGTCGTCTTACCGCGACCACGACGTTTTTCTTCACCTCGGCGAGTACCCGTTCATCCGGCTGAGGCGCCGAATACGCCCCCAGAATTTCTTCACCCTTTTCTATATCCTCAGCCGTCTGCCGGGCTGCCGCCTCATCCATAAAGCCGGCCAGCAACTCTCTCAAATTTTCATTCGCTGAATTATTCATATATGGTTATCCCATCAACTCCCGCAATCTCTTTAACCCGCGGTGCACCTTCGATAATATCGTCCCTATCGGCTCCCGCCGCGATTCCGCGATTTCCCTGAACGACATCTGCGAGTAAAATCTCATCATTACCAGTTCCCGCACATCACTGTCCAATTCCCCCAGCGCCTTTTGCATCTTGTCGGCGTCGCCGTCATATCCGCTTGCGACACCCGACGATTGCGACTTTATCCTTCGGCTGTGCTCGTCCAGCAATCGCGTTTGTCGCTGCTTGAATCGCAAATGGTCGTGAAAGATATTCGACGCCATCGTGAATATCCACCCATCGAAGCTGCCGCCGCGGTAAGTGCCTATCTTTTCCACTAACTTTACAAATAGCTCGCTCAGCAATTCATCGCTTAAATCCCTGCTGCCGGTCAAGCGGTAAAAATATCCGAAACATCGCCTGCCATACATATCGACGAGTTGCGTAAAGCATCCCTCGTCGCCTTTGTTACATCCTATAATTACCCGGTCTATATCACGCTGCGCCATAATTGGCCATTTTTCACATATTTAGACGTATCTGCCCGACTGTTTATTGCATTTACACGCCGAAACGCTATACTTATACCCTGATTATGGCTATTACTGAAGTAAAACAATCCCCCAAAAACACCTGGGCTGCCAAACTCAAGCGGACTGTAACCGCTTTTTTGCCCGTCTCAAAAACCCGCCGGGGCCAGTGCCTCCGCTGCGGCGCCTGCTGCAAGCTCCCGAATGTCTGCCCCTGGCTTCGATTTGACGCTCAAGGCAAGTCGTTCTGTATAATTTACCCCATCCGCCCCCTGAACTGCCGAAAATACCCGAGGACCAAATCTGAACATATCACCACCTCCGCCTGCGGTATTCGCTTCGATAAATAATCACTCGTTAATTGGAAATCCGCAATCCTTTTAGATTTCCGGCTTCTTCTCGCCATCTTCACCGGGTTGGCTCTCCGGCGGCTCCTCTTCGTCAATCTTCCACTTATCGCTTTCGTCGATGTCGTTTATTTCCCTCTCGACGTATTTCATCATTTTCCGCTGTATCGGCTCCATCTCTTTTTGCCATCGCAGCATACTCTGATAGCTGACCAGCAGCATATCCAGCCGAATCAATTGCCACTTCGCGACACACTCCGGCTCCTTGATATTCGAGAACGGGTCGCACTTGAACGCCCGCCGACCGTCCGGCCCAACCTCGCATAGCTCGCACTGCGTACATTGAATCATCGCTATATCTCCTGTAGCCTCAGACAAAGATTATGTATATAAACCAATTTGCACTTTGACTTCTCGGTGCTTTTCTTATATTATCAAACGCCCAATATAATAAACAGAGCAATTTTTAATTGTCTTTAGGTTGGATTGACGGAGTAAGTATAGTATGGCAAAACCAAGACGCAGGCGCAAAATCGGAAGCAAAAAGCGCCACCAGAAGTGGAAAATTCGCCACAAGATAAGCTGGTAAGCTTATTGCTATCCGCTTTCGGCAATTAAGCACACTCAATAGCGGTCTAAAAAATGAAGCATTTTACCGTTACCTTTCAGCCCGACGGTAGAGAGATTTCCATTCACCCCGGTGCGACGCTGTTGGAAGCCGCGGGGTTGGCGGATATTGTTCTCAATACCGTATGCGGAGAGAAGGGCACCTGCCGTAAATGCGCCGTAATCTTGCAGCCGGGAGGCGAGACTGTCCTTGCCTGCCAGCATCGCATTACCGAAAACCTTACTGTCTTCGTCCCCCCCGATTCCCGGTTCGCGGAACACAAAATTCTCACCGAAGGTGCCGGGCGCAAAGACGCCGCCGAGCCGGATATTTACAAAAAGTATCTGCCTGCTGCCGGCAACCGCTCCATACTCGGTCTGGCAGTCGATATCGGCACCACGACCATCGTCGTCAAACTAATCGATATGAAAACAGGCCGACTCCTCGCGACCTCCGCGACCCTTAACCCGCAAACCAAATTCGGCGATGACGTAATATCAAGAATCGGCTATGCCCAGACCGAGAAAAAACTAAAAGAGCTAAGCTCGCTGATTGTCGGTCGCCTTAACGACCTCATCATCGATTGCTGCAGCCAGGCCACAGCCCAAAGCAGTGACATATACGAAACGTGCGTCGTCGGCAATACCACAATGCACCACATATTCCTGCGATTGCCCATAACGCAACTCGGCGAGGCGCCATATAAGGCGTTTTCACTCGATGCAAAAGATTCGCCTCCCACCGCTCTGGGCCTTGGCGTCAATCCCGTAGGCAACGTTCACACCGTCGCCAATATTGCCGGATTTGTCGGCGCCGATACAACAGCGGTCGCGCTGGCGACATCTCTTGATTCCGCAGACCAGATAACGCTCGTAATCGACATAGGCACCAATGGCGAAGTCATCCTCGGCACAAAAGATAAACTTCTCGCCGCGAGTTGTGCCGCAGGACCCGCTTTTGAAGGCGCACGAATCGCCTGCGGTTCAAGGGCTGCCGAAGGCGCAATCGAGGCCGTCGTTCTTGACAAACACAACATCGTTATCGATGTGATAGGGGGGGGCAGGCCCGTTTCGATTTGCGGCTCAGGCCTTATCGATGCCGTCGCCGTCCTGCTCGATTTGGGCGTAATCGACTTCACGGGCCGGTTCAAACTCGATGCGCATTTGCCCTCATCGCTTGCCAGCCGATTAACCAAAATGAGCCATAAACATTCCGAGGGTAAAGACGAATGGCCCGCCTTCGTCCTCGCTTACAATGGCCATACTCCCGCAGTGTATCTGACCCAGCAGGACATCCGCGAGGTCCAGCTCGCCAAGGCCGCCATCCGCGCCGGGGTACATCTCCTTCAGCATCGTTTTTCGGTCGCCGATGCCGACATAAAGCAAATCTTCCTCGCCGGCGCATTTGGCAATTATATCCGCCGGCAATCCGCTCTCCGCGTCGGCCTTTTGCCAAATGTCCCCGTCGACCGCATCCACTCCGTCGGCAACGCCGCATCTTCAGGCGCTCAGCTTATTCTTGTCAGTTCTCGCTGCCGAACCCTCGCCGCAGACCTTGCCAGTAAAATTGAATACGTCGAAATAGCCAACGAACCCCTCTTCCAGTCCACCTTCGCTGATTCTATGCTTTTTTGAAATGCCCCGGGGTTTCAAATCTGAAATGTGCAGTCCTCAGTATCTTCGCGATTCCACGGTCAAAACCGAATCACGTTGGCGCCCCAGGTAAGTCCTGCGCCGAAGGCGACAAGAATGACTACGTCGCCGCGTTTGATTTTGCCCTCGCGGATAACCTGGTCGAAAGCCAGCGGAACCGATGCAGCGGACGTGTTGCCGTATTCGTTAATGTTGATGAAGATTTTGTCGTCAGGTATTTCCAGTCGTTTGGCGGCGGATTCGATGATTCTTGCGTTCATCTGATGTGAAACAATCATTTTAACGTCATCAAGCGTGAGATTGCATTTTTCGAGACACTCCATTACCGTTTCGACGATTCTCCGCACCGCCTGCTGATAAACCTCCCGCCCCCTGATTTCCATATAAATTTTATTCGGGTCATCCAAAGGCCTGCTCACGGGATTTCGCGAGCCGTATGCCTGGCAATTCAACGCCTCCCACGAGCTGCCGTCCGCGTACATCGTGCTGTAAATGACCCCGCTTTGCACTTCGTCTTTTTTCCTCGGCTTGCCCTCAAGCACCACCGCTCCGGCCCCGTCGCCGAAAAGGATACAACTCGTGCGGTCCTTGTAGTTGGCGATTTTGGTCAGCGTCTCCGCCCCGATTACAAGGGCGTTTCGCAGCCGGCCGTTTTCGATAAACTGCTGCGCTATGGAAACCCCGTATATGAACCCGCTGCACGCTGCCATCAGGTCGAACGCCCAGGCGTTATTAGCACCGAGATTCTGCTGCACAAAACACGCCGTGGATGGGAACACCATTTCGGGAGTAATTGTCGCGACGATGATAAGCTCTATTTGCTCCGGCTTTAGTCCTGCCGTCGCCAGCGCCTTTTTAGCCGCCTCCGTCGCCAGCTGCGCCGTGCTTTCATCCTTGCCGCAGACGTGCCGCCGTTCAATTCCCGTCCGCGTCTTAATCCATTCATCCGAGGTTTCGACCATTTTGGCGAAGTCTTCGTTAGTCAGAATTCCGGCTGGCGCATACGAACCGTGTCCAGCAATAACCGCGATGAAATCCGACTGGTGCGACTCAATCGACTTGTTCATCCTTGACCCTTAATACAGCATCCTCCGGCTCAGCGTTTTGTCCTTCATCGACTATACTGCTGGCCAAGAGGTATTTAGCGATTTTATCGTTTATCCCTACGCTGTGATATTTTTTTGCCGCCATTATGGCGTTTCTTATCGTCCTGCTTTCGCTTGCCCCGTGGCAGATAAGCGCAGTCCCGTTTATGCCCAGAAGTAATGCGCCTCCGTATTCGTGATAGTCATGTTTTTTGAAGAATCGTTTCATTACCCCTTTGAACATCGGCCCGATTATCAGTCGGAATTTATGCGTTATAATTTCCTGTTTTATCGCCTTGACAAGCCCCTCGACAAGCCCTTCGGTCAGCTTCAAGATGACGTTTCCCACAAATCCTTCGCATATTGCCACGTCGCAGACGCCCTTGAAGATATCCCGGCCCTCGATGTTCCCGATGAAATTGATTTTCGGGTCCTGTTTTATGAGTCCGCGTGCCTTTTTGACTACTTCGTTACCTTTGGCGTCCTCTTCGCCGATGCTCATCAGCCCCACCCTTGGGTTCTGTATCCCGAACAGCTCCCGTGCGTATATCGAAGACATAACCGCATACTGGTAAAGATTGATTGGCTTGCAGGCGATATTGGCCCCGACGTCGCAAATGGTAACGGGGCCTTCGAAGGTCGGGAATACCACGGCTATTCCGGGGCGATTGACGCTCTGGAGATTACGCATACGCATCTGGAAGGCCGCGACGCAGGCGCCGGTGTTGCCGGCGGAAATTACGGCGTCAGCCCTGCCAAGTTTGCTTAATTTGGCAAGAATCGATATTGAACTGCGGGGTTTCTTTCGCAAGGAATCGATAGGGGGGTCGTCCATACCAATAACATCAGGTGCGTGAACAACCGTCAGGACTGCCCGATGAAAGCGTTGTGCCCGCAGCTTTGGCTCAATAACCTCTTTGGGGCCGACAAGGATGACCTCGTCGCCCTTCTCAAGCAATTCAAGTGCCTCAACCGCGCCGGAGATAATGGCATCGGGTGCTTTATCACCGCCCATTGCGTCGATAGCGATACGCATCTGGCGTTACCTCTTCTTTTTTTCGGTCTGTTCTGCGACTTTCAGGGTGATATTGGAATTGAGGTAGCCGCATTTCTCGCACGCGGCGTGCGGGAGCTTTGCCTGGCCGCACTTCGGGCATACCGTGTAATTCACCGGCTTCAGGGCATGATGTGACCTGCGCGAGTGAGTCCTGCTTTTACTTATCTTTTTTATTGGTAGCATTAACCGGTACTCCAAAAATTGCTTCTGATTTAAGCTGCTACGGTTGAAACGAGAATAGATAATTTACCGCAGGTGATTTGTCAAGACGATTTTGTTGTTTTTACGGCATATCCCGCCATGGACGCTGTGATATCGGGTATTTCTTGACAGGCCTGTCTTTTTCTGCGATAAAACCGGCGGTTTTGAAACCTGAACAGCCAACGAGATACTAATCGCTAAGGACGAAATGATGAAAACAGCATTTTTATTCCCGGGCCAAGGCGCGCAATTTATCGGGATGGGCAAGGATGTCGCGGGCGCCTTTCCAGCCGCAAAAAGCATATTCGACGCTGCCAATAAGATATTAAGCTTCGATATCGCCAAAATCTGCTTCGAGGGGCCTGCTGAGACGCTTAACACGACGACGACATCACAGCCGGCTATTTTCACGGTTTCGGCGGCGATTCTGGAAATTTTTCGAACAGGCGAAAAGACAAAAAATATCACCGCGGACGTAACAGCCGGCCTGAGTATGGGCGAATACACCGCTCTTTATGCGGCGGGGTTGCTTAGTTTTGAGGACGGTTTGAAATTGGTCAAAAAGCGTGGCGAGGCGATGCAGGCCGCAGCGGATAAAAGCAAAGGCGGTATGGTCGCAATAATCGGCCTTGATGAGGAAAAGACCAAAGCCCTTTGCGCCGAAGCGAGGCAAGGTGATTTACTGGAAGGCGTCAATTTTAATTGCCCCGGTCAAATCGCGATAAGCGGCACGAAACCGGCCTGTGAGCGTGCGGAAAAATTAGCGGAAAAATACGGCGCAATGAAGGCCATCCAGCTGGAGGTCGCGGGGGCGTTTCATACGTCGATGATGTCCCCGGCGGCAGATGCGCTTAGCCAGGCGCTTGCCCAGACCAATATCAAAAACCCCGCCCAGCCGAAAGTTATTGCCAATATCACAGCCGATTACTACATAAGCGCAAACCAGATTCGCGAATCACTGGCAAAGCAGCTTGTTCAGCCGATATACTGGCAAAAATGCGTCGAGCGATTGATAGCCGACGGCGTTGAGACGTTTTACGAAATAGGCCCCGGCAAGGTACTCACCGGCCTGATGAAACGCATTCACCGCAGGGCAAACATAATTAACGTCTCTTCCGCGGCAGCAATTAACGAATTGTAAGGAGAACGATTATGAAACCGGCAACAACCATCACGGTGATATTCCTGCTGATTGTTTCAATAGTTCATTTGCTCCGGCTGATTTTGCAGGTGAAGGTTACCACTAATCTTTTTGAAGTTCCGATGTGGATGAGCGTCCCGGCGTGCATTGTTACAGCCGGCCTGGCAGTCTGGCTCTGGAAAGAAAATAAAAAATAACAACACCTTTTGCTGTTCGCTGCCAGTTAACTACCGGCTTGCATCATGTCCGAAAACTAATATACTTGCCCAAAACGATTAACATTTCGTAATCTGGAGAAATTTAGGATGTCTGAAAAAAGATTAGCGGTAGTAACGGGCGCTGCCAGAGGAATCGGCAGGGCAATCGTATTGGAACTTTTGAAGCAGGGGCGTATCGTCGCGGGATTAGACCTCAACGCGGTGCAGCTTGAGGAACTTGTGGCCGTATGCAAACAGCAGGGACACGAGGTCATTACCAAGTGCATCGATATTACAAATTCCGAAAAGCTCACCGAGGTGCTCGAAGAATTAGCCAACCAGTTTGGCGGGATAGGCATTTTGGTCAACAACGCGGGCATTACGCGCGATAAGCTGATGATTCAGATGGACGACGAGGATTTCGACAAGGTGATAAACGTAAATCTTCGCGCGGCCTTCGTGGCGACACGGGTGGCAGCCAGGTCGATGATTCGTAACAAATTCGGCAGAATTGTCAGTATCAGCTCCGTCGCCGGCGTCATAGGCCAGGCGGGCTCCACAAACTATGCTGCCAGCAAGGCGGGCCTGATTGGTATGACCAAATCAATCGCCCGCGAAGTCGGCAAAAAAAACGTTACCGCCAACTGTATCGCCCCGGGTTTCATCCAGACGGATATGACGGCTGTCCTGCCCGATGTGGTAAAGGAGGGCGCGATGGCATTCATACCCGTAAAGCGGTTCGGCAATGTCGAGGATGTCGCAAGGGCGGTGGCATTTTTAGCTTCCGACGACTCCGGCTACATCACGGGCCAGGTCCTCGGCGTCGATGGCGGTATGGCGATGTAGTTTTGAGTGTTTGGTTTTGTCCGTCAAACGAAAGGCGGCTAAAAGTTTTTAGTTTGATTCGGATTGCGGGTGTTCTTGGTTATGCGTCCGGACAACAAAAACTGGGATGTTAATGGCGTGGCGGACGCTGTCAACAGTTTCGCCATATATGATATCGCCCATAAGACGATGGCCGTGGGAGCCGAGCACTAAAAGGTCAAAGCCGTTCGCCTTGACGGATTTGACAAGCTCCTCGACCGGTCGGCCGAATCGCAAATCGGTGTTTACCTTGAAATCCCTCTCCGCGATTTCTTCCGCCAATCGTTCGAGATACGCCTGGTCATTTGTGCTGTGCAAACTTTCGCTTTCGTTGCCATAAACCGTTACGCCGGGGGTATCAACGATGTGGACGAGGGTAATGCTGGCGTCGTGGCTTGTGGCGAGGGTGATAGCAGCAGAGATGATTTTGGCGTCTCCATCGGTGTGCTCAAGGGCAACGCCTATATGCTTGATGACCATAGGCCTGATTTGTTTCGCTAACCTCTCGCCGGCTTCACCGTCCGCTGTTGTCCACGCAATACCTTTGCGGAACAGGGGCAAAAACGTGATAAAGCCAAGCGCGCCAACCAGCAAAAGAACAAGGGGGGCAAGGACCACCCACAGCCAGGGCGACGTGCCGCACCAGACCATTAGTTCGTCGTAAACTAATTTTAGATTCAAGGCCACGATAATGGCTGCGACAATCCAGACGGCAATTTTTACAAACAGGTTATTAGCGAACGTGCACATTTTCTTTTTATCGGAGGTAAAGTGGATAAGTGGGATAACAGCAAAGGGCAGTTGCAAGCTGAGCACGACCTGCGAAAAAATCAAAAGCCGATATGTTCCCGCGTCACCCGCTATGGCGATTACGATAATCGCCGGCACAAGGGCGATACCGCGAGTCAGCATCCTTCGCAGCCAGGGACGCACTTTAATGTTCAGGAAGCCCTCCATAACAATCTGCCCTGAAATTGTGCTGGTTAGCGTGGAGCTTTGACCCGAGGCAATCAGGGCAATCGCGAAGGCGATGGGGGCGATTTTGCTGCCTAAAATAGTATCTAATAAGCTGTGTGCCTGCTGAATCTGGGTAACTTCGATGCCCCTGCTGTAGAAATTGGCGGCGGCCATAATCAAGATAGCCGCGTTGACAAAAAATGCCAGATTCAAAGCCACCATTGAATCCATAAAATTGAAACTGCAGGCCTGAACCCTGCCAATGAAGGTTTTGGATATCCGGCGTGACTGCACCAAACAGGAGTGCAGGTAGAGGTTGTGAGGCATCACCGTCGCCCCAATTATACCGACGGCGATGTATAAGCTTTGGGAATTCAAACTGGGTTTAAATCCCGCGGCGATGCCCGACCACTCCGGCTTCGCGAGAAATACCTCGAATATGAAACATCCGCCTATGACGGCAACGAGTGTTACGATAAATGCCTCCATTTTGCGGACGCCTAATCGCAGCAATATCAAAAACAGGAACGTATCTCCCGCGGTTACCAAACAACCCCAAAGCAGGGGCAAGCCGAACAACAGGTTCAATCCGATGATGGTTCCCAGCGCCTCGGCCAAATCGGTCGCAGCAATGGCAATCTCTGCCAGCAGCCACAAAAAGATGTTGAAGTGTCTTGGATATTCTCGTCGGCAGCCCTGCGCCAAGTCAAGGCCCGTAACAACCCCCAGCCGGGCGGCAAGGGTCTGAAGCAGGAACGCCATAAGATTAGACATCAGAAGGACCCAGATAAGCGTGTATCCGAATCGGGCTCCTCCCTCGATATCCGTGGCCCAGTTGCCCGGGTCCATATAGCCGACGCTGACTAAGTAAGCAGGCCCGATAAAGGCAAAAAGGCGACGTAGCCAACCCCGTTTCCTGACGTCTATGGAGTCAGCAAAGTGATTGCTCGCCTGGTTGTTCGTATTGAGATTATCCATATTAACGCTATTTGGCTTATTTTGACTTTTCCCGCTCAAATCGCAAGGGTAAAACAGCAGATTTACCCTGAAGGCGCCCCTTGGTAGTTGATATCAGCCGACCGTTATACATTATCTGTCGGGAGCTTTTTCCAAAAATTTTCAAAAAAATGGTTGTCGGTAACCTATCTGGTCGTTAATATACCACCCGACCGTCATTGGATGGCGCAGCGTTGACGTCAGAATCCGCTGGTGGACAATTTATGTAAATATGTTGTTTATTGGAGGAATACCAAGTGAGTGCTGATATGGATGTCCAGGCAGTAGAGCAAAAAGTTGTTGATATAATTAGCGAGCAAATGGGCGTTGATAAGGCGGAGATCAGCCGCGAAACTTCCTTCATAAACGACCTGAATGCCGACTCGCTGGATACAGTGGAACTGGTAATGGAATTCGAGGACGAGTTCGGGATGAGTATCCCGGATGAGGAAGCTGAGAAGATACAGACGGTTGGGGCGGCGGTTGACTACATCGTTAATGCGGCAAGGGCGGCAAAGAAGAAATAGCAGCAAATGAGCAGACGACGAGTAGTCATCACGGGCCTGGGCTGTATTACGGCCTTGGGGGAAACCGCTGGCGTGTTTTTCGAGGCACTTTGCCAGGGTAAAAGCGGCATTGCGACAATAGAGTCGTTCGACACCAGTGCGTACCCGGTTCATTTCGGTGGGGAAGTCAAGCAATTCGATGTTACCAAGTATATCGAAATCCGCGAAAGCAAGCGGATGGACCGATTTTCCCAGTTTGCGGTAGCAGCAGCCAGCCAGGCGGTAACGGACAGCGGGCTGGACTTCAGCAAGGAAGACCCATACCGGATGGGCGCGATAGTAGCGACGGGAATCGGCGGGATAAAAGAGATAGAGGAACAGCATCTTGTGCTTTTGAAAAAGGCGCCGATGAGGATTTCGCCTTTTACGGTTCCCCGGCTTATGGCCAATGCGGCGGCGGGCAATATCGCGATACGATACGGTCTGCGCGGGCCGAATTTCTGCGTCGTCAGCGCCTGTGCCAGCAGCAATCACGCAATTGGTGAGGCATTTTGCAATATTGTGTCGGGTCGCAGTGACGTTGTGATAACGGGTGGAACGGAGGCGGCAATGACGCCACTCGGCCTGGCGAGTTTCTGCGCGGCAAGGTCGCTGAGTTTGCGAAACGATAATCCGGCCGCGGCGTCGAGGCCCTTTGACAGGGACAGGGACGGGTTTGTGCTCGCGGAAGGCGCGGGCATTCTGGTGCTGGAAGAGTACGAACACGCGAAGAAACGCGGGGCAGTGATATACGCGGAGGTGCTGGGATATGGGGCGACGGACGACGGGAATCATATAACGGCGCCGTTGCCGGATGGGGCGGGTGCGGCAAAGGCGATGGAGTTTGCGCTTAAGGATGCACAATTGTCGCCTGAGAAGGTCGATTACGTCAATGCCCACGGGACGGGGACGGAGTTGAACGATATCGCGGAAAGTTCTGCCATCAGGGCGGTGCTGGGACCTCACGCGTATAAAGTGATGGTCAGCTCGACAAAGGGCGCACACGGCCATTTGCTGGGGGCAAGCGCTGCAATTGAAATGGTTGTATGTGCTGAGGTGATCAAGAATTTGGTAGTTCCGCCGACGCTTAACCTGGAGAACGTGGACGAGCGTTGCAACGCAAAGATGGATTTCGTGCCTTTGAAAGCCAAAGAACGTAAAGTCGGCGTCGCGATGAGCAATTCGTTCGGCTTCGGCGGGCACAACGCCTGCGTGGTAGTCGGAAAGGTCAGTTGATAGTCGTTAGTATTTAGTGGTTCGAGGAGGGGGTTCGAAATTTTCCGCTTTCGATTTCCTTCTGATAATTCCGGCCAAAAAAGCTTCGAGCGCCAACTGAAAATCGTGGTATTTCAACTCAGATTTGGTATCGTATTGGAAATGAGGTTAAGGATATGGCTGAGGAATTTCCAGCTTAATGTATTATAGCTGATTTTTTTGGGCAATATCATGCATAACTATTCCGCCTTTGTGGCTGTATTAGTTGTTATTGTCGTTATAACCATATACCGTTTCTACGCCTCCAATAAGCGCCTAAATGAACTCGCCGGCTGGGCATTGAGTAAGGGCCTCCTCTTCAACCATGGAAAGGATAGTTTTTTTGATTCTAAATATTCCAACTTCAACTGTCTGCAAAAGGGCGACAGCCGCTATGCCTATAATATAATGACGGGCACTCTCGCCGGCCGGGAGTTTATCGGCTGCGACTATCATTACGCAACCGGTTCAGGTAAAAGCAGACAGGAACACAATATGTCGCTGGTCATTGTCAAAAGCCCCATATTGCTCGAACCACTTTTTATCCGGCCGGAAAACTTCTTCGACAAGCTCACCGAATTCGTCGGCTTTAACGATATCGATTTCGAATCCGCTGAATTCAGCAAAAAGTTTTATGTCAAGAGCCCGGATAAAAAATGGGCCTACGACATTATTCACCCGCGGATGATGGAATTTCTGCTTGCCTCGCCGATGTTTTCGATACAGTTTGATTTGCTGTCTATAATCGTATATCGCGACACAAGGTTTTCACCCGAGGAATTCGAAGATGCCGCAAATTTGGTAAACGGCATCTTCGAACGCATACCGGACTACGTAATCCAGAATAAAAAGCTGCGGTCAGTATAAGGAATTTAATTATGGAACAGCACATCGGATTGATAATTGTAATCGCAGTCATCGTTTTGCCGATTATCTGGGTCATCGTTACATACAACAACCTTGTCAAGCTCAGGTTGCTCTGTTCGAACGCGTGGTCCCAGATTGATACCGAACTCAAACGCCGATACGACCTCATTCCCAACCTCGTTGAAGTTGTCAGGGGCTATGCCGGGTACGAACGCGATGTTTTACAGACAGTTACCGAGGCCCGGGCAAAGGCCGTCGCCTCGACAGGCTCGCCGGCATCGCAGGCAAGTGACGAAAACGGCCTTATCCTTTCGCTGCGTCAGCTCTTTGGCGTCGTGGAAAAGTATCCCGACCTCAAGGCATCACAGCAGTTTTTGAAACTGCAGTCCGAGCTTGTTAACACCGAGGACCGCATCCAGGCCGCCCGACGTTTCTACAACGGCAACGTGCGAGACTTCAATACAATGATACAGTCATTCCCATCAAATCTCATAGCGGGCGTCTTTGGATTTAAGCCCCAGGAGTTTTTCGATATCGAAGATACGGGCCTGCGAAATGTCCCGGCGGTTTCTTTTGACAAATAAAGAAACTGGTGCAGCAATCGCTGATCTGATTTCCCTTGTTCGTTGCCGCACAAAGGATAAAATACATTTGCTTTTTTTCGGGAGGGGCAAGGGGTATAGGGTCAGCCGGGGCTTATGGCGAAAAAAAAGTTGACCGAACACCGGTTATCTGTTGTGGAAGTGGAGCGCCGTAAAAAGCGGGTAACGCTGCTCATATACATCGCGCTTGCGGCAGCCACAGTTGTTGCATACGAGCCGATAAGGCACAATGGTTTTGTCGGATACGACGATAACGAATACATAGTAAAAAACCCGCACCTCACCGGCGGAATAACACAACAATCGATAATGTGGGCGTTCACGAAGCCATACGCATCAAACTGGCATCCCCTGACATGGATTAGTCATATACTGGATTGTCAGTTTTTTGGGCTGAACCCACTGGGGCATCATCTTGTCAGCGTCCTGCTTCATATCACCAACTCGCTGCTGCTTTTCTGGATTCTCACGAACATCACGGATTCGACAAGCTCACCGCAGGCCGGGGCAATCTGGGCAAGCGCATTTGTGGCGGCGGTCTTCGCAGTGCATCCGGTGCAGGTGGAGTCGGTCGCTTGGGCGGCAGAGCGAAAAACGGTGCTTAGCGGCCTGTTTTGGCTGCTCACGATGGCTGCGTATGTGCGTTATGCGAGACAGCCGGCGTTCGGACGATACATATTGGTGCTGCTGGTTTTCGGCCTGTGTATTATGACTAAGCCGATTGTTGTTACGCTTCCATTAGTATTGCTTCTGCTGGATTACTGGCCTCTTGAACGGGTTAGATGGGGACAATCTATCGGAGCCGCGTCTAAATCGGCGAAATGGCTGATAGCAGAAAAAATTCCCCTGTTGGCGATGTCGGCGTTTTTGAGCGTGATGACATTCGCCTCACAAAAAAGCGGCGGGGCGATGTCCACGACGGAGAATATGCCCTTGGATTACCGAATCGCCAATATATTCCTTTCCTATATAAAGTACATTGGCAAAATGATATGGCCGAGCCGATTGGCTGTATATCACCCGCATCCCCGCACGGGTTTTTCGGATGTCGCGGTAGTGATATGCGCACTGCTATTTGTTCTGATAACCGTCTTTAGCATTTATATGGGCCGTCGTAAAAGATATGTCGCGGTCGGCTGGCTGTGGTACGTCGGGACCCTTGTGCCGATGATAGGGCTGGTCCAGGTGGGTGCGCAGGCAATAGCATACAGGTATATGTACCTGTCGATGCTGGGCCTGTTGATTATCGTCGCCTGGGCCGTCAAAGACCTCGTTGCCAATCGGTTTCGCTGGAAAGTTGTCGCGGCGGTATCGGCGATAGTCGTGCTGTCCGCCTTTGTCATCCTTACGCGGATACAGGTCAGGCATTGGCAGAATACGATAACGTTGTTTGAGCACACTCTGAATGTTACTAAGGATAACGCGGCGGCGGAACACAACTATGGATACGCGTTGTCCGAGGCGGGCCGACTTGATGAGGCAGCAATACATCTGAACAGGGCGGTCCAGCTTGTTCCGATATTTGTTGAGGCAAGAAACAACCTCGGCAAGCTTTACTTAAAGCAGGGTAAAATCAATGAGGCAATCGACTGTTTTACTGAGCTTGCAAAGCGCAAAGATGCCCCCGCGGAAGTGCACTACAATTTGGCATCGGCATTGCTTATGCAAAAGAGATATGACGAGGCCATAAAACACCTTGCCATAGTGCTGGAACTGGACCCTGACTATGCTCACGCTCCCAGCGCGATGGCGGTTGCGTTAATGTCGGCAGGCAGGACCGACGAGGCGATTGCCTGCTTTAATAAGTACCTGCGACTAAACGAGAATTCCGCGGAGCTGCATTACAATCTGGCAGTTGCGATGGTGATGCAGAAGAATTACGACGAGGCAATAAGACATTTTACCAGGGTCACAGAACTGGACCCCAACAATGCAGGCGCTCTTAACGGCCTGGCGCGGGTGTTGGATACTTTGGCTATTACTTATGCCGAGGCGGGCAAATTCGACGACGCGAAGATAACGGCAGAGAAGGCGTTGAACATCGCAAAAACGGCTGGACAGGCGGAACTCGCCCGTGAAATCGATAGTCGGCTGCAACTTTACAAAAAAGGTTTGCCGTATCAGGGTAAGTAATCTTCGGCTATACTATTTGGCTTTTGGAGTTTCGAGAATGGCGGAGATATTTGATGTAGTTATAATCGGTTCAGGACCGGGCGGATATTACGCGGCGATTCGCTGCGCACAAAAAGGGGCAACGGTCGCCATTATCGAAAAGGCCGAGACAGGCGGGACATGCTTGAATCGCGGCTGTATTCCCTCAAAGGCGCTTCTTGCCTCCGCTGAGGTTCTTTTGCAGGCGAAAAACGCCGGCGGTATGGGCGTTGACGTTACCGGCATCTCGCCCAACTGGGTGAAAATGCAGCAGCGAAAAGACGCAATCGTCGCCGGCTCCAGAAAAGGCCTGACCGGTCTTTTGCAGGCAAACAAAATTAAGATGTTTGCGGGAACAGCTATTATTTCTTCGCCAAAAGCAGTCGTCGTTAAAAGCCAAACGGGGCAAATAGAAATCAACGCGACAAAAGGAATCATAATCGCTACCGGTTCAATCCCGGTTGAAATCCCGGCATTCCCATTCGACGGCCAAACCGTCATCAGCAGCACAGAGGCATTATCCTTGCAGGCAATTCCAGCTTCGATGGTGATTGTGGGGGGCGGCATAATCGGCTGCGAGCTTGCCTGCGTTTACGCTGCCGTCGGAACAAAAGTTACTATCGTCGAGGCCCTTGAACGAATCATCAGCACCGAAGATAAATGGGTCAGCCAGTTACTCGAACGCGAATTCAAAAAACTCGGTATCGCCGTTTTGACCGGCCAGAAAGTAACTTCAGTCGATGCATCGACAGGAATTGCCAAAGTCGCCATCGATGGCGGACAATCAATCGAAGCTGAAAAGGTCCTCGTATCAGTCGGCAGAAGGGCTGTTTGCGACAAGCAGACAATCGACAATCTGAAATTGCAAACCAATGGCCCGGCGATAAAGGTCAACGACAGGATGCAAACCAGTGTCCCCGGCGTTTATGCGATTGGCGACGTGGTAGGTACGACGTATCTGGCGCACGGCGCATTCGCGGAAGCGGAGGTCGCCGCGGAAAATGTCTCCGGAGGCGATTCTAAAATAGGTGACTATTTGCTTATTCCCAGGGCCGTCTATACATTCCCCGAAATCGCCTCGGTGGGCAAATCCGAAGACAGGTGCGCAAAAGAGGGTATCGAGATTGCCGTCGGCAGGGGGTTCTTCAGGGCCAACGGCAGAAGTATCGCGCACAACGAAACCACGGGCGAAATCAGGGTCGTTCGTGAAAAGGCAAGCGATAAGATATTAGGCGTTACAATGGTTGGTGCAAACGTTACCGAGTTTGTCTCCGCCGCCCGTCTTATTATTGGCTCAACCGAAAAGTTCAATGCCGTCAGCTTCCCGCACCCGACCGTTTCCGAGGTTCTCAAAGAGGCGTGGGAAGACGCTTTTGGTCTCAGTATTCATCAACCTCCTCGTCAAATTTAGCCCCCGCTTTATTGGGGAGGCTGAAAGCCGACCGTCGGTAAAATATGTTGCGGAAAGGGCGATTTCCCGATAGAATACCGTATATCTGTAGTTTGGCGGCGTACCCAAGTGGCCTAAGGGGACGGTTTGCAAAACCGTTATTCGTGGGTTCGAATCCCACCGCCGCCTTGTTCTGTTTTAGTCAACCCCGGCCGCACTAAAATCCCCGCAAGCCATAGCATCAAATGCCATGAAAATTGCAAAAAACCACTTGACAATTCCGCCAAAGAAGATAATATTGTTCGTTGTCCATTACGTAACAAATACGTTGGAGGCCAACGAAAAGGATGTTAGAAGGCCAAAAACAACAATGGGCAGAGGAACACGCCCGCCGAATTCAGAAGAGATTTGAGCAGTGGCAGCAGCCGCTCGGTATCAACGGACAGGAGTATGCCAAATATCTCAGGATTGAGCTGATTCGGTGCTGTGACGACCCGTTGCTCAAAGAACTGATTGAGTCGATGTCGCAGTGATGCCTGCCTCTTTCGACTGTGCTCAAGACAGGTGACTCGGCGTTACCACAGAGAGAGGGGAATTTCTGTTTGTTTCGCTCTGGACCCCCTTTAAAACCAACCAATCCTGACGGTATAACTTATTCTGGCCCCCCAAAAACAGGCAAAATAGCAAAATTTTGCTTGACACCGCCCGTCAATATAGGTAAGATGAGTATGCTTGTGAATCTCGATGTGGTATCTACTACTGAAAAGTGAAGAATCGGTGTCGGGCTTGTCGGCTGGATTAAAAGACGCCGAATGCTTTAATAGAAATCAACTGTAATCTTCACTGGGGCTTGCAGGAAGAAGAGACCTGCAAGTCCTTGTTTTTTCACGCTACAATTTTTGTTTTCAATCTGCGCTTCGGGGGTTAATCTATAAGCAGAATTATGAAGGTGGATATTGCAAATAGCGTCTTGGAGCTGCTCGATGGTGACATTACCGAAATGGACACCGACGCAATCGTCAACGCGGCCAACGCCCAATTGGTTCTCGGCGGGGGGGTAGCGGGTGCGATAAGACAAAAAGGCGGGCTGGCGATTCAGCAGGAGTGCGATAAAATCGGCGGGACATTCGTCGGCGGGGCGGTTATTACCACAAGCGGCAAATTAAAGGCCAAATACGTCATTCACGCTGTTGGCCCCCGAATGGGTGAAGGTGATGAAGACGAGAAGCTCAAAAACGCGACGCTCAATTCGCTCAAACTCGCTGATAAGCATAATCTCAAGAGCATATCATTTCCCGCCATAAGCGCAGGAATCTTCGGCTTTCCTATGGACCGATGCGCCGAGATAATGCTGCGAACGACTATTGATTATCTGAAGGCCAAAACAGGATTGAAAAAAGTCGTATTTTGCCTCTTCGGCAAGGAGAGCTACGCCGTCTTCGAGAGACAACTTGGCCGGGAAATTGCGCAATGAGGTCTTGCCGCAGATTAAGCAATAGGAGTTAAAAGCAGCAGGGATGGGACCTAAGGGTGTCAAGGCGGTTTATGAGAACCTTAAGGTCGAAAAGTATAGTTGATTTGAAGACGGCAATTGAAAACGGTAAATTACTTGAAGGATTGGCATTTGCCGGTTAAACTGAGGATGGTCAATCAAAATAGAGAAGGATATCGCAATGAATAGTTTGCCGCCTGTTTTATCAAACCGGTTATTAAAAGAGAGGTTTTGCATATGAGTACAAAATTGTCCGCAACACCCGTACTTAGTATGCCTATAGCATTGATGAGATGGGGAGTATATGCCTGTTTTTTCTTCTCTGGCGCCACTGCGATTATTTTTGAAGTATTATGGAGCCGGCAGTTTGTAACGGTTTTCGGCAACAGTGCTTATGCCATCAGCATTGTATTATGTGCGTATATGGCAGGCCTGGGATTGGGGGGACTTGTTGGCGGATGGTTTGCTGACCGCATTACACAGCGAGCGGCTGTTTACGGTATGGTTCAGATGGGAGTGGCGGCCTGGGCGATGGCGATCCCGACAATGTTGACCTGGCTGAGGGAGCTGGTGCCGGCACTGACGGTGTTGTCGCCGGAGTCGCTGTTTGTGAGCACGATGGCAAGGTTCGGGTTATCTTTCGCTATTTTGGTGGTTCCGTGTTTCCTGATGGGGACAACGTTGCCCCTGCTGGTGCGGGCTTTGACTGAATCCGAACAATTCATCGGCTCTCGCATTGGAATGTTGTATTGCCTTAACTCGTTAGGCGCTGCTTTAGGCTGTCTTGCCGCAGGATTCTGGATGATAGAGACGATTGGTTTGGGCCGGACTAATCTGGCAGCCATTGGCGTCAATATTGCGATTGCAGTTACGGCCCTGGCCCTTTCCAGACCGGTTGCCCGTGCGATTACACTTGGCGGAGCCAAAACTCTTCAGGATGTCCCGGCTAATTTAACTCTTGGACGAGGACAGCAACCTCGCGGTGTAATACTGCTGATTTTGGCATTTATGAACGGCCTGGCGGGGCTTGCGTGTGAAGTAGTGTGGATACGTTATTTGGCGTTTTTTAGCCACACAGCTTATGTGTTTCCCACAATTCTGTGCGTTTATTTGCTCGGTATAGGGCTGGGCGGGCTGGTTTACGGTTTGCTGGCGGGTTGGATTAAGCGGCCCATAATGGCGCTTGGTTTTATAGAGATGATGCTGGCAGTATCGGTTATTGCAACGTTCATAATAAGCGCATTTGTTTACGCCGAGGGACCGCCGCCGCCGCTGGAACTCAAGGGAATGGCTCTGGTAACGGTGCTTTTTCCGACGGTGCTGATGGGTATCTCGTTCCCGTTGTTGTGCGCGGTGTATGGACGCCAGGTTAAGATGCTCGGCTGGAGAACCGGATTGCTGGTCGCGATTAATACGGCTGGTACCGTCGCCGGGTCGCTTTTGCCGGTGTTTGTGCTGGTGCCTATACTGGGTATTCAGAAGAGTATAATATTGATATCGACGATATACGGCGTAATGGGACTGGCGTTGCTGGCCAGTGGCGGTTCGGTAAACCGGGGGCTGGTGTGGCGAACGGCCGTGGGCTTTGCCATGGTTTTGCTTTTTTCGGTTAGCATGGTGCCCTCGAATCTGTGCCAGCGTGTGTTCTTAGCCGGGAGTTTTAATCTGGGCAAGCACACTGACATCGCCTTCTACCGTGAAGGTCGCACAGGCACGGCTGTTGTAACGCGTGACAAGGTGGACGGTTTGATGCAGGTTTATATCAACGGCATATCCGAGGTGCCGCTGCTATACTGTCACAAAATATGTTTCAAAATGATCGGCGACCTGGCCCCCATGCTGCATCCCAATCCGGATGAAGTGCTGATGATATGCTTCGGCGGCGGCATTGCCGCCGGTGCGACGTCGCAGATACCGGAGGTGAAGCGTTTGACAATCGTGGACCTGGAAAACAGCGTTATAGCGGCCGCAAGGTGTGTCGAAAAAGAAAATAATGGATTGCTGGATAACCCCAAAGCACATATCGTGATAGATGATGGCCGCAACTATATAATGACGTCGCGCCAAAAGTGGCCCGTAATTGTCTCGGATTCCACACACCCAAAATCGGGCGACAGCTGGGTGCTCTATACACAGGAGTTCTACCGCCTTGTGCAAGAGCATTTGACAAATGATGGTATCTTCGTTGAATGGCTGCCGTTGCACAATCTTAGCGTAGAGGAATTCAAGATTATAGTGCGGACATTCCAGTCGGTATTTCCTCATACCAGCTTGTGGGTTACAGAGGGGTTAGATGAACACGGCAGCTTAGTCCCATATACACTGCTGGCTGCTACGCCGGAGCCGCTGAAGATAGACGTGGGCAGGCTGCGCGAGCGGCTTAATGTCGAGGCGGTGCGTCGTGACCTTGAGCCGTTCAGCTTGCATACCCCCGCGGGTTTTCTTGATACGTTTTTCAGTGCGGAGGAGCAATTACGGCAGTGGGCAGGTAATGGGCCGGTCAATACAGATGACCTGCCTTTTACACAGTATCAGACGGCCTATTCCGAAAACCCTATGTTTGAAAATGAAAATCTCATCGAGCCGATGGAGGATGTTTGGCCTTATTTGGCTGGCACAGGCAGTCCGCAGGAAGCAGAGCATCTGCGGCAAGAGCTTGCACTGCGGGCAAAGGCCTCTCGTCTGGTTTTGCTGGGTCGAATAAAAGAGGCGTACACCTTGTTGCCCAATGACGAGCGATACAAACAAATGCTGCACTTTTACGAAGTAACATCGGGGATATATATTAGAGGCCTTGTGAACATGTACTGGGACAATCCGAAGTTTCTGGAGCATCTGGTCGGAATGGCAGCCGGTGACAAGGCAGTGGTGTCTATTTGTGAAAGGATACTACAATTTGCCCCGGATAACGTGACGGCGCTTAACGCGTTAGGCGCGATATACATCAAAACTGAATCATGGCAGGAGGCGGAGAATTACCTCAGGCGTGCTGTGCATCTAAAGCCGAACTCGGGTGCCGCTCGCTTTAACCTCGGGTTAGTCCTGGACAAAACCGGACGTCACGCAGAAGCCCTTGAACAATGGAAGAAGGCGGCAACTACCGCAAAAGATGAGAAATCTGCCAACCAACTGGGGGTTCGCCTGGCAAAGGAGGGAAAATTGGGGGAAGCCATCCCGTGGTTCCGCCTCGCCACAGATATCAATCCTACAAATAAAATAACACGGCTTAATTTAGCTCGTGCGCTGTTTACGACCGGACGCACGGATGAGGCATTGACTCATCTGCGTTATGTCCTGAAGATTGACCCTCAGGACGAGACGGCTCTAAGTATGCTGGCAAAAATAGAAGCACGGGATAAAACCGACGGGGGAAATAAAGGCGGCTTGAAGTAGTTCTATGTCGCCCCCTTTGATATTTCCAATGCGCCCGGCAGAAAGTGTTGCGCGAATTGGATGTAATTTTTCTGCCGAATATTGTTTTGCTCGCCTCGCTTCGCGGGCGAAGCGGGCTACGTGCGCAATGGCTGCGTTTGGAATTACCAATTCCAATTTGTTGTTACAGGGATATAATTCCCCTTTATGAAAAACGCAGCGATAAGTGAATTGTTTTCCGAAATGGCGGATATAATGGAAATCCTCGGGGATGACCGGTTCCGCATCAACAGCTACCGCAAGGTAGCGCGGGTCATCGGCGATATGCCGACGGATATCGAAGAAATGTTGGCGACGGGGAAATTAGCTGAGACGCCGGGAATAGGGAAATCAAGTTTAGCTAAAATCGAGGAATTCACAAAGACAGGCAAAATCACCGCTCATCAGGAGCTTTTAACGAAAATTCCGCAGACGCTGTTAGAGTTATTAAAGATACCGGGGGTGGGGCCAAAGGGCGTCAAGGCGGTATATGAAAACCTCAAGGTCAAAAGTATAGCCGATTTGAAGGCGGCAATTGAAAACGGCAAATTAGCGGAATTAACCGGCTTCGGCAATAAAAAGGCGGCGACTATCGCCAAGGGTATTGAGTTTCTGGCAAAATCAACGGGCAGGATTCGCTTGGACCAGGCGTTTAACGCGGCCACTATCGTAATGGAATTTTTTGATGGATTGCCCGGCGTCAAAAAAATCGCGTATGCCGGCTCGCTTCGCCGATGCGCGGAAACAATAGGAGACGTTGATATTCTCGTTTCCGCAAAGGATGGTAAAAAAGTCATCGACACTTTTGTCGGGGCGGAATTTATTCAGGAGATTATCGCGGCGGGGGATACGAAAGGGTCGGCAATCATAAAAACAAACAGTTGCCCGGTTCAGGTTGATGTGCGTGTTGTGCCGAATAAGAGTTTCGGCGCTGCTTGGCAGTATTTCACCGGCTCGAAACAGCACAACGTGCGTCTGCGGGAGATTGCGGTAAAAGCGAAACTAAAACTGAACGAATATGGCCTGTTCCGCGGGAAAAAAATGATAGCCGGTGCGACTGAGAGCGAAATTTATAAAAAACTCGGTCTCGATTACGTTGAGCCGATGTTAAGAGAAGACAGGGGGGAAATCGAGGCCGCCCGCAAACATTCGCTGCCACGTCTGGTTCGATTGGAGGATATCAAAGGCGACCTGCACATACACACGACGGCCTCCGACGGTTCCTGCGAGATTGAAGATTTAGTCGAGGCCGCCAAAAGCAGGGGCTATAAGTATATCTGCATTACGGACCATTCGCCTTTCGTAGCGATTGCCAATGGGTTATCGCCTGCTCGCCTCTTTAAGCAAATCGACAAGGTTCGCAAATTCAACGACCGGCAAAAAGACATCACCGTTTTGGTCGGCTCAGAGGTCGATATACTCGCGGATGGTTCGCTTGATTATGATAACAAGTTGCTGGCCAAGCTTGATTTTGTGATTGGCTCGATTCATTCGAGAATGACCGGCTCGCGTGAACAGGTTACGGCCCGGGTACTCAAGGCGATGGATAATCCTTATCTTCATTGTATCGGCCATCCCACCGGTCGGCTCATCGGCGAACGTGAGCCGATGGATATCGATATTAATGCGGTAATCAAACACGCAGCCAAAACACATACGGCAATAGAGGTCAGTGCAAATCCTTATCGGCTTGACCTGAAAGACGTTCATTGCAAAATGGCAATTGAGATAGGCGTAAAATTAGTCATAAATACCGACACCCATAGATTGCACCAGCTTGATTATATGCCGTTTGGCGTGGCGACGGCGGGGCGGGGCTGGGCGACAAAAGCCGACGTGCTGAATACCTGGCCTTTGGCGAAATTGAAATCCTGGCTCGCCGCAAAAAGAAAAAAGCTTTAATCGTTCGTTATTGTTGCGGCGGATCAGGGATGTATTCGAGCAAATCGCCAGGCGAGCAATTCAACGCCTTGCATATCGAGTTGAGCGTGGAAAATCGAATCGCGCGCGCCTTGTTGGTCTTCAGGACCGACAGGTTATTCAGGGCGATACCGGTCGCGTCGGCAAGCTCCGTCAGTTTCATCCGCTTGTCAAGAAGAACATAATCGAGTCGAATATTAATCATCTTTGTTCTCCTTAAACAAGCGTTTTGGATTCGTCAATTACCGGCAAAAGCCGTTTGATTATCACGCCCACGCCGATTAGGACTAAAACTACGGCAAGCAGGGGAATCGAAAGTATCGTCTGGGTGAAAAGCGTACGATAGAACTGTGACGCCTCGAAATACTTGTTATTTGTGATCCATAAATGGGATGTGAAAATTTTTACAAATAAAAATGCCGCATAACAATAGCACAGCTTGTCGGCCAGCCGAAGCATCAGGCCGGCTTTGACTTCGGGCCTGATAAGATAATCAAGCAGTTGTGATATTACAAATGCCAGCAGGCCCGGGAGAAGAAAATCGCACGCCAGCGTAAAACAAGCTAAAGTAATGGTCCCCAAATGTTCCTGATGCGGCGTTTTATTGTGAATCATGTAGAGCCCCGAAAGGGCATAGGCCAGCCAGATGGCTCCGCCCACAAGCAAAAACCACCCGATAGTCCGGACAACCAGACAATACATTCGTAAAAGCCGGGAATTTTTTTCAATGAATTCGTTCATAATTTTCTCCTTTCTATTATATTTGTTTAATCTATCATCTATTGTCTTCCTTAGACCAGCGTTTTCGATTCTTCGATGACGGGAAGCAAACGATGCAGTATCATCCCGATGCCGATGAGGAGCAGAATTTTCGCGAAGGTTGTCACAAGCAACGGCTGCACTAACAGTATTCGGGTCTGTTCCGATATTTCTGGAATTGCTAAATACCTTAAATTTACAATCCAGGGACTGTCGCCGGATTTTATGGAGCCGATGGAGATGAGTAACTTGATAATCAGAAAGACGGCGTAGAAATAGCATAGTTTGTCTGTCATTCCCAGGATAAGAGGCGGCTTTTTCATGGGGCGGAGTAAATAATCCAGCAGCCCACCGATGGCGAAGGCCAGAAATCCGGGAATAACAAAGTCATAGACAAGAGCTGAAATAACATAAAGTAAAAAATTTATCTGTTGTTGTTCCTCTTTGATTGGCCAGCAATTTTTTCCAATAGCAAAAAGCCAGAAAACCCCTCCCAACATTAAGACCCAGCCGAGGATGCGGGCTATAAGGCAGTACGCCTGCAATAGCCGACGATGTTTTTCAATAAACTGTGTCATAAAAACGCCTCCTTTCTTTTGTATTTGTTTAATCTATCATCATTGATTGTTACACGATAAACGTGTATTTGTCAACGAAAAAAAAGAGGATTTTTGAAAATTTTTTGCGGCTCTTTACAGGGTAATACCGCCGATTTGTATAAGTCACGGGCAGAAAAGCGGTTGCGTTACCACTGTGCCTCGTAGAATGGGCCGATGTAGCCATCTTTTTTCGGGTCGGGGCGGGCCTTGAGAATGGCCTCGGCGATAGCGGTGTCGGCTGGATAGGTAATTTTGATGTTCGATGAATCTGTTTCGACAATTGAAACCTTGTGGCCGAGGGCCTCGACTAACTGTGAATCATCAGTGATTTTCTCAGTGTTTGTCTTGTCGGCCTTTTCGCGGGATTTTTTCAGAAGCGAAACCTCAAAAACCTGTGGCGTCTGCGCCTCGTAAAATCCTGCTCGGTCAACGGTCTTTACAAGGATGCCATCTTTGACTTCCTTGAGAGTAGCCGTAACGGGACAAGCGAGAATCGCCGCGCCCGTTTTTTCTGCGGTCTTGATAACATCATCAACCCATTTTGCTGTTACACAGCATCGTGCAGCGTCGTGAATTGCTACAAGCTCGATATCGTCTTTCAATAATTGGATCGCCTTGTTGACGGTCTCGAAGCGTGTCGCGCCGCCGATTAAGACCTTGACGTTGAAAAGCGAAAGGTTCGCCCCATAGCGGATTTTCACAATTTCTTCATCTTCCTGCGGGATAGCTAAAAGGATTTGCTTGACGTCTTCGCGGTTTGAGAACAATTCAACGCTTCGCAGGAACGCGGCCCTGCCCGCGACATCGACGAATTGTTTTCTCCGTTTTCCGCCGAATCGTTTTCCGGGCCCAGCCGCACAAATTATCGCCGCAACATTAGGCATAAAGTCATAACTCCATCAGGTCTGCCCAAAGCATAAACAATAAGACCCGATTGGTCAACACTCGGATGAGGGTAGTTTGAGAACGGGTGGAACGGAATTGGTTAGTGGTTTTTAATCGCCGGCGGGTAAACTGGCGAGATTTTTCCTGACCTGGTCGGCGGGAAAACTGCTGGGATACATCCGGAGGAAAGCGGTCAGTGTTGCCCTGGCATCCGCCAGATATTTCTTTTTTTGCTCGGCGCTTGCGGCATCCTGCTGCTGCCAGAAGTGGATTTTGAGCAGGCAAAGTTCGTATAAGGCCTGCATTCCCCCGTCGGTGTTCTGATATTGTGCGTGCAACTCGGCAAGTTTTTCGGCGAGATGCTGTTCATCGGGTATGAGCTTGATCTGGGCGAGCAGTACATTGTCTCGCAGGGGGTCTGTTTTGCCCATTTCCGCCAGCAGTTCATCAAGCTGGGCGGCATAATTTGGGCTGTTTTGGTTGAGCGTAACGAATCTTGCCAGCCGTTTTATGGAATCCGGTTTGGCAGTGTGGTTGTCTGGGCCGATAAGTGTGCGCAACTGGCTGAGCTTTCTTTGCAATTCCATTAGTTTGGAAATGGTCATCGCCGAATCGGGTGGGGGACGGAACAAGCTGAATATCGATTCTTCTGCGGGCTGGTCGCCGGTAAGAAGCTTCAATCGTGCTTCGAGCAGATTAGAGGCCTCGGCGATAATGGCCTCTGCCTCATCGAACCTTGCCTGGCCCGCCCATTGCATCGCGATTCGCCAGCGGGCTTCGAGCGATTCGGGACTTTTACCGAAGCCGGTATATAGCTGGAACCACACTGCACGAGAACGGTCGAATGGATAATCGCTGTAGAAATGAAGCGTTTCTTTTTCATCCAGAATGCGGTTATCAGGGCTGTATTCAGTAAGCAGGGCCTTGTAATACAAGGCGATGGGCATCCGGCTGCTTTTGGAGCGGTGCGCAATAAATAACTCGTATTGCCTAAGCAGCCACTCTCTTTTTTCCTGATATCTCAACTCCGTCGGAACAACAAACCAGGTTGGCCAGCGGTCGTGTGCGAGTTGTGACTGGATTTCGGCCTTTAACTCCTTGCGCAACGCTATCGGCTCAGTCGGGTAAAAAAAGCCGCCTAAGTATTTTGCGACAGCGGGATTTTTTATGGCTCGGTCGATTGCCTTGGTAATACTGTGGTCGTGAAATTCCGCCACCTGTTCCGGATTATTGCGGGCGATGTAGAGTTGATAATCCAGCTCATCAAACCCTACCCTGAATCTGAAGGTTACTGCCGCGAGAACAAGCAGAATTGTGGTAGATGAGCAAATCAACCCCGGTCTATACCGGCTAAAATGCCCTATGCCGAGCACCGCGCCTGCCACGCCAAGCCCAATCAGCCAGGCGCCTATCCAGGGCGTGAATGAAAAACCCCATTTAATCGGCTCGACCCCTTTGGCGCCGCCGAAAATGCCCCAGTATAAAAGCTGCGGCAGCATACACAATGCTATCGAAGTTATGCGTGAACGAAACCGCAGAGGCCGACAGGCAACCGCAATACAACTTATCAGCAAGCTGACCGCGAATGCGGGTAAATCAGCGAGGAAAAACACGGCCAGAATCAAAGGCAAGCTGTAACTGAAACTGAGAAGCTGAGATGTGAGCGGGGGGACTACCGCCAGCGCCGCCATCAGCAGGGCAAGTACGAGAATCTGCCAGGGATACTCAAAGATGCTTACGCCGGTTAAAAGAAATCGGCCTATTTGCCAGGATGCGGGCGTCGTTGCCAGGTCGAGATTAAATGCCCCGGGTGAGCCGGTTAGTATTTTCGACCAGAACAGGCAAACGCCGGCAAAGGCGACCACCGTTAGCAGCCAGAAGGTCAGGACGTTCGTATGGCTGTAATGCAGCGTCGGCCCCACAGACAGGAACGTCTTGCTGGTTGCTATCGGCGTCTTGTCATTGCCGTTATTATTACCGTTGGTACCCGGCATACACCTTTCTCTCAATAACGACCATTATATGAATTCCCCCGATGACTGACGAACCATTAAATCATTTCCTAACGGTTTTGTAAAGCAATAGCCGCAGGATAGCGTCAAATATTATGTGTAAAGCTTGTCCGCCTCTGGCTGGTTTAATTTTGTGCCAGTCCTCTTGTAGCGCAACCCAACAGGTAAGCATGCCGCAGCAGAATATGCTCCACGTCCAAAAAACTTCTTGCAGATTACCCTGTTTGTTTGTTAAAGAGCTTACACTAAGCAAAACGGATGATATTGACTAATCGCTGTAAAAGTGCTATAATGCGGATTATACCAAATCTCTATTAGCGGGTATATATGGCCAAAACAGCACGCAGACATTTGGGGGAAATCCTATACAAGGCGGGCCTGGTGGAAAAACAGGCCCTCATAGACGCTATTAAAGTTGGTCAGGCAGGCAAAAAACGGCTGGGCGAGGTCCTGATTGAAAAGGGCCTTATCGACGAGGAGAACCTGGCTAAGGCCATCGCCAAGCAGTTCGATATGAAATACGTAAATCTTGATATCACGACCATAACGCCCGAGTCGCTCAAGCTTGTTCCTGAGGACCTTATCAAGAAGCATAATATTTTGCCTCTCGGCCTGGACAACGGCCGGCTCAAGTTGGCCATTTCCGACCCCGTAAACCTCGACGCGATGGACTCTGTCAGGTTCCGCACGAACAAGGAGCTTGACTGCTATGTGGCCAATCCTTCGAAAATCCGCAAATTTGTTACTGATTCGCTCGACCAGAGCAGGGCAGAGGAATCCGACCGGCTCAGACACAGCATCGATGCCACTGCCGCCGAGCTTGCCGAGGCAGGGCACGAGTTTCAGGCGGAAGTCCTCAAGGCAGGGCAGGTCGCGGGCGATGACGGCCCCGTTGTTCGATTAGTCAACCTTATAATTGACACAGCCGTCAATATGCGAGTAAGCGATATTCACATCGAACCGATGGCCGACAGGGTGCGAATCAGGTATCGGCTCGACGGAGTGTGCTTCGAAAAGGATAACATTCCCAAGAATATGCAGGCGCCCATGATGACGCGTCTCAAGATTCTTTCCGGCATGAACATCGCCGAAAAGCGTATTCCGCAGGACGGTCGCATCAAACGCACCATAGGCAACCAGGACGTTGACTTCCGCGTATCCGCACTGCCTGGCAACCACGGCGAAAGCATCGTGCTTCGTATTCTGCGCCCCGACGCGGTAAACATCGGTATTAAGGCCCTTGGCTTCGAATCAGACGATTACGACCGTTTCCAGAAAATCATAAGAAGGCCCAATGGCATATTCCTTGTAACAGGGCCGACCGGCAGCGGTAAAACAACAACGCTTTACGCCGCTTTGCAGGAGCTGAACAAGCCCGACAAGAAAATCATTACCGCGGAAGACCCGATTGAGTACAGTTTTGCCGGTATGAACCAGGTGCAGGTTCGAGAGGATATCGGGCTTACATTTGACAAAATACTGCGTGCTATGCTTCGTCAGGCGCCGAATATAATCCTCGTCGGCGAAATTCGTGACGGCATCGTCGCTGACGTCGCGATCCAGGCCGCACTTACCGGTCACCTCGTTTTTAGCACGCTTCACACCAACGATGCCCCAAGCGCTATCACGCGTCTGGTCGATATGGGCGTTAAACCGTTCCTTGTCGCAAGCTCGATTCAGGCCATTATGGCCCAGCGATTGGTTCGGATAATATGTAAGAACTGCAAAACCGTCGATAAGGACCCGGACCCCCAGTACCTTCGCCTGCTCAATATTACGCCTGATGACCTGAGGACGAACTCGATTTACAAGGGTGCAGGTTGCAGCCAGTGCCAGGGCCTCGGCTACAAGGGGCGTAAGGGCATATTTGAAATGGTCGAGCTTAACAATGAGGTTAGGGAGTTGGCGTTCTCGAAGGCGCCTATTGGTGAACTGCGAAAGGCCTGTATCGCCAGCGGTATGAGAACCCTTATGGAAGACGGCAAACTCAAGATATTCAGAGGAGTTACCACGCCGGCGGAAATCGCAGCCGTAGCACAAACCGAGGGTATAGTCGTTTGATAAATCTGTATTTTTTTTTGGGGAATCGCTAAATGGCAACAGTAAATATTGACCGCCTGCTTCAGGCCTGTGTCACTATGGGTGGCTCAGATATTCATATTGCCGTCGGCCGGCCACCCGTTCTGAGAATAGATGGCCGGCTGCGCTCACTGGAAACAAAAGTTCTTGAGCCGGACGATACCTTTGCCCTGATGAAAAGCATCACTCCGGAACGAAACCAGCAGGAATTCCAGGAAGAAGGCGGCACCGACTTCGGTTTTGCGTACGGCGAGCAATGCCGATTCCGTGTCTCCGTGTTCAAGCAGAAAGGGAACGTCGGCATCGTTCTGCGTCTGATTCCATCCAAGATTTTGAGTTTCGATGAGATTGGTCTGCCGAAGATATGTGCCGCTCTTTGCCGCAGACCGAGGGGGCTTTTTCTCGTTACAGGACCGACCGGAAGCGGTAAAACAACCACACTGGCGACGATGGTCAATTACATCAACGAAAGCATTGACCGCCATATCGTTACCGTAGAAGAGCCCATCGAATACTATCATTCGCACAAAAAGTCCATCATTAACCAGCGCGAAGTTGGAATAGATGTTCCCAGCTTCTCCGAGGCGCTTCGTCGCGTTCTGAGGCAGGATCCTGATGTCATCCTCGTCGGTGAATTGCGAGACCTCGAGACGATTGAGGCCGCTGTTCGTGCGGCGGAAACTGGACACTTGGTTTTCAGTACCCTCCATACAACCAGTGCCGCGGGTACCATTACCAGAATTATTGACGTATTTCCTGTTAACCAGCAGGAGCAAATCCGCATTCAGTTAAGCAGTAACCTGATTGCCGTTCTGAGCCAGGCGCTTTGCCCGTTAGCCACGGGCAAAGGCCGAATTGCGGCTTATGAATTTTTGGTAGTTACGCCTGCTATTGCGAATCTTATCCGCGAAAACAAGACCTACCGTATCGACTCCAGTATCCAGACCGGCAAAAGACTTGGCATGCAGCTTCTCGATGACCATTTATGGCAATTATATGAATCGGGTAAGATTACGATGGCTGAGATGCTCGATAAGGCACGGTCGCCCGGGGATTTACATGATAAGGCAATGGCACGCCTCAAGACCCTCAAGCCACACGAGAGACCCCATGAAGACGAAGAGGATTTTGGACCTATCCTGCGAACGTAATGTCTTGTGGTTTTTGATGTTACGGCGGTTTTGGGGTATATGACTCTGCCGACGACGATTTTGTGGGGGGATACATCCGTTAATGGGGTTATCCTATGCGTGGCAGGGGGGTATAAGTTAGGTTTGCGAGATATGATTTTTAAGACACAGACAGGGTTTATGGGACTTAAATTTTGTCTCATTAACCGTATGTCCAATCGCTAATTCCTTGACAGAACATAAATTATGAGCATATAATAGAGTGTGTTGGCAAGACACAAGTAAGAGGTGAGTTTATGGATAAGATGCCGCCAATAGAACAATTACGAGGCAGACCCATCGGCCGAGTACTTATGAAGATGGGATTGCTAACCCGCGAAAATATCCACCAGTGTCTCGAAATCCAGAAAAAGCGACAAAAAGAAGGACATAAGACCGTCCCGATAGGGGAGATTTTTGTTGAGCTTGGGCTTGTAGATGAGAAGCAGTTACATATCGCCCTGGCTGCCCAGCGAGGAATGGAATTTGTAAATCTCAGCGAAATAGATGTTCCGCCGAGCGCCTTGGAAAAACTCTCGTCCCAGATGGCCAAGACATACCATGTTTTGCCTATTGAATTCAAGGCGGACACAAACGAGTTGGTGGTGGCGGTTGACAAGGCGGACAGCTTCCGCGCCACAGACGACCTGAGCACGCTGCTCGGTCTGAAAGTAACCGCGAAAATCGTTGACTCAAAAGCGCTTGACGCGGCAATTACGAAATATTATCAGCAGAAGGATGAGGGAGAGGGAATAAACGAGCTTATCACTGAGATTCAGGAAGACGGATTCCTTGCCGAATTCGAGGGTCGAAACCAGAGCATCGACCTCGATGAACTTAAGGAGTTGTCGGAATCGAACCCGGTCAAGAAGCTTCTTAACTTAGTGCTGATGCAGGCCATCAGGGACAAGGCATCGGACGTACACTTTGAGCCGTTTGAAAACGAATATAAGATGCGATATCGAATCGACGGCGTGCTTTATGAGATGGTTCCTCCGCCTAAGCATATCGCTGCCGCGCTTAGCTCTCGAATAAAAGTTATGGCCAACCTCGATATCGCGGAGCGGCGGCTGCCCCAGGACGGTCGAATTTCTCTTACCGTGCAGGGCAACCCCGTTGACCTGCGTGTAAGCGTTCTGCCCACGATGTTCGGGGAAAGCGTCGTGCTTCGTATCCTTGACCGCAGCCAGATGCAACTCGACCTTGCAAAGCTGGGCATCAGAACCGGCGAACTGAACGTTATCCGACAGCTCATTCACAAGCCCAACGGCATCATCATCATTACAGGCCCAACGGGCTGCGGAAAAACCACGACACTCTACGCGGCTCTAAGCGAGCTTAATGACATCGAGACCAAGGTAATCACTACCGAGGACCCGATTGAATACGATATTGACGGCATCGTTCAGGTGCAGATGAAGCCAGAAATCGGGGTGACTTTTGCGAAGTGTCTGCGTTCTATTCTTCGTCAGGACCCCGACGTTGTGATGGTCGGCGAAATCCGCGACCTTGAGACGGCGGAAATCGCCGCACAGGCGTCCCTGACCGGTCACATCGTTTTTACGACGCTGCACACCAACGACGCGCCGAGTTCCATCGCCCGACTTTTGGACCTTGGCATTGAGCCGTTCCTTGTTACGGCAACGCTCGAAGGCATTGTCGCGCAGCGGCTGGTGAGAAAAATATGCGAACAATGCAAGACGCCGTTCAAGCCGACGGAAAGCCAGCTTATGGAGCTTGGTCTTACGCTGGATGAGGTCAAGGGCAAGCAGTTCTATTACGGCGCTGGCTGCAACAGGTGCAACAATACCGGGTACAAAGGCCGGACGGGTCTTTTTGAAATTATGACGTTCAACGACGAGATACGCGAGTTGATTATGAACCACGCCTCAACAAACATTCTGCGGACCGCCAGCCAGAAGGCCGGTATGAGATTGCTTCGTGATGCGGGTCTGTCGGCGATTTATGACGGCGTGACGACGATCGACGAGGTCGTAAAAGAAACGATGGCGGAAAGCGAATAACTTATGAACCAGATATTCGTAGGAGGTATTTATGCCGCTCTTCAAATATGAAGCGCTCGATTCCCAGGGGGTTGCGATAAAAAATGAGGTCGAGGCGTTAAGCCAGAAAGAAGCGGTCAGCAAAATACGGAATATGGGGTATTTCCCCACGAAGGTATTGGCCGTTGGTGCCGGGAAGAAGGCCGGCGTTGCTGCCGGAGCCGTCGCCAAACCTAAAAAGAGGCGAGGGGCGGGCGGCAAGGTCAAACTAAAATACATCACTCAGTTCGCCCGGCAGTTGTCCACGCTGCAGGACGCGGGCCTGCCCATCCTGAGGTCGCTGCGAATCCTTGAGGACCAGCAAAAGGCGGGCACCTTCAAGCGCATCATCGGGTATGTCGCCGACGAAATCGAGGGAGGCGCAACTTTGTCTGAGGCGTTGAACCGGTTTCCACGATGCTTCGACCGCCTGATGGTGGGTATGGTTGCCGCCGGCGAGACGGGCGGCGTGCTCGACCTGATTTTGTCCCGCGTGGCCGACTTTATGGAAAAGTCCCAGAAGCTAAAAGCCCGCGTCAAGGGCGCGATGATTTACCCGATAGTGGTTCTTAGCGCGGCCTTTACGATGCTTTTGCTGCTGATGATATTTATCATCCCCAAATTCCAAGTTGTCTTGACAGAAATGCTTGGGGAGGGTCAAATGCCCTATGTAACGCTGGCTGTGCTCAGGGTAGCACAGTGGCTTGCGCAGGACTACGGCTGGGCCGTCCTTGTCGGCGTGCCGTTCGCTTTCATCTTCCTGACCCGTCTTGCCCGACGGTTCCGCGTCGGGCGATACGTCCTCGACAGCATCAGAATCCGGATGCCCGTTATGGGTCAGTTGACGCGAAAAGTAGCCGTCACACGATGGACCAGAACGCTGGGCACTCTTATCGGGGCGGGCGTCCCCATCCTCGACGCTATTAACGTTACCAGCGAAACGGCCGGAAACGAAGTATTTTCCAGAATGCTTATCAACGTTCAGAACTCCATCCGGCAGGGCGATACCTTCGCGGCGCCGTTGAAGCAGTCCAAGACGGTTGACCTGATAGTTTCGAACATGGTGGCGGTAGGCGAGGAAACGGGAGATTTGGATAAAATGCTTTTGAAAATTGCCGACAATTACGACGAGCAGGTTGACGTTCTCGTCGCTTCGTTAATGCACCTGCTCGAACCGATAATGATTGTCGGTCTCGGCGGCATCGTGCTGGTCATCGTGATGTCGGTGTTCGCGCCGATGGTTAAAATTATTACCACCCTCGAAGTTGGCTGATAAAACTAAAACCTAATAACCGGCGTTATGTCGAATACTAAAGGAGAAGACAAATGAAACGGGTTAGCAACAACCAGCACAGCAGGCACGGCTTCACCATTATCGAGCTTCTCACGGTGATGAGCATCATTATTATCCTTATCGGCCTGCTTGTCCCTTCGCTGAATCGCGTCAGGCGATACTCGATGGACGTCAAGCAAAGGGCGCAGTTCCACAGCATAGCCGTCGCGCTTGATTTGTTCAACGCCGAGTTCGATGGCTACCCCAATTCCGACGCGATGGACGACCAGACCACGCCCCAAAACTATTGCGGCGCGATGAAGTTGACCGAGGCACTGGTAGGCCAGGACCTCAAGGGCTTTAATCCCGCTTCTTACTTCAGAAGAAATGGTTTTCAAGGCGCTCTAACAACCCCGTGGGATGGTATGCCATACCCGCCATGGAATACCTGTGGCAGCCTTGTCAGGGATACCGCGGATATCGCCTGCTATAACGACAACATCAGGTCCAGAAAGACGTATCTCCAGCTTGAAAACGCGAACGCCTACCTTATTAAAGATATCTACAGTGCGACAGTTATCAATCAAGCCGGCTATACTAACCACGCCGGCTTTGACCCCTGCACCTTTGTTTTGTGCGATTCCTATAATCGCGTTACGAACAGAACCACGGGCAAAAAAATGGGTATGCCGATTCTCTACTATAAGGCGGATTCGGCAAAATTGGGACACCCGAGGCCGGAGGACTTGTCTGGGACAATTAAAGGCAATATTGCCAAGTACATATATAATGTTTACGACAACCAGGACCTTATTGATATGGGAATGCCCTGGTTTGTCGGCCCCGCGCATCCACTGGGGTCAGCTGGCGGGACTATAGAAGGCGGCATACCGGATTTCCCCAAAAAGTTCTACGACATTACCCGTGACCCCAAGGTTAGCACAGGCGACAGGCCTGTCAGAGCCGACTCGTATATCCTGATGTCGGCGGGCTTTGACGGGGAATACGGCACAAATGACGACATTTATAATTTTGGTGACTAAAAACCCGGCGAGGAATGACAATAACTGACTTTAGTCAAAAGGATGATTATGATGAATAACCGTAAGGCATTTACAATCGTTGAGCTGCTTATCGTCGTAACCATTATCGCCCTGTTGTTGGGCATCCTTCTGCCTTCCATCGCGATGGTTCGCGCAAAGGCCAAGGAAACGGCCCAGAAGGCGCAATTCGCGACAATCGATATGGCGCTTGAGGCCTTCAAACAGGATTACGGCGACTACCCGCCTTCGACCCTGACATGGACAGCATCGCCGTCGTCTCAATATTGCGGCGCACAAAAACTCTCCGAGGCGCTTCTCGGTTTGGACTTGATGGGTTTTAATCCAAATTCCAACTGGCAGGCATTAGATGGAGCTTATGATTCTACAATCGCCAATCTGCAGGCAAGAAAAGGCCCTTATCTCGAACTGGCGAAAACCAATGTGTTTAAGCTCGGCAAACTGTTCAATAACACTGCTTCGCTTGCTTCCGATACAAATGTGCTTTGCGATGTCTTCAAAGTAAGGAAAACAATCGATAAGGATAACACAGGCAAACTCCTTACTGCCGGCGCTCCGATTCTCTATTACAGGGCAAATACCTCCAGCAAGATATTTGATCCTAATATAACAGTTTCGGATACCAGTTATAGAATTTATAATTATGTCGATAATGACCCGTTAGTCCAACTCGGCAAACTCACCGCAAACGGCAGTTCCGGCCTGATGCATCCACTGGGTTATTCTGTGAGTTCTGACAATCCGGTTTTTTACAATGACACTTTCAAAAATGCGGCGTTGCTCACAGGATATGGTGGGACAGGCACTGGTTACGGGATAAGAAACCCGAAGATTACGCGAAACGTCTGGCCATACAGGCCTGACAGTTACATCTTAATCTCGGCGGGGCCTGACGGCTATTACGGCACGGCCGATGACATCCACAACTACTAAACGCCGGCATTCGGGCGATTGATTTGCTTATGAGAACGCGCGCTTATAAATCCGGCTTCACGCTCATCGAGATGCTCGTGGTGGTAGCGATTATCGCCATACTCGTCTCGATGGTCGTCGGCGTCGCCAAACGCATCGACGACCAGAGCAAGGAACGGCTCTGCCGGAACACCATCGCCCTGGTCGGCAACGCACTCGAACAGTTCCGCGACTTCGGCTATGAATACAAAAGCAATGATTATGACGGCCTTGTTTTTCCCCTCGATTGCACTAACCTCAGCCCTACGAACCCTAATCCCAATCTGAATCTTGGAATTGTGCTCCGTTATGCCATATATCCGCCTTCACCTATAACATTCGTTAATATCGATGGCGCTTACGACCCGAGTTTCTCCGGTTCCGCGGCGATGTATTTCATCCTGAGCCAGGTCCCCGATTGCCGGGCAACTCTCGACAAAATTGACAAATCGCTTCTGACTAACAACAGCAATGACAGGCCGCCTGTACCGATAAGTATAACCGTAACATCAGGCGCCATTGTTATAACGAGTTTACCGTTTACAAGAATTATCGACCCATGGGGGACCCCTCTCCGATATGATTATTACCCCGATTTCGCCGACTACGTTGGCACATGGACAAATTATCTCGACTACAGGAATTCCGCCAAGAAAACTTTCCCTGTAATAACTTCGGCCGGGCCGGACAAGCAGTTTGATACGGCTGATGATATATCGAACGCTAAGTGAAATGAGAAATGAACGCAAACAGGCAGGCGTAACACTTGTTGAGATGACGGTTGTCGTCGCGATAGCCGCGTTAATGGTCGGCCTGACTATCCCCGCGGCGAATATGCTCCTCAATTCCTTCGAATCGGAAAGCGGCGCAAAGTCGATAATCAGCTCGGCGATGGCCAGCGCACGCGCCATCGCCGCCAAAGAGCAGCGTTATGCCGGAATCCGCTTCCAGAAACGCTATGACCCCACTAACCCTGACCCCCTAAATTGCTCGCAATATATCATTTTCATAATCAAAGGGGAAAATCGACTTGTAACGCACAACCTTGACATCGACGGCTTCCACGCCGTTGATGGAATCCAGCCAATCAAACTGCCCGACTCTATCGGCGTTATGGACCTGATGCTCCGAACCAATTGGACGAACCCGGCCTCTGGCGCTGTTGCATCCCAGCCAATTATGGACAATACTTGGATTAACACTCCCGAAGAAGTCAATGACACGACCGCTTTCTCGATTGTTTTTTCGCCTTCGGGCAAACTCGTCTTTCACAAGGTTCGCGTTAGAAACAGGGATGGCGAAACCGCCGGAACTGAAACTGCGACCAGCAGTAGAGATGATGTCTTTAATACATTGACCAAAATCACCGATCCCGTGAACCCTGTTGGTATGTTCCTCCAGGATGATTATGCCAATCTTGGCTATGGTTCTGAATACAGCCGAAACAACTTTATTATTTACGATACAAAGAAATTCAGGCAGGTTCCATATAACAATCGCTGGGACGGTTATCTGAAATTCTTAAAGCCGGTATATATAAATCCTTACACGGGAACAATCATTAACGAAAAATGAGCATCCAAATTAACAATCAGCAATCAACAACCTGTCCTGAGCGAAGTCGAAGGATCGGCAATCGGCAATTTGCCAGGGGCTTCTCCCTCACCGAGGTTCTTCTTGCCGTCGGGATATTAGCCGTGGGAATGTTGTTTATCGCGGGCGTTTTTCCCGTAAGTATTTATTTTACGACTGTGGCCACCGAGCGCACCATTGCGGCGACTGTCGCCGACGAGGTCTTCGCAACGATAAAGCTATATGGTATTAATCTTGCAGACCTGAGCACCAAAACAAATCCGCTCGGTATTCCCACTGTTCCGCAAGTCCTTGTTGACTGTCAGCTAACGTCCTACGGTTCAATTTTGCCGGAAAATGAGTATGCCTATCCTGCCGGCGGAGATCTTTACCATAAGCCATACTACTGGTCGGCTGTGTACAGAATGGTCGGTTCGAATGAAGTACAGGTGACGTTATTTGTCTGCCGGAAAACAGGGTGGGAGCAGCAGTACCGGATTCGCGACTGTAGCTTACCACAAAATCTTGGACAGTGGTATCGACCGGTTGCTTTTCCGCTGAAAATAACTGCCTCACCGTCAGGAAGACCTGATGAGATTGCTATAAGCGACTTTAATCCCGGAGACGGGATAAATGAAATTTCTTTTGTCAACGATGGTTATACAATTCTCGATGGTTTTAGCGGTCGGATTCAAAGGATATTGCAGCGGCAGATGCCGCCCAATGATAACGTTCTTCGCCTCGATAGTGACTGGCAGGGGGGGAGCCCCGGTTTAATCTGGGTTGTCCCGCCGCCTGTTAATGGCGGTCGATACCCCTGTATCGGTGTCTATCAGAAAGTAATGCGTTTCTAATAGCTACGAACTATGAACAACGAAATACGAAATACTAAATACGAGCCACGATTCGGTTTCACCCTCGTTGAGCTTGTCGTCGCCATTGGTATAATGGCGCTGGTCATTCTTTTTGCCGGCACAGTGTTCAAGACCAGTATCAGCTCATACCGCGTAGCAATGGCCCAGACCGAAATTATGCAGAAACTGCGAGCCATTACCCAGCAGTTGGACAGCGATTTCAGAGGTTTGCGAAAAGACGCGCCGATGTTTATTCATTTTGAGACGAGCGCTGATTACAGTCGCTTCGACCAGATTATGTTTTTCGCCGACGGCGATTTCCAGTCCACGGGCCAAAATACAATCGTCGGCAATCTTGCGAGAATCTATTATGGGCACTCACGAAATCCCTCCAATTCGCAGGCCAAGGACCGTCTTTTCGCCCGGTGTCAACACATATTGACCGCGGACGAAAGCATACTTCTTACTAATCGATGGCCGGACTCGACTAATTTTGCAGGCACTTTTGGCCAAAGTGACCCGCTTGTTACCTATATGTTTAAAAATGATACTTATGAGTATGACTGGCTTTCTTTATCCCAGTGGCAGGCACTAACAAACGACCTTACAAATGGCCCTGCTAACGTCAGTCAGATAATCAACGTTTGTTTTGGCAATAGCCCCGACTTCAACGATCACCTTCCGTATATCAACACTGCTGATGCCAACACGATTCATAATTTGATGACTCAGGGAATCGGCAGTTTTTGTGTTCAATGGGGTTATTATTGCATCTCTCACGGAGCATATTTCTGGTGGCCGAGCTTAGACCCCAACGGCAGCGGCAACACAGTTAATTCCGATTTTCTTAGCTCTTCTGGTATGGGGTACGATTCATTCGGCCTTTATTTAAACTCGGTTGCTCCTACCGCTCCTGCAAATTCATATTGGTTTCCATATAGCAAAGTGAAAGGATATTATTATCCCGACCCGTCCAGTTCGGTTAACCCGGCCGCAAAGCCGACGTATCCGCAGGCGCTGAAGTTTGCTTTTACTATTTTTGATTCACGAGGCGTGTTCAAGGATGGCCAAACATTTACCCATATCGTTTATTTGGGTGACTAAAATGGACTCAAGACAGATATCCAAAATACGACACGTAGCGGATCGCAGGGCTCGCTTCGGAAATACGAAATACGAAATACGAAACGGTTCCGCTATCATTCTCGCCATTGTTCTTACAACCCTGTTGGCAATCCTCGGCGTTCTCTTTCTTCTTTCCTCGCGTGTCGATTCAGTCGCCACCTCAGCCGTCGGGGATAACCAGGACCTCAAATTAGCCGTCGATACAGTCGTCGCGCAAATATCGGAAGTTCTCACTCGTAACGTCCCCGGCGTTAACCCAAACGGCACATACTACAATTATCCGGATGACAACAATCCCTGGCTGGCCTCGCTCGAACCCAACGACGCGAATATGTGGCCTCATATAACGGATTTATATAATCAGTTTGGTAATCTGGCCTACGACATGCAAATTCAGAAAAATGAAGCTATCTATGATCATAGTGACGTGGCCGGAAACGGCACTCATGCGGATGCTGATGGTGATGGCGCTCCTGATTCCCTGTGGATTCAGATTCCAAACATGAATTCAAGCAAAGGCAAGCCCATATTCGTCGCTGTCCGCGTTATCGACAACGGCGGTATGCTCAATATCAACACCGGTGACATATTCAACCCTGCCGCCTCCGTCGGCGCGAAGCAATCGGATATCAACCTTATGGCCCTGTCCTGGCGGCCAAATAACCCGTCCTTTCCATATAATCCTGCTGCTGAGAGTACCCTTACCCTGATGAGAAACCCGTCTTCTCTTCCCGGTTACGAAAATGATGTTATCTGGCAATACGGTCTTCCCAACGGCGCTTATACGCCTTTCGATATCTCCGATGAGCTTGAAATGCGATATTGTTTTGTGATAGACCAGAACGATATACATACAAGGTTGGAATCCTGGGGCAACCAATTCAACTTATTTATACCTGGCAAGCCCTTTCCTAATAAGCCCTTCGATAACAGCACTTCTCCCATTCCTGCAAATGTGCCAAGGAACTGGTCAACATATGCCCGTTACACCGATTTTTCCGAGCCCAACTATGCTTATCGCCACATCGCCACGACTTACAATATGGACCGCATTATCAACCCCGCAGGCCATAAAATGCTCAATATAAATAATCCGAACATAACCGCCGGAGACGTTTGCGATGTTGTTAAGACCGCTCTTTTGGAAACCGGGACTCCGGATGCCGACTGGCTTGCGGCTCAAATAGCAGTAAATCTGATTGACTCTGTTGATACTGACTCAAACGTGACTACCCTCGTTGACGCAAATGGTCAGACCCATTTTGGATTCGAAACGCCCTGCATTTATCTATCCCAAATCGCTCAAAGTTTCTTCAAAGACCCGAACAAAACGGGAAGATCTTATGCGATAGAACTTTACAAGCCATACGCAAGCGATCCGTTTCCCGATTTGAATAATAAATGGCAGCTCGTTATCAACGACCCCTGTAACCCCATTCCTGTCTATTGGCCCGCAAACAGTCCTTTCTTCGTGATAGCAAATAGAGACGTGAATGCAGCCCCTCTGGATATTAATCATGTTGACGCCAATGACGTCAATGATTTTAGAGTGGTTTTTGACGCAGGCGACCGCATATGGTTGAAACGAGAGATTGATATTAATGGTACTTCTTTTCTTCTGACTGTTGACTGGGTCGATATCCCTATAGCCGACCCCTGCACCGGCTGGTTGGTTGAAAGCAATGATATCTTACAGTCCACGCACAGTATTAAAAGAGATATTACGCTTCATAAATGCATCAGACGCTTGTGGGAAGATCCAAGGGCGGGGTTTCTTCTGCCGACGGCTCTCGGCAGCTTTAATTATCGTTACGTTTCCCCTGATCCATATCTTATTCAGGCGCACCCCGCAAATAAACCATTTACGAACATCGGCGAAATCGGCCAACTCTTCCGCACAGATGCCTATCTGACCGGGCCGAATGATACGGAAGCATCAGTCCGCCTAAACATTGCTGACCGGAACTTCCAGAATATTTTCAAATACCTGACGGTGATGGACCCGAACACATACACAGGCGACCCAAATGAAACCCGAATCAAAGGCAGAATCAATATCAACACCGCCCCGTGGTTTGTTTTGGCGCAGTTGCCGTGGGTGTCTTACCATACCCAACCGAACTATAACCTTGCCCAATCAATCGTAAATTACCGTGATACTATTCACGGCCCCTTCAAAAACATCGGCGAACTTATGACAGATGCTAATAGCAGTATCAATAGCATAGGTTATTACGAAGGCGAAACTATGCCTATTCCTACCGCTTTGTTGACGCCGCCGGATGGCGTGGGTGATGCATTTGAGGAACGGGATGTTATATTCGACCGTATCAGCAATCTCATAACGGTTCGCAGCGACGTGTTTACGGCTTATATCCTCGTCCGCATTGGCACCGACGGTCCGCAAAAACGAGTCATAGCTATTTTCGATAGAAGCGGTGTTACTCCCACAAGCGGAAAGGTAAAAATTATTGCGATACAGCAGGTGCCAGACCCCCGTTGATTTTTTTACCACTAAGACGCCAAGACACAAAGTTTTCTTCTTAGTGCCTTAGTGACTTTGTGGCAGAATAAATCAGCAATCATAAATTACTTTAGAATGTTCAGCATCTCTGAGTAAACCTTCTTATTTGCGCCAAGGGTCGCCAGTTCCTGGCCGGCATAATTATCGAGGTTCATTGGGAAGAGTTTGTTTCCTTTCCAGTCGCTGACAATCGCACCGGCAGATTCGGCTATCAATACTCCAGCAGCCACGTCCCAGATTTTCGGCCTGACGAATACCACCCCAACCAAACTGCCCTTTGCCAGATACGCCAATTGCAGGCACGAACTGCCCAGGGTGCGAGACCTCGCCTTTTCCATAAACGCGATTACCCATTTCGGCACGCCGTTATCAAAAAAGCTGTCGGTGCCGACGCTGGAGAAGTTGTCGAAGCCGTCGTCGCCAGCGTTGATTCGTCTGTTATTGAGTCGGGCCTCGCCGCCTTTTACAGCCGTGAACATCGAATCCGTCGCCGGGTCATAAATTACTCCCACCACCGGCTCACCCTCATACATCGCCGCCACCGATACCGTAAACAATAGCATACCTTTCGCGAAGTTGGTTGTTCCGTCTATTGGGTCGATTACCCACCAAACCTTTTTGCTGCCCCTCGGCGGCTGTTTGAGCATCTCGCCTTTTGGGCCTTCCTCGCCGATAAATCCGTCATCAGGATACGTTTCCTTTATCCGGTCGATGATTATCTGCTGACAAATCGTATCCGCCTGCGTTACGAGCTGGTCCGGCCCTTTGACCGACACCTTGATATAGCTTGATTCCTCCATCGCCCTTTGACCTGCCAACCGGGCTGCCACCTCCGCGGTTTCCAACATCATGCTCAAATCCTTCTGTTCAAGCACCATATATTTTCCTTTCTTGACGCAATTTGAGAATGCAGGTATTGTAACGGCCTTATGGAATCAGGCCAACAACCAATCTCGCCAAAGTTATTTTCGCGTGCTTCCGCCACTCAGCGGCTGATTGCGGCCGGTATCTTTCTTTTCATCGCCGGCGGCTTTCTGCTTGGCTGGCTGATGGGGCAGTTTCATTTCACGATGTATCCTTTTCCCTGCGGTTTTAAGCAGCGTTACAACCTGCCTTGCCCGACCTGCGGTATGACCACGGCCGTCATCGCCTTTGCGCGGGGCGATATAACCGGCGCCTTTTACACCCAGCCCGCCGCGGGATTTTTCTGCTGTCTCGCGGTTGTAATCGCATTTTTTGCTTTTCTTATTGCCGTCTTTGGAGTATATTCACCGCTAATTGAGCGGCGGCTTGCATCGTTGAAATTGCGATACATTTTCGCCGCGTTGTTGTTGATTTTTGCCGCCGGCTGGGCTGTAACTCTTGCAAGGGCGATAGCACAGAACGGCGGCAATTAAAATGCTGGGGTGAAGTGAAACCGAAAAAGACAAAATCTGGTGTCACGATACGTTCGTTTTGGCCGGTCATATTAGTTTACGCGGGCCTGCCGGTGATTCTGTTTTACGCCGGCTGTCAGATCGTTAGCATGGTATCTCTTCTCGGCACCCCGACGCCATCCGAAACGAAAAGCTCCGCCCAATATAATCTCACCAAGGACAAAGACCAGAAAATCCTCGTCTTGGTTGACCAACCTGCATCTTTCAGCGCGTATGCCAACCTGCGATTCTACCTCACCGATACGATAATCAAAATGCTCCAGGTCAAGGCCGAGATAAAACCCTCGCTTTTCATCGATTACAAAACGCTTGCTGATTTGCGCGCCGGCACGCCCGATTTCTATATGCTTTCGCCGGCGCAGGTCGGCGAGAAACTCGGGGCTGATTTGGTCCTGATAGTTACTATTGTCGATTGCAGGATTACCAATATAGGCGAGGCGGGCTACAACGGTTCTCTTGACGCCAATGCCGCTCTTTACAAGGTTGCGACAGGCGAAAAACTCTGGCCGACTGTGGAACAGTCACAGCTTGTTCAGGTCGGGTGCGAGTCAGAGCGGCGGGGCCGGGACGCCGCGTGCGTCCGTCTGGCTGCCGCCGCCGCTCACTGCATAACAAGATATCTCTATGATTGTCCCAAAGCCGGTTTCAAAATATCGGATGAGCGAACCGTCTCAGGGTGGGAAAAGTAAAAACGAAATTTTACCTGAAACTTTTTTTTATAAAGGATGATTCGATGATAAAGGTTCTAATTACAGACAAACTCGCACAGGAAGGCATCAACCTGCTTAAAGCAATGTCCGACGTCGAAGTAACAGTCAAGACGGGCATAAGCGAAGACGAGCTGGCAGGCATAATCGGCGGCTACGACGGCTTGATTATCCGCAGTGCAACCAAGGTTACTGCCAAGGTCCTTGCCAATCCGAGCAGATTCAAGGCCGTCGCCAGAGCCGGCGTCGGTATCGATAATGTTGACGTAAAAGAAGCAACCCGCAAGGGCGTTCTGGTTATGAATACGCCCGGCGGCAATACCCTCAGCGCAGCCGAACACACTATGGCGCTGATGCTGGCGATGAGCCGGCACGTTGTCCCCGCCTGCAATTCCCTTAAAGCCGGCGCCTGGGACAGGAAACTATACGAGGGCAATCAGCTCAATAACAAAACCCTCGGCGTAATAGGCCTCGGCAGAATCGGTATGGCTGTCGCCAAAATGGCCAGGGGTTTCGATATGAAGATTCTCGGCTATGACCCGCTCGCCGTCCCCGCAGAGGCCGACCAGTTGGGCGTAGAAATCACCGACAAGCTCGAAAGAATTTTCAAAGAGGCCGATTACATTACCGTCCACGTTCCCAAGAACGAGCAGACGCTCAATATGATTAACACTGACCAGATTAAAATGATGAAGCCGACCGTTCGCCTGGTTAACTGTTCTCGCGGCGGCATCATCAATGAAGACGCGCTTTACACGGCTCTTGCCGAAAAACGCATCGCAGGCGCGGCCCTTGACGTGTTCCCGAAAGAGCCGCCGGAAAACACGCGGTTCAAGGAATTCGCTAATTGCCTCGTTACGCCTCACCTCGGCGCAAGCACCGAGGAGGCGCAAATCGAGGTCGCGGTCGAAGCGGCTCAAATCCTGGTAAACGCACTGCGGGGCGACTCCATCAGGAACGCTATAAATGCACCATCTACCGCCGGGGCCGTTCCCCCGCTGGTTCTCAAGTATGCCGAGCTTGCTCGCCGCATAGGTGTCGTGCTCAGCACTATCGCTCCGGGACAAATCAAACAGGTCCAGGTTGAGTATCGCGGCGCAATAGCCGAAATGCCTCTCCAGACCGTAACGCTCAACTTCGCCATCGGCCTGCTGCAAAAGCATTTTGAAATGCCGCTGAATTTGGTCAACACGCCGGTTCTGGCGAAGGAACGCGGCATCAGTATTGACGAAACCAAAAACCCGACGCCCAAAGACGTCGCTTCCAGCTTCTCCGCGAAGGTTGTCACCGACAAAGTTACTCGCACCATTACCGGCTCGGTCTTCGGCGAAAAACTGCTGCGTATTATCGAAATCGACGGCTTCAACGCCGAGATAACCCCTCAGGGAGCGGTCGTCATTATCTTCAACGAAGACCGTCCCGGTGTTATCGGTCATCTTGGCACGGTGCTGGGCAAACACAAAATCAACATCGCAACTATGGGCGTCGGACAAAAGCTCGACCTGCAGAAAGCCGTCCTGGCCGTATCGCTCGACAAGACACCTGATGAGGATACAATCGCCGACCTTCGCAAGCTTGACTTTGTCAACGAAATCCATGTTTGTCAGCTTGACTAACTTCGCAGACGTAAAAATTAAAGGCGAATCGGCAGCGACGCAACGGGTGTATAAATAATGGCCGGCGAACTGATTATTACTGTTAGTGGTCTCAGGGGTATTGTCGGCGAAAACCTCACCCCGCAAGTCGCTGCCGATTATGGCCGCGCTTTCGGCTCTTTCCTCCGCTCAAAATCTGCCGACGCGGATAGGTTGACCGTTTGTATGGGCCGGGACTCGCGGCCAAGCGGGCAAGCACTCGCTTCTGCCGTTACGTCCGGCTTGACGACCGCAGGTATTGACGTAATTGACCTCGGCATTGTTACAACACCAACCGTCGGCATTATGGTCCGACACCTCGCCTGTGCAGGAGGTATTGTCATTACCGCCTCTCATAATCCGCTCCCTTATAACGGCATTAAACTCCTGCTCGATAATGCAATGGCCCCGCCTCCCGATGTAGCAGGGCAAATCAAAATTTGTTTTGAAATCAGAGATTTCTTTTCAGACGACCGGCTCAAACCAGGCATCGTCGCTTCCAACAACGAAGCCGATGACATTCACATTGCCAAAGTCCTTCGCATTGTTGACCAAAAGGCAATCGCCAAAAAACAATTCAAAGTCGTTCTCGACAGCGTTAATGGGGCAGGGGGGCGACCGGGCGTAAAACTGCTTACGGCTCTCGGCTGTAAAATTATCCCCGTGAATATCGAACCAACCGGCTTATTCGCTCATCCACCCGAACCGACCGCCGAAAATCTTACTTCGCTTTGCGACGCCGTCAAAAAAGCTCACGCCGATATCGGTTTTGCCCAGGACCCAGACGCCGACCGTCTTGCGATTGTCGATGAGACAGGCACATACATCGGCGAGGAATATACCCTCGCGATCGCCGCCAAACTTATATTCAGTAAACAGACCGGCTCTGCCTGCGGTGAGCGAAGTCGAACCGCTGCCGCAAATCTGTCAACATCTCGTATGATTGACGATATCGCGAAAGCAGCAGGGGGGCGAGTCATCCGCACACCCGTCGGCGAGGCAAACGTCGCCTCCGCGATGATAAAAAACAACTGCATAATCGGCGGCGAAGGCAACGGCGGCGTCATCGACCTCCGCATCGGTCCCATCCGCGATTCCCTCGTCGCTATGGCATTCACGCTCCAGTTGCTTGCCCAGACAGGCAAAACCGTAAGTCAACTCGTCGGTGAAATACCTCGTTATTGTATGACCAAATACAAATTCCCCGCCGACAAGGCAAAAGTGAAACTCATTCTCAACTCCGTTAAAAAACTGTTTCCTGATGCGAAAATTGATTCCTCAGATGGTTTCAGATTTGATTTCCCCGACGCCTGGATTCACATCCGCTCAAGCAACACCGAACCGATTGTTCGGATTATTGCTGAAGCCAAAGATAAAGCCGCCGCCGCAAAATATATCGACGCCGTTCTGAAAATCGCCCAAAATCCGGGTTAAAAACCAATTATCTCCCACCTGTCGCTTTCAATCAGGCAAAATTTAAATTTCCCCTTGAGCAGTTTGCCTGCGAACGAAATCTGCTGTTGAGTTTCGTCCTTTTCGATTAGACGATATGTTCCAGCATCAGCTATTTCCACCCGGCCTTTGCCCTTATTGACGCTGCCTTCGTAACTCAAAAACTTAAGCGGATGGTCGAAAATCCTCACCGCCTCCATCGGCTTGTAGCCCCAATCTTCAGGCGGCAAACACACACGATACGTCTCCAGAACCGTGCCTCGCTCCAGCATCAAATCCCAGTGCGGTCGTTCCCCGTCTCTTGTATGTCGTTGTACCACAAATCTCAGCGGTTCATCCTTTCTCATCCCGCCCATTATATACTTCTTCACATTTACAAATCACCGCATTTTTTTTTTGCAATTAGCCCGCCAATCGGATACAATCACCGCCTTCTTGAATGTTGCTCTGCTGAACGTTTCGCCCGCTCGGCAGCAGCGGATGGGGCTTGCCCTTCATAGCGCAGCGAAGAAGGGTTTTGAAAGGTAAATTTCGTTATTATGCTTGATAAATTTTTTAATCCTAAATCAGTTGCTATTGTTGGCGCTTCACGACAAAAGGGCAAGGTTGGCTACGAAATCCTCAGGTCGATGCTCGATGCCGGCTTCCCAGGCAAAATCTTCCCCGTCAATCCTCAGGCCGATTCAATCGAGAATCTCAAGTGTTATCCCGACCTGCCTTCCATTGGCCAGGCCCCAGACCTTGTCGTAATAGTCGTCCCCGCAAAGTCCGTCGCACCGGTAATGCAGCAGTGCGCCACACTTGGCATCAAAGCCGTCGTTGTAATCACCGCCGGCTTCAAAGAGGTCGGCGAGGAAGGTCGCAAGCTCGAACAACAGGTCCTCCAGATTGCTAAGCAGGCCGGCATACGCGTAATTGGCCCCAACTGCCTCGGACTCATCGTCCCAGCCAAAAAGCTCAACGCCAGCTTTGGCGGAACGCTTCCGGTTATCGGCTCGACCGGCTATCTGTCTCAATCCGGCGCACTTTTGGCCGCTATCCTCGATATGGCCAACTCCAACGGTATCGGCTTCAGCAAGCTCGTCAGCATCGGCAACAAAGCCGACGTCGATGAGCTTGATATCATCGAGGCATTTGCGGATGACCCGGATACCAAAGTCATCGCCGGTTATCTTGAGAGCATCACCGACGGCAACGCCTTTGTTAATATAGCCGAACAAATATCCCTGAAGAAACCCATCCTGCTTATGAAGGCGGGCGTCACCGCCGCGGGCGCAAAAGCCGCTTCCTCGCATACCGGCTCCCTTGCCGGCAGCGAAACCGCTTATGAAGCCGTCTTCGAAAGGGCGGGCGTTATCCGGTGTTTTTCCATTAAGTCCCAGTTTGATTTCGCCCAGGGATTCGCCTATCAGCCCCTTCCGAAAGGCCCATCTGTCGCCGTCATCACCAACGCGGGCGGCGCAGGCATTATGGCCGCCGACGCTATTGAAAAACTTCACCTCACCTTTGCCAAACTCAGCGAAGGAACCATTCGACGGCTCGCCGAAAAACTCCCCGCCGCCGCCAATTTGCATAACCCCATCGACGTCCTCGGCGATGCGCTTCCTGACCGTTATAAATTCGCGATAGAAGTCGCTCTCGAAGACCCCAATGTTGATGCGATACTGATTTTGCTTACACCCCAGGCAATGACGGACGCTACCGGAACCGCCAAAGCCATCGTCGATGCCTTGAAGAAAAAACCCGGTAAACCGGTGTTTGCCTGCTTCCTCGGCGCAAACAAGGTCGCCGAAGGAAACGCCATTCTTAAAGACAACAAGATTCCGCAATATGATTCTCCCGAGGCCGCCGTCCTTACCCTCAAGGTTATGGTTGATTACGTTCGCTGGAAGGCAAGACCCAAACGCGTCGTTAAACTCTTCTCGGTCAATCGCCACAAGGCCGAAACCATCATCGAAAGACACCTTCGTCAGGGTATCAGCCAGATTGGCGAGGCGGAATCAAAAGAAATACTCGAGGCTTATGGCTTCGTAACGCCCAAAGACGCCGTTGCCAACACCGCCGAACAGGCCGCAAACATCGCAGAGCAGCTCGGTTATCCCGTCGTTCTGAAAATCTGGTCGCCCGATATAATCCATAAATCAGACGTCGGCGGGGTCAGGGTCGGCCTCGAAACTCCTCAGGAGGTTATGGATGCCTTCGACCTTATGATGTTTAGAATCCCCAAAAAACTCCCCAACGCCAAAATTCTCGGCGTTCTCGTCCAGAAAATGTGCTCGGGCGGCAAAGAGCTTATCCTCGGTATGCACCGCGACACCCATTTCGGTCCGCTGATGATGTTCGGCATGGGCGGCACAATGGTCGAAGTTATGCAGGACGTCTCCTTCTACCTGGCGCCTCTGACCGCCGAAGAGGCAAAACAAATGCTTGTCAACACTCGAACTTATAAAATGCTTATCGGCGCTCGGGGCCAGCAGGGCATTGATATCGAGGCCGTCGCCGAAGGTTTGCAGCGACTTTCTCAGCTCGTTACCGAATTCCCCGAAATCCAGGAAATGGACATCAACCCCTTTATGGTCGGGCCGCAGGGTACAACTCCAATCGCCGTTGACGCTCGCATAAGAGTAGAAAAAAAATAATTCAGGACTTATATCTATGCCTCAGTTTGACTGGAAAGAAAAATACAAATCAAAAATCACTACCGCCGAAGAGGCGATGAAACTCGTCAAATCAGGCGACCATATCTTCATCGGCACCGCCTGCGCACAGCCCCAGCATCTCGTGGAAGCGCTCGTCGAGCATTCCGCGCACATCTACGACGCGCATATAGTCCACATGCTCACTATGGGCGCAGCTCCCTACGCCACCGAAAAATTCCGCGAAAAATTCAAAATGAACTCGTTTTTTATCGCCGACAACGTTCGCGACGCCCTCGGCAAAGGTATCGGCGACTACACCCCCATTTTCCTCTCCGAAATCCCCGGCGAATTCGAAAGCGGCAGGATTCCTCTCGACGTCGCCCTTATTACCGTAACCCCGCCCGACGTCAACGGCCTTTGCTCACTCGGCGTCTCCGTCGATATCGTCAAGTCCGCCGCCGCCAACGCCAAATACGTCATTGCCCAGGTTAATTCCTGTATGCCCAGAACCTTCGGCGACAGCTTCGTCAACGTCAATTCCATCGATTGTCTCGTCCCCTTCGACGAGGAAATCTTCGAAATCGCCATCCCTGAAACCGACGACGTTATGCGACGTATCGGTGAAAACATCGCCCGGCTCGTCGAAGACGGCTCCACCATCGAATGCGGCATCGGTCGAATCCCCCAAACCCTCGCCGAATACCTCAAAGATAAAAAGGACCTCGGCATCCACACTGAAATGTTCAGCGACTGGATTATCGACCTCATCGAATGCGGCGCCATCACCTGCGCAAAGAAAAACATCAATCACGGCAAAGTCGTTGCAAGCTTCTGTATGGGTACAAAACGCCTCTACGACTACATCAACAATAACCCCTTCTTTGAATTCTACCCGACGGAATATGTCAACGACTCCTATCTGATTAGCCAGCACGAAAAAATGGTCGCCATCAACGTCGGCCTCGAAATCGACCTCACGGGGCAGGTCTGCTCCGACTCCCTCGGCTATCGCTTCTACAGCGGCATCGGCGGCCAAATCGACTTTATACGCGGCGCAGCCAAAAGCAGGGGGGGCAAGGCAATCATTGCTATGCCCTCAACCGCACGCTCAGGTCAGGTCAGCAGAATCGTCCCGCACCTCACCGAAGGCGCGGGCGTCGTCACCACCCGCGGCGACGTCCATTACGTCGTTACCGAACACGGCATTGCGTATCTCCACGGCAAATCCATCCGCGAAAGGGTCCTCGACCTCATCAATATCGCTCATCCCACATTCAGAACTTCGCTTATCCAGGCCGCCAAGGCACAGAAATATATTTATGAAGACCAGATAGAGCTGGACTGGGCAAAAGTCAGATACCCCGTCGAGCTCGAACGCTACGACACCCTCCGCGACAGCACCGAAATATTCTTCAGGCCCGTCAAACCAAATGATGAACACGAGCTGGCGGAAATGCTCTACTCCCTCAGCGAAAAATCCGTCCAGACAAGATATATGACCCACACGATGACCTTCCCACACAAGGACGTCCAGCAGCTCACCAATATCAATTACCAGCAGGATATCGCCATCGTCGGCGTCGTCCCGGGCCCTTCAGGCGACGAACACATTGTCGCTATGGCGCAATACTTCTTCGACCCCAAAATCCAGGCCGCCGAAGTCGCATTCGTGGTCCACGACGAATGGCAGCAAAAAGGTATGGGGACATACCTGTTGGATTATATTACCAAGATTGCCAAGCAAAGAGGCGTCAAACGATTCTTCGCCAAAGTCCTCCCCGGCAACAAACCTATGCTCGCCATATTCCACAACTCCGGCTTCAAGGTTAATACCACGTTCGACGGAGAGGTTTATAATATATCTTATGACCTGACTGATAAATAAAGAGAGACCGTTGTGATAACAAAACCCGCTGCCTTCATTTATTCTCCCCGGCTCGAAGAAATTTCATATCCGCCGGGACATCCTTTCAATACCATACGCGCAAAAAAAACACGCGACATCATAAATTCAATGGGACTCCTCGCCGCTCCGGATAGAATCGAAGTTCCCCCTGAACCGGCCGATAGAGTCGTCCTAAAAAAATTCCACACCGCCCGCTATCTTCACAACCTCCAGAACGCCTCAAAGGGCCAATGGGATTACGACGCCCTCAGTATGGGGCTTGGCACTTCCGATTGCCCCGTCTTCAAGGGTATGTATGAGTATGCGCTTCTGGCCGTGGGAGCAACCATTACCGCCGCACAACTCATCCTCGACGGCAAAGTCGGTGCCGCGTTCAATCCTTCAGGCGGCTTTCACCACGCCCACCCTGAGTTTGCCGCCGGCTTTTGCTACATAAACGACGTTGCCCTTGGCTGCGAAGTCCTCGCCGAGCAGGGTAAAAAAGTCCTCTACCTGGACGTCGATGTTCATTGCGGCGACGGCGTCGCGGCCTTTTTCTACGAACGCTCCGACGTTATGACTATTTCGCTTCACCAGAACCCCAAAACCCTCTTCCCCGGCACCGGCTTCGAAAACGAAATAGGCGATGGCATTGGTAAGGGCTACTGCGTAAATATCCCTCTGCCCATCGGCACTTATGACGACGCCTATATGCTCGCAATCAAAACCGTCGTCCTGCCGCTAATCCACGCATTCAAACCCGACGTTTTTGTCTTTGAGCTTGGCGCCGATGCCCTGGCCGGCGACCCGCTGGCGAATCTTCGCCTGACGAACAACGTTTACTCAGACATAATTCATCAGTTGCTCGCCTTCGGAAAACCCATCCTTATGACCGGAGGAGGCGGCTACAACGTCGAGAACACCGTTCGCGCCTGGGCGCTCGCCTGGTCTGCGCTCTGTGGGGCGGATAGTGAGCTTGACGCCAATCTGCTCCTCGGCGGAATTATGCTCCAGACCACCGAATGGCAGGGCGGCCTGCGCGATAGAGTTCTCCCCGTTAACTCTCAGCAGCGTGACGCCGTTATGCCTGCCCTCACCGCCACCCTCGATACCCTCAAATCAACCCTTTTCCCCATCCATGGGTTGTAGTTCATTATCCACTTTCCTGCCCCCGGGAATTTGCTATTTTGGTTTCGCAACAAGGGGTCCATTTTCCTTATCCGCAATTTTCCGGGCTTTGTTCTTGACAAAGCAGGCCGTTTATAGTAAACATAATGTTTAAGGGGCGAGAGATAAAAGTTTCATTTTCAGAGTAGCGAGCACTGTGTGTGCGCATACGCATTGTCAAAATGTACTTTTATCGAGAGGATAAGTTATGGAAAGGCGATTAATCACAGCGTTAATGGGGGTCGGTTGTTTATTGTTGAGTAATATGTCGAAGGCCGGTACGCTTACACTAGGCCCTACTAATGATGCCTATGTAAACGACGCTGAGCCGACCTCGGTCCACAACAGCGGTACTTTGTATGCCGGATATAATGCCGAGATTACAAGATCATATCTTAAGTTTGACCTTTCAGCCATCCCTGACGGCCAATCGATTGTGTCAGCCGTGCTTCGTCTTGATACTATCTCTCTTATTGGTTCGCCAGTAATAGGCGCTTATTACCTTGACAATGACAGTTGGTCCGAGAGCACACTTACATGGAATAATGCTCCCACTAATTTCAGCATCTTACCCACTAACACACAATCAATCGTTACCGGCTATGTCTTCTGGACGGTAACGAGTGATGTTAGTCTGGTTTATGGAGACGATGATATATACAGCGTGGTTATGAAACTTACACATGAGGTGTTTCCCGGAACGAAGGCAGGTTTCTCGTCCAAGGATGTGGGTGGTACTATCGGGCCACAGCCATACCTGACAATAGAATACCAGCCAATCCCTGAGCCGGTCACGCTTTTGCTTCTCGGCCTGGGCGGATTGATTTTGAGAAAACGAAAAGCTTAGAAGACACAAAGGCACTAAGGTTTTCTTTTTATTGCAAAAAAACAGCGTTAATCTGCGTTAATCAGCGTCTAAAAAAATCCGTTTAAGATTTTCATCATAGCTTCTAATTTGTGTTTATTAAGCGATGGTCCCGTCAGCAGGTGGACTAATCGTTCAATTGTGCCTTCGGCTCTTGGGCAGGAGCCAGTATGGTAATCAACTTTGGCAAGGTCATCCCCGCTAAGCGGATGAACGGGGCTTGAATACCAGCCGGCGATATCCAGACCTCGAACGCCTGCCCGATGGACTATTTCCCATTTCTTATAGACGCGCAAGGGGTATCTCATCATTGTGATATTTGCCTGCGGCTGTTTTGGCCAAAGAGATAATCCGGCGTCGCTGAAGGACTCCTCGAGCATCGCGGTATTTTGAAGCCGAATCTGATGCAATTTGTGCCAGTTTTCTAATTGTTTCAATGCCTCTTTTGCCTTCATTTCTCCGGCCAGCCGAACGTATCCTTCGCAGGAAGGTATGCCATTTTTCAGAAAAGAAATTCCCCTGAAACGCAGCATACTACGAAGCCGGGAGTATTGGTATCCGAGGTAACAATCGAGCCGCGACTGACTGAATGGGTGATATGCCCGCCGAAGGCAAGCCAGAATAAAATCTGATTTTCTGGACGCGGGCACAGCGAACCGCTCGATTTGACGGTCAACTTTTTCGAGTAAGCCGCTTGAATTGACGGTCAGCATCCCTCCCTGGCCGACGGCTCCTTGGCCCCAGGTGCCTAATTTTTTATTGTTCCACCTGCAATCCAGCGAGTGGGCACAATCTTCGATAACTTTTGCGCCGATTTTGTTGCAGGCCGCCAGATTCTGCTCCAATCGACCGGGGTTGCCGAAGGTATGCTGTAAAATCACAACTTTGAGAGAGCCGGTATCCCGTATTAGGATTTCCTGCGGGTCTATACACAGGTGTTCATCAATGTCCAGATATACAGGGACAGCGCCGCAGACTTTGACGGCTTCTACGACAGCCAGACAGGTAAAAGCACATACGCCTACTTTGTCGCCGGGATGAACATCAAGGGCTTTCAGCAATATGAACAACGCGTGCCTGCCCAGCCCAAAGGCCCGTGCGCCCTGCGCATCCGCAAACCGGGAGAACGCCTCTTCGTATTTTCTTCGCCATGCCGATTCGATATTCGCAACCGTTTAACGCAATTATAAAATTTATCGCGAAGCGATACCGCAGTTTTGCATTTTACTTTTTGATTTTTGATTTATTTTTTCATCGGCCCCAAAGGCAATACAATTCTGCCGTAGCATTCGTTTAAAACCTGGGCGAGGCCGGTATATATGGCTGAGAAGCCGCAGAATATGCCCTCATAGCCCGCTGCTGTGCCTAATGCTGCGCTGCCGTTGAGATCTTTGGCTGCCAGCATCCAAAACAGAATCGCAAGCGACAGGAACACCACCTGCAAAGCCCTGTTTAATTTCAGGGTGCCGATGAACATTACAAAAGTGAATAAACCCCACATAAACAGATACGCGGCCATTCCTTCTTTTGACGTGGCATCCGCGATTCCGAGCTTCGGCGCGACTATGAGCCATACTAATGTAAGCCAGAAAAGGCCGTAAGAGCAGAACGCCGTCGTCGCGAACGTGTTGCCTTTCTTCCACTCCATTATGCCTGCGATAATCTGGGCGAACCCGCCGTAAAATATGCCCATCGCCAGAATCATACTACCCAGCTCGAAAAACCCGGCGTTGTGCAGGTTCAAAAGTACCGTTGTCATTCCGAATCCCAGAAGCCCCAGCGGCGCAGGATTCCCCGTCTTGTCCCTGACTTCAACTAAATCCATAATCTCTTCCTTTCCCTAATTTGTAATATCCCAAATTATTTGCCTCGTCCTTTTACCAGCGATTCCACAACGCTCGGGTCTGCAAGGGTGGTGATATCGCCGAGGTTCGATACGTCTCCTTCGGCTATCTTACGCAGAATTCTTCGCATAATCTTGCCAGAACGCGTCTTGGGCAGGCCGTGAGCGAACTGGATTGCCTCGGGCACCGCAATTGGCCCAATCTCCTTGCGAACGTGCAGAAGCAGCTCTTTTTTCAGCTCTTCGGTTTCCGGGATACCTTCCTTGAGCGTTACGAAGGCATACAGCCCCTGTCCTTTTATATCGTGCGGAATGGGCGTTACGGCGGCTTCGGCGACCTTTTCGTGGCTTACCAATGCGCTTTCGACCTCAGCCGTGCCAATCCTGTGCCCCGATACGTTTACAACGTCGTCGATTCTGCCCATCAGCCAGTAGTCCCCATCCTGGTCTTTCCGGCAGCCGTCGCCTGTGAAATACAAATTAGGGAACATCGTAAAATACGTGTCAACGAATCTTTCGTGGTCTCCCCACATCGTCCTCATTATCCCCGGCCAGGGCTTGCGGATGCAAAGTTTCCCGCCCTCGTTCACCGCGCACTCGCTCCCGTCGTCGCGCAGAATCACGGGGTCAACGCCGAAGAACGGCTTGCACGCGCTTCCCGGCTTTATCGTATGCGCTCCCGGCAGGGGGGTTATCAGTATGCTGCCCGTCTCCGTCTGCCACCACGTATCGACTATTGGGCATTTACTATGTCCAATTTTCTCATAATACCAAATCCACGCCTCCGGGTTGATTGGTTCGCCGACAGAGCCGAGGATTCTCAGGGTGTCGAGTTTGTATTTGGCGGGCCACTGTTCACCGAGCCGCATCAGGGAGCGAATAGCGGTGGGGGCGGTGTAGAAAATGGTTACGCCGAATTTGTCGCAGACCTGCCAGAAGCGTCCTGCATCGGGATATGTCGGCACACCCTCAAACATTAAGCTGGTTGCGCCGTTGGCAAGGGGGCCGTAAACGATATAAGTGTGCCCGGTTACCCAGCCTATATCCGCGGTACACCAGAAAATGTCGTTATCGTGAACGTCGAAAATTAACTTATGGCTCATCGCCGCGTGCAGCAGGTATCCGGCTGTCGTATGCACCACGCCCTTGGGTTTGCCCGTTGAGCCGGAGGTGTAAAGAATGAACAGGGGGTCTTCGGCGTTCATTTTCTCGGGCTCGCAAACGTCCTTGGCTTTTGCAATTTCGTCGGCGTACCAGGTGTCTCTGCCCGCCTTCATATTGCACGGCTCTTCGCCGACCTTCACAACTATCGCGCCTTCAATACTCGGCGTATTGGCAAGGGCGGCATCGGCGATATCTTTGAGCTTGATATGTTTGCCCGCCCGCATCGACACGTTGCTTGTTATCAGCAGTTTGCATTTCGAATCGTTAATCCTGTCCTTGAGCGAATCGGCGCTGAAGCCGCCGAATACAACCGAGTGAATCGCACCGATTCTGGCACAACCCAGCATCACAATCGGCAATTCCGGGACCATAGGCAGATAAATCGCGATACGGTCGCCTTTTTTTACGCCTTTGGATTTCAGCACGTTGGCAAATTTGCACACTTCTTTGTGCAGTTGCTCATAGGTGTATTTCCTGACCGCTTTATCTTCCTCACCCTGCCATATAATCGCGGTTTTCTTCGCAGCGGCTGTTTTCAAATGTCTGTCTAAGCAGTTATAAGAAACGTTTAATTGCCCATCCGCGAACCATGTATGCTCGATTTTGCGATTTTGGGTGTCCCAGGTATATTCGAGGCTCTTCGTAGGATTTTTGAACCAGGTGAGCGATTTGGCCTGTTCGAGCCAGAACTTGTCAGGGTCATTGATGGATTGCTCCCACATCTGCTGATACTGTTTCATACTGCCGACGTGTGCCTTGGCCGCGATTGATTTCGGCGGCGCAAATTTCCGATCTTCCGTCATAAGAGATGTCATCGATTTCTTCTCGTTGCCCATACCGCTTCTCCTTGCTACTCAGGGGGTCTAAAATTGTCAATTGGTTCTATTGAACCCATTACGCATAAAACGGCATATTCTTCACGTTAGCCGCAAAATGTCAATAGAAACTTGCTATTGAACGATAAAAAAGGCGAAAGGCGATTCTGCTGCGAAAAACTTCACAACAGAATCGTTTTCGAGCTGTTCTTTCCCGCGTTGGTTGCATGTGAAAAACGCTACTTATAGGGACGAAGTTTCTACAGGAGCATTTGGAAAATCGCCCTTGATATTGCCTTGGTGTTCTGATATTAACAACCGCTTATGAAAACGGGTTTGAAAAAATTATTGGTTTGTTGTGTTCTGGTCTGTACATCAGCCGGCATAAGCAAAGCCGACCTGGCGGGACGGGTCGAGACAATCGTCGCCTCGCAAACACAGGGCAAGGTGCGCATCGCGGTGAAGATTGTTAATCCCGCTACCGGCTCGGTCATTTACAGTCACAACGCCTCTGTGCCTATGACGCCCGCCTCGAATATGAAGCTTGTTACGACCGCCGCAGCGTTACATTACCTCGGTCCGGACTTTACTTATCTGACGGGCGTCGGCCTAATCGGCGACTCAATCGCGGTCATCGGCAGCGGGGACCCGCTTCTCGGCGACAAGCTCACTTTGCAAAAAAATAACCTTGATGCCCGTTGGGTGCTCAAGGATATCGCGGAAATTCTCCGGCGAAATAATATAACAACGTTATCCGATGTAATAATTGACAGCACCATTTTCGACAACGAACTTGTTCAGCCGAACTGGCCGAAAAAGGAGCTGAATCGATGGTATGCCGCCGAGGTCGCAGGCCTTAACTACAACGATAATTGCATCGAGATTATTGCCGAAACGGTTGGTCCAAAAGTCGAACTGACGCTCGATCCGCCGACCAGCTACGTAAAGATAATCAATAATTGCAAGGTAGCCCCCAAGCCGCCTGATACTGTCTGGGGCGCAAGACCATCTGGCTCAAACGTCGTAACTGTCTCAGGCGTCTGCTATAAGAAATGTCAGCCGGTTAGCGTTACAATCGACCGGCCCCAGGCATTTTTCGGATTTCTGCTCGCCGAAGAGCTTAGACGTTCAGGTGTTGCCATAAGGGGACAACTTGTCGAAAGAGAAATCCTGCCGCAGGAGCAGTTCAAGCTCCTCGCTGTTTATCGCACCCCTATATGGGATGTTTTTGACCGCTGCAACAAAAACAGTTTGGAAGTCGCCGCGGAGTCACTGCTCAAAACAATCGCCGCATATCGCCAGCCATCCGGCAAGGGCGGTTCCTGGGCACAGGGCAGGCAATTCGTATCGGATTACTTAGTTTCACTGGGGATATCCTCCGACCAGTTCGTTCTCGACGACGGCTGCGGGCTGAGTGAAAATAATCGTCTCAGCGCAAACCTGCTTACGGCCATTCTCTTAGACATTTATAAAAAACCAGAGTGGCAGAAGTTTAAGGAGACCCTGGCGGTAGGTGGGGAAGAGGGCACGGCAGGTAAATGGTTCGACGAGCCGAAATACAAAGGCAAAATCTTCGCAAAGACCGGCTACATCGGCGGCGTCAAATCACTGTCAGGCGTCTGCACCACGGAGGCAGGCGACCGCGTATTTTCAATAATCACCAACAAAACAAACGGCAAAAGCCGGCAGGCCATTAACGATCTCGTCAAAGCCATTATTGACGAATCGCGATAATTGACCAGCCGAAAGGCAGAGAATTCGAATCTGACGATTAATGCTAAAAATCGGCAATATAATTCTTGATGTTCCCTTTTTTCAGGCGTCGCTTAGCGGATACAGCGATTACGCTATGCGGGCAATTGCGCGTGACTTTGGAGCGCCTCTTGTATTTGCCGGCGCAATGCTCGCGAAAAGCGTCCTCCATCCGCGGGTCTTTAATGATCCGTCATTTAAACCCGGCGATGATGAACATCCGATAGGGGCACAGCTTTTAGGCGAGGACCCCGAAATAATGGCAAAGGCCGCCAAGGTAGTATGGAAGGCGGGTTACGATTTAATAGACCTGAATTTTGCCTGTCCTGCGCCCAAAGTTGTTCGCCGAAAGCGGGGGGGCTTTCTTCTTAATGACCCTGATAAAGCGATAGAAATCTATAATGCCGTAAGAGAATCCGTCGATTGCCCTGTAACTATTAAATTGCGGACGAGTTTCGATAATAAGTCCTATGACAATTTCTGGGACATCTGTTCCAGGGCTACGGCTGGCAAGGTCGATGCGTTAATTGTGCACCCTCGCGCTGTCTGCCAAAGATTTACCGGCTCGGCAGATTGGCAGTTTTTATCAGGGGTTAAAAAACAATTTCCCCGCACAACAATTTTCGGCAGCGGAGATTTATTTTCTGCCGATACAATTAAAAATAATATGAAAACCACTGGCGTAGATGGCGTGGTAATCGCTCGCGGCGCGATTGGCAATCCCTGGATTTTCAGTCAGCTTCGCGAGGGAAACGATTGTTTAGCCCCGACCCTTGGCGAGCAGGGCCGGGTAATTTCAAAACATTTCTCTTTGTTTTGTGAAATCTATGGGCACAAAAATACCGTCAGGTATTTTCGAAAATTCGCGATTGCCTATTGCAAACTTCATCCCTTGCGCAGAAAAGCCCAAAAAGCCCTTGTTTCAGCAAAAACGACCGAAGAATTTCTCGCCGTCGTAAAACATTGGTACGGCCTGTAAGGGACAGGACGCAGACCTGTCCTCCGACTTGTCCGCCGTAGTTCCTGCCCTACATAGCACACTATGCGGCGGAGGGTTAACGAAGGCGGAAGTCCCTTAAGGACGAAGGAGGATTAACGCCCCTCTTTGCTGCGCTACGCCGGGGCAGGCTGTTTTTTACTATACGCTATACGCTGTCCGCCTGCCCTGAGCAAAGTCGAAGGGCTGAACGCTATCAACAATTCCCCTTGCTTTTGACGACAATCGTGAGGATAATACCTACAAAAGCAGGAGTTACGCACCTCTGACCCGAAAGTTGATTTGGTTGACCAGCCGAAAGGCACGGAACTCGAATACCGCGTTATTGCAGTAAATAAATCCGGCGAAGGCGAACCGTCCAATACAGAAATGGTTGTAATGTGATACGAGAGGATTTTGTGCCGACTACAGTATTAGGAAATTTTGGCCTTTATGGCCGATGATAATCCCCACTATAGGCGGGCGAACTGCGAATTTCACCTGTTTTTTTTTGCACTGGCCAAAATCCGTGTTATAATCAATAACTATCAATTCGGTGGCTTCTCGACATGTGCTGCAACCAAGCCGATAAAGCGTTTTGTAGGAAAAATCCGATGAGGAGAAAAATGACTGAAACACACCTAATCAAATTCATGGCATTTTTTCTTGTGGTGCAGGTAGCCGCCACGAATCCACGGTTAAAAACCTGGGAGGGAGAATTATGAAAACAAAAAGCTCGATTGCGAAAACAACCAACCCGAACATGATGGCTCGGCGGTTAAGAACCGCCTGCGCCGCGAGGATGCTCCCACTGTTGATGCTGCTGGCGCTCAGTCTATCGGTCATCCACGAGGCAAAAGCCGCTTCCTGGGTCACTACCGGCTCGATGCACACCGCACGCGAACTTCACACGGCGACGTTGCTGCCCGATGGCAAGGTGCTGGTCGCGGGGGGCTACAACAACGACACCAAAAGCGGACTTTCCAGTGCGGAGTTGTATGATCCTGCCACCGGGACGTGGACGGCGACCGGCTCGATGACCGAGGAACGCAGATCTCACACGGCGACGTTGCTGCCCAATGGGAAGGTGCTGGTCACGGGGGGCTACAACAACGACACCGACAGCGTACTTTCCAGTGCGGAGCTGTATGATCCGGCCACCGGGACGTGGACGAACACCGGCTCGATGACCGAGGAACGCATCGCTCACACGGCGACGTTGCTGCCCAATGGCAAGGTGCTGGTCGCGGCGGGCTTGGGCAACGGAGTCGGCGATCTTTCCAGCGCGGAGCTGTACGATCCGGCCACCGGGAAGTGGACGAAGACCGGCTCGCTCAAGGGACTTGATTCTCACACGGCGACGTTGCTGCCCGATGGCAAGGTGCTGGTCGCAGGGGGAGGGGGTAATGATGATTACAGCGCGGAGCTGTACGATCCGGCCACCGGGACGTGGACGGCGACCGGCTCGCTGACCGAGGTACGCTATTCTCACACGGCGACGTTGCTGCCCGATGGCACGGTGCTGGTCGCAGGGGGCGAGAACGGCAACAGGACTAGCAGTTATCTTTCCAGCGCGGAACTGTATGATCCGGCCAGCGGGACGTGGACGGCGACCGGCCCGCTGACCACCGCACGCGCATGGCACACGGCGACGTTGCTACCCGATGGCAAGGTGCTGGTCGCGGGGGGCTACAACAAAATTAGCGGCAGTCTTTCCAGCGCGGAACTGTGCGATCCGGCCATCGGGACGTGGACGAACACCGGCTCGATGCACACCGCACGCGATTCTCATACGGCGACGTTGCTGCCCGATGGCAAAGTGCTGGTCGCAGGGGGTAGTGATAACAGCGCGGAGCTGTATGATCCGGCCACCGGGACATGGACGGCGACCACCAATTCGATGACCACCGCACGCGCATGGCACACGGCGACGTTGCTGCCCGATGGGATGGTACTGGTCGCGGGAGGCGAGAACGGCAGTGCGCTTGCCAGCGCGGAACTGTATGATCCGGCCATCGGGACGTGGACGGCAACCGGCCCGCTGACCACCGCACGGTATGAGCACACAGCGACGTTGCTGCCCGATGGCAATGTGCTGGTCGCGGGGGGCGAGAATGGCAGTGCGTTTTCCAGCGCGGAACTGTATGATCCGGCCATCGGGACGTGGACGGCAACCGGCCCGCTGACCACCGCACGCTGTTTACACACGGCGACGTTGCTGCCCGATGGCAAGGTGCTGGTCGCGGGAGGCGAGAATGGCAGTGCGTTTTCCAGCGCGGAACTGTATGATCCGGCCACCAGGACGTGGACGGCGACCACCAACTCGATGACCACCGCACGCGATTCTCACACGGCGACGTTGCTGCCCGATGGCAATGTGCTGGTCGCGGGGGGCGAGAACGGCAGTGCGTTTTCCAGCGCGGAACTGTATGATCCGGCCACCGGGACGTGGACGAACACCGGCTCGATGCACACCGCACGCGAATCTCACACGGCGACGTTGCTGCCCAATGGGATGGTGCTGGTCGCTGGGGGGTTCGACGGCACCGACAGCGGCGATCTTTCCAGTGCGGAACTGTATGATCCGGCCACCGGGACGTGGACGGCGACCACCAACTCGATGACCACAGCACGCGATTTTCACACGGCGACGTTGCTGCCCAACGGGAAGGTGCTGGTCGCAGGGGGTTACAACGGTGGTTATCTTTCCAGCGCGGAGCTGTACGATGTCGGTCTGGGTTTCAGTGCGTCCTGGCAGCCGCAGATTGCCACGGTCACCTCACCGCTCAGTCTCGGCGGCAGCTTGGTGCTCACCGGTTCCCGATTCCGTGGTATCTCCGAAGGTTCCGGCGGTAGTACCAACGACTCGCCAGCCGATTATCCAGTGGTGCAATTGCGCAGCGTGGAAAGCGGGCAGACCTTGTTCCTGCTGGCTACAAGCTGGTCCACAAGTTCGTTCACTTCCACACCGGTGAGCGGTTTGCCAGGTGGCTATGCGCTGGCGACGGTGTTCGTCAACGGCATTCCGAGCGCGGCGAGCATCCTCATCGTCAACGTGCCGACGAGGATCATCGGCGTGAGCGCAACCGTGCCGAATGTTGTGGGTATGACAGCGGCGGCTGCAAACAAGGCTATTACATCTGTTGGTCTGAAGCATGTAAATGGCGGCAATGAATACAGCAACACTGTGGCAGCAGGTTTGGTTAGCAGTCAGATTCCAGCTGGCGGTACAGCGGTTAACATTGGCTCAACGGTAACCTACAAAGTGTCTCTGGGCAAGCCGACAGTACCCAATGTCGTGGGTAAGACAGCTGCTGATGCGAATAAAACTATCGTTAAAGCCAATCTTGTGGTTGGCACCGTAACCACAGCAGATAGCAACACTGTAGCTGCAGGCAAAGTTATCAGTCAGAGTCCGGCTGCCGGTACAAAGGTTGTGATTGGTTCGCAAGTGAACTATGTAAAATCTCTGGGCAAGCCGGTTGTGCCGGATGTTGTGGGCAAGACATCTGCTGATGCGAATACGGCCATTATTAATGCCAATCTTGTGGTTGGCACCATAACTACCGCGTATAGCGACACGGTGGCTGCGGGTGTGGTTATCAGTCAGAGTCCGGCTGCCGGCAAAAAGATTGCGATTGGTTCGGCAGTAAACTATGTAAAATCTTTAGGTAAAAAATAATAGGAGCATCTTTTCGATATAAACAGAAATTTCAAACGTGATAGGTGGCTGGGGAAATCTGCAAATCTGGGGACACCATAGCGAGGAAAAAAGGTACCATTATTTTTTCGGCAGGGTGATAGTAAAAGTTGTACCTTTGCCGGGCTGGGAATCGACGGTTATTGTTCCGCCATGACCATCTATAACCTTTTTGCAAAGCGCAAGGCCAAGGCCTGTGCCAGAACCGGTGATTTTTTTGTGCTTTGTGGTAAAAAACGTATCGAACACCCGCGATATTTCCGATTGCTCGATGCCGCAGCCCGTGTCGCTGATTTTTATTCGAATACCATCGTTGTCCGCCTGGGCCGAGATAGTCAGTTTCCCGCCGTGAGGAAGCATCGCTTCACGGGCGTTCAATACCAAGTTCATAATCGCCTGCTGCAACTGGACCGGCGACACAAGAACACGCAAATCCTCGCTCACTAAAATCTCAACTGTTATGCCGTCCTTTGTGAAATCCCTGCAAAGGCAATCGAACACAGCTTTGACCATCGGCAGCAGGGGGGTTTCGACTTTTTCACCGCACCCGGCTTTTGCCAGCGAGAGTATGCTTTCCATTACCTTGCCCGCCTGCCGGCAGTTTTTGGCAGTCCTGCGAAGTGTGCGTTCGGCAAGTTCCCTGTCGTCTGTGTGCTTAAGCGCAAGTTCAGCGTAATTAGTCAGGGGGGTGAGGAGATTATTGATTTCGTGGGCTATCATCGCTGTCGCCGAGCCGAGATTCGCCAGCGCCTCGAGCTGCACCATATCCTTTTCGAGCGCCTCATTGCGACGTTGCTGCTGCACTAATTGGCCGTGCACAGCTTTGCGTTTTGCGATAATACTTGTCAACGCCATTCCTCTGCTGTAAAATTCCTTTTGAACCGTAAACTTATGATATATCGACTTTTTTCTTGCTCTTTCTTGAACCTCCTATGAACGAACAGAGAATACTTGAAGAGCTTGTGATGCTGCTTGAGGCCAATGGCGTTGAAATCCGCCGGGAACCCCTTGCCGGCGGGGCAGGGGGGTTGTGCACCGTCAACGGCAGGCACTTGTTCTTTCTCGATACGCAGGCATCGTCCGTTGAGGTTGCCTCCGTCGCCGCGGAAGCCGTCGCCAAGCTCATTGATATCGAGAGTATCTATCTTCGTCCGGAAATCCGCCAGTTTATCGAGTCGCATGGTTCCTCCGTTTCCGTTAAGGAGCGATGAATATGCCAAAGTTCAAAAAAGTCGCTATAATGCTTGCTGAACAGTATCAGGTCCTTGAGGTCTGGTATCCTTATTACCGTCTGAAAGAATCGGGCATCGACTGCGACTTTATCGCCGTGGAGGCGAATAAGGATTATCCTTCAAAAGAGGGCTATCCCTGCAGGTCAACAGTGGCCGCTAAAAACGCCAGAATCGAGGACTACTCCTGTATGATTGTCCCCGGCGGATTCGCACCCGATTTTATGAGAAGAAGCGATGATATGATTAAGTTCGCCAACGATATGGTCAACGCCGGCAAAATCATCGCCGCTATATGTCACGGCCCCTGGCTATTGTGCAGCACCAAAATCCTTAAGGGCAAAACCGCAACCTGCTTTATGGCCCTTCGTGATGATGTCAAAAACGCCGGCGCAAAATACGTCGATGAGGAATGTGTCGTCGATGGCAACCTGATTACCTCCCGAAAACCCAATGACCTCCCGGCCTTTTGCGAGGCGATACTAAAAGCACTTGGCAAATAAACTTTTAATTCGGTGGAGTTACTTACTATGACAAAGAAAAAATTCGACAACCAGTCAGTCAAAACGCCCGTTATTCTCGTCGTTGACGATAACCGCGAAAACCTCGAACTGCTCGAGGCCTATCTTGAGGATATCGACTGCCGGACAATCTCCGCCTGCGACGGCCCCGAAGCCCTCGATATCGTCAGAAAGGACAAGCCCGACCTCGTCCTGCTCGACATTATGATGCCCAAAATGAGCGGCTTTGAGGTTTGCCGAAGGGTAAAAAATGACCCTTCAACCGCCCATATCCCCATCATTATGGTTACCGCGCTCAATGAGTTTGGCGATATGCAGCGGGCGGTCGATTGCGGCACAGACGATTTCGTCTCAAAGCCCGTCAACAAAATCGAGATGCTCACCCGCGTCAAAACTATGCTCAAGCTCAAGCACCTGACCGACAAGCTCGAACGCACCCTTGCCTATCTTGCCGAAATCGAAAAACAAACCCAGTCAAGCCGGCTTGACTGACCCGGCAGGGTACTTGTACCGAATATCGGCAGGGGGGCTACGTCCCAAAACCGGCTGCCAATTTCTCCATTTCAGGCGGAATAGTCGTTACAGCCGACACCCTGACGCATAAATATGCTCCCCGCCGGCCAATTTCCTTTAACCTCACTCAACCGCCCAACATCACCGTGCCGATAATCCCTGTGGACGGAGGTTCCAGCCATCTGGTCTGTATAAACAAAAGACCGGGCTTATCGAGGGGGATGGCTTCCCATTATAGACATAGAGCATTTATGGGCCAGTTACTTGGAATTTTGGGTAGCGGCATCGGGGTCGAAATCACCGACCTTATATGGCATTGTCTTCGCCAGTCCGCGGAATCAATCGCCAAATCAGACCCCGCGCATGCGCAAATGCTCGAAGGATTAGTCGATTTGGCAGACGTGAGAAAACCGTCGGTCCTTAACCGTCGCCTTGAAGAGTATCGTTCAGCGCATCCACGTTCCCATTATACCAACCTTGCCGCCGCCGCAATCGCCCTGGCTGACAGCCGACTCAACGACGCTTTTGACCTGCTCAACTCGGTATATTCCAAATGTCCCCGAAATGTTATCACGCTCTACGCCCTCGGCCATTGCTGCGAACGGCTTGGCCGCGAAGCCGACGCAATCGCCTTCTACCAGGACTGCCTTAAATTCAAAAAGTATCTCCAGTTCCCACGACAACGCCTCGCCGCTATTTACTTCAAAAATGGCCAAATCGAAAAAACCATTACTGAATATCAGTTCCTCGCCGCAGAATACCCTGACGACCTCACAATTCTGCTTACGCTCGCACATCTTTATATCGCCGTCTCACGGTACAAGCTCGCCGCGGATACCTTCTCAACCGCCATTCTTATACAGCCCTATAATTTCTCGCCCGAAAACGACGAGATTGATTTGCTTATTGAGGCAGAGGAGCTGGATGACGCGCTTGACCTTATCGAAAACACCCTCGAACAGTATCCAGACAGGCCGGATTTGCTGTTAAGGCGTGCCTCCGTCTTTGCTTCGCTCGGCCAGGACGACCAGGCGCTCGCTCATTACAACCACACCGTTGCCGTATGCCCGCACTTTCTCGACGCCAATATCAAGCTCGGCTCTCACTATATGCGGCTCGGCAAACCCGCCTCCGCCGCGATTCAATTCACGCAAGCCGCCTTGATTAACGACCGTCTTGTTGACGCCTACCTGGGTCTCGCTACCGCCCAGAAACTCGGCAATAACACATCTGAAGCCCTTATTTCGCTTTCTCTTGCCTCAACTATTGATACCAACGGGCCGATGCTGTTCGCTCAGGCCGCCTGTCTTCAGTGTCATTCGCCATTCTCCGGCCTCGAATCGCGTCCCATCGATTCCATATTGGATGCCCAGAGGAATATGCTTCAACTTCGTCCGCAAAACCCCGAATTGTATTATCGTCTCGGCATACTTATGATGAGCATCGGACGCATTACTCAAGCGGCGGAATTATTCCAAAGGGCACTCCAGCTAAACCCCACCTTCGCTCCCGCCCGCAATAAGCTCGCCGTCTGCCTCTATGAAACCGACGAAACAGCACTTGCACTCGAAACTCTGACGCCGCCCAACTGCCTCCAACCCGACACGCTCGACCTCCATTATCGTGTCGCCCTGTTGTATTGCGACAAAATCAAGTTCGCCTCCTCATTACTTGACCTCGAACAATGGCTCGACGAAACCCTCGCATCCACCGACGCCGTCGTCAATATCTCAATTGTCCTGCAAAACCTCGGCCTGCTCGACCCCGTTAACTCTACCTGGGCCAATCTTAGCCCGGCTGTTAACTGTCAGACCGTATAAACACCCGTTATCCCCGCAATCCCGCTAAATCCGCCCAAACCACCTTAAATACCTGAATGAAACATAACATATATTATGAGACGTTCGATATTGTCTTCAAATGAGCAGGCATAGCTATTTCAAAATCCGCAATCAGCAATAAATCTACTCTCACAAAACCCAATGTGGGCCGAGTTTCTCTCGCAAGGCCAAAGGCGGGCCGAGTATCTCGTAATTCAGAATCGCCTTGCGGAAACCGTCCTGTGTCGCATATTGCTCCGCCAGTTCCGCCAGATATGAATGCTGCTGATGAATTTCAACCTCGCTCGACACCTTTGCATTTTCAGGTGTGATAGCGTCAACCTTGTGTAAATCCGGTTCGACCTTAAGCGTCGGTCCTTCCTGGGAGTACATTGGGGGAGCTACAGGTTTTTTAGCCGGTATTGGCTCAGGCCTGCGTGGTGGCGGCGGTTTCGACTGGGGCGTCCTGGCGGGGGGCTGAGAACTTGCATTTTCCCCCTGCTGAACCCCCCTGTTTGCCTGTTCTTTTGCCGCTGAATAACGCTCCCTGATTTTCTCGGCAAGATCGTCAAAACTGGGTTTCTGTTCCTCCTGGCCTTCCGACAGCTCTTTTTCTCCGCCCTTTTTGCCAGCCCTGGCCTTGACAATAGCGCTAAACAGCCATATCACAAAAAAGATAACAAGGGGCGCAGATTTGCTTAGATTGTTCCAGTCATCGTTGTCGCCCAACAGTTTGTCTAACCAATAACTCATCATCTCTTAATCTTTTTTACTTTTTGTCAACCTTTGAAATCGAGTCCCTCATCGATGTATCCGCGCTTATATTCTTCATCCGGTAATAATCCATTATCCCGAGATTGCCCTTGATGAACGCCTCGGCCATCGCAAGTGGGACTTTCGCCTCATTCTCAACCACCAGCGCCCTCATCTCCTGCTCGCGGGCGACGGCCATAGCGCGGCGACCTTCCGCTTCGGCCTGGCGCATTCGCTTGTCTGCCTCAGCTCTTTCGGTTTCCAGCATGGCTCCGACGTTCGATACCTCCCTGTCTTTAGTGCTTACGCCGGCAACGCTTACGTCGGCGATATCGATAGAAACAATTTCGAATGCCGTCTGAGCATCGAGACCGCTTTCTAAGACTTTCCGCGAAATTCGGTCTGGATGTTCCAGAACATCTTTATAAGTTCCTGCTGAACCAATTGCGCTGACAATGCCCTGGCCGACACGGGCAATAATAGTTTCATCGGTAGCGCCTCGTACCAACTGGTTAATGTTTGACCGGACGGTAACTCTGGCTCGTACCAATAACCTGATGCCATCCTTGGCAACGGCATCAAGCAGCGTTGTCCTATCCAGCGGACAATCTATAATTTTCGGAGTAACAGTGGTTTCTACCGCTCTGAGTATGTCCCGCCCCGCCAGGTCGATTGCGCGGGCGACCTCAAAGGAAAGTGGAATCTTGGCCCGATTTGCTGCAATGATAGCTTGAACTACATCTATGACATGGCCGCCCGCGAAATGATGCGCCTGCAACTGTGCGAAAGTGACCGGAAGGTCGGCCTTACGGGCAATAATCAAAGCATTGACGCAAATCATGACATCGCCTTGTGCCTGGTACGACGCTAAAAAGCGTTTTTTTTGCGCAGCTTTTTCTTTTAACCAGGGTTCATTAGGCTGCATATCACCGTCTCGCTCCTGCAGGTCCTTGTAGCGAAACTCATTTTTATCAACCAACCATACGCTTTCGAGCTGCTGGGTGGTTAAATCAGTAATACCGGCCTGCACAGCCGCGATTCTGGCGCGAACTATATATTCGCGAGGAACACGACGCAAATACATTCCAATCAACTCAAGAAGGCTGACGTGTGCCCCGCTAAAAAAGGCCATAATCCAAATCCTTATGAATGAAATAAAGATGATAAGGAAAGGAATTACGATTACGCCAACTATAATCACTAATATTATCAGGACTTTGTTGGCTTCAGCCAATAAAAAAGTCGTTTCCATTCTTGTATGCTCCTAATTAATACGTTTATAAAGTGTTAGTTTATTCTACTAAAAATTACATTTTTTTTGTGACAACTATATTGTTTCCTTCAACTTCTTTAACTATTATTTCAACCGATGCCCCCAGCATTCCACCCTGGGAGACGACGCTATATCGTTTACCACCTATTTCAGCAATACCTGATGGCCGCAGCTCTGTAACAGTTATCCCGCCTTTATCTCTAAGGTGGCTGAAATCTTCGTCACTGATTCCGGGCTCGCCGCGAGCTTCATCGAATTCTTCCTGACGTTCCACCAGTATCATTCTACGCCCAAAAGGTATCTTCGGGAGAAGCTTGACCCCAAGCAAAACCAGCACAGGAACACTGATAAAAATAATAAGCAGGATAACCAATCCCATTGATACGCCGGATATAAAACCAAGTATTACGGCTGCCAATAAAGATGCTATTGCAAGAATACTCAGTATACCGCCGGAAGGCAGAATCGCCTCAAGAAATACCAGCAGAATTCCAACAACCAGTAATAAGATAGCGTATGCCAAAACACTCCCCTCAATAGCATTTACTAAGAGACACTTTGGGCACCAGATATTTCCTTTACTACTATATTGTTTCCTTCAATAGATTCAACAATAATTTCTTTGTTCTCATCTATGAACTCTCCGCGAGAAACGACATTCACCCGTTCTCGTCCAAATTGAGCGATACCGGAGGGTCTTAGCTGGCTGAGGGTAATGCCTTTCTGTGCGATTTCGACCAGCGGTTTCTCAGATGACATTCCATATTGCACCGCATCAGTTTCCACCGGCGGAGCCAATATCAGCTTTTTAGCGATAGGAATTTTATATAGATATTTTGAAAACAGCCAGGCCAAAGCCAGAAATGCCAGGAATCCAAGCCCTATCGCCCAAACCTGGTCTGTAAACATTTTCCAGTCATAGTCGCTTTGGGGCCAGGAAAACTGGCCAGGCGGGTTCTTTATCAGCATTCCGAATAACCCCGCCAGTATAAGAAATATCCCGATAACTCCGACAAAAACGAAACCAGGTATGACAAAAACCTCAATCAACAGTAATAGCACACCTGTAACGAATATCGCGATCTCAACCCAGTTTGCCATACCTGTCAGGAATTTACTGCCGACGATTAGTACAAAACATAGCACCGCCACTAAGCCCGGCAGCCACACCCCCGGCGTCTGAAACTCAATATAAAGCCCAAGCAGCGCAATCGTTACCAATACCCCCATAACCGCCGGCGAATTAAGCCACCGCACCATTTCTTCCGACCAGTTCGTCTCTAATTTTACCGGCCCCATGCTGAATTCGACCCCGTCTCGTTTTTCGAGGAAACTCAGCACGCCATTCACGTCCTTCACAACCGCCCTGGCGATACCATATTCCGCCGCCTTGCTTGCCGTCAGCGTCAGCAGCTCTTTACTGGTTACAACAAGCTCTTTATTCTTAAGGTCGTAGGCGTGGGCGTCTTTAGGCAGCTGCTCCGTCTCGAAATACTCCCATTGGCCCGTCTTCGTGTTCTTTACTCTGCAAACCTCTGTCCCCACTGTTACCATTGCCTTCAGCAATGCCATCGGGTATTTGTTCGCCTCTGCCGCCCTGGCAAACGTCGCCCGAACGAACGATTCTACCTTTTCCCTCTCCACCCCTTCTAATTTGCCGCCTAATGTTATCGGCGCACAGTCGCCTATCGTTGTGTTTTCTCGCATTATGATATCGTTGCAGGACACCGAAATCATCGCACCTGCCGATATCGCCTCGGTATTCACATAGGCAACCGTATGCGCTCTTTTAGCAACATCGAGGATAAAATATTTCGATATGTCATCCGCTGCGGCAACTTCTCCGCCGTATGTTTCTATCTCGTAAATCAGGTATTCCACGCCCCCCTTGAGCGCAATCTCCGTTCTTCGTTTTATCGACTTATACAGCCCGTCGTCGATTGTCCCCTTGCAGACAATGACCGCCGCCTGCACCGGCTTCTTCAGCGTTGGCAGATTTACTTCCCCTTCCGCGCTGATGCACAGCCGAGCTGCCATCACCAACACCACCCCCAATAGCATTATCCGGCTTAACTTCTTCATAGCAAAAATCTCGCCCCCGCCTAATTTAACTAAGAACTGAATTTTCTGTACGCTAACCGCTGCACGCTGAACGCTGTTTATGCCATTTTGCGCAGAATCTCGATGCCCTTGCGTATCTTCTCATCGCTCGTCGCGTAGCTTATACGAAAGTGCGTGTCCTTTTCGCTGAACACGTTGCCCGGTATTACAAGGACATTGTTGGTTATCGCCTTTTCGACGAATTTGCCTGCCTGGCCATCAGGCGCTTTTACGAATGCGTAAAATGCCCCGCCCGGCTTTACAATCTCGAACTTGTCCTTTAGTCCGTCGTAAATCAAATCCCGTTTCTTACGGTAGGTGTTCACGATAGATGTGGTATCATAATCCATCGCCGCGGCAATCGCCTTCTGGAAAGGTGCAGGCGCGCATACGAAGGTGTATTGCTGTATTTTTATCATCTGGTCTATGACCTCGCCGGCCTCGTCGCCCCCTGCCGCCGCGTAGCCCAGCCGCCAGCCCGTTACGCCGTAGGTCTTTCCGAACCCGCGCAGCAGTATCGCCCTGTCGCAATATTTTACTATTGTCTCACAGGGGCCATCGTAGCTGAATTTCTCGTATATTTCGTCACTCAATACAATAATATTATTCTTAGAGGCAATATTGGCAATTTCCTTTAACTGCCTGCCGCCGAACACCGCCCCCGTCGGGTTGCAAGGCGAGTTGATAATTATCATCTTCGTCCTGTCCGTGACGGCGTCTTCTATTTTGCCCGGGTCAAGCTCGAATTTCGGGTAGCAATCCACAAATACGCATTTGCCGCCCAGCATATTTACTAAGTGCTTATACATCACAAAATACGGGTCGGGGATAATCACCTCGTCTCCGGGGTTAATTAGCGCAAGAAACGCCAGCAGAATGCCGCCGCTGACGCCGCTGGTTATCATCAACTTTTGTTTTTCCCACCCGAATTCCACCTTCAGGCCGCCCGTGATTTTGGCAAGCAGCTCCTCGTCGCCGGCCGTCTGGGAATACTTGTTGACGCCCCGTTCTATTGCCTGTATTGCCTCTCGTTTAATCGCTTCGGGCGTATCGAAATCCGGCTGACCTATCGAAAAATTAATCGGGTCCTTCATTTGCGCGGCTAGCGCAAAAACCTTCCGTATTCCGCTCGAATCGATACATTTCATTCTGTCTGCAATTATTTTCTTCATAGCCATATAATATACCCCCCTTTCCCCCGCAAGCCAACTGAATTTCCGAATGCCCGCGGACACAAATCCTGAAAACCACACAATAAAAAAGGCCGGCAAATCACCGGCCTTCTCGAGTATCATCCAGTTACTTATTCTATTTCTTCTTTACCTCTTTGGCGGGCTTTCCAGCCGGGGCTGCTGCCTTCGCCGCCGGCGCTGCTCCTGCCTTGGCTGGCGCTCCCTTTGCCGCTCCAGGAGCTGCCTTGCCTGCCGCTGCCGGCTCCGCACCAGGCGTTGCTGCCACTGCGCCTTCCACACCCACTGCTCCTTCCGCAGCAACCTCTTTCTTTTCTGCCTTCTTCGCGCGGGCTTTTCTGTGCGACACTTTCGGAAGGCCCAGCACTGACCTGTCGTCTTCCCATTTATCCTCGTCCTTCAGGCGGTCTATTCGCTCCGCTCGCGTCAAAACGTTGCGGTGTCTCACAAGTGCGTCCTTCAACTTCAACGACCGGTCAATCGACATCAATTCTTCTCCTAAAACTTATTCGTCAAATCTCATCCCGAAAGCGTCACTGAATGGCTTCGGCCCAAAACTCTCGAACCCAGCCGGCGCCTTGTATCCCGAGCCAATCTCTATTATCTTCCGCTTGGCCAGGTTACCATCGGTTCCCGCTTTTTCGGGATTATCATACTTGTTTTTCGTTACTAAATAATACCAGTTATTTTTTTCTATAATTTCTGTGGCTATGCCCATCTTGTCAAAGTACTCTTTCGCCGGCTCTAAATGCGACCGGACCTGGTATATCTTCAATACTATCCGGTTCCTGCCGCCCTGCACCGAACCAGTCGGAGGGGTCGATATCGGCTGAGTCGCCGTCACCGCTGCGGCGGAGGTATCCTGCGCCGTCGGCTGCTTTACAGCAGGCGTATCCTGCGTTACCGGCTTCGGCGACACCGGCCTTGACTCCGCCAGCTTTGCCGCCGCCGGTGCCTTCACCACAACCTCTCTGCTGCCAACCCGCTCACCTAATCTGAATAATACCACTGCCGCCAGCAGCACACCCAGCACAACCGCTATACCAACCTGATACGGTATCGAAAATTCTATCCGGCCCGCGTTAAACTGCACCACGCTCGGCTTTATCGTCCACCGCACCACACCCTGCGCCTGCCCGGCGCTTGCCGAAGGGGTCTGCCCTGCATTGGTTCCTGCCGTGCTATTCGGGTGCAACTGTTCATAGCCCGACTTTAACCCGGTCCTGCCTATCACCTCGTACAGCGCCTTTTTCTTCGTATTATGAACCATCGCAGTCGCCGCCTTATATCCGCTACCTTTTACACTATTGCTCAGCCCTTTTCAACAACAAAATCAAACTATTTAACCCCAAGCTGACTGGCGGATTCGTTTCTCTCTCGCCTGCCCTACGCGAAAAAACAAAAGGTAATAAATTACAGGGGTATGTTAATCCGCCTTGTTCCTCTTTATAATAGTAGTTCGCTATGACAAGACACAGGGCATTTTCACTCATCGAATTGCTGGTGGTCATCGCCATCATAGCGCTGCTTATGGCCATACTATTGCCGGCGATGACCAAAGCACGCGAGCAGGGCAAACGCGTCGTATGCCTGAGCAATCTCAGGCAGCTAACCGTTGCCTGGACAGCGTACGCCCAGATGAACAGCGAGAAACTCGTCAACGGCGGCCCCATCGCTCCCGGCGATTTGCCCCCCGCCGGAGCAGAATGCCCACCTGCGCCTGCCGGCCTCGATAACAGAACCAGGGCAATGCCGCCCCTGCCGCCGCCATCCACAAATTGGGGTTACCCCCTTCACAAAGATGAACTGCCCTGGGTCGGTCCCGCATGGGCATTTACGCCCGCCGGGAATAGAGTTCTCGGGGTTTATCAAAATGAATGTCTCCAGAAAGTTGCTATCCAGACAGGCGCATTGTGGGGATATAGCAAAGAGGAAAAAACATACCACTGCCCTTCCGGCGAAAAAAACGCCCTCGTCTCATATGCAATTCTCGATTCAATGAACGGCAAATATCAGTTCAGCGGCTGTTCTGTAGCTGGCTCAACTACGGTTCCACAAAACCTCTGCCTGAAAATGCTCACCAATGTAAAAAACCCATCAGACAGGTTTGTCTTTATCGATGAGGGCTTTCTCACCCCTGATAGCTACGCCGTCAACTACTACTGCCCGACCTGGTTTGACGCCCCCGCGATGCGCCACACCAACGGGACCAATGCCTCATTCGCCGACGGGCACGCCGCCCGCCTGATGTGGCGAGCCGACGAAACTATCCAAGCGGGCAAAAATAATACTATTAACTATACACCGACAACCTGCACCGGCAAAAACGACCTCTACAATGTGCAGATGCGATGCTGGGGCGTTATCGGCTATACCCCCGACCCCGCCTGCAAATACAAACTCAACGACTACTGACCTCGCTGCAGAAAATAGTATTAGCGGAAACTTATCATTCAACCAAAAACGTAAAAAAGTTTGGGAAGAAATGCACGGATAAACGTTACCCGTCTTCGCCTTTGGCTACGCCGGGGCAGGCAGATTGCCTAAGTTAACGAAGATGGGTGATATGGGCAAGCCCTTCGACAAGCTCAGGGTAAAATGGGTAAGGGAGAAAAAAATTTTCATCTCAAAAAGTGCTCGAAAAGGGCCACAAAAATGCACAAAATGACACAAAATGGACACGTTTTGAACGGAAAGTGATAGAAAACGCGCGCGTTTTGATAGGTTTTGATACCCTTTTTTGAGTTCGATATATTAGCGGAATTAATTGTAAAGATGGGCAATGTCCTCTTGGCAGCTTACCATGTTTAGCGGACAGCGTGTAGCGGGTAGCGTACAGGTCAAAATCCGAAGCACTAAACCCTAAATCCGAAACAAATTCGAATTACCAAACTGCAAATTTCCGAACAACAAAGAAAAACAGGGGGAAATTAAACCGGGGCCGGAGTTAAATTTATCGCGAAGCGCGGACCTGGCAAAATCGGCAAACCCCCGGTTTTCCGTGATGTTCACCGTCCATACCTTTGGTAATCGGATTTTGTCTTTGCGTGGTGCTGGGCTTTGCTCAAAAGTTGCATATTGCCAGGGGTATCACTACCACCGGCATATAGTGGAGTGATATGATCAACCTCATAACCATTCGGAACTTTTGACAAACCGTGTTCCCGCAGAAATTCCTCCTTGGCCGATTCGGAACGCTTAATTCTGCCGTGAGAATCGCGGGCTACACCGCTGTTGATTGTGGATTGACTATAATGCAATGACTTAATGTGGTGCGTAGTAGAATAATTCCTGTGATGGCTTGAGTCATATGAGCTTCCGGAACTGCTTGAACTGCCAGTGGAAGAACTACTACTACCACCCCCGTCATCAACATAATGGCCGCCCTTATGACTGCTGCCGGTTCCACCAACAAGGTGCCGTTTTGAAAATGCTGGGTTCGCGCTTGCAAGAAAAAGGCAACAAGCAATTAGAACTATGATTTTAAAAGCTTTCATTACTCAGCCCTCTCATAAAGGTATAGGTGATTTTCCTCATCCCTGATATAAACTCCCTCAGTCGGTGTTGTGACAGTCTGTCCAGATTGTCGTAAGTCCTCAAGCCACAAATCAAGTGTTAAATTCACAGCAGCCCTGTAAAAACTTTTGTCAGTTCGGTTCTTAGATGATAACTCTGCTTTAGTAACCTTTAGGCGATTTAGAACATTAGGTTCGTCGTTGGCGTCATAATACACAGAGGCCGGTACTTGTAAGTTTGTAGGAGGTTTGCCATCGTAAAGCTGCCTAACAACAAAAGCCGCCTGCCACCCAAGATTGGACCGATTCATTGAATAAGTGAGTGGTTGAGCAGACGAACTAAAATCGCGAGTGCCCTCTAAGATCGGGTCAAGATTCGGGTCTGTGAGCATAACAGCTATATCGTCCGGCAGCAGGTCGATGCAATCCGTTACAACAGCATAGACTAACGCAAGTTCAATTTCGTTCAAACGCATATTGATTTCCCTTTGCTGTGATGTTCTGTTTGGTTCTGAACTCTGACTTATTATAGGTGTGAATGCTGTAATGATTAGAATTAAAAAGACTTGCCGCATCTCTTTTTCCTCTTAAATAGCCCACCACTGAAAAACAGACTGTATTATGCGATTATTGAAAATCGAAAGCAAGCAAAATCCGCCATACTAACGGCGGATAAATCTTGCCTTTTAGATCTTGAAAACCGGGCGGTTTTGAATGATAATTGGAAAACGAGAGAATAGGAATTACGAAATGATGATGGCACAAAAATGAGTGAAGAAACGAAAAGTCAATCCCCAGCACCAGTTCAGCCGGAAACTTCTAAATGCAAATACTGTAAACAAGAAATTCCACGGGAAGCTTCAAAATGTTACCGCTGCGGGGAGTATCAGAATAAATTGAGACTGTTGGTCTTTCTCCCTTACGTTATCCCTTCCGTTATTGTGTTATTATCAATCTTTCAGTTGATATTGGCTTGTATACAGACTAAAGAGGCCCATAAAAAAAATATTGATGCGTCAAATGCCTTGCGCATTGCAGTTTCTGCGAGCGAAGATGTAAATAAGGCGTCCGTCGAAGCTAAAAGGATGGTTACAGAAATTAAAAATATCTTAGACGGAACCGAGAAGAAAGTAGCTGAGTTAGACCGGTCTATTCAAGACGGCAATAAGGCTGTGATGGAGTTGAAGTTGCTAACTCGATTTGATACGGTAGTTATCAATGCCCAAATCGATGATAGGGATGCTTATGACCAACTTCGGGTTTGGACCGAGGATGATTCTTTTCCTTTCCAGAAAACCGCCATACAGACAATGCAAACCATATTGGATGAAAGTGATTTTCCCATTTTCCAGCATGGTTTTAAGGTTCCGTGGAACGCAGTAGACCCAAATAAACTCACTCTGCCCCAATTAAGGGAAGCCTATAAAAGTGCTCCCGAAAGAATCCGGTTGGGTGTTATAGAGTTTCTATGGAAGAATCGCGTAGACATTTCTAAAAAAGAACGTCTTCAGTTCCTTGCGGATGTTCTTAAAGATGATAAAAGTCTTAAAGTCGTCAAATTTGCTGGGCATTATTTTAGTGAGGGCACAGGCGATGGTTTCGTTCCGTTAGGTATTAAGGAGCATCTTGAATGGTGGGAAAAGAACAAAGAAACGATTAAATGACCCTTGCGTTTGTCTTTAACAAGTTTCAACGGCAAAATTCTGCGAGTTTTAAGCCGATAAATCTGCCTCCGGCGGACAAGTCGCAAGTCAGAAATCAGCGTTCAGCCCGTCTTCGCTGCGCTACGCCGAGGCAAGCGTGGAGCGTATAGCGGACAGATAAGACATAAGACCACAGACCCGGCTTCGCACAGAGAGCTTCCACCTACGCTAAAGCTACGGTGGACAGGACGCAGGGCAAGCAGTAGAAAGTTGATTTACTTAAAACTTCTATCTGTGCCTTTTTCTCACAATCGCCGCACCAAGGCCGAGAAGCAAAAGCGTGGCGGGTTCGGGAATCGGCTGCCAGAGAACGGCATGCGTAGAATCCCCATTGCTCACAAGGCCGATGATGTTTCCATAACTATCTATTCCAATAGCTTTAGACATGTAATAGTGCACCTGCAGGTCCAGCGGCAGGAATTGATACAGGTTTATAACGCCGTCGCTGCTGCCGTTCCACAGCAGGGCAAGAGTCATGCCGTTCGTGGTCGTACCATAACCGACCTGCTGCGCGCCATTGGTACCGTAAGCATAAGAAGAGGTGAATCCGTCGGGATTTAAATCGACGCAGCTTGAGGCTATCCCTTCCCAGAGCAAGGCGTGGTCATTTCCCCCTGTTGCCGAACCGGAACCATAACCGGCCTGCTGTGTGCCGTTTATTCCGTAGGCATAAGAAGTGGTGAATCCGCCGGGATTCAAATCGACGCAGCTTTCAGGTGTCCCTGTCCAGAGCAAGGCGTGAGTATTGCCGTTCGCGGCCGTACCATAACCGACCTGATTTGTGCCGCTTATTCCACGGGCGTAAGAAGCACTGAATCCGCCGGGGTTCAAATCGACGCAGCTTGCAGCGTTTCCCGTCCAAAGCAAGGCGTGGATGTTACCGCCTGTGTAACCGTAGCCGACCTGCTGTGTGCCATTGGTTCCATAGGCATAAGAAACGGTGAATCCACTGGGATTCAAATCGACGTAACTTGCAGCGTTTCCCGTCCAAAGCAAGGCGTGTTCGTATCCGCCTGTGGTCGAAAAACCATGACCATCGCCGACCTGCTGTGTGCCGCTGATTCCGCGGGCATAACACTGGGAAAATCCGCTGGGGTTCAAATCGACATAGTTATATGAGCTGCCGTTCCAGAGCAGGGCGTGATTCTTATTTCCGTTTAGGATACCGCCGCCATAACCTACCTGCTGTGTGCCGCTGATTCCGTTACCATAAGAAAAGTCGAACAATCCGTTTCTGGGGGTCAAATCGATTGCTTTGTAGGTTATGCCCCAGGCCTGACTTGTTAAAAGGGCAGTAAAAACAGTAACAGCAAAAAGTACTCTGACATGACGATGATGTGTTTGCACTTTCACACTCTTCTCCTTCTTTGCCTTTTTGCCCCCAGGCACAAAGGTCATATTATTATACCCTTTTGCGAGGGACAGTCAAGGGAAAACAAGGCAAAATCCGCCATACTAACGGCGGATAAATTCTGTGAGTTTTAAGCCGATCACGCTTCCGACTTCGTCGCTCAGGGCCTACTTTCCCAGCTGTTTTCGGAATTCATCAATTCTGGGCTGTGCGTGTTTTCCTGCATGATAATCAGTGACAGCTGCCGCAATCGCAATTAATAAAGCGATTATTCCAAGAACCCGGTATCGCTTTGGACCTGCCACGATTGGAGGTATAGCAAAAATGCCCATGATGCAGAACCATCCTACCGAACCACCTGCAGCCGACGCAAGGAACCCTGATAGTATTAACAAAACAGCGTAGACAATCAGAGATATCCTAGAAACCTTCTCTCGCATTGTTACATTAAGAATGACCATTCGAAGTTATCTTCCAGCCTTAAGTTTCTGTCAAATTTACTATAAATCCTCACAAACGATGTGTCAACATAGAAACAGCGTTCTCCTATGGAGTCCTGACGGACAGCGGGTAGCGTATAGCGGACAGATAAGACATAAGACAGCGTTCAGCGGGTAGCGGACAGGCAATTCGCGAGAAATTTGAGCAGGTGAGGGGATTAAATTCTGCAATCAGGCTAACAAATTTGTTGGTTTATATCTCTTGCGAAGTTAATTACCTGCTCTGTTGTTAATCTCCTTCGCTTTTGCCAACAAATCATCAGGTATAGCCGTCGGCTTTCCACTTAGGTCCATCGTTGCAAACAAAATCACGTATCGCTTAGCCGGAGCTCCGCAGTTGGCGCTCTTAAAATTATAATAAAATGGGCTGTTTATACCTACCCAATAAACCTTTCCCGGCTCCAGATTGACCGGCAAACTGCATGTTGTTTCATTTTGGTCATAGCTCGGTTGACCAGTAGTTTTCGGGTACGTCTCACCTCCGCCCGTCCACGACCATGATTTATCCTTCATCTTCTGGTCAAATGTAACCGTTATTATCCCAAGTGAAGGCGTTACATCATTGGCGTATGCCTTAGGATTTGTCCAGATAACGACCGGTGCTACCAGTTGGTAGGCAAGCCGCCACACCCTCGTTATCGCCGGCATCATCATACCCATCATCAGGGATATGATTGCCATCACAACCAGCAACTCTATTAATGAAAAACCTTTTTTCCTCATTGCCTTTTGCCTCCAGCCAAAAGCAATTTTATTATACCTTTTTGCAGGTAAGAATCAAGGATAAGGGTTGTAACAGTAACCGAACGACAATCGCAAATCATAAATCAGCGTTCAGCAGGTAGCGTATAGCGGACAGGATGGAATTGGATTCCCGCTTTCGCGGGAATGACAAACTTAAAAATTGTCTGCGGTCTCTGCGCAATCTGCGTCTGATTTTTTCCTTTTGCCTTTTGAAAGCCAATCTGCTAACATCCCCCGCAACCCAACGCCATAAAAACCAGCCGATATTTGTGTTTGACTATCGGCTAACAGGTCGCTATTATGCGACATCCTTATAGTTTCTATAACATTCATTCAAGGTATTTGCTTTGACTCTTTTTCAGGTAAACGGACGATTATGGATAGTCGATTGATGCTCCTTTGTGTGGTGCTTGTTCCGTGTATCGGGGCGTTTGTTCTGCCTTTTGCGGGCCGAATATCAGCGGGCCTGCGGAATCTTCTTGCGCTGGGCCTGGCAATCGTTCCCCTTCTATTAGTGGTCGCCATTCTGCCGACGGTTATGTCCGCGGGGCCTCTCAATTTCACGGCTAATATCAATAACATATTCAATTTCACCCTGTACGCCGACGGCCTGGCGATATTTATGGCGATTGTTTCCGCATTTTTAAGCTCAATCATCATTTTTTACTCATTCGGCTACATCAGCCATTACGAAAACCAAAACGAATACTACCTGATGGTCCTGCTGTTCTTGGGCGGTATGCTGGGCCTGATTTTCTCAGCAAATCTCGTATTCCTGTATCTTTTCTGGGAAATCACGGCCATAACAAGCTGGCGGCTCATCGGCTTTTTCAGGGAAAAGCAGCACGTCATAAAGGCCGACAAGGCATTTCTGGTTACGATGTTCGGCTCACTTTTGATGCTCCTCGGCTTCATCACTATTTACCAGCAAACCGGCACATTCGACCTCCAGACCATAAAAGAAACCCTCGGCGCCAATCACCTTTCGAATCTGGCGGTAGTTTTACTGCTGGCCGGCATCCTCTCCAAGTCCGCGACGCTACCTTTTCATACGTGGCTGCCGGACGCAGGCGTGGCTCCTTCTCCGGTTACCGCCCTGCTGCACGCAGCTTTGCTTGTTAAGATAGGCGTTTATGTTTTCGCCAGATTATTCATCGCGACATTCACCGTCGATGATTCCTGGCACACGATAGTCCCGATAGTCGCAGGCGCGAGCGCATTAGTTTCAGCGGGAGCGGCGATGGTCGATACCGATTTGAAACGCATAATCGCCTATTCCACCGTAAGCCAGATTGGCTTTATATTCTTAGGTCTCTCCATCGGCAACGAAATCGGCGTCGCAGGCGGGTTGCTTTATATTATGATGCACGGTCTCGCAAAAGGAGGCCTGTTCCTGTGCGCGGGGATTGTCGAGCAGAACACCAAAATCAAGGACATCACCAAGTTGGGCGGGCTGATTAAGACGATGCCCGTTACCGCTATTGCGTTTCTGTTCTGCTCGTTTTCAGTTATGGGTATTCCGCCCTTTGGCGGGTTTTTCAGCAAATATATGGTAATGACCAGCACCATCAAGGCGGGCGAGTTGTGGATAATGCTGACGTTCCTGATTGGCGCGGTTATGACCATTATTTACCTGCTGCGGGTGTTCAGTATGGTGTTTTTGGGTGAGCCCAAGACGCGGCCCGTGAGGGAGGGTTCAGCAACAATGGTGATTAGCGTGGCGTCTCTTGCGGTATTATCGATTATCGCGGGATTCGCGATTGCCTGGCCGACACAGTTTGTTATGGCCGCGATTCAACATCTGCCGGGGGTAATCAGATGACAGAGAGTTATATTTTACTGCCAATAGCCATACCTTTTATCGCCGGACTTCTGGTGCTGTTGATTGGCCAGCGAATCCAAAGCGTCAAGGAGGCGATTGCCCTGCTTGCGACGGCTGCGACACTTGGCCTGACCATAACGCTTTTCGGGGAAAATATAACTTTATCAATTCCCTGGACGGGCTTCGGGATTGATTTTGCCCTGCGGCTGTATCACTTCAGCGCATTTATTCTTGTCGCGGCCTCGGCGTTTTCATTCCTGTTCGTCCTCTATAGCTGTTCCTTCATGCGGGATAAACCCTATCTTAATCAATTTTACAGCTACCTGCTCATAACGCTGGCGATGACTAATGGCGCGGTGTTAGCCGATAATCTTGTCCTGTTACTGTTTTTCTGGGAGGGGCTGCTGCTGACGTTGTTCGGAATGATAGCGATTGGCAGGCCGGGAGCATATAAGACGGCGATTAAGGCGTTTATTATCGTGGGTATTTCCGATTTGTGCCTGATGATAGGTATTGGTCTTGCGGGACATCTGGCGGGGACAATGACAATATCCAAAATAAGTTTGCCCGTCGATTTCCTCGGCAGTTTAGCTTTTGTGTTTATGATGATAGGCGCGATTTCGAAGGCCGGGTCAGTCCCCTTCCATACGTGGATTCCCGACGCTGCAGTTGACGCGCCGCTGCCATTTATGGCATTTTTACCCGCATCTCTTGAGAAACTTCTGGGCATTTACCTTTTGGCGAGGATATCGCTCGATATGTTCAAGCTCACCGCCGGCTCGTGGATTAGCATCCTGCTTATGACAATCGGCGCAATTACAATCCTGCTGGCGGTGATGATGGCCCTTGTGCAAAAGGACTACAAACGGCTGCTTTCGTATCACGCCGTAAGCCAGGTGGGGTATATGATTCTGGGTATAGGCACTTGCCTGCCCGTCGGGATTATCGGCGGACTGTTTCACATGATAAACAACGCGCTTTATAAGAGCTGCCTGTTCCTTACGGGAGGCGCGGTGGAAAAGCAGACGGGGACAACGGATTTGGCGAAATTAGGCGGGTTGTGGTTAAAGATGCCGGTTACTTTTGTGTGTTTCGTGATAACGGCCGTGTCGATTTCGGGCGTGCCGCCATTTAACGGGTTTTTCTCAAAAGAGCTTGTTTATGACGCGGCGCTGGAGAGAGGGACGATATTTTATCTTGCGGCGATCTTAGGCACATTCCTTACCGCGGCGTCATTTTTGAAATTAGGTCACGCGGCGTTTCTGGGCAAGATTAGCGATTCAAACAAAAAAGTCAGGGAAGCGAAACCGGCGATGCTCGTGCCGATGATGGTTATCGCCGCGGTATGCGTGGTTTTCGGCGTGTGGAATTATCTGCCTTTGAATAACCTTATCAAGCCGATTTTGGGCGAGGAACGCCTGGCGGGACATGAGTTCGGCCCCAATACGATGCTGATTACGATTACGGTTATCGTGCTGATTGGCGCGCTGCTGCATCATTTGTTCGCGGTGAAGGTCAACGGTAGCGGGTACAAGGCGAGCGACCATATCCGCCACGCACCGTTCCTTGAGGGGATTTACACAAAGGCCGAGAAACGCTGGTTCGACCCTTATGATATCGGCCTGAAAATAGTCCGGGGAATTTCGAGATTCGGCTGGTGGATAGACAGGGGCATTGACTGGCTGTATGAGGGTTTCGCGGTGCGAGTCGCAATGGGGTTATCGAGCATAATAAAACTGGCGCATACGGGAAGTTATTCGATGTATGTCGTCTGGTCGTTAATAGGCGCTTTGTTCGCCGTAATAATGTTAATGAAGTCGTTTTAGTTAAGGGGCAATATGCTGTCACCGCTTTTACTGCTGCCTTTGCTGGCGATAATAATTTTGAATCTGCCGATTCGCAGTTTGACGCAGAAACTGGCGGTATGGGTAGGCGTTGGACTTTCACTATGGCAGATTGTCGCGGTCGTTCTGCTTGCGACGGGCCGGGGCGAGACAGACGCCTGGGGAAAGTTTTTCACGCTTGGGTTAAGCTGCGATAACCTGACGCTTGTGCTGCTTATGTCAATCGGCATAGTGACACTGACGACGATTCTCGTCGGCTGGCAGACAATCGGCGGCGGCAAGCAGCGATTCGGTTTTATGAACCTGGTTTTTGTGGCGATGATTGGGATGAACGGCACGGTGATGCTGACGGACCTGTTTTCGCTGTATATATTCATCGAGGTGACGGCCGTAGCGTCGTTCATTCTTATCGCTTTCCAGCGCGACACCAACGCTCTTGAGGGGGCGTTCAAATACATAATCCTGTCGGCGACGGCGACGGTAATGATGCTGCTTTCGATTTCGATAATGCTGCTGGTGGTCGGCGACACATCGTTCGCGGCAGCGGGCAGCGCGGTTCGCCAGTCGCAGGGTAATCCTTTAGTGATGGCAGCAATCGGCATATTTATCTGCGGTTTGCTAATCAAAGGAGGCGTGGTTCCGTTTCACGGGTGGCTGCCTGCGGCATATTCGGCAGCACCGGCGGCGGCATCGGTGCTTTTAGCGGGTATCGCAACCAAGACATCAGGCATATACGCGCTGATTCGGCTGACGACCTCGGTATTCGCGAATAACGAATCGGTAAACAGCATACTTTTATTAGCGGGCGTGATTTCAATCCTCGTCGGGGCGTTCGCGGCGATAGGACAAAGTGATTTCAAAAAGATGCTGGCGTATTCGAGTATCAGCCAGGTGGGTTACATAATCCTGGCCCTGGGCTGCGGGACAAACCTTGCCATAATCGGCGCGGTATTCCACCTGTTTAACCACTCGATTTTCAAGTCGCTGCTGTTTGTCAATTCCGCGGCAGTAGAGACGCAATCGGGCACGACGGACATGAACAAACTGGGCGGGCTGGGGACAAAGATGCCCATTACCAACGCGACTTCGCTGATAGCGTTTTTGTCAACGGCGGGCGTGCCTCCACTCGCGGGGTTCTGGAGCAAGCTGATTATAGTGATAGCGTTGTGGCAAAACGGTCTGCATACATACGCGACGATAGCGGTATTGGCGAGCGTTTTGACGCTCGCGTATCTGCTGCTTATGCAGCGAAAGGTGTTCTTCGGAAAAGTAGCCGATGGGCTGGCCAATGTAAAGGAAGCCGGATGGGGTATAACAGTAGCCGCTTCGATATTGGCGGCGATAACTGTCGGGGTAGGCGTGACTTTCCCGTGGATGTTTAACAGTGTTTTGATGCCTATTAGCAGTTTTTTGAAATAATTTTGAAGAGTTGATATGACAATAAATATCATACTTGGAGTAGCGCTTGTGTTAGCGGCCGCGTGGACGGTGATGACGGCGCGCCTATTGCGCTCTGTGATAGGGCTGGCAGTTACCAGCATGATTCTGACGATAATTATGTTCAAGCTCAATTCGCCGCTTGCGGCGGTTTTCGAGCTGTCGGTTTGCGCGGGATTAATATCCGCCATATTCATAAGCTGCATCAGCTTAACTCAGCGGCTGACCGATGAGCAGATGGCGACAAAACAGAAAGAGCGGTTTTCCAAATTCTGGCTTCTGCCTGTAATTCTTGTGCTGACTGGGGTGGCCCTGTACCAGGTTCATATCCCCCTGGATTTCCATTTACAGGCCGCACCAAGTGAAAGTGACGTCCGTAATATTATATGGAACTTGCGGCACCTTGACCTCGTTGGGCAGATTGTGATTCTGCTGGCCGGGGCATTTGGGGTGGTCGCGTTGTTTAAGGATTGAGCGAATGACCGAGTTGCCGCAGGTATTCTGGCTTTTCAGTATAGGGGCGATTCTTCTGCTGATAACGGGCTTTTATTGTTTGATAATGACATACAACTTAGTAAGGGCGCTGATAGGACTGGAGATTCTGACAAAAAGCGTAACGCTGTTTATTATCCTGGCCGGTTATGTCACCGACCGGATGGCGTTGGCGCAGGCACTTGCCATCACGCTGATAATTATCGAGGTGGTGGTGATTGCGGTCGCGGTCGGAATAGTTTTGTGCGTGTATAAGAACATTAAATCAATAGACGGAAGATTACTAAGAAATATCAAGGGGTAACCAGAAGATGCCAAATGAATTATTACTGACGCCACCTGTTGTGTTTATCGCGGTGCTGGTCGCAGCTCTTTTCTTTGCGTATGTTCTGTCGAAGCTGGCGCTGAAGCCGAAGAGCGTGCCCGCAGGGCTTACGAAGGAGTACTCCTGCGGCGAGGACATCAAGACGCACATGATACAGCCCGACTACAGCCAGTTTTTCCCATTCGCGTTTTATTTTACGATACTGCACGTGGTGGCGTTAATGATAGCGACGGTGCCGATGGCGACGATACAGACGTTTATGATAGCGGTGGTTTACATACTCGGCGCGATTGTCGGGTTATTCGTTTTATACAAGAGGTAACCTCGATATGGGTTTAGTTCAGAAAATAGTAACGTGGGCGAGAATCAAGTCGCCGTGGATAATTCACTTCAACACAGGTGCGTGTAATGCCTGTGATATTGAAATTATCGCGGCCCTTACGCCAAGATACGACGTGGAGCGGTTCGGGGTGATATTGAAAGGCACGCCGAGGCACGCGGACGTTCTGGTTTGCTCAGGGCCTGTCACCAGGCAGATAAAAGACCGGCTGATAAGAATATACGAGCAGATGCCGGAGCCGAAGTTCGTCGTGGCGGTCGGAACCTGCGCCTGTTCGGGCGGGGTATTTAACGGCTGCTATAACGTCGAGGGCGGCATAGACGAGGTGATACCTGTTTCAGCCTATATACCGGGATGCCCGGCAAGCCCAAAAGCAATTATAGACGGCGTGGTTAAACTGCTGGCGAGCGTGGACAACGCAGCAAAGCCCGCCAGGGAATTAGTGGTTAACGGAACATAATTGGGAGTGACCCGTGTTAGTTGAAGAAGAAAAAATAAGGCAGCAGTTAGTCGAGAGATTCGGATTGCCGGCGGAGAAGATTACGGTCCAGAGGGAAAGACGCATCTGGGCAGATGTGCCAGCGGCTAATTTTGGCGAGATTTTTGACTACGCAGCGGACAAACTTGGATTTGTAATTCTTGCGACGATAACCGGCCTCGATGAGGGGCCGACGCTCGGCGTGATTTATCACATAGCGAGGGAAAGCGGGATAATACTGAATTTACACACAAGTGTCCCGAAGGATAAGCCGGTAATAAAAACAGTCAGTGCGAGATTCCCAGCGGCGGACGCTTACGAAAGGGAGATGGTCGATTTACTGGGTATGCAGGTAGAGGGCCTGCCCCCCGGCAACAGATACCCCCTTCCCGACAGCTGGCCCGCGGGGCAGTACCCGCTCCGCAAGGACTGGAAATCGGACACAATCGGTAAATCGGAGGTAACAGAAAATGCCTGAACGCGAAGTAAAATTAACGATAGGGCCTCAGCACCCGATGTTGAAAGAGCCGGAAAGCTTTTTGCTGACGCTGAGAGGCGAGAAAATCACGGATATGACCGTCCGGCTGGGTTATAACCACCGCGGCATCGAAAAGGCCTGCGAACAGCGGACGTATATTCAGGATATGTACCTTGTCGAACGGGTGTGCGGGATATGCTCGCACTCACATTCGACGTGCTTTATTCAGACGGTCGAGGAGATAGCCGGTCTTGCAGTGCCCAAACGGGGACTTTACATCCGCACACTGATTGCCGAGCTTGAGAGGATTCACAGCCATTTGCTGTGGGTAGGCGTAGCGGGACACGAAATCGGATTCGATACGCTGTTGATGTACACATGGCGAGACCGTGAGCTGGTGATGGATATACTGGCGCTGATTTCCGGCAACCGCGTCAATTACGGGATGAATACCATAGGCGGAGTGAGGCGAGACATAACCACCGACCAGATACCGCAGATATTAAGCGCAATTGACAAGCTTGAAGAGCGGACAAAATATTATATCCAGGTGGGGACAGAAGAAATTACGCTGCGGGAACGGCTGTCTGGAGTTGGGAAGCTGTCGAAAGAGGACGCGATTCACTTAGGCGCGGTAGGCCCGACAGCAAGAGCATCCGGTGTGGATAGAGACGTCAGACGCGATGACCCTTATGGGGCATACGGCGAGCTGTCATTCGATGTAATCACCGATAACCATTGCGACGTTTACGGCAGGACGCTGGTGCGGTTAGGCGAGCTGATGCAATCGTATAAGCTTGTCCGGCAAATCCTGCGCCAGTTGCCCGAAGGCCCGATAGTGGTGAAGGCGCCGCGCAAAATTCCCGCGGGCCAGGCGGTAAGCCGATATGAGGCGCCGAGGGGCGAGGACGTTCACTACGTCAAAGCAAACGGCAGCGATAAGCCAGAACGGGTAAAGGTGCGAGCGCCGACACTTGCGAACGTGCAGGTGGTCGCCCATATGTTAAAGGACGGGTATCTGGCCGACACGCCGATTGTGATTGCCGCGATTGACCCGTGTTTTTCGTGCACCGACAGAACCATCGCGACGACGAACCTTGACAACGGCCGGACGGACAGAATGGACTGGCCGACGCTGCGGACATACGGCATTGAGTGGTACAGCAAACAGGGAATTGATTTTACGGAATTGAACAGAAAATTGAGGACTATGAGAGAGTCGAACTAATGGCACAGGCGTTGTTCAATATCTTTGTGTTTCCGGGTTTTTTGTTCGTTGCGGCGTTCGGGCTGGCGGCGGAATACATCGACCGCAAACTTTACGCGCTGATGCAGAACCGGATTGGACCTCCGTGGTTTCAGCCCCTGGCTGATTTCATAAAGCTGGCGTCAAAGGAAGACATCGTGCCGCAGCACGCCGACGCGATGGTTTTCAAGCTGATGCCGATTATCGCGATGACCTCGATTCTCACCTCATTTCTTTATATACCGATGTGGGGTTCAAACGCGTTATTCGCATTCAAGGGCGACCTTGTCGTCGTGATGTATCTGCTGACTGTCCCCACGCTGACGTATTTTCTCGGCGGGTGGTATTCGCGGAGTGTTTATTCGATGATTGGGGCGGCACGTTCGCTGACACAGTTGTTCGCGTATGAGATTCCGCTGTTTTTGAGCATACTGGCGCCGGCGATGCTGGCGGACACATGGTCGTTGAGCGGAATATCCGAATACTTCAGCACGCATCCGTGGGCCATCCTGTTTAACATAGTGGGATTTGTAATTGCGATAATCGCCCTTTTAGGGAAGCTGGAAAAGGTGCCATTCGATATACCCGAGGCGGAAACGGAAATCGTCGCAGGGGCGTTTACCGAATACAGCGGGCGATTGCTTGCAATGTTCAGACTGGCGATTGATATGGAGCTGGTCGTCGGCGCGTCGCTATTGGCAGCGGTGTTCCTGCCCTTCGGCCTGCACTATGGACCGGCGGCAGGATTCGCCTTATACCTCGTAAAGGTGCTGTTCGTAATAGGACTCATCTCGCTGGCCCGCACAATTGTCGCCCGGCTGAGAATCGACCAGATGATTAACTTTTGCTGGGAGGTCATCGCACCTCTGGCGTTTTTGCAGTTCCTCTTGGACCTGATTCTTAAGGGGGTTCACAACTAATGTTTAGACCGGGAAAAATGACAAGCCAGGTGCTGCGGTCGCTTTTCAAGAAGCCGGCGACGTCGTCGTATCCGTTCGTGAAAACGCCGATGCCGAAGAATTTCCGCGGCAAACTGCGGTTCTACCAGGAAAGATGTATCGGCTGCAAAATGTGTATGAGGGATTGCCCGTCGGGAGCAATTACGATTAAACCCGTCGGCGACAAAAAATTCGTTGCCGAGATAGACCTCGCCAAATGCCTGTACTGCGCCCAGTGCGTCGATACCTGTCCCAAAAAGGCTCTCGAAGCCACGCCTGACTTTGAGCTGGCCCAACTCGAACACGGCAAACTCAAAATAGTTCTCGGTGAAGATGCCGGCAAAGATTCTAAAAAAGAAACTAAATAACGCCCAGCGGGTCGCCGTATTAGGCGTCGGGTCGGAATTACGCGGCGATGACATCGCGGGACTTCTTGCGGCACAGCAAATCGAGAAAAACACAAAAGGCAAATCGGTTACACCTCAGATTCAGATTTTTATAGGCGAGACGGCGCCTGAAAATCTTACGGGCGAGATAAAAAAATTTCAGCCGACGCATTTGATAATTATCGACGCCGCCGAACTCAATAAAGAGCCGGGACATATCGAGATAATGGAACCCGGCACAATAGGCGGAACTTCATTTTGCACGCACTCACTGCCGCTGGCGGTAATGATTGGCTACCTGCTCGAATCGTTCAAGTTTCAGGCGATAATCATTGGCATACAGCCAAAGACGCTAACCTTCGGCGCACAGCCGACGAAAGAGGTTGTCGCCGCCGCCAAACACATCGCCAAGGCAATTACTGCATTATTCAAAAAAGCAAAATAAAAAAGGGGATTCGCTAAACCGCAAATCCCCTTGTGTATCCACTTCAAAAACCGTCGCAGCGAATTACTCCTCGTCTCTAATTCTCATACCGTAGAATGAACGTGCGACGAAGAAGGCGGAGATGGCAAAGAAGACAATCGCCAGAGTGATGTCAACCTTCCTGCTCGATACGAGTGCAAGCTCGATAGCCAAAACGCCAAACAGGGTGCTGAACTTGATAATGGGGTTCATCGAGACCGAGGAGGTATCCTTGAAGGGGTCGCCGACGGTGTCGCCGACAACTGTTGCGGCGTGCAGAGGGGTGCCCTTTTCCCTGAGGTCAACTTCGACGTATTTCTTGGCGTTGTCCCATGCGCCGCCGGCGTTTGCCATAAAGATTGCCTGGTAGAGGCCGAACAAGGCGATTGAAATCAGGTAGCCAATAAAGAAATACGGGTCAAGACAGGCAAAGGCGAGCGTGCTGAAGAATATGACCAGGAACAGGTTAATCATACCCTTCTGTGCGAACTTGGTGCAAATCTCGACGACCTTGTTGCTGTCTTCGCTGGATGCCTTGGTCGCGCCTTCGAGCTTGATATTGTCTTTGATGAACTTCACGGCGTGATACGCGCCGGTCGAAACGGCTTGCGTGGATGCAGCCGTGAACCAGTAGATGACCGCGCCGCCGGCCATCAGGCCGAGCAGGAACGGTGGATGCAGAATCGACAGATTTGCCAGAAGCTCGGGCTTGAGGCCCTGAGTGAGAATAATGATGATTGAGAAAATCATCGTGGTCGCACCGACGACTGCGGTACCGATGAGAACGGGCTTTGCGGTTGCTTTGAAGGTGTTGCCCGCTCCGTCTGCCTCTTCGAGAAACCTCTTGGCCTTGTCGAAATTCGGCTCGAATCCGAATTCTTTTTTGATGTCCGCCTTGATATTAGGAATACTCTCAATCAGCGAAAGCTCATAGACAGACTGTGCGTTGTCCGCGACTGGACCAAATGAGTCAACAGCGATTGTTACAGGCCCCATACTCAGGAAGCCGAACGCCACAAGACCGAACGCGAAGACCGAGGGAGCAATCATCATTACGTCCAAGCCGGTCGTGCTGACACCATAGGCGATTGCCATCAAGCCCATAATGGCCAGGCCCATCCAGTATGCGCTGAAATTGCCGGTGCAGAAGCCCGCGAGAATTGTCAACGGAGCCCCGCCCTTGCGTGAGGCGTTGACTATGTTCTGAACATAAGCCGATTTGACGGCTGTGAACATATTGACCATTTCAGGAATCAATGCGCCGGCGATTGTGCCGCAGGTGATAATCGAGGCGAATTTCCACCACATAGAGCCGTCGCCGAGATTCGGTATGACAAGCCAGGAAATGAAATAGGTCAGGCCGATTGAGACAAACGAGGTAAGCCAGACAAGCGACAGCAGCGGCTTCTCAAAATCCATTTTGTCAACGTCTTCGTATCGGGCTTTTGCCACGACAGCATTTAGCCAGTAGGAAACGCTGCTTGTGAAAATCATTACAAGCCGCATCACAAAAAGCCAGACAAGAAGCTGGACCTGAACAGCGGGGTCTTTTACCGCCAGCAGGACAAAGGAAATCAGCGCGACGCCTGTAACGCCGTAGGTCTCGAAACCGTCGGCGGTCGGGCCAACTGAGTCGCCGGCGTTATCGCCCGCGCAGTCGGCTATGACACCCGGGTTGCGTGCGTCGTCTTCCTTGATATTGAAGACGATTTTCATAAGGTCGGAGCCGATGTCGGCGATTTTGGTGAAGACGCCGCCTGCGATTCTAAGCACGGATGCGCCGAGTGATTCGCCGATGGCAAAGCCGATAAAGCAGTAGCCGGCGTATTGGGGATCGATGAACAGAAGGATGCAGAGCATAACGAACAGCTCGATACTGATGAGCAGCATGCCGATGCTCATACCTGATTTGAGCGGTATTTCGTAAACCGGGAAGGGTTTGCCTTTTAAGCTTGCGAAGGCAGAGCGTGAATTGGCAAAGGTATTAATTCTCATTCCAAACCACGCGACGGTATAGCTGCCGGCGATGCCTATCAAGCTGCATACGAGAATTATAGCAACCGTGGCGTTCGGCATTTCACGCAGCAGGTGGAAATAGACCCAGATAATAACGGCGACGAGCGCCCACAGGACAATAATGAATTTACCCTGTGTGAACAGGTATGTTTTGCAGGTGCCGTAGATAAGCTCAGAGATTTCGAGCATCGACTTATGCACCTTCATTTTCTTAATACGGGAGTACTGCACCATGCCGAAGACCATACCGAATACGCATATCGCCAGCCCCCAGATTAACAACGACCAGCCGTCAATCCTGTCTCCGAAAAATTTGACTGACTTGAGGTCGGGCAATATCAGTTCGGCTTCGCTGGCCATCGCCGCCGGCACGCCGCACAACAAGGCGACCGCCGAGGCCAAAACCGCCCCCATTGGCGTCAACACACCACTTTTAACCCTCGTTTCCACTATGTTCTCCTTAAAAATTCAGGTAATAAGACGTTACATCCTGCGAATCATAAAGCCAAGTAGTTTAGCGGAAAAACCAGTAAATGCAAGTGTTTTGCTGACCTATAATAAAATTTGCTAACAGAGCCGAAAAGCTTGATTTTTGGTATAATACAGTTTGGCATCGGCCGAAATACCCTGTTCTGAACGTTTTTGCCGAGGGTTACGGCGACAAGGTTATAAAATGACAAGGAGTTAAGCCAGTAATGCACTCGTTATATCGAACGCTGCGGACGGCGATACGCGCTTTAAGGCGGCATATTATGCGGTCGGCGTTGACCTGCTTAGGAATCGTCATCGGCATCGCCTCCGTCATCGCGATAATAGAAATAGGACAGGGGACATCTTACTCAATACAACAGACAATCGCTGCGATTGGTGCCAACGTAATACAGATTGACCCCAGCCAGGTGATTGTTGGAGGCGTGAGCACCGGGGCGGGAGGCAAGCCGACACTAAGCCCCGATGACTGCGACGCGATACTGCGGGAATGCAGCGCGGTTCGCTATGGTGCGCCGAGCGTTGACTGCCGGGTACAGATCATTTACGGCAATCGCAACTGGTCGCCAATGAACATACTGGGAACATCGCCTGATTACCTCGTGGTCCGCAACTGGACGAACCTGGCCGAAGGAGAGGTGTTTACAGAGCATGACGTGCTAAGCGGAGCACGGGTGTGCTTGGTCGGGCAGACGATTGTCAGGGAGCTTTTCAAAGGCGAAAGCCCTATAGGCAAAGAGATTCGCGTCAAGAACGTAGCGATGAAGGTGACCGGCGTCCTAAGCGCGAAAGGCGCGAATATGATGGGCAGAGACCAGGATGATTTTGTTATCGCGCCGTGGACGACCGTCAAATTCCAGTTGTCGGGTTCAAGGCAATCCCAAACTGCCGGAACGAGCACATCATCATCAACGACACAAGCCCAAACACCTGGCCAACTCTACTCAAACCAGCAGGTCCAACTTTACCCGCAGAAATCCGTGGCCCAGACGGCGAATACGCCCCAGATGACGCGGTTTAACGACCTCGACGATATCTGGGTTTCGGCGGCCTCGCAGGAGGAGATTCCGCAGGCCATCCAACAGATTACGAGCTTACTCCGCGAGCGGCACCGGATACCAGAGGGTGCACTCGACGACTTCAGAATCCGTGACCTGACGGAAATTTCCCAGACGCTGGCTTCGACGCAGAAGACAATGATACACCTGCTGACTTGCGTGGCGTTGATATCGTTAATTGTCGGCGGCGTTGGTATTATGAACATAATGCTTGCTTCGGTAACGGAGCGAACAAGGGAAATCGGGATACGGATGGCCATAGGCGCAAGAGCCAGAGACATACTCCGGCAGTTCCTGACCGAAGCTGTAATCCTTTGCCTCCTCGGCGGCGCAGCGGGCATATTGCTTGGACGGGGCGCATCGGTCGCGGTTACGATGTTTCTGAAATGGAAGACAATGTCATCGGTGCCGGCGATAGTGGCCGCTTTCGTGGTCGCCGCGAGCGTGGGAATCGTCTTTGGCTTTTATCCGGCGTGGAAGGCCTCTCGCTTAGACCCGATTGAGGCCCTGCGTTACGAGTAGCCATATCCTATTTGCCTATGGCTTTTAACCTGTGTATGGTCTCCAAGCAGGTTCGCGTATTGTGATATGGGCATTTCCATTCCGAGACCTTGGGGTCGGTTAAATCGGGCGAGCCGTCGCGAGAGACCTTCATAAACCATTCGCCTTTTTTGTGGTCAACGATGCAACGGTCGATGAAATTCCAGCTATTCAACGCAGCCTGGAGGAAATAGTCCTTGCCGGAAAGCTGATAGGCGTTCAGAAAACCAACTACCGCTTCTGCCTGGGGCCACCACTCCTTGTCTGAATTGATTATCTGCCCTCCCTTGCCCTCGTAAAGCAGTCCGCCATCCTTATCAAGCCCCTCCTTGAAAACCACTTCTGCCATTTTCAGGGCAATATCGGCGACCTCTTTTTTTAACACGGGCTTTTCGAGAATTTCCGCTGCCTCATAAAGCAACCAGCTTCCCTCAATATCGTGGCCAAAGGTGTATGAATCCGATTTGGGCCGCCAAAGCTCATCGAAGAAGTGATTGAAGTGAAATGTTTTGCGGTCGATTATGTGGCGGGTAAAGTTATCTATAAGGCCGAGAATTTTCTGCTCCACTTTCAGCTTACGCTGGCAGCGATACAGGTTCGTATAGCTCTCGATTATATGGAGATGGTTATTCATCGATTTTTTCTCGTTCATATCCTTGTCACTGAGCCGTGCGCCTTCGGCTATCGTCCAGTCGCGGTTGCATATCTCAAAATAGCCGGTATTGGCTTTGTCGAAGCTATACCGTTCGATAAGCTCGAACATTTCGTTTGCCCGCGCAAGTGCTCCTGCGTCTTTTGTCGCGAGATAGTATTCGGCAATCGCGTAAATATAAAATGCCTGGCCGTAAATCTTTTTCGAGTTATCCACACACTGCCCGCGATAATCCAGAAGCCAGAGCACCCCGCCGAATTGATTATCCCAGAAATACCTGTTCAAATAATCGTAAGCCCTTTTAGCCAGTTCGAGGTGTTTGGGGTCGGCGTCAAAACGATACATCGCCGCGAACGTCCAGAGGATTCTGGCATTGAGTATCAATCCTTTGCCTGCGTGTTTATCTTTTACCAGGTCACGGCCGACGTGGCCCGCGAAACCGCCGAATTCATTATCAACAGTATGCTTTTGCCAGAACGGAATAATATTATCATACAATTCGCTTCTAACTCGTTTTTGAAATGCCTCTAAATCCTTTTTAATCATAGCTGGCCGCATCCTTAATTCTTCTCAGTTTCGTTCAGAAACAACCCGGATTAGATATTATCTGCTGACGCCGGATAAAGCAATCATCTTGCCCCCACCCTTTGCAGAAAACCTTGATTCGTAAGGGGCGATTTTGGTATTATAATTATGCGGATATCAGCCCTCTGTCGCTGTTCTATTAGAACAAGGCCCACCAAATAGCGTAAAATTTCAGGTTAGCTGTTAATTTGGGGAGGATTGACGCAATATAAGTTAAGGGTGAAGCGTCTTATAACGATAGTATCTTAAAAGAGTTATGTGTTTTTTTTAGGAATATACCGTGAAGAAGGCAATTTTACTGATAGTTGTAATAGGAATAGGTGCGGGAACAGCGGGCGGATGGTGGTATTTCAACAAGGGCAAGGTTAAAAATATCTCATTCCGCACCGCCGAGGTAACACGCGGCGACATCCTTTCAACCATAAGCGCGACGGGAACGGTTGAACCGGAAGAACTGGTGGACGTCGGCGCACAGGTTGCCGGACAGGTTCTCGCCTTCGGCAAAGACGAAGAAGGCAATGAAGTTGACTACGGCTCACCAGTCGCGGAAGGCACGCTGCTGGCGAAAATTGACGATACGACTTACGCCTCAGACGTAGCCCTGGCTACCGCACAGTTGGAACAGGCAAAAGCAGGAGTGGAAAACGCCCAAGCCAATCTTTTGCAATTGAAAGCGAAGCTTGACCAGGCCCAGTTGGATTGGGACCGTGCCCAGAAGTTAGGACCTTCTGAGGCGCTGGCCAAGAGCAGTTATGATTCATATAAGGCGGCTTTCGAAATTGCACAGGCCAATGTAGCCGTCGGCGAGGCGTCGATTTTGCAGGCCAAGGCGTCTGTCAGCCAGTCCGAGGCGACGCTTCAAAAAGCCAAACGAAATCTCGGATACTGCACAATAAAATCGCCTGTGAAAGGCGTCATTATAGACCGGCGGGTCAACATCGGGCAAACGGTGGTAGCGAGTTTGAATACGCCGAGTTTGTTTTTGATTGCCAAGGACCTCAGAAGGATGCAGGTATGGGTCGCGGTCAACGAGGCCGACATCGGGAAAATTTATCAGGGCCAGCCGGTGACATTTACCGTCTCAACATACGAAGGCCATACGTTTAAGGGTGTGGTAGGCAAAATTCGACTCAACGCGACTATGACACAAAACGTTGTTACCTACACAGTCGAAGTCGTCACGGACAACTCAAGCGGCAAATTGCTTCCATATCTGACGGCGAACGTTAGTTTCGAGGTCAGCCGAAAAGACAACGTGCTGGAGGTCGCAAACGCGGCGCTAAGATGGAAACCAAAAGCTGAACAGGTTGCGCCGGAATATCAATCAGTATTAAACGAATCCGCCGAACAGGGTAAGGGTACTGGGAAAAAGCAGCGTGACCCGAATGCGCCGCAGACACAGACCTCAAATTACAAGAAAGCCACTTTGTGGGTCAGTGAGAACGGCTTAGTTAAGCCAATCAAGGTTCTCGCGGGCACAAGCGACGACACGATGACCGAAATTCAAGGCGTGGGTTCGACAGGCTCACCACAGGACGAACTTAAAGAAGGTCTCCAGGTAATCACCGGAGAACAACAGATGTCTGCGGGCAGTTCGGGGACGGTTAATCCTTTCACGCCGCAAATCGGACGAGGCAGACCGGCAGGACGTTAATAAATTTTGCAGATTCGCGGCAGGCAATATGGAACTGATTGAGCTAAAAAACATTTATAAGACATATTATATGGGCGACATTGATGTCCCCGTTCTCAAGGGTATTACACTTTCAATCGGCAAAGGAGAGTTTGTCGCGCTGATGGGAGCATCGGGGTCGGGTAAAAGCACGCTGATGAATATTTTAGGATGCCTTGACCACCCGACATCCGGTGAATACTGGCTTGAGCAACGGGAAATATCGAAGGTATCCGCCGACGAACGGGCAAATCTGCGAAATCATAAAATCGGTTTTGTGTTTCAGAATTTCAATCTTCTGGCCCGCACAAGCGCGCTGGAAAACGTGATGATGCCGTTGTCATACACACATGAGCATGTGTCTGACAGCGAAGTGAAGCGTCGCGCCGAAGAGCTTCTGAACAAGGTCGGGCTTGGCGACCGGCTGCATTATGAGCCGTCAAAACTGTCGGGCGGTCAGCAGCAACGAGTCGCAATCGCCCGCGCGCTGATTAACAGGCCCTCGGTGCTTTTTGCCGATGAGCCGACGGGCAACCTCGACTCGAAAACAAGTGAAGAGGTGCTTGTGATGTTTAAGCAGCTCAACACGGAAGAGGACATCACGGTTATTATTGTAACGCACGACCCGAACGTCGCCCGACATACTCAGCGGCAGATTCATATTCACGACGGCTTAATCGCGAACGGGCAAACAACATCGGAGGTTTCGAAATGAGATTGTTCCGCATAATGCGAATACTGCGAACTGCGCTTCGGGCGATACGCAGAAATCCTATGCGGACGGCGCTAACGATGTTAGGCATAATTATCGGGGTCGGTGCGGTAATCGCGATGATGGAAATAGGCACCGGCTCATCGGACGCCATCGCCAAGACCATCGCGAGGATGGGGGCAAATACTCTTCTTGTCCTGCCCGGCGCCGCCACAAGCGGAGGCATCGGTTTTGGTGCGGGCAGCAGCATGACGCTCACGCCGCAGGATTGCGACGCGATTATCCGGGACTGCCCTGCCGTAAAAAGCGCCGCCCCTCTTGTTCGCGCCAGAGGCCAGGCGGTTTATCAGGACCGCAACTGGGTCCCGATGAGCATTTACGGAACGACCGCTGATTATCTCACAGTCCGGGACTGGACTGATTTGGCGCAGGGTGAAATTTTCACCGACAAAGACGTTCGTAATTCGACAAAGGTATGTCTCATCGGACAGACGATTGCGCGGGAGCTTTTCCAGGGAGTATCGCCGATAGGAAAAGAAATGCGAGTCCTGAACATAACATTCAAGGTCGTCGGGGTCCTAAGCAGCAAAGGCGCAAATATGATGGGTATGGACCAGGACGACATTATCCTTGCTCCCTGGACAACCATTAAATTCCGCGTTGGTGCCTCGTCGTCTTCATCGTCTCAGAGCAGCGGCTCTTCAACAAGCTCAACGTCAAGCTCTCCCAGCCAGTTGTATCCTAATTCGCAAACGTCTTTATACCCTGTGCCTTCGGACACACAAGCGGCGGACAATCCTCAGCCGGTGCGATTCACCAATGTTGACCAGATTGTGGCCGCCGCGAATTCCGCCGCTGAGATTCCTCCGGCGATAGACCAGATAACCGCCCTTTTGCGCGAGCGTCACCGCATTCGTAATCCAAAAGACGATGACTTCAACATCCGCAATATGACGGAGATGACAAACGCGCTTTCATCCACAACAACGCTTATGACCAAACTTTTGCTCGCTGTCGCGCTTATTTCTTTGATTGTCGGCGGCGTTGGGATAATGAACATAATGCTGGTATCGGTAACAGAGCGGACGAGGGAAATCGGTTTACGAATGGCGGTAGGCGCCCGGGCAAGGGACATCCTGCGACAGTTCCTGATAGAAGCCGTGGTCCTGTGTCTTGCAGGCGGGATTTTAGGCATTATCCTGGGCTGCGGGGGGTCGTATCTTATAACCCGCTTTCTGCGCTGGCCCACGGAAACATCAGTGGCGGCCATTGTGGCTTCGGTCGTCGTCTCGGCAAGCGTCGGAATCATTTTCGGCTATTATCCGGCATGGAAAGCATCTCGTCTGGACCCGATTGAGGCATTGAGATACGAATGAAAAACATACATTACAAAATCATTGTTGTCCCTGTATTTTGTCTTTACCTGCTGCTACAGGCGGGATGCACGGTCGGCCCCGATTACAAACCACAGGATGTAAACGCCCCTGCAGGCTGGGTGGGGACGAAAAATGCCGCATCGCCGGATACAACGCTGCTGGAGTGGTGGACGGAATTTAACGACGCCAACCTCACGTCGTTAATCGAACGAGCAATGAAGTCGAATCTTGACCTCAGACAGGCCGAAGAACGAATTCGTCAGGCCCGGGCCGCAAGCGGCGTGGCAGGCGCGGGATTCTGGCCCACCGCAGACGTTACCGGCAGCGCTACTCGCAACAGAAACAGTGCCGGCATAAAGAGCAATCTATTTACAACCGGTCTCGACGCCGCGTGGGAGCTGGATATATTCGGCGGGACAAGGCGTAATATCGAGGCGGCCGAGGCCGACATTCGTGCGTCTATAGAGGACCGACGCGACGTTCTGGTGACTCTCGCATCCGAACTGGCGATTAACTACGTTCAACTTCGCGGCTATCAGCAGGAAATAATCATCGCGCAGGACAACCTCAAGGCGCAGCAGCAAAGCGCAGCGGTGGTTCGCAAACGTTATGAAGGCGGCTTTGTCAGCGCGCTTGACGTCGCAAACGCCGACGCACAGGTTGCCACGACAATGTCTCAAATTCCTTTGCTGGAAACCTCCGCGCAACAAACAATTTACAATATCAGCGTGCTGCTTGGTCAGGAGCCCGCGTCTTTGCTGGAAGAGCTTTCCCCTGCCTCATCGATACCCCTTACGCCGCCCGAAGTGCCAACGGGCCTGCCGTCTGACATGCTCCGAAGGCGTCCGGATATAAGGCGAGCCGAGGCACAAATTCATTCCGCTACTGCCCTTATAGGCGTCGCCACGGCGGATTTATTTCCGAAGTTTAATCTTGCCGGCAATATAGGCGTCAGCGCATCGAAACCCGGCGACATGCGATGGAGCCAGCGTTCGTGGTCATTCGGACCGTCGGCAAGCTGGGAGATATTCAACGCGGGCCGGGTAAGTTCCAATATCGAGGTACAAAAGGCACTCCAGCAACAGGCGGTGCTTACTTATAAAAAGACCGTTCTTACCGCTATTCAGGATGTCGAGAACGCCCTTATTGCATATACCAACGAACAGGAGCATCACAAGTCGCTTATTGACGCCGTAGCCGCTAACCGAAAGGCCGTTGACCTCTCCACCCAGCTTTATGTCGAGGGACAGACCGACTTCCTCAGTGTACTTGTAGCGCAAGGGTCGCTTTATAGTTCCGAAGATGCCCTCGTTCAAAGCACACGTAATCTATCTACGGATTTAATCGCACTCTACAAAGCCCTCGGCGGTGGCTGGGATAATACTTCTCCGGACAGCGATTAGTCCTATAAATACAACAGCAAGAACCTTTTCTCCCAATTCGCGCATTTTAAGTGAATCCTGCCGCTTAAATTGACGAAAGATAATTGTAAGGGGCTTTGAAATCGAGTTCTGCTTGAGCATAATATATATGGAGCAATGCCGCTATTTTTAGGCAGTTTGACAAAAGGAGCGATGAAATGGGGATTCAGGATTTATCGGAAAATACACTTCTTGTTGACGCATCTCCGGAACCGAGCTTGAACGAAGAGCTTGCGAACGTTACCGACGTGGTGCGTGAAAGAGGTGATTGTGACGTTATTATTGACTTCAAACGCGTGGATATCGTCACGTCATCGAGCTTGTCAAAGCTCCTTAAACTGCGGAAGCTGCTGATGGATTGCAACCACACGCTGGTGTTGTGCAGTGTGGCGACGGCGACAAAGGGAATCTTTTCAGTAACCGCACTCGACGGCGTATTCACAATAGTGCCCAACCAGGCCGCGGCACAAGCGGCAATAGACACCCAAACCGCAAACCTGCGGCTCTAATGAATATAACCTTTTTTGTTACCAAAGCCCCGTCCAGGTAAACCTGAGCCGGGCTTTTTTTATGCCAAAAGCGCGTCATCAAAACTCTTTCGCCCCCCCGCCAGGACTCGGGACAATCGAATGAGGCCTTGCAAAAGAGGCATACGAGCCGGATAATGACGGGAGAATCGTTTTAAGAAAGGTCTATTATGAAAATTGCATACTTCGATTGTTTTTCCGGCGCGGCAGGCGATATGATTGTCGGGGCGATGCTCGACGCAGGGCTGGATTTCGAGTTCCTCAAGAGCCAGATTACAACTTTGGGTTTGAAGGACCTCGGCCTGAAGGTCAATGAAACGAAACGCGCCGGGCTGCGCGCGATTCACTTTATCCCCCTTATCAAAGAGGAGCATCACCATCGCCACCTCAGCGATATAATCAAAATCATCAATGACAGCAAAATAGGCGAAAAGCCAAAGCAAACGGCCATCGCCATATTTGAACGTCTGGCAAAGGCGGAGGCGGCGGTACACGGCAAAGAGCCGAATGATATTCATTTTCACGAGGTCGGCGCATTGGATTCGATTGTCGATATCGTCTCCGCGGCAATTGGGCTGGACGCCTTAGGGATAGAAAAGGTTTACTGCTCGACGCTGGCAGTCGGCGGCGGACAGGTCAAAGCAGCCCACGGGATAATGCCTGTGCCGGCTCCCGCGACGGCGGAATTGCTGAAGGGTGTGCCGACAATCGGCGGGCCGATTGATAAGGAACTGCTCACGCCAACCGGTGCGGCAATTCTCACGACGGTGTCTGAAAATTTTGGTCGGATGCCTCCAATGAAAATTGAGGCGACAGGTTACGGGGCAGGAACATTGGACAGCGAGCACGTCCCAAACGTCGTGCGCCTGATTCTGGGCCAGTCGGCGGAAGATTCGGCGACAACAGCCGACACCGTTTGTCTGCTCGAAACAAATATCGACGACATAACCGGCGAGATAATTGCGCACACGATGGACAAACTTCTTACGGCTGGAGCTTTGGATGTGTTTACAACCCCGATTGTTATGAAGCAGGCCCGCCCTGCCATCAAGCTGACCGTCATCTGCCAGACAGCCGACATCGCCCGGCTGGAAGAAATGATTTTCGAGGCAGGGATTACATTCGGCATCCGCAGACAAATCGTCGAGCGAAGCAAATTAACGAGGGAGTTTGTAACGGTGGCAACCCGGTTCGGGAATATAAAAATAAAGGTCGGAAAAAGGAACGGCAAAATTGTTGCTGCCAAGCCGGAATTCACGGATTGTGCCAAGACCGCACAGGAGCATAACGTGAGCATCAGGGAAGTTATGCAGACGGCAATCGCAGAATTTAAAAAAGCCAAGTAGTTGCGATAAAAAGGAAAGGATATTTATCATGACAAAAGGGAAATCTTACCTGCTTTTGACTTTAGCGATTATCTTGTCGCTGACGATTACGGCCATTGCAACTGAGCCTAATAATATTGGTAATATACTTAAGGAAAACGGCTTCGACTGGCTCTTTGGTAAATGGGAAACGATAAGCGATTCGAATCAAAAGTTTGAAGCAGAGTTTGAACTGGAAGCTGATGGTTATGCAATTTCTATAGAGGCGAAAGCTGGTAAAAATGAACATACCGCGTTTGTCTATTATTCCCCGGCCAAAAAGGCGATTCTTTATACGGGCATCGATAGCTCAGGTCGCATCTATACAGGAACATGGGAAATAAAAGACAATAAGCTCATTTTAAACCTTGAGCAAGATATCCCCGATGGCTCAACGAATTATTTTGTAAGATACCTTTCGAAAGTCGATGCTAATGCAATGAAGTCGGTTACTTACAACATTGTAAACGGCAAGCGCGCCAATGAACCAATTGCCATCCTCGAATTCAAACGCGACAAATAAAACGACAGTTGTTTGACTGTTGTTACCTTTTTACCAACCGCAAATTCTCCTCGAACGGACGATTGCACCCTTGCGTATTAAAGAGTAGAAGTAATATGAGGATATGAAAATGAAGCTCAAATACGCGGGAACCGTGGTTTTAGGTATTGCGTTGGCTGCATTGGCTGTGCAGAAGGGAGATAAACAAATGACTACCAATAAACTAACTCCCGAAGAAGAATATGTAATCGTTTACAAAGGCACAGAAGCCCCCTTCTCCGGCAAATACCTCGATAACAAAGAACCGGGCATATACGTCTGTAAGCGTTGCGGAGCGGCCCTCTATCGCAGCAGCGACAAATTCGACGGGCACTGCGGCTGGCCATCTTTCGACGACGAAATCGCCGGCGCGGTAAAACGCGTCCCAGACCCCGATGGCTCTCGCACTGAGATTAGTTGCGCCAATTGCGGTGCACATCTCGGCCATGTCTTCACAGGCGAGGGCCTCACCGACAAAGACATAAGACATTGCGTCAATTCAATTTCGCTCGTTTTTGTTCCAGCAGCAAAGACAGATGTCAACGACCCTAATAGCAAACCTTCCACAAAGGCATATTTCGCGGGCGGCTGTTTCTGGGGCGTCGATTATTGGCTCAAGAGCGCTGCGGGCGTCGTCTCCGTCACAGCCGGTTATATGGGTGGAACCACAAAGCATCCCACTTACGAGCAGGTCTGCACGGGCAAAACCGGACACGCCGAAACCGTCGAGGTCGTCTTCGACCCGAACAAGACCACTTACGAAGACCTCGCCAAACTCTTCTTTGAAATCCACGACCCCACTCAGCGTAACCGCCAGGGACCTGACATCGGCTATCAATACCGTTCTGCCATTTTCTACGCAGACCAGCAGCAAAAGCAAATCGCGGAGAGTTTGATTGGGCAGTTAAAGAAAAAAGGCCTTAAAGTCGTTACATCGGTTGAGCCCGCAAAAGAATTCTGGCCTGCCGAGGACTATCACCAGGACTATTACGGCAAGAACGCCGGCCAGCCCTATTGTCACTTCCGAACCAAGCGTTTCTAATCGGGCGCATCTTGCCCCTAAACTTATTGAGGGGCTCAGCTATCGCAACTTATTGTGTGGGTTTATGGGCGCTGTTTAGAAGGTTCGGCCTTCTCTTTTTAATCTCTTCTCAAGCCGTTTCTCTTTTAACGTTTTTTGCGGTTTCTTTTTTACGTCTTTTTTTACATCATGACCTTTGGACATACATTATCCTTTCCTGATTATTTCATATTCAATAGTTTCCCAAACAACAGGGACAACTGGTTCAATTCTACCCACACCCCGCTTTTTTTCAACGCCAAAATTCTCCGCCGTTGCTGTATTGACATTCTTTTTCCCCTAAACTAAATTCCTAACAACAAGCGTTGGACATTTATTATATTTGGCGTCATAAAAACGATTACACTGCAAGTAACAGAACCGCATTGGATTAAGGGCAATCCACGCCAAATAACTTAGCAATAATCAATTTGGCCTGGAACACAACGTTGAGACCCGTCGTATACCCCTGTTAGACACAGGTTTGGGGTCTGGGGGGTCTGGTGAAAAAAATAAAAAAATTTCATAAAAAATTCTTGACGCACAGTCGATAATCCAATATGCTTGATATGCTAATACTGGCGTGAATACTTTTATATGCCAGTGCGGTGTTATCCGCGTAATGGATGTGGGTGGAAAGAGCAGGTGAATTTGAACAGAATTTACAGAGTGTTGAAGGTTTTGCCTTAGCTGAAGTGGCGGAATAGTATCTAAGAACCGCTGGCAGTTAGGCAGCGGTTTTTTTGTTGCTCTTTTTTAAGTGTATAGCTAAACTATTCGACCTCGACTAAACTGTCGATAATAGATTACGGTTTGTGGTTTGAAATTTGTTTCTTCAATCAGCAATCCGCAATCATAAATCAGCAATTGTTCGGGCTCGTAGCTCAGTCGGTTAGAGCGCACGCCTGATAAGCGTGAGGTCGGAAGTTCGATTCTTCCCGGGCCCACTCGGAAATTGAGATTTGAGATTTCGAATCTGAGATTTCCGCAATAGGGGCTCCGGGGACGTAGCTCAACTGGGAGAGCGTTGGCTTTGCAAGCCAGAGGTTGCCGGTTCGATCCCGGTCGTCTCCATTAAATTCGCCTTTGGCGAATTTAATGCCCTGAGCAAATCCCGATTTATCGGGACGCGTCTAAGGGCATTGTTGTTGGTTAGGCCGCAGGTTAATCCTGTGGGTTAACGAGTAACGTTGTTTGACAAGTTAATATGCGGGTGTAGTAAATTTTTTTGGTCTTTCTAATACGTGGTGTTCCATCTTTCACAAAGTGGAGCGCAATGTCTGGATATTTTTTTTGGCGATTACTCATTATGACCAATCAAAGATTGATATGGTCAAGTTACTAAGAGTGTATGGGGAATGTCTTGGTGCCGAGAGGCGATGAAGGACGTGGCTGACTGCGATAAGTCCGGGGCAGGTGTCGAGCAACCGTTAATCCCGGAATCTCCGAATGGGGAAACCCGACATGACTGGGCAACCAGTTCTTGTCATCTCCGGCTGAATGTATAGGCCGGCTGAAGCGAACGCAGGGAACTGAAACATCTAAGTACCTGTAGGAAAAGAAATCAACCGAGACTCCGTCAGTAGCGGCGAGCGAAGACGGATATAGCCCAAACCAGGAAGCTTGCTTCTTGGGGTTGCGGGCGCTGATTAGGAGTTACAAAGGTAACGCAAGCAGAATCTTCTGGAAAGTTGAGCCATAGCAGGTGATAGCCCTGTATGCGACTGCGTGCACCCTCCGTTACATCAGCGTTCCAGAGTAGCACGGAGCTCGTGGAACTCCGTGCGAATCCGGGGGGCCCACCCTCCAAGGCTAAATACTACTCGGCAACCGATAGTGAATCAGTAGGGCGATTGAACGATGAAAAGAACCCCTATTAGGGTAGTTAAAAGAACCTGAAACCATACACTTACAAGCTGTGGAAGTCCTATGACCCGTCTTCGGGCGGGTAATGGATGACCGCGTGCCTTTTGCTTAATGAACCGGCGAGTTACCGTTTGTGGCAAGGTTAATCCCCTAAGGGGAGTAGCCGCAGCGAAAGCGAGTCTGAATAGGGCGATATAGTCGCAGGCGGTACGACGCGAAACCACGTGATCTACTCATGGCCAGGATGAATCAGCCGTAAAAGGCTGAGGAGGTCCGAACTCATTAACGTTGAAAAGTTATGGGATGAGCTGTGAGGAGGAGTAAAAGTCTAATCAAACGTGGAGATATCTCGTACTCTCCGAAATAGCTTTTGGGCTAGCCTTGAGGAAGTACTTTACGGGGGTAGAGCTACTGAATGGGGTTAGGGGCCTACCCGGTCACCTGCCCCAACCAAACTCCGAATACCGTAAAGTTTACCTCGGGAGTCAGTCTACGGGAGATAAGTTCCGTGGTCGAAAGGGAAACAACCCAGCCCGCCAGCTAAGGTCCCAGAATCCTGCTAAGTTATTAAGGAAGTTGGATTGCGGCGACAGCCAGGATGTTGGCTTAGAAGCAGCCACCATTTAAAAAGTGCGTAATAGCTTACTGGCCGAGCAGTCCGGCGCCGATAATGATCGGGAATAAGCAGGATACCGAAGCTGCGGATTACCAGACGGGTTCGCCTGTCTGGCAGTGGTAGGAGAGCGTTGCTGTCAGCATAGAAGCCGCACGGAGACGAGCGGTGGAGCGGCAGCAAGTGATTATGCCGGTATGAGTAACGATAAAACAGGTGAGAATCCTGTTCGCCGAAAGCCTAAGGTTTCCTGGGGAAGGTAAATCCGCCCAGGGTTAGTCGGTCCCTTAGTTGAGGCCGAAAGGCGTAAACGATGGACAGCAGGTTAATATTCCTGCACTATGTACCAAAGGTTATAACTGTGGGGGCGACGCGGAAGCAACGGTTGGAAGCCGACTAGTAGTGGCTATTGTGCCCGTGTTGTTGTCGGTTGGCAAATCCGCCGACACAAAACAATACGGGACCGCGAGGGCCGATTTAAGATGCCTGAGCAACCCGAAATTCCGCCAAGAAAAACCTCAAACAGGACAATGGTGCATAACCGTACTAAAACTGACACAGGTAGGCAAGGAGAATATCCTAAGGCGCTCGAGAGAACCGTCCTTAAGGAACTAGGCAATTTGACCCCGTAAGTTCGCAATAAGGGGTCCCTACAGGGGCATTTAAGCAATTAGGTGCCTGCTGAGGGCGCAGTGAAGTGGCTCTGGCGACTGTTTATCAAAAACACAGTTCTCTGCTAACTCCAAAAGAGGATGTATAGAGAATGACGCCTGCTCGGTGCTGGAAGGTCAAGGAAGTCGGTCATTGGGTAGCAATACCTGAAAAGCTGGCGACCGAAGCCCCAGTAAACGGCGGCCGTAACTATGACGGTCCTAAGGTAGCGAAGTTCCTTGTCGGGTAAGTTCCGACGTGCATGAATGGCGTAACGACTGGAGTAGTGTCTCAAGGACGGACTCGGTGAAATTGTAGATGCGGTGAAGATACCGCATTCCCGCGGCAAGACGGAAAGACCCCATGAACCTTTACTGTAGCCTGGTATTGATGCCTGACATAACTTGCGTAGGATAGGTGGGAGGCGATGATGTCCCGATTTCGGTCGGGGCGGAGCCACCGTTGAAATACCACCCTTGTTCTGTTAGTCACCTAACCGTGACCCGTGAAACCGGGCATGGTACAGTGCCAGGTGGGCAGTTTGACTGGGGCGGTCTCCTCCTAAAGAGTAACGGAGGAGTTCAAAGGCATACTCAGCGCGGTTGGCAATCGCGCTTGGAGCGCAAGGGCAAAAGTATGCTTGACTGCAAGACTTATAGGTCGAGCAGGTGCGAAAGCAGGACCTAGTGATCCGGCGATTCTGTGTGGAAGGGTCGTCGCTCAACAGATAAAAGGTACTCTGGGGATAACAGGCTGATCTCCCCCGAGCGTTCATAGCGGCGGGGAGGTTTGGCACCTCGATGTCGGCCCATCGCATCCTGGGGCTGAAGGCGGTCCCAAGGGTTGGGCTGTTCGCCCATTAAAGCGGTACGCGAGCTGGGTTCAGACCGGCGTGAGCCAGGTCGGTCCCTATCTGCCGTGGGCGCAGGAATCTTGATGGAAATATTTCCTTAGTACGAGAGGATTAGGAAGTACTGACCGCTGGTGTACCGGCTGTCCTGCTAAGGGCACCGCCGGGTAGCTATGTCGGGAAAGGATAACCGCTGAAAGCATCTAAGCGGGAAGCCCCCTCCAAGATGAGGATTCCAGTGACTTCGGTCACAAAGAGCCCTGGTAGACCACCAGGTTGATAGGCCGGATGTGTAAGGCGAGAGATCGCTTCAGCTAACCGGTACTAACGCTCAATTACTTGACCATATCATTCTTTGGTTGTTCGGAGTAAATCGACAATATCTGGATGATTGTGCCCACTTTAATTAATAGTATCACCCGCATATTAACAGTTTTTAGTGTTGAGTTTTGAGTTTTTTGAAAACTGAATATGTACCCGGCGAGAGCCGGGGATAAAGAATTTCCTGGTGAATTTACTGACGGGGAAACGCCTGATCCCTTTCCGAACTCAGAAGCTAAGCTCGTTAGGCCGATGGTAGTCCGCAAGGGTGAGAGTAGGTATCGCCAGGAATTACGAGGCCGGTCAATTATTTGACCGGCCTCTCCTTTTTTAACTACAGATTTCACAGAGCTGTCTTCAGGCCTTCTTGGCAATCTGGTCTAATCGCTGTATTATCTCAATGCACGCCCTGCTGTTGTGATACGGGCACTTCCACTCCGAGACCTTGAATTTCGTCTTATCGACGTTGCCCTTCGCGTCAATCGTCCAGAACCACTCGCCGCCCTTCTTATCGACGACGTAATCCTCGATGAACTGCCAGATATTTTGTGCGACGTCAAAATATTTCTGCTCGCCGGTCAACTGATAGGCGTTCAAATACCCCACGACCGCCTCCGCCTGCACCCACCAGTCCTTGCCGGAATTGCTGACGCCGTTCAGGTTTGCCTCGTAGAACATACTCTTATTATTGTCTAAGCCGTTTTTATACGTTGACTCCGCCAGTTTCAGCGCCATCCGCTTGAGCTTCTCTATCGTTCTCGGCTTGCCGAAAATCTGAGCATCTCTATAACACAGCCAACTCGCCTCGATATCGTGCCCGAACGAAATCATCTGGCTCTTGGGATACCAGTTCTCATCGAAGAACAACTGGCAATACGTCCCATACGGGTGCAGGATATAATCAGCGAATATATCGAGCATTTCGCCGACCCGCTGCCCGACCAGTTCGTCCTTGTTCACATCGTATAAATTGGCGATACCTTCCAGCACGTGAAGCGACGTATTCATTGATTTAGGGGCAGCCATATCCCCAGAACTGAGCTGCTGGGTTTTTGACTTCGTCCAGTCGCGGTCGTATTTCTCGAAATAACCCTTGTATTGCTTATCCCAGACGAATTTTTCCAGCAGGCCGAAAAGCTCCATCGCCTTGGTGAGCGCATCCTTATCGCCGCTTGCCCTGTAGTATTCCGAAAGCGAGTATATCCCGAACCCCTGCCCATAGACCAGTTTCTGGTTATCTATGGGCTTGCCCTGCCAGTCCAGCAGCAAGTACATGCCGCCGCTGGCCTTGTCCCAGAAATACTCCATAACATAGTCGTATGCCCGCTTTGCCAGTGCCAGGTGTTCCTGCTTTTTCTCGAACACGTAAAGCGTGGAGAACGTCCAGAGTATCCGGGTGTTGAGTATCAGTCCTTTTGGCGCCTTTTCATCGATGACGCCGTCGTTGTTCATCCTGCCGATGAACCCCCCTTTCGGGTCAATGGCGCGTTGCGACCAGAACGGCACAATATTCTCATCAAGTTCCTTTTGAACCCTGTTTTGGAATTCCCTGACTATTTTGATATCCATATCTTGCCTCCACACCTCGAATCCTGGATTTTTTGCCGGCTGCCGTTCAAATCCATACTGCAATCCTGTTCCCTCGTATTAGAAAATGTAAACCCGTGTTTGCGAGACATTTTAGACAAGACACGTATGATTGTCAAACGAGGACTTATGCCGCCAACTGAATCATGCTGATACGACCCTGCCGTCTAATTTGCTTGCAAAGCAAGGGCGGATACATATAATTATATCGTTGAATTCAGATTATAGGCGATTTTTGCGTTCGACAATCGCGGCTGTAGCTCAACTGGATAGAGCGTTGGTCTACGGAACCAAAGGTTGGGGGTTCGAGCCCCTTCAGCCGCATTGAGAGGATTTCTGATTCATATGAACGTGGTTTCCTGCTTGCGCAGGAATGACACGTGGCACATCAGACGTTGAAGCGGAAGTTGATTATGTCGCCATCACGGACAATGTATTCCTTGCCTTCGAGGCGGAATTTGCCTGCGGCCTTGACGGCTTTTTCATCGCCTAATTGCTTTATGTCACTGTAAACGAAGGTTTCGGCGCGAATGAAGCCACGCTTGATATCGGAGTGGACCTTGCCGGCGGCGTCGTGTGCAGTTGTGCCCTGCTTAATGGGCCAGGCGCGGACCTCGTCGGGGCCGACGGTGAGGAAGCTAATCAGGCCAAGCGTTTTGAAACAGGCGTGGACGAATTTGCCCGCAGCGGATTCGGTAATGCCTAAATCGGCCATAAATTGTGTTCTGCTCTCGGCGTCAAGTTGCGACAATTCGTATTCGAGCTTTGCGCAGACGCTTATTATGGGCGTTGAAGTATCGCCGGGGATTTCCAGTTTCTGTTCCTGTGCACCTTCACCTATATTTACGGCGACGACCATTGGCTTGAGAGTGAGAAAACCAAGCGCCTTTACCATTTCCAGTTCGGCGTCGTTGGTAACAACGGAGCGGATGGGCTTTTCGGATTCAATCGCGGCCTGAAGCTTTTTGTGAAGTTCAAGCTCGGCTTTATCGTGCGCCTGGGTTTTGGTGGGCTTGTGGATTTCCTTTTCGAGCTTTTCAATACGCGTCGTTACAACCGCCAAGTCGGTTAGTAAAAGCTCGGTGCGGAGGTCGATGAGGTCTTTGGCGGGGTTGGCAGAGCTGTCATAGGCACCAATAACCAGGGCAATCATATCGACGGTGCGAATTTGGTCGATGAGACGTCTTGCGGCCGCCCTGCCGTGGTCGTCGGCGAAGTTGAGGCCTGGGACGTCGAGACATTCGATTGTCGCGTAAACCGTTTTCTTCGGCTTGTAATGGCCGGTAAGCCAGACGATTCTTTCATCCGGCGAGGCGACGACGGCCTGCTCAATGCTCGTAGTTCCCGCTGGCAGCATTTGCTTGCCGCTGATTGCGGAAAAGAGAGTGCTTTTGCCTGACTGCATCAAACCCAGTAACGCGACTTTCAAAGAGGTATCTCCTACGTTTTATATTTTTTGCACGGGAGCGATTATAGACGAGTTGCGGGCGGAAAACAAGTTATTCACCATAAAGGAGCAAAAACGCAAAGGAGGTTCTGATACGCTCAGCTCAAAATCGTTTGTTTTGGGCAGAAACAGGGTCTGCAAGGCCGCTTTAAAAAAAATATCACAAAAAGGAGCTAAATTAAAATAATTATCTTGACTTGCGTTACGGAACTGCTAAACTTCTGTCATCATCTTGCTTGCCGAGGCCCCCCTCATCAGAAGGGGTAAGCATTATCACTCGTGTTTCCCATCTTGTAGTCGTTAGTCGCCCATAGTCCGTCAAGTAAGAAAAATCTTGCCGCACTTAACAAAGGCAGGAAAGGTAAATTGTTAATGAAAGTTTTTATGTTAGGGTGGGAATTTCCGCCCTATATCAGCGGTGGATTAGGCACGGCCTGTTACGGCCTGACTAAGGCGATGGACGAGCTGGGTATAGAAGTTACATTTGTTCTGCCTAAGTCGAGCACGAGTCACCTCGCCGGTCATGTTAACATACCAAGCGACCAGCGTTATGCCTTCAAAAGCGTAAGATTTCTCATGATTTCTTCGACACTCAGGCCGTATGCCCAGGTTGCCACTGTTCCCGCAAGCTGGAAGCTCGGCTGTTCGGCAGCTCAACAAACAAATGCGCCTGCCAATATTGGTCTGGAACAGATTGACGACCCGAACAATTACGGCGGTGATATCTATTCGGATGTCCGCGGATATACGGACAAAGTAGTCAGAATCGCTGCAACCGAACAGTTCGACGTAATCCACGCCCATGACTGGATGACATATCCTGCCGGCGAAGCGGTGTCACGGCAAAGCTGTAAACCTTTAATCGTGCACGTCCATTCAACGGAGTTTGACCGTAGCGGTGAACACGTCAATCAGCAGGTTTACGACATTGAACAACAGGGCATGCACGCGGCGGCAAAGGTTATAGCGGTAAGCAACCTTACGAAAAACACAATCCTGAAACATTACGACGTTCCATCAGAAAAAGTGGAAGTGGTTCATAACGCTGCGGAGCACAGCGGCAATGAATCTCAGCACATTCCGCTGGACAAAACGGATAAAATTGTCCTTTTCCTCGGCCGAATCACAATGCAGAAAGGTCCGGAGTATTTCCTTGCCGCTGCAAAAAAAGTCCTCGAAGAGATTAATAACGTCAAATTCATTATGGCCGGAAACGGCGATATGATGCACAGAACTGTCGAGCTTGCAGCCCGGATGGGTATCGGGCACAAGGTCCTCTTTACCGGCTTTCTGCGGGGAGAGGACGTCGACAGGGCCTATCAAATGGCCGACCTCTACGTAATGCCTTCGGTTTCCGAGCCGTTTGGAATTGCTCCTCTCGAAGCTATGAACCGAAATGTGCCTGTCTTGATCAGTAAACAAAGCGGCGTCGCCGAAATAGTCAGCCACGCTCTCAAGGTCGATTTCTGGGACATAAATGAAATGGCCAACAAGATGATAGCCGTTCTTAAACGCCCATCTCTCCAGAAAACTCTAAGCAGGAACGGCTTTCACGAAGCGAACAAATTCAACTGGGAGGATTCTGCTATGAAAGTAAAGAAAATCTATGAGGAAGTGATTGCTCAGGCGCAAAGTTAAGGAGAAATAAATATGGCTTCGGTATGTTTTTACTTTCAGGTGCATCAGCCGCAGAGGTTACGGCATTATACCGTTTTTGACCACGACACTAACTACTTTGACGACCATAAGAACGCCGAGGTCTGCAGAAAAGTGGCAAATAAGTGCTACCTGCCCGCCAATCGGCTTATGCTCGAGCTAATCGAAAAATACAAAGGGAGATTTAAGATATCCTACAGCATCACCGGCGTATTGCTGGAGCAACTTGAGTTGTATGCGCCGGAAGTAATGACTACATTCAAGCAACTGGCCGCCACGGGCTGTGTGGAGTTTCTCGCTGAAACTTATTACCACAGCTTAAGCTTACTGTACTCAAGGGATGAGTTCGTTGACCAAATAAAGGCACATAAACGAACTATCAAGCGACTTTTCGGCCAGACCCCTCGCGTTTTTCGAAACACCGAGCTTATTTACAATAACAGTCTGCCGCTCATTATCGACCAAATCGGCGGCTTTGATGCGATAATAACCGAAGGTGCAGACCATATCCTCGGATACAGGAACGCAAATTTTGTTTATCGTCCGACCAACTCAGCCGGACTTAAACTCCTGCTGAAGAATTACCGACTCAGCGATGACATAGCATTCCGGTTTTCCAACCGGGACTGGTCAGAATGGCCTTTGAGGGCGGATAAATTTGCCAGTTGGATAAACCAAATCAACGGCAATGGTTATGTGTGCAATCTCTTTATGGACTATGAAACCTTTGGCGAGCACCAGTGGCAGGACACCGGGATATTCGATTTTCTGCGTCGTCTGCCGGAAGAAATCCTCAGGTATCCGGACAATAACTTCAAGACACCTTCAGAAGTAATAAAGGCCTATAGTGCTGTTGGCACAATAGATGTCCCTCACACCATAAGCTGGGCAGACATCGAACGGGACCTCTCGGCCTGGCGAGGTAACCCTATGCAGGAAAACGCACTGACAGAACTATATCGGCTCGAAGACAAGGTCAAACAAACAGGCGATTTGGACATTATCGACGATTGGAGAAAGCTCCAGACATCGGACCATTTCTATTATATGTGCACAAAGTACTTCGCTGACGGCGACGTGCATAAATACTTCAACCACTATGATTCACCGTATGACGCCTACATCAATTTTATGAATGTCCTGGATAACCTTAATTATAGATGCTCAAAAATTCCAGCACAACCCGAAGTGGAATCTCCGCGTACTGCCCATCAGCAGATGGCAGTAGTTTGAAGGCGTGGCTAAAGAAAACCATTAATAATTTTTTGTATCGGAAAGGAAGTAACTATGGACTTTATTGGAACACAAAAGAAGGTGAAAACACAGACCCCAGCATCCGTGAAAATTACACAGGCACCCAAGGCAAAAGTGACGTCAATAGCCGAGCTCATCAGGCAAAAGGCCGCATTGTTAGGCATTCAGCCAGGCCAAATGAATAAAGTTGAACTTATTCACTCTATCCAGAGGGCTGAGGGCAATAATCCTTGCTTTGGGACGTCAAATGGCCGGTGCCCTTATACGGGCTGCTGCTTTATGGCGGACTGTCTGAAAGTTTAAGAGTCGGCATCGGCTGCTATGGCGTCGTGGTAGCGGCGCAGATTTGAAAGGGGTAGTCGGTTTTCACGGGAATCTTGATACCCCGCATTAAAATGAGTCGCTGCTATGAGGTCAGCCGTCAACGCGACTTCATAAGTTCGGTTATCTCCACGAGGGATGGCGGTTCATATACGGATGGGAAGCGGAGGCAGGAGACGGCGGCGGTAGCAGAAGCAAAACGGACAACCTTCAAATCAGACCAACCCTTCAATATGCCATATACAACGCCAGCACGAAACGTGTCGCCTGCGGCCAAGGTATCAACAACGGTGATTGCGTATGGCTGAAACGTCTCAATTGCTTTCCTGGCGGAAGCGAACAAAACGGGGCGACTGCCAAAGGTGAAAATAATCAGGCCAGAACAATTCGACTGGTATTGTTTTAATAACGCCTGAGGTTCGATGCCGGGGTATTCACGGTCGAGAAATTCCCGCGAACAGACAATCGCCCTTGCCCCTTTGGCGATAACGGTATCGAAACGGCTGTCGATGGTTACATAATCCTTATGATGCTTGAGGCATAATCGGGCTACATCTTGCGATTCTGTGCCGAAGAATGGGTCGAGGGCGACGCACTTGGCGGATTTGATTGCCTGTTCATTGGGTTTGCTCCAGAGTTTGTGTCCGCCGAAGAGATAATCGACAAACCAGCCGAAGACGGTGCGGGTATTGCCATCGCAGAAGACGATATCTCGCCAGCCGGGGAAGCCGGGGTGATGATGCAGAAGGGAACAATCAACGCCACGATTTTTCAGATACGTGCGAAGCGGTTCGGCGGTCAAATCGCCGAGGAAAGGACCATCGAGCGTTACGGGCACACCAAGATTGCTTAAAACGATAGCACCGTTGGCTGCCTCGCCGCCGGGTATGACAAAAGTGCGGGTGATTTCCTGATAGCCGTCCGCTGAGGGGAATTTCGCCTTCAACTGGTGAATCGTTGAAAGCAAGGTCATACCATACAGATATACGTCGGCATTAGTCATTTATAAACGGAATTACCGTAACAGTCGTAAGCGACAATGGCGGGGAAATCGACGACTTCGAGCCGCCTGATTGCCTCTGTGCCGAGTTCTTCGTATGCGATAATATCGGCGGAGGTGATGTGTTTGGCAAGCAAGGCCCCTGCCCCACCGATGGTTGAAAGGTGAATAGCGCAATGCTGCTTGAGGGCATCGCGGACTGCCTGATTACGATATCCCTTGCCGAGCATCGCCTTGAGACCCGCGGCGATAAGCGCGGGGCTGAAGGCATCCATCCTTGAGGAGGTTGTCGGGCCTGCGGAGCCAATTGGTCTGCCCGGCGGAGCGGGAGTCGGGCCACAGAAATAGATAAGTGCGCCTTTGATATCAAAAGGCAGCGATAGCCCTTTGTTAATCGCCTCACAAAGGCGTTTATGGGCCACATCACGGGCGGTGTAGATTGTGCCCGCAATAATAACTTCGTCGCCCGCTTTGAGCGAGCGGATAAACGCATCCGTCAACGGCGGTCTGATTAGTTTCACAGCCATACTCGAAGAAGTTTAACGCAGGTTGGCAATTATTTCAATTAGGAAGTATGCGCGGTATAATGGTGTGTTATGGCGAAATATCCGATATTCCTGGATTTGAACGGCAGGCGGGTCGTTATCATCGGCGGCGGCAGTGTGGCCACGAGAAAGGCGGAGACGATTCTGTGCAGCGGCGCACGATTGGTCGTGGTAGCCCCGCGTCTCGACGAGACGCTTCGCAAGGTATGCGCAAAGGCAGAATTAATAGAGAGCAAGTATTCGAAAGATTACCTTGCGGGAGCGACGCTGGTCATCGCGGCGACGAATGATGAGGTGTTAAACAAGCAGATTTACAAAGATTGTCAGCAATTGGAGATATTGTGCAACGTGGTCGATTCGCCGGGGCTTTGTGATTTTTATGTGCCCGCGGTGGTGCAACGAGGGGATTTACAAATTGCGGTGGGAACCGGAGGAAAAAGTCCTGCTTACGCGGGACACCTGCGAAAGAAACTTGAAAATATATTTACAGATAAACACGGCGAATTTCTCGCCCAGCTCGACGCAATTCGAGGATTCGTAATCGAAAAATTGGCAGACGCGGAGGAACGCAAAGCCATATTGGGTCAACTTGCGGGTGATGAGTCGTTTGAGTATTTTCTGCAAAACGGGCCTGAGCAGTGGCGTAAAAGAGCTGAAGAACAGATAAAATCCCATATGAGCAGTATGTAATGTCCCACGGGCACGCTTTAACACAATCCAAATCTATGACGAGAAGAATCGAACTATTGGCGCCGGCGAAGGACGCGGCAACGGCAATAACAGCGATACAGTGCGGGGCGGACGCGGTCTATATGGGGGCACAACGCTTCGGGGCACGCGAGGCGGCATATAACACTGTTGAATCAATAAAGCAGGTCGCGGATTTCGCGCACCAGTATTACGCGAGGGTTTACGTTACGCTGAATACGCTTTTGAAAGATGATGAGCTTGTGCCGGCGGAGATGATGATTGGCCAGCTTTACAAAATCGGAATCGACGGGCTGATTATCCAGGACACGGGACTACTGGAATTAGACCTGCCCCCCCTGCCGATAATAGCGAGCACGCAGATGAACAACGATAGTCCTGAGAAAGTTCGATTTCTTCAGGACATCGGCTTTTCGCGGGCGATACTGGCAAGGGAACTGACGCTCGAACAAATCAGGCAAATCCGCAAGGCGACGACAATTGAGCTTGAGTGCTTCATTCATGGGGCGCTGTGCGTTGGGGCAAGCGGGCAGTGTTATATGAGCTACGCAATCGGCGGGCGAAGCGGCAACCGGGGACAATGTGCACAACCCTGCAGGAGAATTTACAGCGTCAAAGACCAACAGGGGAAAATAATCGCCAAAGACAGGCACTTATTATCAGTGAAGGATTTGAATTTAGCCGAGCATTTGGAAAAACTGATTGACGCGGGGGTTGATGCATTCAAAATTGAGGGACGACTGAAGGATGCGGCATACGTTGCGAATACCGTGAGTTTTTATCGCAGGCGATTAGATGAAATCATAGCGAAAAAGAATCTCAAACGCGCATCGTCAGGAACAACGAATATCGACTTTGAACCAAATCCGGAGAAGACGTTCAATCGCGGATTTTCCGATTACGGCATCACTGGCAACAAAGCGAATCTGGGTTCGATTGATACGCCCAAATCGATGGGCGAATACGTAGGCACGGTAACGGAAACAGGCAAGGATTACTTCGTTATTGATGGCGAGCAGGAGCTGCACAACGCGGACGGACTTTGCTTTTTTGACAGACAGAAGAATTTAGCCGGAACGGTCATCAATCGGGTTGAGGGCAGGAAGATTTACCCGCAAAAGATGCAGGATATAAGTAAGGGGCAGAAAATTTACCGTAATTACGATTACGAGTTTTATCGCAAACTAACAGGCCAATTGGCGGAACGAAAAATCGGATTAACGATGGTTATGCGTGAGTCGGCTGACGGTTTGATTTTGAGCGGGACAGACGAGGATGGCAATGAGGCAACAGTGGAAATAAGAGGAGATAAACAGCCGGCGTTGAAGAAAGAGCAGGCAAGGCAAACCATTATCTCGCAATTAAGCAAACTCGGAAATACTATTTTCGAATGTTCGGAGGTACGAGTAGAGACGCAGGACGTATATTTTCTGCCCGTATCGCGATTGAACGCTGCGAAACGGGAGTTGGCGGAGAAAATGCTTGAGGCGAGAGAAACTAATCGGCCTCGCACAGCGGGTCATATCCTGAAAAATGACGTGCCCTACCCGCAGAAAGAACTGAACTTCAGAGGCAACGTCCTCAACAAAAAAGCGAAGGAGTTTTATCATCGCCACGGCGTGCAGACAATCGAGCCGGCGGCGGAATCGGGGCTGGATTTATCTGGGCAGGTTGTAATGACGACAAAATACTGCCTGCGACAAGAGCTGCGGTTATGTGGCGGACAAAATCAAAAATCACCAGCGGAGCCGATGATTTTGCTGGATGAGAACAACAGGGAATACGAAGTGAACTTCCGCTGTAGCCGGTGCGGGATGGAAATATATTACAATCACAAAAAAATAACCCCCGGTAAAACCGGGGGCTAAATATTTTAGGATTCGATTTTGTCGATAGTAACGCGGAGGAATTTTTGGCGATGGCCGGTTTTCTTGTTGTAGTTTTTTCGCCTGCGAGTGTACTGCGACTGAATCTTCTCGCCCTTAACCACCGCTTCCTGTGCCGAGGTTTTGAATGACGCGATGACCTTTGCGCCTTTGAGGTATGGGGCGCCGATTTTGATGTCCGAGCCATCGCTGATGAGCAGGACCTTGTCAAGTTCGAGCTTTGTCGCGTCCGGGGCAACTTCCGTCAACTCGATATCGAGCGACTCGCCCTTTTCGACTTTATATTGTTTACCGCCTTGTTCGATTACCGCGTACATTTCAAGCACTCCGACGTTCAAATTCAAACATTCGCAAAAGCCAAGCATTATAGCAACTGAGGTCTTGCAGTAAAGAGAAATATCGGATATTTTTGAAGTAAAGAAACCATTCATAGAACTGGATTCCCGCTTTCGCGGGAATGACAAAGGCAATAAGGAAACAATTAAATGCAGATAGCGATGATAGGCGACAGGATGATGGGTATTGAGGAGGTAGGCAGCGAATACCTTGACCGGGGAATGTTCTTCGGCGACGGGGTTTACGAGGTGCTGCGGAGCTATAACGGAAAGATATTCGCGATAGATGATCATTTTGAGCGTTTTGCCAACAGCTTGAAGGCGATTGAGATAGCCGGCGTTGACGTCGGCGAAATCCGCTCGAAGGTGCTAAAGGCATTTGAGAAGGCGGGGATTGCCAACGCCAAGATATATTTTCATATCACTCGCGGCTCAGGGGCGAGAGACCACTTACCTGCCGCGAACCTGAAGCCGAATTTCTTTTTGACTATTACCGAGCTAAAGGAAAACCAGAAACTGAAGAACGAGGGCGTCGCGGTATCGACATATCCCGATATCCGCTGGAAGAGATGCGATATAAAGTCGCTGAATTTGCTGCCCAACGTCCTTGCCAAAGGCGACGCGGACAAGAAGGGATGCTGGGAAGCCGTATTCGTGGATGATAAGGGGCTGATTACGGAGGGGTCATCCTCAGCATTTTTCGGAATCGTTGGCGGGAAGCTGCGCACGTCGCCTCTCAAGGCCAATATATTGCCCTCGGTAACACGCAAATACGTTGAGCTGGCGGCAAAGAACATCGGGCTTGGCATTGTCGAAAAATCAATGACGCCCAAAGAGGCCGCCGGCGCGGAAGAGCTTTTATTGGCCGTGACAACAAAGGACGTAATTCCTGTTGTAAAATTTGACGGCAAAATAACAGGTGACGGCAAACCCGGCAAGTGGACGAAGCAACTTATCGAAGAATTCAAGAAATTTACGGCTTAATGAAGAAGCTGCTTGAGAGCACGGTAGTCGGTTTTGCCTGTGCCAAGGAGGGGAATCTGGTCGAGCTTGATTACTCGACGAATACTATGCAAACCTGAAAGACCCGCGGCGCGGATTTTTTTGTTGGCTTCCTCGCGTTCGATATCGCGAGAAGTAAATAAGACAAGTTCTGGCTGTTCGGCCTCGGTTGCTTCAACCGCAAGAGTAGGTCCTTTATCCGGTTCAGAAGGAAAGCCCGCCTCAAGAATAGATTCGATGGCGGGCAGGGAAATCATTTCGCCGCCGAGCTTGGCAAATCTTTTGAGCCGGCCCTGGAAGGTCATCAGGCCATCATGGTCAATGCAGACGATATCGCCGGTGTTGTAATATTGTTTGCCTTCGATTTCTACGAAAGGCGATTTGCCCGGGTAATTAAGATAACCGGCGAAAACACTTGGGCCGCGGACAAGGAGGATGCCGGTGGCGGGTGGAGAAAGGGGCTTTAACGTTGCTGAAGCAGGCCCTGCGCTGCGCTCCGTGTCGGGATGAAGCAGGAGACATTCGAGAGACGGGAGAAGTTTGCCGATGGAGAATGGTTTGGGGTTGTTTTCATCGTTGAGGGCCACAATCGGCGAACATTCGGTAACGCCGTAGCCCTCGAATATTACGGCCTTTTTGCATTTCGCGGCAAGGGAATCATAAACCTGTTGGGGGCATTTTTCCGCGCCAGTTACGGCAAAACGCAGGGAGTTGAGCTGTTCAGCGGTTGCAACGCGGACGATACCACCAAGAAACGTCGGCGTGCCGACAAGAATGGTAACGCCATAAGCGCTGATGATTTGGGCGAGGGTATCGGCTTCGGTAGGATTGGCGTAATAGACGGCCTGCACGCCGATGACAATGGGCAGCACAACGTTGACGGTCAGCCCGAAGGAATGGAACGGAGGCAGAAAACCGATAAGGCGGTCTGTTTCGTAAACTTTGACTGTACCAAGCACCTCGCGTATGTCGGCAAGTATATTAGTATGCGAAAGCGGGACGGCTTTTGGAAGCGTTTCGGAGCCGCTGGTGAAAAGTATCGCGGCGGTTTGGGGAACTTTAGCATTACGCAGAGAGGCCCAGGACAAATGGACGATGCACCAAGCGGAAAACTTTTGCCATCGGGAAATTTTTTCGCTGAACTGTTCGAGAAAACTGAACCGTCGGGAAACGGCAGATAGGTCAATACCCTGCAAAGTTATCCTGTCAACGAGGGTCTTGCTCGTGAGGACGTGTTTGACGCCAACGGAATCGAGCGAAGCGAGGATATTCCTCGGCCCGGCGGTCCAGTTGACCATAACAGGAACTTTCTCGGCAAAAAGCGTCGCAAGATAGACGATATCGGCGGTGACGGAGGCGGGCAGCATTATGCCGATACGGTCACCTTCGAGCTGTTTGATAAATGGGCGAAGAACAAGACAGGCGGTAACAATGTCACGGTATGATTTTGCGCCGGCAATCTGGTCGGCAATAATAATGTGGCCCGGCTGATGCGCGGCCTGCATAAGGAAGACATCGGTAATAGAATCGCTCTGCGGCAATGAGACGCGAAGTTTTTGTCGCGGTCTGAACCAGCCAGCGGGCACGGGTTTAATCGAAGCTGTCGCCAGATAAACAAATCGCCCGCAGGCGGCGAGCATTACATCGCCAACGGTCTGCATAGCGTCGGCGTCAGCCTGTCGGAAGCCAAATTCCTTTTCAAGCCACAAGAGCAAATCAGTGCGTGCCAAGCTGTCCATTCCGAGGTCGGCGGCGAGGCGGTCGGTTTCTTTGAGGTTCGAGACACCGGAAAGCTGGGACAGATGTTTGATAACAATTTGCCGAGTGGAATCCGGGACAAATGAGTAATCCGACGGCAAAGCAGCGGTTTTCGGCTCAGGAAGGGTTCGCGTGCCGCCCTTTTCCCAGATAGTGTAAGGAACATAGGTATTGGGCGGGGCATCGATGTTGTAAAAATCTTCAAGGAAACGATTGAAGGTATTGCGGTCGGCATTGCGAGGGAGATCCGGCGGCTCGCAAAATTCGATGGTAACTTTCCGGCGAGGCGCGAAGAAGATTAAACTTGCGAGCAATTGAAGTGCGCCTTTTAACAGGACAGGGACGACGAGCGGCTCTTTGCCGCTTGCCCAGCTAAAGCGGCTGCCCCACAGACCGCGGGTGCGAACAAGAACGACACGGACGCCGGGGAAATTTTTCAAAATCCGTTCGACGGAGCTGTTTGCGCCGAGTGATTCTTTATAACCATGATATACCCTTCCAGCCGGCCACAATAAAAGATTGTCCCTCTGTTTAAGCCCTTCGATCGTCTCATCCAGCACCTTTTCAATCTCTGCCTTTGCCGACGGGCCGTAGGTCGCGATGCTTGGGACGGTCCGTATGCCCCAGCGGCGGGCGAAGAAACGTATTAGGGGACGGTTGACCTGGTCCTGGTCGCCGAATCCTTTGGGGGCGAATTTGCCGTGGAGATAAGTGAACATAATGATAGGGTCGATGAGCGCAGGATGATTGGGAAGAAAGACGATTCCGGTTTTGCCCCTGGCGGATATTTTATCGAGGCCGATAAGCCGGATGCGGTAACGCAGGGATAAAACCAGCTTGCATATTGTCAGCACAATGAAATCAAGCATTTTCGGCTCTCCCACGCAGCGATATTAACAACCAGCCAGCCATCACCATTGTTATTATCGCTTCAATCGCAAAACAATTACTGGGCATCAGGTGCAATTTATCGAAAACGTAAAAAACACCGCTTGCCAGCAGGATACCCGTAAAATCGGCGAGATTCGACGAGGCAATCATCCTGCCTTTCATCTGGGGGGCAGGCCTGATTTGAACAAAGCTGGTTACCGGAATCGAAAATATCCCGCCCGCGATGCCCATCATAGCCAAGGCCAATATAACGACCGCCTTTTGAGTAATCAACGGCAGATAAGGAACCGCCGCAATTACAAACATTGAAATTGACATTATTATCCCCGCGGGGACCAGCACCCGGTACCACCTGGCTCCTTTAGCAATCAAAGGAGCGAGCAAACTGCCAATGCCGACTCCCATAAGCTCAATGACAATCAGGATACTGGTCATTGTCTTGCTAAGGCCGAACTGATTCAGGCCCAGGGGAGTAATAATAAGGATCTGCAGCGATCCTGCGAACCAGAAAAACGCCTTGGCGAAAATCGATTTGGCGAGCAGCGGGTCGCCGGCGGTTCGGGCAAGTATAATGACGGATTCCACAGGCCCGGCCCAGGGGAATCTCGCTTTTGGCGAGGCGGCGGGAAACTTCGGGAGCAAAAAGGATATGACAAGTATAGCCAGTGCGGTGATTATCCCAATACCCGCCGCAAGACACAAACCGAGAGGGACATCAGACATTGTGCCCCTAGCGTCGAGAACAAAACCAACTGCCGCGATACCCAGCAATATCGCAGTGTTCATAGCCGCAATGATTATCCCATTGGCCGCGACTACATAATCAGCAGGATAAAGCTCCGGGATTGAGCCATTGATCGCCGGGCTGAAAATCGCCGACTGCACACCGATTATAAATATCGTTATAAGGATAATCGGCCAGCTCATTATGTAAAGGCCAACGGCCCCGGCGACAAAGGCGGCGAGCGAAATCAGTTTTGAGGCAATGATTACCGAGCGTTTCGAAAAACGGTCCGCCAGAAAACCCGCATACGCTGCAAAAACAATAAATGGCAGTGTAAACAGGACCATAATATAACTTTGCAGATATGCCAGCCCCCCTGCTACCGCCAGCAGTATCGCGCCCTGACGATAAAAATTATCGTTAAACGTCCCCATAAAACAAACGGCAATCATAGCGGTGAATTTGCGACGAGTGCCTTGAGAACGTGCGTCGTTCGGTGTGCTCATTTTAATCCCGCCAGAGGTTCCGAGTATCCTTGATTATAATGTATAACATCCCGATGAAGCCGACAAAGAAACCGGCAAGAAGAAACCATGGACTGGTCTGTAATCTTTCGTCAAGTTTGTAGCCGAAGTAGCAGAACAGGATAATGACGCCGGCAAACTCAACACCAAGCCCCGACCATTTCATAAGGGCCTTCCATTTTTTGTTTTCCGACTGGTTTTCCTGCGGGGACATTAGGATGAACTCTTACCGGCAGAATCGAGTAAAGTTTTGAGCAGGGCGACTTTCCGGGTTTCGTGCTCCTGCTGGTCCGGGGTATAAGCAGCGGTTGAAATTTTTTTCTCGATTCGTTCAATCATATGCTCGACTTTTTCCTTTTTGACGTCGATTGAGGAAACCGCATCGTTTGAGACGATGGTCGCGATATTTTCGCCGATGAGGGCAAAGCCCTTGTCGATAACCACAATCGCCTTATTATGCTGTGGCTTGCCGGTTTCTTCGGACGTATATTCGACCTCCATCATCCCAAGTCCAAGCTCGCAGAACATCGGCATATGGTCGCAAAGGACGCCGACCATACCATCGTGGGCGGGGAATACAATCGACGTGGCTTTGCAATCGATTACCTTGCCCGGCGGGGCAACTACAACACACTGAAAAGTATTATCCATATTCAAAGCAGGCCGATATTATTTTTCTTTTGATGTCAGGGTCGCCGCTTTCTGTTCGGCGTCTTCGATTGAGCCGACATACATAAACGCCTCTTCCGGCAGCTTGTCCCATTTGCCCTCGCATATCTGTTTGCAGCTTTCAACGGTGGAGGCGAGTTCGACGTATTGGCCTTCGAGGCCGGTAAACTGTCTTGACACGAAAAACGGCTGAGAGAAGAACCTTTCGAGTTTCCTCGCTCTTGCGACGATTGTCTGGTCCTGCTTGCTCAGCTCGTCAACGCCGAGAATCGCGATAATATCCTTAAGGTCGTTATACCTCTGTAGAAATTCGAGGACCATCTGGGCGGTTTCATAATGTTCTTTGCCGACGATATTCGGGTCGAGCAGCCGCGATGTGCTTTCGAGCGGGTCAACGGCAGGATAAATACCTTTCTGGGTTATCGCCCTGTTTAGCACGACAAAGGAATCGAGGTGCGTAAACGCAGCAGCCGGCGCCGGGTCGGTGAGGTCGTCGGCGGGGACATAAATGGCCTGCACGGATGTTATCGAGCCGGTCTTCGTGGAGACAATACGTTCCTGCAATTGTCCCATCTCCGTCGCCAGGGTTGGCTGATAGCCGACCGCCGACGGGATACGACCGAGAAGCGCCGACACTTCCGAGCCGGCCTGTGAGAACCTGAATATGTTATCGATAAAAAGTAGCGTATCACCCACGCCGCTTTCACAGAAAAATTCCGCCATAGTCATCGCGGTAAGGGCAACTCTCAATCTTGCTCCGGGCGGCTCATTCATCTGGCCGAAAACCAGGCAGGTATGATTGAGGACGGTATCCTCGCTGCTGCCGATTTTTGTCCTCTGCATTTCGAGCCAGAGGTCATTTCCTTCCCTTGTTCTTTCGCCAACGCCCGCAAAAACAGAATATCCGCCGTGTTTTGTGGCGATTCTGGCGATGAGTTCCTGAATGATGACGGTCTTGCCGACGCCAGCGCCGCCGAAGAGACCTGTTTTGCCGCCGCGGACAAACGGGCAGAGCAGATCAATGACTTTTATACCCGTTTCAAACATTTCCGTTTTGGCGGAGAGGTCGATGAGTTTCGGCGGGTCCCTATGAATAGGTTTTGTCATAGATACTTGTATGGGGCCTAACTGGTCAATCGGCTCGCCGAGGAGGTTAAAGACCCTGCCAAGCGTTTCCTTGCCGACGGGGACCATCAATGGCGAACCGGTATCGATGACCTCCATACCGCGTTTGAGACCCATCGTGCTGCTAAGCGATATAGCGCGAACTCTTCCGCCGCCGAGATGCTGCTGGACTTCGCCGTAGAGTTTCGTCCGGCCTTTGCCGAAATCGCCCGGTATCTGCACCGCGTTGTAAATAGAGGGTATTTTTTCCGGGTCAAATTTAGCGTCAAAGACGCTGCCTATCACCTGAATTATGGTTCCTTTATTCACGCCAGATCTCCTGTACCGCCAATAATATCGAGTAATTCTCCGGTTATCTGCGTTTGTCTCGCACGGTTGTATTCCGTGGTTAAATCCTTAATCATCTCGTCGGCGTTTTCCGTCGCGTTTCTCATTGCGACCATTCTCGCGAAGTGTTCACTCAGGGCGGCGTCCATAAAGCACGCCGATATCCAGGCGGACACAATCATTTTGGCAAGCGATTCCACGCTTTTATAAATCGGGGGAGAGAAATAGAAATCCTCGAAGGATAATTTCCAGGGCCAGATAGGCGTGGACCTTGTCGCCAGCTGGGCAATCAAATCCGTCAGCGGCATAATCGTAAGCGATTGTGCCTGCTGGCTGGAGGCAGAATGGTAATGCATAAACACCATCGAGAACTGTTCGAGGTCGCCTTTGATATACTGGTCGATAAAGTCGGCGGCGATTTCCTCTATTTGAAGATAAGTGGGCATCTCGTCGAGTTCTGTGTAAACTTTTTTGGGCGTGACGCCGTAATGGTTGAGCGAGTTCAAAAGCCGGCCTTCCGGGAGATAAATATCAAGCTGTTTTCCCGCCGCCTGGGCCATTTTAAGATGGATAGAGAGGAGCTTGAAAATCTCCGAGTTATAAGAGCCGCACAGACCGCGTGTTGAGCCGACGGCAAGAACCGCCCATTTGCCCTCGGTTTTTTCGCTCATCAGAGGATGCGTCAGCGCGGCCTCGCCGGTAGCCATAAGGTACCCGGCCCTGGCCAGGGCGTTGTGATAATCACTTTCGGACTGCCACAGGCGATTATATAATTTAAATCTCGCGGTGGATATCATCTCCATCGTCCAGGTTATACGGCAGATGTTCTGTGCCGCTTTGCGTCTCCGAAGTATTTGTCTTATGGCTGCCATTGTTCAGCGTATCTTTACTTGCGTGTTTCCTTGAATTTTCTGATATCCGCGGTGATATTTGCCGCCAGCTCATCGTTTAATTCGCCGGTTGTATTAATTGTGGTTACTAAAGCCGGATGTTCTTTTGTAAGCCACTGGATAAGCGGGACGCCGAATTCATTGACCTTGTTGACTGGGATATCATCGAGAAGTCCCGTTGAGCCGGCGAAAATGGTTATGACCTGTTCGCCGACGGTCATCGGGGCGAATTGCGGCTGTTTAAGCAATTCGACCATCCGGGCACCCCTGTCGAGCTGTGCCTGTGCGGTAACATCAAGCTCAGTTCCAAGCCGGGCGAAATTGAGCAGCTCATTATATGAAGCCAGCTCAAGACGGAGCTTCGCGGCGACGCGTTTCATCGCGGCGACCTGCGCGTTTCCGCCTACTCGGCTGACGCTTATGCCGACGTCGATGGCGGGCTTTATCCCGGCGTGAAAGAGGTCCTTCTGGAGATAAATCTGGCCATCGGTGATTGAAATAACGTTGGTGGGAATATAGGCGGAGACCTGGCCTTCGAGCGTTTCGACTATTGGCAGCGCGGTGAGCGAGCCGCCGCCCAGCGCGTCGGAAAGTTTCGCGCTTCGTTCAAGAAGCCGGCTGTGCAGATAGAATATATCGCCGGGGTACGCCTCTCGGCCCGGAGGACGCCGCAGCAGCAAACTCAACTGGCGATACGCAACCGCGTGCTTGCTAAGGTCGTCGTAAATGCAAAGCGTGTCGCGATGTTGCTCATACATAAAATGCTCCGCTATAGCGCAGCCCGCGTAAGGCGCTATGTACTGCATAGGTGCGCTGTCGGCGGCGGCAGCGGCAACCACAACCGTGTAATCCATCGCACCATGACGCCTGAGCGTCTCGACTATTTCGGCGACGGTGGATTCCTTTTGGCCGATGGCGACATAAACGCAGATTACATTTTGTCCCTTTTGATTGATTATTGCGTCAACGGCGATAGCGCTTTTGCCCGTCTTGCGGTCGCCGATAATAAGCTCTCTTTGTCCCCTGCCAATGGGTATCATTGAATCAATGCTTTTTATGCCCGTCTGAAGGGGCTGTTTGACGGGCTGCCTTTCGGAAATATTGGGGGCTTCGGATTCGATGAATCTTCTCGCGGTGGAAGTTATGGGCGATTTGCCGTCAATCGGCTCACAAAGCGGGTTTACGACTCTGCCGATTAACTCTGGGCCTACCGGCACCGAAAGCAACTGCCCGGTCGCATAGACATCTGAACCTTCCTTTACGCTCGTGCAGTCGCCGTAAATGACGGCCCCGATGGAGTCCTCTTCGAGGTTGAATACCTCGCCGCGGACGTCGTTTTCGAAGCGAAGCATCTCGCTGGCCATCGCGTTTTCCAGGCCGTAGATACGCGCGATGCCGTCGCCGACTTCGACGACCCTGCCCACGGAGGAGACGTCGAGCTTGTTCTTGTACCTGGTTATCTCCTGTTTGAGAATACTGCTGATTTCACTGATATTGGACTTCATCTTTTATCCTTATTTGTTTGCAACTGTCCATTACCGTCCGCACGGCGCGATACAGCCGACTCTTTATCGAATTGTCGATAACGCTTTCGCCGTATCTTATGACCGCCCCGCCCATAATGGCGGGTTTAACGTTCAATTTGAGCTGGACCTCCTTGCCCATCGCTTTCGAAATGGCCTGCGTGACATTGGCCAGCTCATCGGGAGTGATATTTTCGTGAAGCGTCAGTTCGACAATGCGGATGCCATGATGGGCATCCCATATTTCGCCGAACCTCTCTATCATTTGCGGCAGATACATCATCCTGTTGTGCCTGTCAACTTCGAGCAGAAAATTCAGGGTCAGCTCATTTATTTTACCCGCAAACATTCTGTTTAGAAGCGACTGTTTGTACTCGGCGGAGAACTGCGGCGAGGACATAATATGCAGAAACTCCCTCTCCTCAGCGATTAGCGTCTCCAGCAGTTTCATTTCGCCTTTCAACTCTTCGACTACTTCGAACTGCTCGGCAAGCTCGTAAATCGTTCTGGCGTAGAGGTCAGCAACATGCAAACCAATGTCGGTTCCTGTCATCGCGTATCACCCGTTTGTTCGCGTTTGAGCTTTTCTATGGATTCATAGAGGAGTCGCAGGTTGTCCTCGTGCGTAACCGCCCTGCCGACGATTTCGCCGCTGAGCGCCAGCAGCATATCTTCGGCTTCCTGCCACATCCGCTGCGAGGCGGCGATTCTGGCATATTCAATATCCGATTGCGCCCTGCGTTTCATCTGTGCAATTTCGTTGCCGGCCTTGCCAATCATTTCTTTTTCGAGCAATTGCGCCTGCGCGGTCAGCTTGTTCACTATTTCGACACCCTGCAGTTTATACTGGTCGAGCAACTCTTCGGCGTGCTTTCGCGTGCCTTCCGCGCTTTCTATCTGCTGCCTGATATGATCCTGTCGCGCCTGAAGCTGACCAACCAACGGCTTCCACGCCACCTTGCTCAGGATTAAAAGAAGCAGCAGAAACGCGACCAGCGTCCACAATGAATCGGCGAACGTGCCGCTGAAGATGCTTGGCTCCTCGGCCGCCGGCTCGCCGCCTGACGCCAATGCGCATACGCTTATTAAAAGCGCCAGCAACACAACTACTGTTGTTTTAAATTTGAGCATTTATTTGCCCTCTTCTTTAACCCTTCATCCAGAAGATTGCCAAAAAGTTGATGACTAAGGCAAACAGTGTAACGCCCTCAATCAGGGCCGCCGAGATAATCATCGCCGTAACGATTCTTCCGCCGATTTGCGGCTGTCGAGCGATTGCCTCTGTTGATTTGCCACCGATGAACCCGATACCGATACCCGCGCCGAGTATCACCATGCCGCAGCTGATGCCTGCGCCGAGTATCGCCAGGCCGGCGCTGCCTATTTCAGCCAACATACTTCCCGCTAATTCTGTCATTTTTGCATAACCTCCAAAGACATTAACTTGTCAACCATGTTCTGATTCCAAAGCCAAACTTATAAATAACGTGGAAAGCAAGGTAAAGATATACGCCTGTATAAAAGCGATAAGCAGCTCAAGACATGACATCACTATTATCGCCCCAACCGAACCCGCTGCGACGAACCAGTTCTTAAAAATCAATATAAGTCCGATGAAAGTCGCAAATATTATGTGGCCCGCAAGCATATTGGCGAACAAACGAACGGCAAGGGCGAAAGGCCTGACCAGCGCGCTTAATATCTCCAAGGCATAAATCAAGGGCAGAATCGGCCACGGCACCTTCGGCGCCAGCATCGAGAGATATTTTAAAAGCCCGTATTCTTTTATTCCGACGGCGTGAGTAAGGACGAATGTCACCATCGCCAGGGCGCCTGTAATCCAGATGTTGGCTGTGGCGCCGCCGCCGAAACGCTCCTCTCTTTTTGTTATGAGATAGTAAATCGCTTCAGTAGGAACCATCCCGAGCAGATTCATCGTCAAAATGAAGAAGAATATCGTCCATACAAAAAAGATGAATCTGTCGGCGTTGTCGCCGAGGATTGGACGGGCAACCTCATCGCGAAGAAAAACGCATAAACTTTCGACAAAGTTCTGCCACCCGCGAGGCATTAAGCTTTTCCTGCTTACCCCAAGAGGGATTATTATCAGCAAAACAACCGCGGCAACAGTCACCATCAGCATATGATTGCTGAATACTATCTCATAACCGCCTATTGAAAAACGAAACAACGGCGCAGCTATCACCGGCCTGAGCGGGTCTAACTCAGCTAAAACAACGCTATATAACATCTGGCATCCCAATGTTGCTGTCCTGTTTTATCGGTCTTTCCTTTATGTATTCGGCAAAATCAGGGCAAATTCGCCAGTCAACTTTGCCTCAGGTATTGAGTTGTTGACCGTTTCGGAGCGGGAGGGTAGTATAACACCTATGCGGCAATCAAGCCAACTAAATGTATCAGGTTTAGAAAGGGAATAAAAATGTGTAACACGTGTGGATGCAAGTCGGGAATGAAAAAGAGCATCAAGAAGGCAAAGAAGAGCAAGGCAAAAGGCAAGAAGAAATAATTGCCGATTTCCGATTGGCGATTGCCAATTGATTAAAAATTGTCCGACGAAGCCGGCCCGCTACTCAAGGATGCGACGAAGGGTCGTCTCGTCAATCGCCGTCACGGGGACAAAGCGGTCGGAGTTCATATATCGCAACAAACTATGCAATAACTGCCGGGCTTCAGGTTTATCCTGTATCGCCAGCAGGTTTATTGAGCAGACAAGCAGTTTACCCTTGCCCATTTTAACCTCAAAGACATTACCAAGTTTTTTCGCACGTTCGAGGTTGTCGATGACCTGAACAATCGGCCTGTAGCCGGCGGGCATAGTGTCGAGAATCATCACGCGGGAATTGCGGAGCAGATTGAACCACTGCCAGTTGGAGTGGAACTCCGTGGGGAAATCAGCGAACGCAGGATGATTAGGGTCGCAAAGGATACCCAGTGTCCCCGGCGCAAGAGGCATCTTCCTTTCCTCGGCAATTTTTTTGAACATCCCGTAATTCCAGAAATCAGAGGCAAATGTCCCTTCGAGGGAATTTTTCAAGTCGTTGGCCTCCGGTATGAGCAGAACGTTTTTGCCTGAAGACAATGCCTCTCGCGTCGCATCATCATATTTTCGGCTTACGATGACATTGCCCGCGGATGTATCGACCTTATCGGGATATACCCAGATATTATACGAATTGGTGAACTTCGTTCCTTCAATCGCAAGCGTAAGCTTGAGTTTTGCCTGCGAAGCAATGTCCTTAAGAGGAATGTTGATATCGCCGAGCGACACAAGCGTTCCCTGAGATATATTTTGCGAGGGTAGTCGCCCGGAGGCAAGAGTGTCCCCTTTAGCATTTTGCAGAGTCCAGACGCCGACGGCATCGTTTATATCAGACAAGCCAAAATGAGCGACCTGTATCTTGGCATTAAATGTCTCGCCCACGGTCCAGCTATATTTGCTCATACGAATCAGAGGGACGGTTTCGGAACAGAATTGTCGCCACTTGGCCGGCTCGATGAGTCCCTTGGAATCCATAAACGCGTCGAGTATGCCCACAAGCGCGGTGCCCTGCCCGGGGAAATCCTGCAAATCGAGAAGCTGGAATCCGCCAAATCCGGGGGTTCGCAATGCGGCCTCGATATCCTCGCGGTAGCAAAGCACTGCTAATGCGCCCGATGCCCGAAAGAAATCGTCGCCACGGTCGAGCATGCCATTTTGTTTCAGGCGGTCGCGAAAGACTTCGAAATTGCGAGCCCGAACAACGCCGGTGTACTCGTCGATTTCGCGGTAGTCGGGATATATTTGATATTGGCCTATTTCGGTTGAAATCACAGGCACGGTAATGCCTTTGATTTCGCGGGTGTAATCTTTTTCTGTCCCGGGCGGACCAATTTGAATATGTCCCAGCGGAGTATCAACCGCAGCGTATGAGCCGCGAATTTTCTGCCAGCGAACCTGCCAGCTCACCCAGAAATCGTCGCCTGCGTCAACCATACCGAACCAGTTGTTGGTGCCCTGGGCGTAAAGATGACGTGAGTCAAGCTGACGGAAACGCTTCACGACCGGAGCCATCAGCTCCTGTTTGCCGCCCAGCTCATTTCCCAGCGACAGCATTACAAATGACGGATGGTTGCCAAAAGTTTTCAGAAGTCGTTCGCCTTCGGCCAGACAGAAGTTGTCGTGGTTTGGCTCGCCGAAGTTGGCCCAGTTGGGTAATTCCGGCTCCATATAAATACCGAGCTGGTCCGCGGCCTCGAACGCCGCTTCGGGCGGACACCAGGTATGAAAACGATAATGATTTATGCCGTAGGACTTGGCAATGTTGAATACCTTAAGCCAGCCATCAACTGTCATAGGCGGATAGCCCGTAAGAGGGAAAACGCAGGCGTCGTGTTTGCCTCGAAGGAATGTCGTTTTGCCGTTGATATTGAATTGTGTCCCCTTTGCCTTGAATTCGCGCAGACCAAAAGTAACATCCCGGCTGTCAGCATACTTCTTTCCCGCCGATGAAGCATCAAGAAAAACGGCAATCCTGTAAAGTACAGGAGAAAACTCATCCCAGCATTGCGAGTTATCGCCGAGCGGATAGTTGACTTCAACTACCGAGGGTTTGTCGCCTGCCGGAAAAGGAATCGAAACGGGCTTGACCTCCTGCTGCGTCCCGTTTGTTTTTGACGCGTTAAGCGTCAAGGTTGAGTTGGCCAGCAGCCCCGTCGTGTTGACGACCACGACTCGAGCTCTAATTACTTTTGCAGCGACATCTGGATAAACCTGGACATCATCGATATAAACAGGGTCGGTCGCGATAAGTCCGATTTTGCCGATGATGCCGTTCCAGTTGGTTTGCGTCTGGTCGCTAATCTGGTGAGGGTCGCCGATGGGCGGATATTCGGAATTATTGATTCGCAGCGTCAACTGGTGTCTGCCGGGCGACAGAGGGCCAAGCGAATAAATATGAGGAGTAACTAACGAATTCTGTGTGCCGAGACCGTTGCCGTCAACCCAAAGTCGGCTGTTTTTGGTGCGTTCGAGAAACAGCGAGATACATTTGTTTGACCAGTCGGTCGGCACATTTATATCCTGCTGATACCAGGCGGAGCCGGCGAAAGCATAAAGGCGTGTCAGCCGGCTTACTTCGTGGGCGTTATTTAGCTTACCCTTGCGGTTTTCGTCGGTAGTGCCGGGCAGTTGAATGGTATCGTCTAAGGATTTCTCGAACCATTTTTCTTTCACCCCGGCGTTATTCACGTCGAGAGCAAATCGCCACGTGCCAGCCAGAGGAATCCAGTTATCCGCGGCGAAAACAGGTGCGGCACAAAAGACCAGTATCAGCACAATTAAGGTTCTACTCGCTGTTCTCATAACGCATCCTTTTATTGGCTGACTGTGAGATTATAACTTTGTTTTGCCTCGGTTTTGAAGGCCACGACATTGGCTTCCGGTCTGGTTACCTTAACGGTTTTCCCATTTAAGGTGACATTTATCGGCACTGATGTGCGAACGCGAACAGGGTTGCCGTTTATCGATTTTATAGTTGCGTTGTCCAAGCGACCATCCTTCCAAGCAATATCTACCTCGAACCCGCCTCTCGCCCTTAATCCTTTCATCGAGCCGGTTGGCCAGACCTTCGGCAGCGCAGGAAGCATTTCTATTTCACCATTTATGCTCTGGAGAAGCATTTCCGCTATGCCTGCTGTGCCTCCGAAATTGCCGTCAATCTGAAAAGGCGGATGAGCGTCGAACATATTCGGATATGTGCGGTCCGGGGTTAGCAGCATACGAAGGATTTTATAAGCGTGCTCAGCGTCGTGCAGCCGAGCCCAGAGATTCAAACGCCAGCCGAGTCCCCAGCCGGTGGCGTCATCGCCGCGAATCTCCAGTGATTTGCGAGCCGCCGCGGCAAACTCCGGCGTCTTGCGCACTGAAATCTGGTCGCTTGGAAAAAGCGCGTAAAGAAACGATACGTGACGGTGATGAATTTCCGGCGCCTGCATATCCCAGTCATCGAGCCATTCCTGAATCTGGCCCGCTTTGCCGATTTGAATCGGCGCAAGACGGACGCGTGCGACAGCAAGACGTTCGCGGAAATCTTTGTCAATGCCGAGTATTTCCGACGCGATTATGCAGTTGGAAAACAGGTCACGCAGAATCTCCATATCCATCGTCGGCCCCGCGCAAATGCTCACGCCGCCGACCGGATGAATGTTTTCAGGCGACAGCGACGGGCAGGTAACAAGCCAGTGATGATTCGGCTCCTCAACGAGGGTATCAAGAAAAAACTGGGCCGAACCTTTCATCACGGGATACGTCTTTGCCAGAAATTCCTTGTCGCAGCTGAACAGGTAATGTTCCCAGATGTGCTGACAAAGCCACGCCCCCCCCGTAGGCCAAAAGCCCCACAACGGCCCATCGACCGGCGCAGAGGCACGCCACAAATCGGTATTATGATGACAAACCCAGCCATTGGCATCCCAGTCCACTTTCGCGGTGTGAGTGCCGGTCTCATTCAAATCCGTTATCATCACAATTAACGGCTCGACACACTCGGACAGGTTGGTCGTCTCCGCGTGCCAATAGTTCATCTCGGTATTAATGTTAATCGTATATTTGCAGCCCCAGGGCGGATTAGTGCTCTCATTCCACAATCCCTGCAGATTCGCCGGCTGGTCGCCCGGTCGTGAACAGCAGATAAGCAGGTATCGCCCAAATTGAAAATATAAAGCCGCAAGCTGCGGGTCATTGGTGGCAGCAAAGGTTTTAATTCGCGCGTCGGTCGGACGTTTGCTCGCTTCAGTATTGCCGAGGTCTAACTTAACCCGGCTAAACAGCCGCTGGTGCTCGGCTATATGGTCTTTGCGAATAACTTCAAAAGTTCTTTTTGTTGCATCACTGATATGCTTTTTGGTAATAGCGTCCGGGTCGCCGGTGACATCTTTGAAACTCTTATAACTTGTCGCGGCATCGACCAGCAGCATCGCAGAATCTGCTCCTGTAACGGAAATCTGGTTCTGGTCATTGCTGACTTGCCCGCCGGCAACAATCACTTTCAAAAGGGCCTGAAACTTCAACGCCCCCCTGACACCTGCCGCCTGCGGGTTGACGCCACGCATCACCACTGTATCCGGCGCCTCCACCATGACCACCGCTTTTTGCGGTGTGCGCATCGCTGCGGCAAACGAAATCTTTCCCGGCTTGTCCGCTGTCAGGCGAACAACAATTACCTGGTCAACCGGGCTGGAAAATACTTCGCGTGTGAAATTTACATCACCGGCGCTGAAATCCACACGGGCAATAGCGGTATCAAGGTCAAGCTGCCGGCGGTAATTTGCGGCCCCTTCGATATTAGCAAACGTAAGATACAAATCTCCAACCGTCTGATACGGCATCTGCGTTATCGGCCTGCCCATCATTTTCGCACCGATGAGCTTGTTGGCTTCGTTGAAGTCGCCCGCGAAAATCAGCCGTCGTGCCTCGGGCAGCGCAGCGGAGGCATTTGGATTAGTCGGGTCGTATGGCCCGCCCGCGGAAAGAGTGTCTTCGTTAAGCTGGATACGTTCCTTATCGATGCCGCCAAAGACCATCGCGCCGAGCCGGCCATTGCCGATGGGCAACGCCTCAACCCATTGTTTCGCCGGCTGTGTGTACCACAGCTTCAAATCCTGCGGCGAATCAGCCGAATATACAGACGCAATCGCTGCCAGAAAGAACACTACTGGGATACTCATCAAAAATCGTCTTTGTATTCTCATTTCAATGTTCCCCTGTCTCCATAAATAACGCCGGAGCAATTATGAACCCATCCGGTTCAGGCCCAAAAATACACTCACTACTTGAATCGCAGCTGATTATCTGGCATAATCAATGAAACGGCAAGTAGTAAGAAGCTTACTCTGACGATTATGAACAAACGCGGCGGGTTTACATTAGTAGAACTATTAGTCGTCATCGCCATCATCGCTCTGTTGATGGCCGTATTACTTCCTGCGTTAAACCGGGCAAGAGAGCAAGCGAAAATGATCGCATGTCTTGCGAATCTCAAACAGTGGGGCATTATCAGTTTATCGTATGCGGAAGAGAACAACGGTGATTTATGGAGCGGCGGCGCCAATCAGTATGCTATTACCTATGGTCAAATTGGGTTCTGGTGGCTGGCTCAGCTTAAAGAAAAAGACCAGAACTGGAAGAACAACAAAATATGGTTTTGTCCATCAGCCAAAAAACCAATGTTTAATGAGGATGGTTCATCCACAGGCCAGGTCTCTCACTTCAGTGCCTGGGGTATTGAAAGCAAAGCGTCCCTTGCAACTACCCTGACAAATCTGGCGCTACCGCAATTAAATGAAAATGGAATAGCAGGCAGTTACGGCATAAACGGTTATTGTCTGAACATGCGCGGCAGTACATTAAGTACAGGGAGCCAAAACTGGAGAACTATAAATGCAAAAAGTGGAGCGACAGTCCCGCTTTTCCTGGAAGCTTTGAGGTATGACGGATGGCCCATCGAAACAGAAGGAGCCGCACCAGACCCATATACAGCAGTATGGGGTTCAAACTCGATGGCCAGGTATGCCATTAACAGGCACAGGGGATACACTGATGTTCTTTTTATGGATGGCCACGCGAGGAAAGTGGGAATAAAAGAATTGTGGACACTAAAGTGGCATCGTAGTTTCAATACAGCGGGGCCATGGACAAAGGCAGGCATATCCATGAGGACCGGAACCTGGCCGGATTGGATAAGCGGATATCCGGACTATTGACAGAAACAAACTTCACCACAAATAAACCCTGCAAAATTTTACACGCCGAAAAAGCTACTTACTTTGCACGTTAACCTCTGCGGGGACAAGACCATCGCTTTCGGCGGTTGTGCGAATATCGCCTGTTTGCCCTTCTTTGGTCCGCAGAATCAGCATCGCCTTGCCAAAGAATAATTTATGGCTGTCGTCCTGGAATGGCTCGTATGACAATGGGTTGCCGTTGTCGATACCCGCAATCTCGGCCGGACCATCGACTTTGAACTTAATCGAATTATCCGCAAGCGGGCAAAGAACGCCATTGGCATCAAGGGCCTCGACGAAGATATAGCAGAGGTCTTCGCCTGAAGCTTTCAGCTCTTTCCTGTCTGGAGTCAGTCGGATTTTAGCCGGCTCACCCGCCGTGCGCATAACTTCCTGTCCAATCTCTTTGCCGTTCTTATAGGCAATCGCCTTCAACTCGCCCGGCTCATAATTAACGTCGTTGAAACAAAGGCGATATTTGTCTATCACGCCATAGTAAGGCGGCCCCGCCTCTTTTGCCTTTGTCTTTTTACCAAGGGAATTGCCGTTGAGGAACAGTTCTACTGTGTCACCGTTGGTATAAACATAGACGGGGACATTTTGCCCGATTCTGTCGGGCCAGTTCCAGTGAGGCAGGATATGTATGGTAGTGACATCAGGACGCCAGTAGCTGCGATAGAGATAAAAGCGGTCTTTGGGTATGCCTGCGAGGTCAACGATTCCGAAATATGAGCTTCGCGCCTGCTTGCTGTAAGGCGTCGGCTCGCCGAGATAATCAAAACCCGTCCAGACAAACTCGCCCGCGACAAACTTGTCCTTTTCCATTAAAGCAAACTCACGGTCCGGGATATCCGCCCATGGTGCAGCGTTGCGGTCATAGGAGTCGACCTGGAACGCGCTCGAGTACTGCGTCTTCGAACCCCGCAGAGGCAGCTCGTAAAAGCCGCGTGTGCCAAGCGCGGAAGCCGACTCGCTGTAAATAATCGGCTTATCGGGATACTTCTGCCTGTACTGGGCGTATCTTCGCTGATAATTCCAGCCGGTAAGGTCCAGGGCGTCGAAGTTTGATTTTGCCACCTGGTAGGGAAAACAACAGGCCATACCAACAGGCCGGGTCAGGTCGTATTTGCGGACAAAATCGCTCATAAATTTCACCCGTTCCTTCGTCATGCCCTGCGGGTCCTGGGGTGGTGAGTCAATTTCGTTGCCTATTGACCAGACGACAATACTGGGGTGATTGCGGTCGCGCATCACGAAATTGCGAATCTGTTTTTCGCCGTATTGTTCCAGAGGCATTTTGTTTGGCTCGAATCTGTCCGCAGTTTTGTCCCATTTGTCAAAGCATTCATCCCACACGACAAACCCCATCCTGTCGCAAAGCTCAAGCAATTCCGGCGCAGGCGGGTTGTGGCTTGTGCGAATGGCGTTTACGCCCATATCACGCATAATCTCCAATTGGCGTTCCATCGCGCGGGTATAAAACGCCGCGCCGAGGGCGCCCTGGTCGTGGTGCAGGCAAACGCCGTGAAGCTGGACTCGCCTGCCGTTAAGATGAAATCCGTCATCTGCCGTAAACTTGAACTCACGTATCCCGAAAGTGGTCGTATCCGTATCAACTATTCTTTCACCCTGACGAACAATTGTTTTCGCCGTATAAAGTTTCGGGCTTGTGATGTCCCATCGCTGCGGATTGGCAATAACAAACGACTGGCTAACATCCTTTGAACCGCCGGCAGGTATGGAAACACCGTTGGTCTTTAGAGTCGCTGCCGTCTTGCCGTCCGGGTCAAGCAAGGCAACCTCAACGCTTACCTTCGATTTGCCCTTGAGATGATTTTCAATAGTCGAGCGAACATCGACCGTCGCTGACGCATCGGCCACTTCGGGGGTCGTAACATAAGTTCCCCAGTGAGCGAGTTGAATCGGGTTGCAGACGGTCATCGTAACCTTGCGGTAGATTCCTGCGCCGGGATACCACCGCGTGCCGTGATTGCGAGTATCAACATACACCGCGATGATGTTGTCGGCGCCAAACTTCACATAAGGCGTCGCATCGACGCAGAAAGACATATAACCATAATCCCATTCGCCAGCCAACTTACCGTTGATGAAAACCTTCGGAAATGCCATCACGCCGTCGAAATCAAAATACACTCGTGTACCCGCGTCGGCCTTATCCAGCTTAAAGCTCTTGCGATACCACCCCTGGCCCCACCAGGGCAGTTTGCCGGCGTAGCCGTCTTCTTTGGGATTAAATGGCCCGGCGATTGCCCAGTCGTGAGGCAGCCGAACCGCCTTCCACGGTGAATCATTAAAATCAACCGCCTCAGCCCCCTTCTGGCCGCCCTTGGCAAACTTCCAGTCACGGTTAAAATTCACTACCTGTCGGCTGGTGGTATTTTCGCCAATTTGTGTGACGGATTTGCCCGTCCTGAGCGCAGCCGAAGGGCCTGCTGGCTCACAGGATAAACTCAGCGCGAGTACAAACGCTACAATCGTTACAATCAAAACTCCTCTTTGCGCCTTCATTTTTTTCTCCGTATTCATGTTGTTTTACAAAACGGGTTATCAGAATATACAGGGCATTTTGCGGGTTATATTATAATGATGCAACACTTTTCCGGCTAAATTCGTTGACTTTGCCCTTTCTTTGGCATATAATAATATAGCCATACTCGAGACCTGCTTCCTGCCGGGTGGGGGTCAGTATTTTCCGGTGGGTGGCATAGCTTAGCAAGGAGGAGTAGATATGAGGCGTATCGCCCCAATTTTGCTGGCCTTTAGTTTCTGCGCATCAGCCATAGCAGCCAACATAAACGTAACCTATAACATCAATACCGACGTCAACAGGACGCCTATCAGCAAATATATCTACGGTACAAACTCAACGGGCGATGCGAATTACACCATAGTAAGAAGCGGTGGTAATCGACTCACCGCTTACAACTGGGAAAACAACTGGTCTAACGCGGGCGCGGACTGGTATTATGAAAACGACCAGTATATGAGTTCGAGTCCGATACCCGGCAAAGCCATTACTGATTTCCGCGATTCCTGCGTTACTAACAAGCAGGACTCTATCGTAACTCTTCAAATGGCCGGCTATGTCTCGGCTGCTATTTGGAGGCAGATAAATCTTTCCACTGAAGCTGCTCCGTCGATTTATTTTAAATTGGTTGTTTTCGCCAAGGGGGCACCCTTCTGCAGCCCGCCGGGAAGCCCCGTAACAAGCGACGCTAATGTATATATGGATGAATTTGTCAATTTCCTTGTCAGCAAATATGGCCACGCGGGCGACCCCAATGGCGTCAAATTCTACGACATGGATAATGAACCGGATATCTGGTCAGACGGCAATAAGGGGGCAACTCATCCTGAAGTCCATCCCTTAGACCCTTGCTGTCTTGAATACAAAGACAAAAGTGTTGCGATATCTCAGGCCGTAAAAAATGTTGACCCCAATGCCCAGATGCTTGGCCCCGTAAGTTATGGATTCGGGGGTTACCTTAATTTCCAGGGCGCATCTGACTGGGGTACTGTAGGAAGCGGATACGACTGGTTCCTTAGTTATTATTTAGACAAAATGAGAGCAAGCTCCGTTACGGCAGGCAAACGACTGTTAGATGCCCTCGATGTCCACTGGTATCCGGAAGCTATGGACGCAAATAACGTCAGAATTACAAACTTTATGAATTACAGAGCAAACTGGGATGCCCGTATGCAGGCCCCAAGGTCGCTATGGGACACAAGTTATGTTGAAAATAGCTGGATAGGCCAGTGGTACAGAAGCTACCTGCCGATAATTCCCAGGTTAAAGAGTTCCATCAATACTTATATCCTGATACCAATCTTGCGATTACCGAATACGATTATGGCGCACAAACCCACTGGTCAGGCGGTATAGCCACATCGGATGTCCTCGGTATCTTCGGCAAATATGGAGTTTACATCGCAACCTATTGGGGCGACGGCAACTACGTTGATTCCGCAATCAGAATGTACACAAACTACGATGGCGCAAAATCAAAATTCGGCGATACGGAAGTTTACGCAACGGACTCAAATATAGTTGCCAGTTCCATCTACGCATCCGTATTCAATGGTTATACCGGCGAGCTTCACCTGATAGTCATCAATAAGAATATCGACAACGCTATCACAGGAACGTTTAATATCACCAGTCCGCAGCATTTCAGGTCTGGCCATGTCTGGAAATTCGACAGCAATGACCCAAACATCACGGCCACTACAGGAGTTTACTCAATCACAAACAATTCATTTTCATACACCATCCCGAAACTTACCGTCTGCCATATGGTTTTACAGGCCGACCCTCCATCCTGGGATACGACCGGTCCGGAAGGGGTTCCAGATGGCTATGTTGATATTTTCGACCTTGATGATTTCTGCAACCATTGGCTGCACAACTATATGTTCGGGCACTTTGCCTCATTTGGTTCGGAATGGGGTACGTGATAAGCCGCTAAGGCGGTAAACATAGCAGCTCTTTGTAAAAACAGATGATTTTAGGTCCTTCGGCAAATCTTGACCATATTAACGGGCAATAACAGGGGTTTTCAAGCCCTAAGTACAGTAATTACAATATGTTACAGCAATTAAATTTTTATTTCATCGCTGATACTGATTCGCCATTATTACATAACATCTTGCTACACAAAAAGTTACGCACAATGTTGGCAACTTGTGGTCCCAAAAACTTTGCAAAACCACAAAAAATACTTGATTTTTCAGTATTGGTCTGGTATGATGCTTAATGAAATAAGGCCTGGCGGCGTCCGCCAGGCATACATAGTTTCATAAGTAATGAGGTAGTGCTGTTTATGGTGATAAGGAGGAAACATAATGTTTAGGAAAATTGTCTTTATTATGCTTTTTGTATGCCTGCTGGCGCCAGTTGCCATGGCGGATTACCCGTGGAATAACCAGCTCGAATGGCGGTCAACCGCTGGCGACGCAAACTGGTACACTGCCAGAAACTGGAATACGGAAGGAGACCTTAATTGTCCTAGCGATGGAACAGGACCAGGTCCTGATTTCTACTGTGCGGTTCTTCCGAACCAGCCGGGCCCGCGAATCGGCAATCAATCGAACAATGGTAACTCCACATGTTCAATGCTTTCCCTGGATCCCTGGGACCCAACTTCATGGGGTGGCCAGGATGTTAACGTTATAATCGACGCGACCGCCGGCGACGTCAACTGTGGTGCGGCCATCCAAATCAACTCCCAGACTGACTATGACTCATACTTAGGCACCACCAACCTCGTCAGCAGATCCATCCTCAACGTGTATGGCGGCACAGTCCGAACGCCAAACCCGGTCGGCACAGGCAACTTGTGCGGTCTTACAGTCGGTGGAGGCAGCTCCAACTTCGGTATGGCCTATGGTATGGTGAATATATATGGCGGCGAAGTCAACGTCCCCAGACTCGTACTCAACTTCGGTGAAGTCGGCCTATATGGCGGCACTCTGCAAATCAGCGGTGACTCGAACTTTAGTGTGAACACGAATCACCCCGG
>JBEKEU010000004.1:0-331011 GCA_050013675.1 Sedimentisphaerales bacterium
AGCCAAACTATTGAGGAAATCAAACACAGTAATGCGCCATATGTAGTAATAAACGGGCCGTCCGATTCCTCCGGTTCGTCAGTGTCGCCGGACGATATTGGGGGCACAGAACTTGCCGTCAAACATCATTTGGTATAATTAAAACGTAAGATTGAAGCGGTATAATACGCGAATAATATATGGAGCTGGTTTATGTATAAACGGAAAGGGTTTACGCTTGTAGAATTGCTTGTTGTGATCGCGATTATCGCACTTCTTATGGCCGTGCTGCTGCCCGCCCTGAACAGGGCACGTGAACAGGGTAAGCGCATCGTATGCATGAGCAATATAAAGCAGTTGACCGTCGGCTGGAATATGTATGCCGATACTTACAACGACAAAATCGTTGATACTGCAACACCAAGTCAAGGAGATACTAGATATTGTGACCAGTGTCCGGAATGTCCAGCTGGAGCCCCTTACATCGCCAAAGCTAAGGCGCCGCCAACCGGTACGAATAGCGGACACGATAATGAATTACCCTGGGTCGGCGGTGCATACAATCCTACACAACTGCCTGAATGCGCTGCAAAATGCGCTATTCAGAGCGGGGCATTATTTAAGTTTGCGAGTGATTTTAAGATATATCGCTGCCCTACAGCCAATAAAGGAGAATTATTTACATATAGTGCCATGGACTCGATGAATGGCATGCCAGGCGCGGCTACTCAGTGCGGCAGAGGCGAGCCTAAAGGTTATTTGATAAAGTATAGAAATGCAATAACAAAAACGGCAACCAAGATTGTTTTTATGGACGAAGGCAAAGTGACGCCGGACAGTTTCGCGGTTTATTATAATCAAGAAGAATGGTGGGACCCCCCGGAGGTCCGGCACGGTGACGGACAAATCTTTTCTTTCGTGGACAACCATGCGGAACATTGGAAATGGACCAAAGAAACCGCCGAGATTGGCAAAACAGGACGAGGTAATGTTAAACCAACAACCACTCCAGGTAAACAGGACCTTTATAGAGTGCAGATTAACTGCTGGGGAAAACTCGGGTATGCGAATACCGCTCCGATCCTAGCTTATTAAAAATCCGTCTTAATCGACAAACCCTGATCTGCGACTCGTCGTCTCGTAAAAATGAGCCGCGGGGGCCGAGATACAAAATCTTGTTTTTTCTTTTAACTATTTATTTTTTCTTCGTGACTTCGTGTCTTTGTGGTGAGGGGCTTTTTGTCGCAAAATTTCTGCTTGCATACATCCCCTGCTTTGGGTAATCTGCGGTTTTTCTACGCGGCCGTGATTTCGATGAATCAGGCCCCGGCACGGTGACGGGACAACAGTATCTTTCGCCGACGGGCACTCCGAATACTGGAAGTGGTGCTTAGAAACAGCCAATTATGGCCGACTGGTGGAAGAAAGCTTACCCGGCCCTCCCCCTTATCACTTTCCATTGGGTGCACCAACGCCACCATCTGATGCCGCATTTCAGGACCTGTATAGAATGACGCTTGGCTGCTGGGGACAAATAGGATTCTCTATCCCCGGACATCCGCCCAAAGTTGAGTAAAAAAACCGCTTGAATCGCCAAACTTCGGGGACATTCACCGGCAATAAGCCAGGCAGATTTTTCACAGCGGCAACCGCCTCACCCATACCCTCCGAACTAAATTTCTATTGCATCCCCCCCATCGGTTTTAGATAACCTGCTGACTTTCTATATTTGGTTTGGAGTGACATTGACTTTGGTGAAATGACTATTGAGGTTAATCCCAAAGATAACACTGAACAAACATGGGAATGGAAGATTAAGGACACCGATCGCAGAACGGTTCCTTTGAAAGAAGATGTCGGCCAGTTATTAGTCGCTCTTCAGAATCGTGCACCTGAAGGATACCCTTATGTTTTTGTTCCGCCCCGCCGATACAACTACATTCAGCAGGTTCTGCGTGGAAGTGGTAACTGGACGCTCTCAAGTGCCCGAGATAGTATAATTAACAATTTTACAAGACAGTTTGACAAAATATTATCAAAGGCAAACGTAGACGAAGGAACATTCCACGATATCCGAAAAACCGCTATCACTAACTGGTTCAGGCAAGGATTAAGTGAATATGATGTGATGACACTCGCAGGTCATGCGAACTTTACGACAACTCACAGATTTTATCTTGCCGTTGCAGACGATTTGATGGCACGTGCAAGACAGGCTACCACTCATCAAGTTAGCCGTGAGATACTTGAAAAATGTTGTCAAAACACCGTGAATGAAAATAATCATGAGTAAAAAATTGGTGCAAATTGGTGCAACGAGTGTTTTTGAGGGTTTAATGAAAAAGGCCGACAGGCATAAGTCCATATGCTTGAAGGCCTTACAAAGGGTGAAAGACGGGATTCGAACCCGCGACCCTCGGAACCACAATCCGATGCTCTATCCAGCTGAGCTACTCTCACCGCTACGCCTGACTATTTTACACTCATTATCGATTATTTGCAAGTTTCGCTGTTTTTTACTGAATGCTGTACGCTGTCCGCTGAACGCTTGTCCTGTTAGCGATGGCCGAGTAATCTTGCGGGTAGAAAGAGGATGGCCTTAATCAGCGCAAGAAACGCCTCCGCGGCAATACCAACAATACGAAACGGAATCGACAAAAGCCAGACAATCGGCCACAAAATAAGCGCAGCTAATGCTATCGGCCAGCACAACACCAGCAATATCGACCACAACAGTAATATGAGTAATACCTTCACCATCTGTCTCCTGTTAATTAACCTGCCCTGGTATTATATCGCAACCCAACGCAAAAGACCAGCTTTGGTTAGCCCCGACTCCTGTGGTCGGGGTCATTCATTTGTCATTCCCGCGAACGCGGGAATCCAGTTTCTCCCGAAAGTAGATTGTGCCTTTTATTTCGCCTTTGCATCTTATACAATCTCAATCAACGGGAAGATGAAACGATTGGATGGCTTTTTAAGGCACAGATAATGATATTTGGCAAACACAGCACAGAGGGTTACAAAGAACCCATTAAAGGTATCAGGCAAAAGACACTTTGTTACGGCAGCAGAACGCTGATGACAGAATTCCTTCTTACTAAAGATAGCGTCCTGCCGGAGCACAGCCATCCTTACGAGCAGACGGGCTACCTCGTGAAAGGCCATATCCTGCTAAAAATCGGAGATACGCAGCACGATACTCGCCCCGGCGATTCGTGGTGCATCCCCGCCGACCTCCGCCACGGTGCTCAAATCATCGAGGACTCAATAGCAATCGAGATTTTTTCACCTGTCAGGGAAGATTATATTCCGAAAGACGCAGAGAAAATTTAGCCACAGATTTCACAGATTGCACTGTTTTCTTAAAAATAACAACCCCGCCACTCGCTTTTGGCGAAGTGGCGGGGTTAAATATTTTGAGGAAACCGCCTTTGGTGGAAACCTTTTTATTTGTTATTAACGACGGCCTGTGCCGCTGCCAATCTTGCGATTGGTACTCTGAACGGTGAGCAGGAAACGTAATTCATCCCGACCTTGTGACAGAACTCCACGCTTGCCGGGTCACCGCCGTGTTCGCCGCAGATGCCGACTTCGAGGTCTTTGCGTGTCTTTCTGCCTCGCTCGATACCTATCTTAATCAGTTCGCCGACGCCGACCTGGTCGATTGACTGGAACGGGTCTCCCGGCAGGATTCCCTGCTTGAGATAATCGGGCACGAATCCGCCGATGTCGTCGCGTGAGAAGCCGAACGTCATCTGCGTAAGGTCGTTTGTGCCGAATGAGAAGAATTCCGCTTCCGTGGCGATTTGGTTTGCTGTAATCGCCGCTCTCGGTATCTCAATCATCGTGCCGAGCTTGTGGCGAATCTTCTTTACGCCCGTCTTTGCGATGACCTGTTTATAAATTTCTCTTGCCATATCGAGCTGGTTTTTCAATTCCTTCACGTCGCAGACGACCGGAATCATAATCTCCGGATATGGTTTCTTCTTTTCCTTAATCAATTCTGCTGCCGACTCGAAAATCGCCCGAATCTGCATTTCGCTGACTTCCGGATACGTGATACCGAGTCGCACGCCGCGATGGCCCATCATCGGGTTGGTTTCGTGAATCGCTTCGGCTCTCTTTGCAAGCTCGTCGAGCGATATGTTCAGGTCTTTAGCCAGCGCTTCCTGCTTGGCTCTATCCTGCGGCACGAACTCGTGAAGAGGGGGGTCAAGCAGACGAATCACAACGGGCAGATTATCCATCGCCGCGAGTGTCCCCTTAATTGACTTCTTGACATACGGGAACAGCTTATCGACCGCCTTTTGTCTCTCGGCCTTATCCTTGGAGACAATCATCTCACGCAGGATAAACAACGGCTCATCGGAACCCTTGCCGTAGAACATATGCTCGGTCCTGAATAGCCCGATGCCTTCTGCTCCGAGTTGTTTTGCCTTCTGCGCGTCTTCTGGCGTATCCGCGTTTGTGCGGACGCCGAGTTTCCTGATACTATCGCAAATCTTCAGGAAGCTGCCGAGCAGGACGTTTTCTGCGGTGTCGTCAAGCATCGGCAGTTTGCCTTCGTAAACCGCGCCCTTTGTGCCGTTGAGCGTGAGCCAGTCGCCTTCCTTGAGCACTTTGCCTGCGATGTGCAGTTCTTTCCTGCCGTAATCGACTTCGATAGCACTGCATCCGACGACGCAGCATTTGCCCCAGCCGCGAGCGACCAGCGCCGCGTGCGAGGTCATACCGCCGCGAGCGGTTAGGATGCCCTGTGCGGCTCTCATACCCTCGACGTCTTCCGGGTTTGTTTCTTCGCGGACTAAAAGGACGTCCTTGCCCGCCTTTTTCCAGTCAACTGCTGTTTGAGCGGAGAACACAATCTGTCCGACTGCGCCGCCCGGCCCTGCGGGCAGGCCCTTAGCCATTGGCTTGCTTGCCTTTTCCGCCTTGGGGTCAATTATCGGGTGCAGCAGCTCATCCAACTGGTCTGGCGTAACTCGCATTACCGCCTCTTCCTTTTTGATGAGCTTTTCTTTTACCATATCGACTGCCATACGCACCGCCGCCGGGCCATTGCGTTTGCCCACTCGGCATTGCAGCATCCAGAACCGTCCGCTCTCGATTGTAAATTCGATATCGAGCATGTCCCGGTAATGCCTTTCGAGCCGTTTCTGTGTGTCGTATAGTTCCTTGTAAATTTTCGGCATTCCCTTTTCGAGTGATACCAGTTCCTTGTTGTGCTCGCTCTTTGAATCCTCGTTCACCGGTGCTGGCGTCCTTGTACCAGCGACGACGTCTTCACCCTGTGCGTTGACTAAGTATTCGCCGTAGAAGAAGTTTTCGCCGTTGCCAGGGTTGCGTGTGAAGGCGACGCCCGTGGCGGATGTCTCGCCCATATTGCCAAACACCATTGTCTGGACGTTTACTGCTGTGCCCCATTCGTCGGGGATGCCCTCGATGCGCCTGTAGCTGATTGCCCGCTTGCCGTTCCACGACGCAAACACCGCGTCAATACCGCCCCACAATTGCGCATTGGGGTCATCCGGAAATTCCTTGCCGAGGACTTCTCTTACCCTGCTCTTGAACAACTCGCAGAGGTTCTTGAGGTCTATCGCGGTCATATCGGTGTCGGATTTGTATCCCTTTTGCCCCTTGAGGTGGTCCATTATCTTTTCGAGCTGCTTGCGAATCCCCTCGTCATCCTTCGGCTCAATGCCCGCGGCCTTTTCCATCACAACGTCCGAGTACATCATTATCAGCCGCCGATAAGCGTCATACACAAACCGCTCATTGCCGCTTTTCGAAATCAACCCCGGTATTGTCTGGCTTGTAAGTCCGACATTCAACACGGTCTCCATCATTCCCGGCATCGACTTGCGGGCGCCGGAGCGGACGGACATCAAAAGCGGGTCCTGCGGGTCGCCGAACTTTTTGCCCATAATCTTCTCTATCCTGCGCATCGACTCATTGACCTTTTCAGTAAGGCCTTTGGGATATTTTTTCTTGTTCTGATAGTAATGAGTGCAGACCTCGGTTGTAATCGTGAAGCCCGGCGGGACGGGAACCCCGAGTTTTGCCATTTCAGCAAGATTCGCTCCTTTACCGCCGAGGAGGTTTTTCATTTTCGCATTTCCTTCGCCCTTGCCGCCGCCGAAGAAATACACCATCTTGTTCGCCATTCTATTTTTCTCCTTACTAATAATTTTTACCGCAGAGATCGCTGAGCACACAGAGTTTTTTGATATATTTCTCTTTGCGGTCTCGGCGTGCTCCGCGGTGCATATTTACCTTCGCCGAGACGATTTTACGGTTCAAAACAAAACTCAGGATGTTACCTTTTTCGGGGCCAATAGTCAAGGCCGTTTTCCTCCGCATCCTCCCGCCTGCCCTCCCGCAGCGCAGCGGAGGTCCTCGGGGTTAGCTCCTTTGGTTCTTCTGCCGGGGATCCAGGTTTCATTCTTAAGTTTCTTGTTTTCTCATTAGTTTAACGATATACTGTCACCTTAAGGCCGGAATCGGCTTTTGGAGAGATTCGCACCTATGCCTGCCCTGAGTATGTCGAAGGGCTCATCAACTTTGCCGCCCGGCAAATGTCTTTTGAACAGTTTTGTATAGACTGTATAATTGTTGTTAGGTGCTTGATGATTAATTTACGAATGGAGGCGATTGATGGCTGAATTGGTAGCAAATTGCCCGCGATGTGGTTCCCAAAAGATCACTTTTGATGTCACGCAAGCCCATATCATTGGAGTTGAGTACCAATGGCAGCGATGGTACGAAGCTTTTTGCATCTGCCGCCATTGTCTTCGGTCCACCATCTTTGTTTTGTCAGATAGTGTCCACGGTGACTACCAACTTGTTCACACAAAAGGATTACTCAACTTAGAGGGAGCGATAAACCAATACGTTGATATTACAGACTTCGTGAATCTGAAGGACATCGCGGCAGCACAACCACCGGAGCACTTGCCCCAGAATGTAGAAAAAATATTTCGTGAGGGAGCAAAATGTCTCGCCATCGGCTGCAACAATGCCGCTGGCACGATGTTTCGACTCTGCATTGATATTGTAACGCGAGGAATGCTACCTACGGAAGAAGTAGAAGGTCTTAACGCTCGTGTCCGACGAGATTTGGGGCTGCGTTTGCCGTGGATGTTTGACCATGGCATACTTCCCGAATCCATACGAGACCTATCCTCATGCATTAAGGATGACGGTAACGATGGTGCTCACGAAGGTACGTTAAGCGAAGAAGACGCCGGGGATATGCTCGATTTCACCTATGCAATGCTTGAGCGCCTCTATACGGAACCAAAACGAATAGAGCTTGCAAAGGAAAGAAGAGCAGTTCGTCATAAAAAAACTTCATAATGTAGCGGGCGATAGCGGGAGAAGGCCTAAAAGTGTGATAGCGGCTTTTTAATGCGTTTTATACAGACTGTATAATCATTGTTATACTAAAATGAAACCATGGAAGAACACGGAAAGATTGAACCACATCGAATAACAAAGCCGATCCAGCTTTTGGCTGCTTGGTTGCTGGGTCTCATCATTGTAAATGGGGCTTTTTTAGTTGCAGCAACCCAAATTACAAAGCCGGATTGGGTATCCGGGGCTTTGGTTGTTGCCAGCATCGTTAACGTACCGTTATTTCTATTTTCAATGTTTCTTCTCCAAACTAGGTTTCGCCCAGAGTTGCAGGAAGATGCTTTTTATTCAAAATATCTTGAGACGAAAACCGGCAACACAGAGCGTAGGGTTACTGCAGAATCCTTTGTTTCTGTTAGAGAAGATATCGCGCGTTTAGAAAAAGTAGTAGCTGAAAAAGTATTGAATGGAGTGAGCGAAGCAGATTTGCAGAAATTGAAGTGGTCAAAAGTCACAGTAATGTTAAACAAATCGCTCATTGAGTTTGAGAGGATAGCTAAAGAGTTGATACAACATGGTATTCCTGTGCATGAAACATTTGGCGGGGGTGCTGGACGCCCAGAAAATTTTGTTATAGCGATTGGGCGTGGGTTTGATATCGAACAAATCAGAAAGCTTGTGAATGTTCTATCTTTTATCAGAGACGGATGGATTAGTTATGCGCATGATGATGAAGCAGTAGATCAATATGATAATCAAGTGCTTATTGGTGCATATGGAGAATATCAGCATGGAATAGAGTTAACTAAGATAAAGCCAATTATTGAACGTGAAGATATCTCGCTTAATGATATTTATAAGATTCTTGGGAAGTAAGGATTAACTAGGGACAGTCACCTATTTTTTTTCAAAGGGCAATCTTCCCCCGCCCAGTTTTTTTCACTTAAAAACTGACTTTTTCTTGCTACGAACAACGAACTATGAACTGCTTCGCGTTCAAATTAACTCCGGCCCTGTTTTAATTTTCGAGTAACTTGCCACGGCGTAGTTGAAAACGAAGCCGGGTCAGCTTACCCAATGAGCCGTTCTAATAATCAATATTGGTATCAAAATGGCTGCTAATCCGAGGATGATAGATACTAATACCAATATAAGAAAACGTATAGGATTCTGTTTTATAGCATTTAGAGGAGCTTTTAAATTATCTAAAATCTCTATTTGCATAAAGATACTCTCCCATAAATTAAATAAATATTCGATATAGTTAGCTATTAGCCAAAACGACAGTATTAGTCAATGGTTTTGTTTTCTATCTCTTCAATCTACGAACCACGAACTAATAGTCACGAGCCACGGGTCACGAGCAACGTACATAATATAGAGGCCCAAAAAGTCCATCTTGCGACAAAAAAACAAAAAAAAGGATTCTATGGTTTTTCCTCATTGTTTAGCCCCGAAGTTTACCCGCCCCAGTAAAAATCATCCCTCCGGGATACCACATTTTTGCCTTTTGCTTTTTGATTTTTGCTCTAACTTCCCCCATCTTTACAATTAATTCCGCGTTTTCTCAAGATCAAACCGCCAAGGCCAAGAAGCAAAAGCGTTGCCGGTTCGGGGATGGGGGTGGCGGCGATGCGGAAGCCAATCGAACCATAGTTGTCTGGACTTGTGCTTAGACGCATTGATGACATAAGATAGTCTGCTGATCCCGTCCAAAAACCGCCGCGGAGAATTCTGCGACTTTCTATATCCAACCCTTCGGTCCACTCAAGACGATTACCCATCATATCATATGTTCCATTTTGCTCCATCGCTCCGGAACCTACAGCCCAGACCTGACCATGACGAGGATTAGTATTATAATTCGTTTCGATGCCTGCTAAGGGAGCAACATCTGTGCCATTAGCAAAACTTGAATAACCGCTTCCATCAGGTTTGTAATAAGCTGCTTTGTACCATTCATCTTCAGAGGGTATAAAATATGCGACACCATAGGTCGAACGCGCCAATTGATGGTCCATAATTTGGATAGAATCTCCTGAAATAGTGTAAACTCCTGTATTTTTATTTCCTGTTGTCAGGTAATTGCAGAAATAAGCAGCGTCGTACCATGACTCAGCTACTGGCGTGTTTCCACTTCCAGAGCCGACATGAAATCCTCCTGCTGCGGCTGCCGTATTATATTGCTGGGCAGTTACTTCATACTTCCCCATTCTGTATGCATAATTTACTGCGCCGAAGCCGGTACTATCAGCAGAATTATTCACGTTGCCGATGGTTACAAATTCAATATCAATCCCGCGTATGGTGTCGGCCATCGCAAAATTACCTGTTGCCAAAATAAGAACCCCTGCCAGAAAACTTCGCATTCTCATCGTTTCTCTCCTTCTCCAAATTTTATTAAGATTAAGGCAGGGAATTAAAATGCGGAATATACGCGGCAAAATCTCTCTCTAAGATATTGCTCATTCTCACTCTCCAGCCTTCTTGCCTTTTGCCCCCAGCCAAAGGCTATATTAATATTACTATGCTAAGGCACATGTTGTCAAAAGGTAACATTGGCCCATAACTCAAAATCTCTGTGTCCTTTTGTGATTTTTGTGTCTCTTCGTGTTTGTTTGTGACTTCGTGGTGAAAAAATCTGCCTGCCCCGGCGAAGCGGAGCGAAGAGGGGTGTTAATCCGTGTAATCTGTGGCCAGTTAAAAAACAGCGTAACCCTGCGCAATCAGCGTCAAATTAAAATCCATCCCTCCGGGATACCACATTTTTGCCTTTTGCTTTTTGATTTTTGCTCTAACTTCCCCCATCTTTACAATTAATTCCGCGCCTTCTCGTAGCGTAGCGAAGATCCCCGCACGTCGTAGGGGGGGACCCATTTTCACGCCAAATCCGTGTCTTTCCCCGGCTTCATTTAGTAGTTTCAGACAGCTTATAAATAAGGACAATGTAATTGGCCTTGTGGGCGAAACGAGGGCCTTTTGGACCCCTTAGGGGGAGCATAGTTTGGCTCGGCTTAATAATAAAGAGGCGTTTCTAACGCATCTGTGGACGAAGACATAGGTCAATCGCACAAACATCGTTTGGAGAATTGACTATGTCGAGAACACAAGCCGACCAAAAGCAGTGTTAATCTGTGTCTATCTGTGGCAAAAAAAACTCTGTGTCCTCTGTGGCTACCTATTTTAACAATTAATTCCGCTAATATATCGAACTCAAAAAAGGGCTTCAAAAACTATCAAAACGCGCGCATTTTGGCTCACTTTTTGTCAAAACGACCTCACTTTTCATCAATTTGACCCCATTTTGCCTCACTTTTTGAGCGCTTTTTGAGATGAAAATTTTTTTTCACCTTACCCATTTTACCCTGAGCAAGCACAGCACGTCGAAGGGCTTCTCTATCTTACCCATCTTCGTTAATCTGGGCTAACTGTAACGTTTATCCGTAGATTTCTTCCCAAACTTTTTTGCGAAAATCGTAAAATCATAAGTTCCCACTTATACTATTTTTGAATTTAGCGATTTGGTAATTCGAATTTGCCTGCCCTGAGTTTAATGAAGGGTTTAGGATTTAGGGTTTAGAATTTAGAATTTCGTATATGCCCGCCAATTATTTAGTGGAAGCGGGCACTATCCCTGTTGTTCTTTGACGAGTTCATACATACCGTGGCCACTGTCGCGGAGCCGGCCCAGCCGACACAATTCCTGCCAGACCTCGCGGGGAAACTGGTTTGGCGGCTGTATCGCATAAACGCCCTTAGTCCCGCTCGAAAACGGCCCGCGTCCCAAGCTCGAATCTTCATCCAGCGCGGTGAGTTTGAGTCGCTTCTTGAAGGCCTTCATCGCACTCTTGAGCGTCTCCGGCGTTACCTGCCCTCGATTGTCGTTGTCGGGGGTGCCGCCGGTTGGCTGCCCCGCCTGCCCCGGCAATTCGTTGGCTGGGGGTGTGCCGGGTCCTTGTTGCTGCTTTTCTGTCATAATGTGCCTCCGTTTAGGCGAATCGGGGTGACTGGATTCGAACCAGCGGCCTCTTGGTCCCGAACCAAGCGCTCTAGCCAAGCTGAGCTACACCCCGGTCAACTAAAAACGTGAGTATAACACGACAAGAAACCGACTGCAAGTCACAAAAGGTCAACCGGGTCGATGTCGATAGCAATCGTTACGGCGGGGCGAATAGGAGGGGAATTGCGAAGGGTCGTAAATAACTGGTGCAAAATGGCGGGCTGAGGGGCCTGAAGAATGATTTGCATACGGTGGAAGGTCTGGATTCGGCTGATTATCGCCTGTATGGGGCCGCGAACCCTGATTTGTAATTTTTCGTCGGCCACAATGCGGTCGATTTTTTCACGCATAAGTTTGGCGGCCAGTTCGAGTTTTTCGTGTGTCCTGTCGCGCAGGGTAATCAGGGCTAATCGCCAGAAGGGGGGCAGGTTGCAGGCGTTTCGGTGCGTTAGTTCCTCTTTTACGAAACCCTCGAAATCGTTTTTGAGGGCGAATTGAATAGCGGGCTGATTTGGTAGAAACGTCTGGATGAAGACGATGCCTTTTTTGGCGGAGCGTCCCGCGCGGCCTGCGACATGGCTAATCAGTTGGAAGGTGCGTTCGTTGGCGCGGAAGTCGGGGAGGTAAAGTGAGGTGTCTGCGCTGATGATGCCGACGAGGGTGACGTTGGGGAAGTGCAGGCCTTTGGCGAGAATTTGAGTGCCGGCGAGGATGTTGATTTTGCCCTCGCTGAAATCGCGCAGGACGCGGTAGTAGTCGGCGCCTTTCATTGAGTCACTATCGACGCGGGCTATTTTGGCGTTTGGAAATTTTCGGGCGAGGTCCTCTTCGAGGCGTTGAGAGCCGAGGCCAATCATTGTCATACCTTTGCCGCAGAGGGGACATTTTTCGGGGACGAGAGTTTGTGAGCCGCAGTAGTGACAGATTGCGAGGCCGGAGTGCATGTGACGGCCCGTGATTGTGGGGATTGGCGCGATATTGAAGCCGGTCCCGACTTCGCTATCGCTACGCCGGGCAAGGGTTTTGTGGAAGGTGAGCGTTACGTCGCAATTTCGGCAGCGGAGGATGTGTTTGCAGGAGGGGCAAAAGATAAAATTGCTGTAGCCACGGCGGTTCAGGAGTAAGATTGCCTGCTCGTTTCTGGCGAGTGTTTCGGTGAGTTGATTTGTCAGCGGCTCGCTCATCAGTTGCGAGGGGAAGTCCTTCATATCGACGAGTCGCATTTCAGGGTAGGGGAGGTCCATCACGCGTTTGGGCAGGCGGACCATATTGAAGAATGCTCTTTTTGTTTTGCAGTTTTGCAGCGTCTCCAATGATGGAGTTGCGCTTCCTAATACGCAATGTGCGTTGCAGAGTTGGGCGCGTTTAATCGCGACGTCTCTGCCGTGGTATCGGGGAGTGGTGTCCTGTTTGTAGCTTGGCTCGTGTTCCTCATCGACGACAATGAGGCCAAGGTTGGCCAGCGGTGCGAAGACGGCGGAGCGTGCGCCGATAACGACGTCGGCTTCGCCCGATTTTATTTTGTGCCATTGTGTATTTCGCTGTGGGGCGGTGAGGCCTGAGTGCATAACCGCGATTCGGTCGAACCTTGCGCTGAAACGCTGGATTGTCTGGGTGGTCAGCGCGATTTCGGGAAGCATCACGATTGCGGTTTTGCCTTTTTTGATTGTTTCTTCGATTGTTTTTATGTAAAGCTCGGTTTTGCCGCTGTCGGTAACGCCGAAGAGGAGTGTGACGCCGAATCTATCTTCGTTTATTCGGCTGATAATGTTAGTGAGGGCTTTTCGCTGGTCATCGTTGAGGACGACTTTTTCCCGTTTAATGAGCATACCTTCGGGCATAGCGGGGAGGGATTTTAGGACGGTTCTCTGGGCGATTTTGATAACTTGTTTTTCGGTGAGATTTTTGACGGGGACATCGGTGCAGCCGACGGTTTCGAGGAGTTCATCAAGTTCTATTGCCGATTCGATTTCGAAGGCGTTTGAGTTTATCAAATGCTGAACAATCTGTTTTTGCTTTTTACCTTTTATCTGGCCGGTGATTTTGTCAATTTGTTCCGGAGCGACAGCCAGGTAAACGTATTTTTGCTTTTTTTCACCTGCGCCTTTTTTGACGGCTCCGGGGACAATTGCGCTGAGCACCATACCGAGTGGGCATACATAATAATCGCTAATCCAGCGGGCCAGCTCCATCAGGCCCGCGTCAACAAGCGGCTCTTTGTCAACGACAGCCGATATTGCTTTGAGTTTGAATTTTTTGCCTTTATACGACTGTGCGGGAATCGCATTTATTTCGACCTGTGGTGAGCTTGTCGAACCAACGCAAAAGCCAGTTTCGATTTTGTTTGATTTTCCGAAGGGTGTTTCGATTCGCTGGCCGACGGCTATGGGCCAGAGTTTGTCGGGCACGAGGTAATCGAATTCGGCATCGACGCCCGACTCGAACGCCACGCGGATAACGCGGCCCGCGGGGGCTTTGTCGGTTTTGTCCTCGCCGAATAAACTGTTTTGCTCATATTTGCTCATATCGCAGGGATTATAACACGGACTGACGCCGACTGGAACACGGACTCCTTCGACTTTGCTCAGGACAGGTGACACGGACAATTATGCGGTTTATAGTTTGAAGTGTTGAGTAGCGAGGGAGGTGATGTGGTCGGCGATGGCCAGCGATGCGGTTGCGGCGGGGGAGGGGGCGTTCAAAACGTGAATGGCGTTGCCGTGGGACTCAATCACAAAATCATCAATCGGCTTTCCATCTGTGCCGACGGCCTGCGCGCGGACGCCTGAGTTGCCGGGCGTTAAGTCGGTTCCCTGAATTGAAGGGACAAGCCGCTGCAGTTGTTTAACAAAAAGTTTCTTTGAGAATGCCCTGATGTATTCGCCAAGGCCGTATCGCCAGTTTTTAATAAATAGTTTCAAAGTGCCGGGATAAACGAGCGATTCCCAGGCGTCTCGTAAATTGAAATCGAATTTGCCGTATCCCTCACGTTTGAATGAGAATACGGCGTTTGGGCCGCATTCGACGCCGCCTGCGACCATTCTCGTAAAATGCACACCGAGAAACGGGAATGTGGGGTCGGGAACAGGGTAAATGAGGTTTTTTACCTTGCCCTGTGCCTCTGGTTTCAAATCATAATAATCGCCGCGGAAGGGGACGATTCGCATTTTGATATTTACGCCGTCGAGGCGGGCGATTCTGTCGCTTTGCAAACCTGCGCAATTGATGACGAATCGGCTCGAAACGGCTTCCTGATTCGTTAGTATTTGCGTACGGGTATTTTCTTTTTGGAAGCCGGTGACATTGCGGGAGAGAAATATCCTGTTGTCCGCGTTTTGCTTTTTTATGAGTTCCGCCAGCTTATTCACTACCGCCACAAAGTCGATTATACCCGTGCAGGGGACTTTTATTCCCGCGATACCTGCGCAATACGGCTCGATTTGTTTGATTTGGGCCGGGCTGATTTTTGCGACGCCTTCAATCCTGTTTTGGATTCCGTTATTAAAAATGCGTTCGAAGTTGGGCATTTCTTTTTCGCTTGTGGCGACGATTATTTTGCCGCAGATTTCGTGAGGGATGCTGTATTGCCTGGCGAAAGCGACGAGCTGTTTGCGTCCGTCGGTGCAGGTTCTGGCCTTGGCTGAGCCGGGTTTGTAATATAAGCCGGAGTGAATGACGCCGGAATTGTGTCCTGTCTGGTGGCCGGCAAGCGTCGGTTCTTTTTCCAGCACTGCGATTCGTAAACGGGGGTGGCTTGTGGCGATTTTGTATGCCGTTGCCAACCCGACAATCCCGCCGCCTATGATTGCAATATCAAAATCAGGTTGATTCATAGATTTAAATTAAAAAGGGGCCTGACCCCTTTTTCACGTTTTGTTACATATCGGGGACGACTTCGGGATATAACTGGCCCGTTGGGCTGATTTTGAAGACGTAAATCAGGCCTTCTTTGAGCTTGGAATATACGGCGTTGCCGTAAATGGCCGTGATGCCGTCCTGTTTTAGCTTCTCCACGTCGTTAGCCAAATCCCAGATATTAGACCAGAACATCTCCCTTTGTTTGATGGGCAGGCGAGCAAGTAAATCGGCGTATCTTGCCGGCTCTGCGCCGGGTGATTCAATCGCCAAGCCATTCTGCGGGGGCATAGTTTCGCCGTAAATCCTTCGCCACAGGTACATCGCCCGCTCTTTGCCATCCATTACCATTTTGTTGTCGAATTTCACTATCAGCGCGTCGAAGTGAACGATGTCGCCTTCGATTGCGTAATCCTTTTCGAGGATTTTTTTGAGCTTGTCGCTTCTGTCTGTTTCGACAAATCGCAGCGTCGTCCAAACCTTGCCGTCTTTGGTTTCCTGCTTGATTACCTTTGCGTATCCAATCTGCTCCTCGGTAGTCAGGTTTGCGATTGCTTCTTTAAGCTGTTTATTCTCGTTGAGCAGTTGGTGAATCGTCATTTCACGCAGGAGGTATCCTCGCCCGAAGTAGCCAGCGGCGATGAGTCCGACTACAAGCAGGAGCAAAACTGTGATTCTGATTTTAGCAGGTTTCATATCTATCCTTTAGCTCGGCAACGTGAAGCCCCTGAACATAAAATAGGAAGCGGCGAGCAAGCACAACCCGGCCCAGAGGAAATCCAGCTTGAGCGATTGCTTCATATACACGATGCAAAATACGGCGAAGACGGCCATAGTTATTATTTCCTGAATGACCTTCAACTGCGCCAGCGAGAAGAACTGAAAACCGATGCGATTGGCGGGGACCTGGAGGCAATACTCGAAAAACGCTACTGCCCAGCTTGCCACAATGGCGATGAAAACCGCCTTGCCCTTCAGGTCTTTCAAATGCCCATACCAGGCGTATGTCATAAACAAATTTGAACCAACCAGCATTACTATCGGTGCCATAAATCTCATATCTGCCTTATCATCCTTTCTGAAATCACCATTTCGTCATTGTTATATAATCGACCACTGTGCCTTCTATCAATCACTCCCCGCTTGGGGAATATGAATTGATATTGATATTTAGAGCTTATAATCATAACATAAATCTTTTTACGAGCCAAAAGAACCGTTGAATTGAGGAAAATGGTGCCGATTTACGAATATAAATGCGATGATTGCGGCAAGATAACCGAATTACTTGAAAGCAGCGGCAATAAGGGTGAGCGAAAATGCGCCCACTGCGGCAGCGGGAAGTTGAAAAAACAGCTTTCGGTGTTCTCGGCGCAAGTGAAGGAAGGTCAATCGAAAAAGTGTTTCGGGTGCAGCGATAACAGTTGTCCACATTCGAGAAGGTAACAAGAAGACAATGGACGAAAAAATTGGCATTTACGATTTTAACGCGATAGAGAAGAAATGGCAGCAGAACTGGGAAGCCGGCAAGACCTTCAAGGCCGCCGACTGCGATGCCAAGCCGAAGTATTATGTGCTGGATATGTTCCCATACCCGAGCGGTGCGGGGATTCACGCTGGGCATATAGAAAATTATACCGCCAGTGACATATCGTCCCGATATAAGAGGATGAAGGGTTTCAACGTTCTGCACCCGATGGGGTGGGACGCGTTTGGACTGCCGGCTGAGCAATATGCCATTCAAACCGGAACACATCCTGCCGAGACCACGCAGAATAACATCGAAGGGATACGCAAACAAATCAAGTTACTTGGTTTCAGCTACGACTGGGACAGGGAGGTTAATACTACCGACCCGAACTATTACAAATGGACGCAGTGGATATTCCTGAACCTTTTCAATAGCTGGTTTGATGAAAAGCAGCAAAAAGCAAGGCCGATTAAAGAGCTGCCGATACCGGCAGGGCTGAGTGACGCTGAAAAGCGAAAATATATAGATGACCATCGTTTGGCATACGAGTCGGAGATGCCAGTCAATTGGTGTCCTGCTTTGGGGGCAGTGCTTGCCAATGAGGAAGTGGTAGGGGGGGTAAGCGAGCGAGGGGGACACCCGGTCATCAGAAAACCTCTTAGGCAGTGGCTGCTGCGTATAACCGAATATGCCGAGCGATTGCTTGGAGACCTCGCTGAAGTTGACTGGCCTGAGCCGATTAAGGAAATGCAGCGAAATTGGATTGGCAAGAGTATCGGCGCGGAGGTCGATTTCAAAATAGATGGTCGCAATGATAATATCCGCGTTTTCACTACTCGGCCAGATACGCTTTTCGGCGCGACTTATATGGTGCTCTCGCCGGAACAGCCGCTTGTTGATGTTATCACGACGAAGGACAAGAAGGACGCGGTAAAAAAATACCGCGAAGAGGCGGCTCGCAAAAGCGACCTCGACCGCACCGACCTGGCGAAGGAAAAAACGGGCGAATTCACCGGCGCATACGCAATCAATCCCGTCAATGAGACGAAAATCCCGATTTGGATAAGCGATTACGTTCTCATCAGCTACGGCACAGGCGCTATTATGGCTGTACCCGCGCATGATGACCGCGATTTTGAATTCGCGAAAAAATTTAATCTTGCGATTATCCAGGTGGTTGAGCCGCCGGACGCAGAGCAGACAAAACTTGTAAAAGAGGGGAAGTTATGTTTCGCGGGCGATGGCACGGCGATAAACTCGGGCCAGTTTACGGGACTGAAGACGCCCGAATTCAAGGAGCGAATTACCAGATGGCTTGAGGAAAGAGGGCTTGGTAAAAAGGCAATCAATTACAAACTCCGCGACTGGCTTTTCAGCAGGCAGCGATACTGGGGCGAGCCAATACCCCTTGTGCATTGCGATAAATGCGGGATAGTGGGCTTGCCTGAATCGGTGTTGCCTTTGAAGCTGCCTGATATGCAGGATTATACGCCGCCTGCGACGGGCGAGCCGCCATTATCGAAGGCGACCGAGTGGCTCAAGACGACCTGTCCGCAATGCGGCGGGATTGCCTTGCGCGAGACAAACACGATGCCGCAATGGGCGGGGAGCTGCTGGTATTATCTGCGGTATATCGACCCGGGCAATGCCAATCGCTGCTGCGACGGGGCGAAGGAAAAATACTGGATGCCCGTTGACCTCTACATAGGCGGGGCGGAGCACGCGGTTTTGCACCTGCTGTATTCCCGTTTCTGGCACAAATTCCTGTTTGATATTGGTTACGTCAGCACAAAAGAGCCATTCAAAAAATTGGTCAACCAGGGAATGATTCTCGGTGAAGACGGCCAGAAGATGAGCAAGTCGCGGGGCAACGTTGTTAATCCCGATAAGGTTGTCGCTGAATACGGCGCGGATTCGATGCGCCTTTACGAAATGTTTATGGGCCCGCTGGAGGCGGTCAAACCCTGGAGTATGCAGGGGGTCGAGGGCGTGCACCGGTTTTTGCAGCGCGTCTGGCGGCTGATTATTAATGAGGACACAGGCAATCTTAACGCTGCCATTCAAAATGCGAAAGCTGATGAGGCGACCACGCGATTACTTCACCAGACAATTCAAAAAGTCGGCGGCGACGTCGAGACCTTTGGTTTCAATACGGCGATTAGCTCAATGATGATTCTTGTCAATCATCTTATAAAGCAATCAGTTTTGCCGAAGTCGGTTGTTGAGCAGTTTGTGCTGGTTCTGTCGCCCTTTGCGCCGCATATCGCGGAGGAGCTTTGGCAAAAACTCGGCCATAATAAAACGCTCGCTTACGAACGGTGGCCGAAGTTCGACCCGGAGCTGGTAAAAGAAGCCGAAATCGAATTAGCCATACAGGTCAACGGCAAAATCAAAGACAAAATTGTTGTCCCTGCCCAGGCGGATGATGAGCAGATAAAGCAAAAGGCGCTGGCCAGCGAAAAGGTCATTGCAGCCCTTGCGGGCAAACAGCCGAAAAAAGTAATCGTAATCAAGTCACGGCTGGTAAACATTGTCGTTTAGAAAGGAGTCATCGCAATGCACAGTAAATGCAGCAGAAGATGCTTTCTTATACGAGGCACAGGCGTGGCAGCAGGATTGGCGCTGGGGGGCGTTGGACTTACCGGCTGTAATAATCAGTCCAAAAAAGGAGCAGATGAAAAGATGGCATCGGAAATGATTGCGTATTGCGGATTAAATTGTATCAAGTGCCGCATTTACCTGGCGACAAGAGAGAAAAACGCTGAGAGACAAAGGCAAATGAGGGAGCAGATAGCTCGTTATATTAAGAAATATTATGGCGTGGAAACACGCGTGGAAGATGTTACTGATTGCGACGGCTGCACGATGAAAGGCGGAAGATTATTTTCCAGCTGCGAAAATTGCCAAATCAGGAAATGCGCGATGACAAAGGGCGTTGAGAATTGCGCACATTGCGACAGGTATTCCTGTGCAGAGCTTGATAAGCACTTTGCCACCGAGCCGGATGCCAAAAAACGATTGGATGAGATAAAGGCCCGGCTCTAAAAAGTCATTTTGTATTCTGTGGTTGTCTGATGCATATCGAAATCGAAGCAAAGCTGAGGGTTGATTCGCTGAAAAAAGTGGCTCGCCGGTTAAAGGCCCGTGACGCCAAATTTCTGCGAGGGGCCGTTCATACCGATACTTACTTTGACGACGCTAAAAAGTCGCTGAGAAAATCCGACAGCGCACTACGGATTCGCCGACAAGTTATGGACCAGGGAAAGCCGCGGCACCCCGGTGTAATAACCTTCAAAGGTCCCCGGCGAAAAGGGCGATTCAAACAGAGGCAGGAAATTCAATTCGGGATATCTGATGCTGATATTGCGGAGATGTTTCTTGCCGCGGTTGGATATAAAAAGGCCCTTGTGTATCAAAAGAAGCGTCAGGTCTGGCGATTAGGCGGCTGTGAGGTCGCGCTGGACGAACTACCTCTTCTGGGGACTTTTGTGGAAATAGAAGGGCCAAGTGAGAAGAAAATTGCCGACGTGCAGAAAAAACTGGGCCTGGAGGATTTGCCGCACATACACCAAAGTTACGCTGCATTGATGCAAAAGCAGATTCGGCGACGCGGAAGGAAAAGCAGTAAGGTTTTCTTTTAGCGATTATTATGAGCGTAATTAAACCCGACGACGGTTATATCGCTTACATAGTCAATCCGAAATCCGGCGCCAGCAGCGGCGAGAAACTTCCCGGCTGGCGATTCGAGCAGTACCTTACCGGCAGGGGCTTCGACGTCCGTATGAATCTTACCCGCTCGCTCGAACACGCCTGCGAACTCGCCACAAATGCCGCCGGCGACACCGACTGCGCAATGGTTGTCGCCGTGGGCGGCGACGGCACTATCAGGGAAGTCGCACACGGCCTCGAAGGCAGCGATAAGCCACTCCTTATCATTCCGGGCGGCACCGAAAATCTCCTCGCCAACGAGCTGGGTCTTGAAAAAACGCTCGCGACGCTGATACGAACTTTCGAAGCGGGTTTTACGCGGGCCCTCGATTTGGGCAACGCCAACGGCAGGTGCTTCACCTCGATAGCCGGGTTCGGCTTTGACGGCGAGGTGGTTGCCGAGGTCAGCCAGAATCGCACCGGACACATAAATTACTTCGATTACTTCTGGCCCCTCTGGCGGACTTTCTGGCGATACCGGTTTGCCCCAATAACCGTCGAGGTCGATGGTGAACAGATTTTTAACGGGCGAGGACTTGTTTTTGTCGGCAACATCTCCAGGTATGCCTTAGGTCTTAACATTCTCGAACATGCCGATTACAGTGACGGGCTTCTCGATATTTGTGTTTACAAGTGCGCCCATCGGACGCATTTAGTCAAACATTCTGCTATGACCGTCCTGCAGATGCACCCTCGCTGCGGCGACGTCATTTATCGCCAGGGTAAAAATATCACCGTCGGTTCTCCAAACCCCAAACTGGCTACCGAGGTTGACGGCGACCCCGGCCCGGCCGTGCCGGTGCGGATAACCATTATTCCCAAAGCGGTGCGGGTGATGGTGCCCGAAGGCGCAAAACCAGCGGGTATCAGGGCGCAAATTTTAAGGGCGCTGAAGTAGCCCTTTGACAAATAGCTCCCTGTCGAGGATAATCGCTCAATCACAGATAACAAATATGCGAGCTAAAACTTTCAAAATCGGTTCAGTGGAGATTAGTCGAAAGGCCCCGATGTTTCTTATCGCCGGCCCCTGCGTGATCGAGACAAAACAAATCTGCCTCGATATCGCCAATCGTCTGGCGGATATTTCCTCTCGTACCGGGATAGGCGTCATTTACAAGGCCAGTTTCGATAAGGCCAACCGCAGCAGCGCATCCAGTTTTAGAGGTCCGGGGCTGGAAAAAGGGCTTGAAATCTTAGCTGCTGTGCGCGCTAAGGTGAAATTGCCCGTAATGACCGATGTTCACCTGCCCGAGCAGGCCGAAAAAGTCGCAAAGGTCGTCGATGCCCTTCAGATTCCCGCTTTTCTGTGCAGGCAGACCGACCTGCTCTGTGCCTGTGCCGAGACGGGTAAGCCGGTCAACGTCAAAAAAGGACAGTTCCTCTCGCCGGAGGAAATGACCAACGTCGTTGAAAAGATTCGCTCCTGCGGCAACGATAAAATCCTTCTCACTGAACGAGGCACATTCTTCGGCTACAACCGCTTAGTCAACGATATGACCGCTATCACCACTATGAAGCAGCTTGGCTGCCCCGTTGTCTTCGACGCCACCCACAGCACTCAACAGCCGGGCGGCCTCGGCAACGCCAGCGGCGGCCAGCGTCAATTCGCCCCCATCCTCGCCAAAGCCGCTATTGCCGCCGGGGCAAATGGCCTGTTTCTCGAAGTTCACACCAATCCCCAAAAGGCAAAATCCGACTCCGCTGTTATTATGCCCATTGAATGGGTTGAAGATCTGCTCACCGATTGCAGAAAAATCTTCGATATAGTTAGCGGGCGGAAAAATGCCTGACAGAAACCAATACCTGTATGGTCCGGTGCCTTCTCGCCGGCTGGGACTCAGTTTGGGTGTCGATATCGTCCCATTCAAAACCTGCACCCTCGACTGCATCTATTGCCAACTCGGGAAAACCACCTGCAAAACGCTCGAGCGAAAAGAATATGTTCCCGTCGGCGACGTCCTGGCGGAACTGAAACGGCTGCTCGACGCCGGATTGCAGGCCGACCACATAACTATTGGCGGTTCAGGCGAACCAACTCTCCACAGCGGTCTTGGCCGGCTAATCGAGGGGATTAAAAAAATTACCTCCATCCCCGTTGCAGTCCTGACCAACGGCACACTTTTTTATCTGCCCGAGGTCCGGGCCGATTGTGCGGCCGCCGACGTTATTCTCCCTTCACTCGATGCCGGTGACGAGCAGACCTTCGATATGGTAAACCGCCCCCACGAACAGATTACCTTCGACCGCCTGGTTGAGGGCTTGTGTGCCTTGAAAAATGAATACCCGGGCCAAATCTGGCTCGAGGTATTCTGTATCGACCGTTTCAACACGGATAGCCCCCAGCTTGCCAAAATCGCCTCGGCGATAAAAAAAATTCGTCCGGACAAGGTCCATCTCAATACCGCCGTCCGACCGACCGCCGAGCAGGGCATCGAAAAAATCGCCCCCGACAAGCTCCAGGCAATTGCCCGGCAACTGGCCTCCAACTGCGAAGTCATTGCCGACTTTGCCTCCAGCCACTGCCAAAAAGTTACCCACAATGTTCCTCAAACCCTCTTATCAATGCTGAAACGGAGACCTTGCTCCCTAAACGACATCTGCTCGGCCCTCGGCCTCGATGCCAGCAACGCCCTTGTTTATCTCGACGCCCTCAAGGAGCAGGGGGTCGTCTGGTCCGAGAACAAGCAGGGTAAAACATTCTTCAAGGCGCATTAGCCGCTTGCCCCTGTAATCTATTTCGACCGTTAAATCCCACCAAAATATCGCAACATTCATCCTCAATTTGTAAAGACCGCCGGTCTATTGGCCGATAAAACTCCTGTAGTGTTTCCGTCAACGGCGATATTATCGCCTCTGGTTAAAAAAAATCTTAAGTAGGCCGGATTAAGACCGATAAGTAAAGGGGGACGTCGTCCCCGGCGGTATGTTGCGGAAAAACATAGTAAGGGTCTGGTGGCTGTGAACAAAGTAAGCAAACAACTTATTCTCAAAAAGGGCAAACAGAAATTTATCTTCCGTTACGAAAGCGGTTCCGAGGATAAATTGCTCGACGTCCTTGTTGAGCAGGCAAGGAGCGGACGCACCGACTTCGACTGGTTCGACGCTGCCGTCCTGAGCTTCAAGCTTACGCAGTCACTTATCGGCCAGGCCGACGAACTCATCGGCGATAAGGTAAAAGTGAAACAATAAACCCTAAACCGCGAGGCCTTCTCGGTGGCCCGCAATTTTTTGTTGGTAATGAATGACGGGTGCAAATTATGGAAGACAGCTTAATTATCCAGGATTTCCTAAACTATCTCCAGTTCGAAAAACGTTTCAGTCCTCATACGGCCAAGTGCTATGGCGTTGACCTGCTGCAGTTCGGTGAGTTCCTCACCGGACGCAGCGACGCCGGGGCTGAAATGCACGGCCATGACGATGCGCTTGGTTCGCACGACTCCGGAACGGCTACGGCAGTAGCGGCTCATCCAAAAGTCGATGTTGACCAGCTTCTGGCTTCTGTCGATGTCAACGCCGTGAGAAGCTATCTCGTTGTCTTGAACGAGAAGCAGTACTCCAAGGCTACCATCGCACGCAAGCTGGCGACCCTTCGCAGTTTCTACAAGTTCCTCGTCAAAAGAAACCGCGTAAGCTCCAACCCGGTCGTCGGCATCCGCACCCCAAAACAGGAAAAACGGCTCCCGCGTTTCCTCGAGTATGAACAGATAAAACGTCTCCTCGAAACACCTCCGTCCGACACCTGGCTCGGCGCCCGCGACAGGGCCATTATGGAAACTCTTTACAGCACAGGTATGCGGGTCAGCGAAGTTGTCGCGATCAACCTCGACGATGTCGATTTCTTAGGCGAAGTCGTCCACATCAGGGGCAAGGGTAAAAAGGAAAGAATCTGCCCCATCAGTTCCTCCGTCCTGCAAATCGTCCAGCACTATATGGAGTTCAGAAACAAACGCGCCCAGCTCAACGGCAACTTCGACGGCAAAGTCCTGTTTGTCAATAAGCACGGCAAGCGCCTCAGCACCCGAAGCGTCCGCCGGAAAATGGATAAATACCTTAAAATGGCGGGCTTGGACCCGGCCATCAGCCCGCATACCCTGCGGCACAGCTTCGCCACCCATATGCTGAACCGCGGCGCTGACCTCCGAAGCGTTCAGGAGTTGCTCGGCCATCAGTCACTTTCCACGACCCAGATATACACGCACCTGACAACCGGCAAAATAAAGGAAGTTTACTCCGCAGCGCATCCGAGGGAGTCCTCCTTCGCTAAAGCTACGGAGGATAAAAACGACCCGCCGAAAAAATCTGAAAACTAATCGGAATTTACATTGGTAAAAAAACAAGGGCCGGCGAGAATCGCCGGCCCTTTTGCTTTTTTGAGGTGATTGATTGGCTATGGCGGATTAATTTGTCTTGCTGCAGTTTCCGCCGATGTATTCGGGGACAAGCTCTTTGATTTTTGCCACTATACCAGCGTACTCCCCGATTTTCGCAAGAGCCACGAGTTCCGCGATTTTCGCCCGCAGCCGGTCCCGGTCCATCGGCATATTTTTCCATATACCGATTTTCGGGTGTCTGGTTTCCTGCATATCCTCCCCTTTTATCGACAGTTCCTCAAACAGCTTCTCGCCGGGGCGTAATCCCATGAATGTTATCTCGATATCTTCGCCGGGGCGGAAGCCGCTCAGCGTAATCAATTCCCTCGCCAAATCGACAATTTTCACCGGCTCGCCCATATCAAGCACAAAAATTTCGCCGCCTTTGCCCATTGACGCCGCCTGAAGCACAAGCTGGCTCGCCTCGGGTATCGTCATAAAATAGCGTTTCATATCCGGATGCGTAACCGTCAAAGGCCCGCCCTGGGCTATCTGTTTTTTGAAAATGGGGACAACCGAACCCTCAGAGCCGAGCACGTTGCCGAACCGCACCGTAACAAAGTGCGTTTTGCTTGTCCTGTTGAGGTCCTGTACATACAGTTCGGCGACCCGTTTGGATGAACCCATTATGCTGGTGGGGTTTACCGCCTTGTCGGTGCTTATCATAACAAAGTTGCCCGCGCCGAATTTGTCCGCTGCGTCCGCTACCGTGCGGCTACCCACGACGTTGTTTTTAATCGCCTCTCCCGGGTTGCCCTCCATCAACGGCACGTGTTTGTGTGCCGCCGCGTGTATGATGACTTCGGGCCTGTATTTCTCAAAAATGCCTTCCACTCGACTCTGGTCGGTGATGTCGCACACCACCGCCGTCATCGTGATATCAGGAAATTTTTCGCGAAGTTCCCGCTCGATATAAAACAGCGGGTTCTCCGCCTGTTCCACAAGCAATAGCAGCTTTGGCCCGAAATGGCATATCTGCCGACACATCTCCGACCCGATAGAACCACCGGCGCCGGTAACCAGTATCGTTTTTCCCTTGATAAACGCCTCTATCGAATCCGTATCGAGCTGTATTGCCTCTCTTCCCAGCAGGTCGTTAATATCCACGTCGCGTATCTGCGAGACCCTGAATTTGCCCGACGCGATATCCGTCATCGAGGGCACGGTCCTGAAACGGACTTTTGTCCCTTGGCAGACCTGCACCACTCGCCTGCGCTGTTGCGCCGTCGCCGAGGGCATTGCGATGGCAACCTCCTCGATATTTTTCTCCCTGCAGATTTCCGCAAGTTGCTCCACCGTCCCCAGTACAGGTACATCATGTATCCTTATACCCTGCTTGGCAGGGTCGTCGTCGATAAAGCCGACCATCTCGTACTCCGCCACGGTCATTCGGTGAATCTCTCGCAGCAGCGACTCCCCTGTATTCCCCGCTCCTACAATCAAAAAGCGTTTTAATCTGCCTGACTCGACCGTGCGGAATTCCTCGTAGTACAGCCGGATTGCCATTCGCAACCCCGCCAGCAGCAACACCGTGCAGAACATATCCACCACGAATACGGCCTGGCTGACGTCGAATACGTTCGGTATGCTTCTTCGCACAGAATTGACATACAACCCCGCCACCCACAGCCCGAAAATCAACATTGTGCTGACAAGCGACGCCCGGATTATACCCGTCAAATCTGATATCCCGACGTACCGCCACCAGCCGCGATACTGCTTGAACAGCCCGAAAATCGCCGTCTTGATGACAAGGACGAATACCAGCAGAGTCGGATACTGCCCGACGAGCCACTCCGTCCTGATTTGCATATTCGAGGCCACCAGAAACGATAGTAACAGTGACACCGCGAATACGGCAAGATGCGCCAGCACTATCAAAGGCCTGCGAAACCGCAGTAGTATATTAGGCACAGATTTAGAAGCCGCCGGATTTGTGGCTTTGTATTTTGTCTGCATATCTGAGTTTGATTCAGTCATAATGTACTATCGGCAGGCCAAGCCCCAGGCATAATCTGCATAGGTGATTCTATTGGCCGCTTAAATAGTTGTCAAGAAACTCTGCCCGCATATTTATCGGACAGTGGGTGTGGTGTTTGAAGCATCATACCATCTTTGAATTGCGATAGCTACTGTTTAACCTCGGCGGGTTGTCCCTTCGTTTCCTCCGCCTCAGTGTAAATCTGCTCCAGCGGTGTGTCGTCAACCTGGTTTCGCATCATCGCGTATATCACGGTGTTCGATGAAAAGTAAAAGCTGATTATGAAGGACGCCACCAGCCCGACGATTACAAGAGCTGATAGATATACCAGAAGTGCCGCCGCTGATTCCGACCAGTTGCCCGCGGCGGATGAGTATGCCACCAGCCGGGAGAAACTCGGCTCAGGCCAAATCGCGGCAATTTTATCAGGCAGCCCGCATGCACTTTGCGTTATAGCCCCCAGACAAAGTCCCCTGTATGTTGACCACAAAAGCAGAAACGCGAAGAATCGAACAAAAATATAACAGATAGCCCCGTAAATCACCGCTATCGCCGTATAAAACCCCATACGCCACGGCCTGGCATACACATAATTAAACGCCCGACTGACCGCGTCCAAACTATCCGAACCATCATACGCCACCGCAGGAAACGTCAAATTGAAACCGCCAATCACTCCTAACACAACCGCCGCTATAATTGCCCCGGCCGCCAGCGCGGGCAGCGTCAAAACCCCAACTGCCAGTTCTCCTAACCCCAAAGGTATATTGCTTATCAGACCGATTATCACTACGCAGGCGCCCACCATCGCCACGATTATCATAGGCACTATGGGCGTTCCTAAAAAGCTTGTGAATCTCTTTATGCTGAATCGCAGCGATTCTGTCACCCCCGGCTTCTCGCCTCTGGCAAATTGCAACGCCGCTATCCGGCATATTGCGCCGCCGCCGACCGAAACAACGCATAAATTTATCGCCGCGAAAATCAAGCAGTAAATCGGATGATATTTGATTGCCCACTTTACTGCGTGCAGGAACTCAACGGTGTTATCCAGGACGCCGAACGGGTCAAATGCGAAAATCGCCCTAAGTGAGTGGTGGAATTTCGCAATCCCAAAACCCCACATCGTCGAAAACACCCCCCTGGGATGTTCCGTTCCCGCGTATCTTTCTATATACGAGTCGAGTTGTTCTGGCGCGGTCAGATACAAGTTAAGCTCAGTTTCGACTCCGTTTGTGCCCGGCGTCGTCACCACCGTCTTCGGCAAATCCATAACCCAGCCGACGAGGCCCGTCGTCGCTATCATCCAGAACGCGATTATCAATTTGCTCGGCTGTATCGCCATACGGAAGCTCTGCAATATCCTGGGGAACAGCAAGCTGTCGAGAATCCTGCCTGCCTGGTTTTCGCTGCTCATTTCGGTTCCTTTCAAACAGCTTCGATTGACCTACGACACGCCACGAATCAATGCTGTTTTCCTGCGGCTGTATTATTGGCCGGTTACTCCGGCTTGTCAATCGTTTTCGGCCTTGTCCTGTTCCGACGCGGCGCTCTCTCCTTTTGTCGTTTCTTCGCTGATGTTCTCCGCCTCCTCCGGCCTCACTTCCGCCGGTATCCTGTAATCCCCGTCAAACCATTTGCCCAAATCTAACATCCTGCATCGATTGCTGCAGAAAGGATAAAATCCGCCCTCCCGGCTGTTCTGCCGGCCCGCCTTATCCATAACCTTGCGACATACTGGACATCTGTTTTTCATATCGTCCTCTAATCTACCATTCTCTCGTCCTGATATAAAGCCCGCAGTTCTGTTTCCCTTCGCTTGACACATCCGGCAGGGGGGCGTATTATCTGCGCAGAAGTTCCTTTTTGGAGTGATAAACTATGGCTAAACTTAAAAGCTGGGAACACCGCCTCGCGGGAACCCCTGACCGACTTATGGTCGATTTCGTTGAGTCCCTGAGCATCGACAAGCGGCTTTACAAATACGATATTGCCGGCTCAATCGCGCACGCGCAAATGCTGGCGCAACGCAAGCTCATTACCAAAACAGAATTTGCGAAAATCAAACGAGGCCTGGCGCGAATCGAGCGGGAAATCGCCGAGGGCAAATTCAAATTCGACAAGACATACGAAGACATTCATATGGCGATTGAAAATGCCCTTGTCAAAAAAATCGGGGCGCCTGCCAAAAAGCTGCACACAGGTCGCAGCAGAAACGACCAGGTCGCCACTGATTTGCGACTCTGGCTGCGGGATGAGATTGATACAATCCAGGCCAAAATCACCGGTCTGCAAAAAACGCTTGCAGCCAAGGCAGCCAAATATACCGAGGACGTGATGCCCGCATATACCCATCTCCAGCGGGCACAACCCATCGTAATCGCGTCGTATCTGCTGAATTTCGTCGAGCAGCTCCAGCGGGATTTTATTCGTCTGGGCAATTGTCAGCAGTTGGTCAGCATATCGCCGCTCGGCGCGGGCGCGATTGCCGGCTCGACTCTGCCTTTGGACAGAAAGTCCACCGCCAAACAACTTGGTTTTTCTGATATGACTTATAACTCAATCGACGCCGTCGGCGACCGGGACTTCTGCGCGGAATTTATCTTCGATTGTGCCCTTATATCGACGCACTTGTCTCGATTGAGTGAGGATCTGATAATCTTTTGCTCGAATGAATTTGGCTTCGTTCACATCGCCGATAGTTTCTGCACATCGTCGAGTATGATGCCGCAGAAGCGAAACGCCGACGCCCTTGAACTGGTTCGCGGCAAATCCGGCCGGACATACGGCGCACTGATGGGTATGCTCACTTTATTAAAAGCACAGCCCACCGGCTACAACCGCGACATGCAGGAAGATAAGGTTCATATATTCTCCGCCGCCGATACTATAAGCCAGTGCCTCGATATGGCCTCAGCCGTCGTTGCGCATACGACCTTTGACACTAAACGCATCGCATCAGGCCTTGACGCCGGCTTTTTGGACGCGACCTCGCTTGCCGAGTATCTTGTCCGCAAGGGTGTCCCGTTCCGCCAAGCCCATGGCATCGTCGGCTCTCTGGTCGCGCACTGTGAAAAGCAGGGTACTAACCTCGCTGACCTGACAGTTGCTGAGTTCAAAAAGTTTTATCCGGAAATAAAGGCCGATGTTTATAAATCGCTCGGCGCAGCCAATGTTGTTGCGAAATACGTTACAATTGGCTCAGCAGGCCCAAAACAGGCCAAAGAACAAATCGCATTCTGGCAAAAACAGTTGGCCAAGCGATGAGTAACGGCGAAGACATAATTACCGGTTGGTTTGCCCGGCAGCGAAACCTGCCCGCCTGCGATTTCCCCATTGGTATCGGCGACGATATGGCTGAAGTTTGTCTGGCCGACGGCGTCTCGGTTCTCATCACAACTGATATGCTCCTCGATGGCGTTCACTTCGACTTGAAAACCGCAACCCTTGAACAGGTCGGCTACAAGGCAATGGCGGCAAGTTTGAGCGACTGTGCTGCGATGGCGACGATTCCAGTTGCCGCTGTGGTTAGTGTTGGTTTGCCAACTGATTTTGGCCAGACCCAGCTTAAAGAGCTTCACTCAGGGATTATTGCTGCCTCCGACAAATTCAACTGTCCCCTCATCGGAGGCGACATTACCAGGTGGAACGATGCGAGTAAATTCGTAATCAATGTCGCGATGCTGTCGAGACCAGCGGGCAATCTGCCTGTTCGCAGAAACGGGGCAAAAGTCGGCGATGCAATCTGTGTTACGGGTTTGCTCGGCGGGGCGTTGCTTGGCAAACACCTGAATTTTACGCCACGCGTCAAAGAGGCACTCAAAATCATATCGTTAGTCAAGCTCAATTCGATGATGGATATCAGCGATGGTCTTACAAGCGACCTCAATCGTATCTGCACCCAAAGCAATGTAGGTGCGATTCTCGACGCAAATTCAATCCCGATATCCCCCGACGCGAAAAAGGGGCCTGACCCCTTTTTCGCCGCGCTCAATGATGGCGAGGATTTTGAGCTGCTTTTTACTCTGGCCGAAGACAATTGCGGCAAGTTGTTGAAACAGTGGAATGATTCTGTGCCAATTACCAGAATCGGAACAATTACCGATACCGGCAAAATGCAGATAAAGATGCCCGATGGCAAAATCACTGATTTGAAGCCCTCTGGTTATGATCATTTGAAATGACTATTGATATTACAACAAATTCCGCGGGCGAGACCGTTAAGTTCGGCCAGAACATTGGCTCGCAACTGAAGGGGGGGGAGGTCATTGCCTTTTACGGCCCATTGGGCAGCGGGAAAACGCATCTTATCAAGGGAATCGTCGCGGGCCTCGGCGCTGAAGACGCAGCCAATGAAGTTACCAGCCCGACATTTGTTCTTGTAAATGAGTATTCTGGTCGTCTTGAAGTTTATCATCTCGATGCTTATCGCCTTGATTCGATTGCCCAGTTCGAGCAAATCGGCTTCGATGATTATTGCCATCCCGGCTCAGTTGTTTTAATTGAATGGGCCGACAAAATCGAGCAGGCCCTGGCAGGTATCAACTATATCAAAATCGAATTGTCTCACCTTGGCCAAACCGCCAGAACAATCCGTATTACTAACGCCCCCGACTACATACATTTCTAAGATAGTTCATTTGGGCGAAGCGATATTTTCGGCCCTTGTCGTAAAATAATTGTATTTAGTCCCATATTGCACCGTCAAAAATTTGGCACTTCCGATTAAATTACCTATGCTTTAGGTGAACACTGGCTACATCAATGTCAAACAGGGGGATGCAGCCATTATATCAGGGGACCGGCTGGGGGGCCGCATTAGGGGAAATTGATCGGCCCGCTGCAAATACGGCGGGCAAAATTTGTGTTCGAGTCCGGTTTATTACGGGGAAGCCGTTTTGTTTTTTTTATACGCACGGCTTATGGGGTGATATTGTAATGACAAAAGCGAGAATTGGTTTTGCAATGATTCAGGTTTCTCTGGTGGGAGCTATTTGCAGTGTCGGCGCGGGTATCCTTTCTCCTGATTTTAGCGCACGCGGCACAGGAGTCGAAGAGTCCCGCTTCCTGTCCGACCTTCAGACGGTTCGTTGTCAGCTCGAACTCTACAAAATCCAGCACAACGAGCAGCTACCGCCCACTGAGACCTACGCCAGTTTCTCACGGGCCCTCTCAACAAAGGGCGCCGATAATCGCGGGCCTTATATCCAGGCCATGCCGGCAAACCCGTTTAACGGCAGCAGCAGCGTCCGATTCGAGAATGGCCAAAGCACCGCCGGTTCCGGTAAAGCCGGGTGGGTCATCAATATCACTACCGGCGACTTCAAGGCCGACGATTCCCCCGCGCATGCGGCTTTATAATCACACTCGTTAACCCGCCACCCATTTCATTTGGGCGACGGGAGAAGATGAACTCGCTGATTAACATTCCTTCAGCGAGTCATTCTTTTTTATGGTCTGCCTTTATTTTATGTCCGGTTCCTGACCTTTTCGCATTGTGCCTCCATCGTCTCATAAAAAACGCCGTCGGCGTTTATTATCGGCCCTTGACTGTTCCCAAAACCGTCATCTGTTCCGAATAACTTTTCCGTCTTTGTGCCTTACCAGTTTGCAGGAAGGGCTTTCCTGCCGAAAGGGGCCTGCCTTATGGCGAATTTCCTTACATTTATACAGGTTAAGAACCTTCCCGCACAGGCCGAAGAATCTCCAGATAAACTAATCGCTGACTGTCTAATAAACGTCGAGCAGGGCATAGAAAGGGCCAAAGAATGACACCGAGAAAAGTTTTGGTTGTCGATGACGAAGTCCATATCGTTCACGTCGTCGCGATAAAGCTTCGCAACAATGGCTATGAGCCGATAACCGCCGGCAACGGGCAGGAGGCATACGACCTGGCCTGCCGTGAAAATCCGGACATCATCATCGCCGATTATATGATGCCTGTGATGACCGGCCTGGAGCTTCTCGAGAAACTCCGCGAAAACGAAGCCACCAGGAATATTCCTTTTATTCTCCTGACGGCCAGAAATTTCGCGATAGACGATGTCAACCAGCAGCGGCTGAATGTCTCCCTGTGCATCACCAAGCCGTTCAGTCCCAAAGAGCTGTTGCGAGACATAGAAGACATCCTCTACCAGAAGGAGTTGGTAAATCAAACGTGATGATTGGCACGGGGGAGGCAGTTCCGGGATTGCCGCGTTTGGTATTTACCCGACCCCACCCCATACACGGAGCAGTTTATGCCCGATACATTAACAGCAGGTTTGACAGCATCTGAAATGCGTGAGCTGAAGGATTTTGGAGCTCGGCTGGCCGCGCTCGGCGCCAATTTCGCCGTCTGCGACTTCGAGGGCCGGCCTCTCCTGCTTTGCAAGACGGGCGGTTTCGAAACCGACCCCGTGCGATTGGCCAAAATCGCCCGCGATTGCCTCAAAAATCTTCCGAATAAAAAAGAGGAACCCCAGGATGATTCCTCGCCATCGTCGGCCAGCAGGTATCTTTCCGCAATTCTTGTTCCTCTGACGGACACTAAAAAACAGACCGGCTTCGCCGCGGTCATAGACCTCGGCGGAACTCCCGATATGAACAACCAGCAGCAGGCGCACATTTTTTCGGAACTGCTCCGCCTGTTCAAGGAAAAATTCATCTCCCAGCGGAAATCCACTGAGCAGATGGATATGATCAGCTCCGAACTGGCGCAGACCTACGAGGAGCTGGTCCTGCTCTACAAAATAAGCACCAATATGGAAATCGTCGAACCCGACGCGAACTTCCTCCAGATGGCTTGTGACAGCTTGACCGAAATCGTCAGCGTCGAAGGCATCGCCATCCTTCAGGAAAAAACCGTTGATGACAAGTCCCGCTTTGTTCTTATCGCCGGCGCAGGCGTCATTGATACCGACGACCGCACAACCTCGCTTTTCTACACCCGGCTCCAGCAGGAAATGAACAAGGGCAAAGAAGTACTCCTCGATAGCGAAGTCGATGCGCCCTTCAGGCACGAATGGCCCAAAAACATTCGCAACGTCATCGTTGTCCCTCTGCCCGGGAAAAACAAAACTCGCTCCTCGCAGGAAGCAGGCCCGCGACAGCGCGACGCAAACCGGGTCATCGGTATGCTCGTTGCCGTTAACCGCCTGGACAAACCCGATTTCGACTCCACCGACGCCAAGCTCTTCACCTCCGTCGCCAGCGAATGCGCCGTCTTCGTCGAGAACAACCGCCTCTTTAGCGACCTCAAGGAATTATTCATCGGCTCCCTCAAGGCATTGACCAGAAGCATCGACGCCAAAGACCGCTACACGCGCGGCCATTCCGAAAGAGTCGCCTTCATCTCCAAGTGGATTGCCGAACTACTTGCCGAAGACGAAGACCTCGACCAGGAGCAAATCCACAAAATTTATCTTGCCGGCCTCCTCCACGACATCGGCAAAATCGGCATAGACGAAAAATTGCTCTGCAAAACCGGGCGCATCACCGCACGCGAGAAAAACAAACTGAGAATGCATCCCTCAATCGGCGCAAACATTCTCGGCGGCATCAAACAGATGCGAGACATCATCCCCGGCGTTCTTTGTCACCACGAACGCGTTGACGGGAAAGGTTACCCATCAGGCCTCAAGGGCGACCAGATTCCCCTTATGGGAAAAATCGTCGGCCTCGCTGACTGCTTCGATGCTATGACCTCTGAACGCGTCTATCAGGAGGTAATGACCGTCGAAAAAGCCGTCGCCGAAATCGAAAAACGGCTCGGCACCCAGTTCGACGGAAAAGTCGCTAATGCCTTTCTCAAAAGCGACGTTTACCACCTCTGGGACCTTATGGAAGAGGGCGCCGTCAAGACATACGGAGCAGACGACTTCTCCCAGTATGGCTCCGCCGCAGTCGGTACCCTTATTGCGTAATCGTTCCCATCGTAAACCCACGTGGTAATCTGAAAAACGCCTCCTGACGCAAATCGCATCTTTATTACACTTTTTAGCCGGTTGCCTCTTGCAGACCGCCCAAAAACTGCTAAAATGCCGGTTTTACAACTTTTGGCTCTTTAAGACAGATTGTAATCACGACCCCGGCAGGCCAAACCGGGATTCAAAGAAAGGGTTTATTTGAAAAATGCTGGCAAAAACGAAAAAGGAAAATATCGTTCATAACTTCGAACTCCACCAGGGCGATACCGGTTCGCCTGACGTACAGATTGCCCTGCTGACCGAAAAAGTCAACGAGCTTACCGAGCATCTAAAGAGCCACCGCAAGGACCATTCGTCCCGGCGCGGCCTGCTCAAAATGGTCGCCACAAGGGCGTCGCTGCTCAAGTACGTCGGCAAAAAAGACCCGAAACGCTATCACGACATCATCTCCCGGCTCGGCTTGCGGAAATAAGTTCAAAACGCCTGCCATCGCCGCACGCCGCCTTTACGCGATGCGCTTTGGCTTTTTATGAGGTAGCTTATGTTTAATCTTATCAAAGTCGAAAGAGAAATCGCGGGCAGAACTTTATCCATCGAAACCGGTAAAATTGCCAGACAGGCCGATGGCGCTGTTATCGTCCGCTATGGCGAAACAGTTGTCCTCGTCAGCGCGGTTGTCGCGTCGCCTCGCTCCGAAGATATCGATTTCTTCCCGCTCTCCGTCGATTATCGTGAAAGACACAGCGCGGCCGGGAAATTTCCCGGCGGCTTCATCAAACGCGAAGGAAGACCCTCCACCAAGGAAACACTCACTTCAAGGATGATTGACCGACCTCTGCGGCCACTCTTCCCCGACGGCTATTTCAACGAAGTTCAGATTATCGCCTCAGTCCTCAGCGCCGACAAGGAAAACGACCCTGATGTTCCGGCGATGATAGGAGCCAGTGCGGCCCTGACCATCAGTAAAATTCCCTTCAACGGTCCCACGGGCGCCTGCCGTGTCGGACGCGTTAATGGTGAGCTTGTTATCAACCCCACCCAGCTGCAGATGGAGCAGAGCGATTTGAATGTCCTGGTCGGCGGGCGAAAAGACGCTATCAATATGATTGAGGTTGCCGCCAAAGAATTGCCCGAGGCCGTTATCGCCGAGGCCGTCAAATCAGGACACGAAACCGTAAAAATTGTCTGCGAACTCATCGATGAGCTTCAAAAGAAAGTCGGCGTCCCGAAGGAAACGGGCGAGCGTTTCGAAATCGACGAAGAACTCTGCTCTAAAATCCGCTCACAAATTGCCGACGAGCTTCGCAAGCTCAAACTCATACCGGCCAAGCAGCAGCGAAGAGTTGCTGTCAGCGGGTTGTTTGACCGTCTCGTCGAACAATACTGCAAGTCGGAATCGGATTCTGCCGAAAATCAGGAACAGACAATGGTCAGCCAGATTTTCGACAAGATTGAAGGCGAAATCATCCGCGACCTCGCCCTCAAAGGCAAACGACTCGACGGCCGGGGCTACGACGATGTCCGCCCCATCACCTGCGAAGTCGGCCTTTTGCCCCGCGTCCACGGCTCAGCCCTTTTCACCCGCGGCGAAACCCAGGCCCTCGTCTGCGTTACCCTTGGCACAATTCAGGATGCCCAGATTATCGACGGCCTCCTCGACGAATATACCCAGAGCTTTTCCCTGCATTATAACTTCCCGCCGTTTTCCGTCGGCGAAGTCAAGCCGATGCGAGGCCCGGGCCGTCGCGAAATAGGCCACGGCGCCCTTGCCGAACGCGCACTCGAAATGGTCAGGCCGCCCGAAGAAGAATTCGCCTATACGATAAGAATCATCTCCGATATTACCGAATCAAATGGCTCAAGCTCAATGGCCTCGGTCTGCGGCGGTTCTCTTGCCCTGATGGACGCCGGCGTCCCGATTAAAAAGGCAGTTGCCGGTATATCAGTTGGCCTTGTCACCGCCGACGACGGACGATACGTCTTGCTCACCGATATCATCGGCGACGAAGACCACCACGGCGATATGGATTTCAAAGTCGCTGGAACCACCGAGGGCGTTACCGCGGTCCAGTTGGATATTAAAGCCGATGGCCTCCCGTATAACATTATGGTTGAGGCGATGGAAAAGGCAAAACAAGCGCGCCTCAAAATACTCGATACTATGTCCAAGACAATCGACAAGCACAGACCGGAGCTTAGCGTTTACGCGCCGAAACTTGTAACTGTGCAAATCGACCCCGAATTTATCGGCAAAATCATCGGCCCTGGCGGCAAAAACATCAAGGCCCTCCAGGAGCAGACCGGAACCACCATCGAAATTGAAGATGACGGCACCGTATTCATTAGCTGTGTCGGCGGCGATGGCCACCTCAAAGCCAAAGAAATGATTGAAGCGATGACCCAGGCCCCCAAAGTAGGCACTGTTTATCCGCGGGCCACGGTTGTCTCTGTCAAGGATTTTGGCGCATTCGTCGAGTTCATCCCCGGCGTTGAAGGCCTTTGTCATATCAGCGAACTAAGCGATGGCTACATCAAAAACGTCGATTCCGTCTGTAAGGTCGGCGATATAATCCCCGTCAAACTTTTGCTTGTCGATGACCAGGGCAGGTTCAAACTCTCTCGCAAAGCAGCGATGGCGGAACTCGGCCTCTCCGACAAAAAAGACCAGCCGAAGAAAAAATAAACCTCATTGTGTTTGATACTTGTTCCCGCGGTGAGGAGTATTGCTTGAAATGTCTGGTTTACGAATCGTGAAAAACGCACCTGACAAACCAATATCGCAGGCAGGGAATTCCGTCGCCTGTGGTGAGCAAAGTCGAACCGGCTCTACTGAGGCCGAAGAGCTGGGCCGGCTTCTTGGCGTGATTGCCCACGAAATAAAAAACCCCCTTTCCACAATCAAAGTCAACCTCCGCCTCGTCGATGAAGAGCTCCAGGCAGGTGAATCCTCCGACATCGACCAGCGTCTGGCGCGGGCCCGCAGAAAATTAGCAGTAATCGACAAGGAAACTACCCGCCTCGAACAAATCCTCGATGGCTTTCTTCGCTATACCGACAGAAATCAGCCGAATCTGTCTCCCATCGACGTTAACGTCGTTCTTGCCGATATGGTCGATTTTTACTCTCCGCAGGCAACGGCACACTCGATAACGATGCGTCAAGCCCTCCATAAAGAGCCGCTTCTTTGCCAGGCCGACGCCGGCATGCTCAAACAGGCCATTCTCAACCTCTTCATCAACGCCCAGCAGGCCATTTGCACCACCGGCGAGTTAATGGTGCGGACTGTCCGTGATGGGAACTTGGCCCAAATCCAGATAAGCGACACAGGCAAAGGAATCCCCGCCGACCGACTTTCGCATCTGTTCGAGCCGTATCAATCCTCCCGACCCGATGGCACGGGGCTGGGCCTCGCCACCGTAAAAAAAATTATCGACGCCCACAATGGCGATATATCCGTCGCCAGCGAACCCGGCAAAGGGACTTGCTTTACAATCTCGCTGCCTCTTGCTTCATCGGAGGCCAAACAATGATTAAAGACGCCGTTGTCCTTGTTGTTGACGATGAGCGCGACCACGCCGACGGTATGGCGGAGGCGCTCCAGAAGTGTTGCGCCAAGGCAATACCGGTTTATACCGGCCGAGACGCACTCGAAATCATCCGCGCCCAGGATATTGACGTGGTTGTTACCGATTTGAAACTCGGCGGCGATATCGACGGCCTTGAAATTCTCCAGGAAGCCCGAAAACTCGGCCGGACCGAAGTCATACTCATCACCGCATATGCGACCATCGATACCTGCAAAGATGCCATCCGGCACGGCGCCTACGATTACCTGGTCAAACCTATCAACATCGACCAGCTTCGCTCCCTTGTCGAACAGGCCGCCAGGCAGGTGGTTCGTGTGAAGCGCACCAGTGCTCAGGGGCGTGCTGATGACGAGGACTTCAGATTCGACGGCGTCCGCGGAAACAGCCCCGAGACGACCGGTATTTTCGAGGTCCTTCGCCGCGTAGCACCCACCAATATCTCCGTTCTCATCGAGGGCGAATCCGGAACCGGCAAAGAATTGCTCGCAAGGGCAATCCACGACAATTCAAATCGCTGGAACAAACGCTTCGTGCCCATAAATTGTGCCGGCTTTACCGAAACGCTCCTCGAAAGCGAACTTTTCGGCCACGTCAAGGGTTCATTCACCGGCGCGGCAGGCGACCGCAAGGGGCTTTTTGAAATAGCCGACAAAGGCACTCTGTTCCTCGACGAAATCGGCGATATGCCTTTGAATATGCAGGCGAAATTATTACGGGTTATTGAAGATGGCGTGGTCATTCCCGTCGGCGGCAACAAACCCGTCATTGTCGATGTTCGAATCATCAGCGCAACCAACCACGACCTGACTAATCTCGTCGAGGAGAAAAAATTCCGCCAGGACCTCTATTTCAGGATTAAGGGCGTCAGTGTTTCTGTTCCGCCCCTGCGCCAACGACGCGAAGACATCCCGCTGCTCGCTGATTTCTTCCTCAAGGAGGCCGTCTGCGAAACCGGCTCGAAAGTCGCCAGCTTTACCGATGCCGCGGCGAATATCCTCGCTTCCTATGAATGGCCGGGCAACATCCGTCAGCTTCGAAACGTTATCAGGACTATGGTTGTTATGTCCGACCGCGACAAGCTGGATGTGCAGGATTTACCTCCCGAAATCAGTTGCGTTCGACAGCTGCCGGGTGGTTCTATTTCGCTCACCACAGGCCAGGCGAAATCCGCCTCGGATATGCCGTTAAATGAAATCGAGAGACAGGCAATTATCGACACATTAGCCAAAACGGGCAACAATCGCGAGAAGGCCGCTAAGTTGCTCGGCATCGGCGAGCGCACCCTCTACCGCAAAATAAAAGAATATAACCTGTAATTCACGGCAATCACGGATTGCAACAGTCACTACGCCTCTGTCAAACTATAAACCATCCTGGGTATTCTCTTAAATTATGCTTGACAAAATACTATTGTCATAGTAATTTATTTTATAGAAGGTGCAAAATGAGGAAAGGTTCAAAAGCTCTCGGCTCGGGAAGGGTCTTTATGGACTTTGCCTTTTCCTCAAAATGGAGGTGCACTCATGTTTAAATTGAATTGCCATATCATAGGTGTCTTAGTATTGCTTCTGGCAGCCGCAATCGCTTCCGGCGACACGTTCGTAGTTCCCCTCAGCGTTACCGGCTCCTATAATTGCGGTCAATCCAGAGCCATAGAATTTGACCTTGGCGTTCCTCTGTTGCACGTTAACAGCGCATATTTTGTTTGTTCAGGAAGTGTTACTGCCGGCCTGAATTACCAGTATTACCCATACGGCGATAAATTTGCTTGTTTTATCAACGCGGAACCGCACTATATGTTCGCGGAAGGTCCCGTAGCGGGTACTTTTACCTGGCCTTCACCGCAGTTTTTTTCAGGTCAATATCTGTTTGAGCCCTTTTTCGGGAGTGAGACATGGAACTTTCTTCTTGATGGGCACGCCACAGGATGGGTTGAGCTGGAGGGGATCGCCTATTTACCGGAGTTTCCTCCCTATTCGTATCCAACCGGCTATTTGAGTTCAGCATCTATCATTATAGACGCCACGCCAATTACTTTTCCTCCTCCAGGTGTGCTTGCAAGTTACGAGCCAACCGAAGTGCTGCTTTCCGTCACCACCGACCCTGTCAAAGATCCAACACTTACCGCCACCTGGCCCGTGCGCGGTGGTGCTAACAATGTGCCGCCGGCTACCGATGGCAACAATGTCCTAAAGTTGAATTGGACTGGTGAAACGGACCGCAAAGTTGAGGTAAAACACAGCTGGACCCATTTTACATTCGATTTGTCAGACAAAGAATGGCTCCTCGCCGACGTTTATTTTGCCAATCCGTCATCCATCCCAACAATAATTGGATTGTGGGATGATGTCTTTGGATGGGTCTCCCCGCTTTGTGTGCCGGACACTTCTAATGAGTGGCATACGCTCCTGTTTTATGTGGGCAATCTCGATTACAACGATATCAATCATATAGATGCGTTTGTATTTGATGGGTTAGCCGGAGATGCCGGGACTATCTACATCGACAACCTAAGATTCGGCTCACCGGAAGACATTCTTCCCAGAATAGTAACATTTAGCGACTATGACTGGTGGCTCAAAGATACCAGCTGCGGAAGGGCAGGCCCTGGTTCAAACTATTTCTCCGACAGCAACCAGAACGTCTGGCTTGATGCAAACGAACAACTGCATCTGAAAATTGCCCACAGGGCTGACAAGTGGTATTGCAGCGAAGTAGTTTCCAATGATTCGCTTGGGTATGGGACACATGCTTTTACCACAAAAGGCAGAATTGACCTGCTTGACCCTAATGAGGTATTAGGGTTATTCACATGGGACACAAACGCTCCTCAATATAATTACAGAGAGATTGATATTGAGTTTTCCAGATGGTGGGATGTCAACGAACCGAATAACGCCCAGTATGTCATTCAGCCGTGGGATACAAATGGCAACAGACATCGTTTCCATATTGATTGCGGGCCAAACGACCTGACAACCCACGAAATCAGGTGGTTGCCTGATAGAATATGCTTCAAGAGTTATTATGGTGAATACCCGCTACTGGATTCTAACAATCTGATTGAATCCTGGTGCTATACCGGTCCTGATATTCCTCCGGCAGGCGGTGAAAATGACCGTATGAATCTCTGGCTGCTTCCTCCCCTTGGCTCGCCACCAGATACGCCCGGCGGCCCGCCGACCGACGACAACGAGGTTGAAGTGATTATCAAGAGTTTCAAATTTCTGCCGTTTGGTGACTTCAATAATGATGGCTATGTAAATACGATTGACCTTGGCATATTTATGAAGGCCTGGCTGACCTCGCCGGGCAGCCCAAACTGGAATCCGGATTGTGAGGTTGCTGTCCCGCAAAATAACATCATTGATTTCCGTGATTTTGCTGTCTTTGCAGGTAACTGGAAAAAGGGTAAGGGATTGTAGCGTACGGTTCCATAGTCGGACTTCCGTTTTGTCTTTCTATGAATCCAAATCGGATTGAGTGGCTTTTCGGGTTTTTATCCGCCACGGCGGACAAATTCGCGGTTCTATTAGCTTCTTCGGCCTTCTGGCATGATTTTCTTTATTTTGGAATTTTCTGCGGCGGCAACAATTCTATTCCGCTTTTTTCGAGTATTCCGAATCCAGTATTGAGCAATTTCTAATTGTTTACCTCAACAATTTCTGTGGCAGGGGCGGTAAGATGTTCTCGTTTTTGTCGCCATTTGGGCATTTGTTCGGGGGTAACGCCAGCCCAGAGGCCTTTCTTCTGGTTGCGGGCGACGGATTCCAACTGTTTGTATTTATTGTACAGGCCGTGTTTGAATCGCAGGTCCGCGTAGGCGTAGCCCTCGTTGAGCAACTCTTCATTGAGAAATTTGCCGTCAGGCAGTTGAATATATGCGAGAAGACGATGATATTTATCTCTGCTGTTTTTCTCTTTCTCTAAGTAAATGGTTACTTGTTTACCGAGGGCTTTTTGCGTTGCGAAGTCCGATGCCTCTTTGCCGAAATACATTGGCCCTGTCCGCGGGTCTTTGGTTTCAGGCGTATCGACGCCCCAAAGGCGGATTCGGGTGTGAGAGTAATTGCGTCCGCTGTCGGCGGATGCGTCGGGGATATCGATATCGAGTGTATCGCCATCGACGACTTTGACGACGGTAAATTGCCTGCCGTGATATTTTGGGATGTCCCCGGAATTCTGCTGCTGTGTTGATTGCAGGGATTTGGTTACTGACCGGCTGATGCAACTGTGGTCGAGAAAGCATAATGTCGTCGCCGTCAGCATAATGATGACGGCAACGATATTACGCAGGCGTCTGCTTATCGCATATCGCGCCATATCGTGTCGCGTGTGAAGTTATTCTTATTTCTTTTTGGCTCTCTTTTCAGCGGGCTTATCCAAATCGAACGCGTCGCAAACGGCTATCAGGGCCTGCTCCGCCTGGTTTTTATCGACGACGCAGCTTATTCGTATTTCGCTTGTTGTAATCGAGTCGATATTGACCTTGGCTTTGGCGAGTGCGCTGAACATCTTTTCGGCGATGCCGTAATGACTCCTCATCCCGACGCCTACTGCCGAGACCTCAGCGATATCATCGCGGGTAAAGATGCTGTCGCATTTGACCTCGTCTTTTATGTTCTCGATGGCTTCTTTGGCTGCCCGCAGGTCTGAAGCGCCTATCGTAAACGCCAGGTTTGCTTTGTCGCTGCTGACTTCCGTTTGCATTATGTCATTAACGACGACCTTTGCCTCGGCCAGTCGGTGAAATACCTTGGCCGCGTTGCCCGGCTTGTTATCCACTCCGACCAAGCTGATTTTAGCCATATCTTTTTGTATCGTCGCTCCCGAAACTGCTATTCCTTCCATTTGTGGCACCTCTCCAATAATGTATGTCCCTTCAACGTCTTCGCTGCTGGACCTGACGTGGATTTTTACGTTGTATTTTTTACCGAATTCGATTGACCTGCTGTGCATAACGCCCGCGCCCAAGCTGGCGAGTTCGAGCATTTCGTCGTAGCTGATTTCTTTCATTTTGGCGGCTTTTGTGTAAATGCGCGGGTCGGTTGTGTAAATGCCGTTTACATCGGTGAAGATTTCGCAGACCTCAGCGCCGACGGCTGCGGCGAGCGCGACCGCGGTGGTATCCGAGCCGCCTCTGCCGAGGGTTGTGATATTGTCGTTTTCGTCGATGCCCTGGAAGCCGGCGACGATGACGATTTTGCCGTCTTTAAGCTCCTTGTGGATTCGCTTGGCGTCGATGCTCTTTATGCGGGCCTTTGTATGCGTGCTGTCGGTAATCATTCCGACCTGGAAGCCGGTGAAGCTGATTGCCTTGTGGCCCATCGCATCCAGCGCCATTGCGAAGAGCGATACTGTCTGCTGTTCGCCTGTGCTGAGCAACTGGTCCATTTCGCGTTTGGGCGGGTTTGGGTTAAGCTCCATCGCGTCCGCCACGAGATGGTCCGTCTGGTGACCGCGCGCGGAGGCGACGACAACGACCTGATAACCTTTCTTAGTCGCGTCAATCGCCTTCTGGGCGGCCCGGCGGATTTTCTCGGCGTTTGCGACCGAGGTCCCGCCAAACTTTTGAACAAGTATAGGCATAGTTACTCCAACAAAAAATCAATGACCCCGCCCACGGGAGGCGGGGCTAACCGAGTTATCAGCTTTTTAAGAAGTATTCCATAAGTTCATACCCCTTGTCAATACGCAAGCCGGATTTTGCGGCGTTTGACTCGGTGAAGGCGGCCTGAAATACGCCCGAAACGTTGTCGCCAGCCATAGCGAACGGAACGGGGTCGCCGCAATGTGCGCCGGTTTTTACGGGTGTGGGGTGGTCCGGCAGAACCATAATCCGCCAGGAGGGGTATTTTTTTATCGCTTCGTAAATCGGGCCTACTATGTGCTTATCAATCTGCTCAATGGCCTTTTTCTTGGTTTCGGGATTGCCCGCGTGGCCCGCCTCATCGGGGGCCTCGACATGAACGACGACGATGTCGTAGTCCTTAAGCGCCTTAATCGCGGCCGCTCCTTTACCCTCGAAATTGGTATCTGTGAAGCCGGTTGCGCCGGGGACTTCGATGAGGTCGAAGTCGATGAGTTTCGCCAGTCCCCTGAAGAGGTCAACGGCGGTGATGCCGGCGCCTTTGAGGCCGAATCGTTTTTCGAAGCTTTCGAGTTTTGCCTTTTTGCCCTGACCCCAGAGCCAGATTGAGCTGACCTGGTTTTCGCCGAGGTCTATACGGACTTTGTTGATATCGTGGTTGTGGAAGAATTGCTGCGAGCGCATCATCAGGTCAATGAGTAATTCCGCGCCTTTGCCCCTTGGGAGGATTTTTTCAACGGGGGTGCCGATATAGTCGTGGGGCGGGCAGGTCTTGACGTTGACGTCGGTATTCTTGAGGACGAGCAGATGACGGTAACTTACGCCAGTGTAGAAACGGATTTTATCGTTTGAGAGCTGCTCATTAAGCTCTTCGATGAGGCGGGTTCCCTCTTCGGTGGAGATATGTCCCGCGCTATGGTCCGCCATTTTGCCGTCGGCTATAGTTACAAGATTACACCTGAAGACCCAGTCATCAGGACCTAACTGGACGTTTCGCGCGACCGCCTCAATCGGGGCTCTGCCGGTGTAGTATTGTTTGGGGTCATAGCCCAATAGTGACATCTGCGCGACGTCGCTGCCCGGTTCCATACCTTCGGGGACTGTGCGGACGGCGCCGAGCCGGCCGGTCTGGCTGATTTTGTCCATATTCGGAGTATTAGCCGCTTCGAGCGGGGTCTTGTTGCCGAACTGCTCAACCGGGTTATCCGCCGCGCCATCAGGTATTATTATCGCGTATTTAGTGATCATCGCCTGTCCTTAAGATCTTGGCCTATGTTAATCGAATGCCGTAGTTTATGAGTTTTTGGCGGTAAAGTCAATGGCTGCCACGAAGACGTCCCCCGGCTTACAGCTTACCGGGGCAGGCAAGATACCAAGAAATTGATGAATGCTGATTGACGATTTTAATGCGGAATCGCAGATTGCCGGTAAGTCCTGAGACCATTGCCCGCGCCAATGCTGCAATCGTTCATTCTACGAGCCAAACAGGTTCATTAGAAGGGTGTTTGACATTCTATGGGCTGGCTTAACTGCGTTTCCTTCTCAGCATCACCGCACTAAAACCGAACAGTAAAAGCGTGGCTGGTTCGGTAATATCTACTTATTAATCAATTTAAACAATTCGTTCGCCTTCCCAGCGTCCAAGGTTTTTAAGATTTTGTATTCTTCAACGGCCGCCCCTTTGTCGCCAATTACTAAATAGTCAACGCCAAGATTATAGTGTGCCAAAGCAAAATCCGGCTTGATTCTTATGGCCTGTTTATAGGGTTCTACGGCATCCTGATAGCGGCCAAGTTTGTAGTAGGTAACGCCAAGATTAACATACGCATCGGCATAATACGGCTTAATTCGGATGACTTGCTTATAGGTTTCTACCGCATCCTGATAGCGGCCAAGATCTTCATATGAAACGCCAAGATTAACATACACCTTGGCATAATCCGGATTGATTTTTATGGCCTGCTTATAGGCATCTATCTCATCTGTGCCGCGGCCAAGTTTGCCGCAGGCAACGCCAAGGTTATAGTGTGCCTCGGCGTAATCCGGATTGATTTTTATGGCCTGCTTATAGGCATCTATCGCATCCTGGTAGCGGCCAACGCTGTTGCAGGCAACGCCAAGATTATTGTGCGCAATATAATTGTTTTGCGTTACCTCGATGGCATGCGAAAAGAGGGTAAAGCTGTTGTTCCAGAAGCTAACCTGCTGATGCGTGCATATTCCGAGGGTTGTCAGTACTATTACCATCGATAGGCCGAGAGCGTTTTTTCGCTGCGGCCATTTCGAGAGAAGCTCCGGCAGACCCCACGCAATCATTATGAAAAGACCTATATAGGAAATATAGGTGTAGCGGTCGGCCAAGGCCTGCATGCCAACCTGAACAAAGCCTATGACGGGTACAAGCGTTCCGACAAACCAAAACCAGCCCACCGGCAAATACTTTTGATTTCGTCCAAAACGAATTACAAAAATGGATATAACAAGCAATAATAAAACACACATCGCCACCTGCAAAAACGCAAAGCTGTTGGCGTCAAAAGGATAAAATACCGCGAGATTTTGCGGCCAGAACAGTTTGCCTATGTATCTTGCGTAAGATAAGAAGGCATTGGCGGTTCTGACCTTCAAAGGGAGAATGTCGATATGTGCCACTGCGCTGCCCTTCATCTGGACCAGAAACGTAATTACACTTGAGACAACGGAAAGAGCAATGAAAGGAATTTTTTCGATTATCGCACGGTACAGGAGCCGGCGTTTATCATGGGCGGGTGAAAGTAGGCGTTTTTGGCGAGATGAGGCCTTAATGGTCTGGTGTGAGTCAAAGCGACCGAGCGGCCAATAGTCCAAAAGCAGGAGCAGGAACGGCAAAGTAACGAGCATTGGTTTTGCGAGAAGGCCCAATGCGAACAGCAGCACTGTAAGCACATAGCGAGCCAGGCCGCGGCGTTTTACATAGCTGACATAAGCGGCCAATGTAAGCAGAAGGAACAATGTGCTCAATACATCCTTGCGTTCGGCAATCCACGCGACCGATTCGACATGCATCGGATGAATCGCAAAGGCCGCCGCGACAAACGCGCTCGGCCATAGCGCGCCGGTCATTTTCCTGAACACCGCGAATAGCAGCAGGGTATTTGCAAGGTGCAAAATGAGATTCATAAGATGCATCCGGCCGGGGTTTGCACCGAACAATTGACAATCGAGCATATGCGACAGCCAGGTCAAAGGGTGCCAGTTGGCCGAGCGGTTGGTGGTAAAAGCCCAGATGACACCATTCCCGGTCAGGCCGTTCAAAACTTGTGGATTTGCGTATACGTAGTCACTATCATCATAATTAACAAAATCGAAATTACGGACCTGCCAGAAGACCAGCAAGGTACTCAATATCAAGGCAAAATACGTGAAAATGACGAAAGATTTTTTCACAGATTCAGGCATAACTCATAATGTATTTGTTGTAAGAGATGTTGCGTTGGCATCTGCTGCCCACCCTACAACTACGTTAATCGAACGCCGTAGTTTATGGGTTTTGGGTGGTAAAGTCAATGGCTGCCACGAAGATGCCCCCGGCCTACAGCTTATCGGGGGCAGGCAAGACACAAAGGAATTTATGATTGATGATTTTAATTCGGAATTGCAGATTGCCGGTAAGTCCTGAGGCCTCACCTGGGGCGCTAACGTCATCTGCTTTTAGCCACGTAAAATGGTCATTTCGTAATAAAAAAGCCGGCGGCTTTTTATAGCCGCCGGCAGGATTACAAACCGTATCACTGGATGCGGCTAATCGGAACCGGGTTCGTAATGAAGTGTGTTCTCGAAGTAGTCACTGATTGCGCTATCTACATCTCCGTCGATGGGCACCAGTGCTACCAGTGCTTTAGTAATCGTAGGGTTCAGTGTCAATGACACCGTGCCTCCGCCTACGTCTTCATTTTTGATATTTCCATAGATTACGCAGCCGCTCAGGGTAGCAGCGACAGTGGGGTTTTCAGTGCTAATCGTTGTCAACTTTGCCTGGCCCGCTACCATAATGTGTATGTTAAACGGGTCGCCAAAAGTACCCTCGAAAATCCACATATTCTTCTTCGCAATCAGCGTTTGTAGGAAACTAATAGTGCCCGAACTGTCTATTGTGTAATATTTGGTCGTTCCGCTCTTCCAAGTGTCAATCGACCGGATATTGGCGTCAGGAGAGTTACTGTCCACCTGAATAACAATGTAAACCGTGTCGCTTGACTTTGACTTGACCCAAGCGCTTGTGCCTGTGTCGTATTCGAACTCCACACCGCTCTGCTTCAAGTTGTAAACAAGCACGGTCGGCTGCGCCATTACCGGAACCGACAGTCCCAGCACCAACAATACCAACAACCATTTCTTCATTTCACGCCATCCTTTCAAAACTGTCGTAAGTAATATGGTATTTCCCGTATTAATCCACCAGAGGCGGATTAAACGCCCGACTTCACAACCAAGCATTCCAATTTTGCAATAATATCAAAATCTTACTCGAATTGCCTTTTATGTTTTCAATAGTTCCTATCTGTTGCCTTAAAGCGTCTTCGTGGTTAAAACACCGTTTCTTCCGGCTTTACAAAAGTGATATATCGTCAAATTGCGAAAGAAGACAAGAGTTTTTCGGTTGGGAATCTTTACCACGAAGACGCAAAGGCACCAAGAAATTGATGATTTTAATGCGGAATCGCGGCGTTGCCTGTAAGTCCTGAGACCATTTCTTCACACGATAAGCTCGCAATCTTGGATAAGGCGATATTATGCAATCTTCCTCTATTGTTCGTAATACGTGACATAGTCTGTATTGCATATTGCACTACTCATGTTTAATGGGTATGTGTAAAGTGTAAAATCATGATATATTGACCTCCCTTGGGCAAGGCCTCCCTCGATCTCGAAAATTACAGCTTCTTTTACGATAGCTACATTCTTGCCCGTGTCATCTTGCATAACACAAGTCACGTCACCGTTCTTGATGTGCTTCCCGCTGATGTTGGTAATCTTTACGCTCACTATGACATGCGAATATTGATCGTCCTCGTTTCTCTTTCTAACAGCGATAATCTCAAAACCAAGAGCATTGTTAATATCGGGCGGTAGTTTTTTATTGGTTTTCCCTTCTTGGCTACTTTTGGAAACTTTTTGAGATTCAGGCGGAAAGTCTTGTTGCTTATAAGAGATGAGGCACAACAACAGAAGGATCATCACAGCCAAGCTCAGCATAGTAACCCAAAGCCAAACTATTGCTTTTTTACGAAATACTTCTTCTGTAGTGCACTTCATCTTAGCCATTCGTTACTCACCTTGTTTGACTACGATTGCTGGACAAGACCTCAGGCGGAATAACCCGCAGTCCTCGCCACTTGATTTAAGTTCACCAACCAGAATGTACCTTGTATCCATATGTCGAAATGGAATCTTTACTCTTATTCAAATACGTGCTAATGTGACGTTGTATGTTTTCAGATTTATGTTTCTCTTTCTTCAATGTTCGACCAATCTCTTGCGTTTCAACGAATTACGTCCTTTCGTCCCTTCCGGTGCTGACTTACGAACGTGGACGAATGGTTTCGCCTCTGCCCTTGGTTAATGAGCAGTTCGGATTGCTGAGATGGCGACGATAGACCTTTGTGACGCCTCGCCGCCGTATCGGTACGGACAGACGGTCGCCACAAACACGGCACGTCCCATCGGGTCGAATATCTTCGGTTGGGTGAGCCATAATAGTTGTACCTTTCTTCGTGGTGCGTAGGAGCACATAACGATTGTTATATAGTCTGAATAATCCGGGTTAAAGACATCTGCCGGAGGGCACTGTTGACGGTCAAAGGTGCGATTATATGCTCCCGGCCATTAAGTGGTAGTATATCGTCAAACTGGGAAAGAATACAAGCTTTTTTAGTTCGCCGGAAAACAGGAAGCCGCAATGCCTAACCCTTATTCCTTATCTTCCGGGATATCGACGATGCGGATGCAGACGGGTTTGTCGCAGACGGCTTTGAGGTCGGCAAGGCCTTTGAGGGTGGCGGTGATTTTATCTTGTTTGTTTGGATGAGTGGTAATTATTACGGGGACAGTGCCGTCGGGGCCTGGGATTTCGTGCTGGAGGACGCCCGAAATACTGATGGCGTTGTCGGCGAGGACTTTGCCAATTTGTGCGAAGACGCCGGGTTGGTCCTTGACCATTAAGCGTATGTAGAACCGGCTGACGAGATTATCGATTTTGTCAATCAATCCCGCTATTTCGGCGTGCGGTTTAAGATTGAGATTTTTGAAGGTGGTCGCGGAATTACCGAGGGCGACTTCGATAATGTCGGCGACAATCGCGCTGGCGGTCGGCATCATACCCGCGCCCCGGCCATAGAACATTACGTTTCCGACTGCGTGGCCAAAGATGCTTACGGCGTTGAATGAGCCGTCAACCTTGGCGAGACGATTTTCTTTGCTGATAAACGAGGGGTGGACGCGGAGTGAAATCCGGCCTTTATTATCCTTTTCAGCGATGGCTAAAAGTTTCAGGACGTAACCCATTTCGCCGCCAAAGCGGACGTCGTCTTTGGAGACGAGCTGGATACCTTCGACAAAGATATCATCCATTGAAATTTGGCAGCCGAAGGCGATTGAAGCGAGTATCGCGAGCTTGTGTGCGCTGTCGCCGCCTGAGATATCGAGGGTGGGGTCTGCTTCGGCGTAGCCCTTTTGCTGTGCCTGTGCGAGCGCGTCTGCGAAGTCGGCGCCTTTACTGGTCATATTCGAGAGTATGTAGTTGCAGGTTCCATTTACGATACCATACATTGCTTTGATGTCGTTGGCGGCCAGTCCGGTCCTGATTCCTGAAATAATCGGTATTCCGCCCGCGCAGCTTGCCTCGAAGGCGATGCAGCGGTCGCATTTTTGAGCGGCTGCGTAAAGCTCCGCGCCGTGTTCTGCCAATAGCGCCTTATTAGCGGTAACGACGTGCTTGCCCGCGGCGAGCATTTTCAGTTGGATATCCTTCGCGATTTTGGTTCCGCCGACGAGTTCGACACCGATTGAGATTGATTTATCATTGATGAGTTTATTCAGGTCGTTAGTGAGCAGGCCATCGGGCAGTTTGACCGGGCGGGGCCTTTTGAGGTCGGAATCGACCACGCAGGCAAGCTCTAATCGCAGGCCGGTTTTGGCGGCGATAGCGTTTGCGTTTTCGAGGATAATTTTAGCGACACCGGCGCCTACGGTGCCGAAGCCGACAAGACCGATTTTTATATTCTTTTCCTGCATATTGCATTTTCCTAATAAAGACCGTAGTTTATGAATTTCGTGGAAGATAGTCAATTGTGTTATTTACAGGCGTGGTTCGATTATGGGATTACATAGATTTTATTGCGATTCAATAGACGGGCCGAGGATTGAGCTTGAGGGGACGGAGGCGCACCATCTGGCGGTATTGCGGCTGGGGGCGGGGGATAAGGTTGAGCTTTTCGATGGCTTGGGCGGGCTGGCGACGGCGGTAATATCGGGAATTCGGAAGAATATCGTTACGCTTGAAATAGAGGGCGTCCGGCGAAGTGAGATGCCGAAGTCGCGACGCATTATTATCGCGGTGAGCGTCCCCAAAGGCGAGCGATTTGACTGGCTGATAGAAAAATGCACTGAATTGGGTGTTGAGCGGATATGTCCGGTGATTTTCGAGCGGACGGTGAGGCAGCCGGGGAATCCGAAGGCGCTCGACCGATGGATGAACCTGGCAATCTCGGCGGGCAAACAGTGCAAACGATTGTTTTTGCCCCAGATTGACCCGCCGATGAATTCGCAGGATTGTATCGAATCGATAAAAAAAGACAGCCCGAACTGCCGGATTCTGGCGGGAGGTATGTCGGCTGATTGCCCGTCATTGGCTGGACAACCCTTTGGCCCGGATGATGTTGCCGCCTTGATTGGCCCGGAAGGGGGCTTCACGGAAAACGAGGAGGCGCTTTTGAAAAGCCGGGATGTGCAGTTTGTTCGATTGTCAGATACGATTCTGCGAACCGAAACCGCGGCCATTGCCTTCGCGGCGATATTGGCCGCACAACGGAATCAGACACAATAATCGGGAGGTTAAAGTATGCCCAATACATTTCTTGAGAAGATAGAATATAAAATTGAAGAGACGGTGATGGGGACGTGGATGCGGTATGGCTACCAGAACGGGACGAGCTTTCACGAGTTCAAATCGCACATTGGGTTGCTCGGTTTGCCGCTGATTCATTACACATACGGCAGAAACCCGGAAACAGGAAGACGAGTGGTCGCCAAAGGCGTAATCGCCGTCGGTAGAATGGCGTGCGGCATTATCGCCATAGGGCAGGCATCCATCGGCGTAATCGCAATAGGGCAATTGGCTTTTTGTTCGGCCTGGGGCAATTATCGACGGGCCTTGCGTCGGCAGGGCAGGTGGCCATAGGCGTTTATTTTGGCCTGGGACAAGTAGCAATCGGCCAGGTCGCCATCGGGCAATTTGCGTATGGTAAATATGTCCTTGCGCAATTCGGCTTCGGGGAAAATGTTTTGTCGATAACGCGCAGGGATGAGCCGGCGTTTGAGTTTTTCAAGTCATTTCCAGTGATAAAGAATTTTTTCCATTAAATCGCCAGGCCTGCGAGTATCTTTTCAAACTCATCGGCGTCGAAAAAGGCGGCGGGGCACAATTCCTGCCTGTTGGCAGTTTATTCGTGAAGCCAAATCGCTCTGCTCATCCAGTTTTCGGCTATTCGCACCCAGTCGCTGAAATTAACCCTATTATCCTGATTGAAATCCGCTTCGCTTGCTCCCGAATTGAGCCACTGCCCTGCAAACTCCGCCACATCGACCATATCCACATTGCCGTCGCCGTTCAAATCCGGCCCTTCCTTCTCTCCCCTAAACGGCATAATGATAGCGTTCACATCGACAGGTATTTCCTCGACAACTTCCACCGTTGTTGATGTATTAAGGTATTTGCTATGTACAGCGGTTGCAGTATATGTCCCCGCAGGCACATTATAGATAACATATTCACCATTACAGTCGGCGTCCCCAAAACCGCCAAAGATGCCCGATGAATCCGAAAGTAATACAGTTGCGCCTAAAATAGGCCGACCGTCAGTATTTTTTACATCGCCTCTTACCGTGCTTCCTTCCGAATTATATTCCAACTCAATACCGCCTGTCCCCACCGCGACGTTTAACACTGAGTCCCGCGCCGCAAGCGACATTATTTCGTCCGGAGTTTGGTTACTCACACAAAGATAGATGTCGTAATTAGCATCGGGCGGCAGTTTGTTGAGGGAAAATGGACCGGCATTTTCCATCTCGGCCTGAGCTACCGGTTGAACGGTATACCACATGTTTGGGTCATTAATCGCAGTGCCTGCTTTAAAGGCTATAATGAAAAAATAACCTGTCTTTGTATATCCGCCCGGGTTATTGACCTCGCCTGAGATTTGTCCGCCGTCTTCTTCAGTGTAAACTATCATATCTGGAACATTAACTTCTTGGTTTGCGTCGGTTATTGTGACCATCGCGGGCAATGCGCCGAATTCATCTGTATTATCCGGCGTGATAGCATATATTCCCACAGGAAGCCGTATCTGATAAGATCCATCAACATCATTCGTATCGTCCCAGCCATCACAATCCCTGCCGCTGTAGTCGTATCCGACGCTGTTAAGTGGATTGCCGTTGACATCTTTTATATGTCCTCTGACAAGCGCGCCTTTTTCTAATGTGATAATCTGCCCCGACCGATTTTCTCCCTCGTCCAGACATACCAGGTCGCTTCCCCACGGCAGGTTCCACGCACAGCCGCGGTTAACGTTCGGCTTTGCCTTTACTTCCGCTATTCCCGGCGGCAACTGCGTCAGACAGAAAGAGCCGTCAGCATCAGTAAACTGGTTCTTATAAGCCGAGGTTTCTTCGCTTGAATATTCTATCTCGATACCTGCCAGCGGTTTAGCGGTCTTGACACCCAGCACCCTGCCGGAGAGTATCGCGCCAGCCGGGAGCGCGAAATCGAGATTGTTGATATCTTCCTCCAATTCCAGTTCGCTAATCCCCATATAGGCATAATACGAGTCCGGCTCAACGCTCACGTCAACCACGCCGGGCGGAAGATTAGTAAGCTTATATATTCCGTTTGCATCCGTGTAGTCATCCGCCCCCACCTGAAGGTCATTGTTCCAACAATTCACGTGAATGTTGGGCAAAGGCAGGCCAGTTGCCTTGTCGGTGACCCTGCCGGATATTTTGAATCCTTCCTCACCGGAGGTTATGTTGACAAAAAATGCACCTCCGCTGGGGCCTGAACCGGTGTTGGCAACGGAGATTAGAACCGTGTTCTCCCCCGTCTGGAATAAGGATGGGTCCGAAGTTCCGAAGGCCACGTTGCCGGACTCCGACACGCCGCTCCCGATAGGAGCCGTGAGGGGATGGCCATTCAGAAAGACGCGACCGAAATCATCTACATTGGCCACTCCCGTCAGTTGGATGTTATCGAAGACATCAGTAAGCTGAAAGGTCATCATGAAGTAGCCGTTTTCGCCGTCGCCGGGCGGGATGTTGACCACGGCCGTATCCGGCGGAGCACTTGGGGGAACCGGAGTATACGTTCCGTACGAGCCGACGAGGACCGGCTGGAAGACCAAGCCCGAGATATCGGGCGTGTCCAGCCTGGCCAGTACATCCGGTGGTGGTGCACCCGGGCCAAGGGCGGCCGCCAGCGTGGAGGCATCACTTTTGAGGGTGATCGCCACGGGGTCTGCAAATGACGGGTTGTTGCCCACGATGAACATCGCTGTCACTAAACAAATTATAATCAGCTTTTTCATTGGTCCTCTCCTTCCTTTTCAAAAAAACAACACATTTGTTTTTCTTGGATTTAGCAATTCCTATTTGCACACTTGTACTCCTAATCCTCATTTTCAATAGCGTATCAAATTTGTCTGTAATGTCAAGCTTTTTCTGGCTGCTTCCGGAAGGTTTTATTGCTAAGTTAACCGTCTGATTAAACCAGAGGTTGTCCTGCGAGGATCCTGTCGAATTCGGTGGGGTTAAAAAAGGCCGATGGGCCCTGGGGGTTGTGCTTGGTGAGCATTTTGATTGTCGCGGCGAATTTTTTGTCGAGCTTGGCGATAAAGCAATTGTTCTGGATTCCGGATTCAGGGGGAAGGACAATTTGATAGGCGTGGAGGGTGAGCCGTTCGATGAGGGGTTTTTCTTCCTGGAACCTGCCTAAGCGGTAATCTTTTTTGAATTCGGAGAGCATAATCGGCTCTCTGCCCGCGTAGAGCGGGTCGATGGCTAATGGCAGGCCGATGCTGGCGAGGTGGACGCGAATCTGGTGCGTTCTGCCCGTCAGGGGGGTGGCGGCGATGAGGGAGACAAGGCCGAAGTTCGCGAGGAGCCGCCAGTTAGTTACGGATTCCTTGCCGCCCCTGCGGTCGATTATCATAAGCTCCGGTTTTTTTTTGCAGGGGGCGATGGGGGCATCTACGACGCCGTCCGGCTCAAGGGCAGCGCCTTTGACGAGCGCCAGGTAGGTCTTTTTGACGGTTCGATTGAAAAAATAATCCGCGAATTGCCTTTGAGCGGCCCGGTTCATGGCGAGAATCATCACGCCGGAGGTGTCCTTGTCAAGACGGTGAACGAGACGCAGCTTAGCGGTCATCTCTTTGCCGAGTTGTTTGGTGAGGAGGTCGGTGAGCTGGGGCTTGCCCGAACGGTCCTTTGTGACCGATATGCCCGCGGGCTTATTTATGACGATTATGTTGGCGTCTTCGTAAATTATTTCAATATCATTTTTCGGCATCTGGTTTCCTTCTACATTTCTTGACGATGGGATTTGTATAGCATATAGTATTTGGCGGCAAAAGTGTAGTGGTTAAGGATGAAGGACAATGAAGATACCGCCTGTAAAAGGGACGCGAGATTTTTATCCTGAGGAGATGGCCTTGCACAACTGGATTGTGGACGGCTGGAAGAAGGCGTCGATTCGCAACGGCTTCGAGGAATATGACGGGCCTATCTTCGAATATCTCCAGATGTATCAAATCAAAAGCGGCGACGAAATTGTCGAGCAGTTGTTTTCTTTCAAAGACCGCGGCGAGCGGGATTTGGCAATCAGGCCCGAAATAACGCCTACGTTAGCGAGGATGGTGAATCAGAAAATCAACGCATTGCCCAAGCCGATAAAGTGGTTTTCTCTGCCGCGATTATGCAGGGCGGAAAGACCGCAAAAAGGTCGTCTGCGTGAATTTTTTCAGTGGAATATCGATATCATAGGTGAAGACAGTGTACTGGCGGATGCGGAAGTGATTTTCACGACGGTTGATTACCTGCGTGAAGTTGGTCTTACACCAAAGGACATCAAGGTAAAAATATCGAGCAGGAAACTTTTAGCTGCGGTTTTGAAGAAAATCGGCGTTCCCAATGAGAAGTTGAATCCGCTTTATACTCTCCTGGACAAAAAAGCGAAACTGCCCGCGGAGGTATTCTCGGCAACACTGACGGAGCAGGTCGGCGGCGATATGGCGGGGCGCATAATCGCTTTTATGAGGTCGCAGACGATTACTTCTATTGAGAACATTGTAAAAGCCGAGGCCGGTGACCAGCTTGAGGTTGCCATAAAGGAGCTTGAGGATTGTGCTGCCCGTCTAAGCCAGATGGGAATAAGCGATTACTGTGTTTTTGACCCGGGCATTGTCCGGGGCCTGGCTTATTACACGGGCATCGTTTTTGAGGTGCATGATATTCAGGGCGACCTTCGCGCGATTTGCGGCGGAGGAAGATTCGACAATTTGCTGCACGACTTTGGTGGGCCAAAAATTTCGGCAACGGGGATGGGGATGGGCGACTGCGTTCTTGAAATACTGCTGCGAGAAAAAGGATTGCTCGACAAGAACATCCTGTCAAGGACGCTTGATTACTATGTTGTGCCGATAGCCGAAGAGTTTTTGAACGATGCGGTTAAGTTGACGGCTGGACTGCGAACAAAAGGTTTCAAATCAGCGTTCAGTTATAAGGCCACGGGCTTGTCTAAGCAGTTGAAAAATGCCTCGGAGCAGAACGCGAAGTTCTGTGTTATCATCGGCGACGAGTTCAAGGCAGGTAATATCGTCGTAAAGGATATGTCGACCGGGCAGCAAAAAACTGTTCCTCTTAAGGATTTTCTTGGAAACCCTGAAAAATTTTGATGAAGGAATACGCACCCAACCATTACGAGAAGGCCTTTGAAAACTGGCTGATTGATAACCACATCGAGTATGTCCCCGCAGGTGACCAGCACAAGCCGGTCTTCGAGCAGTCCAGCTTAAAGAGTTTCGATTTTCTTCTGTGTCCGTCGTCGGGCAAAAAGATAATCGCGGAGGTGAAGGGCAGGCATTTCAAAGGCACAACGCTGGCGGGTTTGTCCCGGCTGGAATGCTGGGTTACGACGGAGGACGTCGATGGTCTGTCGGCGTGGCAAAAAACGCTCGGGGACGATTACGACTCGGCATTTATTTTCGCGTACCGGTTTCAGAATATCGACGTGGATTTCGACGGCAGGGAGATTTTCGATTTCAACGAAGATAAGTACTTGTTTTTGGCCGTGCGTTTGGCAGACTACGTCGAGTATATGAAACAGCGGAGTCCGAAATGGCAGACGGTTACGCTTGCCGCCGACAAATTTCGCCGGTGCGCCCGGCCCGTTACTGATTTGATTGCGCCGGCTTAGAGTTCGGTTCCGGCTCAGACGGCGATGAGTTTGGCTCAGGCACCTGGCAGGTTCTGATGCCCTTCAACATCTGAACAATAGGGCATGTGCTGCCCGATTGCTTTTGTGCTGACGCGGCGATTACGACCACGGCAACAAAACTAAGAACAAAGATTAAGGGCCACTTCGATGGAGTTTTATTTGGCATATTTCACCGAACAGCCGTATGGTTTTGTCTCTGCGGTGCTCACTGCTTTGCCTCCGGTCAATTCACCGAGGGCCTTGTCGATGTAGTTGATGTATTGTGCGCCTTCGGGAATTTTGCCTAAGGGGGCGTTATCGAATGCGCCGCTGTAAGCAATGTTGCCTTTGGCATCGATGATGAAGGTATGCGGCGTCGTCTGCGCACCGTATGCCTTGCCGACAGTCCCCTTGCTGTCATTTAGAATCGGATGGCTCACCTTGAACTGTTCCGCGAATTCCTTGTTTTTCGTCGATTCCTGATGCCCCGTGCTGTTTATCGCGAGGAATACCACGCCCTTGTCTTTGAACCTGTTGACAAGGTCGTTAACGGCGGTGGTCTTTTCATAGTTGTATCTTGCGAAAGGACATTCGTAATTGAACCATTCGAGCACAACGATTTTGCCGACGTAGTCCGAAAGCTTGACTGTTTTGCCGTCGTAGTTGGCCAGCGTAAAATCCGGCGCCTTTGTCGTTTTTTGTTCTGCTGCGAAAAGCAACGGCGTTATTGCGACCGCCGCAATGGCTATTGTTAATATCCTGTTCATAATATGCTCCTTTCAACAATCCTTTTGTTATTCAATAATACGCTATGATACCCCGACAGGTTTGTAGGATTTTGGCGTAGAATTTGCGGCTGCGCGCTGGTAGAATTTGCCGGATTGTCGGCTTTAAAACAAAAATTAAAGATTGGAGGAAATCGAAGATGTTCAGAAATATGTTGTGCCTGGTTATGGTAGCGGTTGTATGCACCGGATGTATCAGCATTCACTCCGAAAAACGCTGCACAGAGACGAAAGCCGAATGTCAGAAGGCATGCCCGAAGATGCTGAAACACATTGTGCTGTTCAAGTTCAAGGATGGGACGACGCCTGAAAAAATAAAAGAAGTAGAGCAGGCATTCGCGTCGCTGCCTGGCAAAATCGACGTTATCAAAGGTTTTGAGGCGGGAACCAACGTCAGTGTCGAGAACCGTTCGGAGGGCTTCACGCATTGTTTTGTTGTGTCGTTTCTTAATGAGGCGGACCGGGACGCGTATCTGATTCACCCAGACCATAAGGAATTCGGCAAATCGCTCGGCGGATGCATCGATAAGATTCTCGTCGTTGATTACTGGAACAGATGAGAATTATCGCCGGCTCAAAACGCGGAATGAATCTGTTCAGCCCGCCGGGCAGGGATTCGCGTCCCATTACCGACCGGGTGAAGCAGTCGCTTTACGACGTATTGCAAAATTATGATTTGCCCGCCGGCAAAACAGTCGCGGATATTTTCGCGGGTGTCGGGTCGCTTGGCCTTGAGGCGTTAAGCAGGGGGGCGGTGTTCGTAACGTTCGTCGAGCAGAACCCCCAAATCGCCCCGCTTCTTAAACAGAATATCGAAAAGGCGGGGTTCGCCGGACAGTCGAAAATAATTAAAACCGACGCCTTCAGTGTTGCTTGGCCCGTCGATGCCGGGCATCCGCAATACGACCTTGCGTTTGTTGACCCGCCTTATGTTGATTCGGCCAATACGCAGGCGGGGTCGCCGCTGGCGACGTTGCTGACTCGTTTGAGTGAACGCGTTTCGGCGGGCGGTTTTGTGATTGTTCGCACGCATCGCGATACGGTCTTGTCGCAATCGTACGGGCCGCTTAAAATCATCGAAACTCGCCAGTGGGGCAATATGGCGGTAACAATACTAAAAAAGACATAAGGCAAATGACTAATAAACAGGCGGCAATTCGGATAGTTAAACAATTGCGAGACGCGGGCTTTGAGGCGATGCTGGCGGGCGGCTGCGTCCGCGATATGCTTCTGAAAAGAAAGCCCAAGGATTACGATGTCGCCACCGACGCGAAGCCCAATGATGTATCGCGTATTTTCAGACGAACTCTCAAAGTCGGCGCAAAATTCGGTGTTGTCGTCGTCCTCATCGATAAAATTCAAATCGAGGTCGCCACGTTCAGGACCGAATCCGGCTACGCCGACGGCAGGCACCCCTCAAAGGTGCGTTTCACCAGCCCGCGAGAAGACGCCGCCCGCAGGGATTTCACTATCAACGCGATGTTCTTCGACCCCATCGCTGACAAGGTGATTGATTACTACAAGGGACAGGCGGACATCAAAAAACGCATCATCCGAACGGTGGGAGACCCAGCCGAACGATTCGGCGAAGATTACCTGCGTATGTTGCGGGCGGTGAGATTCTCAACGCAACTTGGATTCGCAATCGAGCCGAAAACCAGATCGGCGATATGCGATGGGGCGAAAAACATCACCAAAATCAGCGGCGAGCGAATTGCCGCTGAACTCGAAGGCCTATTAGTCAGTCCCAATCGGGCCGAAGGATTAAAACTATTGATTGAAACCGGCTTGGCGGGACATATTTTTTCCGGCTGCGGCTGCCCCGGCGAGGGATTTGCGGTTCGTATGCTTGCTAATCTGCCCAAAAAAATTGATTTTGCTTTGGGTTTGGCCGGGTTATTCGTCGGCTTCGAGACCAATTTTGCGATTGAAAAATGCGAACTGCTCAAGCTCAGCAGGAATCAGGAAAAGCAAATCGAATTCCTTCTGGATAATCGCGGCAAACTGATGAAGGACTTGTCGTTGGCCGAATTGAAATTGCTGTTATCTGAGCAGTATTTCGAAGACCTCTTCGCTTTGCAAAAAGCCATTCAAAAGGCGAGCAATCAAACCGTCGGCCCGTTAATCAAATTACGAAAAAGGATAAAACAATTAAAAGGCGTGGAATTACGACCCAAGCCGTTATTAAATGGCCACGACCTTATTGCCCTCGGCGCCGTCCCCGGCCCCACGTTTGGCCAACTCGCAAAAGAAATGTATATCGCGCAGTTGGAGGGCAAATTGCAGTCGGCCGATGATGCGAGGCAGTGGGTGACCAAATGGCTGCAAGCGCACAAGCGGCAGGGTAACAGATAAGGAAGTGGAGTTACTTTCGGAACTTGTAGCTTATCAGTTTGTAAACCAATTTTGCGGCTAAGAAGTCGGGGCCTTTGTTGTTCGGATTCGGGCACATTTCGACGACGTCAAAGCCGGTAACGTTTGTCTTCCGGAATACAGGCCTGAGCAAATCCAGAACCTCATACCACAAAAGGCCGCCCGGCTCAGGTGTGCCGGTGGAGGGCATTATCGACGGGTCAAAAACGTCCAAATCAATCGTTACATAGACGTTGCCTTTTAACAATGATAAGACCTTCCTAATCCAGCCGGTCTTGCCTGCGATGTCTTTGGCGAAAAAGATATTGCTCTTTTTGGCACGCGGCTTTTCAGATGTGTCCATACTCCGTATGCCGACCTGGACAGTTTTGCAGATATCCTGTGCCCTTGCCATTATGCAGGCGTGACTGCATTTTGAGCCGTGATATTCGTCGCGGAGGTCGCCGTGTGCGTCTAATTGCAGGACGGTTAACTTGCCATATTTTTTCACCTGTGCCTGTATTGCACCGATGCTTACGGAGTGTTCGCCGCCGAGCAGGACCGGGAATTTGCCGTTTGCCAAATGCGTGCTGATTCTTTTTTCGACTGCCCGAACCATTTTTTCAGGCGATTTGTTTTCCGTAACGGGCTTGTCGGTGAATATGCCGACCTTATACGGCTCGGAGTCGCTTTCGATGTCGTAGTTCTCTACAATCTCCGAGGCCGCCAATATGGCGGATGGTCCCTTGTCTGCGCCTTTTCCCCAACTGCTTGTCCGGTCGTATGGAACAGGAACTATCACCACCCTTGCCTTTGACGGGTCTCGATATCGTTTTGGGATGTCGCTGAGAAACACTGCTTTTGCCATTGGCCGTGCCAATTATCCTGTATTATTTTCTTTGTGGTGATTATTAATCGAACAGGAACATCGCGATAGCAACAGTTGTCGTCCAGAGGTCTCTCATACCGCGTGCTGTCTGGGTGATGTTTGTGGTTCTGATTAACAGGCCGCTTGATTTGTAAACCTGTTCTTTTTCCGACCACGCCTTGTTGGGGTCAACTTCGAGGCCCAGGGTTGTTCCGAGCATTCCGGCCGCAAGGTCTTCCGAGAAATCTGCGGCCTCGTGCTCGTTCATTCCGTAGCCGTGGACTTCGCTGAGGTATCCCCAGTTGTTGCGGTCCTTGGGGACGGCCAGCCCGACGGACGAGCCGATAAGTCGTCCATGCTCGTCGGTATCCGACCTTGCCATAACGCAGTAGCTGATTTCGCCCGGGGTTAATCGTTTGAGACCGACCTCCCTGCTGACAACCTTGCAGCGAGGCGGCAGGATTGACGACACCTGCACGAGATTTTGCTGCGCCACGCCGGCCGCTCTTAACGCGTCCTCGAATGACTTGAGCCGATACTTATGCCTTCCAACACCCTTGGTTAGAAACACTCTCGTAGGAACGAGATTTCTCATTTTATTCTCCTGTATCCCGGTTTTATTTTCTTATGAACCCCAAAAATGTTAATAACCTTTGCTCCTCAAAAGTTTTAGCGCCGGCATTTCGATTTGCCGTCCGGCTGCAAGTCGCTGATTATATCTTCACGCAAATCGCTTACAATAAAAATTATCCAAACTTTTTGTGCGGACGGTTGACCTTTGCGATGCCCTGGGCTGGGTGCCGTTTTCAAAATGGTAGTGTAACATTTTGTCATTTCCACGTCCTCTTGTCATTCCCGCGAAATTTGTCCGCCTGTGGCGGAGCGGGAATCCAGTTTTTAAATCTGGATTCCAGGTCCCCTGCCAAAAACATGCAGGGGCAGGCAAGCCCGGAATGACAATACACGAAAAAGTAAGGATGGATTATCAAGCCATCCCCGGCAAAAAGTGTCCAACGCCTGATAATATGGGCAGTGGCGGGGCATTGGGGGGTTTTTTGTTGACAAACGGGCCAATTATCTTTAGTATGGCCGTTCTAAAGACGATTACTACAGATACTTAGGCCCTTATCGTTCCCTGTAGGGGGGTGCGGGCTGTAAGTCGCCGTTTGGGCGGTAGTTGCGCAACGAGACGGCGGATTAAGTGTGATGGTGGCGACACGATTTTGGAGACCTTTCAATGCTTAACAGAAATACTCTTGTCCTGGTTGTGGGTATCGCGATTGTCCTGGTTGCACCGGCATTTGCTGAGACGCTCGAAGGAAATTATAACGATATGCTCCACTACCTGAAGATTGGCCGATTCGACCTCGCGAAGGGTTACGCTCAGGCGGTGTTAGACAGCAATTCTTCGCCGGTTGATTTGTTTGCGCTGGCCGATGGCAACCCTCAGGGTTACGCATTGATTATCAAGGCCAAAGAGAGTTCAACGGATACCGAGCTTGTCGGTCTTTGCGGCAAAGTTGTGGATATAATTGAGCAGGGCAGGTTCATACGTCGTTCAGACCCGAAGGTCATCGTCGATGAAATCACCCGGCTAAGCGGCACCGCCCGTGGTCGGCTCAACGCAATCAAACGTCTGCAAAACGCGGGCGAATACGCGATAATGTATATGATCGACGCCCTCGGCGATGATGCTCGCAAGGCGGAATGGCCGGACATTTCTTCGGCTTTGGGGCAAATGAGCAAAGAAGCCATCAGGCCTCTTGCCGCGGCACTTCAAACCAATAACGTCGGTGTCAAATCAGAAATCATCAAGGCGCTTGGCAAAATCGGGTATCCGCAGTCGCTGCCTTATCTCAAATATGTTGCGGAAAAAGATAGTTCCGCTGAGCTTCGTGGTTTGGCTGAGGCCAGTATAAAGAAAATCGACGCGGGGGCATTGAAGGTTCCGGCGGCGCAGCTTTGCTATCGGCTGGGTGAGGACTATTACTATCACGCGGAATCGCTTGCTCCCTCGGCGGACGCGAATTTCGCCAATATGTGGTTCTGGGACGCCAATAACGCCCGGCTTTACAGCGAGCGGGTTGACAAGCGGTATTTCAACGAGCTGATGTCGATGCGATGCTGCGAATGGTCGCTGAAGGCCGACGACAAGTTCGGGCAGGCAATCGGACTGTGGCTTGCGGCGTTCTTCAAGGCCGAGTCATACGATATTGATATGCCGGCGTATTTCAGTGCAGGTCATGCAAACGCGAGGACATACGCGACAACTGCCGGGCCGGAATATCTGCACCAGGCCCTTGCCCGTGCGATGAAGGACAAAGATGCCCAGGTCGCATTGGGCGTTGTAGAGGCGTTATCGACCACGGCGGGCGAGAGTTCGCTGTTTTATCGGGTAGGCACATCGCAGCCGTTGGCAGAGGCCCTTTTATTTGACTCAAAGGCGGTGAAATTCAGCGCGGCGATAGCGATTGCCGCAGCGGGCCCCAAGCAGGCCTTCCCGGAAAGTAAGCTCGTTGTTGCCAACCTCGCGGAGGCGCTGGCACAAAGTTCGCAGCAGTCCGCGGACGATAATACGCCTATGTGGAACGGCGAATTGGCGGATTTATACGCGCTTCGCGCTGCGAAGGTGATGTTTAAACTTGCCCAGACCTGCAACCTGATTCTTGATTTGTCCGCCGCTCAGGACGTCCTTGTTACGGCGACAAAGGATAAGAGGACGGAAATCCAGATGCTGGCGGGGCAGATACTTGCGCACCTGAATACGCCCGCGGCACAGGAAGCAATAGCGACGATGGCGATGACTGAGGGCAACTCGAAGGACATTCGCATATCGGCGTTTGTTTCGTTGGCTGTATCGGCCCAGGTTAACGGCAATAAGCTTGATGACGCCGCGATAAACGCCCTTTACGCGTTGGTCAGTTCAAAGGATGTTGACCCCGGCTTGCGTGCCGCCGCTGCTGCTGCTTACGGCGCACTAAATCTTCCGAGCCAAAAGGTCAAGACCCTAATCCTCGACCAGGCGCGCAGTTAAGAGGCGTTTTGCGTTTGGCGAGCGGCATTTCGATATTTCCTGAATTTATCGGAGGCGGTAGTACTACGGCGGTATGACGGTATGTGATTCCGTGGCGGGGGGCTGGTTCGGGCCATACGGTTTATTTGGGTCATTGGAGTCAACCGGCTGAATCGAAGCGGTCCCGGTTTTGGCTTTCGCCGGGGTGTTCTTTGCCGGCTTTATCAACAGGTCCTTGATTGTCTGCTCCGCACTGACGGGGCCATCACCTGATGCGACGAGTTTATCCAAAAAGCTGCACCACCAGACAAGATATGGCTGCATTTTGGCTTCTTGAAATGTTTTTGTTTCGAAGCCGAGTTCTTTTACATACTGTTGTTGGCAGAAAGGCGTGGTGCAGACAATGAGTGTTCCGAAACTCCATATTAAAAAGCCGGCAAGGAATCCGAGAATGCCGGAGCCGAGGGTGTTCACAACGCGAGGGAAGGTTACCTCGAACTGGCCGATGAGCAGGGTGTATGCGATACCATGCAAAATCAGAAATGTTACCAGCCCGGTCGCCAGCAGCGCCATCGTTTTGCTGTATTGGCCGCCGCCCATCGCAGCAGGCAAAAACTCCTCAATCGCGGGGCTTATGCGCAACGCCACGTACACGGCGATGACGAAGTTGAACAGCATCGTCCATGTGTGGTAGAAGCCCAGCTTTATCGCTGAGTACGCGAAAATGACCGCTACCAATATGCCTATCCAGAATACCATAGGATTATCCAACTACCCTGTTCATCTCATCGATGCTGGTTACGCCGGTTACGACTTTCAGCAGGGCCTGCTTTTGCAGATTCGATTTGCCACGCTGGTCGCCTTCTTTTCTAAGATTTTCAATCGGCAATTTATTGTTCGCGAGCCCGTTTTTAATCTCATCGTCAAGGGTAAGTATATCGTAGATTCCGACTCTGCCGTAATATCCGGTTCCATAGCAGTGCTCACAGCCGACCGGGTCGTATATATTAGCGTAGTTGACTTTCTTTTTTTCGAAGATTCTTATCTGTTCCCGGCTCAGTTTAGCGGGGGCTTTGCAGTATTTGCACAGCCGGCGGATTAATCTCTGGGAGATAATCACGCTAATGCCCGTTGCCAGCATCAGGGGCGTAACCTTCAGATCCAGCAGTCGTATCAGGGCCGAGGCGGTGCTGTTGCTGTGGACGGTCGCCAGGACTATATGCCCGGTCTGGGCGGCCTGAAGGGCGATTACCGCTGTTTCCTCGTCGCGAATTTCGCCCACGACAATCACGTCCGGGTCCTGCCGGAGGATGCTGCGCAGCGACTTGGCGAATGTTATTCCCGCTTTGGCGTTGACCTCAATCTGGCTTGTGTTGGGCAGGACGTATTCGATGGGGTCTTCGACGGTTATGACGTTTCGGGTGTAAAAATCAATTTTGTTGAGCATCGCGTAAAGCGTGGTTGTTTTGCCGCTGCCGGTGGGGCCGCACAGGAGTATCATACCGGAGGGTTTTCGGATGGCGTTTTCGACGATGGTTCTCTGCTTCTCGGTCAGGCCGACGCTCTCCAGTGTGTATATGCTGGCGTCCTGTTTGAGGATTCTTATCGAGAGTTTTTCACCGTTGAGGACGCCTGCGCTTGCCACTCGGAATGACACCGTTCCATCGGGTATTTTGGCGACGAATGCGCCGTCCTGCGGCCTGCGTCTTTCGGAGATATCCATATTCGATATGGCCTTTATGCTGTTTATTACGGCCGGGCAGGTGGCGCCGTCCAGCTGGTCAACCTCTCGGAGGACGCCGTCCACGCGGAATCTTATAATGTAAATGGAGTCGCTCTTTGGGTCTATAAGGATATCACTTGCCCTGTCCTGGAGGGCGTCCCAGATTATCTTTTCGGTCAAATCGAGGATGTGACTGTCCTGTCGTCGAATTTTGCCGTGGCCGTATAATTCCTTAAGCTCGGTGCCCGATGAATCCATGAGTTTTATCAAACTTTCTTTCGAGCCGCCCATAAGTTTTGAGGACTTTATGGTGTCGCTTATTGTTGTCAGCCGGTCCTTTATCGCCTCGAAAAAATTTCCTCGCTGTGGGAGAGGCGTCTTGAGAACATCTTTTATCAGGAACACCAGCAGCGGTATCGGGCCAAATACCAGCGTGAGGATATTCACGACCGGCTTTCTGCTCTTGGGCACTACGAGGCTGAATTCCACCCGCTGGACGCAATATAACCCCAGATATACCCATATCACAAGGAGGAGTAGCTTTATGGGATTAAACGCGATTTCCCCTGCCAGTCCAGCGATGGCATTCACGCTCGCGGGGCTTATTAACCCCAGACCTGAATGGTGTGTGGCCTGAAACGATACTGTAAAAAACCAGCATTGCATACCTTCCCTCTAATCCCCTAACTATATCCGGAAGCAATTGCCAATCACTTCAAACTAACATATTTTCCCCTTGTTAGCAAGGTATTTAGGGGGGTATCGGCGTCGAGATCTAAGGGGACCTTCCCGTGGTAAATCCTAAAGATTTTCGGCGTCTTCTGCCGCCAGCCGTTGCGAAAATTCACGCCAGGCCTGCATCGAGCGTCTGAGGTTTTCCCGGACGTCGCCGCCGATGCCATAGCCCTGTAATCCTACGGGGCCCGTGAAGCCGGCCTGCTTTATCGCCCTCAAAAACCTGTAAACGTCAAATGTTCCGCGGTCCAGTGTTTCTATTGACCCCGCTTCCGTCGTTCCGTTTATGGTCACAACGAGCAAATAAGGCATCGCCTTGGCCACTGCCGTTTCCATATTCGCTGGTTTGTCGGTTTTGAGCCAGTGATACAAATTGAATACGACGCCGACGTTGCGTCTGTTGCTTTTTTCCGCGAGGCGCACCGCGTCTTCAATTTTTTCGAGCCAGAAGTCCTCGTGGGGGTACAGGGCGACGGTAACACCGTTTTTGTTGGCGACGTCGGCTATCCGGCTGATTATCGCGACCGCCTGCTCATCGCCGCTGACCGTCGATTTTTGATGCACCTCGCTGGTCATCGCTATCCAAATTGTCGATTTGCGGCCCGCCAGCAACCTGATGCTGTCCTCAATCAGGGGCGTGTACTTTTCAGCCGGCTCTTCGAGTTTTATCGTGAAATATGCCCCGAACATTTTGAGGTTTGATTTATTGAGTTCGCCGAGCATTTCGGCAAGGCCGGCGGCACCATTGGCCGGATTTCTTTCCCAGTATCCTATGCCGGCGTATCCAAGCTCTTTGAGCATATCGACCTGCGATTTGGCCGACTTGTGCGATTCGTCAATGATGCCCGTATCCATCGCGAAAAACGGATTGGTCAGTCCCATTTTGCCCGAATCAAGAGGCGTGACCCATATATTTCGAAACGCCACATGTCCGTGGTCTCCCTGCAACACCAGCGGTCCTCTGGCGAGGTCGTTGGGCTTGAAACTGCCTCTGGTGGGGCCGGTCAGCTCAACGTCTTTGTGTATAAGTGTCCCGTTGAGCCATAGTTTTACGATTTTGGCGTTGGCGATTTTTTTCCCTTCGCTGTCAAACATGGCTGCGCGAAAGATAATATCAAAGGTTTGCCACTGTCCGGGCGGGCGTGAGGCGTTCACTAAGGGCGAATGGCCATCGTATGATTTTACGGGCCTGGTTTTATCCCATCGCGGGTATATCCCCCCGCATTCCCCGCCGGGATACGCTACGTTGGCGTCGGTCCAGCTGTCTAATATCTGAATTTCATATTGGCCCTGGAGGTACACGCCGGAATTCGAGCTTTTCGGTATCAGAAACTCAACGTGTATCCGTGCGTCGCCGAATTCTTGTATGCTCACAAGCGGCGGGCTTTTGGCTTTTCGTCCGTTGACTATGACACCAGTGCCTTCCCTCACAGACAGCAGGTTTTCGTTGCGAGGGTGTTCGAAGGCGTCTCCTACGACGCTCCATTCTGGATTTTGCCGCCACGCCGATAAGTCGGTCAGGGTAATTTTTTCGGTTGCTTCGCTTGTGCCGCAAACAAGGGCAAGCCATATTGCCAGTGCAACGCTGATTTTAGTCATTTTTCTCATTCAACTTTCCCAATGAGGTCCCTGACGGCAGCTACCCCGTGGCTGTCGCAATACTTGTGGATACCGTCGATAATTTTCACGGCGCAGTTTGGCTCGACGAAACTCGATGTACCCACCGCGACGGCTGTTGCGCCCGCCAGAATAAATTCAATTGCGTCCGAGGCGGTTCTTATCCCGCCCATACCAAGAATAGGTATCTGTGTGCCCTTTGTTACTTCGTTAAAGACCTTGTTGACCATATAGACGGCAATCGGCTTTATCGCTGGGCCTGACAGGCCGCCCGTGCGATTCGCCAGCACGGGTTTGCGCGTTTCAATATCTATGACCATCGCAGTAAAGGTGTTGATTAAACTGAGCGCATCCGCTCCGCCTTCGATGGCGGCCTTTGCAGTAACGGCTATATCCGTGACGCTGGGCGTGAGCTTAACCATCAGTATTTTACTTCCGCAGGCAGATTTTACCGCTGAGGTAATTTCTTTGACCGACGCTGGCTGAGTCCCAAAGGTGATCCCGCCTTGTTTGACATTGGGGCAACTGATGTTCAGTTCGAAACCCGCTATCGCTTTCTGTTCGCAAAGCCGTTGTGCGACTGCGACGTAATCCTCAATTGTCTCACCCGCGATATTCACAAATACCGCGCAGGACATTTTTTCGAGTGCGGGCAGCTTTTCCGCGATAAACTCATCGACCCCCACGTTGGCCAGCCCAATGGCGTTGAGCATCCCGTTGTCGGTTTCTACTATCCTTGGCGTTGGATTTCCCTGCCGGGGTTTTATCGTGACGCTTTTGGTGATGAACCCGCCGAGTTTGCTGACGTCCATAAAATCGCCCAGTTCGTCGGCGTAGCCGCACGTTCCCGAGGCAGTCCATACCGGATTGGCCAATTTCAACCCCGCGAACTCAACTGACATATCAATCTGGTTTTCCATTGTGCCTCCGCATTATATTTAGGGATTATATTCTACTGCTCAAAGGGATATAATACAATCATTTGAATCCGTACCATTAGGAACCTTATGAATGTGACGAATAAAAAAGGCAAGGTTTATCTGGTAGGAGCCGGGCCTGGTCGACCGGACCTCATTACGGTTCGTGGGCTGGAATTACTCAAATGCGCCGATTGTGTCATTTACGACAAACTCGCCAATCCGGGCCTTTTGAATTACGCCCGTCCTGATGCCGAGCTGCTTGCTGTCCCCAAACGTGTCGGGCCTGAGTCCTTCAGGCAGGAGCAGATTAATAATCTGCTCGTCCAAAAAGCCGGCGAGGGTAAATCCGTTGTTCGTCTCAAAGGAGGCGACCCCTATATTTTCGGCAGGGGTACCGAGGAGGCGGCGGTTCTCGCCCAGGCCGGGATTGATTTTGAGGTCGTTCCCGGCGTTACTGCCGCGCTTGCCGCAAGCTGCTATTCGGGTATCGCTCTTACCGACAGGGCGCTTGCTTCCGAAGTGATATTTGTTACGGGCCACGAAGCCGAAGGTAAACAGCAGACAGGCATTGACTGGCGCTTGCTCGCCAAATTCACCGGCACAATCGTCTTTTATATGGGGATGGAAAACCTCGACGGCATTACCCGCCGGCTCATCGAAAATGGTATGTCGCCTGACACTTTTACCGCTGTCGTCGCAGATGCGACGCTGCCCACGCAGAAATTCGTAAAAGCCACGCTGGCGACAATCGCCGACCGCTGTGCCCAAAATAAAATCACGCCCCCCGCGCTTGTTTTTGTTGGCCCGACTGCGGCCGGCGATGCCCGCCTCGACTGGCTCGCTGAATTGCCCTTGTTCGGGAAGACCATAGTAGTTACCCGTGATGCCGTCGGTAACGCCGAATTTGCCGCCAAAATCGCAGGCAGGATGGCCGTTACCATTGAAATGCCCATCACTAAGATCAAAACGCTTACCGATTCAGGCGACTTTATAAAAACTCTTGCCCAAATTAAATCTTATGACTGGGTAATCTTCAGCAGTTGCAACGGTGTCGAGACCTTCTTTGCTGCGCTGGCAAAACTCAACAAGGACGCCCGTGTCTTCGGTTTGGCCAAAATCGCCGCCATCGGTGTCCGGACCGCCGAGACACTCGCGAGATTCGGCATCAAAGCCGATTTTGTCCCCGCCGCCTTTACCAGCAAAGACCTTGCCGCGGGGCTTATCGATTTTACAAGCCTTCGTGACAAAAAAGTTCTTCTTCTGCGTTCTCTAATCGCTTCCGATGACCTGCCGCAGTTACTTGAATCCGCCGGCGCCTCGGTAGATAATGTCCCCGTCTATACCCACGAGAAGAACCTGTGCGATTTGAAACCACTTTCCGAAAAGTCAATTCACTGGCTGACCTTTGCAAGTCCGTTCGCTGCGACGTGCTTCTTTGAACAAGTTTCAGTCGATTTCGTAAAATCCAAAGATGCCAAAGTCGCCTCAATAGGCCCGGTTACATCGAAAAAACTTGCCGAGTTTGGCGTAAAGATTGACGTTGAGGCGTCCGAGCATACTTTTGACGGTCTGCTTGCCGCCATAGAACAATACGAAATACGAACGACGAACAACGACTAAATGATAAACGTCTCAAAACTATATTGTGGCCTTGCGGGACAATCCGACCATTTACGCTACGGCAAAAGAGATTCCGTCGACCCCATCGTTGTTTATAACTGCACCTCCCGTTGCAATCTCCGCTGTCTCCACTGCTACGCTGCTTCCGATTCGGCTCGCCGAGACGTTGAACTTTCCACCGCTCAGGCGAAAAAACTGTTGGCCGACCTTGTCGAAGCAAATGCTCCCGTCGTATTATTTTCCGGCGGTGAGCCGCTTCTTCGTCCCGACTTGTTTGAATTACTTGCCGAGGCAAAACGCATCGGTTTGCGAACAGTTATCTCCACCAACGGCACACTTATCGATGGCGACACAGCCCAAAAAATTGCCGAGGCGAACGTCAGCTATATCGGGATATCAATCGACGGCCCCGAAGAATTTCACAATCGCTTCCGCCAGACAAGCGGCTGTTTCAAAGCGACTATGACCGGCTTCGAAAACTGCAGAAAAGCTAACCTGCGAATGGGCCTGCGTTTTACAATCAGCAATACCAATAAAGAGCAGGTCCCCGCCGTCTTCGATATCTGCAAGGATAACGGTATAAGACGAGTTTGTTTTTACCATCTCATAAGGTCCGGCAGGGCAAAAGATATTGAGTCGCAGGTTGTTTCGCCGACCGATACCCGAAAGGTTATGGACGTGATTCTGGAACGCACTGCCGACTTTGTCTCAAAAGGTCTTCTCGACGAGGTTCTCACTGTCGGTAATCACGCCGACGGGCCTTATCTGCTTGTAAAAATGCAGGAGCAGGGGGAAAGTATCGACCAGCAAAAACGACTTCTCCTCGCCAACGGCGGCAACAGAATCGGCCAGGGAATCGCCTCAGTCGGCTGGGATGGCTCCGTTTACGCCGACCAGTTCTGGCGAAATTATTCGCTTGGCAATATCACGCAAAAAACCTTCAAACAAATCTGGACTAATCCTGATGAGCCGGTACTGCAAAAACTTCGCAATAAATCGAAGTTCGCCGACAAACGCTGCCTCAAATGCAAATGGTTTGATTTGTGTAAGGGCAACTTCCGGTTCCTCGGCCCCGACCCCGATATCAAAAACTGGCGATTAGAACCCGATTGCTACCTCACCGACGCCGAAATCGGGTTATAAATTGGAGGTTGGATAACGGGTGGATTATTTACCGTTTTGGTTTATTTGTTCCCGGATGGCTTTCAACTGGATAATGGCCTGTCTGTCTCGCGGGCGCCGCATTGCTTCTTTAGCCCCAATCAGGGCGTCAATCGTCAATGTGTTCAGCGTCAAACCGTCGGTTTTAATTTTCCGGCTCACTTTAACCACCTGTTCAAAATCGCCGATGCCTTCAACAAAACCAATGCAGTCCAGTGTCCCCAGGTCGGTAGCGAGATACAGATTCTTCAGCCCTTTAATGTTGTCTGCGGTTAGTTCCAGCGGTTTTCTGTTCGGTGTCATCCGATGAACAGGGTGCAGGCCGGCGAGTGCCTTTTGCAGTTGTAACAAGTTGGCCGGCGAAAAGTCGCAGCAGATGTCGATGTCCTGGGTGACTAAGGTGCATCCATACACAGTTGCGGCAAATCCCCCGATTATCACAAAAGACACGTCGTTTTCTGTTAGCCGTTTCAGTATTTCCAGAAAATCGTTTTTCATAATGGCTTGGCGTTTCGAAGTCGATTCATTGCGTTCAGGGCTGTCTGGTGGCGACGGATACGCTGGGAAACAGAGCTTTGAAGATTATCCAGCAGCAGGCCGATATCCACGCCATAGCGTGCCGCCTTTGCCATTGCGGGGTATTTTTTCAAAATCGCCTTGATATGAGGAGGTGCGATTTCAACGGATTTCGTCGACTTTTTTTCAGCCATAATTTTTATTGTTTCAATGTCATTCCCTGTCATTGCTTTGGGGCAATCGATTTTAGTATCGATTCGGTGAATTGATGTAATTGTTTTTTCAAATCGGGATTAAGCAGCGCAACACTGCCTTTGAGCAAGGCTATTGTTATTGCCGTTGGTATGAGCAGGAACAAATAAAGAATGAAATAAGACATACCTGTGAACATCGGCTTCGGCAGCTCGAACCTGCCCGCCGGAGTGTTTATATCGCAGGAAATGCCCGTTGCGGGAACGATTTTTTGCACTATCGCCGGCGTGTTCGTGCCGTTGATGGATGCGTTAACGATAGTCAACACCCAGATTCCTAACGGTATGGCAAGGGCCATAAAAATTATCGCCAGCCCTGTTCTGACTGTGGATATTGAGGAATTTTCCTGCTGCGGTTGCTCTTCAAACATACTCGTCTCCCTGGTTCCAATACGATAGAAATTTTTTGCTTTTCGTTTTGATAGGTTATTGTATGATTGTTCCTGAATGAGTCAAGAAGTGATTGCGGTAGAGAAATAATTGATAATCAATCATCAATAATCAATTGAGGATGCGTATGGCTTTTCCAAATACGAGGATGCGAAGATTGAGGGTTTCTGGTTCGATGCGTCGTCTGGTCCGCGAGACGACGGTAACGGTCAATAATCTCGTTTATCCGCTGTTTGTCCGCAAAGGCAATCGTATCAAAGAGCCAATCAAGTCAATGGCGGATTGTTTCCACTTCTCGCCCGATACTATTGTCAAAGAAGCGGAAGATATTGCCAAGCTCGGCATCCCCGCTGTTTTGCTTTTCGGCTTACCTGATAAGAAAGACAAAACGGGCAGCGAGGCCTGGTCAGAAGACGGTGCGGTGCAGGACGCTATTCGCCAAATCAAAAAAGCCGTGCCCGAACTTGTTGTCATTACCGATGTCTGCCTTTGTGCTTACACAAGCACCGGCCACTGCGGCGTTATCAAAGACGCCCAAATCGACAACGACGCAACTTGTGAACTATTGGCCAAGATTTCGTTGTCGCACGCGCAGGCGGGGGCGGATATCGTTGCTCCCTCGGATATGATGGATGGCCGGGTAAAGGCGATTCGTGAAGCCCTCGAAGCCAATTCCTTCAAAGACGTCGCGATTATGTCTTACGCCGCCAAATTCGCCTCGGCCTTTTACGGCCCGTTCAGGGACGCAGCCGAATCCGCGCCGGACGCCTCAACCGGCCTTACCGACCGAAAGACCTATCAGATGGACCCCGCCAACGCCCGCCAGGCCCTTGCCGAAATCGCCCTCGATATCGAAGAGGGTGCAGATATTGTTATGGTCAAGCCCGCGCTTGCGTATCTGGATATTATCGCCAATGCGCGCCGGCGTTTCGATTGTCTCATTGCCGCCTATAACGTCTCTGGCGAATATATGATGGTTTGCTCTGCCGCGCAGGCCGGCCTGGTGGACAAGGACGCCGCGATGCTCGAAATCCTCACCGCCATCAAGCGGGCAGGGGCGGACATAATTATTACCTACTTCGCAAAAAAAATGGCGCAGTCCTCCTCCAAATTCGTATAAAATATATAGGCACGGGCTAAATTGAACTTATAATGTATAGCGACACTCAAACGGGCGTCGAGTCACGAATAGCGAAATGGAGACCAACTATGTGCGAACAATGCGGCTGTAGTAATAGCAAAACCCAGGACACCTTCGAGACGAAAGTCAAAGCGATAATCGAAGCCATCAGGCCGAACCTGCAAAGCCACGGCGGTGACGTCGAACTTGTCGCCACCGAAAACGATAAAATCGTCAAGGTCCGCCTTCAGGGCGCCTGCTCCGGCTGCCCTGGCGCTAAAATGACCCTCAAGATGGGTATCGAACGACTCCTCAAAGAAAAAGTCCCACAGGTCAAGGAAGTCATCGCAGTTGATTAAAACGCAAACCCGCTGCCATTACGCAAGGTGTTTAGCTATCTTATTCGCATTCGGTTTCTTTATCACCCCTCGTTCCGTGATAATCGCCGTGATATTCTCCGTCGGGGTAACATCAAACGCGGGATTGTAAATTTTCACGCCCTCTGGCGTCACCTTTTTACCACCGCAGAATCGAACCTCATCCGCTGACCTTTGTTCGATAGGTATGTCTTTACCTGTCTTTGTCTTCAAATCGAATGTGCTCGAAGGAGCCGCGATATAAAATGGTATTCCGTGCGCTTTGGCGAGAACACTCAAGCCATAAGTCCCTGTTTTGTTGGCCGCGTCGCCGTTGCCGGCGATTCTGTCCGCCCCGGTGACAACCATATCGATTTTGCCATCCCTCATCAGCGCAGCAGCCATATTATCGCATATAACCGTCGTATCGATTTTGGCCCGTTTCAATTCCCAAGCCGTTAGACGCGCCCCCTGTAACAATGGCCGGGTTTCATCGACAAATACCCTGAATTTTTTCCCCCGTTTTTTCGCTTCATACAGGACCGACAAAGCCGTCCCCTGACCAGCCGTCGCCAATGCCCCCGCATTGCAATGCGTCAATATCCCCGCCCCGTTCTTAATAAACCTCGCGCCGTTAGCGCCGATTTTGCGGCACATCTCGACGTCTTCCCGGCAAATATCATTCGCCTCCGCCAAAACTACTTTGCGAAGCTCCAATAGCGTTCCTGCTCCCTTGCTCCCCTGATATCCTGATACCCTGATACCCTGATTTCCTGTTACTCTGTTTTCAGCGCATTTTACTATTCGCTCAATCGCCCATCGCAGGTTGACCGCCGTGGGCCTGCTGCTCGCTAAATATTCGCAATCCCGTTTCAAAACCGTTAATGCTTGTTTCAGTGATGCTTTTGCCGATACACCCTGCAAGCTCAAAACCGTCCCGTATGCCCCCGCTACCCCGATTGCCGGTGCTCCCCGAACCGCCAGCGTTTTTATCGCGTCATATAACTGCTTAACATTTGAACAGCGAAGCGTTTTATATTCTCCCGGCAGTTTCCTCTGGTCGATTATTTCCAAATGGCCATCGACTCCGCCAATCCATTTAAACGTTTTTGTAATCATATTTCTTTCTCTTCGGCCTTCGCGTTTTCTTCAAGTTTTTTGCGAAGGTATTTGCCCGTATAGCTAACCTCATTTTTGGTAATTTCCTCAGGCGCTCCCGTCGCGACAACTGTTCCGCCCGCCTCGCCGCCCTCCGGCCCAAGGTCGATTATGTAATCTGCCATCTTTATAACGTCAAGGTTATGCTCGATAACAACCACGGTATTGCCCATATCAACAAGTCGTTGCAGAACATTCAGCAGGTTATGAATATCCGCGAAGTGCAGCCCCGTTGTCGGCTCATCGAGAACATACAGCGTATGCCCCGTCGCCGCCTTGCCCAGTTCCGCCGCGAGCTTCACCCGCTGCGCCTCACCACCCGACAAAGTCGTCGATGGCTGACCGAGGGTCATATATCCGAGACCGACGTCGTTGAGCATTTTCAGCAGGCGGATGACCGTCGGGAAATTCGCGAAAAACTCAAGCGACTCCTCAATCCGCATATCCAGCACGTCTGCTATATTCTTACCCTTATAAGTTACTTCCAGTGTCTCCGGGTTATAGCGTTTGCCCTTGCACTGTTGACAAGTTACATAAACATCCGGAAGGAAGTGCATTTCAATGACCATTGTCCCCTGGCCTTTGCAGTATTCGCAGCGTCCGCCTTTGGTATTGAAGCTGAATCGCCCCGGCTTATACCCGCGAATCTTCGCCTCACGTGTCTTGGCGAACAGTTTGCGAATATCATCCAGAGCGCCGGTATAAGTCGCCGGGTTGCTCCGGGGGGTCTTGCCGATAGGCGACTGGTCAATCTCGATTACCTTGTCAATCTGCGATATGCCGAGGATGCTCTTGTGTTTTCCCGGATGTTCGCGGGACCCGTATAGCCGTTTTCGCATCGCCGTCATCAATACCTGATTAACCAGTGTGCTTTTCCCGGAGCCGGATACCCCCGTAACGCAGACAAAAACACCGAGGGGGAATTTAACGTCGATGTCTTTTAGATTGTGTTCGGCAGCACCTTTGACCTCGACGCACTTGCGAAGGTTATATTTGCGTCTCCTTGGCCGCAGCCCGATTCTCTTCCTGCCGCCGAGATAATCGCCCGTCAGCGACCTTGTGCAGTTTATAACGTCCTGCAATGTCCCTTCGACCACCAGTTCCCCGCCATGAGCGCCCGCCGCAGGTCCTATGTCAACGATATGCTCGGCGCTTCTCATAATATCTTCGTCGTGCTCGACCACGATAACGGTATTGCCTATCTTCACAAGCTTCTGCAATATGCCAAGCAGCCGGTCATTGTCCCGTTTGTGCAGCCCTATCGTCGGCTCATCGAGAACATAGCAAACGCCCACAAGCCCGCTTCCTACCTGCGTCGCCAATCGTATCCGCTGCGCCTCGCCGCCGGCAAGCGTCCCGCTTCTGCGGTCAAGCGTGAGATACCCCAGCCCCACGTCAAACATAAAGCCGAGTCGCGCTTTTACCTCCTTCAATATCTGTTCGGCTATAACCGCCTTTTCTTTTTCGAGCTTGAGCTTGTTGAAAAACTCCTGCGCCTTCTCGATGCTCATCATCGACAACTGATGAATGTTTTTGTTGCCCACCGTCACGGCTATTGCCTCGGGCCTCAACCTCGCCCCTTCGCACGCCGTGCAGGGCTGTTCGCCGAAGTAGCTGTGCAGCCGTTCTTTGACGTATTCGCTGTCGGTTGCCTTCCACCTACGCATAAGATTCGGGATGACGCCCTCGAACCAGACGCCGTATTTCTCCTCATCTTCCTTATTCGTGCCGTTCATCAGGAGCCGTTTTATCTCCTCAGGCAGATGCCCAAAAGGCACCGTTTTATCAACGCCGAAATCCCTGCAAAATCTTTTCACCAAGCGGTTATAAAAAATGTTCATCCGTTTGCCGCCTTTGCGCCAGGCGTCAATCGCTCCGTTTTCCAGCGACTTGGTTTTATCCGGGACAATCAATTCCGCGTCAAATTCCAGAATTGTCCCCAGGCCGTCGCAGCTCTTGCATGCGCCATAAGGGCTGTTAAAGCTGAATAACCTCGGCGATAATTCCTCCAGCGACGCCTCGGGATGTTCCGCGCAGGCAAACTTCTCGCTGTATATCGACTCAGTCCATTTATCGTTGCTCTGCCCACCTGCCCTGGGCGAAACCGAAGGGGCTGGCTCCTGAAACAGCACAACGACTATTCCATCGGCCAGCTTCAGCGCCGTCTCAACGGAGTCGGCCAGCCGGACCCGCACCGAATCATTTATAACCAGCCGGTCAACCACCGCCGCGATACTGTGCTTTTTGTTCTTGTCCAGCACAGGGGAGTTTTTAATATCGTAAATCACCCCATCGACGCGCACACGCACAAACCCCTCTCGCTGTATCGTCGCGAAAATGTCCTTGTGCTCGCCCTTTTTGCCGCGAATCAATGGTGCGCAAATCTGAACCTTTGTTCCCGCGGGCCTGCTGATTATCCAATCGACAATCTGCGATGAATGCTGGCTGGTAATCTCCTTGCCGCAAACCCGGCAGTGGGGCGTTCCGACGCGGGCGAACAGCAATCGAAAATAATCATAAATCTCCGTCGTCGTCGCAACCGTCGAACGCGGATTGGCCGATGCGCTACGCTGTTCAATCGCAATTGTCGGCGGCAATCCCGTTATCTCAACCACCGCGGGCTTTTGCATCTGCTCCAAAAACTGCCTCGCATAAGAACTCAGCGACTCGACGTATTTGCGTCTGCCCTCCGCGTAAATAGTATCAAACGCCAGCGAGCTTTTGCCTGAGCCGCTTATGCCGGTGATGGCCACTAACTTATCGCGGGGGATGCTCAAGCTGATGTTCTTGAGGTTATGCTCCGACGCACCGGTTATTTTGATGACCTTTTCCGTTTGTTCGCTCATTATTATACCTTCGCAACTATAATGCCAAAATTCATTGATAATCCAAACTTGTTATTGTAGCAAAAAGGAACTGCAGATTACACAGATTTTTACCACGAATGGCTTGGCCATCCCTGACGGGAAACACTAAGGCGCGGAGGGGATTTAAGTTAAAAGTAAAAAAGCAAAAGGGGAAAAGACGCCGATTTTGCGGCTTTAGAATCCGAATTTCGGTATTAAAAAAACTCCGCCTTTACTTCGGATAGCCTATTGTCTGGGCGACGATGATTTGTTCGGGTTTGATTTTGACGGCTTCGCCGAATTTCTTCTGGTCAACCATTCCCCGGACAACCGACGCAAGGCCCTGCGACGCACAATACAAATAGACGTTTTGAACCATACAACCCACTTCGACGTCTCCCCAGATTTTTCGTTTTTCTTCCGGGACAGGGGCAGGGCCGTGACTTTCCTTTGGATTTCTTAAGGTAAAAACATAGACGAGGTTGAGCGGGGCGATGAATACGAAATCCTGCATGCCGGCCGCTTTTCTAAAATCGCCTTTCGCGACGGGTTTAAGTTCGTGTTTCGCCGCGTCATATAAATAGACGCCTTCCGGCAGCACCACGTAAATATCAACGCAATAAATACCCATTGCTGCAGGCGAAGTGCGTTTGCCGTCGGGCCTGTTCACGCCGTCTGCCGACCAAAGCAGGTCCGACAACTGCTGCATCGTGAGCTTCTTATCCGAGATATCTCGCGTTGACTTTCTTTTCTTCATCGCCTGCATTAAAGAAATTCCCCGGTTCAAATCGGGGGGATTGAGTTTGATTACGCCATCCGCCTCCAGCGAGACCTTGTCCGCCTCGGCAATCGGCTGCGCGGTATTAGCGTCCTCTGAAAAACTAACATTAGTAACGCCCAGCAAACCCATCGCGGGCACGGCTTTCAAAAATGTTCTGCGATTCATAATATTCTCCAAATCTTAATTTTTTTCAATACTTACCGCCCCTGATTCTATCCGCGCTGTGGGAAAAATCAAAAAAAATAACCCCGCCACTCGCCGAGTAACCCCCCAATAAATTGGGGGGCTAAATTTCTGGATTCCCGCTTTCGCGGGAATGACAAAAGAACGCGGGAATGACAGTTATGAAATGGGTTGCAGGATTACTTTTTGAGTTTCTCCGCCGTCGGCAAAACCGCAAACGACTTTATCCCCTCTTTTTTAACAAACCTTTCCACAACTTTGCGAATATCTCCCATATTGCAGCCGTGCATCATAGCGAAGATATTAAAAGGCCAGCCGGCGAACGTTTTCCGCTGGTAACAATGACTGACAATTCCAAGGGCCGCTAATTTTTCGCCGATTTCAATCGCCCGCGTTTTTTTTGCCTTGCAGACAAACATCGCGTTGGCTGTAAAGCCCAGCTTATTATGATTCACCATCGCCCCGAGACGATTGATTACTCCGTCCTGAATCATCCCCGCGATATGCAGCAAGCCATCATAAATTTCAAATTCATCATCGGAAATAAAATCGAACGGCCGTTTAACTACTTTCAATCCCTTCTGCAATCCCTTTAATATCTGCTCATCAATAACGCAAAGCGAACCCTGCTTCGCTAAAGCTACGCAGGGCAGGCAGCGGACTGACAGCAATCGCTTTCCGTTGCTTGCCGCATCGAAGCGCGCATCTAATTTGAAGACCCGCACAACGGGCAAAGTATTGAAGGCAGCCCCGAAACGCTTCGACAGCTTTTTCAAAATCGCATCGATATTCTTTTGCGAATCGGCCCGAAGGGTAAACCAGAGGTTGTAATAATGCTCTCGCAGGTAATTATGTGAGACGCCTTTTAATTTATTAACAGCCGAGACGACCTTTTTCAAATTCTCCTGCTCGATATGAGCCGCGACGAGGGTGCTGGCTTTGCCAATCGCCCGCCAGTTTACAGACACACCCAAGCGTCTGATTACATCGAGTTTGACGAGTGCCCGCGTGCGTTTGAGGACTTTTGCTTCGCTGCTTTTGAGAATTCGGGCGATTATCGCAAATGGTCTTTCGGCTATCGGCAGCCCCGTTTGCAGCTCATTGCACAGCCGCTTATCAAACGCCGAAAGGTTGTCCATCGTTACCGCCCCCGTTTAGGCGTATATCCGCAGATTGGGTCGCCGGCCAGGTAGTTGCCCATCATTGTCATTGCCCGTGCTTTGCAGCCGCCGCAGACCTCGACGTATTCGCAATCGCCGCATTTGCCTTCAAATTTTGCGGTATCGCGGATTTCGTTGAGAAATTTCGATTCGCGCCATATTTTCGCGAAGTTATAGTTGTTATCAACGAGGTTGCCCGCCGGGACATCGAGGAACCCGCAGGTCTGCACATCGCCTTTGAAGCTAATAAACCCGAACCCCTTGCCTCCCATACATCCTGTGCCTTCGCCGATGAGTCCCCTCGCCTTGGCCTGCTCGCAAATCCTGGCAAACGCGGGCCCGCATGTGACGCGGATGTCGATTTCCTTTTTGAATTTTATGCGAAGGAGCTCATTGAGGATATATTCGTATTGAATCGGGTCAAGGACGGCGTCGTCCATTTCCGTGGCCCGGCCTGTGGGGACAAGCATAAAGGTGTTGAAACATATAGCGCCGAGACGTTTGGCAAGCTCGGCAATCCCGACGATTTCGCCGGCGTTTTGCTTGTGTATCGTGGTATTTATCTGGAAAGGCATCTTCGCCTTGCGGGCCATTTCCACGGCTTTAATAACCGTATCGAAAGCGCCGGTAGTATCCCGGAAATGGTCGTGGGTCTCAGCAGTGGCTCCGTCGATACTGAAGGACAGTGCGGAAACGCCCGCTTTTTTGAGTTTGGCTATTGAGTCGTCATCGAGAAAATAGCCGCAGGTTGCCATCACGACGCGAAGGCCCTTTTCTTTGGCGTATTCGATAATCTCATACAAATCGGGGCGTTCCATTGGCTCGCCACCCGTTAATATCAGGATGGGCTTGGCGAACTTTGCTATCGAGGCGATTATCTTTTTGCACTGCTGGGTGGTCAGTTCTTCGTCGCCCTGGGGCCCGGCGTTTGCCCGGCAATGCTTGCAGTAATACCGGCACCGCCTTGTTACCTCAAAGGCAATAAGGTGGGGCTTGGTTTGGTCCTTCGTAGTTCGTACTTCGCATTTTGTCTTATGAGGTTTGGCAACCATAGCGATAACTTTAGTTGATTAGGCAGAGACAGTCAACGGTCTGCCGGTTATGCCCTGGTCAACCGCTTTCATGCGGGCTATGCGCGGGGACCAGAGCGGCATGGCGCAATCCGTTTGGACGGCGGACAAAGCGTGCAATTTAGCGTTTTGGGACGTTAAATTCGCCGGGAAAATTGCCGAAAACAATTGACAGAGTAGTGCGTAAACATTACAATTGAGCAGAATTACGGGATTATAGCTGGGTTTGGAACTTTGTATAGGCAGGTCGTTGCTGTGGTGGTAACGACAGGCCTGACAAAAGAGGCCCGAAAAGCTATAATTTGCCGGAATATGCTGCGAAAGGAGTATGTAATGAAGTCCGATTCTTCACATTCAGCCGATTCGGCTGAAAAATCCTCAATTCTTAAAACAGGTCCTTCTATTCTTTCGACTGTGCTCAAGACAGGTTCGCTCGGGACAGGCGCTGAGATAGCCGTTCAATCGCTTATTGACCAGGGTGTTGATACGATGTTTGGCTACCCGGGCGGGGTGATATTGCCATTTTTTGATAAGCTGTATGATGCGCCGATTCGTTTCATTATTCCTCGTCATGAGCAGGGCGGGGCCCATATGGCGGACGGATACGCGCGTGCGAGCGGAAAGGTCGGTGTGATAGTCGCGACAAGCGGGCCGGGCGCGTGCAATTTAGTTACGGGTCTTGGGACGGCGATGATGGATTCGATTCCGATTGTCGCTATAACGGGGCAGGTTCGGACGGACCTGATTGGTAACGACGCTTTTCAGGAGGCGGATACGACGGGTATCACGCGGCCTGTTACGAAATACAATTGCATAGTCAAGGACGTAAAGGACTTGGCGAGGGTGATAAAGGAGGCGTTCTTTATCGCCTCGACGGGCAGGCCGGGGCCGGTGGTTGTTGATTTGCCGGTCGATGTTCAGGTTGCCAAGACCAGCTATGACCCCAAAGTTGAGATGAGGTTGCCGGGGTATCGGCTGAAAATAAAGGGACATTCGCGTCAGATATCAATGGCGGCCGAGGCGATAAATAAATCCGAGAAGCCGGTGCTGTACGTGGGCGGGGGCGTTGTCATCGCAAACGCCAGCGAAGAGCTGCGTGCGCTTGCGAAAAAGGCGCATCTGCCGGTAACAATGACGCTATTAGGATTAGGCAGTTACGACCAGAATGGGCCGGAGTCGTTAGATATGCTTGGGATGCACGGCACTGCTTACGCGAATTACGCGGTTCATGAGTGCGATTTGCTGATAGCGGTGGGCGCCCGGTTTGACGACAGGGTTACAGGCAAGTTAAAGACGTTTGCCGCCAACGCGAAGGTGATACACATAGATATTGACCCGGCGAGCATAGCGAAGAACGTTCGTGCGGACATCCCGGTCGTGGGCGACGCGAAGTACATCCTTACCGAGCTGGTTAATCAGGTCGAATATCGTGAGCGCAAGGAGTGGTTTGCGAAGATTGCGCAGTGGAAGCGGAAGTATCCGATGGGCTACGACAAGAAATCGACGAATATAAAGCCGCAATATGTTATAGAGCAGGTTTGCGAATTGACGGGCGGCGAGGCGATGATCACGACAGGCGTCGGGCAGCATCAGATGTGGACGTCGCAGTTCTACAAGTTCAAAAGGCCGAGGCAGTTTATCACTTCGGGCGGTCTTGGGACGATGGGATATGGACTACCGGCGGCGATAGGGGCACAGATAGCGATGCCGGAAGCGACCGTTATTGATATTGACGGGGACCACAGTTTTAATATGACGCTGACGGAGCTAAGGACGGCGGTTCAATATGAGCTGCCGATAAAGGTCTGCATTATGAACAACGGGTATATGGGAATGGTTCGGCAGTGGCAGGAGCTATTCTACAACAAGCGATATTCGAAGAGCTATCTTGCGAACCCTGATTATGCGAAAGTGGCAGAGGCATTGGGCGCGGTCGGGATAACGGTTGAGAAAAAGGCCGATGTGCCGAAGGCGATTAAGAAGATGCTGACTGAGAAGAAGCCCTGTGTTGTTGATTTCAGGGTTGAGCCGGAAGAGAACGTCTGGCCTATGGTTCCGTCGGGGAAGAGTTTGCACGAAATGGATGGGCTGGATTTGCTGGAAAGTATGGCGTAGAAGAAAATAAAAAGTCAAAATGTAAAAAGTAAAAACTGGATTCCTGCTTTCGCAGGAATGACAAAGAAAAAGACAAAGGGTAAAACCTATGAAACATATAATAAGCGCGTTGGTTGAGAATAAGCCGGGAGTTTTGGCGCACGTCGCGGGGATGTTCGCGGCGAGAGCATTCAATATCGATTCGTTAGTCGTCGGCAGGACTGAGGACCCGCAGTTGAGCCGGATGACTATTGTTGTAATCGGTGATGACCGTGTGCTTGAGCAGGTCCGCAAACAGCTCGCGAAGATAATCCCGGTTGTGAAGGTTCAGGATTTTGCGGGTCAGGTGGTGGTCGCCCGCGATTTGATGCTGATAACTTTCACGGCGCCTGCGGAAAAGAGGCCTGAGATACTGGCGTTGATAGAGACCTTCAAAGGTAACGTTGTTGATATAGGCCAGAAGACCATAATGGTTGAAATAAGCGGCCCCGAGGAGAAAATCGAGGCGTTTATCGAGATGTGCCGGCCATACGGGATAAAGAACGTTGCGCGGACGGGGACAATAGCGATGCCGAGGCAGGAAAAGACGAGCGGCGGGCCTCAGGAAAACGCTGGCGAGGATTGAGAGCAAAGTCATTGTTTGGGCTTTTCAGAACGGCCTTGGCGCTGTATAATCTCGGCCAGTGTTAACTATGGACAATTGTTTGGTCGTTTAGAATAGGAGACAAGACGTGTTTAATCATCGCAAGAGTAAGATTAAGAGGAGGCGCAAGAGCGGATTCCTGGTTCGGATGCAGACGAGTAAAGGCAGGAAGATGATAAACCGCAAGCGTCGGGTTGGCCGGTCGGTGAGCGTGCGAAAAACCATGAAGTAAGGCAAATATGAAAGGGTAAGCTTCATCCTACTGGATTTCTGCTTTCCGAAACGGGCTCGTCGCTTCGCTCCGTGTCGCGGGAATGACAAGAGGGTGCGGGAATGACAAAATAGACAGATAAGGAGAAAAAGACAATGGCGTTGAAGAGTTTTTATGAGAAGGACGCGCCGCTTTCCCCGTTGAAGGGCAAGAAAGTGGCGACTATTGGTTACGGCAGTCAGGGGCATGCTCACAGTTTGAATCTGCGGGACAGCGGCATCGAGGTGTCGGTTGCGGAGTTGCCCGGGACGCCGAATTATAAGATAGCGATAGAGCACGGTTTTAAGCCGAGTGATATCAAAACGGCAATGAAAGGCGCTTCGCTGGTAATTATTACGCTGCCTGACGTTGTGCAGGGGAAGATTTACGAAAAGTATATTAAGCCGAATCTTGTGCCGGGGCAGACACTTGGTTTTTGCCACGGGTTCAATATTCATTTCAAATATATTGTTTCGCCCAAAGGCAACAACGTTGTGATGATTGCGCCGAAGGGGCCGGGGCATTTGGTCAGAAGCGAGTTCCAGAAGGGCGGCGGCGTGCCTTGCTTGGTCGCGGTTGCCAAAGACGCGACGGGTGATGCGCTGAAGACCGCGCTTGCCTGGGGTAACGGCATAGGCGGCGCGAGAGCAGGCATCATCAAGACGACATTCAAGGAAGAGACGGAGACGGACCTGTTTGGCGAACAGTGCGTGCTTTGCGGCGGCCTGTCTGCTTTGATAAAGGCGGGGTTTGATACGCTTGTGGCGGCGGGTTATCAGCCGGAGATTGCGTATTTTGAGTGTATGCACGAGGTGAAGCTCATCGTTGATTTGATGTACCAGGGCGGGCTGAGCTATATGCGATACAGTATTTCGGATACAGCTGAATATGGCGACCTGACACGGGGCCCAAGAATCATCACGTCCAAAACACGGGTGGAGATGAAGAAAATCCTCAAGGAAATCACCAGCGGCAGGTTCGCAAAAGAGTGGATGAAGGAAAATGCTACGGGGCTAAAGAAATTTAATAAGCTCTATAAGAAGGATTACAACGGCAAACTCGAAAACGTCGGACGGAAACTGCGAAAGATGATGAAGTGGATTGACGTCAAGGAGGTATAACTGAAAATGTCAGGAGAACAGGGGAACAAGATATCAGGATATCAGGGAATCAGACAAGCATTGCGATTCTCAGTCATAGTGTTGTGTTGTCTGGTTGCGGGATGTTCGGTGGGGACTTTTGTTACGCCTGAAGGGTCGCCATCAAATACGGAGATATACTCGCTCTATCGGCAAACGATTCTCAAACAAAGCACAAGCGCAGGTGTGCTGTCGGCCTTTGGGACGCCCAAATACGCGCTATTGAGCCAGAGCAAGAGCATAGTCGCCCTGACAGGCGACAAGAAACAGGGCAAGAAGATGTGGTTCAATATGGTTTCTTTCGATGAGACCGAGTTGATAGCCAAACGGAAATACGTTTTTATTTCCGATGAGAGGCCGAAGCAATTGTTCGTTGAGCCGTGGGAGGGCGTGCATTTCGGCTGTCAGATGGTTTTGTCGAAAGAGTTACTTGATGAGCCATACGCAAATGAAAACGCCAGGCGCGTGGCGATATTAAAACAGGTTGAAGCGGACACCCGCAAGGACACAAGCGAGGTCGGCGCGGATAACGCGATGGTGAGTTTGTGCGGGATGATGGCGGGGCAGGGGATGGAGGCAGTTCTTACCAAATTAGACAGTTCGCCCTCGCTTGCAAGTCGTCTTAGCGAGCAGAACGGTTTGGAGTTTGAACATATCAGTTTCGACAAGGGTCGGCTGCGGATGGTTATCGATAACGATGTGGTGACGGTCAGGATGCGGCTTGGGTCGTTCGGAAAGGACGAGAAAATCAGTTTCGAGGGGCTTGGTTCGATGGAGGATTAAGTGCTGTTTTGAAATTTCCGGGCCGATACATCGCAGGAAAATCAAAAGAGTGGGTCCGTAAGCCGAGTTTTGTTTTAGACGACCATTTATCTGGGCCAACCGTTACCGGTTGGCTCAAGCGACCTACCCGCCGGTATTGCCAGGGCCGGGCACCGGCTGCTTGGTCTTACAGGCGGTGGGGTTTGCCCTGCCGGAATTGTCACCAATTCCGCGGTGCGCTCTTGCCGCACCATTTCACCATTGCCTGCCCCGATTGCTCGGGACATCGGCTGTGTATTTTCTGTGGCACTATCCCTTCCCGATAAATCGGGAGGTGGCTGTTAGCCATCACCGCGCCCTGTCCTGCTCGGACTTTCCTCCAGCCCCGAAGAGCCAGCGGTCGTCCGACCCACTCTTTTGATTTTCAATGTGCTGTTTATAACGGATTATTTTGTTAGACCCTTTGCTCAAGGCAGGTAATCCGGTCTCATTATACAAAAAAAGCGATTATTGTTCGCGTTTAATCTCGGTGTGTTTTTTGAAGGTTTCGTCGTTTGTATCAGAGAAGTCGCTTCGGAAGTGGACGCCGCGGCTTTCTTTGCGGGCCAGGGCGGATTGTGCGATGAGCAGGCAGACGGTGAGCATATTCTGGAGCTCCCAGCCGGCGGGAGAGTCGAAGGCCTTATCCATAACATAACGTTGCCAGAAGCGAATCTGGTCGATGGCCTGCCTCATTTCGGGCGATTTTCTGGTAATACCTACGTTTCGCCACATAAGGGCCCTCAGGGAGTTTTTGACGTCAGAGGTATCGAGGTGCCTGAGTTCGGAATGGGGGATTTGGTATTTGATTATCGACTGGCCGAAGTTGGCGGATTTTGGTGCGAGTTGCGTCTGGCCTGCAATTCTGCCGAAAACGAGACCTTCGAGGAGCGAATTGCTGCCGAGGCGGTTAGCGCCGTGAAGGCCTGTCGAAGTGACCTCGCCGCAGGCGTAGAGATTTTCGATATTTGTTTTCGCGGCGATGTCGGTTTTGACGCCGCCGACCATATAGTGAGCGCTGGGGCGGACGGGGATGAGGTCTTTGCTGATGTCGATGTCGAAGCTGTCGCAAAGTTCGCTGATGACGGGGAATCTTTTGGTGAAGTGCTGTTTGTTGAAGTGGCGGATGTCGAGATAGACGTGTGTGGATTTGGTTTTGAGCATTTGCTGGAGAATGGCCCTGCTGACGATATCTCGCGGGGCGAGTTCTGCAGCGGGGTTGTAGTCCTTCATAAACGCCCGGCCTTTGGTGTCGCGCAGGACTGCGCCTTCGCCGCGGAGCGTTTCGGTAATCAGGGCGCGTGATGCGCCTGCGATATACAACGTTGTCGGGTGAAACTGGACGAATTCCAAATCCTGCAGGATTGCGCCGGCGCGATAAGCAATCGCAAGGCCGTCGGCTGTTGCGCAGGAGGGATTTGTGGTTTCGCGGTAGAGTTGCCCTGCGCCGCCCGTGGCGAGGATTGTGTTCAGCGCCCAGATTATGCGTGTACCTTTTTCTTTGTGCAAGCCGATGACGCCGAGACATTTATGATTGTCGGTCAACAGGTCTATTGAGAAGAAATTCTCGATGATAGTTATATTTCGCTGTTGTCTTGCCTTGGCGATGAGGGTCTGGGCGATGATTTTACCTGTTTCGTCGCCGTGAGCGTGGGCGATGCGAGGGTGGCTGTGGCCTCCTTCGATTGTTGTGGCGATTTGACCGTTGACCTGGTCAAATGCGCAGCCCCAGTCAAAAAGCTGGCGGATGAGCTGGGGACCCTGGTGGACGACGAGGTCAACGACTTTTTCATCGCAGAGTGCGCAGCCGGTGCGAAGTGTATCCTGTATATGCAGGTCGAAGGAGTCGGTTTTGTCGAGGACCGAGGCGATGCCTCCCTGTGCGTGCCAGGTGTTGCTGTCTTCTATGGTGCCTTTGGTAACGATAGTAACAGAGCCGTGTTGCGAGGCCTCGATTGCGGCGCGAAGGCCCGCGACGCCCGCCCCGATTACCAGGTAATCGGTCGATTGCTGGTGCGTAGTAACGGAGTCAATATCAACAAGATAGCGTCTGAAGTCCGACTGGAGCATTGAGTAACCACCTTTTTTCAAAGAAGACAAGCGTTGCTAAAGTTAAGTTTTTAACGGTTACCTATATTAAATTCGTTTGGAATTATGGTATTGTAACGATTCTTTAAGCGGTAGCAATGTCCGTTCTTCGCAGCAGTAGCGGATTATTTGCTTTACTTTGCTGAGTTGTCTGTTGCGGGAGTTTTGTTACAGGTTTAGTAAGTGGCTTGAAAGGTCGGATGCTACTGCTGCTACGAAGGATGAAAAGGATTATTGAATGATGGAACTGGATTTATTCGGCTGGGCGCTGGCGGCGGCGATAAAGTTATTATTTTAACCATGAGCCATTTTCCTCAGGGTTTATTACAATCAACTATTTTATTGGGCTTCAAACGTTTCAAAACGAGGGGGTCACCAAATATCTCTTTATCATCTGTGTGGGCTTTTATAAAGTTCTGCAGCTCCTTTGTGGAAGCTGTGAGAACGATATAACTGTCAACGGTTTCATGTTTCAGAAAATTCGGGTCTTTTTCTAATGTGTCGGGGATAGATAATAGTTGAACTTGCAAATTAGGTTCTATTGCCTCGATTTTCGCAAGCATATGTGTAGGCAGAAGCAACGGGTTTGTCGGAGGGCTGTTGTTGGTATCGGATGTTGTGGGAGAAATATCAAGATATAACTTGTTATTAAGCTTCAGTGCATAAGATTCGAAAGACGCAGCGATTTTGCCATCTTCGATGATCAAAATTTTATATGATTTTTTTTCTCCTTCTTCGAACCGATATAAATCATTGCTGTTTGAATTTTCCATTTGCCAATCGCCCAATAGTTGCTGGTCAAAGGTGATTTCCTTTTCAGTGAAGAAAGGATGTAACGAAACAGGGAATTTGAAGTTCAGCAGAAGGTCTCCGGCGTCAATGCATCCTGCGAGAATGAATGGCACCAACAATAAAGGCAGATTTTTGATGCTCACTTTGCCGTTCCTTAAAATTATTGGCGAGTCATCTGATTAATCTCTTCTAAGGGCATCTTACCATCGATAAAAAAGAATGCAATCTATTAAATGCCGGCGAATTGAGTTGCAAAAATTTTGTTTTGACGGGATTATTAAGGGTATGATAGATAGGCCAGATAACAGTAAGTTTGCACGGGAACGCGAGCGGATGGTCGAGCATGACCTGAAGGGGCGGGGCATAACCGAGGCAGGGGTGCTTTCGGCGATGGGCCGGCTGCTGCGCGAGGAGTTTGTGCCTGAGTCGTATGAGTCGCAGGCATACGCGGATTGTCCTTTGCCGATTGGGATGGGGCAGACGATTTCGCAGCCATATATTGTTGCGCTGATGACGCAGGAGCTTCGGCTGAATCATTTCTGCGAGGTGCTGGAGATAGGCACGGGCAGCGGGTATCAGACGGCGGTCCTGGCGAAATTAGCGAAACGGGTTTATACGGTAGAGCGGTTCGCGGATTTATCGGCGAAAGCTCAGGCGGTTCTTGGCCAGCTGGGAATTAATAATGTTGAGTTTTGTGTCGGCGACGGAAGCGGAGGATGGCCTGAGAAAAGGACGTTTGACAGGATTATCGTTACGGCTGCTGTGCCGAATGTGCCGGAGCAATTGGTTGACCAGCTTGGCGCTGGCGGGCTGATTGTAGTGCCGGTTGGTGAAGGAGGAGTGCAGGAGCTTATCGTGGGGACAAAAAAGGAAGGCAAACTTATTGAGCGGGTGATTTGCGATGTCCGCTTTGTCAAACTCGTCGGCAAACACGCGTTTGAGGAATAATGAGTGGGTGAATTAGCCGCGAAACCGAGTGGTGATATTAAGTTGTCGATGCCGGTGCAATTTTTGAAAGGGGTGGGGCCGGCAAGGGCGGAGATATTCGCCAAGCTGGGGGTTGTTACTGTTGGGGATTTATTAGAGTATTTTCCGCGTGACTGGGTCTTTGCGCCGGAGCCGAAGAAAATAAGCCAATTGGAGACGGGGGAGACGGCGGCGATTGTCGGGCTGGTTGAGTCAACGGATTTTCAGAATTACCGCAGGCCGGCGATATTTGAGGCGATGGTGAGCGATGAGACGGGGATTTGCCGGATAATATGGTTTAACGGCGGATACCTGCGTGACCAGTTGAGGCCTGGGCAGGCGATAATGGTTTGGGGCAAGGCGGGGGAATATAAGCATCAGTTGCAGTTGACGAACCCGAAATTTCGAATAATTGACGCGGATACGGCTGAGAAGAAAACGACTCCTGACCCCTTTTTCTTCAACGGGGGGGTGTATCCGGCGAGCGGCGGGCTGAGCAGTATGCAGATTAAGAAAATAATCAGGCCCGTGCTGGATAATCTCGGCGGACTCGTCGGCGAATTCTATGACGACGAATTTCTGAAAAAAGCGGAACTGATAAAACGCAAAGACGCATTTGGGTGGATTCATTTGCCTCCCGATGAGGGCAAATTGGCTAAGGCGAAACGCCGGCTGAAATTCGATGAATTGTTTTTGATGCAGTTGGGTCTTGCGCTTCGCAGGCACAGGCACAGTAAATTCGCTTCGGCGGTCGCGATGAAATCATCTGAGGAAATCGACAGGCGGGTTCGAAAGCGATTCCCGTTTTTACTTACCGAAGACCAGGATAAGACGATAGCCGAAATAGTCGCTGATATGCAAAGGCCGATACCGATGAATCGACTTTTACAGGGGGACGTCGGTTCAGGCAAAACCGTCGTTGCTCTTTACGCGACACTATTGGCGGTGGCGAACAAGACGCAGGTTGCGATTATGGCGCCGACGGAGATATTGGCGAATCAGCATTTTATAAGCATCGAGAGGTATCTGCGCAATAGCGACGTAAAACGAGTGCTGATTACGGGCGGCTTGACGGGTAAAAAGAGGGATGAAGTTCTCAATGAGGTAAAAGCCGGCGATATTGATATTGTCGTGGGGACGGTTGCGTTATTGGAGAAGGATATCGAATTCAAAAAACTTGGCTTGGTTGTGATTGACGAGCAGCACAAATTCGGCGTTCACCAGCGGGCCCAACTGCGCAAGGACGGGACGCCTCATTGCCTTGTTATGACTGCCACTCCCATTCCGCGGACTCTGGCGATGACGGTTTTCGGGGATTTGGATGTGTCGATAATCAAGCACAGCCCGCCGGGAAGGGGCGTAGTGGTTACGCGGTGGGTTGCGCCGGATGACAGACCCAAGGCATACGAATTTATTCGCGAGCGATTGCGCGCGGGTAAACAGGCGTATTTTGTGTATCCGCGCATAACGGGGATGGAGGAGGAAGGGGACATTAAGGCGGCGACCGACGGCTGGCGAGAGTTATCGAAGGTGTTTAGCGAGTTCAAGGTCGAATTGCTGCACGGGCGGATGAGCTCGGAGAAAAAACAACAGATAATGGCGGAGTTTCGCAAAGGTAAAATAAAGGCGCTGGTCGCGACGGTGGTGATAGAGGTCGGCGTGGATATCCCTAACGCGACGATAATGGTTATCGAGGGTGCGGACAGGTTCGGCCTGGCGCAACTGCACCAGTTGAGAGGACGAATAGGCAGGGGCACAGATAAGTCGTTTTGCTTTTTGTTTGCGGACAAGGATACCGAGAACGAAGTGGCGAAAAGCCGGCTTGAAATGATGGAACGAAGCAACGACGGCTTCGAGATAGCGGAGCACGATTTAAAGCTGCGCGGGCCCGGCGAGCTTTTCAGCACGCGGCAGCATGGTCTGCCTGATTTGAAAATAGCAAATATCATCGACGATTATGATTTATTGGTTATGGCTCGACGCTGCGCATTTGAACTCGTTACCCATGATGCCTTATTGACTGGGCCTACGCATAAAAATATTCGTCAGGCACTGATAACTAAATTCGGCGACTCGTTAGGTCTTGCGGATGTTGCATAGTGAGTGAGGCAATATTGTAGAGGATTATTTTTTTCTGTATTTTCTCAGCAAATCGAGGAGGTTTTGCATATCGTCGGGCAGGGGAGCTTCGAAGGAGACGATTTTTTCGGTTGTGGGGTGCTTGAAGGAAATCGTCCAGGCGTGGAGTGCGCAGCGGGTGATAACGGGAGCTTCGGGGGCCGGGTCGGTATTTTTTAATTGCCAGGGATAGACGGGTTTGCCGCCATACATATCATCCGCGACGATGGGGTGTTTGATATGGGCGAGGTGGACGCGAATCTGGTGGGTTCGGCCCGTTTTGGGGGTGAGTTTCAGGAGTGAGAAGCCGCGAAAACTTTCGAGGACCTCGTAGAAGGTGATTGCCTCTTTGCCGGTTTCGGGCTGGACCGCATATTTGTATCTGAATTTGAGATTGACGCCGAGCGGGGCGTTGATGCGGTCTCGCGTGAGTTCGGGGGTGCCGTGGACGATGGCGATGTAGCTTTTTTGGACGAGGCGGTCGTGGAACTGCCTTGAGATTTTCCATTGAGCGACGTCATTTTTAGCGAGAATCATTACGCCCGTGGTATTTCTGTCTAAGCGGTGGACTATGCCCGGACGAAATTCGCCCAGCGCTATTGGGAATTTGGCGTCGTCGGTTTCGGAGTCGTCTTCTTCATCTTTATCTTCGTCGGCCTCCGCGGCGGCGAGGTGGAAGGCGAGGGCGTTTGCGATTGTGCCGTGGGTGTTGCCTCGTGCGGGGTGGACGATAATATCGGCGGATTTATTGATGACGATGATATCATCGTCTTCGTGGAGAATATTGAGCGGTATAGCTTCGGGCGAGATTTCCCTGGTGGGCAGTTCGGGCAGGTTGATTTCGATGAGGTCATCCGGATTGAGTTTTAAACTTGGTTTTGCCTGCTTGCCGTTGACTTTTACGCCGCCCGCCTTGATGACCTCCTGCAGCATTACCCGGCTGTAGTTGGAGAACCGCCCGTGGAGATATTTATCGAGTCGGCGTTCCTGCAGGGCACTGCCGACGCGAAGTGTGAGGTCTGTATCCTTATTCGGCATTTCGTGTGATAATCAATTCTGGGCCGGAGCGTTTGGCTCGCGGACGGCCGGAACCTGCATCTGTATCTTTGGTCTCGGCATCGGCTTGAGGACCAGTTTTTCAGTGAAGGAGTTCATCGCGATGAGCCGTTGTTTCGCAGCTGCTGCCGGGGCGGTACCTTCGTATGCGGCGCCAGTTGCCACCTCCTGGTACAGTTTCCTCGCTCCATCAGGATTGCCAAGCTCTTCCTCGCATAAACCTAAGCCGATTTTGGCGATTGCTTCGAGGGAGGGATTGGGGCTTCGCTTTAGATATACATCGAGCGCTTTGGTGTAGTTTTCTTTGGCTTTGCCTATCTGGGCAGCGATGTCCTGCTGACTGACAGAGCCGAAACGGAACTGGAGTTCCGTTCGCAGGATTTCAGCGTTCTTAATGAGCGCCATTGCGGCAACGGCGTCGCTGGAGGCGCTTTTGGCGACACCGTCGAATCCGTCCGTAAGGTTTAAAAGAGTGAAAGCGTTGTCTTCACCCTGCATTTGCTTCTGGGCGATAAATGCCTTTTGCTGCGGCAGTTCCGACAGCAGCGTGGTCAAATTACTTTGTTCGCGTACGGCCACCACCGTTTTTTGATAGCGGTAGTAGAAAAACGAGGCGAGAACAAGAACGACAACAACCGTAACGTAGATTATTGTTCTGAGGTTCTGGTTGGCCCAGGCGGGGAAATTGCCCAGCCATACGGCCAGTTCGTTGGTTTTTAATTCGTGGCGATGTTCGGCCTTCATTTTATTCTCCGTTCAAACAATTTTTCAATAAGTGATTACCACTGTCGGTTAAGCAAAACAACCATTCTACCAAAGGTCGTTTTATGTTGCAACGGCTGTGGGGTGGATGTAAAATTAAAACTTTATGTTGAATAGGACTTCAAGGATGATAATGGTCCATAGGTTTCCACGATTAAGGGCAGGTATTTTAGTTTGCGCAGTGATGTGCGTTGTTGCTGTTTGCGGGTCGTGGAACGGGCTTCAAGCTCGTGAGAATACGGCCAGGATAGCTGTGCCGCGGGGATTAGAGGGAATTTGGGACCCCGCCAGGTATATCAGCGTCGATGAGATTAAACCGGGTATGGAGGCATATTGTCTGACGGTCTATAAAGGGACGACGGTCGAGAAGTTTGGCGTCGAGGTGCTGAGCGTTGTTCATGATTTTATGCCCGGGCGGGATGCTATATTGGTTCGCGGGACCGATGAGCGGTTTATTCACACGGGGCCTGTTGCGGGATGCAGCGGCTCGCCTGTCTATATCGATGGTCGGCTGGCGGGCGCGCTGGCAATGGGATGGCAATTCAGCAAAGACCCTATGTATGGTGTTACGCCGATTGCGGATATGCTTCGTGTGGGCGGTTCCGGAGTTAATCAAGCAGGCGGAGAATCTTTGAACGATGGGCCCGGCCTTGCGTTGGATTTCTCCCGGCCGATTGATTTCGCGCAGGTTGAAAAGAAGGTTTTGTCGCCTGTGTCTTCGTCGCGGGGGGAATTCGCGGGCGCGTCGGCTTTACCCTGTCCGATAGTTGTTTCGGGGATGCCGGAGTCGGTAACGGGTGATTTGGATGAGTCGCTCAGGCCTTTGGGATTTATGGTTGTATCCGGCGCGGGCGGGGGCGGACGGGCAGACGTCTGCGATATCAAGCCGGTTCCCGGCGCGTGCCTGACAGTGCCGCTGGTTGCGGGTGATATTACCATTGACGTTGTCGGGACTGTTACCGAGGTGAGGGGCGACGAGATTTATGCCTTCGGACATTCTTTTCTGGGTTATGGGCCGGTAGATTTACCGATGGCGATGGGCGAGGTGCATGCGGTGGTGTCGAGCGTGATACGTTCATTCAAGGTGGGGACATCGGTAAATGTGATAGGCGCCTTGAAAGCGGACGAGTCAACTGCTGTTCGGGGCAAAATCGGGGCGGAGGCGCGGATGATTCCGCTGACGATAAGCGTGAGCCGGTATAATGACAGCCAGCCGAGGAAATATAACTGCCGAATTGCCGACAACCGGATGCTGACGCCTCGGCTGCTGCGGGCGGTCGTGATGAGCGCGGGGCTTTTTCAGGGAGAGATGCCGCCTGATAATACGGTTTCCTACAAGGGCACTATCGAAACTGATGGGGCGGGAACCGTGGTTTTTGATAATGTCTCGACGGGTGAAGGTTTGAATGAGGCAGTGCGTGACACTATGAGCCCCCTTGGTTTACTGATGAATAATCCCTACAGGCAGGTTCGAATAAAATCAATTAACGTGGATTTGGACATACGCGAAAAGGATATTTCTTCTGCTATATGGTCCGTTGGGTTGTCCGGTTCCCACGTTAAACGGGGCGATAATCTGAACGTGGAGGTTGTTACGGAGTCGGTGCGGTCGCAGAAACGAAAATACAATTTCAATTTTACCGTGCCGGAGAATACCCCTCTTGGGACATATCAGTTGATTATCTGCGGCGGGTTCGACTATGAGGAATTTTTGAGAAAGACGGTCCCGCACAGATTTGTCCCTGAGAATCTTGATACGCTGGTTGGGGTAATCAACAGGATTTTAGTAGTTGGCAGGGATAAGCTTCATTGTGTTCTGGTTTTACCCACGGGAGGGGTGGCGCTGGAGCAGGCGGAGCTGCCCGAGCTGCCGGCGACAAAGGCGATGGTGCTCGGCGACGCCAGGAGAGCGAATACAATGCAGGCGTTTCCCGGCTGGATTGACAAAAGCGTGCGGACTGGAACGGTAATAGTGGATAAAAAAATTATGAATGTTACGGTGGAACAGTGATTAAGAAAATAAAATCGGTTTATGTTTTCGCGGTGTTGTTTTTGGTCATCCTGTCGGCGCCCCTTTGTCCTGCGGTAACAAGCAAGATTGCCCGTCATGACAGCAGCCGGGAGTTTCAAAAAGGCGAGACGAATGACGTTGTAATCGGCTCACGCGGGACCATACAATTAGGCAGGCGTGCGGAAACCATTGTGAAGCAGTTCGATGATGTCTGGTCAATCAACAGTATCGTTTCAATCGGAGATACGGTGTATGTGGGGACAAGCCCCAACGGTGGGGTTTATTCATTCGGCGCGGGCGGGCTTAAAAAGATTTACGCGGCGAAATTGACCAAGAAGGAACGTCCCAAGGACAGTAACGACCGTGATGTCAACGAACCTAATGACCCGAATGCAATTAAGCAGGATAAGCATCTTGCCAATGAGCATATTTTCGCGATGGCGACGGATGCTTCGGGCCATCTTTTGGTAGGCATAAGTGGGCAGAGGTGCGCGTTATGCCGGCTGGAAGGCGGTGAGCTGAAGACAATTTTTGAGCCGAACGACGCAAACTACATATTCGCAATATTGGTGGATAAGAGCGGGGATATTTATCTGGGGACGGGGCCGAAGGGAAAAATTTATCGTCTTGATTCTTCAGGAAAGCGCAGCGAGGTTTTGTATGACAGTCCCGACAAGAACATACTTTCGCTGGCACAGGGGCCTGACGGTTTGATTTACGCTGGCAGCGACAGTCGCGGGCTTATTTACAAGATAAACCCGAAGACAAAAGAAGCTGTGATTTTGTATGACAGTGAGCAGCAGGAAATAACGGCTCTTGTATTCCTGGGCGGGGAACTGTACGCGGCGGCTACGTCGGCCAACGCAATTGGGGCGGAGGCGAAATTTGCCGCGCAGGCGCCACAGGCGGGTCGTCCTGAACAGAAGGAAGAGGACGAAGGTTCAGACGGGGAGAGCGGTGACGGGACGACACTCCAGATTGCCAACACAAAGGAGTCGGCGGGCGAACAACAGGCGGAGCATAAAATGCCTATTCCCAGACCGCCGAGGCCCGCTCAGGCGAGCTATATTTACAAAGTGACTAAAGACGGCTTTGTGACGGATATATTCAACGAGTCAGCGGTATTTTTCTGTTTGGCGGCACAGGGTAAGGAGCTTTTGGTTGGAACAGGCAATAACGCCCAGCTTTTTACCGTGGAGCCGAATTCAGAAGAACATGCGGTTGTTTTTGAAGACCGGCAGGCGTCGCAGATTACGGCTGTCGCTGTGGTCGGCGATAACGCGTATGTCGGGATGGCGAATCCCGCCCGGCTGGTAAAACTGGGAAAAGTTTTTGCGCGTGAGGGTGTATATACCTCGGACCTTGTTGACGCGGGCCAGCCGGCGAAGTGGGGCAAGCTTCAGATTGAAGCGGACGTGCCGCATGGATGTAAGGTGCTGATGGCCTGTCGCAGCAGCAATGTAAAAGACATAAACGATAAGAGTTTTTCGAAGTGGACCGAGCCGAAGGAGGTTACAGGGCCTGTGCAGCTGGATTGCCCCGTGAACAGGTTCTGTCAGTATAAACTTGTGTTGCGAGGCAGCGACGGAAAGGTAAGCCCGGTGGTGCGGGAAGTCGCGGTGCCATCGGCGATTCCGAATCTGGCGCCGAGGGTTGAATCGGTGAATGTTACGCGGATGGAAGGGCCGGGCAAAAACGGCGTATTTAAAATCAGTTACGACGCCAAAGACGACGACGGCGACAAGCTGATTTACAAAATAGATTTCAGAAAGGTCGGCAGAACCGGCTGGATTGAAATGAAGGATGCGGTCGAAGCCGGCAGCTTTGAATGGGACGGCAAAACGGTCGAGGACGGCAGGTACGAAATCAGGGTTACGGCCAGCGACGAGAGGAGTAATTCGCCCGAGACCAAACTGACGGGGAGCCGTGTGAGCAACGCGGTTGTAGTGGATAACACGGGGCCGGCTGTCGTGAAATACAAGCTCGAAAAGACGGGTAAAAAAGTAACCATCAGGTTTACAGTCAATGACGAGCTAAGCGCAATAGGCAAAGTCGAATACACGGTCGATAGCGACGCCAACTGGATTGGGATTGTGCCGGATGACCTTATTTATGATACTACGAGCGAGGACTTTACGATTATGGTGGAAAAACTGTCGGCGGGCCAGCACATAATTTCGCTGAAACTGGCCGACGCGGTCGGCAATACGACCTACAAAACCTATGAGGTCAATATAGAGGACAAATAAACGCATCGTGCGACATATTGCGTATTCAAAAATTGTTGAGGCGGTCAAGGAGCTTTGTGTAAAGTCGGCTTACGAACTGCCGGCTGGTGTACTGTCGGCTCTCACCGCGGCGGCCAAAAAGGAATCGAATACCCTGGCGGCCAAAATACTTCAGCAGCTTGTTCAAAATGCGAGTCTGGCTTCGGAGGAGCGGATACCGCTTTGCCAGGATACGGGACTTGCGGTAATTTTTATCGAGCAGGGAGGCGAGGTTGTTATCGAATGTCCCGCAGGCAAGACAGCGGTCGATGCAATCAACGCGGGGGTAACGGCCGGCTACGAAAAAGGATTTCTGCGAAAAAGCGTCGTTAGCGAGCCGATGCAGCACCGCAAAAACACAGGCAGCAACTGCCCGGCGGTGATTCACTGGTCTATTGTGCCGGGCGACAAGCTCAAGATAACTTTTATGGCCAAAGGCGGCGGCTGCGAAAACAAAAGCGCATTTCGAATGTTCAAACCCACAGCGGCAGCGGGGGAGATTGTTGACTGGGTGGTTGATGTTGTTAAAAACGCCGGCGCGGACGCCTGCCCGCCTTTTGTCGTGGGCGTAGGCATCGGCGGTAATTTCGAGGTTAGCTGCCTGTTGAGTAAAAAGGCGCTGGTTCGCAGCATCGACAAATCAAACGCTGATGCGTTTTATGCCGGATTAGAGAAAGATTTGTTTACCAGAATCAATCGGCTGGGAGTCGGGCCGCAGGGGCTTGGCGGAGACACGACTGCTCTGGCTGTTTTGATTGAGGCCGGACCGTGTCATATCGCGTCACTTCCCGTGGCGGTGAATATCGAATGCCACAGCCATCGGCACGGCGAGATTATCATTTAGATTCGCAACGCAAGTTGGCGATAGCGACGAATTGTTCCGGGCTAAGGTTGTCAGGTCTTATTTCCGGGTTGATGCCAAGTTGATTTAAAATCTCAGGCCAGTTCTTAATTTCCCCCAGTTGGTCGGCTGTAAGTTTGCAGCAGCTTTTTAACATCTTGCGGCGGTGCTGCAAAAGTGCGCCTGCGACGCGACTCAGCATTTCGACGCTTTTTACTGCTTTTATTTTTTCTGTGTCACGGACGTATTGCACAAAAGCCGAATTGACCTGCGGCTGAGGCCAGAAGACAGTTGGTTTCAAGGTCCTGATATGTTTTGCCTTGCCCGTCGCGGCGAGGAGTATGCTGAGGATTCCATAATCTTTTATGCCTGCCTGCGAGGTCATTCGGTCCGCGACTTCTTTCTGGACGGTGACGAACATCGCGTCGGCGATAATCGGGCCGATTACGAGGTTGATAATCAGGGGAGTTGCGGCAATATAAGGCAAATTGGCGACGAGAAGCAATCGCCCATTGTGAATTGCGCGGGCGCTATTCAAAGCGTCGATTACGACGGGATTGATTTCGAATTTATTTTTAAGAACGTCGGCTGCGATTATTTTGACGTTTGATTTGTCGGCAAGTTGTCCTTTGGCGATATTGGCGAGAACGCTGTCGATTTCGACCGAGACGCAGTAGCCCGCCTTTTCGGCAATTGCCTGAGTCAGCGAGCCGGTGCCGGTGCCTACTTCGAGGACGACGTCGTTATTCTGAATATTTGCTGTTTCGATGAGCAGGCGCATCAGGTTGAGGTCGATGAGGAAGTTCTGGCCGAATCGTTTGTTGGGTCTTACTCCCGCGGAATCGAGCAGCTCACGGATTTGATGCTTACTTTGCATTGCGAATTTGGTTGTGTTGTTAATTCTTAATTCTCAATTCTACATTCTTTTTTGTTTTTGTTTGTGCCATCTGGATGGCAACCTTGATGGCTTCCATCATGCTGGATGGGTCGGCGATGTTTTTGCCCGCGATATCGAAGGCGGTGCCGTGAGCGGGGGAAGTGCGGATGATGGGAAGACCTATGGTGACATTTACCGCTTTGTCGAAGGCGAGTAATTTGACGGGTATCATACCCTGGTCGTGATACATTGCGACGACGCCGTCGAATTCGCCCTGGACTGCCCGCAAAAACAGCGTGTCGGCTGGAATAGGCCCGAAGCAATCGATGCCTTGTCCCTGCGCCATCAGGATAGCTGGTGATATGATGCGTTGTTCCTCGTCGCCGAACTGGCCGTTTTCGCCTGCGTGAGGGTTGAGCGCCGCGACGCCTATTTTGGGGTTTTCGATGTCGAAGTATTCCTTCAGCGCTATATTGAGCAGGTCAATCGGCTCAAATACCCGGCCGATTGTGAACTTGTGGCGCACCTCGAATAACGCCTCATGAATCGTCGCCAGCGCCAGTTTCAACGGCCCCGCGACGAACATCATCGCTTTTCGGGGCGATTTGCAGAGTTTGGCGAACATCTCGGTATGGCCGGGCCAGTGCGAACCCGCCAGCTTCCAGCTTGTCTTGTTTATCGGAGCGGTTACCACCGCGTCGATAATGCCTCTTTGGGCGGCGTCAATAGCATCAGTGCAGAACTTCAATGATGCCGCACCCGCCGCCTCGGTTGGTTCTCTTATCCAGGGCGGCACCGAAAACTCGTCATAGTCAGCAACCACAACCTTATGCGGGTAGTCCCTGCTGATTTTTTCGTGCTGATGCCTGCCCCAGAACGGCTCAATTTCCGCCTTATCCGCGGCGTATCGCAACTGCTCATCCATTCCGAAGACGATGAACTTGGCCGCTCGGCGCAGGGCCGGGTCCGCCAGCGCCTTGACTACGACCTCCGGCCCAATGCCTGCCGGGTCGCCCATCGTTACGCCTATTACCGGCTCGTCGCTTATCGAATTGTGGTTTGTAAGTTGACTCATCTATTTTTATTATACGGGTTACTAAAAACCCTGTTGCTGAAGGTCTTTGATAGTCAAGTTACCTTTGGGCGGGATGTGCTTCTTGAGGTATCTTCTGACCGTCTTGGTTATTATATCAATTTCGGTGTTGGTTTTTTGATTTATTTTGGCTTGTCCCAAAGTTGTTTCTTTGAGTGTCTGCGGGATGACCGCCACTGTAAAACCATCCGGATTCAATTCCGCTATTGTCAGCGAGATGCCATCGATGGCGACAGAACCCTTGGGAACCATCTGGTCGAGCAGGTCTTTGGGGACTGCGAAGGTGAAGGTTGAGAATTCACCTTTATTCTCGATTTTTCGGATTGCTGCTGTGCCATCGATGTGACCGAGGACAAAGTGCCCTCCGAATCGGTCGTCGGCACGCATGGCAAGCTCGACGTTGACCTTTGTGCCGGGGGCGAGTTTGCCGAGGGTGGTTTTGGCAAGCGTTTCGCTGCTGATGTCAAAGGTTGCTGATGCCCCGGCCAGTTTCGAGACGGTCAGGCATGAGCCGTTTATAGCGATGCTGTCGCCGGTTTTGGCCTGATTAGCCAATTGGCCGAGGTCAATGGTCAGCGCAGCGGAACCGCCGCTTTTGGAAAGCGCCTTTACCGTGCAGACCTGCTGGATTATTCCTGTAAACATAGCAATTGACTATTCCGTATTTTCAATTTACGATTCAACAAAGAACAAGGAGCAAATTGTATAATTAGTTAATTGTAGGCAATCCGGCGCGAATAATCAATCGCCGGGAAGATATGGAGGTATGTTTGTTATGAATACTATTTGGCTGAAAATAGTGGCGGTGGTGGTGGTTGTTGTGGTCGCAATCGTGCTGTTCAGCAAGATTGCCAATCATAAACCAGCACCGGAGCAGCCGCAGAAGACGCTTGGGGATACCTTCCGTGAGGATGAGAAGCGTTTGCGTGCCGAGCCGAACGTGCCTGCTCAGCCGGTAGCGGGGCAACAGGCGGCAAACGCCGAGCAGCCGAGGTTCAGGAAACTGACCGAGGAAGAAGAAGCCGGGGCCAGCCAATTATTTGAGCTGGCTATCACCCAGCGGAAGATAGGTCGGATGCCGGGGATGCACTACGGGGCGATGGTACAATACTGTCGGCAGATAATTGAAAAATACCCCGGCAGTGAATACGCCTACAAAGCCAAACGCATTCTGGCGGATATTCCCGCGAGTGAACGCGAACGATATCACATTACCGATGACGAAATAAATCTCAACAAATAGATTTCTTTTTTGCGCTTATGGAGGAGCCATAGATGGGTAACGCGAATCTTCCGGTGATTTCAGTAACAGCGAGGTGTTTGCCGGAGGCGTGGGAGAAGGCGGTGCTGGCGGTATGGGACAATGGGCTTGATATGAAGACGCAGTATGACAAGCCCGACGACCCGCCAAGCAAGGACGCGACGGTGATGGTGACAGTCGCGGAGCCGTTTGGCGAGCCGAGGATACACAAGAATTTTCCGGGCGGGCCTGAAGAGCTTGAGGCGTATAGGCAGGAGGTGGTTGACGGCATTCACGACCATTGGATAGACCCCGCGGCAGGCAAATGGACATATACTTATCACGAGCGTGTGTTCGCATATTCGCCGGTTGAGGACATAAGAAACCCCAAGGCCAAAAAGCCGTTCAAAAAAGTAAACCAGATTCAGTATATTATCGATTCGCTGTCGAAGGTCGCGCACACGCGAAGGGCACAGGCGATAACGTGGATGCCGACAGCGGACCCGGCGACGGATGACCCGCCTTGTTTGCAGCGGATATGGTGTCGGCTGGTAGCAGATAACGCGGGCGGCTATGTGCTGAATATGAACACGCACTGGCGAAGCAGGGACCTGTATAAGGCGTGGTTTATGAACGTTTACGCGCTGACGGACCTGCAAAGGACAATCGCCGGTAAGATTTCAGAGAAGATAAACAAGCCCGTCGCTGTCGGCAGGTACGTCGATATAAGCGACTCACTGCACATTTACGGCAGCTATTTTAAGGACGTTGTTCGGGAAATAGAAAAGATGCGGCAAAGCCCGTTTACCGGACGTGCCTGGGAGAGCACGCATCCGGCCTTTATGATGATGACGGACGATGCCCGCGAGAAGCTCACAAAAGACCCGGACTGGTTCGCAAAAGCGAGGGAGTAATAATAGAAGACAGAAGACCGAGGACTGAGGACAGATACCTTGTTTTTCCGTTATCTGTTATCTGGCGGTTTGGCATTGGCGGCTTTTCTTCCTATTGTTTAATAGGGAGAGCGAATGAAGCGGACAGAGCCACCACTTAAATGTGGCACAATGGCCGTCCAGATAAAACAAGATAGCTCGCTCATCCATTTTTGTCCTGCGGGCGCAATCTTTGCTGACTGTCAGGACCGCAAATATGGCAACCTTTGCTCCACCGGGGAAGCCCGCGGGCCAAAGGTTGTGGGGGGAGCCATATAAGTTTCTTTCCGAGTTGGGGCCTCTGTGTGCCATGCATAGGGGCCTTCTTTATTTGTGGGGGCAGGCAGTTGAACAGGCGAGGGCATTTAACTCCGCAATTTTGCGTTTTGCCTTTTTATTTTTGCTTTCTTACGGCAACCGCCGCACCGAGGCCGAGAAGCAATAGCGTGCATGGCTCGGGAATTGGCTCCCAAAGAATAGCATGCATATTACCATAAATATCCACGGCAGAGCCGACAATGTTGCCATAACTGTCGATACCTTGAGCGTAAGAAGTACTTCCAAATCCGGTTGGTAAAAACTGACTCAGGTCGGTATAGCTATTTGCGGTTCCACTCCAAAGCAAGGCATGAGTGCTATTGCCTGTAGCCGAACCCCTGCCATAACCGACCTGCTGTGTGCCATTGGTCCCCATAGCGTAAGATACACTGAATCCGCTGGGGGTCAGATCCACATAGCTTGCGGCACTGCCGGTCCAAAGCAAAGCATGGTCAACAGAATAGGCAGGGGATATGCCTGTCTTTCCATACCCCACCTGTTGCGTACCACCGACTCCCCATGCATAAGATGAAAAGTAACCACCGGGATTCAAATCGATGCAGCTTGCAGCACTGCTGTTCCAAAGCAAGGCATTATTGCTATAACCAGTAGCTGAACCGCTGCCATAACCAACCTGCTGTGTGCCATTAGTTCCCAAAGCACACGAACTAACCCCAGTTCCTAAGTTGGTAGGACTCAAATCGATATATCCTGTGGCGCTGCCGTTCCAAATTAAAGCATGTTCATAGTTACCTGTGGCCGAACCCCAACCAGCACCAACCTGTTGTGTACCCGCGATCCCCCAGGCATAAGATGTGGTAAACCCGCTGGGATTCAAATCTACACAGCTTGCGGCACTACTATTCCAAAGCAAAGCGTGTTCGTTACCTCCCGTGGCCGAACCATGACCGTATCCCGCCTGATGTGTGCCGTTGGTCTTGTTAGCATAAGATACACTGAATCTGCTGGGATTCAAATCGACATAACTTGTTGAACTTCCATTCCAAATTAAAGCATGATCGGCCCCGCCTGTGGCTGAACCATTAGAATAGCCGGCCTGTTGTGTGCCATTAACTCCATAAGCATAAGACAAACTGCTTCCGCTGGGATTCAAATCGATTGCTGTGTAACTTGTGCCCCAGGCCATACTTGTTAAAGTAACAGTAAAAACGGCGATAACAAAAAGTACCCTGAAATGTCGATGATGTGTTTGCACTTTCATACTCTTCTCCTTCTTTGCCTTTTGCCCCCCCAGCGGTTCGACTTAGCTCACCGGAGCCCAAAGGCGATTTTGATTATACTCTTTTACAGGTAGTAGTCAAGAGGGAAAAAGTGGAAACAGTGAAAGAACGACAATCCTCCTTCATTATCCTGCTTCGCTAAAGCTTCGCAGAAACCGGCTACGGCGGACAAGTGCTTTAGAACTCCCATTCCGCGCTGCGCGAGAAATTTGAGCAGTCGATAGTTGACGAAATACGTATGCGAAATACGCACGACGAAGGGAAACTTCACCACGATTTGCTGAAATAGCAGTCGTAGTGTCTGTAAAAAAGTCCTATCGACCGCATAGCGATAATCGCGACGACCTGTACCGCTAAGTTCATCGCCAGATTGCCCGCCGTGTTCAGTATCGGCAGCGATTCGTATTGTCTGGTATGTGTTTCGATGAAACAGACAGCGGCGAGGAGTCCGACAACGACCAGATAGGGGACAAACGCCCGAATGGCGGGGACAAACAAGCGGTCAAAACGGAACAGCTCGGGAAGGTCCTCGAGGACAGCCGCGACCAGTATGGCCATCGGGAACAGGAAAAGCCCCGCAGTAAACAATGACCGCAGAAACAGGTTCAAAGCTGTTCTCGTTTCCCAGATATGTTCCCAGGTTACGCCTTCGCCTTTGAAAAACGAAAGGGCGGCGATGAACGGGAGCTGGACGATGAAGACGGTGAATGCGAAGGTGAGAATAGGTTTGAATATGTGTCCCAAAAACGTGATGCTTGTTCCTAATTCGATTTCGGGCAGCTTGTCGCCGGTTGTCGCGGTTTCATTGATGATTTGCAGATAGAATCCGAAGAGATATCCCCACGCCGCGAAATACACAAAAAATCCCGTGCAGCAGGCGCCTGCCGTGAAAAACTTGAAGCATACCACCGCGATAACGAACGCAAGCGCCGCAATGTTGTCCTTGTCGAAAAAAATCTTCCAGCTATCGACAAATACGGCGTGGAAAAAACCCGGCAGGGGAAATTCCGGCTCGACTTTCGGCTCGATTTTTTTTGGTATTTGGCCTGATTTTTCGGGTATTATCTGCTGCTGGCCGCAGGTCAGGCACTTCGCGGTTTGGCCGGCGTGCTTGTCGGTGAAGGCGATAAGAGAACCGCATTTGGGACAGTGAAACTGTATCGTCATCTTTTTTTTATCCGCCTGGTGCGGATTACACCATTTTCATCGCGTCAATGAATGATTTTTGGTCGTTGGCCCATTTTTTCGCTTCGAGCAGGTCAATCTTGTCCTGCTTTACCAGCTGGGCGAGGTGTCTTTCCATCGTCGTCATTTTTTCGTCAGGATTGAGGCGCGTCTTTGTCTGAAGCTGGGAGTATATCTGCTCGATTTTGCCCGTCCTTATGAGGTTGGCGCAGGCGTAGTTGTTGTTATTGAGTATCTCCATCGCGGCAATGCGGCCGGTGGCGTCTTTTTTGGGGATAAGTTTCTGACAGATGATATACGCCAGGCCGAGCGACATCTGGTTGCGGACTTCGCTTTGCCTGCCGGTCGGGAAGTAATCCAGGACGCGGGTTATTGTCCCTACTGCGTCCCTTGTGTGCAGGGTCGAGAATACCAGGTGTCCTGTTTCGGCGGCCATAAGCGTCATCGATATTGTCTCGGCGTCGCGCATCTCGCCCACGAATATGACATCGGGGTCTTCCCGCAGCATCGCTCGCAGGCCGTGGCCGAATGACTTTACGTCCCTGCCAACCTCCCGTTGCGATACCATACTGTGCTTGTTGGGAAGAAGGTACTCGATTGGGTCTTCGAGCGTTATCATCCGGCAGGCCTTCTTCTCGCTTATCCGGTCTATTATGGATGATATTGTTGTTGATTTTCCGGCCCCCGTAATGCCTGTTATGAGGACCAGTCCCTGCTTGCACTCGACAATGTCCTCCCAGACGTTGTTTGGAAAACCGATTGTTTCGACTTTTGGAATATCCAGCGACAAGGCCCGTATCGCCGCGCTTACCCCGTCGTTTTCGCGGAAGATGTTTATGCGGAACTGCAGCGACCCGACGCGGTACGAGCAATCGACGTCATAATCCTGGTGAAACTTGTGAAGGTTATCTTCGCTTAGCAGCGGATATATGAGCTTTTTGGCGATTTCAGGAGTGACGGGCTGGCCCTTGAGATATGTTATGTCTCCGTCGATTCGGTACGCCGGAGGGGCGCCGACCTTGATGTGAAGGTCGGAGACGCGCATTGCACCTCTTTTCTCAAAATAGGCAAGCATGTCCTGGATGCTGAGCAGTCCCATATTTTCGGTTGGGTACACCTTGGTGGTTACTGAATATTCTTCAGCCATATTCGCCTCCTGTCCGGCTTCGCTGCGCTTCGCCGTGACAAATTAAGCTTACCAGGGCGTAGCCGACAGGCGAAGCCCGGTGATTAAATCACCTTATCATTGCCAATAGTATATCACTTAATTTATCCTGGGGCAAACCACAATTGATTATTGATTATTGATAATCGATGATTGATAATTGATGCGTGGGTGTAGATATGACTGATATGACGGCAAAAACCGAAACTCGTATTCCTATGAGCAGGATACAGAAGCTCATCGGCCAGAGGATGCTTGAGAGCAAGCAGACCAAGCCCTGCTACTACATCGGGATAAAGGCCGATACGACCGAGCTTATGGATAGCCGCCACGAGCTTAAAAAGCAGCTTGGCGTCAAAATCACCTCGAATGTTTTTTATATCAAGGCGCTTGGCCTTGCGGTCAGGGAATTCCCTCTTATGGTCGGCTCATTGCAGGGTGATTCGATAAAAATCGCCGACTCAGTCAATGTCGGCTTTGCCGTAAGCGCACCGCACGGATTAGTTGTGCCCGTGGTCAAAGAAGCCGACAAAAAGTCACTTGCCGAGATTGCCACGCTGGAAAAGGAACTGACCGACAAAGCACGCAGCAATAAACTCACGCTCGATGAGATTACCGGCGAGACAATTGGGCTGAGTAATCTTGGCGTTTATGATATTGATTCGTTTATCGGCATTGTCCCGCCTCCTGCGACGACGATTTTAGCCGTGGGAAATACCTTGCGAACCGTTGTTCCGCTCGCGGTGAGCTTGTCGAATCCGCAAGACGGCCAGACGGGTCGATTATGCTCACCGCAGGTTGTTATCCGTAAAATCACTGATTTGACGATAGCCGTGGATTCGAGAATCGTCCCCGACCCCTACGCCGCAAAATTCCTTACTCGTATCGCGGAATTGCTCCAGGGGCCAAAACGACTCATATCGTAGGATTTTGTGGCGGGTCTTCTATCTGTGGCAAAGGATTGGAGGATACCGTTTCTGTTACAGCGGTTTGCGAATTTGCCGGCGCTATCTCGACAATCTTGATTGGTGGTTTCTCTCCTCGACCCTGCTCGGGGCTGGCTGTGACCTCTGCGTGCTCTGTGGCTTTTACCTGCATTTGATTATGGATGAGTTCTGCAACTTTGCGGTAGTCCTCTGAGCCGTGGCAGGAGGGGTCATATTCGAAAATTGTTTGGCCATAGCTCGGCGCCTCGGCCAGCGTGATATTCCTGCGGACATAAACGGGCAGAATCTGCGCTTCCGACCAGGCGCAATTTGTGTTGCGCGCGGTAGTAAGAAATTTTTCGATGTCGGCTTTGACCTCGTTGGGCAGCGACGCGCGGGCCTCAAACATACAAAGCAAAACCCATTTGACCTTCAAAGCGGGATTAATTCGCTTATTGACAAGCGTGACGGTCTGCAGCAATTTGCCAAGTCCCTGCAGTGCGAGGAAATGCGGCTGAAGCGGTATCATTATCTCATCAACCGCCGCCAGGGCGTTCAGTGCCAACAGGCCCAGCGACGGCGCACAGTCAATAATTATATAATCGAATTTGTCGTCGAGCCCCGCGAGCGCTTCACCGAGGATGGTTTCCCTGCCGACGACGCTGACGAGTTCGGATTCGGCGCCGACGAGGTCAATATTTGCGGGGAGAAGCCAGAGATTTGGCCTGACGAGCATCATTTCCGCTTCGACGTTTGCTGATTGAGTGAGGACACGGTATGAGCCGGTCTGAATTTCGTCGGGATTGACGCCAAGATGCGTGGTGAGGTGCGCCTGCGGGTCGAGGTCGATGACGAGCGTGCGATGACCCATATTGGCCAAAGCGGCAGCGGTATTGACCACGGTGGTGGTTTTGCCGACGCCTCCTTTTTGATTTAATACCGCGATTTTTCTCATTTCGGGGCCTCCTGTTTTGCTTCCTGCATTTTTCTCAGGACGCCGTCGAGTACGCCGTTGACGAAGGAGGGCGATTTGTCCGTGCCGAATATTTTCGCAAGCTCGATTGCTTCGTTAATAGTTACCTTGGGCGGTATGTCGGGGCAAAACTTCAACTGGTAAACCGACAGCCGAAGGATGCTTTTATCGACCTGTGAAAGACGGGACAGTTTCCATTTAATCGCTGCGGCGGTTATCAACTCATCGCAGGCGGGGAGGTTGGCCCAGGCGCCTCTTGTCCAGTCCGAGGCGAGTGTGCGAACAGGCAACTCAGGGGCATTCTCCCTGAAAAAGTCATCCAAATCAGGAAGCAATGACGGTCCCTGCACGTCGAGTTGAAACAAGGCCTGCATCGCGAGCTGACGGGCTTTTGTCCTCGGGTCCACTTATCGACCTCAGTAAGGTTATTGTTAAAACTATTCTTTAATTGTCAACGGTCGGATTAAATCTGTTCCATAACGCTGGCCATTTCCATTGCCGTCATAGCGGCATCAGCGCCGGCGTTACCTTTCTTTGCTCCCGCTCTGTCCACGGCCTCTTCGAGCGTTTCGCAGGTCAGCACTCCGAATACGGCCGGTGTTTTTGAGTCGTAGTTAATCTGGCCGATGCCTCGAATCACCTGTTGGCATACGGCCTCGTAATGCTGTGTTTGTCCCTGTATCACCGCACCGAGGCAAAGCACCGCGGTGAACTTGCCGGCCATCGCCAGTTTCTTGGCGGGGACGACAATCTCGCAGGCGCCGGGTACCCACACGACGGTTATCTGCTCTTCCTTTGCGCCGTGACGCTTGAGGCAATCTATCGCGCCTGATAGCAGTCGGGCCGTGATGAATTCATTAAACCTGCTGACGACAATGGCGTAACTTCCCTTGCCGGCCGTGAGTTGACCTTTAATCTCTTTCATACTGTTGATTCTCCAAACTCGATATTCGTTTCTCGATGCTCGATACTCGAACTATCGGGTATCGAGTCGCCACGCATATTATAAGACCATTGCCGGTCTGTTTCCATAAAAACAACCACACCAGCCGGCCCCGGCGGGCATGTATCCTGGCGTCAATTTAGCTAACCTGTTCAATTATAAGGTGTTATGGGCGATATTACCAGTAAAATTTTGGCCTTTTGGGCAAAGGCCAATGTGAGAAAAAACGCGTTAACTTGGTCTGTTTGACTGGCGATAGGTTCAGTGGGCAATGTGTATTGGCCCGTGGTTCGCAAATTGATACCTGTTTATTGCGAGGCAAGGTGGCTCTATGATTTTTGATGAGCAGCCATATAGCTCATATGACAGCAGTGAGGAAAAGGCACAAAGGGCGTTCGAGCTTTATGAGGACGGCAAGATGACGCAGGCCATCTCGGAGCTGGACGAGGCCATTGAGGTAAATCCCGCAAACTGTTCGCTGCATTTCAACAAGGCGCTTTCACTTGATTCGCTGAGCAAATTTGAGGATGCGATAGCGGAATACGAGGCGGCCTTGGCGCTTAATCCGTGCGACCTTGAAATACTCAATTCGCTGGCAGTTGATTACACGCGTATAGGTCAGTATGACCTCGCCGTCCAGACCTTCGAGCACCTTGAGGAATTGGACGCTAATTTCGAGCCGGGCTACTGCAACAGGATAATCGCCTATACGGAGATGGGATTGCACGAGCAGGCAGAGCAGATGTTTTACCTGGCGCAGCAGATAAATCCTGATTGCGCGCTTTGCTATTACAATATCGGCAACAGCTTGTTTGCGCGGGGACAATACAAAAAGGCGATTCACTGCTGGATGAAGACCGCTGAGCTGGAACCGTCGCATCCGCAGATTAACTATCACATCGCGCAGGCGCTGTGGGCCGAAGGTGAGCTCGAACGCTGCAGGCAGCATTTCCTTAAAGAGCTGCGAATAAATCCCGGTGACGTGGATGCAATCATCGATTTCGGATTTTTCCTCCTGGAAAGAGGCGAGATGGAGTCGGCGAAGGAGAAATTTCACCGTGCCCTTGAACTGAGGCCCGATACGGCTATGGCATTGTTTTACCTGGGCGAAATCGCGCTGGATAGCGGGGACAAGGCCAACGCGATGAAGTTTTACGCTCAGGCGTTGGAAAGAGAGGCGATGCTTGCAGGCCCGCGGTATCGATTAGGGCAGTATGCGCTGGAGCGGGGTGAGTTTGAGAAGGCCAAGATCATGCTGGCTTCGGAGATAAAACTGGCGGGCGATAACGCAGACGTGCTTGTGTCGATGGCGTCGATGTTTTTGATTATGGCCGAGGAGGCCGATGGCGAAGAGAGGGATGATATCCTCGATTATGCTGCGAATTGTCTGCTGCATGCTCTTGATATCGATTCCGACGATGCCGATGCGCATTATTATCTTGGTTTGGCCAACGTGATTAAGGGCCGGCTTGAAGACGCCGTCGAGTTTTTTACTCACGCCCTGGATATAAACCCGCAGCACGTTTTGGCGATTCGTGATTCGGCTGCCGTTTGTCTTACGATGCATCGGCTGGAGGAGGCGACGGAAATCCTCGAAAGAGGCACGCTCGTCGTCGGCGACCACGTGGCGCTCAAGGACATCCGCAGCAAGGTCCGCCGGTCTCAAATCACAAAGCAGTTAGGCGACCTGTTCGGTCGCAAGAAGCACTAATCACTTCTTGCCGTTTGTTCTGACTCAACTTTTCATCTTTTTCCTCAATCCCGAAACAATCGGAGTATCCGGGCCCGTGCCTCGGCTACCAGAGGTTTGCAACTGCGGGGACGTTGGCGCGAGGTTCGAGACGGATGGCGTCTTTTATGCAGGCGGAACGACAAATGCCGCAGCCGAAGCATTTCATCCGGTCGATGACAGCTTTTTTATTTGATGCGCTGTAAGAGATGGCACCGAACTGACAGAGGCGCATACATTGCCGGCAGCCGATGCACTTGTCGGGGTCGGCGGCGGCAATGAACTCGGCGCGAAACATTACGGGGACACCGTGCGTTACGGTGCATCGCATCGCAAGACAGTCGGCACGGTCGCAGTTGCATATACCGCCGATGAAGGGCGTCTGGAACGTCCATACGCTGTGACACAGGCCTTCTTTTTCGTGCTCACGGATATCCGCAATCGCCTGCTCCTTTGTGAGCGTCTCCGCGCCAACTGAATCTGGTCCGTTCAGAAAGCTTGTGTCGAGACCCCGCATAAGCTCGCCGAACTTTCCGCCGTTCGGTCCCATGCTTACCCCATAGCAATAGCGTTTTTCCTTGCCGATTGTGAGATGCCTGCAGTAACAGGCCACGCGGACAATCGAATTCACAAAGCCGAAAATTTTCTCGATATCCTCGATGGGGACGACCTGACCATAGTGCCGTTTCTTCATCTTTCTGGGAACGAGCCGTCTTACTAATGTCTGTATGAATTTGGGTGCATTGGGAAATTTATCCAGCTTCTCGATGCTTTTGGCGGCCGAGTCATCCGCGGCGAAGTTCTCTATCATCCTGCGTCTGCGGACGTCGCTGAGCAGGTCCTCAGAATAGTTGTTCGCCTGCAGATACCATTTTTTGCCTTCACCGTGCTTTAAACAGAACTCACACATATCATCGGCCCTCAATACATCGGCACACCGCCACTCTGCCCTTTTAACCCCTCGCAAAGACAGTTTTGATTATACTTTTTTGCCGGTGACAGTCAAGGGCAAGAGGAGAAAATTGCTGCCTTTTGGCTGCTCAAAGCACAGGAAAAGCAGGGTGAACGCCTAAACGTGGTGGACTGAGGCGGCTGGAGACAAAATACGATCGCTCTGAAAGCAAAAAATGGAAAGAGCTGCCAGTCCACACCCGAAACTGACAGCCCGGACAAGTTATCACCCGTTCTCCATTAGAATATACGAGACCTGGCGGAATTACGTGCTTGGGAAAACCAGAAATTCCGGTCAATCGGGCTGAGGAATAAAAGCAAGACGGCAGCGAAGGTTTTTTCCCAATCGTTGCCGTCTTTGTTTTGTCGCAATTTTTGTGCCGTGAACAATTGTTTATCTACGCTCGCCTCTTTGCTGGCCTTTGTCCCTGGACGAGTCGTTATTCCCGGACGCGTCTTTATCACGTGGAGCGTCATCGCTTCTGGGCGTATGCTTGACGTCGGTTTTCTGTTCATTAGCGGGCTGAGAAGGCGAGGTTTTACTGAAGAATCCTTCCCGTTTGCCGACAATCGGCGGAGATGGAATGTTCACCCGCTCCGACTGTGTCACTTTATTGTCTTGATGCGAAGGGCCTATGACCTTACGCTCAGTTGAAGTAGGCGTCTGCCCCCGTTGTTCGGGAGACGGCGTAATTGGTTGCTTGCGTTCGGCAGGCGCAGTTATCATTTCTTTCCGCTCGGTCGGCTGCGTTGCCGGGCCTCTACGTTCTATTGTGTTTGGCTGTCCCGGTTTATTTTGGGCCGGTGAGGATTCCCATTTGCTTCGTTCTTCCCCGAATTTGCGCAGATCGGTTGCGCCGGTTGAAATCTTCTGCTTGGTGTCGGCCTTTATCGACTCGAACTTCATCGGTGACTTCTTGTCCGCGACGACTTTATCCATCGTCTCGGCTATACGAATGTCCTTTCTCTTTGCCTCAGGCATTTTGTCCAGACGTTGTTCCATCTCGTGATATGTCCTTGGCGTACGAAGGTCTTTGTCGTCTCTGCGACGGTCGTATTCGTGCCGTTCGCGCTCATCCCAGTCGCGGTCAATTTTGTGGTGACGCCAGCGGTCATGCTCATAAATCGGGTCATACCAAAAATGACGAGTCCTGCACTCATACCACGGGAAGATACCTATGCCAATATAGACATTATCGTAGTAGTCGCCGAAGTAATAGTGACAGTAGCGCGGATAGGTGAACAGGCCGAACTCAAGGTTGCCGATATCGACAGCGACGCTGAGCGAGTAAGAAAACCCCGGACGTTCATAATAGTGCCTCGGGAAATAAATCGGCGCAAACAACACGCCTCGACGGCTCAGCGAATAATCCCAGTGCCCCGCCACAAAAACATAACCGCGCGGCGTGCAAACGTAGTGTGACGGTGCCCACACCCAACCCACTTGAGCCGTCACCCAGTAACCGGGTCGCCAGACATAACTGCCTTGATACCAGTACCAGCAGGGTGGCACCCAGATATTATCGTCGTTTGGCGGAGGTCCCGGCGGAGCCACGTCTGCGATTACCGGCGGGGCGGGTAAATATTCGATTTGCTGAACGTTACTCACCGATGCCCAGAAACCGGGAACCCACTCCCAGCCCATATCTGTTTTGGACCAGTATCCCGGCACCCAGTATCTGCTTGGAGGTGCTGCCCGCCAGCAGCCGCTGACCCAGATATAGCTGTTCCTGTCGGAGTCCCATGCCCAATAGCCGGGCACCCAGACGAACTGGTCGCCTGTGGGCTTTTCAGCGGGCGGGTTTTCCGTAATATTGGCGGGCGGCTGGGCAGGGGCAACAATGGGGGGCTGTGTGTTCAAGTCAACCGGTTCGGCAAAGGCCTCGTGCACCGGGCCTCGAGTCAAAACCTCGGGCTGCTCTTCTGATGGTATTGGCGGCGGCTGCGTCGCGTCCTCGCCATACAGGGGGCCAACTGCAAAAACCATTATTACAACAAACGCAATCGTAGTTTTCATAAATTTGCCCTTTCATAACTAAACCGGAATGTCAATTGCTTCTCATATTCAAAAACGTTTTTCACAACAAAAATATTGCAGCAAAAACGACGAACCTGCCAGTCAGCAGAAGATGAGTATCATTATAGATTGTGCAGGCAGACCGTCAAGGCAAAGTGGATTTGCCGCGTTTTTTAGGTAATAAAAGGAGTTGCGCGATTATTCAGGGCCGCCGATTAAGGCAGGTAAACCAGCCCGGATTCGTTGAAGTCGGCGAATTTAATGCCGAGATTTACATAGCCCGATTGCGCTGTAACGCTCGTTTCTTTTATTGTTAGTGAGAAGGAACAGCGATTTGCGTCAAAAGTGCCAGTGGCGAAGCCGCCCTCGTTAACATCGGCGTTTTTGCAGACAAATTTATTTTTCGACGCAACGAAGCCGCCGACAGGGATTGTGAAGGTTTGTGAGTCAAGGGTAACAGCGACGTTAACATCGGCAAGATTTACATTTGTATCTTTGACCGCGATTGCTGCCTTGAGGGATAACTTGTCTTTGCCTCGCGTGACTTTACAACTGTCAATCCTCAATGCGTTTTTGACTCCCAGCATAAGCGTTATTGGCGCAGGTTTGTGCAGGCCGTTGACTATTCTTTCACCCGCGTTGGCGGTGCCGGCGGAATCGCCAATTGTGATTCGCATAGTGACAGGACAAGACAAACCCGACAGGTCAACATTTTTGGCGGTAAAGGAAAATTTCCGGGTCTTTGTATCATATTTGAATGACTTTTTTGACCCATTCTCAGTTATGGTGTAATTATATTTGCCCTTTCTGAATGAATTGCCACCGACGGGGAAAATTCCGGTGCAGGGTGAAAACATATTATTTGAATCAACGGTAATCGTAAAGCTGTTGGCGGCATTGAGGTTATTGGCGTTAACGTCCATCACGCCGGAGATGGAAATTGTGCCTATGTTGTTTTTGCCGGCAGCAACGGTGCATTTCGTAATTGAGACCCAATAGTGGTCTAATGCGGGATTAACCAGCTCAATGCCCCGACCATTCACCGGGTCGAGATTGCGGGTGTATTGTTTGTTGTTGGCGTCATTCCAGTGCTCATGAACGCCCAGGCTTCCGATGAGAGTGCCGTCGTTTTCGGGGTCGTAGTTAATGTCGGCCGGCCAGTTGTTCGGGTCTGCCGCCTGATGAAGATAATCGTCAGTACCGTCCATCTGGGGCCAGTAGTCGTTGGGATGATTTGCCTGAGTATATTCTGTTTTTAAGAAGTCAAAACAAACCGATTCCAGGGCGACCTGGTCCTGGGAGGCGAAGATGCTTGACGTATAATCGTTGTTAAACGGAGCGGATATCCATTTCTCTGTTTTTTTGATGGATTCGGGGCCACCCCAAAGGCCATCTACAACGTTTAGCACTGTATTGCCGCCAAGGAACTTATGCCCCATCAAATCCACCTGGATTCGGTATAACCCCATCCCGCCCCTCGTTTGGTGGACTCCATCGGGACTGACCAAGCCCTCGTGAAGATGGTCGGAACTCTCACGGCAGTGTGAACCGAAATGGTTCTTGGCGCAAAGGGTAATACCTGCCCTGGCGTGACCTTTGAGAGACGCGATATTAATCATATAATTGGCTTCTGTGATGCAGGTGGGCAGGTACTCGCTATATACCGGCGTTGAATCGCCGTCTTCGTGTAATATGGTGCCTCGGTCGGAAAAGTAAAGCTGCGGGGTTGCGCTGGGGACAATCGGAGTTCGTCCCATGGTGCTGGACTGGTGGTCGATATAAATCACATCCGGGAATTCAGCGTGCAGCATATCGTATGTGTGTTTAAAGATATGATGAATAGGGTCGCCGACGTAAATATCCTGCTGGCGCACGCCGTAAACGTTCACTAATTGTCTCAAAAAAGCGAGCACCACCTGCGGCGATGTTTCCGCTATGCCGTACCAATCGTTTTTTACGATTGAATAATCGGTTGAGTTAATGTTAGGCCAGGCGGAGCCCCAGCCCCAGGCGGCGGTAAAGTTTGTTTTAATCATAATTTTCTGGCCCGGTATGTAGCCGGCGTTTCCCCTGCCTTTTGTCTGGTTGAAATTTTTGAACAGGGCATCCCAGGCGTCCTCGTCTGAATTTTCTCCCGTCAAACTGCGAATCATTTGCGAGACCATTTTGTCTATCACCGTCTGGTTATTGTTTTTGGAGAGGAACCAGCCATCTTCAACGGGGGTATAGGTGTTGGTGCAATTTTCATTGGTGGCGTTGGCATCGTGAACCCAGACAACCCTGCCGGGACAAATTCCCTGCGCAGTGCCCATCGGGGCGTTGACCGGCTGTGATTCTGCCAGGACGATTTTAGGTGTTGTATGGCTCATCGCCATCCAGATGAAGCTGACGCTAAGGGAAACAAGCATTATCCCGACGACGTATCTCGCCCGCAGAAAATTGCGCCTGGCCTTACGAAACGCGACAACCGAGCCGGCCAGACCCATAAGCCAGATGATAAAGCCCGACGCTAATGGGAATGCCACACGTTGGCAGGGATATGTCGCTCGCGATGGTTTTGGGATTACCCTGATGAGAAACCATATAAGTGCAAGAAGTCCCGTTATTGGGGAGAGCCAGAACAGCCAGCGATGTTTCGCCTGCCCGGCTGCTTTGGGGCAACCTGATGGTATTCGTTTTTTTCCTGAAAAAAATGTTATCACGTCTGTTCCTTACCAAATCCGCCGGCGATGAATATCAGCGATACTTTTTAGGACCTAAAAACCCTCACTGTCCTTTCGTATTTTAAGTATATCGGCATCTGACAGGATTCTAAGAAGGGGTGATTTTGGTTATTTTTTGGTGGGCCACGTTGGAAAAAAGGCCGTCAGTAAAAGACGGCCCGATGTATTTTGAGATTATGAAGTAAGATTCAGTTTAAAAAGGCCAGTCGGCTGGGCAGTTATCCATCCAGTAGCCGGCCAGAATACTAAAGTCAATAAAATTCACATTGCCGTCGTGGGCAAGATCAGCGCCGATGTTCGAACCCGTTTGCTGCCATTGAGCGGCAAAAGCGGCGAAATCGCGGAAATTGACAATGCGGGTGACTTTGACGGCGATGTCTTTGGTGAAATCAGGCAGTGTATATGATAACTGCCCCGCGACGGAATTGGCTGTGCCTGAGTTGATGATGCCGCCGCTGTCGCGAGTCGCGTAAACATAGACATTGTAAAGACCGTCGCTAAGCCCCTTGGCGATAACCGGCTCATTGTGGAATGTGCCGTTATTTATCAGCCCAATCTGGCTGTTAGTGTCGTAAATCCAGAAATAGCCCCGCTGTTTGCCTACAAGCCCCATAGAACCCAGAGGCGAGACGTTATTGGGAGCGAACTCATAGCCGGTTATAAGAAACCAGTCGTTGCCGGTGTTTTTGACCTGAACCGTTTGCGGCCCGGCCGAGAGCGGAACAGTGATTATAAAGCTGGGCACCAGAGGACCATAACTATGTGAAAAGACAACAACGCCATTAACAAGCACCTGCAAACTATTAGTGCTGTTTGCATCGCCTGCCACGTGGATTTTGAAATAGCCGTCTGTAGGCATGGTTAAATGGAAATTAGGGTCAGACCTTAGATGACGCCAATCCTCCCAAATTCCCTGAAGATATTGGCTGAGCTTATCCATACCGGGGAAGAAATCGCCCTGAAGATAAAATATATTCTGGTCGGACACTGCAAAAAAATCGGTGAGGACCGGATTGGCGAAATATGCCTCGTTTCCGGAAGCGGCACGTTGAGCCCTTGTGAGATTACAATCCGCAAGATTCTCATTGGCATCGTAAATTGAAAGCGGTGTATATACCCCGTAAAGGTTACACGGGTCTATGTAATTGTCCCACCACCATAAATGCGCACTGCTTTTGGCGAAAAAGGCGGCCCAGATGCCGTTGTGCATCTCGAGGCCTTCTTTTAATTGTGTCGCGTAAGGTTCCGGCTGTGTGCTGCCTTCGAGATTATTGCCTAACCCGAATTCGGCCATAAGCACCGGTTTGTTAAAGTCCGCCAAACTTAAAGCCGTTTGCTCAAATGTGCGAATAGTATCGATTCCGTAGTAATGATTCTCAACCAGGTTTATATCGGGAAGATTCCAGAGGTTTTCAAAGCCGGGGCCATGACTGCTGGTAGTAACGGGATGTTTGAACGCGTCGATGCTGCGGATATAAGATGCCATAGTGTTGTGCCACGCCACGACGTTTGCCTGTTGGTTTTTCCAACCGTTGGTCCACTGGACTTCATTGAATAATTCCCAGGCGTAGATTGCCGGCGAATAGCCCCAGCGGGAGATGATGTAACGATATTTGTTTTTGGTTAATTTTATTGCACATGGGTCGGTGAAATATTTACAGGGGTCGCTGAGAAAGCCCCCTGCGTTAGCGGAGTTATAAGGATTGTTGGCCCAGTCAGAGTCAGTGTCTGTGCTGACTTGGCCGTGATGCTGAAGACAATATTGGATGGCGATATCGTTTTGCTCTGCTATTTCGACGTATCTGTCCATCCGCAGCGATGTTTGCAAAGATGGTTTTCCGCAACCCTGAAAATAAGTGGTGCCGTAAAGGCCTATTTTCCATTCGAGGGCAACTCCCATATCTCTGCCGTAGGGGCAGCTCCAAAGCCGTACCCAGTTAGCACCCGCGTTGTGCAGTTTGACTAAATAATAGTTCCAGTTGTAAATTCCGCCATTGTTCGAGTCGCCGTTCCAGCCGATGTTCTGGCCTATGTTGATGCGCGTATCGCCATTGTCGTATTTCAGGAAATCATGCTGGTTGGGGTCAACTCCGATGAACCCTTTTTTGCCGCTTTCCTGGCAGGTAAAAGAGCCGGCGGTTGTTACTGTTGCTGTTCCATCCACGTCTTTGACTTTGATATCGCAAGTATATGAGCCAATCTGCGATGGCGCGAATCTCGTCTTCCAGGATATTGCGCCTGCGGTGGTATAAGTTTCAGGATTACTTCCTGATACGGTATATGCCCGGTAATAAAACCCTGGGATATTCACGTCAGTTCCGTCGGGCTGATGAAAAGTTACCGTAACGTCAACCTCGCAGGGGTCGAAGGGATTTGTGTATGTCCGTGAAAGCGTAAATGTCAATTCGTATTTGGTGTATCTGCCGATGGTGGAACTGTTTTGTGAGATGCCGCTTATGGTGGTTGCGTTTGCCTGGCCGATTGCTATGGTCAGGATAATAAGGTGTGCAGACAAAATACGCATCACCATTTTCATCATTGCCCCCTTTTCTATGATTCCTCTCGATACGAGTGTGGTGTTACCAGCCCAATAATACTTCATTATACGCTGAAAAAGGGGGCAAAGTCCAGAGCATTTTTGTCGGAATTGCTTTATTTGCCCTTAGATGGCTGTTTTTGGGGCTTTTAGCCGAAAAAGACCTCGACTTGGTGCTTGTGGTCGAGTACCGGCCTAAGAAGATGAATCGCTTAACATAGTTTGGCATCAAAAAAGCTGCTTTCAAAAACTCACACAATGCGTTATTAAAGATTGCGTTATTAAAAATAGTGAGCCAAATGACCAACTTAAAAAGATTGTTAAGGGGTGTTTTATGATTACTCGGTATATTGTTCAGCAAATGGGTATGCGGGGTACAATACGCGGGGCGAGGATATTTGGGAGAATGCTTTGGCTTGTTTTTATTTGCCCGGTTTTGTTTAGTTCCCTGTGTTTTGCCATTGGCCAGGAACAATACGTGGACTGCAATCCCAGTAAAGACGGTTTTCCCATTGCGCAAAAAAACGACGTCGCAGGCATATACATTGATTCGAATGATTATCCCGGCGTAATTCGCGCGGGTACTGACCTGCAGGCGGATATTAATCGCGTCACGGGGCAAACAGCAAAAATAACAAACAAAGAAACCGTTTTTGGGAAAAATACGATAATCATTGGCACAATTGGCAAAAGCCCGATTATCGACCGGCTAATTAAAGATGGCAAAATCGATGTGAATCAGATTACAGGTAAGTGGGAATCGTTTGTTATTCAGGTGGCGCCCAAACCTTTAGCCGGCGTCGAGAATGCCCTTGTTATCGCGGGCAGTGACAAAAGAGGCACGATTTACGGCATATATGACCTTTCAGAACAGATAGGTGTGTCACCATGGTATTGGTGGGCGGATGTGCCTGTGCAGCATAAAGATACTCTTTTTGTAAAGGCGGGAAGATATGTTCAGGGGCCGCCCGCGGTAAAATATCGCGGTATTTTCCTCAATGATGAGGGCTGGGCGCTCAGTCCCTGGGTTAAAGAAAAGCTCGGCGATTATAACAGTAAATTCTACACCAAAGTTTTTGAGCTTTTGCTTCGGTTAAAGGCCAACTATCTCTGGCCGGCGATGTGGAACAACGCCTTCAACGAGGATGACCCGAATAACCCGCGCCTTGCCGACGAATACGGCATCGTGATGGGGACATCTCATCAGGAGCCGATGCTTCGGGCGCAAAAGGAGTGGGACAGGCGATACAGCAAAAAATGGAACTATTATACCGACGCCAACACTCTCCAAAATTTCTGGCGGGAAGGTATCAGACGCAACAAGAATTATGAAAGCATCATCTCCATTGGGCTGCGTGGGGCTGATGATACGCCGATGATTCCAAACGGCACTGTGGCCGAAAGTATGGCCTTGCTGGAAAAAATTGTGGGTGTTCAGCGAAAGATAATAGCAGAGGAGATTAATCCCGATGTGACCAAAGTGCCCCAGTTATGGTGTCCTTACAAGGAAGTCCAGGAGTATTATGAAAAGGGGCTGCGCGTTCCCGATGATGTGACGATACTGTGGTGTGACGACAACTGGGGCAATATCAGGCGTCTGCCAACCGTGGAGGAACGCAAGAGAAGCGGCGGGGCGGGTGTCTATTATCACTTCGATTTTCACGGCGGGCCGCGCTCATACGAATGGCTCAATACCACTCAAATCATCAAGGTCCAGGAACAGATGAACCTCGCGTATAATTACGGCGCCACGAAAATATGGATAGTCAACGTCGGCGACCTCAAGCCGATGGAATTTCCCATCGAATTTTTTATGACCTTCGCATGGGACCCGCAAAGATGGCCGAAGGAGAAAACATCGGAATTTGCCCGGCTGTGGGCCCAGCGTGAGTTTGGCCCACAATATGCCGACCAGATTGCTGATATCGTGTCTAAGTACACCAAATATAACGCCAGACGCAAGCCCGAACTTCTTGACCCCGGCACGTTCAGCATCGTCAATTATCGTGAGGCAGACACTGTAGTTGCCGATTTTAACGCTATTGCGGCCAAAGCCGAGCAAATCTATCAAAACCTGCCCGATAGCGCCAAAGACGCCTTTTTCCAGCTGGTTCTCTACCCGACAAAGGCCTGCGCCCAGGTTACCGAACTTTATACCACTGCGGGCAAAAACAAATTATACGCTGAGCAAAAACACGCAAGCACCAACGACCTTGCCGCGAGGACCAGGGCTTTGTTTGAAGCTGATGCCGAGCTGTCCCAGTATTACAACCGTAAAATGGCCAATGGCAAATGGAACCATATGATGGACACGACGCATATCGGTTATACATCCTGGAATCCGCCGCAAAAAAATAATATGCCCAAAGTCGAGGGAATCAACGTTCCAGCCGAGCCGAATATGGGCGTTGCGGTTGAAGGTTTGAGGTCCGCCTGGCCCGGTTCTTCGGATGAACCGGTTCTGCCGGGATTTAGCATATTTGGCGAGCAACGTCGATACATCGATGTGTTCAATCGTGGACAAACACCGTTTGAATTCTCGGCCAAACCAAGTGCTGACTGGATCGTCCTTTCTTCAACGAAAGGAACTGTTGAAAAAGAAACTCGCCTCTGGGTGAATATCGACTACAGCAAATCGCCCGCGGGCGACGCTAACGGCTACGTGAAGATTTCCGGCCCAGCTGCAAAAGAGGTAAACATCAAAATCAATTCATTTAATCCTGTCGAACCAAACAAGGATTCTTTAGAGGGCTTTGTTGAAGCCGATGGCTATGTGTCGATGGAGGCCGTGCATTATACAAAAAAGGTTGATGCCGGTGAAGCCCACTGGGATAAAATCGATGACTATGGACGCACTTTGTCTTCGATGACGATTTTCCCGGTTACAGCTCAAAGCGTTACGCCGCCGAAGGACTCTCCTTGTCTCGAATATAAAATGTTCCTGTTCCATTCCGGCAATATCAAAGTCGAGACGATTGTCGCTCCCACGTTGAATTTCGTTCCCGACAGGGACCTGCGTTATGCTGTATCGTTTGATGACCAGCCCCCGCAAATCATAAGCATTGTGCCGAAGAATTATATCGTTGCATACTCAAACGATGACTGGCAGGAATCTGTAAGAAACAATGCTCGTATAGTCAAAAGTAATTACTCGCTGTCTGGTGCGGGTTATCATACCCTGAAAGTATGGATGGTGGACCCCGGTGTTGTGCTGGAGAAGTTCGTGGTCAATACCGGCGGTATAAAACCGAGCTACCTCGGCCCGCCCGAAAGCTATCGTGGCACTTCTGCCGGTTCGGATACGAATGTCGTTGAAAATATCGCAGATGGCTCAGGCGCCTTCGCGACAGGGAATTATCGTAATCTGTTTGTAGAAGCAGGCCACTCTCAGAAGGAAGTTAAAGAGAAGGTCAATGCTGCTTTTCAGCAGTTATTTCACGGCGACCCCTGCACGCAAGCGGTATATTTTTCTGCCGGAAAAAACGCCAATGGCCCACTTGCCTATATCTGGGACATAGGCGACAACGATGTGCGTTCCGAAGGTATGTCTTACGGAATGATGATTGCCGTGCAATTGGATAAAAAGGCCGAGTTTGACGCACTGTGGAACTGGGCAAAGACATATATGCATCACGATTCGCCGAATCACCCGGCGTATGGTTTCTTTTCGTGGTCGGTTAAGACCAACGGCGTGCCCAACGATGAGATGCCCGCGCCCGATGGCGAGGAGTATTTCGCGATGTCGCTTTATTTTGCCGCAGGTCGCTGGGGCAATGGCCAGGGCATTTATAATTACAAGGCCGAGGCCGACCGGCTTCTGAGCGATATGAAAAACCGTGCGAATATCACAGGCCCAACGGTAAAAGGCACAATGACAGCCGGCGGGCTTTTCGATGCCGAACACAAAATGGTCCGCTTCACTCCGGATATTGTAAACATCGAGCATACTGACCCATCTTATCATTTGCCCGCCTTCTATGAGCTTTGGGCGAGATGGGGACCTGAGGCAGACAGGTCTTTTTGGGCGCAAGCTGCCTCGACAAGCCGGGAGTTTTTCCAGAGAGCGACCAATCCCATCACGGGTCTGGCTCCAGAGTATGCTAATTTCGACGGGACACCGTGGGCAAGTCCCTGGAACAGCAACTCCGCTAATTTTCAGTTTGACTCGTGGCGCACCGCAATGAACTGGTCGGTGGACTGGGTCTGGTGGGGCAGGGATGCGCGAGAAAGACAGCTAAGCGATCGTCTGCAGGCATTTTTTGAGTCAAAAGGTATATCTACCTATGGAAACCAGTTTACCCTCGATGGTAATCAGTTCGGGTCCGACCATTCGACCGGATTAGTGGCGATGAATGCCGTCGCTGGTCTTGCCGCTGCCAATCCACGCGCAAAACAATTTGTCGAGGTGTTGTGGAATACGCCTGTCCCGACAGGACAATGGCGTTATTATGATGGGATTCTTTATATGCTCGCAACGCTTCATTGCAGTGGCGAATTTCGAATCTGGCATCCCGAATAAGCATCTAATATACAGGGCCGTTGCTTCTTATTTGGCTTCGTAAGCGATTTCTGAAAGCTCTAATAAGGCATGGGGAGAGGGGAGATGCCTTTTTACCTGCCAGAACCTCGTTTTTTTCTTGATTTCGCGGGTCAGAAGTGCGATTTGCCTGAAAAACGAAGTTTTCTCAAAAAAAAAGCAAAAAAACTCTTGACTTCCCATTGCTCAAAGTGTATTTTGTAAGTAAACGATTACTTAGCGCCTTATAATAGTAAGAGAGTTCGGCGGATTCGCCGATATTATAGGCCTTGCAATGGAGAAGGGTAAAAAGGTGAGTTTACGAGAGGATAGTGCAATTCTTGATATTCCCGAGGCATGCGCCAGATGCGGTCAGAGTTTGGACGCATATCGTACGGACGCAAGTATCTCACAAGGTTAAATGGTTAAAAGTCAATAGTTGAAATTCGAAAAAAGTATTAACGAGAAGGGTAGTTTAAACATTAACATTTTTTGAAGGAGGAGTAGAGTATGAGTAGAACATTGATTACTATTTGCATTTCCTTGCTTCTGGCCTCCGCAAGTTATGCGGGTGTCATTGGTAACTGGGAAGGTATGCCCAACACTGGCGATGGCTGGATTAATTGGAGTGGTGGTGCGGCTATTGAAACGTTACCTGCTATGTACAGCGCCAACACGAGCTGGCAAACGCTTGGCAGCCAAAGTGTGCAACTGACTAAGAATGGCTGGGCCCAGACTCTTTCCCTTAAGCTGGAGTACCAGCCCGGTGAAGTGGCCGATTTTCTGGCCAACACGAAGCTTGAGTTCGACGTTGCGATCCCGAACATCGGCGGGGATGGCGGCTGGGGTAAGATTGAAAATGTTACGCTTAATGCATCGGGTTGGGGCTGGAATGCCCTTCCAAATTCAACCTTTATGTTTGGACTTTGGGCAGGTTCCGGCACTCTGGTGAAGCATGAAGTAATTGACTATTCCGCTGCCTTGCCGTCAATAACTGCAGTCCCCGGTTCCGGTTACATAGAGCTTATCTTCACAACCAACAACGATAGTTTAAATAATCAGATGCTTTTCGACAATGTAAAGTTGACACCTGAGCCGGCAACAATGGCTCTGCTTGGACTTGGCGGCCTTGCTTTGATTCGCAGGAAACGCTAATTAACTGCTTGAATAGTTGAAAAGTGAACCGATAAAGCGCCATCGCGATTCCGGCATTTGAACGTTCAGTCGGAAACGCGGGGGCGCTTTTCTTTTACGTTTGACCGGCCACTGCCCATCAGGGCATGTGATTTCGACCCAAACAATCGTTTTCCGGCCCCAAAAGCCTGTTTTTTTGCTGCAAAGCAAAGTTTTTTGAAAAAAAGCGAAAAAACTCTTGACTTCCCATTGCTCGAAGTGTATCTTAATAAGTAAACGTTTACTTAGTGCCTTATAATAGTGAGAGAGTTCGGCGAATTCGCCGGATATTATAGGCCTTGTAATGGAGAAGGGTAAGAAGGTGCGTTTACGAGAGGATAGTGCAATTCTTGATATTCCCGAGGCATGCGCCAAATGCGGTCAGAGTTTGGACGCATATCGTACGGTTCCAAATATCTCACAAATGGTTGAAAGTCAATTTAGGCAATAGTTGAAATTCGAAAAAAGTATTAACGAGAAGGGTAGTTTAAACATTAACATTTTTTGAAGGAGGAGTAGTTATGAGTAGAAAGTTAATTATTATTTCAGCATGTCTTGTTCTGTCGTTAGCGTTGACTGCTTCAGCGTCCACGGGGGCATTTACAGGGCCTATAACAACAAGCGGAGTCCTGTCGGTGGACCTCAACGGTGGTCCCCTCTCAGCCGCCTGCCCCACTGAGGGCTGGAACGGGTCGTACTCCGCTCCGGCGTTTAGCGCAGACCCCTACGGTGTGACGTGGTCGCCATGGGGCGGCCCGACCAACACCTACGGCGATGGCATCCAGTTGCCGAACACCAACGTTTCGCCGAACATCAATGGTGCCAGCATCACAAAGGCATTTGGCGCCATAACGTTGACAGTTAGCATACCCGGCACCGCTACTCAGTACGCTAAAGTAAATGGTGTGGCTTCCATGAATTCGCGAGACCGCGGAAATCCCACCCCCAATTACACCGCCGACAACGATATATTCCGTGACCTTCTCTTTGCGGGCGGCAGCGGCAGCAACGTGCAGGGCACCAACTATCTGCAAGTCGAGGCCAGCGGACTGATTGCGGGCGCATCATACCAGATTGCCCTGTATTCCCACGACTCGAGCGGCGCCCACACGACGAACTGGACGGCCACGGCTCCCACGCTGGGAACTTGGTGGGGATGGTGGGATCCGACTGATACAACCGGCTCCCATTTCCTGGCCCCGGCGGACATGCAGCAGATTACGTGGACAGGTGGTGGTGCTACGCAGGCGCCGGCCGTGTTCACGATCACCGCGGACAGCAGCGGCAACATCTATGCCTGGGGTTTCGGCGGCAGTGGTTCCGGCCAGAATTCCGATACCAGTTACCTCAACGCCATCCAGATTGTTCCCGAGCCGGCGACAATGGCTCTGCTTGGACTTGGCGGCCTTGCTTTGATTCGCAGGAAACGCTAATTAAATATCTGTTTGAATGTCATAAAGCAGATGGATAAAGCGCCATCGCAATAAGAGCGATGGCGCTTTTCATTTTATTTCATTAAGCTGATTATGAACGAATTCAATTGCTGAGAGTCAATTGTTGCAGAAGCTGTTCGCTTTTGAATTTCTTTAATGAATTGTATCGCTATTTGCGTTAATATTGCGCCCGGCCTGGGATAAGCGGCTACGATATAATGGGGTCCGGCAGTTGATTCCCCCTCCTCTTTTTCCAGCTCAGCCCTGAGGTTGTCCGGCGTTATTAAGGAATTGGCGTGCTGGAAGACGACCTTATCCATTGCCTTATATACCTGCTTGCTTTCTTTGACCATTCCATAATAATCAAGAAGCTGTGCAAAAACATAATTGGACGTTGTATATACGTCCTGGCCCTGTTCTGATTCTACTTTTCCTCCGTCCTTTGTCCGGCACATAGCCCAGCCCATCGTGGTCTTGTTATTGGCGTAAATTGTCCTGAGGATTTGTTTTGCTCTCTCGGCGGGGATAAACGGCTCTTCTCCCATCGCAATCAAATACCACAAGGCATCGAGCTGATTGGTCCAGACGTCGGTGTTTGTTTTTCCCGTCACCGGGTCGTAGCAGGTAATGTAATACTGCATCCTGTGGCCGCTTTTGTTTTTCTTGTCCCGCCATAATTTTTCTAAAACAACGGAGGCCTTTTCAAATCGCTCCTCGTATTGTTTTTTGGCTTGATTATCTTTCATCATCTCTGCCATTCGAATCATTGCCTGACAGCTGGCGAGGTATGTAGTAGTATCGTAAGCATCTGCGCCGAAAAGGGTCAGATTATCAAAGGTATTCTTGACTTCTTCGGGATTGCCTTCGGGGACGCCGTCTCCGTCTATATCAAGCTCCAGCGAATGCTCGAACCCGAATTTAAGCGTATTCCAGTTTTTCTTCAGGAAATCCGTATCGCCGAGGAACTTTACGTCGCGTAGCGTCCTTAAGACCAGCTTCGGGAAAAGGTCAACCCAGTAGTTATTGTTGTACCAGGCGTAATCGCTTACGTTACGCAGGGCATGACCTTTCGGCAAAGCGCCTACATCATGGGCGACGCTGCCCTTGACCTTAAAGTCGTCTCTTATCTGGGTCAGCGACACGTTCTCGTATTCTTCCGGGTGCTCTTCAAAATGCTTTCTTGCTTCAACAAAAGAGGCGTGGTAATGATAGTATCGCTTTGTGGGGTCCTCCGCCAGAATCGAGTCAATGAACCGCTGGCAAAGCTCCTGTTCTATGTTTGGAAACAGTATCATCAGCACCATCGAATACCAGTCCACGTCAGACGGGTCGATATAGGCATAGTCAAAACATTCGAGAAACCTTGCTCTGTCGTTGCCTTTCTCGTCTTCGACCCAGACGGCGGCGTTTGACAATGGGAAGCTGAATTCGTTAAAAATCAATCTGGTCAGCATTAACGCGCCGGCCCTGTCATTTTTATAGGAAGGACTTTGTTGTATCTGTTCGAATATCCTGTTTTGGATTGTTTCGGTCCGGCTCAGCCATTTAGGATAATTATCGAGTGCAAGTTTTGCCATATCGACGGCTCTTGTGTCTTTGTCCCTGAAACTTTTAACGTATTTACGTTCAAATAGTTTGCCATCGATAAACCGCTGTTGCGGGAAGTCCAATGCAATGGCAAACGGTATCGTCATCGTTTCTTTCGGCTTTAACGTGAAAGTAACGCTTATGGCTGCTCCATAATCCTGATTGAGGATAGGCGTTCTCTTTTCGTAAAAACTGCCGTCGTCATTCAACAATAAGTCCTGTTTAAGCCGGTTTAAGCAGAAAGATGGGTGCGTATCTATCTTGACGCCGGCCATTTCAGGCACAGCGATAACCATCCTGTCCTCACATTCGGAACTTGCCATTACTACGCCTCTTATCCCGGCCAAACTGAAATCCTTGTGAACCTGATTTTTTATCGGCGTTGAGCAGACATAAACGGTGTCCTGGTCGGTCGGCTTTAATTCCTTTTCCTGGAGATTCACAAGCGACGGCCTGGGTATTACCAAAGTAATCTGCTGTTCTTTTTTCGATGTATTAGTTACCTCATACTCCTCTACGCCTATGGGCATAAGGGCCTGGGCGTTTCCGGACAGGAATGGGGAAACCAATTTTCTCATTATTGTTACCTTGTCTAATTTATAAGACATTTGCGCCAAAGGCGTAGCGAGGGATATTGTTATCTGTTTTTCGGCTATGGCTGGATGATAATAATTTTTCAAGGCAGGCACATCATCAGGCCCTTCCGCTGTTGTCGGATTTTTTGCGGTGAGCATAACAAATTTATCATCGAGCCGGATAAACGGCGCCGAGGCGAATTGAATCGCGTTTTGATTTAATAAAATCAGCCGGCCTGCATTATTAAGCCGATTGTATAAACCATCGGGAGATATGCCTATCAAGCAGGTGGGGGCGCCCTGGAGGAAAATGGTATGGGGAAATTGCAGGGTTTTTGACATCCCCTGAAAATGGACCGTCATTTTATTCTTGACGTAAATCTCGGAAATTTGCGACCCTGATATTGTAAAAACATCGCTGATTTTCAAGCTGTTTGCCTTTGGCATTAAACATCTCCTTTTGTTTCAAACATAATCATTTATTTCAGGCAAAGACCCTCTGTCCGCCTTTACGCCGGTATTAGGCCGAAACATTCATAATAAAATGATGAAGAAGCCCCGGATTTTGTACGTTATTAACAATATGACAAGCCAAGAGCAGGTTGCTTTTTTAGGGGCATTTTTACGGGGGCTTCTTTCTGAGCGCCGAGCTTTATGGGCAGTTTGGTCTTGGGCGATTGTTTAATCTTGCCATACATCAGCTCAACCGCGGCCTTTATCGAATCCGGCGTGCCGCTGAAGTTGCATATCACGGCGTCGGCCTCAACGGTCGCGCCTTCGACGTATGGGAAGTTGGTTACGACAACGACTTTCTTGCCCATTTCTTTTAGCTTCTTGACAAGCAGCCGGTTGTTGCCCGTCTTTACGATTCGGGCGTAATAATTGGTCATAACAACCAAATCCACCTGATTGGCCAATTCGAGGCACTCCTTAAACTCATCTTCATTCGCTGCGAAATCGGTATCGACCAGTATCAGGTTCTGGTTATGTGCCACTATATCCTCGCAGAACATATGCTGATGCATATAGGGGTCTTTGCCGCAGAATTCGTATGGGATACGCTGTTCGATTACCAGTGTCTTTTCCGTGGCGCTCAAGGGCAGCATCTTTTTGTCGTCTCGCAGGACCATTAAGGCCTTCTTCGAGACGTCCCAGCAGAAATCAACCACGGGCTTGCTCAGTGCGTAATCCTGTGCCTTCTTCGGGTCTTTCTTGCCTGCTGTTTCGAACAGGCCCTGGTCATATTTCATTCTCAGAAGATGCGTTACTGCCTCATTAAGGCGTTCCTCTGAAATCTCGCCGTTTTCGACTGCTTGCTTGATTCCGAAGAAGCACTGCGACCTCGACTCATCGTCTGCCTTAAGCAGTATCGTATCGCAGCCGGCTTTAATCGCCATTGAGCAGGCCATCGGCAGAGGCCACTGTTTCAGAATCGCCGCCATACCGATAGCGTCGGAAACGATAACGCCGTCGAAGCCCAGTTCTTCTCTCAATAGCCCTGTAAGGAGCTTTACGGATATAGTCGTTGGGTATTTATCGTCGTATGCCGGGTAAACCGAATGGCCCGTCATAATGGCCTTTACGCCGGCAGCTATTGCCGCCTTGAAGGGAACAAGCTCTACTTCCTGCATTCTCTTCTTGTCGGCCCTGATAATATCCAGCACGTCGTGGGCGTCGGTTCCTGAGTCGCCTCTGCCGGGGAAGTGCTTTGCTGTCGCGGCGATACCGCCATCCTGTAAACCCTGAATGAAGGCGACGGCGTGTTTTGCGCAAACCTCGGGGTCGTCGCCGAATGACCTGACGCCGATTTCCGGGTTCTTGGGATTGATATTCACGTCGCAGACCGGCGAATACATCTGTGTAACGCCGATATTGCTTAATTGCTTGGCGATAACGTTATTGATTTTGTAGGTGAGTTTTGGGTCGCCGATGGCGGCCATACCCATTGGGGGCGGGAACTGCCTTATGCCGCCTGCCATATAATCGTTCTTGAAGTCGCCTTCGAAATCGATTGTCATATGCAGAGGAATTCCGGAGGGTCTGGCCATCGCGATTTTCTGTAATTTATTCAGGTCCTTGGTGTAATCGCCCGGCGTGATACTTATGCCGAAATTTTTGCCGGCGAAATAAGTGTTGGCGATTTTGAAGTAACCTTTCGGCGGCTTGAAGGTCTTATCTATCTGGGAATTGCCCCAGTAAAGGTTTTTGCAGGTCTCTACGGCGTATGGCTCAAGGCAAAGACCGCCGCATTGCAATTTTGTGATTTGTTCAATGCCGCTCGGTGTCAACATTGCGCCGCGCCGGGTAAACGTTAAAAGCTGGCCTACTTTTTCTTCCAGCGTCATCTTCGCTAATTTCTTGCTTACAAATGCGTCTCTTTTCGCATCGCTTTTCTTCGCCATTTTTTATCTCCTGTTTTTCAGCTTGGTTATGATTCCCATTTACCGTGGTTATCAGGCCCCGCCCAGAATTCACGTTCTTTCTTCCAGCCCTTTTCGTCTATTTTCAAATCCTTTGTCTTCCAGCCCGCTTTAATCCGCTTCGTTAAATCATCGAACCCTTTATTCCACGTCAGCCCGTCGGGAACGGTAACGTTCATACTTCCCGCGGCGTTTGCGTATCTTAAGCAGGATTCGACTGTATGCTCCCTGACGAACGCGGAAAGGAATCCTGCAATCGCCGAGTCGCCCGAGCCAAGTGCCCCGACGAATTTTTCTTCCTGGTAAACCGGGAACCACAGCTCGCGATTTGCCCAGTTTTCAGGGTCCTTGCAGCCGGCTGTGCCTAACTTCTTGAGCTGCTCCTTGCCGGCGGTCCGGACATACAAGCCCCTGTGACCGCATTTGACCATTGCTATTGATGTGCCCATTTTTATCAAATCACTTCCCAGGGCGGAAATATCTTTGACCGTCATATGGTCGAGCACGCTTTCCCTGGGGCCGAGTTTCGCCTTCTTCTCAAGGAACCTTTCCTTATACAGGAAGTAAAATATCTCTTCGGCGCTTGGGACCATAATATCCGATAGCGGCACCCAGTCGGTAAGAATCGCCTTCCAGTTGACCTGGCCCGCGTAGCTGTTCACGTCGGGTAGTGATAGGTCAAGGGCCGTTGTGGTTCCCAATTCCTTGGCCTTTTTAAGGATTTTCGTCAGCTCTTTACCCGTGTTATCATAAATCTTTCTCATCCATGGCGGATACCCGAATAGCATCAGTTTCGAGCGAGCCACAAGGTCGAAATCCATATCGTCATAGCCGAAGGTATCGTTTGCTCCGCAATGATGCAGGTAAAACCGGTCGATTCCGGGGATGCAAATTGCGATTGTATATGACGTCGATTCCCCTTTGACCATATGAATGCCTTTGAAATGGCCTTCGTGTTCTTCATACCATTGAAGAATCTGTTTGCCGAAGTCGTCGTCGCCGATTTTACCGATTAGCTCGGTTTTCACGCCCAAACGCCTGATTGATACCCCGGCATTTGTAACAGGGCCGCCTCCTACGACGACGCAATTGCCCATATTTATCATTTTGCCGGGCACAAGGACGTCGGTCATCTTGTCAACTTTTCCCTCGATTGTGAAAGCTGGTATCAGGTCCAGGCAGGTATGCCCCGCGGCCACAATTTCAATGTCTTTTTTACTTTTCACCTATTATTCCTTAATAAAATAAGACCGGAGATGATACCGTATAATATCCTGCTGTCAAGCCAAAATTATAAAAGGCGGGGCCTGTTTACCGGCCGAAAACGGGCCTCTAAACAGCGACAGGTTGTGGCGAGGATAAATTTTTTACCAGTTTGGAGTGCAATTGGCATCCAGCGGATTGTTGCACTGTCTCCACTCTGCTCCAAAGTCGGCAAAGTCGTAGAAATCAACCGTACCGTCCGTCGGCGCAAAGTCCGCACCCTGGCAGTTACTCGGTGCGGTACAATCGGTATGCAGCCAGTAGTAGGCAATTATCGCGAGGTCTTCATAGTCAACGTAACAATCACCGTTGAGGTCAGAGTCGAGTTTATGCCCCCCGAGCTGAACCGCGTTACAGTCAGGATAGGTGGGCGGTGGGGCGGCCTGAAGGACTAATCCGATAATGGCCTGGCGGTTGGGGCCGCTGTTGTAAGTGGCACTTGGTGTTTCAGGCGAACCTGTTGCCAGTTTGTGGCCGGTTACTCCCGTAATCCCAGTCCCCCCGACCGACTGGTCAACTCCTTCTGTAAAACCGTTATTCAGTGTATATGAACCGATATTTCCGCAGGTTGCGCCGAGGATGACCATATCCCCGTAATTTGTGGCAAGTGCTGCGGTTGTGATAGGATTTGGTGTGCTGGCTGTCGTGCTGTTGCGAGCAGTCGCTCCGATTAGGGTTGTTTGATTGGTGTTGGAAAAGAATGCGCTGGCGTATGCGACGCAGCTGGTTGCGGAGCTCCAGGTGGGGACAAAGGTGCCATCTGTCGCAGCGGCAACGCCTGCCTCGTTGAGGATGAAAGCCGCGACATAATTTCCGTAGCCGAGTACTGCGTTAACGTCAATGATTTTCGTCATTGTCTGTCCGCCGTATGTTACGGAAGTCAAAGCAGGATTGCCGCTTGTGGATTCCTCGTGTGCGATTAAAATCAATGCACGACTGTAACCGGATTCTTTTGTGTGAGTCGTACTTGATAACCACGAGCCGATAATGTTAACGTCAGTGCCCGGGGCCGCGGTTGTTGCAGACAGCGTGCTTGACCAGCCGGTCTCGTTAGGGACAATGGCGCTGTCGCGTGCCTTGACCCGGAATGAGTATGAGGTTGAAGGGGTGAGGCCCTGTGCGACGTATGTCGGGCTTGTTTGCCATGTGCTGTTGGCCTCACCGTGATTAGCGCATTCGAAATAATACCGAACGGGCATAGTTGCGTCGGCTGCGGTTGTCGCGGTCATTGTGATTGTAGATGAACCGATAGCAGTTGGGACTGTTGCCCATGTCATCGGATTTGGCGTCGGGGCGTTAAAGTCCGGCTCGGGGTTATGAAGGTCGGTTGCCAGCGTGAATTGGACGTCAGTCGTTCCGGGTGTCAGCTCTATTGCGTGTACCTCGGTGGTCTGGCCGGGGGCTGAAAGAGTTATCTCGTAAGAGCCGTGGAAGCCCCTGAAATTCACCTTGCCGTTTGGGTCGGTGTAATTAGCGTCGTTTGTTGTCCATTCATTCATCAGCGATTCATATTCTATGCCTGCCGCGTTCAAGGTTCCGCTGGAGTTTACGAGCCCCCAGGCGCCGCTGGCCCGCCAGGTAGTGCCTGTCATAAAGCCCCACATCATTATGCCCGCAACATTTGGGTCGCTAAACATTATACGGAAGTAATTTTCCAAATCGGTTGCTCGCTGAGAATCACTTGTAGTATCGCTGTCAAACTCGGTAGCCCAGATAGGAAGGCCTAACGCATTCAGAGGCGTCAGGACGCTCGACCAGTAGGTGTCGGGCTGGAAAGGCGAGTTGATGTGGCCCTGAAGGCCAATGCCGTGAATTGGTGCTCCTTTTCCGCGCAAATTATTGATGAGATTTATATATGCGGTTGCGGTATAACTGCCGAATGAATTGCCGGAATACTCATTTACAAAAAGTTTGCAGTTGGGGTCTAACTGGTTAGCCCTTTGATACATCCAGACCCTCGAATTTACATCTGCTGAACCCGGCCCGCCTACCTCAAGGCGGTCAAAGAACGAATCGGTCAGTTGTTCGTTATCGACGTCCCAGTGGAGGAATTTGCCCTGAAAATGCGGGACCGCGCTATTTAGCCGGTTCTGGCAGGCAGTGTATAGAGCGGATGTCTGCGGCCAGGGCGCATAGCCCAAATTCGCCACCCAACCGGGCAAGCTGTTTTGCTGTTCCCAGAAAATGCAATGACCGCGCATTTTGATTCCATTGTTGTTGCACCAATTGTAGGTATTATCCGCGTTTGTATAGGTTATTTGTCCCTGCGTCCCCTCATTGGCAGTCCACTTTGAGTCATTTTCACATACTGCCCATTCAAAGTGGTTTTTGAAAAAGTTGGTGTAGATGCTGTCATTTAAGTGGCCAGAATTGAAACAGGAGCCGAAGGCGAAACTGTGCGTGGTCTGCGCGATTTGCACGCTTATGTCATGGACCGGCTGCCCATTCATATCAACTACCGTTATCTGAGCGTTCCTTTTGCGGTTCTGCTCGATTCTGGCGTTGGCGTCGCTTTTCCAGTCGCCTTTAGCCGTCGAACCTCCAAGAAACAGGCATAATACCAGCACGGCCCCGGATAGAACTTTAGTAAAAACAACTCGATTGTGAGTTCTGCGGCTCATCATAATCATCCTTACTCATAATTTGCCTGTTTTTATTTACTGTTGACTACCATACGCGCCGGATTCGCGAACAAATCCGGCCAAATAAATCAGTCACAAGTTGCTTCTGTCATTCCCAGTTTGGGGTGCAGTTGGCATCCTTCGGATTGTTGCATTGTCTCCACTCCGGCCCAAAGTCGGCAAAGTCGAGGAAATCAACAGTGCCGTTGGTCGGCGCAAAATCCGCATTTTGACAATTACCCGGTGCGGTACAATCTGTATGCAGCCAGTAGTAAGCAATTATTGCAAGGTCTTCATAATCAACGTAACAATCGCCGTTAAGGTCTGAGTCGAGGCGATAGTGACCTGCCTGAACGGCGGCACAATCCCCAAACCCTGCCAGATGAATCGTTGTTATCGACTGTTTGGGCAGGAGCACCGGGGTCGATGTGCTGAATGTCCCGATATAAGTGAAGTTCGCGTCAGATTTAGATTGGTATATCCCGGAATTTCCCGGATTAAAGCCATTTAATGAAAGCGTCAGGTTCACATCGGTAGTGGTTGAAGTATTGATGACTACAATTGTCGCATTTGGCTCACATGGGTCTTTGTAGGCCGATATCCTCAAATCCGATGAGGTAGTGTTGGCATCTATCCTCTGCCAGCCGGGGTCTGTAAATTTAGAAAAATGCTTCATAGCGTAGTAAACGGGGTTGATTGTATATCCTGTTGTTGAAACGCTCACCAGCCCGCTGGGAGACACCCAGAATAATTCCCAGTACAAATATGCCGACACTTCCTCAATAGTCAGGGCGTTGTGCATTAAAATTGCCAGGTTCATTGCGTCCGTCCAGACGAACGGGCCGCCTTTGGAAAATTCCGTCTGCAGCAGGGGCTTACCGTCTCCGCCTATAGCCGCCTTGAGGGTGGTCATCTTGCTGATAAGGCCGTCAGGTGCATCGGCGCTGCCATCATAGAGGTGATGAGAATAACCATAAACATTGGATTTATCGGCAGTGGTTAGCGCGGCAACATAACTTGGGGTGCTGGTTGTATCCTGACCTTCGGGAGCAAGAAGTATCGGCCGGCTTGGTAACGAGTTCAGCTTAGTGCATAAAGCGGCAAAGGCCTGCTCGTAACCTGCGCAAGATGTATCCTCGGTGGGGTGAAATTGACATGTGTCCCAGCCGGAAGTTGTAAAATTAGGTTCGTTTTGCATATTCACATAGTAGCTATTTACCCCGGCGTTGGACCATGCGGTCAAACTGTCAGCCCACCACTGCGCGAAATCGGCATATCTGTAATTACCGTAGGCGTCTTTAGCGAGGGTTCCCTGGCTGGTGTTGCCGTTGCTTTTGAGAGAGGCCTCCGGTGACCAGGAGGTATTCATAACCCGTATCGGATGGCCCAATGAGTTATTAGCACCTTGGACGATTTTATTAGTGTCGCTAATATAGCTGCTATCGATGCCGTAAGTGTTTCGAATCCGGTATATATCGATGCCTAAATCACGGAAGAGTATATTATAAATTTCCGGATGAGAGGTGCCGTAGGTGGTAACGTTATTTTGATACCAGGCACCGGCTGCACCGAAACCGTCAAGAGTTTGGTGGGTAACGTTGAAATTTACCTGACCTGTCGCGTTTGGGCCTGTCACGCCGGGAACCGCACCAAATACATTGGCGTCATCCAAATAGATATCGTTTAAATCAGAACTTTCGACGTACACATTCAATCCTGTAAGCGTGCCATTTACAGTTAAAGTATAACTACCTGAAATATATGTCCATGAACTATTGTTGGCGGTTCCATTGGCTGCCCAGGCATAGGTGGTTCCACTGCCGTCGGTTTTTTCAAAGGTTAAATGAACAGTGGGACTTACTATGCTGCTGGTTCTCACCCATCCGGATACCACATAAGTTTGATCCTGAACCATTTTCCCCAGCACATTCTGTTGTATACCGTTCCATGTTGCAGTTCTGCTATATGCCCTTCCACTGTAAGAACCGGTGTGTTTTTGGCTTGTAGTTCTCTGAAAAGAGCAACTTCGGGCGGTCCAATTACCGGATGTGCTGCTTTCAAAGCCGGGGTTGACCAGGATATTGTTTACATCGCCATAGGATGTTCCCAATAGCAGGATTAGGATTAAAGACGCATACGCGTATAAGGACTTTGCGAACATTTCCAGAACCTTTACAAATCTTTCCGGTCGGGCATAAACCCCCAATCCGGGGTTCCTGTGGGCTATTTAGGGTTTTTAACCCTGTAGCGAGCTGTAAAGAGCTATATATGCCCAAAGGATTGGCTTTTTAACTTTTCATCACGTCCTATAAGTAAGTGTTTAATCGCCCCTGCGGGGCCTTTGATAACTGGCCAATCGACCCTGCCCCGACTTTTGCCGCAACCATAGTAAACGATTACTTAACTATAACCTAAATGTATACGGCCAGTCAAGCTTATATGTATGTAAAAGAATAGTTGTTTGCAAAGATTTTTATGCTTCACTTGAAATTGTCCGTTTCCGGCAAACGATATTATGTTTTGGCCGACAAATGCCATGTTTTTTGATGTCTACCCCCTTAGAATTGGCAAAAAACGGGTTTTTGCCCTTCAAACCAGGTTCTCTGCGAATGGTAACTCTGCATTTTTACGGGTTGATTTCGGTGGGTTTGGGGGTAAAAGGAAATTTTTTCAAAAAAAAGCTGGACATTGACAAACGACAATGCTAATGTATAAGTAAACGATTACTGGACGTTTGGCGATGACGACGCTCTTCGCAAATTTGAATACCTGCGATCTTATGCGAAACAAATCTTGTTGCCTTCCAAATAGGTTAACAAAAAGCATAAGAAAAAGCAATACAGTGAATAGAAACCTGTTAACGGTTTCAGGTTTTAGATGTATGTAATATGTAATTTGGATTAAGGTGAAGGAAAAATGAGTACCCCTCGAAGCAACGGCGTACCGACCATCAAAGAGGTTGCTTCTCATTGCGGTGTAAGCCGGGCGACTGTTAGCCGGGTATTGAACGGTAATTTCAAGCATGGTTTTTCCGTCAGACGTGAAGTTCATCAACGTATTGTCGATATTGCAAATTCACTTGGGTATCGTCCCAATCTCGCGGCCAAGAATCTTGTTAGACGCCAGACGCAGGTAATAGCAGTTCTCGGCTGTAACATTGCTTTGGGATTTCCCGGCAACATATACCAGGCCATTATTGAATCCTGCGTTCGCGAGTTGCACACGGGCGGCTATGATGTTTGCATGTCCGTTCCAAATCTGACGGGGAACCGCTGCGAACTGCCGCCGTGGAAAGTGGATGGGGCTATAGTGCTTCAGGAATGTTCTCCGGAAACCATCGCGGAGATGGAAAGGGCAGGTCTGCCTTATGTGGTTATCAATGGTGTTGGCGGCCCTAATTGCTCATCTGTTATTCCCGATGATATTGAAGCAACCAAGATGGCTGTGCGTCATTTGGTGGAACTTGGGCACACACAGATAGCTTACGCAGGCCCCACCAGCGAGCACTATAAGCACAGAAGTATTGGCGACCGTCACGATACATACGTTTCTGAGTTGAAAATGCGAGGGCTTGAGCCGATTAAAAATCACGACAAGGTGTTTAACTCGGCATCCGCTTTTTTGGCTTCGTCGGTTATTAAACATCACGCGACTGCGATTCTTGCGTACGACCACATTGAGGCGATGAGAATTATCCACGGCGCTAATATGCTTGAAATTCAGATACCCAAGCAGGTCAGTTTGATTTGCTTTAACGACGAATATCTATGCAGCATTGTTAGTCCGCCGCTCACGACGGTCGCGGTGCCATCGAGACAAATGGGGCAGATAGCCGCGAATTTGCTGCTCAAGCACCTGCTGTCGCCTTCGGAGTATCGTCCTGAGTGTGTGAAACTTTCGCAGAACCTTGTAGTGCGGTCTTCGACGACGGCGCTGGTTAATAAATCGACAGAGATTGTGCTTTAGTTATCTGCCTGATACATGATGGGCAGTGGTGCAGATGAAAGAGATGGGCCGGGTATGCCGGCTGAATATAAAAACGTGAAGTTAGTAAAGGGCAAAAAAGGGTGATGTGTCGTCAATAGTTTAGGAGGTTTTGTTATGATGAAAATGAGATTACTAACAACCGTATCAATTGTTCTTGTTGCCGTTGGGATTGTCACGGCAGCAGAGGTCATCAATGTTGACATAAAGGGTTATGGCGACAAAACGCCTTACGTCGGCAATGGGGCCTATGATGTCGGTAATGGTGCTGTCTGGATTCCTTATTCTGGCGGATGGGGGGTTCCCGTAGGGTCATCGCGAACTGAGGGGATCACTCCGCCGGTACCGGTGGCACAACAGCTTTTATCCAGTGTTTATGCTGCTCAGGTATGGATTGGCGACAATGGGCAAAAACACGGCTATAAGTGGGGCTCAGGTCTAATGGACGACGGATTTACGGCAGCGTCGCCGAATGAGCCGAACATTTCCATCTGGGGCGATGGCGCATACCAGGGGCTTTACGATCTCTATGTTTATGGGAACGATGACGGAAACTTTATACTGGATCAGAATAGTGTCAAGACCACAAAACATGTGACGGGCGGAGTAACCCCGGGCGCGTTTGTCAATGGCGGGAACTACGTGATTTTCACAGACGTGAACGTCATCAGCACTGATTCCTCGAAGCTATACCTGACCTACACGAACAAACTCAACGCTCTTCAATTTGTTAAAAAGAAATCGCCTTTTGTTATTGAACCTAATGCTCTGGGTTTAATTCGGATTCCGGCGGGCGACTGGGATGTTGCGGGCGATAGAAACATGAGAACAACAGAAACGACCCATTTTGGCCCGGACACCATGTACGATGATGTTAATGCAATAGGCAGGTTTGTCGGCTACTTGGATACACTCGAGTTTATGGATTATGATATTAATGTTAATGATGCAAATAAGGGGCAATATCAGATCTGTCTTGGTATCATGGGTGGTGGGCAGTATGCCAATATTCCCGCCGGTGAAATGAGAATTTTGTTGGACGACGTAAATCTCGGTGATGTTAATCACCCGACTCTGGTTCCGGCAGGGACTATTGGTGACACAACGACAGTTACCGCCAATCTTTATCCAGGCATTCATACGGTGAGATGGTTGCTATATGCCAGCGGCAATACGGGCTTTAACCTTGCCTACGTGAAATTTACGCGCATCGGCAACATTTCCGTAGGTTTTCAAGACCTTGATTTATGGGTAAATAACTGGCTGATTTGCAATAACCCGGATCCGAACGGATGTTTATGACGTTTTGAGTTCTATATCCCGATGAAAAGAAAAAAGGACATAAAAAAAGGAGAAGGAAATATGAGATATAAATTCGAACTATCAATTATGATTGTTATGCTTTTCGGCCTGTCGCTGGCAGGTGTTGCTTCGGCGGACAGTGTCATAAAGACGCTATACGTTGATGGAGTAAAAGTGGGGACTTCGACCGCTGCCCAGGCGATTAGTTTCCCTTATCAGCGCCTGACAATCGGGGCAGAGGGAAGCCGATATTACCGTTATAACGGGCTTAACGGCGAGATTGATGAGTTTGCCGTGTTTGGCCGGGTTCTGACCGACACCAATGTTGCTGTTCTTTACAACGCTGGTTCGGGCGGTTATGTTACGGCCGTTACAAACGCTAATCCTTTGCTTTATCTGCGTTTTGAGGACGCCAACAGCAGCGAAGGCAGTAAGATTGCCAATAGCGGCAGCCTCGCGGACGTGAACAGCACCTATATCGGAACTGTCGGTCAAAATGCCAGCGGTTTTGTCGGCAAATCCGCGGTTCTGAATGGCACTTCCGGCGGGACGGGCGATTGTATGGACGTTTGTGATTGGGATGCGCGGTTGTCCTTAACCAATATATCGGTTGCGTTCTGGGTTAAGACAACTCAGAGCAGTGATTATCCGCGGTTCTTCCAGCATAACGGCGGAAATACCGAGCAACGCAGTTACGGTGCTATGTTGTATCCCGCGGGGCCAAATTCCATAGGTCTTATCGGCGGCGGCAGTACGGGCACCGTTACCCGAGCAATAAACGACGGCGCATGGCATCACGTTGTGGTTACGTTCAATTCGATAAAAACCCTTCCATATGAATATGAAGTGATGAACGATGACCCCTGTGTGTATCTGAAATTTGACCATCCGCTTCCGGTGGATTCTTCTATAAACCATTACTATGTTAATTATAGCACCAATGCACAGGTTCGACGAGTCCCCGGCGCAATCGGCGGCAGCGCCCTTTATTTGGATAATTCGATTGGTGGCGGTCAGCAGGGAAGAGCTTATGTCTGGAACAACTATGGTGGCACCGTCTACAGGTCATTTCCAGGATGGACTGATATGTGGGACGACGGCGTAGCACCTGACTACCTGGATCCCGACGTATTCGCCTTCGCTCCCGGTAGCATAAGTTTTGAGTTCTGGATGAGGAGCGCTCCCGAACTTACGCCGGATACATACGCGATGCTTTTCCAGCAGGTTGGTGGTATGTCGTACCAAACAATTCATGAGCCCAATGCCCCCGGGATGAGTTTGTACACCGATGCAGGCGTGAGAAAACTGCGGGTTCTGGGCGGAAGTCAATGGTGGTATCCGGGTGTAAATGCTCCTCTCGACGGGAATTGGCATCACGTCGTTGTTACATACGACGAAAATGAGGTTAACCTGGGGCACGATATGGGTATTGAGTTGTACCTGGATGGTGCCCGTTATTCAACAACCATCGTTGACCCCAACGGCCACGCACTGCTGGGACCTGAGCTTTATATTCTTATGATTGGCGCTGAGCAGAACTTGGGATATGCCGCGAACGCCTTCGGCGGATATATCGATGAATTTGCCGTTTATGCGGGCGTTTTGCCTCCGGAAAGAGTAGCGGCCCATTACGCCGCGGGGCAGCCCGGTACCGCGGGGCAGCCCACAAATTGCGCCGAAGTTTGGGCAAGAGGTCAGGGACTGTATGGCGATTTAAACCATGACTGTATTGTGGACTTCTATGATTTTGCCATATTTGCTGCGGAATGGCGTGTGCAATAAGCCGGGTAATCCTGATTGTGTAAGTACCTGGTAATAGTTTTATACTGAGAAACGGATAGTTATAAGTTGTGTTAACGTCGGTAGCGCGGCTTGTATCGGTTTGGCTGGTCGGCAAAAGGTTTAGGACGCGACTTTGGGACGATTGACGAAATGTGTCTCGGCTTGATACCTCGTCGAGACAGGCGAGCCGCGCGACCGGCAGATGAACAACGTAACGTGGTGTTCAGGGGTTGCAGATTGTTAGAAGTTCAATGGTTTGGTGGAACGCTTTATAAGGATTTTTTTAACGGTGGCATTATGAGAAAGATAAAAGGATTTACGCTGGTGGAGTTGCTGGTTGTAATCGCGATTATAGCGCTGCTTATGGCCGTCTTGCTGCCGGCCCTTAACAAGGCGCGTGCCATGGCTCGCAGAATAGTATGTTGCAACCATCTGAAAACTCTTATGTCGGCCAACTTTATCTATTCACAAACGTATGATGGAAAGTTTGTGCCCGTTTGTGATTACCGCAACGACACTATACAGCAGCGGGCCTGGCCGGATAACACAGCTTTTAGAAATATTATAGCAATAGGCAAACGTGGTGTGCCGTCAACGGTAGCGCCGGTTGGTAATTTTGCTGCGCCAAAAGAGTATCTTTGCCCCGACGACCAGATAAGTAAAAATATTACAAACAATGTCGCTGGTGTTTCGTGGAGTTATGGTTATAACGCCACAGAATTTGAGAAGCAATATGGGAATATTGCTGACAGATCGAGTTGGGTTACTTACAATAGGAGTTGTACTACTTGCCCCTGCGCTATAGGCCATGAGGCGTCGGCGGTAACAAGGGCCGCTGAAAAACTCGCCTTTACCGACAGTGTTGACTGGTGGGTAGCGTGGGGTGGCGCTGATTATAGAAAAAAATGGGATGTGATTGGCCAGGGAACTATTGATGATTACAGGGGCACCGACCCCAAGGTCTATGGCCCAACAATTTATCGCCATAATGACACCGCCGATGTCGCGTTCTATGACGGCCATGTCTCCAACATGAAAAAACAGGAGATTTTTGTCATAGCGGATTTTGAGGCCCGTTGTCCACAACCAGGGATGTGGGTCGTGAATCTTGGTTTGTATCGTCAATGGCACCCTTGTCCTTAATCGCAGTTGTTAGTGTCAGGGCGATGATACCACTGTAATTGCCGCAGAGGCCAGGGAAGGATTCCTTGACATTGTGGTTTTTCAAAGCTATTCTGCTTTTCAATCCTTTCTAAAGTGTATTGCTCTGTGGTAAAATTGTATTTATGTAGAGTGTAAACCCGAAGGCAATAATTCAAGGGGACACAAATGCAGGATGGAGCAAAAAAACTCTCGTTTGGGGAAAAAGCCGGGTATAGTTTGGGTGATGCCGCCGCGAACTTCGTCTTTATGACGATGATTCTGTTCCAGGCAAAATTTTACACCGACACGTTCGGACTGGCGGCGTGGCTGGCGGGAACGTTGCTGCTGGGAGGGCGGCTGTGGGACGCATTCTTTGACCCGATGATGGGGGTAATCGCCGACCGCACCAATACTCGGTGGGGCAAGTTCAGGCCCTGGGTGATTTGGACGGCCATACCCTGGGGCGTGATGATGGTCCTGGCCTATACAGTTCCCAACTTCGCGACACCAGGTAAAATCGTATGGGCGTGCCTTACAAATATAGCGCTGATGACCCTGTATTCGGCCAATAACACGCCTTATTCGGCGATGACGGCCGTAATGACGGGCGACGTCAACGAACGCACGACCCTGTCATCGTATCGCTTTGTGGCGGCGATGTTAGCCCAGCTTCTTGTAGGGACATTTACGCTTTCGCTGGTTGACAAGTTCGGGCAGGGTGACAAAGCGAAGGGCTGGCAGATGACGATGGGCCTGTGGGCGATTATATGCGTTGCCTTTTTTGTCATTACGTTCCTCACCACGCGAGAGCGAATACTGCCTGACCCGAAGCAAAAGATGGACGCCCGGCAGGACTTTGGTAATCTGCTCAAAAACGGGCCGTGGATTGCGATGTTCATTCTTACGCTTTCTCATTTCATCTTCGTGGCTTTGAGAGGCGGAACAATGTATTACTACTTTGATTATTATTTAAATAAAGACCGCCTGTTTGAGGTGTTACAGGGGCTGGGGCTGACCAACATTGCGGACGGCTCCGGCGGAACATTCTACAAAATCCTGAACGCATTTGGTCTTATTGTTAAAAGCGACAAGACCAACGTGGTCTCAGTCGGATATGGTTTGTTTAATATGTTCAGCCAGTTTGTTACGGTTATTGGTGTGATATTTTCCACCTATTTGTCCATTCGTTTCGGTAAAAGAATTGTCGCTATTGTCTGTTTTTCACTCACCACGGTTTTTATGGTTATGTATATCCTGCTTCCGGCGGACGCAATCGGGACAATGTTCCTTCTGGAGTTTGTTCGTGCGCTTTCCTATGCGCCGACGATTCCGCTTATCTGGGCGATGTTTGCCGACGTGGTGGATTTTGGCGAATGGAAAACTAGTCGTCGCACTACCGGCGTGATTTATGCCACAATTTTGTTCGCTCTTAAGGCCGGCTTGAGCTTAGGGGGAGCAATTGGCCTGTGGCTGCTCGCCGCTTACGGTTATCAGGCCAATGTTGCACAAACACCCAAAGCCCTGCTTGGTATTCGTATGAGCGTCAGCATATATCCGGCTGTTTTTCTCCTCATCGTGATAGTTTGTCTGTTATGCTATAAAATCACCAAAAAGATGAATATCCAGATTCAGGATGAGCTGGCTGAACGACGCAAACAGTTCAAATACGCGTAAAAAGGAAAGGAAGTTGTAATGAAATTGCTAATAACAACCTGCGTGGTATGTTTGATAATTGTTTTGATAGGCGCTATCAGGTGTTTTGCTGGTGCGAATGTTCCGGCTCTCAAAGATGTGTTCGCGAAAGTGTTTTTAATCGGCGTCGCTGTCAACGATGACGTGGTTTCAGGCAATGACTCTCAGGTCGTCGCCATCGTCGAGAAACAATTCAATTCCATCACCCCCGAAAACGTTATGAAGTGGCAGTTCATTCATCCTGAGCCGAACAAATATAATTTCGAGCCGGCTGACCGCTTCGTGGCGTTTGGCGAGAAGAACAAAATGTTTATTGTCGGTCATACCCTCATCTGGCAAAACCAGATACCTGGCTGGGCGTTCAGGGACGACTCCAATAATCTGCTTGGCCGCGATGCAATGCTCGCACGTATGAAAGACCACATTTTTACCGTTATGGGCCGATACAAAGGCCGAGTCAACGGCTGGGACGTTGTCAATGAAGCCCTAAACGACGCAGGACCTCTCCACAAATCCAAATGGGTGGAAACAGTAGGCCCGGACTACGTTCAAAAGGCGTTCGAGTATGCTCACGAGGCAGACCCGAACGCAGAGTTGTATTACAACGACTTTTCACTCGATAAGCCGGCCAAACGCGAGGCCTGCGTGCGTCTCGTAAAAGACCTAAAGGCCAAAGGTCTCCGCATAGATGGCGTTGGTATTCAGGGGCACTGGGCGCTGGATTATCCTTCACGCGAGGACATCGAGCGATTTATCAACGCCTTTGCCGCATTAGGCGTTAAAGTTATGGTTACCGAACTGGATATCGACGTCCTGCCAAGTGCTACTCAGTATATGGGAGCCGATATTAACGTCAGGTTCGAATTGCAGACAAAGCTTAATCCTTACATCAATGGTCTGCCTGATGAGGTGCAGAAAAAACTCGCTGACCGTTACGCGGAGCTTTTTGCTGTTTTGCTCGAACATAAAGACACAATAAGCCGCGTTACTTTATGGGGCGTTTACGACAAGACAAGCTGGCTTAATAACTGGCCCATAAGGGGACGCACGAGCTATCCGCTGTTGTTTGACCGGAACTATCAACCCAAGCCGGCTTTTGATGCGGTGATTAAAGTTGTCAATACGAAATAATATGAAGTATTGGATTTTGCTTATTTCATCCGTGTTCCTGGTCTTCGGCTGTGCACAGCAGCAACCGAAAACTTTTCAAAATCCCATTATATCCGGTTTTTATCCTGACCCGAGTATCTGTCGAGTAGGTGATGATTATTACACGGCACACAGTTCCTTTGAGTATTTTCCGGGGGTCCCGATTTTTCACAGCAAAGATCTCGTACACTGGCGTCAAATCGGGTATTGCCTGGCCCGCAAAAGCCAGTTGCCTCTTGACAAAGTCCGTGCATCAGGCGGAATCTATGCGCCGACGCTTCGCTATCACAAAGGCGTCTTTTATATGGTGACTACCAACGTGGATGGCGGGGGCAATTTTTACGTCACCGCCCCAAATCCCGCGGGGCCCTGGTCTGAGCCGATTTGGCTCGACCGTAGCGGCATGGACCCCTCTCTTTTCTTCGATGATGATGGAACGGTCTATTACACCCGCCACGAAGGTCAGGGCGATGGCTATATTGCCCAGAGAACACTCAATCTCGAAACAGGCAAACTCGAAGGCCCCCTGAAAAAAATATGGGGTGGTACAGGTGGTGTCTGGGCAGAAGGGCCGCATTTGTATAAGGCCAACGGCAAATATTTTCTGATGATTTCAGAGGGCGGAACCAGCTATGACCATAGTGTAACCATCGCGCGCAGTGATTCGCCGTGGGGGCCATTCGAATCCAATCCGAAAAACCCAATCCTGACACATCGTAAGTTATCTAAGCTTCCGATTCAGGTTGTCGGGCATGCGGATTTGGTTGATACGCCTGATGGGTGGTGGTTAGTTTGCTTAGGAGTTCGGCCTCAGCCGCCCGGCGCACGCTTTCATCATATAGGGCGCGAGACATTTCTTGCGCCGGTTGTTTTCGACGGCAATGGCTGGCCTGTGGTCAACGTCAACGGCATAATTCAGCCCGTTATGACCGCGCCGAAATTGTCGCAGCATATATGGCCGAAAGAGCCGGCGAGGGATGACTTCGATAGTAAATCATTAGCGATGCAGTGGAACTACTTGCGAAATCCTTATCCGGAAAATTATTCGCTTATCGATAGGTCGGGCTTTCTGCGTCTGAATGGTTCTGATGTAAATATGAGTAACAAGGATTCGCCCGCCTTTGTTGGCCGTCGCCAGACCGATTTTAACTGCGTCGCTTCGACCCTGCTCGAATTTGACCCCAATAGCGAAAATGAGGAGGCCGGCCTTGTCGTCCGCAGCAATGACAAACATCATTATGAAATCGGAATCACACTGAGGGATGGCAAGCGACAGGTTCTGTTGAGGAAAGTGCTCAAAGGCAAAATCATAGAACCAGTTAAATATGTTGATATCGGAGCCGGGCCTGTTGTGTTGTCGGTCAAGGCGACGCCGTTGACTTACGAATTTTCCTGCGAGTCATCCAATGGCGATGTGCAGGTATTAGGCACAGCCCTGACGAAGGATTTGTCCGTTGAGGCGATTGGCTTTGAAGATGGGATGTGCTTTACCGGCGATTACTTCGGTATGTACGCCACCGGCAACGGACAAAAATCCACAACCCCTGCCGATTTCGACTGGTTTGAATACATGTCCGATTAGTTCTGATAGACACTGAAAAGATATAATGATGAAGTTGAAGGTAAAAATACTTTGTTCAGCAGTATGTTGTTATGTATTGTTGATTTCTCAGGCGGTCTTTTGCCAGGTCAAACTTCCACTTCTGATGAGCGATGGTATGGTGCTGCAAAGGGACGCCAATATAAAGGTCTGGGGCTGGGCCTCAGACGGTGAAAAGATAACGATTAACTTTGACGGCAAAACATATAATGCTACGGCAGGCGCAAATGGCAAATGGGCGGTAATGCTTTCTGAATTAAAAGCAGGCGGCCCATACAGCATGGATATTAACGCCAGTAATCATATAACTCTGACAAATATCCTGATAGGCGATGTATGGGTATGTTCGGGCCAGTCAAATATGGAACTACCTATGAATAGGGTAAAATACCGCTATCCGGATGTAATCGCCAACGCCGACAACCCACATATAAGGCAGTTTATTGTTCCGCATATATATGATTTTCAGGAACCAAAGGAAGATTTCAAGTCAGGTAGCTGGGTATCGGCCAATCCCAAAAGCGTGCTCGAATTTACTGCCGTTGGTTATTTTTTCGCGAAAGAATTATATGAAAAATACCACGTCCCCATAGGTTTAATAAATGCAAGCTTGGGCGGCTCACCTGCCGAGGCATGGATGAGCGAGGATGCCTTAAAGGCGTTTCCTGAATACTTGGAAACAGCGAAAAAATTTAAAGACAGCAACTATATAAACCAAATAATGGCAAAAGATAAAGCTGTAAACGACGCGTGGTATAGTCGTATCCAGCAGTTTGATAAAGGTTTGGAAAAAGGTCAAAAGCCGTGGTTTGATGTAAATTATGACGCTCCAGAATGGGCGACAATGAATGTGCCCGGTTACTGGGCTGACTGTAATCTGGGGAACGTGAACGGCGTTGTCTGGTTCATAAAAGAAGTTAATGTCCCGGCTTCAATGACTGGTCAGCCGGCAAAGCTTTGGCTTGGCAGGATTGTTGATGGCGATTTTACTTATGTTAATGGCAAACTTGTGGGGTCGGTTTCATATCAGTACCCGCCAAGAATATATGATATTCCTTCAGACCTGCTAAAGGCAGGCAAAAATATCATCGTAGTAAGGGTTATTAATAACTCAGGCCGGGGCGGTTTTGTTCCGGATAAGCCATACCAGCTCTCCGCAGCGGGACAGACAATCGACTTAAAGGGCCGGTGGCAATACAAATTAGGCACTACAATGGGTACATTGCCGGGCAAAACTTTTATTGAGTGGCAGCCGTTGGGATTATATAACGGAATGATTGCCCCGTTATTAAACTATAAAATTAAAGGAGTAATTTGGTATCAGGGGGAATCCAATACCGCAAAGCCGCGTGAATATCAAAAACTGTTTTCTGCGCTGATAGCCGACTGGAGAGGAAAATGGATTCAGGGGGACTTCCCCTTCCTGTACGTGCAACTGGCTAATTTTATGGAGGTTAAAACTCAGCCGTCTGAAAGCGGCTGGGCTGAGCTGAGAGACGCACAGCTTAAAACGCTCGCCGTCCCCAACACGGGAATGGCCGTAATCATTGACCTTGGTGAATGGAACGACATACATCCTCTAAACAAGGAAGACGTCGGCAAGCGGCTGGCGTTGGCAGCCCGAAAGACGGCCTATGGCGATGAAAAAGTGGTTTATTCAGGTCCGATTTACCAGTCAATGAAAATCGAAGGAAATAAAATCATTCTCACATTTGCAAATACAGGCAGCGGATTAACGGCAAAAGGAGATGGGGAGCTGAAGTATTTCGCTATTGCCGGCGCTGACAAAAAATTTGTATGGGCAAAAGCAAAAATAGAGGATAATAAAATCGTGGTTTGGAATGACCAGTTGGCCAATCCTGTCGCTGTCCGGTACGCCTGGGCTGATAATCCTGAAGGGGCTAATTTATATAACAAGGAAGGTTTGCCGGCATCGCCCTTTAGAGCAGATTTAAATAATTAGTTACGGATAGATGCCGAACGCACAAATATAGATTTCCATATCTAAATTATAGACGGGACAGGCCTTTGTTTTCTCGCTTTTTCGGCCAGCTGCCTTCGGACTCCTTTTTCATAAGTGCTTTATTAACAGCGGGTTACCATTCAAAAACCCGGGGAATCAATCACAACTTATGGTTGCAATGTCCCCCCATTTATGGTATCCTGTAATTATCTTGTATTATAGTGATTGCATACAATCACGCTTTTGGCGTCGAAAGCCGGGGGATTTGACTTTAAAAGCCGTTTTGGAGACAGGGTATGAAAAAAGTAAATGTAATTCTGCTGTTGGCCGCCTTTCTTGCGGCATGCAACGCGGGATACTCTCGAACCATTGACCCTAATTACCAAGTTGGCACGTGGCAGGGTTTTCGCACGGCGGCAATAACTTATACTTTCGATGACGGCTGCCCATATCAATATACCATAGCGATACCTATGTTTAATGAATATGGTTATAAGCTGACCATGTTTACCGTCACCGGCATGAGCTGGTATGAGCCGACTCACTGGGACCAGTTGCAAACCGCCGCTGCTGCAGGGCATGAAATCGGGAGTCATACTGTGACGCACCCAACTTTGAATACATCAAACGAGGTATATGAACTGTCAAACTCCAAGATTGCCATTGAAGTGAACGTTCCAGGGTCGAAATGTATAACGGTTGCATATCCTATGTGCGTAGAAAGCACCGAGTCAGTTATCGCGACATACTATATTGCAGGGCGAATCTGTTCGGGCTCGATTATGCCGGCCACTCCCTCGAATTTCTATCAGATAAGCTCGTTCGCTCTCGGCAGCAGCGGTATAAATACAATAGCCGGCATCACTGCAAAAGCTGATGCTGCCGCGGCCTCCGGGGGATGGTGCGTATATCTCATACACGGCATCGACAGCGACGGAGGATATTCACCGCTTTCGTCTACAGTACTTCGGGCAAGCCTTCAGTATCTTGACGCCCGCAGGAGTACATTCTGGGTTTCGACTTTTGGAAACGTTGCGCGCTACATAAGAGAACGCAATGATGTGTCGGTTGCGGAAACGTCTAATACGGGCGACAGCATTACTTTACAGGTAACAGACACCCTCGACAACGTGATTTACAATTATCCGGTAACGATACGCAGGCCTCTTCCCGCCGGCTGGGGCTCTGCTAATGTTTCACAAAATGGTCTTCCGGTAACTTCGTCTATTGTGGTGGTTAATTCAACGGCGTATGTAATGTTCGACGTAGTGCCGGATGGCGGGAACGTTGTGCTCTCAAAAGGCATCTACGGCGATTTTACGGGCAACGGTGTTGTGGATTTGAATGACCTTTCCTTTTTTGTTAAATTCTGGCCGGTAAATGATTGTAATAAAACTACCGGGGTGGATGTGGACGAAGATTGCATAGTCAATTTCAACGAATTTGCTGTTCTGGCGGAAAACTGGCGGCAAGCGTCATAATTGGCAGCGTAAGCTTTACTGATACTTTTCAACAGCCGCAATAAACGCATTGATATTTTCGGTTGAAACATCCGGTGGCATACCTCCGCCGCAGGACGCGATAATCCGGCTGCGGTCGTCAAGACCAGTCAGCATTGTCTCCACGGCTTGCGCCACCTCAGCGGGTGTCCCCGCGGCCAAAACGTCTCTCGGGGGGATATTACCTAACAGCGTAACCTTATCCCCGACTAGTTTCTTCATTTGTGCCAAACTATGGTCGCTGCTGAAATTGAAAAGGTTAATCCCTATTTCGGCCAGGTGCGGTGCACAGACAAGACCGGGTGCGTCGTTGTGAAAAAAACGGACCTTCACATCCCGGCAGGTGAAAATCTTTTGCAGCCGGGGCTTGGCGAATTTGACGAAGTCCTGCTCGCCGAGAAAGCCGACTATATCGTCCAGAATGAAAATGCCTTCGATTGTCGGGAACGTTTCTATTTGCAGGCAAATCCAGTCAACGATGAAGTCCGTAATCATATCGAGCAGCCGGCTGACCTCGTCCGGATTTGCGCGGACACCCATAAGAAACTCAGTTGTGCCGGCAAGGAACGAGGCGATATTCAGCGGCCCGCGCGAAACGGCGAATTTTATGGCGTGTCCTTCCCGCTCGATTTGTTTTTGCGTTAGTTTCAGCCGATTCAGCGCAAAAGGCAGCAAACCGTCTTTTGAAGGGTCGGGCCTGCTTATGGAATCGACCTGTTCAAATGACGTGATAATCGGACTCGCGAACGGCAAGTCGTTTGTCTGCCAGAAGCATTTCGAACCGAACGCCGACGGCTCGGTGCACATCCCGAACTCTGACCAGAAGCCGGGCAAAAACATCGCCTGCGGAAAAGTTCTGATGGCCTTTAGATTGGCTTCGAGCCACATTTGTTCGCCGGTAAAATAGTCCATTACCGACATTCCCGCCCACCCCGGCAGCCAGGGGCTGTCTATTATAAAACCGACGGGCAACGTCCTGTTGACGTTACCATTGATTACGTTAAGCAGTATCGCCCATTGCTTGTCTGTCATTTCAGCGTCTCATATTTAATTCGTAGAGATGCGGCCGTAAAAATTATTTGTGGTGGTAAAGTTCCCAGCCGAGGTAATTGCCAATCGCCTCGGCGATGGCGTCGGCTTTCTGAGACATATTCATCGCCACGTGATGCTCAAAGCCCATCCTGCATATAAACTGCAAAAGGTTCTGCAGGTTCGGTATCTTCATCACGCCGTAACCGCCGAATGTGTCGAGCGAGTCGTTTGTGAACTCGCCTTCGCCCACGTATGCGCTGATAACGCCCGCCGCGTCGTCCGTGGTGGTTCTGCAGAATGTAGCGTTACCCGGTGCGATTCTCCCGACCATTGCTCCGTATGTGTTGTCTTTGCCGACCGAGCCGGCGATTATCTCCTGGTAGTCCATTTTTGCGGATTTGAAGAAGCTCTTCGGCAGGTTGCTGCAGTGAAACAGCACGCATTTATCCGGCTCATCCGCATAGTTATTGTTCCAGTCCAGTAACGCGCTCGGCGTCCCCGAAGCCAGTTGCAGAATATACATCCCTAACAGCCCTGTGACATCGACCTCGCAGGCGCTTGGCACCAGCGACTCGCTCATCATACTCATCAGCGTGCAGGGCACTATCCCGAAAAATTCTTCCAGCGACGTCCAGCACTGAATCGCCGTCCCGTCAAGCTCGTTATCCTTGACCCACTGGTCAATCACGTATCCGAACTTCGCCATTTTCAAAAGCGATTCGGCAGGTATTGAGTTAGTCGATGTATATTGCTGGATTTCGCTCAGTTTCTTTTTCACGTTCCTGTCGTTGTCAGCTAGGCGGCCAACTCTTCCGAGGATTTCAGAGAGGTCTATCGTCTCGACCGCTATGCCGGACAATTCAAGAATCTTTTCGCTGTATCGAACGGTGTTGAACGCCCCTGTGCGTGCGCCGATTGCGCCGAAGCGGGCGTTCCTGAGTCCTTTGACAACCCTGCAAACCGATGCGAAATCATCCAGCTCCTGTTTGAATTCCGCCAAAGCGACTGGCATAGTGTGCGTTTTAGTAAGTGTGTATGGAATGCCGGCCTGCCTGAGGTTGTTGCAGACGCTCATTTTCCCGCAGAACGAATCCCGCCTGTTGGCAATGGTCATTTTGCCCGGCGCATCAGGTTCGGCGTGAATGAGAATCGGCACATCAAGACCTGCGCGTTTTACCGATTCCGCCACGCCTTTCTCATCGCCGAAGTTCGGCAGCGTGACTATGATGCCGTCGATTTTATCGCCGTTTTTTGCGAATAGTTCCGCGCACTTTTTTGCGTCCGCGTATGTCTCAACCGAACCGTATTTGGTATCCTGCATCGACAGGGCGATAGCGCCGAAACCGTTGCTCTTGAGCACTTCGAGAATATCTTTGCGTCCCTGCTTTGCCAGTATATCCGGGAAAAATCCCCTGTTTCCTGTGATTACTCCAAACGTTGTCTTTTGCATTTTATACCCTTTCCTGCTATATTTTCATTTAAGGCGAGATTATAGCATACCAAATCACCGAACTCCACAGCAACATTCCCGGCCGCATTTTTGTTTCGTATCGAAAAACCTGGAAAGAAAGAATAAACTCCCGGGACGAGTTTTGCTCTTGGATTATAAGCCGCGGAGTTTCATTTTGTGAGGCGGGAAAGCGATAGCCAACGATCGGATTCGAACCGATAACCTCCGGTTTACAAAACCGGAGCTCTACCGTTGAGCTACGTTGGCGTAAGTTCTATATCGGCAGGATTATACTGAAAATGAGCTAATTTAGCAAGGGTTGTGGCGATATTACGTCAGAAGCAGGAAGATAAAGAAGCCGACCATAATGACCATGCCGAGTGGCACGCCGAATACGGCCCACTCCCTGCTTTTTATCGACAGCTTGCTTGCGCAAATGATGTTCGGGATATTGCCGGGGATGAGCATACCGCCCGCGATGAGCAGGCCTGCCAGCGCGTCTTTGATAGTATCTACGGGCATAGCGGGGCTGATTTCCGCGGCGGTCAGCGTCGCGTTGTCGAGAATCGCGGAAATGATATTCACCCAGTAAAGGGCCAATGACGGGATATGCACCAGATATTTGTCAACCACGGGCGTAAAGCCGGCGCCCAGGAAAACGAGCGCGAGGACGAAGATATAAACCTTGCCTGCCCTGATGAACATATCCTTTGTTTCTTCGGGTTTGTCTTCCGTTAACGTGGGGCCTTTTCCCTCGTGTTTGTGGGTCAGAAACAGGGGCAGTATTCCAAGCAGGACAACCAAAGGTATTATCCATTTGCCTAAGAGTTTCAGCAGGAAGAAAAAGTCGGCGTGATAGGGTTCGCCTCTGAGTTTGGAGACCGCTATCGTGGACAACGGCTCACCTATGGGCGTAAGCACGGCGCCGAGGCCAATTGAGAAGCAAGCGATGATTACGAGACGCACTTCGAGAGCCCTGGGAAGTTTCAACACACTTATGACTTCAGCGAGAATCAAGGCGGCGATAATGGCGGTGATGACGCTTGAGGACAGCCCAAGGCCGACGACGATTATGAAGAAAAGCGTGGAGTACCCAAATTTTCTGGCGAAGGCGTGTGTCCAGGCACCTATTTTGGGCCGGATGAATTTGAAAATCAGGCCCGCAATGAGGACCGCAAGCGTAATCTTAATTGGGTCAACAAGTGCCTCTTTTACCAGATGCCACGACCACAACCCGGATATAGTAACTGCGAGGCATCCCATAATAAAGAGAAACGCCTCGAGCTGCTTTTCGATTCTTTTGGATAAAAAAGGCCCAACCAGGACCATACCGACAATAACTACCAGTCCGCCCGTTACCAGCGATTCATTCATATCTATTTTCTATTTTCGATTTATTATTTTTGATTTACAATTTGAAAATGATAAGTCATAAATGGTAAATTATAAAGGGGAAATTGAAAAATGCGAAAATTTGTCCTTCTGACAATAAGTATTGGTATGTGCTTTTCCTTCGGCTGCGCGGCAAACCCGATTACCGGCGAAGAAGAGCTGATGTTCGACCGCGACTACCATAACGATATAAAGCTGGGTAAAGAGATTGCTCCTCTTGTCGAAAAAGAGCTTAAAGGCAAAATCCCGGACCAGGCATTGCAGGATTACATAAACGGCATCGGCCATAAAATCACCAGATTCAGTCACAACCCGGATTTTGATTTTAATTTTGTCGCTGTTAACGACAAGTCGATAAACGCCATTTCGCTGCCCGGCGGGCGCATTTTCATCACAAAAGGTCTGCTGCTGAAATTAGAAAGCGAATCGCAGCTCGCGGGTGTATTGGCGCACGAGACCGTTCACGTTGTAGCAAGAGACACTGAAAATATGATGAGCAAGCAGGCGGGACTGGGTGCATTGTTTGTTCTGGCGGCATCCCAGGCGAGAGCACAGGGCGAAGTGGCCGCGGCCGATATCGCGTTGCAGCTTGTGACGCTCAAATACAGCAGGGAATACGAAAGGACAGCCGACCTTGGTGGTATGGATTATATGTTCAGAGCCGGCTACAACCCCAACGGTATGGTCGAAACGATGCAGATACTCCAGAAGGAAGACCCGGCCAGGTCATCCGATTTCTTCTCAACGCACCCATCGCCCGAAAACCGCATCGATTACCTCAGGGCAAGGATTCAATCGCATTATGCAAACAGTGTGGCGGGAACAAAAGTCGGGCAGGAAGATTACCAGCAGTATGTTCTGGACAGGATAAAAAATCTTCCTGATTCACCGGGCAGGTAGTAAGATGGCGGCGGGGCGATTTCGTTAATAAAAAAGGAGTCCGCTTTTTGAAACGGACTCCTTTGGATAGTTGTTACAAACTATGCCTTTTACCTGTCGGCACAGCATTGATTATTTCACGTTTTTTTGGCTGGTGCCGCCGATGGGCTGTAACCGCAGCCGGGGCAGGTATCTTCGGGTTTGCCTTCAACTGTTCCGGGGAAGAAGACCTTGCCGCATTTTTCGCATTTCATCGCCTTGAATACGCTGTCTTCGTTGCATTTCGGGCATTTCATCGGGACAGCGCCGCTCATCATAAACTGGCGAGGTCCTCCGTGATTCATCATAAAATCGGTGTATTCCTTGGCGCTTATCTCGTATTCATTGCCGCATTTTGGGTTGTTGCATTTGACCCACACCTTGCCGGTTGGCTGGCCTGCTGTAGTGCCGCCGCCCATTGTTTTGTACGTGATGATACCCGCTGCCGCCAGGCACGCGACGGCGACCACGATTAGAAGTATTTTTTTAGCGTTCTCTTCCATATCTTAATCTCCAAAATATAAAAGGACACGTTAGTTAAAGGTTTGACAAGATATTATCGTCAGCCGGGAGATTTGTCAAAGAGATAATTCCAGTCAGCCACAGGTCGCAAGACATTACGCAATTTTTAGTATTCTCGCAGGTTGTTCGGGCATACCCGTGCGGGCGGACAGATACGTCGCTTCTATGAAGGCCATATTATTCAGATTGTCGGCCGCGGTGCTGACAAGAGGGGTTTTGTCGGGCCAAAGCAGATGAGAGCCAAAATTTTCCAGCGTCATTTTCATTCTGCCGAGGTCGTTGTCGTTAAATTCGTCTCGCCGAAGGCGTTGGCCTCGGGAATCTGTAACTTCGAAACTTTTGTCGTCGCATCTTATAAGCGTATCCTGGCCGTGCGCGATTAGCCATTTTTGCGGCCCTTTGCCCGGTGACGACACGACCGCCGCCCGGCCGGCGAGAAGATTGCCGGAAAGTATATCATTGAATTTCATTGTGATAATCGCGCTGTTCTCAGTAAGGTAAAGCCGTTGCTGCCTGTCTGGCGTAGTGCTTCCCGCGACACAATAGACCTGCTGCGGCAGGCCGAAGTTCAACACTATCTGGTCGATTATTTCCCAGCATTCGTAAAGGACCACTCCTCCTCCGGCAAGGACAGGGTCATTGCGCCACGTTGCCTGCGGGACATCTGAAGGGGGCTGACCGGCGGCGGCGAGGATAAGGAAGGGCTGCTCGGTGGAATTTTGCAGGACAAAACCTCTTGCCGCAAGGGAGCTTTGAGCGAATCTGTCGGTATTGGCGACAGCCAGGATAATCCCCTCATTTTGCGCGAGTTTGACAAACTCTGCCGCCTCGCTGAAATTTCGCGCCAATGGGGGAGCTTTAAGGATGTGAAACTTCTTTTTTATTGCCATCTTAAGGTATTCGGCGCAACTGTGCAGTGGGGCCGCCACGAACAGGCAATCGAGCTGGTTCTGGATTATCAACTGGCGGTAATCGTCGTAAGCGGCGCAGTTGTGTTCTTTGGCGACCTGCTGCGCAAGATTTGTATCATTGTCCCCCACGGCCGCAATGGTGAAGTAGTCGAAACCTTTCGCCGCTTCGAGCATCAACCTGCCCGTGTCGTTCAGACCCAGGACAGCTATTTTCAGTGGACTTTCGCGCATCCCTGCACACAAAGCAGACCTGTAAATTGTCGCCGTCGATTATTTCTTGTTTGGAATTATAAAATGTTCAGGCACCGGGAACTGTGAGCACATTAGCAGCACGTCCTTGGCGACCTGCTCGATAACCGATTCGTTGTCGACGTTCTCGGCGACTTTGTTTATGAACTCCGCGATTTGCCTGGCCTGCTCTTCCTTCATACCGCGTGTGGTTATAGAGGGTGTTCCGAGTCGCAATCCGCTTGGATTTGCAGGCGGGGCCGGGTCGTTGGGGATGGTATTGTAGTTGGTTTCGATTCTGGCCCTGTCCAGCGCCTTGGCGAGCTTCTTGCCGGGGATATTTTTATTTCTCAAATCGATGAGAATGAGATGATTGTCGGTGCCGCCCGAGGCGAGGTTGAAGCCGCATTCGAGCAATTTCTCTGCCATCGCTTTGGCATTTTTGACAATCTGTTTTGCGTAAGCGACGAACTCAGGCGTGTCGGCTTCTGCGAGAGCTACGGCAATCGCGGTAATCGTGTGCATATGCGGGCCACCCTGGATTCCGGGGAATACGGCCTTGTCGACCTTGTCGGCGTGCTCGGCTTTGCACAGCAGCATTCCGCCTCTTGGGCCTCGCAGTGTCTTGTGCGTCGTTGTTGAAACGATGTCGGCGTAGGGGACGGGGCTTTTGTGAATGCCCGCGACGACTAAGCCGGAGATATGGGCAATGTCGCTGACGTGATATGCCCCGACCTCTTTGGCGATGTCGCCGAATATCTCGAAATCGATTTCTCTCGGATAAGCGGTGCAGCCGGAGATTATGATTTTGGGCTTGTTTTTCTTCGCCAGGTCTCGAATCTGGTCATAGTCGAATCTGCCCGTTTCTGCGCTAACGCCATACTGCATAGAGTTGAAAATCTTGCCCGTTAAGCTGACTTTCCAGCCGTGGGTTAGGTGTCCGCCGTGAGGCAGGGCAAGCCCCATAATCGTATCACCGGGCTTTACCAGCGCCAGATAAGCCGCTAAGTTCGCCACCGAGCCGGAATATGGCTGGACGTTGGCGTGGTCGGCCTTGAATATCTTTTTGGCCCGCTGCCGGGCGACCGTTTCGATAAGGTCTGTAATCTGTTGTCCCTCGTAATACCTCTTGCCGGGGTATCCTTCGGCGTATTTGTTGGTCAGGCAGCTTCCGCTTGCCAGCATTACCGCCCTGGAGACGTAGTTTTCGGATGGGATGAGTCGCACGCAGGCGCTTTGACGCGCGCCTTCCTGCCTGATAAGTTCATATATTTGCGGGTCATACTGCTCAAGTGCCGTAAGCATATCATATTCTCCATAAAATTGGTTTAAGACGCCTCGATTTATAGCAAAGTCGGGATTTCAATACAAGCATTTATTTATTGACAGATTATGGCCGAAGAATACGATAGATTGGCAGGAGACGTCGAAAAGTGGATTCCGCCAGGGCGGATAAATTTTGGGAAAGTTGATGCCTGAAGACAACGAAATAGGCTCAAAGGCGAAGTTGTTTTTTGACAAGGCCGACGAGGCGGCCGCAAACGGCAATTTCGACTATGCGATAGGTTTGTATCTCGATGGATTGCGATGCGACCCGGATGCGCTTCAGGACGGTCACTTGCGGCTTCGAGAGCTTGCCCTGAACCGACAGGCCAGTGGCGGCAAGAAACCCTCGATAATGGAAAGAATGAAGTATCTTCGCGGCGGCAAGACCCCCCTTGAACAGTTGTTAAACGCCGAATATCTGATGGCCAAAGACCCGGAACATTTGCCATACATCGAGGCGATGCTCAAGGCGGCTGTGGTCGGCGGATACAATCAAACGGTGAAATGGATAGCGGATTTACTTTTTGCCGCCAACAATGCCTCGGAAAATCCATCGGCGCATGCGTATCTGCTGCTGAAGGACTCATACGCCGCTATGGGCCTGTGGGACAGGGCTCTTGCCGCCTGCCAGCATGCGGCGAAGATACGTCCCGAGGATGCTGATATTGCCGATGAGGCGAAGAGATTGTCCGCGGAGATGACCGTCTCGCGGGGCAAGTATGACCAGGCGGGTGACTTCCGCAAGTCGATAAAAAACCGCGAGGAGCAGGAAATACTTCAGTCGCAGCAGGGGGTGGTCAAGACAAAGGATTATCGAGTCCTGGCTGTCGAGGCGGCGAGAAGAGCGTATGAGCAGAACCCGCAATCGGCGCAGAGTATATTTGGTCTGGCTGGCGCTTTGGCGGATATGCGGACCGATGAGACGGAAGAAGAAGCGATACAACTGTTGGAGGACGCTTACAAAAAGAGGCAGGATTTCAGCTTCAAGGAGCGGGCCGGGTTGATTCGCATCGGGCAGATAAAACGCAAAATACGGGAAGCGGATGAGATACTTGAGGCAAATACGGAGGACAGCGTAGCCAAATCAAAGCACGCCGGCCTAGTCGGGCAATTGAACAAGGCGGAGATGGAACACTACGGGCTTTGCGTCAAAAACTATCCTACCGACCTCAAGGTAAAGTACGAATATGGTCTGCGCCTCGTTTACAACCAGAAGTACGATGAGGCGATTCCGATGCTTCAGGAGGCCCAGAAAGACCCGAGGCACAAAATACTGGCGATGAGCAAGATAGGCCTGTGCTTTTTTATGAAGGGCTGGTATTCCGACGCGGAGGATATTTTTACCAGGGCAATCGATTCATACGAAATAAAAGATGACGACATTGCGAAGGAATTGCGGTATAATCTCGCCCGCTCCTTTGAGGAGCAGGGCAAAAAGGCCGAGGCCCTTGATATTTATCGCAAAATCGCCCAGGTTGATTTTGGGTTCAAAGATGTTTCACAGCGGGTTGACCGGCTGAGAAAAGAGGCGAAGTAGCAGGTATCGAAAATAACGGCGGTATATGGTTTTTTTAACAGAAGCATTTTTTAGGAGATTGCAGTGGCTCATTCGTTGTCGGCAAAAAAGAGAGTAAGGCAGAACGAGAAAAGAAGAGCAATTAATCGCGCAAGAAAGAGCAGCATCAAGACGCAGATAAAGCATTTTGAGACGGCGCTGGCCAGTGGAGATGTTAAGGCGGCGACGGAGCAGTTCCGCCTGACGGCCAAACGGTTAGACAAGGTCGCGTCCACCACCACTATGCACAAAAGGACCGCCGCTCGCAAAAAATCCCGTCTTGCTAAAAAGCTCAACGCGCTGAAAGCAAAAGCGTCGGCCTAACCACAAAGTCACGAAGGCACCGAGACACAAAGTAAAATTGAAAAATTAGTGCCTTTGTGTCTTAGTGGTTAAAATGCGAGAAGTATATAAGAAGAAAATTATCAAGTTACTGAAGCACGCCGACTATAAGCCGGCTAAGGTCAGCGAGCTGTCCAGGACGTTGGGGGTCGAGCAGACAGATTATCCCGAGTTTAAGCGCGCGTTCGATGAGCTTCATCACGCGGGCCACGTTGTTCTCGGCGACGGCAGCACGGTCGGGTTGCCCGGTCTTTCAGGTCGAATCATCGGGAAGTTCCGCGCCAATGCGCGGGGTTTCGGCTTTGTTACGCCATTGGAATCTGCGGCTCACGTCGATTTGTTTATCCCGCCGGGCGAGACGATGGAGGCGATGACCGGCGACGTCGTTGCCGCGAAGGTCGTCGAAAAATCCACGAGGGGACAGCAAATCCGTTACAGCGGCAGAATTATCGAAATCGTTCAGCGAGGACGCAACCGCTTTGTCGGGACGCTGACGCGAAAACCGGAGGGCTGGCTTGTTCAGCCGGACGGTTCCGGTTCTGCTGACCCCATAACCGTAGATGACGTTACCGCCAAAAACGCCAGAGAAAAAGACAAGGTGGTCGTCGAGATATTATCGTATCCCACGGAAAAGCATCTCGCCCGCGGGGTGATTGTCGAGGTGCTGGGCAGGGCGGGCCAATACGAAAGCGAAATCGCGTCGATAATCCACCAGTTCCAGCTTCCCGGCGAATTCAACGATTCCTGCATTTTTCAGGCGCATAAGGCCGCGACCGAATATAAGCCGGAAAATATCCGCGGCAGGGACGATATAACGAACAAAATCATAGTTACGATTGACCCGCCCGACGCGAAGGATTTTGACGACGCGATTAGCTTGGAGCGCGACGCGAAAGGCAACTGGCTGTTGGGTGTTCATATCGCGGATGTTACGTTTTTTGTTCCGCCCGGCACGCCGTTAGATAAAGAAGCTAACGACAGGGGTAACAGCATATATCTGCCGGGCAGGGTAATACCGATGCTGCCTGAGATGCTGAGCAACGGCGTATGCAGTTTGCAGCCCGACCAGTTGCGGTTGGTCAAAAGCGCATACATTACCTACGATAATCAGGGCAACATCGTAAATCGCAATTATCGCAACAGCATCATCCGCTCAACACAACGGCTGACTTATCAGCAGGTTGACCGTTTTCTCAAAGGACATACCAAAGACATAAAGCCGGAGGTGATGCCTCTGCTGAAAGATATGGAGACGCTCGCGCGCATCATCGAGAAACGCCGCGACAGGCAGGGGATGCTTCATTTGGATTTGCCGGAGACGGAGCTTATATTCGACGAAGCGGGCAGGGTGGTCGATGGCTGTCCGGCGGATAATAGTTATCCGCATACGATAATCGAGATGTTTATGGTCGAGGCCAACGAGGCCGTGGCGACCGTTCTGGACCGCAATAATATCCCGGTTATGCGGCGAATCCACCCTGAGCCGGATACCCTTACTATGCAGAATCTTGCTGAGCTTGTCCGGTCATTGGGATTGAGCTTGCCCCGTTTACCCGACCGGGCGGCGTTGCAGCAGCTTCTTAATTCCGTCAAAGGGACGGACAGTTCTCTTGCGATAAATCTCGTCGTTTTGCGAAGTATGGAAAAGGCACAGTATTCGCCTCTGCATATAGGCCATTACGCGCTTGCCTCGGAATTGTATGGCCATTTCACAAGCCCCATAAGGCGATACGCCGACCTGCTCGTTCACCGGGCGCTGGATTGTTATTTGCGGGGCGACCTCGAAGCCGGGCCTGACTGGCTGCCCGATAATCAGCAGTTGGCGGATATCGGCAGGCATATCACGTTCACCGAGGAGCGTGCCGACGACGCAGAGCGCGAATTGAAGACGGTTTTGATTCTGCAAATGCTGGCCGACAAGGTTGGAGAGGAGCTTGATTGCGTCGTTACGGGCCTGACGAATTTCGGCATCTTTGTCCAGTCGCGAAAACTCGGTATCGAGGGTCTTGTGCAACTTGCGGATTTAGGCCCTGACCAGTGGCAATACAACCCAAAACACGGCTCCATCGTCGGCAGGCACTCAGGCCGGCTTGTTTGCTTAGGCCAGCCGATGAAGGTTCGCATCGTTTCGGTAAATATCTCCGCAAGGCAATTAAACGTCACGCCCGTTTTAGCCATCCTTGAAGGCGGGATTCATCCCCGTCGTGAACAACTCAAGCCGAAGGCCAAAGGCAAACGCGCAAAACACGGCGGCGGAAAATTCGCCAGCCGCCGAAAACACAAAAAAGACAAAAAAAGAAGATAAAGAACAGCGTTCAGCGGTCGGCGTTCAGCGTACAGGAACAGAAATCAGTAAATAGCGTTCAGCGGACAGCGTTCAGCGTTCAGTTAAAATCCTAAACTCTAAACAAATTACAAATCCAAAAAGACAAATTCAAAAATAGTATAAGTGGAAACTTATGATTTTACGATTTTCACAAAAAACTTTGAGGAAAAATATACGGATAAACGTTACATATAGCCCATATTAACGAATATGGGCAAGATGGCAAACATAGAGTAGGGATAAAAATTTTTTTCATCTCAAAAAGTGCTCAAAAAGTGAGGCAAAATGGAGTCAAATTGATAAAAGTGAGGGTGTTTTGAACGAAAAGTGAGTCAAAATGCGCGCGTTTTGATAGTTTTTGATACCCTTTTTTCAGTTCGATATATTAGCGGAATTAATTGTAAAGCTGGGCGCTTTGCCACTAAGACACTCCCTCGACTACGCTCGGGACAGGTAAGACACAAAGATTTTAGCCACAGAGAGCACCGAGAACACAGAGAACAGCCATCTTTGCCCGCCAAACTGATCGGCGGGCAAGTGTTCTTGGCGAGTGTTCTTCTCAAAGCAAGCTTTTTCAGAACGTCTCGTCATCGCCCACAAGGGCCTATTGCCCTTTTATAAAGCTGACTGCTTGGACGCTGATTGGCAGGCGGCACGATAGTATATAAGTATATACGCATATACTTATATAGTGCTCCATGCTTCTGTGGATAATGTTTAGCGGGTAGCGTGTAGCGGATAGCGTACAGTTCAGACTGAAGGGAGAAGATGCTCGATGGCGGCACGATAGTATATAAGTATATGCGTATATGCGTATATACTTATATAGTGCTCCATGCTTCTGTGGATAACGTTTAGCGGGTAGCGTGTAGCGTACGGCGGACAGCGTTCAGCGGACAGCGTGCAGCGTTCAGTTTAAGATGCAAGGGAGAAGGGAGAAGTTAGAAGTAAGAAGTTAGAAGACGGAACTGGATTCCCTGCTGCCAAACCAATGAGGGGACTTCTCGGGAACAGGGAGGACGGAGGAGTCGGCCCGCCTGTGGCGGGTAAACCACGCCTTCGGCTGGTAAACCACGCCTTCGGCGGGTAAACTTCGTTGTACAGGGTTAAAAAAACAACTTTTTTTCTTCGCGGCCTTCGTAGCCCAATTCGCACGGCGAAGAATGGCTGACACCCTTTTCTTCGTCCCGATTTTAACCTGAATTATAGTGCCATATTAGCGTAAAATGGGTTAAAAGGCAATGTTTTGCCCTTTTTGTCCTTGCCTGTCCGGCTGTAAAGCGTATAATGGAAATCGCCTTTGGCTGGGGGGCAAAAGGCAAGAAGGAGAAGAGTATGAAAACTAAATCAATTCTTGTAGCGGTTCTTATGTGTGTGATGGCAGCAGTGAATTTTGCTTCGGCTGACACCATACGCGGTATTAACATGGATTTTGTAACTATCGGCAATGCTGGTAATGCCGGGGATACGAGAACTGGAACAGATTCTATAGGATATCCTTTGGCCAATCCGTACGGCTGCGGAGCGGTGGGTTATAATTACCGTATCGGCAAGTACGAGGTAACCAATGCTCAATGGAATGCTTTTACAGCCGCTGCCGGTGCCCCCACGGGCAATCCGAGCTATGCTTATGATGAAAGTGCATATTACACCGGAGCACAGCAGCCGACTAATATGGTAAGCTGGTGTGAAGCAGCCCAGTTCTGCAACTACCTGACCAGCGGCGATAAGAGCAAAGGGGCCTATCTATTCAGCGGCGATAATACCAATCCCGGCGATTTTTTGGGAATAAATCGTAACGCGGCTGTTTCTTCTTACGGCATAGCTTATGTCATACCAACTGAAGACGAATGGTATAAGGCGGCCTATTACAAGCCCGATGGTAGTGGCTATTCACTATATGCCAACGGTACAGATACCGCCCCTATTGCCGGCGTGCAATCGAATTATAACAATATTAACGGCGCTCCTTGGAATGTTGGCACTGGCACAATGGAACAGAACGGCACTTTCGATATGATGGGCAATGTTTTTGAGTGGAACGAGACCCTTGTTGGTTCCAATCGCAGCATTCGCGGCGGGTCATACTTACGCTTCACCGGCCTCACGTCGTCCTACGCGTTCTACGACGGCCCCACGTACTATGAGATCTACGTTGTCGGATTCCGGGTTGCCTCCATCCCCGAACCCGCCTCCGCCATTCTGATTGGCGCTGGTTTCTTTTTCGCCCGCCTAAGGCGAAGGCAGAGTTGAGACGTGGATTAGAAATGCTACGGCGGGCAGGCCCTGCCACGCTTTTGCTTCTCGGCCTCGGTGCGGTGATAATTCGCCGGAGGCGAACAAGTTAGAAAATTCAGTGCTTGAAAAACACTTCTTTGCGGGGCCACTTTTCAAAAAGGTGTCTGATTCCTTTTTCATCCCTGCCGATGAGAGATTCGCCAATCGCCATAATCAAAAACGTGGTAAAAGGACGAAGATAATAAAAGGTTTCTGATACTTGTCCCGGCCCCCAAACAGAAATAATCTAAGAGATGAGAGGTTATTGCTTATGGAAAACAAGAAACTCCCCTTTAAATTTTACATATTGATAGCGGTAATTGTTGCCGTATCGATGCTTTTAGCGAATCTCCTGACAATATATTCTGTTTCGCAAGCAGGTTATGTTGAGAAAATCGGTGGGGAAATCGGCTTGGCAGGAATAATAATTCTTACAGATGTGGTTTTAATTATTATTTGCATTTTATCCTTGTTAAATATGAACCGGTATATGAAAGGAAAATGAGGCATGAATACCGTTGTAATTATAAACAAATTGTGCGGTGTAGTGAGTGTGCTTGGCGGTATTTATGGTCTTATTTTTGTCTACTACATAATACCCAGACATATCAAAAACCCAGAACAACTCGAATTATGGCAACGCAGATTTGGCAAAACTATAAAGATATGCAGCCCTATTATTATTATCGGGGGGATATTACTAATACTTGGCATACTCGGGTAATGGTTTAGTAGTTCAGCGGCCTAAAGATGCGTTGGGGTACGAGGGGAAAATGAGCCAAGAGTCTTTTATGCCTTCCACTTTTTTCCTGTTCTTGACAAAACAGGCCGATTTTACGATACTCCACTGCTAATGATTAAGAATTTCGGCAAAAAGATTGTAAAGATATTCGGCTCACGCAGCGAGCGATTAGTCAAGTCGCATATGGTGGTCGCCCGGCAGGCGAGCGAATTTGAAGAGCGGGTAAAACAGCTTACCGACGAGCAGCTCAAGGCCAAGACAGCCGAGTTCAAGCAGACGCTGACAGAGGGTCGCAGGCCTGAGGATTTATTGCCCGAGGCGTTTGCCGTAGTTCGTGAGGCAGCCAGACGCAACGTCAATATGCGTCATTTCGACGTGCAGTTGGTCGGCGGAAACGTCCTCTACGAAGGCAAAATCGCGGAAATGGCGACCGGCGAAGGTAAAACCTTAGTCGCGACGTTAGCCGCGTATCTTGTGCATCTGACGGGTAGGCACGTTCACGTCGTTACCGTTAATGATTACCTCGCGAAGCGCGACAGCGAATGGATGGGGCCGATTTATAAGGCGCTTGGACTTTCCGTCGGGGCGATACAGGCGGATATGGATGCATCGGGCGAGGAAAGAAAAAACCAATATGCCTGCGACATAACCTACGGCACCAACAACGAGTTCGGCTTCGATTATCTGCGCGACAATATGAAACTGTCGTTAGAGCAAATGGCGCAGGGCGAGCTGGAATACGCGATAATCGACGAGGTTGACTCGATTCTGATAGACGAGGCGAGAACGCCTTTGATTATATCGGGACCTGCGTTCGACGACGTGAGCAGGTATAAAAGGGCCGACGACGTCGCGAGAAAACTTATCACGATGCAGGGCGGCTATGACCGAATCAAAAAGCAGATTGACACGTCGGAAAAAACGCTTGCCAATGCCTATGGCGAGTTGAACGAGGCCAAAAAGTCCAAAGACAATAGTCGTATCGAAAAAGTGCAGAGCACAATAAAAAAGCTCGAAGCGGAATTTGAAGAGGCCCAGTCAAAACTCGGCGGCGCGACTCAATACTACGAGGTGGAACACGACCGCAAGGCAGTGCATTTGACGCACGAGGGAATCGGCGCGGCACAGGAAGCGGCAGGAGTCGGTTCGTTTTTCACCGGCTCAAATATGGAGTGGCCACATCTGCTTTCGCAATCGCTGCGGGCGCATGTTGTTTTCGAGAAGGAAAAAGATTACGTCGTGATGGACGGCAAGGTCGTCATCGTCGATGAGTTCACGGGCCGACTGATGCACGGCAGGCAGTGGTCGGATGGTCTGCACCAGGCGGTCGAGGCGAAAGAGGCCGTGCAGGTCAAGGAGGAAAGCCAGACGCTTGCCACGATTACCCTTCAGAATTTCTTCAAGCTTTACGGCCAGATAGCGGGTATGACGGGCACGGCGATGACCGAAGCCGAAGAGTTTATGAAGATTTACAGGCTCGAAGTCGTCACCATACCGACCAATCAGCCCTGCATAAGGGAAGATATGGAAGACGTGATTTATAAGACGATGTCCGAAAAGTTCACCGCGATTCTGGAAGAGCTGAATAAAATCAGTATTTCCGGCAGACCCGTGCTGGTTGGAACGGTGAGCGTTGAGAAAAATGAGGCGTTATCGGAGGCGCTTAACAGGAGGTTCGGTCTTGAGCATGAGGTTCTCAATGCCAAGCACCACGAGCGCGAGGCACAAATCGTCGCAAAGGCGGGCCAGCAGCACCAGGGCCGCGACGGAAAAATGCACGGCAACGTTACGATTGCGACGAATATGGCGGGCCGGGGAACGGATATCAAACTCGGCGAGGGCGTCGCCAATATAGGCGGGCTGCACGTTCTCGGCACGGAACGCCACGAGGCGAGGCGTATCGACAATCAGCTTCGCGGGCGATGCGGCAGGCAGGGCGATAAAGGGTCGAGCCAGTTCTTTCTCAGCTTCGACGACGAATTAGTGCGGACTTTTGCCCCTGAATGGACGGTAAAGGCGCTGTCGTGGATTGGCTGGGAGGAGGGGCAGCCGATTTATCATCCGAGAATAAGCAAGGGTATCGAAAAGGCGCAGAAAAAGGTCGAGGAACGAAATTTCGAGACCCGCAAGAGTTTGCTCGAATACGACGAGGTGATGGATTATCAGCGGAGGATTTTTTATTCCCGCAGGCGAACAATCCTTGCCGGCAAAGGACTCAAAGAGATTATCGCGGAAATGATAACGGGCACGACGGCCCAAAGCTGCCGGATAATGCTGGAAGGGGCGTATCCCGTCAAGTGCATCTGCGAATGGGCCATGAGTCAGTTCGGCGTTGAATTGAAACCATCTGAAATAGAGGAATTGTCGGCCGAAGAGATTGAGCGAATAATCAAGGACAAGGCCAAGGAAAGCGCAGGCAACGATATATCGCTTTCGCTTGGCGAATACCTCGAGGATTACGAGGACCAGTCCACGTGGGACATCCCGGGGCTGTGCAAATGGGCGATGAGCGCATTCAGCGTCAACTTAAGCGCAAGCAAGGTCAAGCAGATGTCCCCGGAGCAGCTCGAAGAGCAGTTGATTGCCGCGGCCCGTCAGCAGATAGAGAAAAAGGACTGTTCGCCTGTTGCTGAGCCGCTTAAACCCGATTTTGCGATTCGCCGGCTTGTGGAGTGGGCGCGTGTGAAGTTCGACATAAAGCTTAACACCGGGGAATTGGCGGGGTTGAAACCGGAACAAATTGAGGAGCTTATCAGCGGGCGAATCAGGGCCAGATACAAAAGGCGGGAAATCGAATATCCCGTCGAGTTCGCGATGAATATGGTGTATGGGCCTCAGGGCGCCAATGTGTACGGCTTTGAGGCGCTGGCGGAATGGGCAAACAGGAAATACAACGCGAAATTTACCGCCGAGGGCATACAACAAGTCCAGCCGCAGACGCTGAGCAGGCAGTTGCTGGAATTGAGCGAGGCCTACAGCAACGGCCAATTGACAAAAGAGATAGACGATGCGCTTAGTCGTCCCGGTACCCAGGAAATTACGGAATGGGCCAATCAACGCTTCGGGGCGGCTTTTACGTCTGAACAACTTGACGATATTCAGCAGCGAAAAGAAATAATCCTGCAGGCGGGCAGAGAATTCCTGCGCAGGGAATTGAGCGACCTTGAAAGGTATGTTCTGCTTCAGGTTTATGACAGCGCCTGGAAAGACCATCTTTACAATATGGACCATCTCAAGGACAGTATCTGGATGCGCTCCTGGGCCGAAAAGGACCCCAAGACGGAATACAAACGAGAGGGCCACCGGATGTTCAGCGAGATGCTGTCTAATATCGAGGAGCGGGTGACGGACATCATCTTCAAGGTTCATCTTGAAGCCGGCGCCAGGGCCAGAAGCGTCTGGCAGGTCAGCCAGACAGCGCACGACGAGGTTGGCCAATTTGCTATGGCGGAGCGTCAGCGTGCGGCCGCCCAGGCGCCACAGGGAGAGATAAAGGTCAAACAGATTAAACTCGAAGGGCCAAAGGTTGGTCGCAATGACCCTTGTCCCTGCGGCAGCGGCAAAAAATACAAAAAATGCCACGGGCGAAGCTCATAGGAAATCGCTCGCGGCGCAAAAAAAGAGCCGCGTTACTATGCGGCTCTTATCGTTCGTTATTTAATCACGTTACTGATTTTGCCTGGGCTTGCTGGTTGGCGGTTTAGGTTTCGGATTGGCTTCCGTCTTGGCTTTAACCTCACCAAACGTTTTTACAGTCAGCCAGTGCACATTACCTTTCACCTCTATGAGTCCCTCGATTCTGGCTTTCTTGTCAGCCATTGTCTTTCCCAGCTCTATGCCTTTTTCATCAAGAACTACTTTGTATATGAGGTCCTTGTGGGCAGTCACTTTTATTTCGGTGATGTTTCCGTCATTGTCTTTTACAGCGCTGACGATACCTATAACAAGTTTGGTGTCCTTCGTTTGTCCTTTTTCACGGGGAGTTTGCTTTGGCTGGTTCGCGTCTGCTGCCATCACATTGCTCACCACCGCGAGCAGCATACAAACTGCGACCATTCCAACCAGTGCCATTAACTGCTTCTTCATTTTTGGTTTCTCCTTAAATCCAAAAAACACATACCACTTTTCTTTCTCTTATTCGTTGTTCTGATATCATTATATCGGCGACATTACCCAAAGTGTATTCGTTGCCCCATTGGTTTTCAAGTCATTTGTGAATTTTAATCGTTTTAAGTATAGCTGTCGTCTCTATAAAAAAAGAAAACATCGAGTAACACCTCGCTACCCGATGTTTTCCGGAGGGGAGAAAAACTCTGTTCTGCTGCTCTGCTTATCGGCAAATACATAATTGCTGCTTTAATCCAAAAATCACCCCATTTCGCTAACTCTATAAGATATACGTTTTTGGCGGTTCTATGTTCGATTTCGGTGATAAAACAGCGTGGGGGCTGTGCTAACAGAGCGTCATCGGCTCATCGGGCCTGCTTTTCCGGCGGTATATCGTAATTCCTTTGCAGCCAAGATGATACGCGAGCCGATAAGCATTGTCCACGCTGGCTACTTTGGCTTTTTCGGTGAAGTTTATTGTCTTGCTGACGGCCGCGTCGCAGTGCTTTTGAAACCCGGCCTGCATACGGATATGCCATTCCGGGCTGATATCATAGGCGCATTTGAAGATTTTTCGGATTTCAGCGGGAATCGAGGATATCGTTTGAATGCTGCCAGTTTTAAGCGCCTGCCGGGCAATATCTTCGCTGCAAATACCCCTGTTTGCGGCAATTCCGCTGAAAACCTGGTTTGTCTGGAGCAATTTCTGGCCTGACAGAACTTGTCGCACAAAAACGAGCGAATAAAGCGGCTCAATGCCCGAGGAACAGTCGGCGATGATGCTTATTGTGCCAGTGGGGGCGACGCAGGTAATCGCCGCGTTACGCACCTTCAAATTTCTCTTTTTGTTCCAGATGCTGTCGGCCCAGTTGGGAAAGCATCCTCGCCTTTCGGCTAATTCACCGCTGGCCTGTTTGGCGTTTTCGTTTATGAATTTCATAATTGATTCCCCGATATTGATGCCTTCGTTGCTGTCGTATGGTATGCCGAGCATAAAAAGACAATCCGCGAAACCCATAACGCCCAGTCCGATTTTGCGGTTTGCCCGGGCGATTTCGGCGGTCTGGGTAACGGGGTAATGGCAGGCGTCGATGATGTTATCGAGGAATCGCACGCCCAATTTCACCGTTTCGCCAAGGCTGGGCCAGTCTATTTCTGATTTGTCGGTGACGAATTTCGCGAGGTTGATGCTGCCGAGGGTGCAGGCCTCGTAAGGCAGCAATGGCTGTTCGCCGCAGGGGTTGGTTGCCTCAATTTCACCCAGTTGCGGCGTCGGGTTGTCCTGGTTAATCCTGTCGATGAATGCCACGCCCGGGTCGCCTGTTTTGTGGGCGCAGGTGATAATCATATTCCACAAATCGCCGATTGTGTAAAACTTTTTTGTGCTTTCGAGTTTTGACGAGTCGTCACCAGTCAAGGGGAACAGGTTCCGTATCGAGTAGTTGTTGACGTCGACGTTTTTCGGCAGCAGATATTTTTGACCTGTGCGCGGGTTTTCGACGATGTGCAGCGTGTTCGGCTTTGTTTCGAGGGTATTAATCCAGTCGTCGGTTATTTTTACGGAGATGTTGAAATTTGTGAAGGCCTTGAGGTCCTGTTTGGCATGCAGGAACCTGATAATATCCGGGTGAGTAACGCTCATCATACCCATATTTGCGCCTCTGCGGAATGCGCCCTGCTGAATCGCATCGGTTGTCTGAGAGAATACTCGCCAAAACGAAATCGGGCCTGACGTTGTGCCGCCGCTTGACGCGACCCGGTCGCCGGTTGGGCGAAGGTGGTCAAGTGAAAAGCCGGTTCCGCCGCCTGCCTTCTGGATGAGAGCGGTATCTTTTACCGTCTCGAATATCCCCTCGATGCTGTCCTCAATCGGCAGGACAAAGCAGGCGCTTAACATTCCTGATGGTCTGCCCGCGTTCATAAGCGTTGGCGAATTGGGCAAAAACTTCAGCGAGGCCATAAGGTCATAATATTTCTCGTGCCACTGGGCAACTTCGGCTTCGTTTCCGCCGTAATTTGCCTCGATTGAAGCGACAAGACGGGCAACTCTGTGGAAAAGCTGGCCCGGCGTCTCGATGACTTTGCCCTGTTCATCCCTGATTAAATAGCGTTTCTCCAGCACGGTCATCGCGTTTTCGCTGAGTATCGGCTCGCCGCCTTTCGGCGGAGTTATGTTCTCTGTTTCTCGCATATTATTTATACGGCGTGGTTTCATAAAGGTCTCACGTTTTTTTAAGCCATTTGAATCGAAAGACGTCACGGATACGCGAGGTAAATCTTATGCCGAGTCGCTGTGTGCTGGTTGCGAATTCCGCGCGTTTCAAATCTTCCATCGAGGGCTTTGTGGTTTTGGTTCCGAAGACGGTTGCCAGCAAGCCCGCTAAGAAACCCAGAACGGTATTAGTTTTTCGATGAAGGACCATTTTTCAAAACGTGATTATCTTTGCACTGCGATTTTTGTCGAGGCCAGAAGTTCTTCGCCGGTGCGGCTTTCGACGGATGACCGGCCCCACAACTGGTGTCTTTCCAGGATTTCGGACTTCGCGTCGTAGTATCTCGTTACCGTGCTTATGCCTCCCTCGACAGTGCCCGATGTTTTATACTCGTGTTCAAGCAGCCAACTGCTTATTTCATCATCATATTCAGCGGGGTAAATAAGGGCCACTGCAAATCTGTCATCACTGTATTTGGCAAGATGAACTATCGCTTTACAGGGAAGGTTTGTCTCAATGCCGAGCTTGACTAATCGCTTGTAATCATCGCGGGCGGTCTCTGAATCGGCGGAGAAAAAGAACATACCCCCTTCGAGTTGGAATATGTCCCGCCGCACGCCTTTCAATTCAAGTTTGCCGTCAGGGTAAGCTCTGTGTATCTTATAGGCCTTGCAGTGGTCAAACCGTTCGCTTTCAAAAAGCTCAGCGACCTCCTGCGCGGTGAATCCGACTCCTGTATTATCGCCGAAATCGACGACGTACAGCCCGACGTAACTATCCGGTTTTTGAAGTTTTGGCAGTTTCATAATGCCCTATTTTAACCGCTGATTTCACAGATTGCACAGTATTTTCTCAAGAGCTTCTTTAGATTATACTGGATTCACAGCACGTGGGTACCGACAATGTTGGCGCTCTAATTTTTAGGAGACCAAAATGAGCACGTTGCTTTACATAAAGTTAAGTGCGGTAATGGCGCTGGAATACGCGGTTTGGGGGGCCTGGATGCCGGTGCTTGCGGCGAGGTTGCTGGGGCCGCTGAAGTTTAGCGGCAAGCAGACAGGGTGGATATACGCCACTTTGCCTCTCGCGTGCATCGTATCGCCTTTGATTTCCGGTCAGCTCGCCGACAGGTGGCTCAACGCCGAGTGGATTCTCGCTGGGGCACATTTGATTGGGGCGGTGTTGTTGCTGGTGGCGGCGGTGCAGACGAGGTTTGCCGCGTTGTTTGTTATTATGTTTTTGTATTCGGTTTTTTACGCGGCGACGCTTCCATTGGTCAACGCGGTGCTTTTTGCCAATGTCACCGACGCAGCCTGGCAGGGCAGGGTCTTTATGTGGGCGCCTATCGCATGGGCGATTGCGGGATATTTTCTGACGGGCTGGCGGTGGACGTTCAAGACCGCCGAAAAAGGGCGTGATTGCCTTTTTCTGGCCGCGGCACTTTCAGTGATTATGGCGGCATGTTGTCTGGGTTTGCCCGCGACGCCGCCTGCGGGTGCGGGGGAGGCGCCGATTTTCAAGGCGATGACTATGCTGCAGAACACCAATTTTCTGGTTTTTATGATTGTCTCGCTTGTGGCAGGTGGGCTGATGCAATTTTACTTTTTAGGCAGCGCGCGTTTTATGATGGACACAGGCATTCCCGGCAAGAACGTGCCGGCCGCAATGGCTATTGCGCAGGTTGTACAGGCCGCAGCCACATACTACCTGCTTAACAAATTTATCGGCTCGTTCGGATTCAAATGGACGCTGACGATTGGCGCGGCCTCCTGGTTTTTGCTGTATCTTGTTTATGTAATCTCAAAGCCGCGTGCGCTGATAGTTCTATCGCAATCACTTCACGGCCTTGCTTATGTCCTGTTTATCATCGCTGGCCAGATATTCGCCAATGTCGCCTCTCCGCCTGAAATCAGAAGTTCAGTGCAGGCGCTTGTTTTTGCCGCGACGACGGGAGTGGGATTGTTTTTAGGGACGCAGTTCGCGGGCATTGTGATGGATGTTTTCAAACGGGAAGACAAATTTAACTGGCGGGCGATTTTTACAGTGCCGGCGGTGATTATGCTCGCGTCAATCGTTGCGTTGGTTGTGTTGTTCAAAGGATAAAAACAGGAACTTGAATCGTCGAGGAGAGTTAAAGTGACGCGGGTAGGAATAGTCGGATTCGGCTTTATGGGCAGGCAGCATCTGAACTGCTATCGTGCGTTGCGGGGCGTTCGTGTGGCCGCGATTTGCGACGGCGACAAGGCGCGACTGACGGGTGTCAGGGAAATCGCGGGTAATATCGAAGGGACACAGGCGTCTTTGGGACTCGATGATATTGCGCTTTATACTGATTTCGAGAAGATGCTGGCCGAACAACGGCTGGATGCCGTCTCGATTACGCTGCCGACGTTTATGCACAGTGACTTTACGGTCAAGGCATTGGAGGCGGGTCTTCACGTTTTGTGCGAAAAGCCGATGGCGATGAGCGTCGAGCAGTGCAAGGATATGATTGCAGCCGCAAAGACGAATAAAAGGATACTGCAAATAGGGCACTGTATTCGTTTCTGGCCTGAGTATGTAAAGGCCAAAGGAATTGTGGATTCCGGCAGATATGGCGACGTGCGGACGGCGTCTTTTCGCCGAGTCAGTCCGGTGCCGGGGTGGAGCTGGAAACACTGGCTAATCAATCAAGACAAAAGCGGCGGGGCGATTATGGACCTGCACATACACGACACTGATTATGTTCAGTATCTGTTCGGATTGCCTCTGGCGGTAAGGTCTGAAGCGGTTGTCGGACCAAGCGGCGGATTCGATTATGTTACGACGCAATATGTTTATGAGAACAGCAAGGTCGTCTCTGCGGAGGGCGGCTTTGTTATGTCGCCCGATTTCAAATTTGAAATGAGTTTTGTTATCTCGCTCGAAAAGGCGACGATTGTTTATGATTGCAGGCACACGCCGGCACTTCAAGTATGCCCGGCGAAGGGCGGCTGCATTACGCCGAAGATTGAATCAGGCGACGGCTGGTCGCGTGAGATTGTGCACTTTGTAAAAAGGATAACCGGCAAAAAAACGCCAGATGTAATTACCCCGCTTGATTCGCTGAATGCCGTGAAAATAGTCCTGGCCGAAAAGCATTCCGCCGAGACAAAAAGGGAGGTCAGGATTCAATGACACAATGTCTCGATTGGCCTGTGGGCGTTTGCAGTTGGTCGCTCGGCAATGACTTTGAGAAAATCGCCGAGGCAGGAGTCGATTGCGTTCATTTGGCGATTGCGCCTGCGCTTGCCAACAACGGCAATCAGTATCTTGCCAAAGTCGCCAAAAGCAAACTGAAGATTACTGCTACGATGATTAATTTCCCGCAGGAAGATTATTCGACGCTCAAATCCATAAAAGAGACGGGCGGTATAGTGCCCGATGATTGCTGGCAGGCGAATCGCAAGATGACTTTGAAGGCAATCCAGGTGACCGCTGAGTTGGGAGTGAAGTTTCTCTCGATGCACTTTGGTTTTATCGAGACACAAAACTCCGCAAAGGCCAAGACGCTGATTGAGCGGACAAGGATGCTCGCGGACAAAGCGGGCGAGCATAATGTAACACTATTGATGGAAACAGGGCAGGAGTCAGCTGATGAACTTCGTGGTTTCATCGAAAAATTACATCACCCCGCTTTGGGCGTGAATTTTGACCCTGCCAATATGATTCTTTATGGCAAGGGCAATCCCGTCGAAGCGGTTGGTATTCTCGGCCCCTGGATAAAACACGTTCATATAAAAGATGCTCTGCGAACCAAGATGCCGGGCGAATGGGGGACGGAGGTTGTCTGGGGGACGGGCGAGGTCAACGCTGTAGGATTTTTGAAGGCATTGAAGCTGGTTGATTATACGGGAGCATTGGCTGTGGAACGTGAGGGAGGCGATGACCGGCTCGGCGATATCAAAACCGCGGTTAATATGCTCAAGAACTTTAAGAGTTGATTAGTGCTCCTCGATTCTGATTCTGACGTTCTTTCGGTATTCGTCTGACTCGTTGTTGGTTCCTTTGTCTATCTGTCGTTGTGCCAAGAATATTTTTAGAGCGGTTATGCAGGTGCCGATGCCCGTGATGAAGAAAACTATTGCCGCGAGAGTTGCGAAAAATTTAGGATACAGGTAAATCAGCAGGCCGAAACCAATCAGCATAAGTCCCGTTGCAAATATCCCGCCCGCTATTCGGCGGGACGCCTGCGAGATTACATTACTGTAAAATTGAAACGACATTTGAAAACCCTTTCAGGAAACGAAAAGGGCGGGGCTTTCGGACCCGCCCTTAATAAGCTTTTTGTTAGTACATTCCGCCGCCTGGAGGCATAGCGGGTGCTTCTTTCTTTTCGGGAATTTCACTTACTATCGCGTCTGTTGTCAGCAGTAGCGAGGCGATTGATGCGCCGTTTTGCAGCGCGATGCGTTCGACCTTTGTGGGGACAATGACGCCGAACTCAATCATATTGCCGTATTCTTTCCGCAGCGCGTCGTAGCCGAAATTTTTGTCGGAGTTTTCCATAACCTTCTGCGCGACGATTGAGCCGTCAAGACCTGCGTTGAGGGCAATTTGCTTGATTGGTGCGACGATTGCCCGGCGGACAATATCAATGCCGACCTTCTCATCGCCCTGTGCCTTGATTTTTTCCAAAGCGGGAAGCGTTCGCAGCATTGCTACGCCGCCGCCGGGGAGAATGCCTTCTTCTACCGCGGCCCTGCAGGCGTGCAGCGCGTCCTCGACGCGTGCCTTCTTCTCTTTCATTTCCGCTTCAGTCGCTGCGCCTACCTTTATCATCGCAACGCCGCCGGAAAGTTTCGCTAAGCGTTCCTGAAGTTTTTCGATGTCGTAATCGCTGGTTGATTTTTCGATTTCGGCTTTTATCTGCTCGATTCTGCCTTTGATTTCTTCCGTTTTGCCCGCGCCTTCGATAATCGTTGTGTTGTCCTTGTCGATGGTGATTTGCTTCGCCCTGCCTAACATATTCAGTTCGAGGTTTTCGATGTCGATGCCGAGGTCCTCGAATATGGCCTGGCCGCCTGTCAGCACGGCGATATCGCTCAACAGCGCCTTTCGCCTGTCGCCGAATCCTGGCGCCTTGACTGCTGCGCACTGCAAAACGCCGCGAAGTTTGTTGACGACTAATGTCGCCAGCGCCTCGCCTTCAACTTCTTCAGCGATAATCAGCAGGGGCTTCCCCTGTCTGGCAACCTTTTCGAGTAAAGGCACTAACGATTTAATCGAGCTGATTTTCTTTTCGTGGATGAGGATATACGGCTTGTCCAATACAACCGTCATATTTTCCAGCTTGTTTATGAAGTGCGGGCTAAGGTAACCTTTGTCGAACTGCATCCCTTCGACGAGTTCGACGACGGTTTCGAGCGATTGGCCTTCCTCGACTGTTATTACGCCGTCTTTGCCGACCTTGTCCATTGCCTCGGCCAATTTTTTGCCGATTTCTGCGTCCTGGTTGGCGGAGCACGTCGCGACCTGTTCAATCTGTTTGCTGGAGGCGACGGCTGTGCTCATTTTCTGCAGCTCTTTGACGATTGTATCAACAGCTGTATCAATGCCGCGTTTTACCTGCAACGGGTTTGCGCCAGCGGTGATGTTTTTCAATCCTTCCTCGAAGATACTCTCGGCCAGAATCGTCGCGGTGGTTGTTCCGTCGCCTGCGACGGTTGATGTTTTTGACGCGACTTCTTTGACCATTTGTGCGCCCATATTCTCATAAGGGTCTTCAAGCTCGATTTCCTTGGCGACCGACACGCCGTCCTTTGTGACGGTCGGCGAGCCGAATGATTTTTCAAGGACGACGACCCTGCCGCAGGGGCCTAATGTTATTTTAACGGCGGCGGCGAGTTTTTTGACGCCTTCCCGAATTGCCGCTCGCGCTTCTGTTCCAAATGCTATTTTTTTTGCTCCCATATTTTACTTCTCCTTTTAGGTTTTCATCTCAATTATCAATTCCGACTTAATCTTCGATGACCGCCATAATATCCGACTCAGTCATAATCAGGTATTCTTTGCCGTCCATTTTTATCTCGCTGCCGGCGTAGCTGGTGAACAACACCGTGTCGCCTTTTTTGACCTGTGGTTTCTGGCGTGAGCCGTCTTCGAGAATTTTGCCGTCGCCTACCGCGACTACTTTGCCTTTTTGTGGTTTTTCCTTTGCGCTGTCGGGCAGGACAATTCCGCCCGCTGTTTTGGTTTCCGCTTCCACTCGTTGAACGAGGACCTTGTCGGCCAATGGTCTAATTTTCATCTTCTCACTGCTCCTTTCAAAAAATTTGACCGTTATTTTGCTTTATGTTTTTATGCCGAAAAAATATGGCTGCCGTATCTTTTCACGAATAGCCGATTCAACTGGTCTTTCAAAATGTTCATATCCACCGGCTTATGTATAACGCTGAAGGCGTCGAGTTGCAGCGCCTTTTCGAGCATTGCCCCGGTTACCCGGCTCGCCAGTAATATGCAGGGCATAAGCGGCTGTTCCATCCTAATAATTTTTAACGTCCACAGGTCTGCCTGTTCGCAATCGGTATCGACGATAGTCATGCTGATTTGCCGATGCCGCAGGACGTTAACTATATCATTAGTGCTCTCGGCTACCAGCAGATTTACGCCCCTGGGCTGAAATATATCACGCAATGCCCCGGGCCAGTCCCAGTTCGCCTGGCTTGCCAATACATTTATGTCAGCAAATTGTCGTAAGTCTGCTACCATAGCGATGTTAGAGTTGCAAACCACGTGCCATTAAAATATTTGGGCGCATTTATGGTCGCAACCTGTTGTAAATAAAGGACTTGGGGTGTATTTATTGTAAAATGTCCGCTCTGGCAATCTTGCAGCCGCCCCTCGATTTACTGCCAACCTGGCAGTTGGAGTAGGGCAAGCAGAAATAAAAAAGGACCTCTTTCGAGACCCCTTAAAATCGGTTAATGTCAATCAATACAGGCGAATTTCGACGCCGTCTATTGTCTGCGAATCCGCCGATTTGCCAAGGTTTTTTAGCGAAGTAGTGGTGCCATCCGTCTTTTTGATGGTCAGCTTCTTAATATTATCAGCGGTTAAGCCGAACGGCACACCGCTGTTGTCGCTCTGCGGATAAACAATTGATGCGTTTAGAATATTTACCGCCGCGATATTGCTGTTGACAAAGAATGGCGTCGATTCACCTTTGATGCCTTTAATCATAATACTCTTTATTGTGGCCGTATTATCAAAACTGTTCGCCTCAGCGACGGGTAAACCGTTAATATCTTCCGCTACACCGGCAAAGCAGTTCGAATCCGTCATTGCCCCTGCGGTAACTGTCCCGATGTTACCGTTTAACAGTATTTTACAGGAATCTATCCAGCCCTTCACGGTTAGCGTGCCTATTGACGGGGCATTTATTGCGCCGCCGAGCCATTCTGTTGCTGTGATAGATTTGATTGGCATTTGGCTGTCTAAAGTGAGATCAGCAACCTGGTCAAAGACAATCGTTACGGCTGCCTTTGGATTCGGGGATGAGCCGATTGTTATCGTGTGAGCATCAGCAACATCGCCAAGAGCTAACGTCCCGAGTGAACCATTAACTATAATATTACCTCGCAGGTTTGTCGTCTTGGCTATGATTGCTTTAAGTGAGCCGCCGACAACGATGTCACCGACACTCGTATAGGTTTTACCTTTTGTCGAAATGGTAAGGACTGATTTTTCCGTAGTATTGAGCAGGGTAATCTGGCTGAAGTTATTAATGTCGCCTGCGATTTCATACAAACCGTCACCGGTAAGGTTAAATGTGACAGGTACGCCGTTGCTGTCATTAACCACTGTCTTTCCGGTTCTGATCTGCTGCATGTAAAAATAAACATAATTGCTGCCGGAATAAGGGCATTCTGTAAGCCCGTTGGCATATTGAGGCGGCAATATAGGCAACTGCTGAATCTGGTCAACTATATCCATACCTGATATGACCTGGCCGAATACGCAATAGCCGAAGCCGTCGCTGTTTGGGTCGTGGTAGTCAAGAAAAGGATTTGTCGTGACGTTTATATAAAACTGAGAAGTGGCGGAATTAGGGTCTGTTGTTCTCGCCATTGCGACTGTCGCGCGCAGGTTTTTCAGTCCGTTGTAGCTTTCGTTTATTATAGGAGGGCGAAGACCTTCTGATTTATAGACACCTCCCGGCTTATAGCCGCCGCCCTGGACTATTTTAAATGTTGTGTCTTTTGTGATGCGATGAATGATAAGTTCGTCATAAAAACCGCTGTTGACATATTGCAGGAAATTATTGCAGGTTATGGGCGCCTTATTCGGGAAAAGTTCTATGATTATATCGCCTACTATCGTTTCGATAGCGACCTTGGGGGTAGTTTGGCTTGAAGTGTAAGGAGGTTCACCGAGAGCGACAGCCGAAAAGACAAACCCCGCCATAAGAGATAAAAACGCAAAGTACTTCACCCTCTGCCCCTTAGCATCAATTGTCCGGTATTTCCCATATAACCTTGTATATTTCTGCTCAACTACCACGACACAGCTTTTTCTTCCTCTCCGATTCGCCCGAACAAATTCACCACGGGCGAATAAAAAGTGTAACCAATAACGCCATTCTCCAGCAGTCTTTGTCCCTGCTGATAATAACAGTTTATGAAAATATCCCAAATTGTCAAGATGATTGCGGAAGGTTTTGGGGCAGGATTTGCCGGTGAAATGCCTTCTAATCGGGGGAAAATTGTTTTTTCGACGTTTAAAAGATAATAGCGGCGTAGCCGACGGATTCCCGGCTGGTTTCGCCCATTTTGCGAAGCATTATCTCATTACTGTTGGTATGGGCAAGCAGGATGCCTTTTGTCTTGCCGAGGTATTTAGCCACGGCCACCGCGGCGGCAGCGGCGCCGGCTCCGCAGGCGTTGTAATTTTCATTTGCGCTTTCGAGCATCTTTTGGGGCTGCATCTTCAGCGAATAGTCGATGAACTGCTTGTCGTTGACATCCATTGCCCATTTTAAGGCGTCTTTACCGGCGCCCATAGGCGTAAAGCCATAGCGCGGGCCATAGTGGGTCAGGTCGGTTGAGCCAAGACAGACGATTTTCCTTTCGTCGTCGCTGCTGATTATACTGCCGACGATTTCGCCGAGTTGAATTGCCTGCTCGGCGGGTGGTGTGAGAATCGGCAGAATCCTCGCCTTGGGGAAAAGATATTGAATAAACGGTACCTGGACTTCCATACTGTGTTCGCTGTCGTGTGCGTTACGGTCGCTTATCGCGGTTTTGCTTTCAATCACTGCGCCGGCGAGCTCTTCATCAATTGCGATTTCACCGAGAGGCGTGAGCCAGGCACCTTTGTCGTAAACGGCGGGGGGCTGGCTGATGTAGCTGTGTGCCGCACCGAAGATGACAAAAGTATCGACTACTGGGTGCTTCTTTTTGATTGCGGTAAAGACAATCGCCGCCGTTGCGCCGCTGAACGTCCAGCCGGCGTGAGGGACAATGCCTGCGACAATTGTGTCGGGCAGTTTCGACAAGCCGGGAGTTACGACTGCTTCATCGAGGCATTGCTTTATTTCGTCAACGCACTGGTCTTGCTGGCCGGGGTAAAATTGGCCGGCCACTATGGGTCTTCTCTTTTGCATATCGCTTATCCGTCCGTTGCTTTTATGGCTTCGAGCAGGTATGATTATACCATTATCCAGGACGTCAATATATTGTAAACACGAATGGCGGGAAAGACAAATGGCATCTAAAAAGGGCGGCAGGCAAACGGTAGCGGTCGTAATGGGTTCGGATAGTGACCTTGCGGTAATGCAGGCCTGTATCGATACGCTTAAGGATTTCGGGATACAGCCGGTTGTGCGGATAATCTCAGCTCATCGGACGCCTAAGGCCGCATCGCAATTCGCCGCAGGGGCTGCTAAAAAGGGGATAAAAGTGATAATTGCCGCCGCGGGTATGGCTGCTCATCTGGCGGGCGCTATCGCTGCCCAGACGACGCTGCCTGTTATAGGCGTGCCGCTTGCCGCTAAAGAGGGGCTGGCGGGGCTGGATGCCCTGTTGAGCACGGTCCAGATGCCGTCGGGGGTTCCGGTAGCTACGGTTGCCATAGGCAAGGCGGGCGCAAAAAATGCGGCTGTTCTGGCGGTCCAGATTTTGGCGCTCTCGGATAAAAAACTGGCGGGCTCGCTCGCCCGGCTGAAAATCGTCCAGGCAAAAGAAGTTGCCAAAAAAAATTCCACGCTTAAATAATTGCCTGGTTTATCCTCTTTATTTCAATTTGTCGGCCAGTGTTGAGCCAAAGTCCTGGGCGAGTTTGCTTGCGGTGAGCTGGTCAACGTTTTATGACGCATTATTCATTTATTTGCCTGATCGGTTTTATCAACGACTCCAGCTTCCTTAACAGGTATTTCTTCTTTTGGAGCAGAAGATTTTGGGGCATCCGGTATTCCAACCGGTGTAATCTTTCTGATGCGAATAAGGGCTTCCAAAATGCCTTTTGATTGCTCGTCTCGACGCCAGGCAAAAATATCTCCTTCCTTAACAGGGTAATCGCGAGAAAAGGTGCTGAAATTTAATGGAAAGTCCATCTTATCAAACGGTTCGTTAGTATCGAGGTGCATTAATTCACCATTATACCTTTTTATATTACAAGTATTGCCTGTCCAGTCGCTAATTTCCAACACAGGATAATGCACGTCTATCCATTCATCATCGGGCTGCCAGTATTCTTTTGTCTTAATTGTTTTCTGGCCGGTCAACCAATTGTTCGGATCTTTAGGCCCGCGAAAACGCCAATCAAGCTCTATCATACGATGCCTGTAAGCATTTATCGTTATCTCTGTCGTCTGTCCGGTAGTGACCGCAGCAGACTGGCCGGGGCTTCCAAAAGTATTATTTGGGGCTATTTCTACACTGTACCCCCCCGGGCCGATTGAGCTGAACAGGCAGGAACCCTCTTTTACTGGTTCGGTTTTTCCCGAATAAAAACCAGAAACTTTCAAAGTCACCCCGGCGTCCGTTAACTTTAACCCTTCTTCAGTTTCAACCTTTACCTTTAGATTGCCGCAGTACTTTTTTGGAATAGCACGAACAATAATCTCGCCAAATGCAACCGCTTTTCCTTTTTGTATTTCTATTTTGAGTTTTGTCGGGTAATGATATATACCCCCGGTTATTATGTTACCAATGGCCGAAACACCTTTATCATTCGAATCAGATGCACGGTAACGCCAGAATCCTGAGCCAATAAATACCGCGTCTCCGCTCTTAAAGGTGCCCACGGACGAATATCCGCCGCCGTTACTATATATATATAATTCATTATTCGAACTAAAGTCGGCCCTCACCGAAGGAAGTTCAATATCTTCATCTTCGTAGCTTACACGTAATACCGCTATTCCTGCCCTGCCCTGGTTCTGCGAGACAATTCTTTCCGCTCTTGACATGTATTCTTTCCACAGTTTTGTTTCCAGACGCGGGGGAACAAAGAGGTATTCAATCTTGTCTTCAACCTTAATATTTTTGGTCTCTTTTTTAATTTGCCCTGCAAGTTCATTAATTCTTTTTGAGTGCTCCCTATAAAAATTTGTGTGAGAAAAATCTTTTTGTAAGCCGCTCAAAACAAATCGAGCATTCATATAATCTTCATCATCAACAGAAGACTGTAATTGCAACAGTTTTTTCTGCGCTTTATATTCTTCTTCGATTGTTAGCTGGACAGGATTTGGGGAAACACAACCTGTGATAATGACAAGTAAAAATGCAGCAAAAAACGAAAAGGCCTTATTAAATAAAAAATTTCCGATGATATTAAAAAGACCGCTCAAATTAGTGTGATCGCAGGAAATCATATTAAAATTCCTCAAAATTGCGCCTCGAGTTTTGATTTGTGGATTATAGCTGAATGCGGCTTGTCTGCCGTTTGTCTGACAGGTTTGCCGAACGACGACCTTATTGTGGGTGTTGGGTATAACCATAATACCTTGTTTTCCCACTAATTTCTCTAACAGGAGTCAACTGTATAAGTTTCATCGGAAATGTCAAGGGAAATCGAGAAATTCTGGACCGGCCGTTCGTAAATCCTTTAAGTATGGGATATTTGTGAACCCAAAAACTTTGCACTAAAAGCGGCTGAAGGGGGCTTGGCACATTTAATATGGGCCGACATTTGCACAAGCAGAAAAATAATCGCTTTATATGCTTTACCTAAATTTGTCGGCCAGTGTTGAGCCGAAGTCCTGGGCGAGTTTGCTTGCGGTGAGCTGGTCAACATTGTTATAGGAGGCGGTGAGGAGGAGATTGCCCGCCTTGTCTTTCGCGGCAATGGTTACCGATTCGATTGCCTGGGCGGATGATTGTTTGCCGCCAAATAAATTAAGCATGCTTGTTTCTCCATGGGACCGTGTCGTCATAAATGTCGAGCCGGTGAGTATGACATTGGCGTTGTCAGCGTCACACAATTGGATATGTTTACGGACAAATTCCTTTTCGAGCACGTCTCGTATTACCTTGCCGACGTATGGGTCCTGGCTTTCGATTGGCGTAACGTAAACGCACTTGTTTTTGATGGTCTTTAACTGCTTAGTGGTAACAATATCGGTGTTGCAGCCCGCAAAAAGGGTTAAAATCACGCTAATCGCAAATGCCTTTTTCATAACATATCTCCTTTTCACTGGTAGTATTTATCGGCAGAGAAGAGCGCTGCTCTGCAAAGCTTTTTGTGGATTCTGCCGGGGTTTTACCGTAGAATCTACCTGTTTGTAATGGGTTCGACCCCTTCGGCAAGCTCAGGGCATGCTGGTTCACCGCGGGCTGGTTATTAAAAAGGATTGGATGTTTGTTATATGCGCAAAGCGACGTTATTGATATTGGCGGCCGGTTTGGTTCTGGCGGGTTGCGAAGATAAGCCCCTGTTTACGCCGGAACAGATGGCAAAGCTGCCTCTTGCCAAACGGGACGGACTTCCAGAAGCCAGCGGCGGTTTTACTCTGGCGGTGGGTGACCAGACCATCACATCGGATGAAGTTATTGGTCCTGTTTTTGAAAAGTTGGCGCAGGCGGCACAGAAGGGGGACTTTGAGAAATTCAGGAGTGTCGCGGAGCCGGTGATTGAGCAGCAGCTTATGGACAGGATAATTAATGCGCTGCTTTACAGCAGGGCGAAGAAAGACGCGGGCGAGAAGATTGACGATGAGCTTGATAAGGTTGTTACTGCTGAGGTCAGAAGATTTGTGATGGATTTCGGCGGGGATTACGCCAAGGCGGAACAGTCGCTCAAACAGATGGGGATGGACTGGGGTAAGTTTGAGCAGTATCAGAGACGGAGAATACTGAGCCAGAGTTATGTCTCACAGCAGTTGCCGAAAGACCAGCCGATTACGTATAGTGAGATGATGACGGCGTATAATGAAACCAAAGAACAGTTGTATGCAACGCCTGGAGTATTGCAGTTTCGCCTTATCGACGTTGAGCCGGCGAAGATGCGGGATATTGACGCGAACAGGCCTCGGCAGGAGCAGGCCAGAGAGTTTGTCGAGGATATTGTAAAGCGTATAAAACAGGGAGAGGATTTTGAGCAATTGGTGAAAGAATATTCGCAGGCAAACAAGGCCCTGACGGGTGGGTTGTGGCAGAAGCTTGCCCCGGATTCACTTGTGGCGCCGTATGATGTGCTGGCCCAAAAGGCGGCGACGATGAGGCCGGGAGAGACGACGGGGCCTATCGAAGTGGAAGGGCACATTTTTGTGATGCAGCTTGTGGTATATCAGCCGAAGAGCGTCGAGCCGTTCGAGAAGGTCCAGAACCAGGTGAAGGCGGGTATATCAGTAGGTCGGATGCGTCAGGCGTTTGATAAGCTCAATGAGGAGCTTGTGCAGCAGGCCTCGGCCTCGGTGGCGGACAGGGCAAAATTTGTGGATTTTTGCGTGCGAGAAATTTACAGGGACGCCAATAGATAACATTAGTTCAGTATCTGGAATCATCGGATGGGAATAATCGCACATGGTATAGATTTGGTTGATTTTCCTCGAATAGAGGATATGGTCAAACGCCACGGAGACCGTTTCTTAGACAGGGTTTTTACCGCCGCGGAGCAGAAATACGCCCAGGCAAATAAAAACGGGATTGAGAAATTGGCCGGTCGATTTGCCGCCAAAGAGGCGGTGCTGAAGCTTGTAGGCACGGGCTGGCGGGGCAAAATTGCCTGGACGGATATCGAGGTGGTGAATACGGAGACGGGGCAGCCGGAGGTGAGATTGTCCGGCGAGGTCAAAAAAATCGCCGACAAACTCGGCATCACGCAGATAAGCGTCAGTATCACTCACACCGCAAATTTTGCCATTGCCTCAGCAGCTGCGATTGTCTCGACGAAAAACAATCTTTTGGGATGATGTCTGCTGTCGAGTGCCAATGTAACACCACAGAGACCCAGCGAGAAAGAATATCGCTACGATGAGCGAGCTGGATTTGACCTGTGGCGTTGGCATGTGTAGTTCTACCCAATAGTCGGTGAGAATAGCAATACCGAGAAAGAAAAGGATGTTGGCCCAAACAACGTGTCTTTTGACGCGGCCATCTATCAATGACCAGAATGCTATCGGACGCATCAGATAATGAAGAGAAGTCATAAGAAATGGCAGAAACATAATGAGGTAGGGAGGTATCATGATTTGACTAAATATTCGGAATCTAATTATTTTTTCCACAATTTCCGGGGGGGCGTTGCGCAGAGATATTGAACTTGTGATGAAAAGACTCCAGATTGGAATGCCAGAAACAATCACATAGATGACGAGAAACAGCCACCCCAGAAGTGTGCGACGGTCGAGATATTCCGGCGCATTTGATTTGCCGTTGAAATTCTGATCGGATTGATCGTTCATGTCGTATCTCCCTTCTGATTTGAACTGTTACTTATATGTTTTAAGCATAAGACGTCAGTTAGATACATTTTAACCGAATTTCAAACGCATTGCTTTCCCAAGCCAACTGCATATTTTTATAGATGCTATTATTGGAGAGACAGCATCAGTTGTCAAGATTGATTAAAAGCTTCAATGAGCTATACTGACTAAAAAGAGTATTCTGCCGTTGTCATTCCGTGCTTGACACGGAATCCATATCTTTTTCTGGATTCCTGCTTTCGCAGGAATGACGATGGAATGTTTTGTGGATATGTCTAACAATACGAAAACAAATGAATTTGATTGTGTGGTAATCGGGGCGGGGCACGCCGGTATAGAGGCCGCGCACGCGGCTGCGAAAATCGGCGCAAAGACGGCCCTTATCACAATCGATAAAAATAAAATCGGGGCGATGAGCTGTAATCCCGCGATAGGCGGACTTGCCAAGGGGCAGATTGTCCGCGAGGTTGACGCACTTGGCGGGCTTATGGGGCTGGCGACCGACGCAACGGGGATTCAGTTCAGGATGCTCAATCGCTCAAAAGGCCCGGCTGTTCAGTCGCCGCGCGCCCAGGCGGACAAATATAAGTATCAGCAATTTATGATTTCCGCATTGGAACAAACACCGAACCTGACTATCGTCGAGCAAATGGCCATTGATATCATTGTTGAGAATGGTTGCGTTGTCGGTGTGCGGTGCAAAGATGGGTGGGTTTGTGATACAAAGACGGTGATAGTGGCGACAGGGACATTTCTTCGCGGGCTTATGCACTTAGGGCCTGAGAGTTTCGAGGGGGGTAGGCGAGGTGAGCCGGCGTCTGATGACCTTTCGGCCTGTCTTGAACGTCTTGGTCTTGTTGTCAAACGGCTGAAAACCGGGACACCGCCCCGGCTGGACGCGGGCACGATTGATTATGACAAGCTCGAAGCACAGCAGGGCGATAAGGAACCGGCGCCGTTTTCGTTTATGAACGACAGAATCGACCGACCGCAAATACCGTGCTGGATTACCTATACTAATGAAAAGATACATAAGATAATTCGCGATAACCTCGACCGTGCGCCGCTTTATACGGGCCAGATAAAATCGACCGGCCCGCGATACTGCCCGAGCATTGAGACCAAGATTATTCGTTTCGCGGACAGGGAGCGTCACCAGGTATTTCTTGAGCCGGAGGAATTGGAGCAAAAGGTTATTTACTGCAATGGTATAAGCACGTCGCTGCCCAAGGACGTTCAGGATGAAATTATCAGAAACCTGCCTGGCTGCGAGAACGCCGGTATTGTGCATTACGGCTACGCGATTGAGTATGATTATTGCCCGCCCGTGCAGTTGAAGAGTAATCTTGAGACAAAGAAAATCGCGGGGCTTTTCCTTGCGGGTCAAATCAATGGCACAAGCGGCTACGAAGAGGCGGCGGGACAGGGAATCATCGCAGGCATAAACGCCGCGAGATTCCTGCAGGGGGCCGAGCCAATTGTTCTGGGCAGGGACCAGGCATATATCGGTGTGATGATTGATGATTTGCTCACCAAGGGGCTTGGTATTGAGGGGGTTGGTATCCCGGATGAGCCGTATCGAATGTTTACTTCGCGGGCGGAATTTCGGCTAAGTTTGCGGTCGGATAACGCGGATAGACGCCTGACGGAGATTGGCAGGGCGGTTGGTCTGGTCAATGACAATCGATGGGAAAGATTTCAGAAGAAGTTAAGTGATATTGACCGGATAAGAGAGTATTTGAAGAATAACCGCCGAGACGGAATCGCCTTGTGGGAGCAGCTTCGCAGGCCGAACAGTCCGCTTACGCCGGTTCTGGCGGAAATGCCCGAAATAAAAGACGCCGGCTTCAGCAGAGAAGTAATTGATGCTGCTGTCATCGATGCCAAATACGAAGGGTATCTTATCAAACAGGAGCGTCTTGCTGCCGGCCTGCAGGCGTGGGACAAGAAACAAATTCCGGCGGATTTGGATTATAATGCGATAACGCACCTGCGGCCCGAGGCGAAGGAAAAATTGACGTTGTTCAGGCCTCAGACGCTTGGCCAGGCGGGACGAATCTCCGGCATAACGCCTGCCGATGTTACCGTAATTCAGATACATCTAAAAAAGTATTATCAGGACATCAGGTAATCAGGGTATCAGGGAATTGTTGGTTATGAGTTCGCTTTCAGATAATATTTATAATAAGCGGGCAGGACGGGATAAGCCGAAGTTCAAGATTTGGCGTAATGCCGGCCTTCTGCTGACTTATAAATGCAATGCGAGGTGCGAGTTCTGCTATTACAACTGTTCGCCGGAGCAGGAGGGGCTGATGCCTGTCGATATGGCGATAAACGCTTGGCAATCGCTGAAAGAATTATCGGGAGATAATGCGAAAATTCATGTCACGGGAGGCGAGCCATTTTTATATTGGGACCACTTAGTGGAGATTCTGCAGGAAGCAAAAAAGAGCAACCTTGGCCCTGTTGATATGATTGAGACCAACGGTTTTTGGGTGGTTGATGAAAAGATTGTCAAGGACCGGATAAAAGTGCTTGATAAACTTGGGATGCGTCGGCTCAAGATAAGTTGTGACCCGTTTCATCAGGAATACGTTGATATCGAGCCGGTGAGGCGATTAGCGAAGACCGCAAAAGAAGTGGTTGGACAGGACCGTGTTCTGGTGCGATGGGAAAAATATCTTGATAAACCGATTGAGATGAAAAACATTTCGGCAGATGAACGAAATAAACGGTATGCCGAAGCATTGAATGATTATCCCTGCCGATTCACGGGCAGGGCGGCTAGGGAGATTACTGAACTGGTCGCGTCGCAGACAGTTGAACAAATTGCAGCCCAAAATTGCTCAGGCGCATTTCTCGACGCCAAGGGCGTGCATATTGACCCGTATGGCAATATCTTCAGCGGAACCTGCAGCGGGATAATTGTTGGAAATATCGCTAAACGGCCTTTAGCTGAAATCTGGCAAAACTGGCAGCCGAGTAACGAAAAGATGATTGAAACGCTGTTTAATTCAGGCCCCGCGGGATTATTAGACGAGGCAATCAAGGCCGGTTACAAATCCGCAAAACAATATGCGAGCAAATGCCATCTCTGCACGTCAATCCGCCAATTCTTTTTTGACAAAGGTCTTTACAAAACCGTCGTCGGCCCGGCTGAGTGTTATCTTCTATGACTCGATTTTAGTCAGGTTATCTGCCTCCCGGACCGCCGGGGGGAGGGCCTCCCGGACCACCGAAACCACCGCGACCAGGAGTTATACCACGTTCCTGCATACGGTTCATCAAATCGCGGCGGAATTGATTCATTTTTACCCTCGAATCGGCGCTCATTCTTGATGACCTTTCCCTCATTCTTGACGGCTCAGGCGCGCGGAACTGCCGGGCTTGCTGTCCCTGCTGTCGCCGCATGAAATTGGGGTCTCGGGGGCCGAATCTTCTGAATCTATTCGGGTCCGGCGGGCCGTTGGCGTCGTTGGCATCTCTTGCGAGAAACTCGGCCCTTCTGGCTTGCATATCATCGATGATTTTATCGAGGTAAACAGTTTTTTGCGCATCAGGCAGCGAGAAATACTCATTTGCCTGGGCTTCCATTCGTGCCTGCATTGCCTCGCCCATTTGCTCACGTATTTCGCGTCTTTTATCTTCGTTGGCGTCGCGGAACTGGTTTGAGTCAAAATACTCGCGAATCTGCCGGGGATTCATTTTCACAAAATCGGGTTTGCTGTAATGCTTGACGGCTATTGGAACCGCAATTGCTACGCCCGCAGCCAGAACGATTGCCGCTATCAGAATTGTTTTGTTTTTCTGTGTCATATCCTTACTCCTGTTTTACATAATTGCTTATGTGCCAATCCGCGTATAGATAGTTTTTCTGACCAACTCTTTTTCTGTATGTTCCTGTAAACCCCGGGTGAACCGGGTCAAAATCGCCCATGACTTCTATGTCTTTTTCTTTTGCGCCCGCCTGCACAAGTGGGTATTCTCTTATCGTTATTCCGCCCAGACCCGGCGAGCCACCCGGTATTATTCCATTATACCAGTAGCTGGTATTACCCACCATTAAGTAATATTTTTTGACGTTATCTGCCTTGCATATAAAAACTTTCGGCTCTTTAAGTATCGGAGCTAAAACCTTTGTTATGGGAGGGGTGTAATCGGGGTTACTTGTATCGGTGATATCCCAGGGAAAAGCACAGCAAAGGGGAAATATATCGCGGTTGTCATCGAGATATGACCGCATTGCGACGCCGATTTGCCGCAGGTTTGACATGCACTGGACTCGTTTGGCCGAGGCCCTGGCTTTGCCTAACGCGGGGAGCAGTATTCCCATTAAAAGGCCTATTACGCTTATAACCACCAGTAACTCTACCAGCGTAAAGCCGTCATTCCGCAATACTGTTATACCGTCGGTTAATTTCATATCGACTGCCATTCGATTGTTTTTCATCTCTATTGCAATGACGGTTATCGAATTGAGTATATTGCAAAAAAAGGGAAAGTTCAAGAAAACGACTTACTTATGGTGTCCATATAAAGGTCAATTTTGTTGGTGAGTGTCCTGCTTAAGCTTTGGCCCAATTCCAGCGATTCCGGCTCAATACCGAAAATTACTATCTGGTCCGGACATTCACCGAGTTGCCTGGAAAGCTCGATAATTCGCAGGATATCCGCCTCGTGAAGGGAGAAATGCGTCATTTTTTTTGTGGTTTGGACATCAGCCGGCTCGAATTGTTTGATTGTCCCCGGCTTCTTGCCCGTTTTAACACAGTCGATGATTACGGCTTTTTTGCGGTTCGCTATTAAATGCAGAACATTCATGCCGCCCGTGCCCGCGTCGATGAATTCAACGGAAGGGAATTTGTCCTGATGCTCAGAAAGCTTTCGGATTAAATGAACGCCGATACCCTCATCGGACAAGAGCGGATTACCCAGTCCTATGACGACGACGTTTTTTCTATGCGTTTGGTCTGTCACCTTACGAACTGCACATCGAGGAAATGCGTTGAGCACGAGATGCACGGGTCATAAGCGCGGACGAGCATTTCCAGTTTCAATCGAATGTCTTTTTCGCTCTGGTCGAGAATTTCGGGCAGCAGTTTTTCGAAGTCCTTCTGGATATTGGCGTGGTTATGGTTTGTCGGGATGCAGATATCGGCCGCGACACAGTTGCCTTTTTTGTCGAATTCGTACTCGTGGAACAGTATCCCGCGAGGCGCCTCGACACAGCCGGCACCTTTTCCGGCTTTAGGCGAGGATGTAACTTTTTCTGTCTTCAGGCCCCTGACCAGCAACTGGTCGATAAGGTCGATGCTCGTCTCAACGATATGGAAGCACTCGACAAGCTGGGCTATGGTGTTCATATAGGGGTTGCAGCAGCCCTTTTGGAGTCCGAACATTTTCGCGGCGTCTTTGGCCATAGGCGACAATAATTCGGCGTTGTTGTTGAACCGGGCCAGGGCGCCGACCGCGCATGCGTCACGGTGCCACTTTGCCCATTTGGCGGTCGATTGCTCAACTACGTATTCGTTCGCGACGTCGTGCCATTTCTCAATTGGCAGGGCGGCGCCTTTGTTGTCGTTGGATGTTATGCCGCCATGATAGAAGGTATATGTTGGCGGGTTGGTCTGTTTGAGCGACACGTATTCGGTGGGGCGTTCAAATTTGGGGATGTTTGCCGCGACGCTGAGGACTACCTCGGCGATTTTTTTGAGGTCGGGCACGGCGTCTTTGAGGGTCTGCTGCAATTGGCGTAACTGTTTTTCAGTTGGTGTTCGGGTCAATCCGCCGGGGATTAACGTTACCGGATGGGTCGTTCTGCCCGCGATGAGGTCCGACCAGTTATTCGCGATTCTGTGGGCCTTGACAATCGTTTTTACGGCGTCTGCCACCCGTGTGACTAAAGGCACAACGGATGGCGTGCCGAAGAAATCAGGCACTGCCAAGTACCCGACGTGCAAGGTATGGCTTTGCAGTTGCTCGGAGTAATGCATAAGGATGCGGAGCTTGTCCGCCTGTTCGGAAACCTTGATGCCCAGCGCGGCTTCCACCGCCTTGGTAGCGGCGAGCGAATGTGTGATTGAGCATATCCCGCAGATTCGCGAGACAATCGTCTGGATGTCCTGGTAGCTGTGGCCCCGGACCATCGCCTCGAAGAATCGCGGTGCCTCGGGCACCTGCCACTGGAGCTTTTCTATTTTGCCGTTTTTTACGTTTACGACTATGTTGCCGTGTCCTTCGACGCGGGTTATATGATGAATGTTGATATCGAGATTGTTATGCATTTGTTGGCCCCTGACCGATTCCAAAAAGAACCATCTTTGCCTTGAGCGCATCAACGCTCAGGCCATATCGTTCAATAACATCCTTTGCTCCATTGACGTTCGGATTATCGATGTAGCCGCGACAGCCGAAGCACCTGAAACTCGATGACGGGCATCTTGCGCCGCAGCCGGCCCTGATAATCGGCCCTAAACAAACCTGCCCATAGTCCCAAAGGCAGGGATTGCCTTTTGATTTGCATTCGACGCATACGGGCCATTCGGGTATTTCAGGCCGTTTACCCATAAGCAGACAACGAATCACGTATGTGAATTCTTTTCTGTCTATGGGGCAGCCGTGGATTTTGTAATCCACCTTGACCACCTCATCCACCGCTTTTGTAGGCATGGTTTCAAGATGAGGCATATCGGCCGACTTGCCGTAAACGAACTTTTTAACGTCGCTCATCTCAAAGTTGTTCTTGAGCTTGTTTACTCCGCCGATTGTGGCGCAGGCGCCAAGGGCGATGAGCGTTTTTGCCCTTGTCCTGATAATCTCCAGTCGTTTCTCGTCTTCAGGCCTGGTAATCGAGCCCTCGATTATGGCGATGTCGTATTCGTGGCTTTGCTCGCTCATTGCCTCGCGCCATTCGACCACTTCGACGTTATCGATGAGGTCGAGCAATTCTTCTTCGAGGTTGACGATTTGCAACTGGCATCCTTCGCAGCAGGCGAAGTCGAAAATCGCTACTCTTGGTCTGTCCATATCAGATTGCCTCCGGGGCTATACGCAGGTCGGAATAACGGAATACCGGCCCGTCTATACAGGCGTAATAGTTGTTAATCTGGCAGTGCCCGCACTTGCCTACGCCGCATTTCATTTTTCTTTCGAGGTTCAGGAATATTCTTTCTTTGGGCACTTCTGCCTCCTGCAGGGCCATCAGCACGAATTTATACATAACCGGCGGCCCGCAGATAAACACCAGCGCCGACTGAAGCTCGGTTTCAATTTTGGGAATAAGAGTGGTAACGACGCCGACGTTTCCGAGCCAGCAGTCGTCGACCTGGTCAATCGTTTCCATAAAGCGTATGTCGTTCCTGTGCGACCAGCCGTCGATTTCCGAATGGAAGAACCTTTGCGCCATACACTTTGTTCCGAGCAGGACGGCAAGCTCTTTGTAGTCGGCGCGGTTGTCGAGAACATAGTTGATGAAAGACCTCTGGGGCACCAGCCCGATGCCGCCGCAGATAAACACGACGTTTTTGCCCTTTGCCTCTTCTACCGGGTATGTGCCTTTGCCAAACGGGCCTCGTATCCCGATTTTGTCGCCGATTCTCAGCCGATGAATCGCGTTGGTAACGTTGCCGATTCTGCGGACGACCAGCTCGAAGTAGCCCTTTTGCGTGGGTGATGACGAGATTGTAATCGGCACCTCGCCTATGCCCGCGATTGATACCTCGACGAACTGACCCGGGATGAAGTCGAACGGCTCGCCGTCATCTATTGATAGCCGGAGATACATCTCGGTCGGGTTCATCAGCCGCTTCTTTTCGAGGGTCGCCAGTCGGGGCAGGTAAATGTCTTTTTCAACAGCACAACGTTCGCACATTGTTAACGCTCCTATATTTTATTGTGAATCACTCGACTTGAATTACTTTATTCCTAAATCATCAACTAACCTGTTGTAAACCTTGACCGGGTTTGCGATATCCGGCAGGCACGCTCCTACGCATCGCCCGCACCCTACGCAGGACATTATCCGGCTGCTTATTTTTTCAGGCACGTATTTGCATTTTCGATACAGGCGATGTCTGAAGCGGTCGGCTCGTTTCTTCCTGAATTCGTGCTCGCCTGCCACTTTTGTGAAACCATCGAGCAGGCAGCCGTCCCAGGCGCGCTCTCTTTTGCCCGATATGAAGTCCCAGTTTACGTCGTCCTGCACGTTGAAGCAGTAGCAGGTCGGGCATACGAGATTGCAGGAGCCGCAGCTAAAGCAGGTCTTGGCCTTTTCTTCCCAGACGGGATGGTCGTATGCCCTTTCAAGGAGTTTGGGCAGATAGGATGCCTCGCATTTCAGTTTGTGATTATTAAGCCGTTTTTCATTTTCGGCCTGAATTTTCTGCCTTGCCTGAAGGTCCTTTTCGCTTGAAGCAACCGCGTCCTGGGCCTTGGCGATAAGGTTATCACCTTTCTTTGAGCCGCTTTCCATAACGAACGCGTTGCCTATATCGGTAAGCAGAACGTCAAAACCATCCTTGACTGTTGCTGTGCCCATCGAGGAGGCGAAAATGTCTTTGGATGGGGCGATTACGTCGCAGACGACTATCGTCGCGTTGTGACGTCTTTTCATATAGTGGGTATCGTAATTGTCCTGGCTGAAAAGCTGGTCAAGCTGATTTAACGCCACCATATCATACGGATGAACGCCCAGGAGGACAAATTCGGTATCATCGTAAACTGACTTGTAGCCATCGCCGACTTCGAAGGTCAGCAGTGTTTCAACCGGCGGCAGGAAGTACTTCTTCGGCGGCTGAAGCGTTACGTCGTAATCCAGGCGAAGCTGGTCGGCTGATTCGAGCAGGTCAAAATCGAAGCGGTCGCCCTTGGCGCAGACGCCGACGACTCGCTGCTGTTTTATGATTGCATCCACAAACCGCCTGAAAGCGTTTTTGTCGATTGTTACTGTTCTCATTTTACGCCTCTGTTAAAAATGTTCTCAAACCTTATTCGTCAAAATCCTAATGTTTGCCGGTTTCATTTTTTAAGGAATATAGTATGGCAGACGGGCAAGGTCCGTCGCTATATCTATTGTTATCACCTTTATTTTTTTCGGGACGACTATTCTTCGCGGGGAGAAATTCAATATCCCCCTAATGCCCGCCCTGACCAGCGCATCCGCCACGTCCTGCGCCGCCTGTTCGGGCACGGCGATAATCGCCATATCCACCTGTCGCTTGCCCAGTGTATCGAGCATAGAAATACTTTCAACCGCGACGTCATTCATCTTGCGGCCAATCTTGGCGGGGTCATTATCAAATGCGGCGGTAATTTGAAAACCGTATGTTCCAAAACCCGTGTATGCCATTATTGCTGACCCTAAGTTGCCGACCCCCACCAGGGCGGTTTTTCGCATCGTATCGAGTTTTAGTATCTTTTTGATTTGCTTAGCGAGGTTCTCGATGTCGTAGCCAACCCCCCGGGTCCCGAAGTCGCCGAAGTAAGAGAAGTCCTTCCTTATCTGCCAGGGGTTTACGCTGACAAAATCCGCCAGTTTGCTGCTGGAGACGCTGCTGAGCCCCTGCTGGGACATAAGGGCCAGCCCCCGAAGGTAAACCGGCAGGCGACGAACCGTCTCATTTGGTATCTTGCTGTATCTCACAATATATATTATGTCCAGTTAGTGCTTGTGTTCACATTCACAAAGTCATAAAGAAGCAATTTACAAAATTACCCATAGTCCTGTCAAGGAATTTAGACGCCGATTGATTGAAAAAAGGCTGCTTGTCGTGTAACAATGCTGAAAAGCGGGTTTTTGTTTTTCATAGCGGAAAGCTATTCGGCGCAATCGATACAACCGTCAAATCGCTCACGTTTTATATGGCCGGTTGATTGGATATGCGTTTTTATATCACTATACTCGTTTCTATACTATATGAGGAGAGGCTTTTGCCCGATATAGTGGAATATTACGAAAAGGCAGGAATAAAAGGGAACCTTGTGAATCCCGTCAAAGTGACCCGGAGGCAATATGATGAAGGCCGTTAGTGAAACATCGAAACCCAACTGGTGGGAATGGGCCATTGTGGGCGTATTGTTCGTAATGGCAGTTGTTTGTGCCCATGCATAATATCCTTCTGTTCCATTTCTAAGTTCAATAAGTGAACCGAATTTTGGCTGTTTTTATTTTGAATTGAATTTGCCGCACCAATCATCAGGATTCACATTTGGCCACCCTTTTTCGTTTTGTATTCTTCCGCCTTCGTCGTAGGGAATACCAGCGTGTTGCACAACTGGAGGCATTACGCGGCACTGGCCATAATTTGCGTCATAGAACTCACACTTAGAACATCGTCTTTCTGTGTTACTCATAAACGCCTCCTTTCAATGTTTCTTTTCTTCGCCCGCGAAAAAAGACAAACAACAGGCAAGGTGAAAATCTCCCGCCGCCAAAAACCTTGTTTTTAATGGGCAGGGTGAGAGTTGAACTCACGACACGTGGATTTTCAGTCCACTGCTCTACCACCTGAGCTACCTACCCGGTAAATCCAAATTATAACCACTGATTTCACTGATTTACACTGAAATTTTACCAGCAGGATGCTAAAACTCAAAGATTTTTAACCGCAGATTACGCCCGCCAAGGGCGGGTGTTAGTCAGTGTTTTTTTAAGTCAGTGTGTGTCCGTGTATGAAAATAAAACTGCCGCGAGGCCCTTCTATCCCGCGGCAGTAAAAATCAGCGTAATCTGTGTAATCTGTGGTTTTATTTGGCGAAGTTATACACGTCGTCCTGTGTCCCGTAAAGGCCATCCCAGCCGGCTGACAAGAGGATATAACCATCTTCATTGTGTGGCCGTGGTGTGGATGTAATCTTGTCATTAGTGATAGCAGTAAGGAAAAATCTGGGGTCTGTAAACATTGGATGGTCGGTTATTTTCGCAACTCCACTCTCCCAAGGACATCCAAGTTTTGTGATTGCATAGTTGTCATCAAAATTGTAAATGTTGATATTGGCGGTTGTAGTTAAGGGGTCAGTAGTAGTGTCATGGGCAATTTTAGACGAGTCGGCCTTGTAATATAACACCGGCATACCTACCTTTTGCCCTGCCCGTGCTGGACAATGTGTGGCGTTTATAGTAGCTTTTTGAAAGACATCGCCAATAACCGCGTTTGGGTAAGTTGAAGGTGTTGACGCTGAGCCATCATCGGTCTTGAATGCTGCTGTTGGGGCATAGAAATTCACACCAGTAGTAATGACCCAATTGTATATATCCTGAAGACGGTAGGCCTTGACACTATCAGATTCGACATACTTGGTTCTGTTACGCAAGCTTGCCGCTAAATCCAGCCTGGAGGGAGAGGCGCCTGTGTATAAGGTCGGCGAGCTTATATAACAAAGGTCAAACAGATAAGTGGTTGGTTGGCTGGCTTGGAAATTTGACAGTGGACTATTGCCCATTCCATCCTGACCTAATAGGGCCTCGCATAATTTCATTGCCCCGCAGTAACCAACGGGTGTTGCATTGGTATCTGTTGCACCTGAATCGGGGTAGGTTTCCTGATGGTCGTTGCGATATAGTTCGAGTCCTTTGCTGATTTCGTGGAACTGGCCCTGCTGGACTACGACCTTGGCGTATCTGCGGGTCCTTGCTAACCCCGGCACAAGGACGCTCATCAGGATAATGATAATGCTCATTACCGTGAGCAGTTCGATGATTGTAAACCCTTTTGTTTTTGTAGAGGTCATTTTGGTTCTCCTTAACGACTTAAATATCATAACGTTGCGCGCGGAAACAAGACCGCCACACTCTATAGCCAGTATACTTTATGGGACGCACTCTGTCAACCTTTTTACCTGTGAATTTGGGTGGATTCGACCCTCCCCACCTGCGGCGGGTAAACGTCGCGCTTCGTGCTATGGAGACTCCTCGGCTACGCTCCCCCTCGAATAGCTCCCCGGCCTACGGATTGCCGGGGCAGGCGGGGCGGGTAGGGAGTGCTATTTGCCGGAATCTTGCCGAAACTTGTCTCGCCATTTGTTATAATAGGGGGAAATAGGCCGTGAACAAAAACACTAAGATATTCGGGATTGTAAGTAAATGAAGCTGGAAATGCGAGGACAGATGCGGCTGGAGCAGCAGATGAAGCTGGCTCCGCATATGATTCAGTCGATGGAGATACTCCAGCTTCCGCTGCTTGCGCTTCAGGAAAGGATAGAGCAGGAGCTGAACAGCAATCCGGTTTTGGAAGCGGACGAATCAACAGGGCAGGAGGAGACACCCGCTGAGACCAGTGAGCCGGAGGTGCAGGTCGAGTCCAAGAGCCAGACGGCAGAGGACGACAAGGGCGATGACCGGATGGATGAAGAGGTGCGGGATTATATTGAGCATCGTGACGATTATCCGATACCTCGGTCGGACGAGCCGGACCCGAAGCTCGCCGCGATTAATAACACCGCCGCACTGCCGCAGTCGCTGCACGATTATCTCGAAGACCAGTGGCGAATGGTCGAAGCGGACGAGCCGGTGAAAAAAGCCGGCAGTATGATTATCGACTACATCGACGACAAGGGGTATCTGTCGGTTCGATTAGAGCAGTTGCACAGCAATGACCGGACCGATTTTACGCTTGAGGATTTGCAGAAGGCGATTGTGTTGATCCAGGAGTTAGACCCGCCCGGCGTCGGGGCACGCGACCTTAAGGAGTGCCTGCTGATTCAAATCAGGCAAAGCAGTGAGGATGTCAGCTTTGAGACGGCCCTTGTTACCAATCACTTAGAAGAGATGCTCGAAAACCGGCTGCCTGATATCGCGAAGAAGATGAATTGCACTATGGAGGACATTAACCACGCGATTGAACGGCTGAGCAAATTCGATACGTCGCCCGGGCTGCAAATCGGCAGAAACCACAATCACCCGATTACCGCCGACGTAATTGTGGAATATTCCGAAGAAACGGGCGACTATACGGTTCGGCTGGTGGAAGATGGTTTGCCCCGGCTGCGCATAAGCGATGACTATGTCAAAATGGCATCGGCCGACAAGGTCGGCGAAAACGCAAAACAGTTTCTGCAGAACAATATTCGCTCGGCCCAGTGGATAATCGACGCAATACAGCAGCGCAAAAACACGCTGCTCAAGGTGACCCGTTCGATTGTCAATCGGCAGAGGGAATTTTTCGACAAAGGGCAGTTGTATTTGAAGCCGTTGCCTATGGCGAAGGTTGCCGAAGATGTCGGTGTGCATATCGCCACCGTTTCGCGTGCGGTCGCGGGCAAATATGTGCAGTGCGAATGGGGCATTTTGCCCTTGAGGAAGTTTTTCAGCGGCGGCATCGAGGATACGCAGGGTAACGAGAAAAGCTGGGAGGCAATCAGGGGCAAATTGCAGGAAATAATCGACGCCGAAGACAAAGCCAAGCCCCTCAGCGATGACCAGATTAAAGCCAAACTTACTGAAGCGGGTATCACGGGCCTTGCCCGGCGGACAATCGCCAAATACCGAGGCCTGCTCAAAATACCCCCCGCCCGACTTCGTAAAAAATACTGAAAAATCGCTGTTGACCGGGCAAACATATTTGATACTATGTGAGTATATAATCACATAGTAACATTTATGGGAAATGAATATGCCTGATTCGAAAAAACGACTGTTGTTTCAAAAACAGGCCCAGGTTGCGCAGGCAATCGGCCATCCGCTGCGTCTGGCAATCATCGACTTTCTGAAAGATGGGCCGCAGTGCGTCTGTGATATCGCCGAATATATCGGCTCAGAGCGTTCCAATGTCTCGCGGCACTTGTCTCTTATGGTCGCCGCAGGAATCCTCGGATATCATAAAAAAGGACTGCAAGTTATCTACGAGTTGAAATGTCCCTGTATCCTCGATTTCTTCTCTTGTATGTCGGGCGTGCTGAAACAACGGGTCAAGGATGACAAAGAGATATTGAAAGTTCTTTAGGGCATAGGCAATGAGGATTCTGAAGTGGACATTGCTTCTGATAGCTGCGGTGTTGCTGTGGGGCCTGATTTACTGGAACCTGACGGCTTTTGGAGAATGGATTACATATTCGCTGCTGAATATGCGACAAGGCGGGCATTTAAGCTCGGCGGTTGAGTTTTTTATTTTTGAGACGCCTAAAGTTTTGATGCTGCTTGTGCTGATTGTTTTCGGGATAGGGATTGTTCGCTCGTTTTTCACGCCTGAAAAGACAAGAAAGATTCTCAGCGGCAAAAGCGAAACCGTGGGCAATATTCTGGCTGCGCTTCTGGGTGTGGTTACGCCTTTTTGTTCGTGTTCGGCGGTGCCTTTGTTCGTGGGTTTTGTGACGGCCGGTGTACCGCTTGGCGTGACATTTTCATTTTTGATTTCAGCCCCGATGATAAACGAGATTGCGTTAGTGATGCTTTTCGGGATGTTTGGCTGGAAGGTCGCGGGGCTTTATATGGGAGTTGGTTTGTTAATCGCCATAATCGCCGGCTGGATTCTCGGCAGGTTACATATGGAAAATCACATAGAGCCTTGGGTTTTCGAGGCCCAGATGGGCGAGGTGGTCCAGGAGGACGCGATAAACTGGGAGGGCAGGATTCGCTATGGCTTAAACGCGGTCAGGGACATTGTTTCAAAGGTTTGGATTTATGTAATTCTGGGGATAGCGGTCGGCGCAGGGATTCACGGTTATGTGCCTCAGGATTTTATGGCGTCATTTATGGGTAAAGGGGCGTGGTGGTCTGTGCCTGCCGCGGTGCTTTTGGGGGTTCCGATGTATTCGAATGCCGCGGGGATTATACCGATTGTGAAGGCGCTTTTAGAGAAGGGGGCCGCGCTGGGGACGGTTCTCGCGTTTATGATGGCGGTGATAGGGTTGTCGCTGCCTGAGGCGATTATTCTGCGGAACATATTGAAGCCGAAACTTGTTTTTACGTTTTTCGGCATAGTTGCCGCGGGGATTATAATTATCGGTTATCTTTTTAATATCTTGCTGTAGGGATTTGAAGAATGAAAAAAATACAGATTCTTGGCTCCGGCTGTCCAAAGTGCAAGGCGTTGGCGCAAAATGCTGAGACAGCCGCGAAGGAGCTTGGCTTGGAATACACACTGGATAAGGTGACGAACATAAAAGAGGTTATGAAGTTTGGAGTTATGACGACGCCTGCGCTGGTGATAGACGGAGAGGTCAAAACAGCGGGTAAACTGCTGAACATACAGGAGATTAAGGAGATGCTGAAACCATGAATAAAGCCGCGAAGTTGATTATCGTTATTGTTCTGATAGCGGCCATCGCGGGCGTGGCGATGGTGAAGAAAACGCAAAAGGGTACAGGTGCTATCGTGGTGGAGGAAGTTAATAAGCCATACGCGACGATACAAGGGAATTTGCCCCGGCTTTTGGATTTGGGGGCGGATAAATGTATCCCGTGCAAGATGATGGCGCCGATACTTGAGGAACTTAAAACCACGTATAACGGCAAGCTCCAGGTGGATTTTATCGATGTCTGGAAAAATCCGGGTGAGGCAAATAAATATAAAATAAGCGTAATCCCGACGCAGATATTTTATGATTCATCCGGCAAAGAGCTGTTTCGTCACGAAGGTTTTTTCCCGAAGGAAGGCATTATCGCAAAGTGGAAAGAATTCGGGGTTGACCTGGGCGGGCCAAAATGATTGAGCGGATTTTTACAAGTTTGACGCAGGCGGTAGAGGGCACAGCGGCCATAGCTATCGCCGCCTCATTTCTATGGGGAGTATTGAGCATTTTGTTAAGCCCCTGTCATCTGGCAAGCATTCCGTTAATCGTCGGCTTCATTGATGAACAGGGACGGATTTCGACAAGGCGAGCATTTTGGATTTCTACACTGTTTGCGGTTGGTATCCTCATTACCATAGGAGCAATCGGAGCTGTTACGGCGGCAGCAGGGCGGATGATGGGCGATGTAGGAAAATACGGCAATTACTTTGTCGCTCTGGTATTCTTCCTCGTTGGCTTACACCTGCTCGATGTAATACCAATGCCTGTTTCAGGGCCGGGACAGGTAGGTATGAAACGTAAAGGAATGCTGGCCGCTTTTATTCTCGGCCTTGTATTTGGTGTTGCTCTCGGTCCCTGCACGTTTGCGTATATGGCCCCTATGCTTGGGGTAACGTTCAAAGTGGCACAAACGAATTTGTTATATGGAGCGGCGCTATTAATGATGTACGGTCTCGGCCATTGTTCCGTGATTGTATTCGCGGGGACATTTACAGAGGTTGTCCAGCGGTATATGAACTGGAATGAGCGTTCGCGTGGCGCGATTATTTTAAGAAGGGTATGCGGAGTCCTCGTTATTTTTGGAGGACTCTACCTGATTTATACGGCGAATTAAAAATAAGGGGATACGGATGAAAGACGGCATATCAAGACAGTTATCTTTTTTAGACAGGTATTTGACCCTGTGGATTTTTCTGGCGATGGGAGTAGGTGTCGCATCCGGTTATTTTTATCCCTCGATTGTTAATGTCTGGGACACATTTCAATACGGCACAACTAATGTTCCTATCGCCATTGGTCTTATTCTGATGATGTATCCGCCTTTGGCGAAGGTGAAATATGAGGAACTGGGCGGGGTCTTTCGCAATTATAAGATATTGGGATTGTCGCTGGTTCAAAACTGGGTAATCGGCCCGGTCCTGATGTTTGTTCTGGCGATAGTGTTTTTGAGGGGCTATCCGGAATATATGGTCGGCCTGATTATAATCGGGCTGGCAAGATGTATCGCAATGGTTATCGTCTGGAACGACCTTGCCAAAGGCGATACGGAATACGCAGCGGGCCTTGTGGCGTTTAATTCCATTTTCCAGGTGTTGTTCTTTTCCGTTTACGCTTACGTATTTGTAACGGTTTTGCCGCCCGTTTTCGGGTTGGCCGGCAGCGCTGTCAATGTTTCTATTTCCCAGATTGCCAAAAGCGTTTTCATTTATCTGGGAATACCGTTCATAGCGGGCATTGTTACAAGGTTTTCTTTGATAAAGATTAAAAACAAGGATTGGTATCAAAATAAGTTCATTCCCAAAATCAGTCCCATTACATTGATTGCTCTGCTTTTCACAATCGTGGTGATGTTCAGTATGAAGGGGCAGTTTATAGTTTCTCTGCCTGTTGATGTTCTTCGTATCGCTGTGCCTTTGCTCATTTATTTTGTGGCGATGTTTTTTATCACCTTTTTCATCAGCGCAAAGGCAGGGGCCGGCTATGCTCAATCGACAACCTTGTCTCTTACGGCCGCCAGTAACAATTTTGAACTGGCAATTGCTGTTGCTGTAACGGTTTTTGGCATTAACTCCGGTCAGGCCTTCGCGGCCGTCATAGGCCCGCTCGTGGAAGTTCCCGTAATGCTTATGCTGGTTAAAGTCAGTTTGCGGATGCGAGATCGGTTCTCCCCTCGGTTCTTCGGCCATTGACACAAGGCCGGTTCGCCTCTTATAGTATCCCTTTTTGCTAACCGTATTTATTTTAAGAAATGAACAGCGAAAGGGTTATTTAATGGATCCAGCGATTTTCAAGGCATACGACATCAGGGGTATTTATGGCGAGCAGTTTAACGAGGAAGATGCGTGGAAGATTGGTTTTGCGGCGGCGCGTTTTCTGCCCGCTCTTCTTCACGGTTTTGACAGGGGGCAGACCAACGCAAGGGCAATCTGCGTCGGCAGAGATATGCGGACACACAGCGAGTCGCTTGCCGGTGCGCTGATTGAGGGCATCATATCAGCGGGCATCGATGTTATCGATATCGGTATGAATGATACGCCTTTGGTTTACTTTGCGGTAAATCATCTTAGCGCCTGCGGCGGAGTCCAGGTAACTGCTTCGCACAATCCAGCCAAATACAACGGCTTCAAGGTATCAGGCCCCGGCGCAAAACCAGTCGGCGAAGATACCGGTCTCAAAGACATAAAGCATATCGCGATGTCTCTGCTCCATACCAAAGGCAAGCCGACAGGCACTGTGCAGAAGGTTGACCTTACAGAAGAATATAAAAAGCATGTCTTGAAATTCCTGCTGCCCAAGCTGCGGAAGCTCAAGATAGCCATTGACGCCTCGAATGGTATGGCGGGGAAAATGGTGCCTGCCCTGTTCTCCGGGCTGGGTTTGGAAATTATCGAGTTGAATTTCAAGCACGACGGGACATTCAAGCACGACCCGAACCCGCTGGTCGAGGAAAACCTTGCGGAATTGAAGGCAGCGGTCGTTCAGGAAAAGTGTGATTTCGGCATTTGTTTTGACGGCGACGCAGATCGGCTGATGATGGTTGATGAGACGGGCAGGACGATTGGCTGCGACCTGCTGACCGCGCTTATGGCGGGGTACTTTCTGAAAAAAGAGCCGAAGTCAACGATAGTTTACGACCTTCGCTCGAGCAGAGTAGTGGCCGAGGAAATCATCAAATTTGGCGGGACGCCCCGGCGGGAGCGTGTGGGACACGCGTTTATGAAAAAAGCGCTGCGCGATTCGCACGCTATTTTCGGCGGCGAGTTGTCAGGACATTTTTACTATCGCGATAATTATTGCGCCGACTCGGGGATGATTACTTTTGTTCATATGCTGAATATAATCAGTCAGAGCGATTTGCCGGTCAGCGAGCTGGCCAAACCGCTTCGCAGGTACTCCGCAAGCGGCGAGATAAACTTCCAGGTCGAAGACAAAAAGGCCAAGATGGACGAACTGGCGAAAAGATACCGCGACGGGCAGGTTGATTGGCTCGACGGCGTTACCGTCGGATTCAAGGACTGGTGGTTCAACTGCAGGCCGAGTAATACCGAGCCGTTGCTCCGGCTGACCGTCGAGGCGAAAACGCCGGAAATGCTTCAGGAAAAATTAAAAGAAATACAGTCGATGCTTGGCTCGCCGGTTCACCACGAAGAACCGAAGCCGCAGGAACAACCTGTGAAAAAAGCTGGTAAAAAGAAACCGGCAGATAAGTAGAGGAACGAATTATGGAAATCAACAGGAAAACGTTTAAGACCCCGAAAGGCCTTGTTGAAGGCGTTCAGACGAAATGGCCCGGCTTTAATATCCTGATTGTTACCGGCTCGAAGGGTTTTCTCGCCTGCCCGGCAATCGATGTTGACGCCTGCCAGAGATATGGCGTGGCCGCGGCCCTCGTCGAAAGCTCGCCGGCCAACCCGATTGGAACGCTTGACAGATTTCCTGACCGAAAGGTTACAAAGGTCAATGAAAAGGCCAAATCGCTGGGCATTAAGGAAGGTATGCCCGTTGCCGATGCCTTTGCGTTGATTGTATAGTGTCTGGCTGACTTAAGTTTTGGAGGGCACAAATATGAGAGTCACACACCTTCTCACACGGGTGGTCCTGTTTTTTATTTTTTCAAGTCACGTTTTTGCCCAACAGGGATTATCAGGCGATATCAAACCCAATCCGGCTTTGGCTGGCATAGATGAACTGTCGGTAATTCTCACACCTGCCGATTCCGAACCGAATGCCGATGGTTTGAAACGAGCAAGCATCAAAACGGAAGTGATAAGCCAACTTTATGATGCCGGTTTCAAAATCAGTCGTTCATCTGCGGATGCCCCTGAATTGAACATCAAGTTAACGGTTCTCAAATTTGAATCTATTGAGCAGTATGTAGTTTCAGTGCAAACGTCTCTGGTCCGAAGCGTTACTTTGGTGAATGGCGATGAGCGGTTTTCTGTTGTTGCTGACGTCTGGAAGATGGACTCCGGCATACGAATTATGGCGGCGGGGAAAATTGTCGATGAAATTCCCGTAATAGTTAGAGAACAGGTTCAGGCGTTTATTGCTTCCTGTCCGCCGATGGTTTCCGTGGAGAAGAAACCAGATGTCAATCAGCCCCGGCCGCAATCTCGCAAAGCAAGTGTTGATAAAGATACTAAACCGGTTAAACAACAAGCCGTTGAAGCGACATTTGTTGCCTCGAAAAACAGCCAGGTGTTTCACAAGGCGAGTTGTCCGTCTGCGAAGAGAATATCTACGGGTAATCTTGTGAGCTACGCTACCAGGGACGAGGCAATCGCCGCGGGTAAAAGGCCATGTGAACGTTGTAATCCCTGAATAAAATGATAACCGCACCAAACCGGACATCAAATTGGTTCGCGAGAGCCATTAGTGATACTGTTGGCGGGCTTGGTCAATTGCTTTGGCCCGCTAAGTGTGTCAACTGTGGCCGGCATAGCGTCGAAACCGGAAACGTCCTGTGCGGGGATTGCTGGGAGGGACTTACTTCTGTATGTTCTGCTGATTATTGCAGACGATGCGGCAAAGACGTAAGCCCTTATGTTGCTTGTGAAGGCGTTTGCCCGAACTGCCGGGGCGAGGAGATTGGTTTTGACGGCATTGCCCGCGCAGGTAGATATGCCGAGTCGCTGCAGGATATGATTCTGGCGTTCAAGAAGGACAAGACCGAGCTTGATTCGATAATGGTCTGGCTTGCGGATACCGCATTGCAGACAAGCACATTTTTTCAGGATATCGACTTTTTTGTGCCGGTGCCATTGCATTGGCGAAGGCGCTTTCATCGCGGCTACAATCAGTCGTATCTTTTGGCAAAGGGATTAAAACATCCTTCCGCTGAAATCAGCACTGACCTTGTCCGGATTCGTTATACAAAGCCGCAAGCTGAAATGCCAAGTTTTGCTGCACGGGTAAAAAATGTGAAGGGTGCATTCGCAGTCCGTTATCGGCATCCTTTCGCAGGCCGCAAGGTTTGCCTTGTAGATGACATCAAAACTACGAATGCCACGCTTAATGAGTGTTCAAAAACGTTGAGAGAGGCGGGCGCTGAAAAGGTTTTTGCCCTGGTGTTATCGGTTGCTGGTCAGGATGCGAGATAATTTTTGCGGGTGATGTTATTTCTGGCAGTAGTCGATGAGGCGGGCGATTTCGCTGCGAAGGTCTTTGCGGTGAACAATCATATCGACGAAGCCGTGTTCGAGCATAAACTCCGCGGTCTGAAAACCGTTGGGCAGCTCGACCTTGATGGTCTCGGCGATTGTTCGCTGGCCTGCGAAGCCGATTAACGCCTTTGGTTCGGCGATGAGGCAGTCGCCCAGCATCGCGAAGCTGGCGGTAACTCCGCCGGTAGTGGGGTCGGTCATGACCGAGATGAAGAATCCGCCTTCTTTGTCGAATTTGGCCAGTGCTGCGCTTGTTTTAGCCATTTGGCCCAGCGATACAACGCCTTCGTGCATTCTCGCCCCGCCCGATGAGCATATAGCCACGAGCGGCAGTTTTTCTTCGATTGCTTTTTCGACGGCTAAGCAAAGTTTTTCGCCGACGACGTAGCCCATCGAACCCATCAGGAAATTCGGCTCCATAACGGCGAGCACCACGCCTCTTCCCTTGATGAACGCCTTGCCGATTCGCATAGCTTCTTTTGAGCCGCTTTTATTTTCGTCGGCCTTTAGACGCTGACGATAAGTTGTTCCCCTGAAGTTGAAATCAAGCGGGTCGTTGCTGGTAAGGTGGTCGTGTGTTTCTTCGAAGGAGCCCTCATCGACTAAGTAGCTGATGCGGGTAAGTGCGTCGATGCGGAAGTGGTAGTCGCATTCGGGACAGACGTTGAGGTTTTTCTCGACGGCGCTTTTGTAAAGCATATGCTCGCAGGCCGGACACCGCGTCCAAAGCCCGTCGGGCATTTCCTTTCGCTTTTTGAGCGAAAAGCCGTTCCATTTCGATTTCGCTTCTTTTGCCATAATCGCCATTCAGGTCCCGTCCACAGGATTCAGCGATTCTACCAAAAGAGCGGATCATTTTCCAGAGGCAATTATCGGCTTACCGGCAATGAGCCGTTTTCGGAAAGAATAGAAACGAAACGCAAGAATAAAAAGCTACAAGCCCTTTAACCAGTAGTCGCACATTATCGCCAGGTCTGCCTCATCGACCGTGCCGGAGAAGTCAAAATCCGCTCCGTCGCAGTCATTATCCAGGGTGCAATTGTCGTCCCCCATTTTTACAAAACTTCTAAAAAAAGCGACCCCGCCTCGTGAGGAGGCGGGGTCGCCTGAAAAACTCTCGTTACCTATTCTGGTCAATCATTATGGTGCGGTTGTCCGATAAGGCGAGTAGATAACATTAGCATCTACTGCATCCCCAGTAGTGAACTGGTTAGTAGGTGCATAAGGTCCGGCTGCATCGCCCCACCAGTTACCCACGGCATTGACATCTACAACAGTATGGCCGTGGTATGACACTTGAGTGGGATCAACAGTCCCGTTGTATACACCGTAGGTGGTATTGCCAGATATGGAGTTGTTCGTGCCGATAGTGATATGATTTGCATCAAAGACACAACCATAAGAAGTACCACTATTATAGTTTTTAGGAACCTTGATCCAGACACCGTATCCACTCGCAGAGAAAGTGTTGCTCTGGATAGTTACCTTGCCTTCATCAATGGTGAGGTTAGCAGAACCTGGTGCAAAGGAATCGCTCTTTTTCTGACCCTGGAATGTGATACCAGTTCCGGCGCTGTCTCCGGTGGCGTGCAGTGTTCCTATGTTGTGGACGGTATTACCCGTTACTAACACGTCGTTCACATCGGAATCTTCCTGCTGCTCATACCATTTGCCGGTAGAATCGTTGTAGGGGTAACTCGGAATAAAGGTCAGCCAGGAGTACTTCAAATACTGGGCGGTGTTATTTTGAATGGTAACCGCATGAGTACCCAAGCCCTTTGCCGCACTGTGAATTTGAATGCCCGTGCCGACACCACCTTCGTTCCCAACAGTGCTCCAGGCGAGCATATCGTTGGCATCACCATTGAACGTGTTACCGCTAATCAGGGAGTCGTCGCTCAGCTTGACGGCAAAAATACCCGTGCTCTCACCAGCGATGTAACTGTGGAACACGTTGTTCTGTATGGTGTGGCCTTTTGATGGGGCAGCAACATTGTAGCCCCAGATTGCAGTTCCGCCAGGCCCACTCGGAACACCCGCTTGTCTACCACCAATGAGTATACCAGCATAGCTGGTGCTATTGGTGTCGATGACGCAGTTTTTGATAGTGGAGTAGTTGGCGTGAACCCAAATTGTGCTCTGCTGTGGATGAGAAGCGTCATAGGCCTGAGAGCCATGATTGATGGTGAAGCCGTCGATAGTAACACTCTCGCCGCTTATTTCTACGGCCTGCTGGTAAAGAACGCCCGGGTCTATAACGGTAATAGCAGCGCCGCTCGCCGATACAAGCATAATGTTGGGCTCATTAATTACTATGGACTCATTATACGTTCCTGCCGCGATGGTGATAGTCACAAATGAGTAATTAGAACGTGCGGCACAGGCCTCGTTTATCTGGTCCTGGATGGTTCTCGAAGTTGTTGCTGATGCCGCAGCCGACCAGGCGGTCACATTAGGAATAATTGCGCTATCTTTTGTTCTTACCTGGTAGGTATATGTGGTATTTTCAGTGCGACCTGTGTCCGTGAAGTTTGAATCAGTTTGCCAAGCGGACAAATTGGTGTTTCCAGGAGGTGCAGATCGGTAGAATTGATACCAGACAGGAACAGAAGCATCGGTCGCGATTGTTGCCTTCATTGCGATAGCAGTGGGTCCTATGGCATGAGGGGCTATCGCGAAGGTCGCCGGGTTTGGATCGGGTGAAGTTACATCATGGCCGGTAACTGCGTTTGCCTCGGCTGATTCAGCGGTATAATTTCGCACTAATGCGTTATCGCGGGCTTTTACGGTGTATCCGTAATTAGTATCAGGAGTAAGGCCGATGTCTGTGAAAGTCGGCGAGTTCTGCCAACCGCTGTTGTGACCGGTAACGGTCTTATTTCTAAAGTAGTACTGCACCGGCCCCTGGGCATCAGTTTCAGTTGTCGCGGTCATTGTAATTTGAGTGTCGCTTAGTGCCGCAGGTCTGCTTGCCCACCCCGGCGGGTTTGGATCGGGACAAGTGGTATCCGCTACTGCGTGAGTAGTTGCGTTTGCATCGGCTGATGCGGTGGTTACATTCGGCACAGGCGCTGCGCTGTCTCGGGCCATTACATTGTATGTGTAAGTAGTATTAGAATAAAGACCGCCGTCTGTCCAGGTCGGCGAGGTCTGCCAACCACTGTCGTGACCGGTATCGGTAACATTTGTAAAGAAGTACTCTACAGGGGGAGAGGTAGCATCAGTTGCGGTTGTCGCAGTCATTGTAATTGCCGAATCACTTATTGCATTAGGTTCTCCACCGGCTGCCCACGTCATTGGGTTTGGTGTAGGCGGAGTTGTATCTGCGACAACAGTAAACTCAGCGGTAACGGTCATGTTGCCATACATGACAATAGTAAGCGGATTATTGGTGTTGTTTTTTACCTTGCCGATCCATGAGAGGAACGACCCGCCCGTAGCGGGATTAGCCGTCAGCTGAACTGTTTCACCAAAGGAATATGTGGCCTGGTTCGGGTCCTTACTGACACTGCCACTGCCTTCGATATTGATTGTCAGCGTACACCTTTGATAACTATGATAAGGTTCTTCTTTCAGCCATTCATTGCAGAAGATTTCCAAATCAGCTATGTCCACCGTGCCTGACAAATCGAAGTCGGCGCCGTCGCAGTTGTTGTTGCTTGCGCAGTCCGTATTCAGCCAGCGTTTGGCGAAAAAGGCAAAATCAACGAAGTTAACACCATCAGGACAAACCAAATCGGCGGGTAGTATCTGCCAAAGCAGTTTTGGGTAATTGGTGGTTTCACAGATGTGCCATACATCATCGAAATCCCAGCCGGCATCGGTAAATGTGCTTCTCGTCATCATTTCTGCTGTGGTCTTGCCCGTTCCGCCGGCGCTCCAGGATTGGCCGCTGGTGTTAGTGTCCCAGAATGAATCCGTGGTCTCCTGCTCCTCTCCATTATCCCATCCCAGTAGTCCGCCGACGAACATATACCCGGACACGCTGCCTGATGAGTAGCATGTGGTAATAGTGCTGTAGTACTCTTTCAATCCCACCAAGCCGCCTGCATCATAGTCCCCGGTGACCTCGCCCGTGGCATAGCAGTCCGCGACATCGCCGTAATATACACATCCAACCAGTCCGCCAAGGGAATCTGAGTTATACCCGCCGCTGACGGCGCCTGTCGAATAGCAGTCGCTGATATTGCCGTAGGACTCATCGTTGCCGGTAGGGCCGATACCTCCCACCAGCCCGCCGAGGTCGTATGAATCATCTCTGCCGGTAACAGTGCCTGTCGAATAGCAATTGCTGATGTCGCCCTCGCTCCAGGACTCATCGCCGCCGGTAGAGTCGATACCTCCCACCAGCCCGCCGAGGGAATTTGAGTTATACCCGCCGGCGACATTGCCTGTCGAATAGCAGTCGCTGATATTGCCGTAGGACGCATCGTTGCCGGTAGAGCCGATACCTCCCATCAGCCCGCCGAGGTCGTATGAATCATCTCCGCCGGTAACAGTCCCTGTCGAATAGCAATTGCTGATGTCGCCCTCGCTCCCGTACTCATTGCTGCCGGTAGAGCCGATACCTCCCACCAGCCCGCCGAGGTCATATGACCCATTTCCGCCAGTGACGGCGCCTGTCGAAGAACAATTGCTGATGTCGCCGTTAACGATTTGCCCCACCAACCCGCCGAGATACGCTGAGCCATTCCCGCCGGTGACGGCGCTTGTCGAATAGCAGTTGTTGATATAGCACCAGTACTCATAGGTGCTGGCACATCCCACCAGCCCACCAATATACCGGGAGTTATCTCCGCCGCGGGTAACACCCGTCGAATTGCAATTGCTGATCCAGCCGCCCTCGTCAGAGCCCTCTAGATATCCCACCAGCCCGCCAACATAGCTGCGTCCGGTTATGTTTACATCGACAAGAGAGACATTTTCAATTATCCCACGGTTATCACCGAAGACGCCGATATAGTCGCGGGTCGGTGCCGTGTATGTGAAGCCGGAAATCGTGTGCCCATTGCCGTCAAAAACGCCGCTGAAGGCGTGTTTGTCATCGGTGCCGATGCGACTGAACTGTGTGCCGGTATAGGCGGAGAGGTTTATATCAGCCGTCAGTTTGAAGCACTTGTCCCAGTCGGTGTAATTTCGCCCGATTTGGTTCATATCCGCGGGGGTAGATATCAGGTAGGGATTGTTTGGCTCACCTGAACCGCCTGAGTATTTGGCCTGCACGGAGCCAGAAAGGATGGAAAAAGACAATAAAAGAACCACTATTGCATGTATTTTACCAGCACCCATTTTACGCCTCCATACTAAATCCTCATTTTTTATCCCCCAGCAAGCGGCAAATTATATCCAAACCACCCTGCTTTGTCAACAACTTTTTTGAAGAAATGAGCTGTTTTTTCGGAGAAAAAAGACAGGTTTTCCAGAGGCAAATTTACAGACACGTTTTTCGAATAGCGTTAATCGCGGCGATTCGGTTTTTTTCACCAAAGATTGCCCGGCCTGCCACAAGGGTATCGGCTCCGTAGCCGACCACGATGGGTGCGGTTTTAACGTCGATACCGCCATCAACCTCGACTCTGATTTTCGGGCCGACGATGTTGCGGATGGTGCGGATTTTCTTCGCGGCCGAAGCGATGAATTTCTGCCCGCCAAAGCCAGGATGAACCGTCATTACCAGAATCATATCGGCAAGATGAACATATTTTTCGATTGCCCTCGCCGGCGTTTCCGGATTAAGGCAAAGACCCGCTGTTACACCCATACCGTGAAGCATCCTTATTAATTCCGCCGGTTTTTTTTCGACTTCGATGTGGAATGTTATGTGATTTACGCCTGCCTTGACGAAAGCGGGGACGTATTTTCGCGGGTCGGTAATCATCAGGTGGGCGTCGAAGAACAATTTGCTGTGTTTACGCAACTTTGCTACGACGGGTGGGCCGATTGTGATATTCGGGACGAAGTGGCCGTCCATAATGTCGAGGTGAACCATTTTGACGCCGGCCCGTTTCACAACGGCAAGCTCGTCGGCCAGCCGCGCAAAATCAGCAGCCAAAATCGAGGGGTTGACCTCAATTGTGCCGGGTTTGGGCAATCTTCGTTTAATCATATGCTTCCGTGCAGTATTTCAGCAAAGGCCGCAGGGCGGTTATTATTTTTCGTCTAAGATTTCGAGGCAGACGAATTTTTTGCCTTCGAGGAATTCCAGCGACGCGCCGCCGCCCGTTGAGATATGTGTTACCTTTTTATCAAGTCCGAGTTTTTTCAATGCGCTTGCGCTGTCGCCGCCGCCGATGATGCTTTTGGCGCCTTTACTTGTCGCGTCCGCTACTGCCTGGGCGACCGCCTTGGTGCCTTCATCGAAGGGAGGCATTTCGAAGACGCCCATCGGACCGTTCCATACGATTGTCTTTGCGTCTTTGAGCTTTTCTGCGAATAGTTTGCGTGTCGCAGGGCCTATATCCATACCCTGCCAGCCGGCTTCGATATCGCCTGTAACGACTTTGTTCTCAGCGCCTGCCTTGAATTCTTTGGCGACGACTGTATCGACGGGCAGCAGTAATTCGCACTTTGCTGCCTTGGCTTTTTCCTGAAGCTCTTTGGCTTTTGGGATGAAATCATCTTCGCAAAGCGAGTTTCCGACGGTTTGGCCGTTGGCCTTGGCGAACGTGTATGCCATAGCGCCGCCGATGATGATTTTATTTACTTTGGTCATCAGGTTTTCGATGACGCCTAATTTATCGGATACCTTCGCGCCGCCTAAGATTGCGACGAATGGCCTGACGGGGTTCGAGACGGTATCGCCGAGGAATTTCAGTTCCTTTTCGACTAAGAAGCCGATGACGCGTGGTTTGCCCTTCATCATCGCGGGCACGGTGTACATTGAGGCGTTGTCCCTGTGAGCGGTGCCGAACGCGTCGTTGACATATACGTCCGCAAGGTTGGCCATCTGTTTTGCGAAGGCATCTTTTGCCTGACGCAGCTTGGGGTCATCCTTTGCCTTTTTGTCTTTGATTTCCTCTTCCTTGTGGAAGCGGACGTTTTCGAGGAGTAGGACATCACCCGGCTTTAGCGCCTTGGCCTTGGCCTGGACGTCTGGGCCGACGCAATCATTGGCGAAGACGACCTCTTTGCCGAGGAGTTCCGACAGCTTTTTGGCGACAGGCTTCATCGAGGCCTTTGGGTCCGGCTTGCCGTCAGGTCTGCCGAGGTGGCTGGCGAGAATAAGCGAGCCGCCGTCTGCGAGCACCTTCTTAATTGACGGCAGCGCGGCGACGATTCTCTTGTCGCTGGTGATATTGCAGTTTTCATCGAGCGGCACATTAAAATCCACCCGCATAAATACCTTTTTGCCTTTGACGTTTATGTCGGCTATCGTTTTCTTGGCCATATCCTTACCTGCTTCACAAAATCAGATTTATAATAAAAATCGGGTCCCGGATTAGCTGGAACCCGAAGGTTCGTTTAACCGAGTTTCGCCATTTTTTCCATAATATCAACGGTGCGATTCGAATAGCCCCATTCGTTGTCATACCAGCTAATCGCTTTAACGGTTTTGCCCTTTACCATTGTGAGCAGTGAATCGAAGATGCTCGAAGCGGGGTTATTGACGATGTCGCTGCTTACGATTGGCTCATCGCAATAGACCAGGAAGCCCTTCATCGGGCCTTCCGCTGCTTTTTTCATCGCCGCGTTCACGTCGGCGACGGTAACGTCTTTCTTCACGTTGACGACGAGGTCAACCAAACTGCCTACCGGGATTGGGACGCGGACAGCGAAGCCGTCGAGTTTGCCGTCGAGTTCCGGGATGACCTTGCCGATTGCCTTTGCTGCGCCTGTGCTTGTGGGAATTATATTGGCGGCTGCCGCCCTTGCCCTGCGCAGGTCCTTGTGAATCTGGTCTGCTACTTTCTGGTCGTTGGTATAGGCGTGAATGGTGGTCATTACGCCGCTCTCGATGCCGAACGTATCGTTGAGGACCTTGGCGATTGGCGCCAGGCAGTTGGTCGTGCAGCTTGCGTTTGAGACGCACTTTATGTTCTTGGTTAGCTTGTTGTCGTTTACGCCCATAACGATTGTCGCCTCGATGTCGTCCTTTGCCGGGACGGTGAGGACAACCTTCTTTGCGCCTGCCTTGATGTGGTCGCCGTAGCCGCCCTTTTCGGACTGATTCTTGGTGAACAGGCCTGTGGATTCGACGACGATATCGACGCCCATATCTTTCCACGGCAGTTCCGCGGGGTTCTTTATTGCCAGGACTTTTATGGTCTTGCCGTTTATCACGATATCTGAGCCCTTGGCCTCGACGGTTCCCTGCCATTTGCCTTCGACGGTATCATATTTGAACAGGTGTGCCAGTGACTTGGCGTCTGACAGGTCGTTGATGGCGACCAGTTCGAGATTGTTCTTGCGGCTCATCAGGATTCTTGTTACGGCTCTGCCGATTCGGCCAAAACCGTTTATTGCTACCTTTGTTGCCATTTCTGAATCTCCTTTTTGACTGATATAATAAGGTTTCTTTTCGTTTTAAGCGTGCCAACGAGTCGGACGCAGAGGGCGTAATGTATTTGTATAGGGCGATTTTGTCAAGGATTTATTGCGGGTAATCCGTGCCCTTTTCAGGCAGGGGGTAATGGCCCCAAAATGGTTCCGGCAGGGCGTTAAACTACTGTTGCTTCGGGTTAGTTTGCCATTATCAGGTCGGTCGGTTTTCGCTGCGGTATGGGCAACGGACTGCCGCATTGCACGCAGTTGTCCATTTCAAGCCCGCGTTTTTTGCCACAGGCGGGGCATTTAATTACCGGCGTGTGATTCAGCGCCAGATAAGTTAACAAGCCCGCCAGATTAAACAATCCAACTATAAAAAGCCAAGATACCAATTTTACCCAGGAAGTTCTTCTTGCCCAGCCGTGCCAGAGGGCAAATGTCATCATCATTACGCTCAATACATAATTCAAGGAACTATGAAGCGGTCGAAATCCTGTGATAATAGTGGCATAGCCCTGCATCATACCTGTTCCTTCGATACGGAATTTATCCAAGCTGTCGCCGTACAAAGCCCACAACAAATCAAACACCGGGGGCGACACCTTATTTATCCATTTCTGGAATATATATTCAGGATTCAATGCTCGTGATGTCTGCACTACAGGTCTTGTCCAGTCGAATCGATTAACAAGTTCCAGCTTGCCGTCATCAATGACTTTATAAAGCTGGATTGACTGTGGCTGCGGCTTGCTGTCGTATTCCCGCCGATACTGTCCCATGAGTTTCTGTGATTTCGGTGGGTTGAAGTTTGTTTCATTATACTGGAGAAATATTGCGTTGCTGGTAGCCGTGAAATCCGACTTATACCGCCACTGCCAAAATATCTGGTTTGGTTCCTGCAGTTGCTCAGGTAGTTCCATTGTAATCACCTGGTTCGGCTCGCGCATTATCAGATGGTGATTGTTGTCGGATGTTTGGCAGTCAATCAATGGTCGGTACTGAATATCATTATCATCCCGGCCTTTGGGGCTTATAGGCCTCCAGTTATGCCATTTTATGGATGCTATATCGGATTGGGCGCTTTCGAAAAGCTTTTCGACGCTGCGGGTGCGGAAATCTATCTGGCAAATTCGATGCCTGGTTTGCCAAAGCATTACGACAGATGACGGGTCTTCATCAGTCCATGACGTGAAGCCCTTAAATTCCCCAAATGGTTTTGCCTGAGCTTTTGAAACGACAAATCCGTTCGCTCCAAGATAACCTATAAGCCCGCCTCCGGCCTCGTAACCGGCAAATACCTTTGCTTCGGAGTCATATCGCCAGACCTCCTTAAATTCTCCTGAGACCCTGACCGGCGCCTCTATGAAGCCGGGCAAACCGGGGCTCAACTGGGATACATATCGCATTTGTTGCTCGCCGAAGTTTTGCGTAAATGACGCCCAGTCGAGATACTTGGAAGGACGGTCTTTTTGAATACCCTGCCACAAAACAAGTTCGTTTACATCAGTTATTTCCTCTTTTGCGTAGCTGTCATTACGCTGCGTATCTGCCTTGTTCACAAGATGTATCGTTCCATCAGGAAGGAACAGCTTGCTTGCTTTTTGTATCCTCCACTCCGGGCTGTCCGGCAATGCGGGTAATGGCTGTTTTTTGAACGTATATACCCACACTAACTGTACGACAATGACCTGAGCAACCAGCACAGCGAACATTGACAGAACCAGCGTAATAGCAACCCTGCTGAGTCGAGCAATGTATTCCAAGCTCCTCTTTTTAGCCATTATTGGGTCCCCTTTACTAAAACTCCCTGTTTAAGAATGTCTCCCACATCAAATAGAGCAAAACAACCATGCCAATCAAAAACGTGCCAAAGCCCCACCAAAGTGTCCATTGCTGTGTGAGGGTAATAAACATCCAGAGTGCAAAACCGAGTCCCACCAGTTTAGTCGTGTACCACCGTGTTTTGCTCAAACCCACAAGACCCGCCCCGAGGTAGAACAGCAGAGCCATACCACAAATCAGCCATCCTCCGATAAAACATCTTTCGGGCAGCGGGAATACAAAATAACCAGACGAATTCGCACGCCAGAACAGATAACACCAGACCAACCCAATGGCCACAATCGAAATAAGACCTGCGCATATTTTTGCCGCGAGTATTGTTGTTCTGTGTGTTGAACGATGAACTATAAAACCCCACGTCCCCATAAAGTCATCGGCCCAGAACTGTCGCACACCGAGCGCCAGGCCGAGCCCTACAGCCGACATAAACACGAACACACTAAAATCGCTAATCGGGTGTCTTAGTAATTCGTAACCCCCAACTTCCGAATAACGTTCGAAAACGCGATACTGGTCTCCTATTTGTCGTTGTTTGTTGTCTATAAGTCTGAGACTACCGAAAAGCAGCAGGATTGCCGCCGCTGTAGCCATCCAGGGCAGGCACTCACGAAGCTCTTTTTTAAGTAATGCGAAGAATCTCATTTTATTTTGCCTCCCAAGCAAATGGTTTGTTTCGGCCGGCAGGGACGGTATATTCGATGAACTGGTCTTCGAGGTTCATATTTATGGTCTGATAGTCCGTAGCGCCGCTGGATTTTGCCCATTCGGCTATTTTTTCATCGGTCGTCCCGACCAGAATTATTTCAAGCTCTTTATCAGAACGCCTGGAGTGAAGAAGACCCTCGATATCGACGGTTTCAGGCGAGGCTTGGCCAAAAACGAATCTGACTTTTTTTACTGCCGTCCTGAATTGCTCAAGGGAACAATCCGCCCTGATTACTCCTTTGTCTATTACGACGATTTTGTCGGCGACCCGCTCGATATCGCCGAGGATATGGCTTGAGAAAAGAATCGTCCTGCCCTGGCGCATAATCAGCTCAATTATTCCCTCAAGGAATTGCCGTCTTATCGCGGCGTCAAGCCCCAGCGTCGGGTCATCCATTATCAATAGTTCCGGGTTTGGCGCAAGGGTAAGGGCAAGCGATACCTGTGCCCGTTGGCCGTTCGAAAGATGTTTTATCTTTTGTTTTTTCGACAGGTCGAAGTAATCAATCATATCCCAAAAGAATTTACTGTCCCACCCGGCTTCACCTTGCTTTGTCGAGGCGAGCTGTTCGTGGAAAAACGCGCTTTGAAATTTCGCAATCTCGGCGATTGTCATCCAGCGAATGAGACGATGACCTTCCGCAACATAGCCGATACGCTGGCGAATCGCTGGCGTGAGGTTCTGAGAATCGCAGCCGAGCAATCTTGATGAGCCGGCTGTCGGCTTCAGGAATCCCAGCAAAAGTTTTATCGCCGTAGTTTTGCCCGAACCGTTTCTGCCGACGAAGCCGCAGATGCATCCTCGCGGAATCTTCAAATCGATGTGGTCCACCGCAAGCTTATCGCCGTAAAATTTGGTCAGGCCCTGTGTTTCTAATACGAACTCAGTCATTTTTTCGCCTCCCGCCCTGACGTGTTTTGATGAATTTTTCCAACCTGTCTTTGAACATCGCGATTATGTCCTGTGATTCGAGACCGAGGTTAAGTCCTCTTGAGATAATGCCGTCCATTCTGTCCGCCAGCATATTTATATCCGCGGCGTCTTTGCCTCGCAGCGCAGGGTCGGCGACAAATGTTCCCGAGCCGGTCTTTGTGGTTACTAAGCCGGTTTGTTCGAGGATTGTGTATGCGCGTGCGACGGTGTTGGGGTTTATCACAAGCTCCGAGGCGAGTTTTCTTACGGCGGGGAGCTTGTCGCCGACGGCTAACTGGCCTTTGGCGATTGCCTCGCCGACCTGCTCAACAATCTGCAGGTAAATCGGCTCATCAGAACCCGGCGTTATTTGTATCCAAAGTGCCATTAAAACCTTCTTTCTACTTACCGCTTAATGCAACCCTTACTATTCTTGTCGGTAGAAGCGTATTAGTATCATTAGTACATTATGTGTTATTCTAAAAAACAATGCAAGAGGATTTTTAAGAATTTTTAAAAATTTTTTAGGCATCTGTCCCATATTATCTCCGCTGTCAAACAGGGCATCTGCGATTTTGCGAAATTTGTTTCGGCAGGGTGATTTTGTTCGGTTTTTGTTAGGGTTTTTCACGTCGAATTACCGATAGAAATCCTTGCACAAGGCAATCAAAAAACTGATGTTGGTTTCAGGTGCAAAATGGAGCGTGATATGATAAGAAGAATAGGGCCGGTGTGCAGATTTGGGCCTGGCGGCGATTATGAGTCGGTTTGGCCGGGCGACTGGATGGAACAGGCGACGCAGCCGAAAAACGCGATTGGCAGGTTGCTGGACGTTGTGGCTGGTATGACGGACATGCTTCGCGGCTCACAGCGCAGCATCGAAATAATCGGACCGATGGATATTGGCGAGGGGACCGCCACTGAGGAGATACAACAATATGGGGCAGACGAAAGAAGAACCGGCGTCCGGCGAGGTGCTTACGCCGAGGCAGGTTCAGTTGCTAAACGCAATCGCCGGTTTTCGGAGCAACCGGGGTTATTTGCCGACGATAGGAGAGCTGGCGGAATCGCTGGGCGTAAGCCGAACTACCGCATTCGAGCACATCGAGCAGTTGCGAAAAAAAGAGCTTGTTTTGAACCAGCCGGGCAGGGCACGCTCTTTGAACTTGACTTCAAAGGCGCGAAGACGGCTTAAACAAATCCCCTGTCAGCAACCGGGCGAAAACGAGGAATCAGTCGGAGGAATTCCCCTTGTGGGCAGAGTTGCTGCCGGATTGCCCGTTGAGGCGGTCGAGAACAAAGAATACCTTTCTATTGAATCCTGTTTTGGTAATACCGGCGACATATTCGCTCTTGAGGTCAAAGGCGACAGTATGGTCGGTGAGAATATCCGCGAGGGAGATTACGTTATCTGTAAACGAACAGCCACTGCATCGAATGGTCAATTAGTTATCGCGATAGTTGATAACGAAGACGCGACCTTAAAAAGGTTTTACAAAGAAAACAATCTTGTTCGTTTGCAGCCGGCAAACGACGCATACGAGCCGATTTATTCAAACAATTGTCAAATCCAGGGTGTAGTAATAGGTCTTGTAAGAAAACTTTAAAATTTGATTTGAAAGCAGACAGGTGCAGATAAGATTAAGGTTTCTCGGAGCAGCACAGAACGTAACAGGTTCAAGGCATCTTCTTGAGGTTGACGGGATAAAGCTGCTCATTGACTGCGGGCTGTATCAGGAAAGGCAGTTTCTTGCGAGAAACTGGGAGCCGTTCGCGGTTCCGCCTGAGAGCATAAACGCGGTGTTTCTCACGCATGCTCATTTGGACCATTGCGGGTTACTGCCGAAACTTGTTCGCGAGGGCTTCAGTGGGAGGATTTACTGCACGACTGCCACGGCTGAGATAGCACGGATTATACTGCTGGATTCGGCCAAGATACAGGAAGAAGACGCCGAACACAAACGCGAAAGACACCAGAAAGAAGGCAAAACGGGGCCTTATCCGGAAGCCCCTCTTTACACGACGAAAGACGCGGAGGCCTGCTTCCCGCATTTTGAGCCGGTCAAATATCGCCAACAGATAAACATCGCTGATGGTGTAGCGGTAACTCTTTGCGACGCCGGGCATGTTCTTGGCTCGTCGATGATACGGGTTGACGTGAATCGTAACGGCGATAAAAGAACAGTGTTGTTTACCGGTGATTTAGGCAGGCCCGGCAGGCCTATTCTGCCTGACCCCAGCGTTCCCGAAAAGGTGGATTACATTGTTATCGAATCGACTTATGGCGACAGGATTCACTGCGATACCTGCGACGTGAAAAAGCAGATGGCGGACGTCATCAACGCGACCAAAGACAGGGGCGGCAACATCGTTGTCCCCAGCTTCGCGCTGGAACGTTCGCAGGAAATCCTGTTTTACATAAAGGAACTGCTGCTTGAAGATGCCATACCGCACCTGATAATTTTCTTAGATAGTCCTATGGCGGCCAAGATTACCGAGATTTTCAGGAATCATCAGGAATTGTTCGATGAAGAGACACAGGAGATGCTCCGGGAACATCACTCGCCCTTTGACCTGCCCGAATTGAAGGTTACGGCGACAAGCGAGGAATCAAAGGCAATCAATCATATAACGGGCACCGTAATGATTATCGCCGGGGCGGGTATGTGCACAGGAGGCAGGATCAAACATCATTTAGTCAATAACATCTCACGAAAAGAAAGCACGATAATGTTTGTTGGCTATCAGGCGATTGGCACATTGGGCAGGTTAATCGTCGATGGTGCAAAAGATGTGAGAATCCTCGGCCAGAGATACAAAGTCAAGGCGAAAGTGGTGCAGGTAAACGGCTTGTCGGCTCACGCCGACAAGAACGAGATGCTTAACTGGCTTAAAAAATTAAAATCGCCTCCCAAACAAATCTTCCTTGTCCACGGCGAACCGGAAAGCGCAAAGGCATTCGGTGCATTTTTAAGGGACAAAACCGGCTGGCAGGTCAGCATCCCCGCCTACGAAGACCAGGTCGTACTTGACTAACCGTTGCGGAGTTTGTGCAGGATATGCCAGTATGCGCCGCGGGCGCCAGCTTTGATGGCATTCACCAGTTCGGTATTGTCGTTGTAATTATGGTCAGTAAGGAGTGGGTCAGCTTCGTCAATTGGCTCGAAGAATCTCTTATCGCCCGCGATTAAATCTTTTATCAATCTCGCCGGGTTCTGGCCCAGCAGGTGTGATATGTAAAACGTCGGCCTGAACAAATTCACAGGGCCGGTATATTTGCGTTTAATGTTCGGATTTGTTTCCATCGGGCCTTCGGCAGCAGCCATAATCGCCATATCGGTTCCGGGATAAATTCGCACGCCGAGTGGAGCACCTGCGCAGTTGGGATTGATTTGTTTGATGAAGTCGATTGATTCCCTGACCGATGCGGGCGTCTCGCCGGGGCCGCCAAAAATCAGGTCAATCATCACGGTGATTCCGTTATCTTTACACCACTGAACCGCGTTGGCGAGGTCCTGCCTGGCGTGCCGCTGGCGATAGACCCTTAGCATCACTTCGCAGCCGGAATCGCCGGTAAAGTCGATGCCGATGCATCCGGCCTTTCGCATAATCGCCGCCAACTCCGCGTCGAAGGGCACAACCGCCATATACGCATACCATTTCAACTGCTTGCCTAAACCTCGTCGCACGAATTCTTCGCAGACCACGTATGCGTGGTTGCGCGAAACGTTGAATTCGGAATCGCAGATGTGCAGCACGTTGATTCCCTTGGTCAGCAGCGTTTCTGCTTCGTCTGCGACTTCCGCCGGCTTACGCACACGCACGAAAGTCCCCTTACTTATCCGGTCGGCACAGTAGATACAATTGTGGCCGCAGCCGCGTTTGGTCTCGATGCCGAGTTGTCCGCCGCGATTGAAGTAAGTAACATTATCAATTGTGTCCCTGCTTGTGGATAGCGACAACGGCTCAGGCCACATCGGCTTGTTAGTGCGAACCTGCTCATCTTCCCACCAGGTCAGGCCCGCGACCTTGTCGAATTGCCATCTCCCCTGTAATTGTTCATACAGGTCGATTATCGCCTGCTCGCCGTCGCCGCGAATGCCGAAGTCGGCTTTCGTATATTTAACAATCTGCGGTGCGAAAATCGAGAAGCCTACGCCGCCGACAACAATCGGTGCGTCGGTGAGTTTGCGAATAGCCGCTATCTGTTCGGCCAATCGCGGAATAAACCACTGGCAGCTTGGCCAGAAACAATCATCGATGTTGCGAAACGATAACCCGATGAGTTCAGGATTGTGTTTGCTGAAATAATCCCGCAGAGTCGCATCTTTGTTATCGGCCAAACACAAATCAACCAGGTCAACTTCGATACCGGCCTTTTGGACAGCCCCGGCGATGTAATCCAGACCGACCGGGGCAATCGCCGGCTGCATCGTATTGGTATTTATTAGTGTCAGCATCTTGTCGTGTTATGTGTCTTGTGGCTTGCGTGCCTTGGCGCGTTTTTCTGCGAGCCAGCTCAAAAACAGTCCCAGCTCGAAAAGAAGATACACGGGTATAACCATAGCGAACAGAGAAACCGGGTCACTGCCCGGTATTACGGCAGAGCAAATAATGACGACAGCGAGGAAGACATATTTTCTGGATTTCTTGAAAAACTCGGCTGACATTATGCCTGTCCTTATGAGAACGAATATGGCTATGGGCGTCTGGAACGACAAGCCGAAGATGAGCATCATATTCGCCATAAAAGATATGTAATTGGTAAACGTGAAGTTGGAGCTGACTCGAAGAAATTCCCTGTTGAAATAAACGAAGAACTGCAGCGTGGCAGGCGCTATTACAAAGACGAAAAGCAAAGCCCCGGCGACGAAAAGCGAAGAGCATAAAGGAACGGCGATATAAACGTATCTTTTTTCGTGGGGATAAAGGCCTACCGACACGAATTTCCACAACTGGTAGAAAATCCAGGGCGAGGATATTACCACCGCCGCAATCATCGCTATTTCCATATAGCTGATAAAACCTTCAGCGGGGTCGATGCTTTGAAGGCGGGCGCTTTCTCCCATTGTTTTGATATAAGGCACTTCAATAAACGCTATCAGGTATTCGCCGAAGCACATGCAGATTGTGGCCGCTATGCCGAATCCCACCAGCGCGTAAATAATCCTGAATCGCAATTCCTCGAGATGGTCCCCGAGGGACATTGTAGTATCGGGAATAGTCGATTTATCGGCTTTGCTGTTCATCGAAGGCCTGGAAATGAACGGACGAATTTTTGGCCGACTCAAACGGTCTTTTTGGAATCGTCGTTAGTTGGGGCTTTTTTTATCTCGTTGACGATTTCGTCCTTTGTATTCTGGACCTCGTTCTGGACCTCATTAAGACCTTTCTTGAACTCGCTCATACCTTTGCCGAGATTTCTGGCCAGGTCGGGTAATTTTTTCCCGCCAAAGATTACCAGGACGATTAAAAGAATCCATACCCAGTCCAGGCCCTGCGGCATCTGGATTGCCATTACGTTTTGCATATATTCAGTCATTTTGTTCTCCTATACAGCTTTGCGTAGTAGTTACGCAGTAAAAGTTAACGTCTTGAGGTATAATAAAGCATAAATCGGCAATAATCAATCACCAAGATTATTTATAATACGCCGACGAACCGCCAAATGTGCTTATTTTGTCGCGGTTATCGGCACGATTTTTACGTCTCTGTCGCGGTCTTTGGCCGTATCTATTATGTTGCCCATTTTGTCAACGGCTATGCTTTTTCCGCCATAGACCCTGCCCGACCATGGCCCTCTGCTTATCCTGCCTACAGGATTGGTTCCCAAAACCATCGCGCCGGTTCGCTTCGCGGCTTCTGTAACCACCTTATGAAACTCCTCGCTGTGCGCAGGCCATTTTTGCTCTTCTTCCGCGTAGCCATAAGGCACTAAAAGCAGGTTCGGTTTCAGCGCAGCCATCCGGTCGAGAAGGTCTTGGCGATGAGTGTCGGCGCATATAAGAAGGCCAATCTTACCGAATTTGGTGTTCACTGTGGCGATATCGGATTCGTTTCCCGGCGTATAAGGTGGGGACATCAATTTTTGCGGGATGTTTACCTGGCGGTATTTGAGCAGAATCTGGCCTCGGTCATCGATAAGAAGGGCGCTGTTGAACAATCTTCCCATTTCAAATTCCTCAAGGCCGATACAGAGATATGTCCCGTATTTTTTCGCGAGTTCACAAAGCTGCTCCGAATCCGGCCCGGGAATTGTGCAGGCCCTGGTGTGCGCATCGGAATTGAGCCAGCCAAGCATTGTCGCCTCGGGAAAGCATATTAGCTCGGCGCCTTTCGATTTGGCCTCGGCTATGGCGTTTTCAATCCGGACGAAATTGCCGCTTCTGTCGCCGTCGAGGATGACTATCTGGCACATAGCGATACCGGGGCCTTTGCGTCTGGACATAACGTGGATGATTGTGCCTATGACGACAATCGCCACGAACAGCCCGCCCCAAACGGATACCCCCTCGCCTGTGCATAATATGTTAAACATTTCGCCTTGTTTCCCCAAACCAGATTGATAAATGATTACCGATTATTATGCCCTCTGCCGGCAAATAATCAATCACCATTTTTCTTCCTTTGGTTTTCCCTTGACTGTTGCCGGCTAAAGGCAAGGATTTTCATCATCGCAGTTGAATTGTCGAGTGTGATTTCGCGGAGCGGCGGGCGGCGCAAAGAATTTCGGTGACTGTCATATTATTTTCGAGAGACGCCAGCTCATGCGGTTTTATCCCGCCATTAACCATCGCCGCGAGATAAGTCAAAGAATCACTGTAAGGAGATTCTATTGCGTTGGCGGTTATTTTCTGCTCGGGTTTTCCATCGATGCGCAGAATTGCTGTTTTACCGTCGATAGTTTGAATTGAGCCGGCTGTGCCGTAGATTTCAATGCTATCCCTGCCATAGGGCCAGCTCCATGAGGCCATTATGATGACCTGTGTTTGGGGATAGGTGATTATGACGGTTGCGTCATCATCCACTTTTGTGTAGATGTCCGGTTTTGTCTGCCGGGTAACAGCAGTTACGGAGAGCGGCTTTTGATTGTTCAAAAACCATGTTGCCAGATTTGCGCCGTAGCAGCCGAAATCAAAAAGAGCGCCGCCTCCGTTTAATTTCGGGTCGGTCAGCCAATTGAGGAATTCAGGCGAACAGTTGATTTCCTTCGGGCCTGAATGGCCTTTATAGAAGATAATTTTGCGAATCTCGCCGATTGTCTTCTGCTCGATTACTGTATCGCGGACTAATGTATTCACCGGTTCCCAGGTTGACTGGTAGTTGACGAGGACTCGGATGCCTGCTTTCTTTGCGGCCTTGGCCATAGCGGCTGCGTGCTCAATACTCACGGCCAGCGGTTTTTCCATCATCACGTCTATATGATGCGAGGCACAGGCCTGGACAACTTGCAAATGGTCGAAGGTGGAGGTATGGGCGACCACGGCCTGCGGTTTGGCCTCGTCGAGCATTTTATTAAGGTCTGTGTAAATTATGGACTGTGGAAGATGGTATCTCGCGACGTATTTGGCGGCAAGTTTGGCGTTTGGTTCAGCGATGCCGACAAGGGTGACGTCCTTGCGGCGGGGAAGTTCTCTCAGCAGGCCGGTAACGTGGTCGTGGGTGAGGCCGGCAATCGCGAGTCGAAAAGGCGGCTTGGCGTTAGCGTCCGCTTGCTGGTTTGAGTCGGATGGTGAGGCAGCAATCGCATCTATATTAACAATACCATTGGTTTTGTTAATATTCTTGTTATCGTTGCGACAACTTGTTGTTATCGTTGCGACAGCGAGCAGGATTATTATGGTTCTTGCGGACATAATTTCGACTCCTATATTTTGAAAGTTTCGAATCCGGCGTTTTCCATTTGATACTTTACCGCCTTCCAAACCCGATATGTTACCATGGTCTCTCCAAATCGCAACCGTCTGCTATCCTTCCTTTCCGCAATTTGACATAGGCATCGGCGGGGGGTATAATAATCGGCTGTTTTTAGGGGCAATCCCGATAAAAGCGGGATGCGGAAAAAATATGCATCTGATTTCCGGGCGAGCGAGAACATTAGAAACCGCCGTTGGCGTGCTGATTTTGTTTATTATGGTTGCTACAGCGGTCGGCATCTATTTTGTGCAGCGGGATTTTAATATGGCCCGGTTTGGCATCGCGTCGGAGCAGGGGAGCGGTGGCGATTTCCCGCCCGTTGGCAAAGCCGAGACATACAACACCGATAATCTTTACGAGAAAATCGACGGCAAGGCCCCTATGTATCAGGAGGCCGGTTTTGTTAAGCTGACCACCCAGCGGTTCGCGGCCAAAAACAATTCCGAACTGGGATTCGAGCTTTACGTTTACGATATGAACAACGCGAAGAACGCCTTTTCGGTTTACAGCAGACAAAAAAGGGCGGATGTTATCGACCTGAGCGACCTGGGGGCGTCCGCGTTTGGCTACGTGGCAGGCAACGCGATTTGCATATCGCTTGGCAAAAATTATATCGAGATGATTGGCTCAGCCGAATCGAACGAGCTTGTTGACTGGATGAAAGGTATCGCTAAAGACCTGTCCGCTAAATTTAAGCCAACTGACAAAGACAGGATAACCGAACTGGGGTATTTCCCGACCCAAGGCACGGTGGCCGGAAGCTGGAAATTGCAGATTGATAATGCCTTCGGCTTTGACGGTCTTACCGATGCTTATTCCGCACAATACAAATCGGGCGATAAAGCGGTCTCGATATTTTTCAGCAAACGCAAAAACGCTGATGAGGCGAAAACAGTCGCGAAGAATTATTATGATTTTCTCATAACCAACAGCGCCAAGGCAGTCACGGTTGACAGCGAAATTCTCAAATCCGCCGGCGCATCGATCGTGGATTTTTACGGTGCCTTCGAGATTGTCTTCCCGGCGGGCATATTTGTCGGGGGTGTTCACGAAGCGGACAACAAGCAGGCGGCGGAAAAAGGTGCGGAAGTTTTGATTGACCAGCTTAAAAGGGTAACTGGAGAAATCGGTGGCTGACCAAAACCAAAATAATCTCGGTCGAAGGCAACTGCTTGTCCGCGGGGCGAAAGCGGCGGCATCAATCGCCGCTGCTGTTGGCGTCGCTCGCTGGCTTTATGACCCTAAAGGGCCTGGGGCGAAAAACGAGGAAGTCAGCTTTTTGGGGACTTTAGCGAAGGGATTGCCTGATTTTTCGGTGCCGCGTAAAGATGGGCAGGTGATAAGTATCGTCAAAGGCCAGGACAGGTCAAAAACTGTAAGCAAGGCGATTGAACTTCTCGGGGGTATTGAGAGGTTTATAAAACCGGGCGACGTTGTCGTAATAAAACCAAACGTCGGCTTTGCGACGCCGCCGATTCTCGGTGCGACTACACATCCCGATGTGATCACCGCGGTCGTAAAATTGTGCTACGAGAAGGGCAAAGCCAAAAAGGTAATAGTAACCGACAATTCAATAAATGACCCCGCGAGTTGCTTTACAATAAGCGGTATCAGTAAAGCCGCATCAGCGGCTGGCGCGGGAGTTATTATGCCAAGGGATTCGTATTTCAGCCCGCTTACGCTTGAGGGCGGCTCACTGATTAAGGATTGGCCCATATACTGCGCCCCGTTTGCCAAAGCCGACAAGCTCATCGGCATAGCTCCGCTGAAAAACCATCACAGGAGCGCGGCGTCGATGACTATGAAAAACTGGTATGGCCTTCTCGGCGGCAGGCGAAACGTGTTCCATCAGGATATCAATAACATAATCGCCGAGCTTGCCATGCTGGTCAAGCCGACGCTGGTCATACTCGACGGCACGGTTACGATGATGACCAACGGGCCTACGGGCGGGTCGGTGTCAGACCTGAAAAAAACAAATACGATGATTGCCAGTTGCGATATGGTCGCGGCGGATGCCTTCGGGAGTTCACTGCTGAATCTAAAGCCGGCAGATTTGCCGTATCTGGCAATCGCCGAAAAGGCAGGCGTCGGGACAGTTGATTATGAATCGCTCAAACCATTGAGGGCCGAAGTAACCTGAAAATAATATGAAAATCACGACGGTTCGACGAATAAACCAGTTGTTCTTTTTTGCCCTGTTTGTGTGGTTTTGCATTGTCGCCACGGTCGGGGACAAGTTCTGGCAAATCCGGAATTGGCCCATTAACTGGATTTTGCAGTTCGACCCGCTTGTCGCGCTGGGTACTATAGTATCAACCCGCAAATTCTACGGGCCTTTGCACTGTGCGATTGGGGTTGTTATCCTGACGATAATCTTCGGGCGGTTTTTCTGCGGCTGGATATGTCCGTTTGGCGCGATACATCAATTCGTCGGCTTCCTGGGCAACCGAGGCAAAAAGGTCGCTGAGAAAATCAAGCTAAACATATACCGCAAGGCCCAGTGTATAAAATACCTGGTTTTGATTTTCTTCCTCGGGATGGCGGCATTTCCTTCACTGGCAGGCACTTTGCAAACAGGATTGCTTGACCCCATCCCGCTCGTAACCCGTTCGTTTCAGCTTGTGCTGCTTCCCATTTTTGACAGAGGCACATATTTAACCTCGGTCAACGCACGTTATTACGAGTTTGGCTGGCTGATATTCGCTGTATTTGCAACAGCGGTCTTGCTGAATCTTGTTATACCGAGATTTTACTGCCGGTTCATTTGCCCGCTCGGCGCATTTTTGGCAATCTCCAGCAGGTTCTCGATTTGGCGCATCGGCAAAACCAAACCGCAGTGTATCAACTGCAAGATGTGCGAAAAGGCCTGCGAGGGCGGCTGCGAACCGAGCGGCAATATCAAAATTGCCGAATGTGTGCTTTGCTTCAATTGCCGGGACGATTGCAAACACGACCTCATCGCTTACCAGACCGTGTCATCGCTTGCGGGTGAGACGCAAGTTGATGTTTCCAGAAGGGGAGTTGTGTTATCGTTTGTTAGTGGCGTATTGGCTGCTCCAGCGATTCGGCTAAGCGGCAAGGTCGCCTCGAACTGGTACACCGGTGTTGTTCGTCCGCCGGGGGCTTTGGCTGAGCCGGAATTCCTGAAACGATGCCTTAAGTGCGGCCAGTGTATGCGGGTTTGCCCGACGAATGTCATTCAGCCGGCTGGTCTGGAAGGTGGCCTCGAAGGATTATGGTCGCCAATACTGAATAATCGCATCGGCTCAAGCGGCTGCCAGTTGAATTGCGTCGCCTGCGGACAGGTCTGCCCAACTTCGGCAATCAGGCCCATTACTCTTGATGAAAAAAGGGGCCTCGGTGATTTTGAATCCGCCGGCCCAATCAAACTTGGAACGGCGTTCGTTGACCAGGGCAGATGTCTGCCGTGGTCAATGGATAAGCCCTGTATTGTCTGCCAGGAAAATTGCCCAGTCAGCCCCAAGGCGATTTTCACGAAGGATACTTTTATGACAGTCAGAGACGGCGTAGTTTCGATTAAGCAGGTAACAGGCCGCACAATCGAGATTGACAGAGGCATCCCCGCGGACAAATTCGCCACAGGCGATTATTATGTTCTTTTTGAAGACGGCAGCCGGTGTAAAATCTCCTCAAATACCGCTACTTCAGTAGGGATTTCCGAAGGCAAAGTGTCCACGGCGGCGGGTAAAATCGAAATACAGGTGCGATTGCAAAAACCCTGTGTGGATATCGAAAAATGTATCGGCTGCGGCGTGTGTGAACACGAATGCCCCGTAAGCGGCAAAAGGGCGATACGGGTAACCGCTGAAGGCGAAACCAGAAGCACAGACCGAAGATTGTTGTTATAATAGCACAACATGGTGAACAGAATAGCGTTGCCGAAGGTAGATAATAGTTGAACCTGTATTTATAACCTGAACGAAAAAACAGTTTCTTATGGAGAGTTGTCGATGAGCAGCGAATTTAACAGAAGGAATTTTTTGAAGACAATCGGAGTGGCGGGGTTAGGTTCGGTTTTGGCCTCGAAGGCGAAAGCGGATTCACCTGCCCTGAGCAAAGTCGATGGGAATGAGCCAAATGCCGCAGGCCCAAAACAGCAGAATGAAACCCCTCAGGTCCCCACGCGAAAATTCGGCAAGTCGGGACCGGATGTATCGGCATTGTCTCTCGGTGCCATACAGCTTATCGATAACCAGGTTATTCTTACAAGCTCTCTGAAATGGGGCGTGACCTACTGGGACACTGCTTACGGTTACACCAACGGCAACAGTGAGTTGTGCATTGGTAAGTTCCTTGCGGCTAGGCCCGAGATGCGAAAGAAACTGTTTATTGCGAGCAAGGCCTCTCACGCCAGAGGCGCACAGGAAGTTGAAGGCCGGCTCCAGGAGTCGCTCAAAAGAATGAATACTGATTACGTGGATGTTTACTATGGTGTCCACGTGCTTGATGATATCTCTCAGCTCACCGAAGACCTCAAGCCCTGGGCGGAAAACGCAAAGAAAAAGGGATTGATAAAATATTTCGGTTTCAGCACGCATACCAATATGGCGAAAAATCTGTTCGAGGCGTCAAAACTCGGCTGGGTTGATGCTATTTTGACGACATATAACTTCCGCCTGACTAAAGACCCCATGATGCAAAAGGCCATCGATGCCTGCTACAAGGCGGGAATAGCGCTGACGGCTATGAAAACCCAGAAAAGTGTCTCGGTCCAGACCGACGAAGACAGAAAGCTGATTGAGCATTTCTCGGCGAAGGGTTTCACTGAGGGCCAGGCGAAGATAAAGGCCGTTATGGAAGACGAGAGAATAGCTGCGGTAACCGTCGGGATGAACAGCGTCGCGCAAATAACTGAAAATGTCGCCGCGGCGCTCGACAAGACAAAACTGGCGCAGGACGACAAAAACGCCCTTGCCGAATACGCAAGCGCAACCTGCAGCGGTTATTGTGCTGGCTGCGCCCATATCTGCAACGCCGCTGTTGCCGGCGTGTCAAATATCAATGATGTTATGCGGTCGCTTATGTATCACAACAGCTACGGTGACACGCAACTGGCAAGACAGGCGTTTGCCGCTATACCCGCCAATGTAAGGGCGAGGTTGTTGACGACGGATTATCGACTTGCTGAGCAGCGTTGTCCGCAGCATATGCCGATTGCCCGGCTTGTCCGACAGGCCGTCGAAATACTTGCCTGATGTGGTTTGCGCGATGAGAATTGAATAGGTGAAGCGAACAAAGAAACGCGAGACAAAATGCTCACGGCTGATTACACCGCTGCTGAATCGCGATGCCCTCAACGATTGCCTATCGCCCGGTTTATGAATCAGGCAGTTCACACGCTTGCCTGATTAGTAAAAACGCTGATTTTGGGCTGTTCAGTACTCACGAGCATCTGAAAAAATATTGTCACTTGCCAGACCGTAAGCCCCTTTTAATACAGCACTTATGACTGACTACCTACTTTTTATTTGGTTCCGCTTGTCCCTTAGATTATAATTCAGCAATAGAGAGGTAGTGGTGTTAAGGTTTTGGCTTCGGCGAAGTTGGTGTGATGAGAAGGTTTTATTATAACGTGTGGTATCCTTTTACGGTTAATAAAAGAAGGATACTTATTCTTACGATAGCGACGTATATCGCGTTGTGTTAAAAAGTTAAACCTTTTCGGCTTTTCTCCGACCGCTCTTGTTGAGCGGTTTTTTTATGCGCACAATCCCCGATGTTGACATCAACCAGTCCCCAACTTAAGCTTTAGGCAATTGTTTGATTGGAAAGGGACTGCGAATGATAGTTGTAACCGGCGGGGCGGGCTTTATCGGCTCAGCGTTAGTTGCTGCTTTGAATAAACGTGGCATCGACGATATCCTGGTCGTTGACCGGCTTGGCAGCGACCAGCGATGGAAAAACCTGGTCAACCTGCGATTTGCCGATTACCTGGACAAAGAGGAATTCCTCGAAATGGTGGCTGAAGACGTTTTGCCTTTCTCCGCTGAGGCCGTCTTCCACCTCGGCGCCTGTTCCTCGACAACCGAGACAGACGCGTCCTTTCTTATGGAAAACAACTTCGAATACACTCGGCAACTGGCCCAGTGGACGACCGAAGAAGGCATCAGGTTCATTTATGCCTCCAGCGCCGCCACCTACGGCGACGGGGAAAATGGTTTTGCGGATGATGAAAGCAAACTCGAAACGCTCAGGCCCCTCAATCCTTATGGCTATTCGAAACAGTTGTTTGACTTGTGGGCGAAGCGCAATGGTCTGCTTGGAAAAATCGCAGGTCTCAAATATTTCAATGTCTTTGGCCCCAACGAATACCACAAGGCCGATATGCGTAGTTTCGTTCTCAAGGCCTTCGAGCAGATAAACACAACCGGCAAGGTGCGTCTCTTCAAATCGCACAGGCCCGATTACAGAGATGGCGAACAGAAACGTGACTTTCTCTACGTCAAAGACGCGGTCGATATGACGCTTTTCTTTTTTGATAATCCGGATGCCGCAGGCATCTTTAATCTTGGTGCAGGCGTCGCTCGTTCCTGGAATGACCTGGCGAAGGCCGTTTTCGCCGCAATGGGCAAAAAGCCGAATATCGAATACATCGATATGCCCGACTCTGTCCGTAATCAATACCAGTATTTCACAGAGGCCTACATTACCAAACTACGCGACATCGGCTACGAAAAGCAAATCACTTCTCTCGAGGAATCTGTTAAGGATTATGTTCAAAATTATTTGGAAAGAGGAATCTATATTGCGGAGAATGATAAATGAATCGTCTTACGAAATATTTTCTGAGGGGTTTGCTGATATTTGTTCCCGCGGCGTTGACGATTTTTGCTTTTTTATGGGTTTTTACCAAGCTGGATACGGGCTTAAGAACCATTTTTAATATATCGATTCCCGGCCTTGGTATTATCGTGACAATCGTGGTGATATTTATCGTCGGCTTTGTGGCGTCGAGCTTGTTAGGCAAGAAATTATTTGGCCTTATCGAAAGTTTGTTCACAAAGACGCCCTTAGTTAAAATGATTTACTCATCGGTCAAGGACCTCGTCGGGGCATTTGCCGGCGATAAGAAGAAATTCGATAAACCAGTCGTGGTTGAGCTTATGCCTGGCGGGGCAAAAGCGCTTGGCTTTGTTACAAGGGAGTCGCTTGCGTTTCTCGGTTTGCCGGGACATATGGCCGTATATTTGCCGCAGTCATACAATTTTGCCGGCGCAGTCCTGATATTCCCGTCGGCACAGGTCAAACCCCTGAAAATCGATAGTTCCGAGGCGATGAGATTCATCATATCAGGGGGCGTTTCAGGCGGCAGTCAATCTTAACGGGTCTAAGCGTTGCAAATCCTCTCAGGCAGGCGTATAATCGCCCCGGCTTGTTCGCCGACGGCGAATTTATTGATTTTTGTAAGGATTTTTTGCAATGCAGATTCCGGAACAGTTGAAATTGCTCAAACGCGGCACGGTGGAGGTTTTCACAGAAGCCGAGCTGGCCGAAAAGCTTACTAATGCCGCCAAAGACAAACGCCAGCTTCGCATAAAGCTCGGCCTTGACCCCACAAGCCCCGATATTCACCTGGGTCATACCGTTGTGCTTCGCAAGATGCGTCAGTTCCAGGACCTCGGCCACAAAGCCGTTTTGATTATCGGCGACTACACCGCCCGCATAGGTGACCCCACAGGCCAGAATACTACCCGCCCGATGCTCTCGCCCGAACAAATCGATAAAAACGCAAAGACATATTTCGACCAGGCGGGCAAAATCCTCGATACCTCCCCCGACAAACTCGAAGTCCAGCATAACTCCGAATGGCTTGCCAACCTTCATCTTGCTGACATTATTAAACTTGCCGGCAATATGACCGTTGCGCGGATGCTCGAACGCGATACCTTTGAGATTCGTTATAAGAAGGGCGACGCGATAGGCGTCCATGAATTTTTGTATCCGCTTATGCAGGGCTATGATTCGGTTGCCATTAAAAGCGATGTCGAACTCGGCGGCACCGACCAGACCTTTAACAATCTCGTCGGCAGAGACCTTCAGCGAGTCAATAATCAGCCCCCGCAGATTGTTATCATCTGCCCCATTCTTGTCGGCCTGGACGGCAAAGAGAAGATGAGCAAATCGAAGGGCAACTACATAGGCGTTACCGACCAGCCCAAGGATATGTTTGGCAAAGTGATGAGCATCTCCGATGATATGATGGCAAATTATTTTACTCTGCTTACCGATTTGCCCTCTGAAAAAATCGCCGAACTGACCAATTCGCAGAAGACACATCCCAAAGAAGCGAAAGTCCTGCTCGCAAAGACGATTATCGCTCAGTTTTACGATTCAGTAGCCGCCGATTCGGCTGCGGAACAGTTTGAAAAGGTTTTTGCCCAGAAGCAACTGCCAGATGAAATGCCGGAATTCAAATTGTCTGCTGAGCCGGTTTCAGTTAAACAATTGCTTATCAACTGCAAACTTGTCGAATCAGGCGGCGATGCAAAGCGTATGTGCGCGCAATCAGCCGTAACTATCGATGGCCAAAAAGTTGCAGACCCAAATGCTCAAATCACCCCTGCAAACGGTATGACCATCCAGGTTGGCAAACGAAAGTTCGCGAGAATCAGGACCAGTTGACCAAATCTACCAATCTTTGCCGGTTTCTCATCATAATCCATAGCGGATTACAAATGAATAACTCCGGCTGCCGAAGAGAGTCAGGCATTCGTTGTAAAGATGTCGCGGGCGATGTCCTCGCCTGCGTTGCAGGCATAGTAGTGTTCCACCGCCTTCTGGCCTTTGCTTTCGAACATCTTCGCTGAGGAGAATGTGCCGCTTTTCATCAGGATGGCGATGGCTATGCACGCGGCAACGTTAGCGAATGAGTGTTTGTACCTGGAGCATCTTTCGATAATGCTCAGGTCGGGGCGGATGTTTCGGAGACGTTCAGCTTCGGCTGTTGTTCTCAGGCAGTGTTTGAGCACGCCGATTGCCTGGGTATTGGCTCGCATCAGCAAATCAAGATTGTGCGGCTGGGATTTTAACAGGGATATTGCGAGTTCAACATTGCCGAGGTGCGCCAGTCGTTGCCGGCACCGCGGGCAGTTTGCGATGTGGTTTTGTATCCAGTGCCGGTCGGGACTGAAACTGTCGGCCAGCAGCCGAAGTACCCGGTCTCTAAGTTGTCTGCAACAGGTTTTTCCCTTCGCGGCCCACATATTATTACCTTGTTTCCTTTCTCATCCAGGCGGCTAAAAGCTGGACTGCTTTGCATCTGTAAACTCTCGCGGTCGCAGCCGTGATTCCCAATATCTTTCCGACCTGCTCATACGGCAGGTCTCCAAGGTCGTGCAGGGTTACGACGTCACGAAAATGCTCCGGCAGTTCCGCGATACCCGCTCTTAACGCCTCAGTCAGATACCGCGTATCAAGCTCGGTGACGGGTGAGTTCATATTGCGCTGGGCGGTTATTCTCGGCGGAAGATTATTTTTTTCAACAAGTTTATGTCTCAGGATTGATATTGCTATGTTGCTTGCCGAGCGAAAGACATACGCCTTTACATTTTCCGGCTTGCATCCGTGTTCGTGGTGTGCGAGTTTCAGGAACGTATCCTGATACGCGTCGCAAACGTCCTGCTCATTGCCGAGTATCCGCCAGAGCATATTGATCAATTCCCGGCCGTGTTGCTGCATTGCGCAGAGGACCCACCCCTGCGTCTGTTCCAACGCCTTTGGGATTGGGATATCCCACAGCAACTCAATGCTGACAGCCCTGCCAGTCATAATTTCTCCGATTATTAAGACGCGCTGCCTGACATTATGTTAACACCAATTCGGTACTCAATGGTGAAAAAAATGTTTTTTCCGGATAACATTTTGTCCTGCCTGCGCGTCTGAATCTACAGGAGGGTGTCAGGGAAAACAGTAAGGTATGTTCGTTTAAGGGTGCGAGGAAATGGCTTTAACTCTTTATAGAGACAAAACTTACAAGCAAAAGGCACAGCCGGGCGATGTGGTTACCCTTGTGGATGAGTTGCTCGCAAAGGCCGTGGATGTCGGCGCCAGCGATATTCATTTTGAGCCGACCGGCGCCGAGCTGGTGGTAAAATTTCGTCTTGACGGGCTGCTGAATGTGGTTGAATCACTGCCAAAATCCATCTCAGACAACGTAATTGCTCGGTTGAAAGTTTTGGGTGGGCTTCTGACGTATCGCAATGATTTGCCGCAGGAAGGACGAATGGAAATCAACAACAGTTGCGAAAACGTTGTTGACCGACGGCTCTCGGTATTCCCGACAATATACGGCCAAAGAGCTGTAGTGAGAATCTTTTACAAGAACGCGCAGTTGACAGACCTTGAACAACTGGGGTTCTCGCCGGCGATATATGCGGCGTTGAAACAAACCGCCTGCACTAATCAGGGTGTTCTGCTGGTGACGGGGCCGGCTGGCAGCGGCAAAAGCACTACCTTGGCCGCCGTTCTGAGGCACATTCAAAAACAGTTCCCGGGTAAAAGCATAGTTACGCTGGAAGACCCCGTGGAGATTCGACTCAACGGCGTTACCCAGGTTCAAATCACCCCTTTCGGCCCGATGACGTTTCCGACGGCCCTGCGTTCGCTTCTTCGCCAGGATCCGCAGGTCCTGATGATAGGCGAAATTCGCGATGCCGAGACAGCGAAGATAGTGATTGAGGCGGGTCTTACGGGGCATCTGCTTATGAGCACGATGCACAGCGGTTCGGCTGCGGCAGCGATTCTGCGACTTTTGGAGATGGGTATCGAGCCATACCAGGTAACGTCGAGTATTTCGGCGGTTCTTAATCAACGGCTTGTCCGCCGATTATGCGGCAAATGCAAAAAACAAACAGCCGCCGGCGATTGCGAACCAGTCGGATGCGATGAATGTTTTGGAACGGGATTCAAAGGCAGGATGTTGATAGCGGAGCTTGTTCGGCTCGACAGCCCGCTGCGAAAGGCGATTCTTGCCAGGACCGACACCGACGAGATTGAGGAAATTCTGAGCAATAAAGGTCACGCCGGTATGCTTGAAGACGGCAAGCGATTGGTCGCCGATGGTCTGACCACGCGGGATGAACTGGATAAGGTATGCGGTTCTGCCGGGGACATTTGACAGGTCGATATTAAGACGGGAGATTTAAGGATGGCGACGTTCGAATATAGTGCGATGACGGCCTCGGATCGGCTTATGAAAGGAATTATCGAAGCCGGGTCGGTGCAGGAAGCGACCGAATTGCTCGAGCAGATGCGCCTCAAGGTCAATTCGCTCGAAAAAGCCAGGCCCGAAAGGCCGAAAACGCTTATCGCCAGAACGGAGTTTTTGCTTTTTAATCAGCAGCTTGCCTCGCTTACGAAGGCGGGGATTCCTTTGGAAAAAGGTCTGCGAGAGTTGTCGAAGGACGTGGCTTCGAGGCCTATGCGCAAGCTGATAGATTCGATTGCTACCGACCTTGAAGCGGGGATGAGCATTGAGCGGGCCTTTGAAAAGAGGAAACAGCATTTCCCGCCGCTCTATGGTCGAATACTCAAGGCCGGCGTCGAGACGGGCCGGCTCAGCGAGATGCTGACGAGCTTGAACAGGCACATCGAGATTACCAACCAGACAAGGCGGATAGTATTCGAAGCGACGGCCTATCCGGCGGTCGTATTTGTTATGGGTTCTGTTATTATGACTTTCGTGTTGATGTTTCTGGTTCCACAGTTCAGAGGTATTCTTCAGGAGATGACAGGAGGGCAGTTGCCTGCGGCAACACAGTTTGTTTTCGCTTTATCGCAGCACGTTTTGTATTTCTGGCTGGTGGTTGGCTGTCTGGTTGTTGCGATTTTTGGAATCAATGCGATTCTCCGGTCTTTCCCGGAAGGGCGACGCATCAGGGAAGCAATAATTTTACACATACCTGCGTTCGGGGCTTTGTATCACAGCACCATATTGAGCAAGATGGCCGAGGCAATGGCGATGATGGTTGCGGCCGGCTGTGATATGCCAACGTGCTTTCGGCTTGGGCCTGATGCGACGGGCAGTGAAACGCTGAGAAAGGAGGGCGACATTGTTGCCTCGCAGATTGAGAAAGGGGCCGGCATTCTCGACGCCGGGCAATTCTGCAGGGTTATGCCGCGATTTTTCCTGTATTCGATTCAACTGGGTTCGCAGCGAAATGAGTTGCAGGACAACCTGCGAAGTTTAGGCGATATGTATGCCCAGCAGGTTCGCAGTGCCCAGACCCGTCTGCAGGGGTTGCTGCTGCCCGTTATGATTATTATTGTGGGCTTTTTCATAATGATGTGCATTTGTGCGATGTTCCTGCCAATGATAAAAATGATCACAATTCTGAGTGTGGGATGATTGGGTTATGCTGGTTGTTTTGGCAATTGTGCTGATGATTGCCTCCGGTGTGCTTGCCTTTTACAGGCCGGGCCTGGGGTTTGTCGCAGGCATTGTACTTAGCATTGCTATGTTTGTTCAGGGCGCTGTATTAGAGCGAGTGGAGATATTTGGCGCTGCGCCTTTTATTTTTGTCGCTGCGATGACAATGACAGCTTTCGGTCATCGCAGGGAGGGGGCCCTGTGGGCAAGAACCTGGGCAAGGCGGATTCTGACTGGTTGTGTTTTGATTTTGTTTACGATTGGCGCCTTTGCGTTTTTGGGCGTCTGGGGCGGATTTGGGCTGGTTTTCGTGCAGTTGTTTATATGGGCGATAATCGGCGCGTTTGCGACGTCGGAGCTGGCCAGGTCTTCTTATGTGATAACCACTATTGGTTCGAGTATGCGGCAGAATCTCCCATTGCCTATGGCGCTGGAGATGGCCGCGGTAGGTCAGGATGAAAAGCGAGCGGACATACTTCGAAATATAAAGAAGTGGCTTGTAGAAGGGTACTCTTTGAGTGAATCGCTCAGGCGCGGATATCCTAAGTGCCCCGCCCATATTATGGCGATGGTTGCGGCAGGAGAGCGAATCGGGCAGATTCCACAGGCGATTGGCGCTTTGGAGCAGGACTTGGTCGCAAAGGCGAGCACCAGCAAAAAAATCAGGCATACTCCAACGTTATATCCGCCGATAGTACTGCTTTTTATTGTTATACAGGTATTCCTGATTATGGTGTTTGTCATGCCTAAATTTCGCGTGGTACTTATGGAGATAAGTGAGGATGCGAAATTCCCGGCAGCGACAAGGACGTTGATAACAATTGCCGAATTTTTTACAAAGGGTCCTGGTTCGTGGTTCGGCCTGGGGCTGGCCTTACTGGTTTTGGTCTGGGGTGTTGTTTATATTCGCGTCAGGGCCAGGCCCCGTCAAGTTGAAAAGCCGTATCTGATTTCCCGCATAGGCGATTTTTTAAAATGGCATCTGCCTTTTATCCGCTGGTATGAGTGGTGTCGCGCAATGCAGCGAATTGCGGGGCTGCTTCGGCTTTCGCTTAATGCCGGCTGCACGGTCAACGAGGCGATAGCCAATACGCTGCGCATGGATGTAAATCAAAATTTCAAAAAGAGGTTGAAAGATTGGCTTGCGAGGGTCGAGCGAGGTGACGATATAGGCCAGTCCGCCCAGCAGTGTGGCATGGGCAGCGCTATGGCGTGGGCCTTTGCGGATGTGCATAACCACCGAAACACTCTCGATATTCTTGAAACACTTGAGACGTCGTATCGCTGGGGCTACAGCCGGGCAGCCGCATTGGCCAGGTTCATAATCGGCCCCTGCGAGACGCTTTGCCTGGGACTTATGGTGGGGTTCATAATGTATGCTATTTTTGCTTCGATAGTCGCGGTGATATACGCTACGGCAAGTTCGGTTATGCCCTGATTGGATGAAAGACGAAATAAATGACCACTAAACATGTCAGATATTGCGGCCTGATGATGACGGAGTTGATTGTTTCTCTGACGGTTCTGGGGATGCTTATGGTTACCTTCGCGATATCACTGGATGGTTTTAGACGGCTGAACTACTACCAGTTCACAAGACAACGCTGCGTGTCAGCGGCGCAGGCGACACTCGATAGCATCGCTGTCACAGGCAAGGCGATTGACGAAGCCGACACAAACCGGCTGTGGCCCGGCGTGATTATTAAAATTGACGAATCGGAGGGAACGGGCCAGTGGAAAGGATTAAAACTGATTAGCGTAACGGCCGGCAGTGCTGCTCTGAACAAAAAGGTAGAAGTCCGCTTATCGAGATATTTCTCGAAAGGCGATATCGCGATGAATAAAGCAGGTGATATACCTGTTTTGCGGGAGCGTTAAGATGCGCAAGGGCTATTTGATTGTCGAAATGATGGTTGTCATTTTTATTATGGCAATGGTTATGGTAACGCTCGAGCGTTTTTTTAGAACATTTACATACGACTTGCCGAGAAACTCACGGCTAATTCAGGAAAACCACACCCTTAGCAATGCGGTAAGCCATATACGGGCTGATGTCGTTTCAGCGAAAACCTTGTCGGAATCTGTCAATGGCCCTGACGAACCTAATACGCTGTTGATGAAAATGTCGGATGGCGTGGTTTCTTACAAATTCAGTGATGGCCGGATTCTTCGCAGTTTTGCCGGCGGTGCCGCAGGTTCAGCAAGCGGGGATATGATGTGGTCGGTTCCACACGGCAGGATTGAGTGGCGGGTCTGGAGCAAAAACAAAACGGGTTGCGCGGTTGAGATAAGCACCTGTATCGAGGATAAAAGTTTCGGCCATATACGGAAAAAGATGGCCAACAACAATTTGTTTTTTGCCGGCGCATTAAGGGAAACTGCTGAATGAATACCAGAAAGACAAAACCCAATGGTTTCATTATGCTTTTTGTCGTTGTTATCCTTGCGCTGATTGGAATGTATATGATTGTTTTGGCCTCCGATGCGAACATCTTTGGTTTTCAGGCCGACCGGGCGTACCTTGAAGCGTGCCAGCAGAACCTTACCGCAAGCGGGTTGGTTTGGGCAAAGAAAAATGTTGGTACCTCAAAAACGGCAATCGGCCCAATTGAACTTGATACTTCCGATATGAGGATTAAAAACGCGGTCTTGAGGGTTAAATTGACCGCCGGAGAGAAGGGCAAATCGCAAGTCGAAATAAACACATCCTGCAGTAAAGCTAGGCAGCGACTCAGTTCTGTAAAAAAATTCACCATTGAAACCAGGCCGTGACAGTATTTGTTTGCCGACGAGCAGCGAACAAATACTGGAGACGAAGGGAATCGAACCCTCATTCCCGCGATGCGACCGCGGTGTGCTCCCGTTACACCACGTCCCCAATACTTATGCTAAAACTGCCACTTATCGCGGCAAACAATACTCTTCATCGGCTCCCCTGTGGTTTGCCTGCTGCCGTCAGCGGGATAACCAAGAGCCATCAACTCAATTATAGCAACATCTTTTGGTATTTCCAGAACCTGTCTTACCTTTCCGGCATCAAATGAGCCAATCCAGCAGGTCGCCAGGCCAAGCTCCGTCGCCATAAGGGCAATATGCTCCAGCGCGATGGACACGTCAATCGGGGCAATCTGCTGGCCGCATTTCATTGTCTCACCGCAAACACTGCAAGCCGCGATAATCGCGCCGGCCTGCCCGAACGCATCCTGATGGTTCGTGCAACCGACCACCCGCTGCTTAACTTGCTTGTCGGTTACTACGACAAATCGCCAGTCCTGCAGGTTCTTGGCCGATGGCGCCTCCCTGGCCGCCTCGAATATCTGGTCAAGCTTGCCCTGCTCGATGGGCTTATCCCGATAAGCCCTGCACGAGTATCTCTTTTTAATAACCTCAAATACCGTCATAATTCACCTCCGGGTAACCATTGTCTATACCAGATGGGAGTATAAACCATCAAGGATATTGACGCAAGTGGCTGTAAACTGTATCCTGCCTACATTCCGGGCGGTTAGCTCAGTTGGCCAGAGCGCCTGCCTTACACGCAGGATGTCACAGGTTCAAGTCCTGTACCGCCCAGTTTTTGTTCGCCGACAAGCGGCGAACTACGCCTTGGCAGGCCGTTCAGGGATTCCGATAGAGCAGCGTAGAGAATGCGGCTTGGTTTGGTTGTGCGGCTCTGCGTTTTGCAATCTCTCTGTGAGCGGCAGAGACATTCATAGAGTGTTCGATAGTCAGGTCTTTTTCCCTCTGTGCAATATCAAGGTGCCAGTCGGCGAAGGCCCTGGTTTGCTTATCGATATCGTTGGCGTCTAATACACCGCTGCGTTCGGCCTTTTGCTGTTCAAAGTCCCCCAGCGATTTAACGAATAAATCCTTTTCCTTTCGCAGGTCCTCCAGTTGCTGGCTTGTTCTGCTGAGGTTCTCAATGGCGATATCAAATCGGGAAATAGACGGAGGGCTGCTCGGTGTTTTGCAGCCGGCGATTATCAGCAGGTATAGGATGATAGCTGTTTTTCTCATTGTTGTATTTCATCTATATTGTGAACCGTGCTCCTTAACATTATATAATTTCGTAATCCTGAATCAAGCCCAAACCGTTATGTTTGACGGGGCTGGTTTCATCAGGTATAATCCCCGCGGTATTAACAGTCACACACAGTAAGTTACATTTGGAAGGCGCATTGAGTTATGATTAAAAACACGGTTTTTGACGTTTTTCGGCCCGACGAGAAGATTTCCGCGATTCTATATGACGCGATTGTTGTTATTTGCGGGTCGCTGATACTTTGTCTCAGCGCACAGGTGAAAGTGTATCTTCCTATTAGTCCGGTCCCGATTACCGGGCAGACCTTTGCCGTTTTGATGCTGGCTGCACTGCTCGGTTCCAGGCGGGGTGTTCTGGCGATGCTCGCATATCTTGTCGAAGGGGCTTCGGGGCTGCCTGTCTTTGCAGGCGGGATTGGCCCGGCTACTTTAATTGGTCCGACCGGCGGTTATCTTTTCGGTTTTATTGCCGTGGCGTATGTGGTCGGCAAATTGGCCGAAATGGGCTGGGACAGGCGTGTCAGCACGACCATAGTCGCGATGCTCGCGGGTGAAATCGTGTTATACACATTTGGTGTGTGTTGGCTTGCGATTATGACCAATGTCAGGACAGCGTTAGTAATCGGTCTGTATCCTTTTATCGTTGGTGATATTCTGAAAATAACTCTTGCAGCGGCTGTTTTGCCGGCCGGCTGGAAACTGCTGAATTATCTGAAAATCAAAAGCACGAGATAACCGGCGGGAAACGATAAACCGACTACTTTGCCCCTGCGTCGGAGTTTTGCCGATACAGGGTATCCAACTGGTTTTTGCTTTCGTTCAAGCTGTTTTGGACGCTTTCTATTTCAACTTTGGACAGCGACATTTGTCCCTGAATGGTTGTCAGTTCTGCCTGAATGGCGTCGAGATTTTGCTTTGTTTTGTTCAGGTCGCCCTGGATTTTTTCCATATCGGTTCTCGATGCGGCGATTCGATTCTGGATGCGGGCGAATTCCGCCTTTGCCCCGGCAAGCTGTTCCTGCATCGCTTTTAAGCTTTGGTTTGCGCTTGTCAGGTTGTTATATCTCTTCTGAATGTTTGTATATTCTGCGTTGAGGTCATCTAACTTTGTTTTGGCATCCATATAAAGCCAGAATACGCTGAGTACGATGACGATAAACCCGGCAGTCAGACCCGCGGTAAATAATTTCGATACGGTTGTCACGCGAGGTTTGATGGTTTTGCCCGCGGCTTCCGCGAAGTCATCGGTTTCAAATTCACTCAACTGTTCGGCGGAGACATCCACGACGTATTTTTGCCCCTTGAATTTTCTTATCTGGATGACCCCAAGCTGGCCCTGCTGTTCGATTATGTCGCTGGAAATTCCCTGCCGTGCGGCGTATTCATCCAAGGGAACAAGATTCCGCCTGAAATGAGAAGACGACTCGTTTCTTTGCGCGGTCGTATTACCTGCGGCTGTTTCTTTATCAGGTGTCGAGCGAGAATTTAGCTGGTTATTATCCATACTTTCCGGCTTACAGCCCATTGCTATGTAAACAAATGGTAATCTACCAGCGATAAGCGCATAATGCCAGAAAAAAGCGGCTCACCCAAAACCGGTGTGCGGATTATTCGCTCTCGACTCAGATAACGAAGGGTTTCGCAACGGAAAGCTTATTTTTTATCCGAACTCGCGTTCTGCAAATCGTCGAGCGTTTCAAGAACCATTGGTATGTGAACGTAAGCCGGCCCGCCCGCCATCACCACTGCCACCGACGCAGCTTCAAGAATCTGCTGTCTTGTTGCCCCGCTTTCCAGACATTTTTGTACGTGGGAACGGATACAAGGCGGACAGTGCATCGCCACGCCTATACTCAGGGCGATTAATTCCTTTTCCTTTACGGCTAATGCGCCGTCTTTCATCACTTTTTGAAATAATCCTCCGAAGCCCTGTATAGTATCGGGAATTTCGGTTTTTAATTTGTCGATATCTGTTTTAAACTTCGCGAAAAATTCTCTTGTCTTGTCCATCCTAATCCTTGCAGCAGTTAGTAATTAAATTTTCTTAAACGCCTCGCCAAGCGATTCAATAACATCCGCGGCGATTAAACTTATTTGCCCAAATCTCTTTGCCGCAATGTCCCCGGCCAGCCCGTGAACATAAACGCCGAGTATCGCCGCGTCAAAATTGCTCAACCCCTGACCAACTAAGGCGGTTATTACGCCTGTAAGAACGTCGCCTGTTCCGCCTGTGGCCATACCAGGATTGCCGGTTTTGTTGACGTAAACTTTTTCGCCGTCAGTAACTATAGTGCCTTTCACTTTAAGTACGACGGTCGTTCCTGTTTTGTTTGCCATTTGTATTGCCTGGATTTTTCTGTCCGCGGGCAGGGGGGTTCTGAAAAGTCCCTCCCAGAGCCGTTTCATTTCGCCGGGATGAGGTGTCAAAATAATGTCTGCTTTGTTTTTATGAGGCCAGTCATTTATTTTGCTAAGGTTGTTCAGCCCATCAGCATCGATAATCAATCGCAGCCCCTTTTGCTCTAACAGCCGTTGAAGCACCGAGGACACGCCCTGCGTAATACCAAGTCCCGGGCCAAAAGCAAAGCAGTCGTTGTCTGGGATTAAATTGAGAATTGTATTAATGGCACTTGCGGCAATTCTGCCCGTGTTATCTTCGGGCAGGGGAATGGTTGTGAAGGATGGTTCTATCGACGCGACAATCGGCAGGACACTTTTAGGTGTCGCCACCCGCACTAACCCGGCACCTGCCCGTAATGCGGCCCTTCCGGCAAGAGCAGCCGCTCCGCTCATACCGATACTGCCCGCGATAATGCAAACCTTTCCGAAATCGCCCTTGTGTGCGTCACTCGCCCGTGGTTTGAGCTTCGGTATCGTTTTTATTAAGTGCATACAGTGTAGTATGTTACAAATAACGCAGGATATGGTCAATGCTGTGAGATAAAAGATTTGACGAGCAAATACGAAGATTTATAATCATAAATAGATTGGAGAGCTTGTGTTGATGAAAGAGAACTTAGGAGGTATTGCGGTTGAAGTATTATCTGGGAGAAAGGCCCGAAAGAGGGTTTATCTGGAAACCATATAATACATAGTTAGGCATAAAAGGAGAACGTCATGAACATCGTTAAAGACACAACTGTATTGGTAGCGATTGCACTGATCCTAATATTAGTTACTAGTGGGTGCAAAAAGAAGGAGGCACCTCAGTCGGTCGCAAGGAGTGTTGAGCAGAGCTCTAAACGTCGTGTGCATATCTCGAAAGCATCTCGTACACAGGACGACTGGGCACAGAACACTTGTACAAACGCAATTAAGCAGCCCAGCTTCACCCCTGTAATTGATCGCGAAGGCGCAATCATTACATTCAATATGCAAGGAAACCCCGTTCATGGAATCACCACCCGCGCCTACGATCCTGTGTTGAAGAAAAGTATCTCGATTCGGGAACTAACCCGGGCAGAACTTGATGAGGGGGCTTCACTGCTGCAGCAATACTACAGAGTGTTTATCAACAAGGGCATCACCACTGTTGTTGTCCACTGTAACGACCTCAAACAAGCTGCAGAGAAAGCCCTAAACAACACGCAGTCAGATCTCAATTACTTCATGGAAGCTGACATACGTACAGGGCTATGCCAGGTGTTCAAAGAAACCGGCGGCGTATCGGAGCTTATTGCTTCCGAGAAGGTTTATTATCCCGAAAAACCTGTGGACGGTTCCGACGGGCAACAAGTATCTGAAGCCGCATCCATACTCGATGCTGAGTCTGCCGGACAGGTTTTCAAGTCAACGCAAGGGCAGTACCAGATGCCACTCCCGGGCGGGGTAGGTACATGGGAACACATGTCGCCCTCTGGGGGGCAAGACGTTTTTGTCCACGTTTCCAACACGCCGACTCGCAGCATCAATATTCAATGGGTCGATGAAACCAAGTCTCTTGACTCTGCCTTTGCACGCTGGAAGGAAATGTGTCAGTCAAACGCAGACCTAAGATGGCAAGCCGCTTCAGAGAAACGAACAAGCATTTCGGGATGCCCTGCGGTTGCCTGTCGGTACGATACTTCATTGTCAAACGGGAAGACCATGTACACGACGTGTGCTCTTATCCGGTCTCGAACCACACTTTATATCATAAATGTACAGAGCACTCAGAGCTATCAGGATTCGGAAGACATTTTCAAACAGTCTTGCGCGAGAATGGTCCTTGCAGAGTGACGAATGGATCAACAAGTCCAACAAGTTGCCTCCACCAGACGCTGCCATTAGCGGATTTGCTAAAAACTCGTCAGGGCGGCCCGCTCCAGTGAAGGCCTGCGCAAAGCATAAAAGCGTTCCGCAGCCCGATGTGAGGCGGGGATAATATCCTACCTATTCCTACTTTCCTGCGTCGATTTTTTTGTTTATTAGTGTGGCGGTGACTGCTGCGGAAAAACCATTGTCGATATTCACGACCGTAACGCCCGATGAGCAACTATTGAGCATCGTCAATAGGGCGGAAAGCCCCTCGAAACTCGCGCCGTATCCGACGCTGGTGGGGACAGCTATTACCGGGCAGCTTACAAGTCCGCCCACAACACTGGCAAGAGCGCCTTCCATTCCCGCCACAACAATTATTACGTTTGCGCTTTGCAGTTTTGGTATGTGTGAAAGCAATCGGTGCAGGCCCGCGACGCCCACGTCGCAAATAAGCTCTGTTCGCTGGCCCATAATCTCCGCGGTAACCTTGGCCTCGCTGGCGACGGGCAAATCGGCGGTGCCCGCGGTTACTATCGGCAGGACCGACTTCGATGGCGTAAGCTGCTTTTGTTCGAGAACGATTGCTCTCGCTGCTTTTTCATACCGGGCGAGTGGAAATTGACCCGTCCCGGCGATTGCTTCAAAGACATCTTCTCCGGCCCTTGTAGCCAAAACGTTGTTGCCCTTCGCCGCAAGCGACGAAAAAATCTTGATTATCTGTTCGGTTGTCTTGCCGGGGCAGTAAATAACCTCAGGAAAGCCCTGGCGAATATGACGATGATGGTCAATGCGGGCAAAGCCGAGGTCTTCATAAGGCAAATGACGAAGCTTCTCGACCGCCTCGTCGATTGTTACATCGTTGTTTTTGACTTGCTGAAGCAATTTTTTTAACTGTTCCGGCTGAATATGATTACTCCTTAACCGTTTGCTTTTGGTTCAAGCGTCAGGTCGGCGAACAGACCCGCTTTGTATCTATAATATGCAAGCGAAGCTACCATAACCGCGTTGTCCGTGCAATATGCTTTAGGTGCGACCAGCAGCTTTTTCGCTGGCGTATATGATTCGCACATCTTCGCAAGGGCGGCCCGCAGCGGGCTGTTTGCCGCGACTCCTCCGCCCAGTAAAACGGTTTTTGCCTTTACACGGTCGATTGCCCTTTGGGTTTTTTCTATCAACACGTCAATCACGGCCGATTGAAACGATGCCGCGATATCGGCGATTTCCTGTTTGCTCATTGAATCAACTTTGGATTGTCCCTTCATTTCCTGTCCCCGGCAGTGGTAAAGCACCGCTGTTTTTAGGCCGCTGAACGAAAAATCAAGTGAATCAGCTCCAAGCATCGAACGCGGAAAATCTATCGCGTGCGGATTGCCTGTTTTCGCCGCATTTTCAATCGAAGGGCCGCCCGGATAGGGCAATCTCAGAATTGTGGCGACCTTATCGAAGGCCTCACCTGCGGCGTCGTCGATGCACCGGCCCATCAATTTCAATTCGAGGGGCGATTCGCAGTCGTAAAGGCAGGTGTGCCCGCCGGAAACAATCAGTGCGATTGCCGGCAACTGCAAATCCTGCTCGGCTATCATCGCCGATTGCAGATGAGCGTGCAAATGATTGACCGCAATCAGGGGTTTATCCCAGATGACACTTAATGTCTTCGCCGCTGTTACGCCCACGACCAGCGCGACAGCCAGCCCCGGCTGGTTTGCGACCGCGATTGCGGAGATGTCATCTTTGGTAACGTTAGCAGCGTTAATCGCCTCGGTTATCACGGGGTAGATGTTCTCGATATGGGCGCGGGAGGCGATTTCGGGAACGACCCCGCCGTATTTTTCGTGCAGTTTGGCCTGGGAGGTTACGATTGAGGATTTGACGGTTTTGCCGTCGGCGACAACCGCCGCGGCTGTCTCATCGCAGCTCGTCTCAATACCCAGGATGTTAATTGTTTTTTCAGGCATAATCCGGATATTAGCCCAATAGCAGGGGGCTGTCAACGCGGCCGGGCGAGCAGGAGGACTTGTTTGCAGATGCTTTTACAGACATGCAGCAGCGAAAACCGAATTGGAATCGGCTCAGCCGGCACAAAATCAGTGCAGACGGTTTTTGGAAACTGGTCCCCCGCAATTTCGATATCATCAAAAATTGAACAACCAAAGCCGATTTGTTTGGCGGTTCTTACGATTGGCAACCTGTCGCAGTCGAGATTTATCAGTTTGCTGCACACTATTTCACAGGCCACCGGCTCTGTTCCCCCGATTAGCCAGCCAAGCGGCCTTGCCCTGCCGTTGATTGGCCCCGGGCCGTCCATTGCGATGACGCCGTCGATTATGGTCAGGGCGGGGTTTAGTAATTTATATATTTCAATGAGCAGCCTGCAGAATTTCTTTTCATTGCCGCCTTTTGCGAAATGCCAGTATGCCTTCCACTTGCCGCTTACACAGCCGAACATATTTTTCACCGCGAACGTCGCCACAAGCTGTTGATGCGTCTTGAATTTCGGCAAATTGATAATTTTATCTGCGTCCAGAGCTGCCGAGCTTATACCTACATCGACGCCGGCTATCTGACGTTTTACCAGCTTACCTAACTGCCTGACGGGGACACCCAGTTTCCTCAGCGGCTCATCGAGTCCCAGCACATTGACGCACTTAAAGACATCACCCCACGCCGGCGAATCGCCCACAAATGGCCTCGCACCGAAATCCTTAAGTATCCTGGCGGTTTCGATGATGACCGCGGGGTCGGTTTGTGTTGCGCAATGACGGGGCTTTGGGGCAATAAAGTTTGGCTTCAGAAGGACACTGTCGTTTCTTCTCACGAATCGTCCGATTCCGCCGAGCAGTTCGAATTGTCTGGCGATTGCGTTGGCAACGACAGATTCTCCATATTCGGTGCAGTGTGTCAGCGCTACTATCGGTTTAGTCGGCATGTTTAAAAAATTGATACGCAGACCAACAGGAAAATCCTTATGGCCGGTTTAGGCCCGGGTTTAGTAAAGAATCGGTCTGCCGCGGAGATTTCATCCAGCTTGTATTCGCGCGGGCATAACATGACAAAATCGCCCGGCTTTATAATCGCGGATATGCCCGCCGAATAAATTCGTAAGTCGTTTTCCCTGATTCGTTCCGCCAGCGCCGGCGCAACCCCCTCGGTCTCAGCCAGAATTGCCGGCATCACCCGAACGCTCGCCAGTTGTGGTGTGTCTGTTCCGGGAGAAATAGAAGCGCTGGTGATTTGTTTTGCGGATACCTGAAGCCCGACGATTCCAGGCCCGACCTCGGCGTTCCCGACGGCTCCCTGGCGGTTGATATAGGGGATGATTATCCTGTGCGGTATCCGGGTTATATGAAGCAGTTCGGGCTGGTTATCCGACATTAACAGCGAGGTGGTGGGCAGTTTTTTTGCGTTTGCGGATTTTAATATCTCGCTTACTTTATTAAATGTGGCGAATTTGCCCATAGCGGCTCGCAATCCGTTTGCCGCGAAACTATTGGAGTCGTTGTATCGCAGTGAACCAGGATCCAGCATTCGCCAGATACCGTCCAGAGATGCGATGTTCTCCGCCGGCAGTTCATAACTTATGACTTCGATATTGGTAGTATGCAGAACTTTCGGCTGGATACGCTTGCCGGTCGGTGCCAAGTCGCCGATTTTGATGCCCTTCATATTCGGTTCTTTCTGAGTGTTGCCACAACCTGCGGGCAACATTATCGCTGAACAGACGAACAATATTTGAACCAGACGAGCCATAAGTATAGGTTAGCCGGTGAGGAAATAACTGTCAACCAACAGGATGCCGGGATTATTTTGCGTCTTTGGCGAATCGCCGGATCCTGTCAAAAAACGGCGTCCGTTTTTCTTCGACGCAGGCGACGGCGTAAAGGTACATCGCAGCCGACCAGCTTTGCCAGTCCTCGCCGTGAAGAACGCCGTCCTGTGCCTTTATCCATTCGTTGAATCCGAATTCCACGTTTGCTACCCTGGCCGGCCGCAACAGTTCCGTTAATGCCAGCAGTTTCTTTGCCGCAAGCTCGTGTTTGCCCGCCGCCACAAGCGCGGCAACATAAAACCCGCATACAAAAGGCCATATCCCCCCGTTGTGGTATTCGCCCGGTTTGTTATATTTCGCGTATCTTGCGACCCAGTCAGGATCCCCAGGTTTAATAAACGGAAAAAAATTCGGTGGCAGATTCACAGCCAGCTCGCCATTTTTTCTCATTGACCGGCATTCTGCCTCGACCCATGATATGATTCTGCGTGCCCTTGAGGTTGATGCCAGCCCCGTAAGAATCGCAATACTGTTGCCTAACAGGTCAAAGCGTTCGCTTCTGTAAACCTTGTAAGCCCACATCGCGTAATATGGTTTGTTCGGTAGGACGAGGCCCTCGTGTATGTGCCGGTTTTGCCTGTCGCCACGCACGAAAAATCTGCCCATCTGCTCCTTGAGGTCCGCTGCCCGCCGGTGTTGGCCGAACAAATGCAGGTAGGCATATACGAGGGTGTTCACATACAGACCATACCCCAGCACCCACTGTTCATCCCGCCAGTCGCTTGTCGGCAATTGCGCGACGAGGACGCGGTTGGTGGGGCTTTGATGTTTCATCCATAGCATCGCTTTCCTGACTGTCTGCTCAAGAAAATCCTTCTTGCCCGTTACCTGCCTGAACAAGGCGACGGCTATCAAAAACAGGGGGGTGCAGTCGCTTGAGCCGCGGTCTTCACGGTCGTGAACCAATGACGGGATATGCCCCTGCGGACTTTGATTGCGGGCGAGGGTTTCGAGGGTTTTTTGCAGGGATTTGATTAGCTCAGCATTTCCTGTCAGCAGGATACCCAGTGATGATACCATCAGGTCGCGGGTATACGGTTCCGGATAGCCCCACCCGGCCGTTCGGGGGAGACCCTGGTAGGGGCCGTGGGCGTTGTGAAGCAGAACCTTTATCGCCGCCTCTTTTGCCTTGGCAATCAACGCTTTATCAGATTTATTCACGTTACGAAATTCCCAGCCGCTGCGAGATTATCTCGACGAATCTTTTTGCGACGACGCGGTAATCGAATTTCTCGACTACCCGCTGCCTGCCCGCCTCGCCCATTTTCTTTCTCAGCTCAGGGTTGGTCATAAGCTCCATCAGGTATTTGGCGATGTCGTGTACGCTTGCCCTGTAATCGACGATTCTTGGCTCTTTGAAGACCACTTTGCGGCCGAGTTCGTGTCCGGATTCGTCATTGAGAATTGTTTCTCTCAGTCGGATTTCCGTGGCTACTTCCGCCAGAAAGCCGGTCTCGCCGTCAATTATAGTGTCGAGCATCCCCATTGCTTTTATGCCTATAACCGGCTTGCCGCAGGCACCCGCCTCAACCTGAATCATCCCGAATCCTTCCAGTCGGGATGGCGCCGCGTAAATATCGCAGGCCGACAGAAGATAAGGCATAAAATTCCGGCTTGTTACGTTTGTCGTGTAGATGACGTTCTTTTCGATTCCAAGGTCGGCAGCCAGTTTCATATCGATGATGTTTTGCTGTTCCGTTCGCGGCTGAGGCCAGACTTTGCAGACGTATTTCCAGTCGGGCGCCTTGGTGTCAATCAAGGCAAGCGCCTGCATAACCTCCTGCGCGCCCTTTGAAGTAGCGTCGCCGCCAACTGTCATAATCATTATCTGGTCGGGTGCGACGCCGAGCGATTCGCGAACCGTTGTAACCTTCAGGTCGTTTTTGTCCCGTGGTATGAAGGCGTCGGTATCGCAGCCGACGGGCAGCACCTCGATATTCTTGCCGCTCAGGCCGTCTCGCACATAGACCTTTTTGACCCATTTACTGGTCACAAGTATCAACGGCAGTTTTTCAAGTATCTCGTGGTAGTCACCCATATAGCCATCGGCAACCAGCCACGGCACCGGCTGCACCCCGTATCGCTGCGGGTGAAGCACCAAATTAGGCGTGTTTCCCCAGTATCCCACCCCGACAACTATATCCGGCTCGAACCAGCGATAGTACCATTCCTTTTCCTGGGCCGATTCGAAATTTACCGAGTGAACATCGACGCCAAGCTCTTTTAAGCCGCGATGAAGCAAATGTCCCTGCGTTGCCAGGCCTGCTGGCGATGGCGGGTAATCATAAAGCAGCAGAACTTTCATTTTTTAACTCCTCGATTTGCTGTCACATTTGCGCCAAACTGCCAGAATGCCTCCTGTTTGGGGCAGCATTTCGCCTCGAAGCTGTCGGCTCCGAAACCATACATTTCGGTGATGATTTTGTATTTCTCCTGCCAGATATTTTCAGGCAGCCACACCTGCACGTCGGCATCCCGGCTGGGTTTAGGCAGATATTTGCCGCCCCCGTCTTCGTACGCGAACATCCATATCAGCTTGCCGGGAAGTTCCCCTATGCTATGCATCATCAGGACAGCTCTGCTTGTCTCTTCGTGTCGCAGGTGTCGGGTGTATTCGCCCCATCGGCTGTGCGTAAGAATAAGGTCGAATCTGTCCATAGGCATCAGCGACAAAAGCGTTTTCCTGATTTCTTTTTCAGCAAGCGGCTTCTGCTCAGGGCCGTCGTCAAGGTCGGCCATTATCCCTTTGGCGCCGAGATATTCCATTACCCGATTGAATTTGGTAGAGCGGTCGGGGTCGCTTTTTCGGGTAAGCGTAATCACTGTCCATCGTGTTTGCGGGTGCAGCAGCATTATGCCGCCCGCCCACAGCGTTTCGTCGTCGGGATGCGCTACGATTAACAGGCAGTTGTTGTATTCCCACGATTGTCCTGCGTTTAAAAGCGTCATATTAATTATCTGTCTCCGGCCCGCCCTCCATAGCCCCCAAGGGGCGAAGGATGGGATGGCAATATCATCTTCATTCACGATATGTTAATCAATGGCCGATGAACAACAGGATGCCTTTTCTTATCAGCATCACCGCAATCGCCGCCAAAAGCAAACTCATTATCTTTGATAGCGCCTTTGTTCCCGCTTCGCCCAATACTTTTATCAGCCAGTATGAGCCGCCAAAGATAAGACCCGCGAAAAGGATGTTCCCAATCACCGCGATGACGGTCGGCAGCAAACCATATTCGGAAATTATAACAAGCGAGGTTGTCAGAACCGCCGGCCCCACAATAAGCGGGGTGCCGATTGGCACTGCCCCGAGGTCTTTGACGGGCATACGTCTTTCCTTGGTGGGGTTCATCAGGTCTATGATTGCTATGCAGAAAAGCAACGCCCCGCCGGCGACCATAAAATCGCCTATGGTGATACCGAGCAGTTTGAAGACCAGTTTGCCGACGAGGATAAAGCTGACCGCCAGCAAAAAGGCGGTTACCATCGACTGGACTATGATTTTGTTTTTTTGCTGTTTATCGAGGCCTTCCGTCAGCGACACGAATATCGGCAGCACCCCGATTGCGTCCACCGCCACGAACAACGGTATGAACGACAGCAGGATGTTCCTGAGAACATCTGTTACGCTTTTGACGTCGCTTGAAAATAGTTGCAAATCCATAGTAATCAGTGTAAATTAGATGCGCACCTGCGGTCAATACTTTTATTGGGGTATAGTGTAATGGTAGCACAACTGACTCTGGATCAGTTAGTCTAGGTCCGAATCCTAGTACCCCAGGTTGATTCTGCCTTTGGCAGAATCAGCCTGAGCAATCGAGCAGCAGCGAGGGAGTCGAGAAATTAGAAAACAGCCAACGTGTATATCCCCTTTGTATAAGTGAATTTTATTATTAGTGAACATCAACGGCCTTTAATGGTATAATCACCTGAACCTTGGTATAAATTGAGACACAAAATTAAGAAGAAAGCGCGATGCAAAGCGAGTATATGCGTTTTTCTGAAAGGGCGACGGCTCGGCTGAGTGATTATGGGTGAAAGGTTTTGGTAGTTTAACTTTTTACTGTGACCTTAAATAGTCGTGAATTGTAAAACGGAGACAGAAAAACTTTATTACGTAATTAAAGGAGAGCATTATGAACATAGAACCGAACAAGAGAGGGGAATCAGCCATCGAACTGGAGACGCTCAAAGGCGACGTTGCAAAACTGGCTAACGACCTCAAAGATGTGCTTCATGCTGTTGGGACACAAGGCAAAGAAAAACTGGAAGAAAACAAAAAACGGCTCGAATCCGCCATCAAAACCCTCCGTGGAGAGGCAAAAGAGAAGTTCGACGAAGCTTATGAAAGCTTGCATGAGCATGGCAAAGAGGCCGTCGAGCTGAGCAGGAAGAAAATAGAAGAAAGGCCGCTTACGGCTGTCTTTACGGCGCTGGGAGTGGGAGTATTGCTGGGCATTCTGATTGGGCGGAGGTAGCTAATGAGCTTGTTGACGGATATTATTTGCACCGCGGCGAACCTGGTCCAGGGCGTGGTCAAATACGAGACGAAATCCCTGCTGCTTAAAATCGATGAACAGGCCAAAGCTATGGAATGCTGTTTCAGGCGTTTGTGTGTCTGGTGCGGCTTTCTGGCAGTCAGTATGCTTGTTCTCCTGGCGGGGATTGGGCTGATTATTGCCGGCGTTTATATACTCCTTGCGACAGCAATCGGCTCCGGCCTTGCGGCACTGATAGTCGGGGTCATTGTGAGTTTGCTGGCGGTCATCCTGATGGTGACAGTTAAAAGTTCCATGCGATGAGATTGTAAAGTTTGCGCCGGGAGCTTTTGATTTTATCAGTCAAATCCCGTGATAAAGGGCGTATGGCCTAAGAGGCATGGCGTCCTTGATGAAGCGGTCTGGGATGATTTGAAACGGCGGGTTTTCTCGAAGAATCTGGTGGTCGGTAAGGCCTTCATAGCCGAGGGCCTTACCGAAGACACGTTGGGCGAGCTTGGCGTGGTTGCTATCGTAACGCCTTACTTCACAAGCAGTTAGGCTGTTTTTTTAATTAAAATATGGCAAATCCTGTGAAATATCTAGGTTAAAAGCACAGTTCCCGAATTTAAATCATAATTTTGAAAAGATTTTTCTTGACTCGGTGACCTACTATACTATAATACTAATACAATGATAAACTTTAAGTTAGACAAACAAAGCTATGTGCCTTTTTACCGCCAACTCGTGGATATTATACTATCCAGCATCGCTGCCGGCACAATCCTGCCCGGCGAAAGATTGCCAACTATTCGCGACCTGGCTGTAAAATTGGAAGTCAACCCCAATACTGTTGTAAAGGCCTATTCGCAACTTCAGCTTCTCGGCTTCCTCGACACACAGCAGGGAACAGGCGTATTTGTCCGGCCGCAGCCGTCTATTCCCGCGGAAAAGAACCATGAAAATCTGCGGGCGCTGGAAGAACTTTGCAGAGATTTTATTTCAAGGGCCCATTTGCAAAACCTCACTATCGATGAAATAGTCGAATACCTGCGGAGTATGCAGAAACAACAACCCGAATAAGTGGCCGATACTTTCGGCAGAAAGGAGAATCTTGTGCTTTTCAAGCTTCTACAAGCCATTTCAAAGAAAGTATCCTCTGAACTAACGGAAAATATTCGCAAAAAGGAGAATCCTATGTATGATGCTATGACACAACTTAACAAAGACCATGCTGTCCGCCAGATTCAGCGAATGAAAACTTATGCACCAATTACCCTACTTACTGTTATCATCGTTGTAGGGACAATTATTGGCGGCATATTCCTGTTACGGGCAGACAAAACGACTCTTGCTGTTGCTACGTTCATAATCGGCGGAATTATGGCCGCACTGTGGTCCTTGTCCGCACACCTTTTGGCCGAATGGGATAAAGCCCTTGTGCTGCGATTAGGTCGGTTTAGTTCTGTCAGGGGCCCGGGCTTTTTTATGATTTTACCCATTTTCGAAAGTGTTATCCGTATTGTGGATATGCGAGTTCGCACCACAACTTTTTACAGCGAGTCGATGCTTACCAGCGATACCGTGCCTGTGAATATCGACGCAATCGCGTTTTGGCATGTCTGGGATAGCCAAAAAGCCCTGCTTGAGGTCGAAAGCTACTATCAGGCAATTTCGCTGGCTGTTCAGACCGCGCTTCGTGACATAGTAGGCATCCATTCCCTTGCTGAGATTCTTTCCGACCGGGAAAAGGTGGCTAAGACGCTTCAGAAGGTGCTCGAAGCCAAGACCGAGGCCTGGGGTATCAGCGTCACCTCAATCGAAATCCGCGACATAGCCATTCCTGAGAACCTCAAGGACGTTCTTTCCAAGCAGGCCCAGGCCGAAAGAGAACGGCAGGCGCGAGGAATACTCGGAACGGCGGAAATGGAAATTGCCGAGAAGTTCGCTATGGCGTCCAAAGGATACCAGGATAACCCCGTTGCTTTGCAGCTTCGCGCAATGAATATCGTCTATGAAGGCATAAGGGCGGGCGGCTCACTTATGATTGTGCCGAGTTCCGTTCTCGATACGATGAATCTCGGTGGCATAGCGGCTCTGGGACAAACCCAGCGAAATCTTGTGGCTCAGCAGCAGGCAAAGCCATAAAAATTTTAATAATATGCCGACAATGTCTTGGAAGGTTGGACTTGCCTTTACCAGTCAAGTTCCGCGATAATTGGCGTGTGATCACTGGGACGGGGCAAAAGGCGTGGGGCCTTGTCGATGTAACAGGCGGTGCATTTTTCAGCCAATGGCTTTGTCGCCATAATATGGTCCAATCGCCAGCCGAGGTTGTGCTTTACGGCGTTGATTGGTCTGTAATCCCAAAATGTATATTGCCCCGGCTCTTTGCAGTGCAGCCGAAATACGTCAACAAATCCCCAGTCCAGTACCTTTTTCAGTTCCTTGTGAACGTCGGGATGATAACAGACATTTCCCAATAATCCTTCGGGGTCGTAAACGTCGATTGCCTCCGGTGCGATATTCAAATCGCCAACCCACAAAACCGGGTCGGTGGGTTTGAAATGTTCTTCAAAGAACCGGTGTAATCGTCTGAACCATTCGAGTTTATATTGAAATTTTTCCGAGTCGGGCAGATAACCCTGCGGGATGTATGTGTTAACAATTATCATCCCATTAATTTCGGCCTTTATCAGCCGGGGTTCATCTTTCGGCTCATCATCAAAACCGGCCTGCACGTCCGCGATTCCGCTTTTTGCCAGAATCGCGATGCCGTTGTAGCTTTTCTGGCCCGCGAAAACATAGTTGTACCCTGCCTCATCGAATACTTCAGCCGGGAAGTCCTTGTCCTGGACTTTCGTTTCCTGCACGCACAGGACGTCGGGCCGTTTTTCGTTTAGCCAGTCGAGAACAATCGGCATCCTCGCCCGAAGAGAGTTGACGTTGAAACTCGCCACAATCATCAGCGTTTACCTTCGCACATTGTCAGCAGACCGAGTAAGAAACTGATGGTGCTTTCAGCCCCCTGATTTAAGCTGATACCTTCGGCGCCAAGACCGTCGCCGCAGCCCTTGCTCTTTGAATCGTAAAGCGGAATTCCCAAATCATTTTCGCCCAAGAACCAGTTAAATGCTTTTTGCCGCAGCATCAGATATTTTTTGTCTTTCGTCGCCTTGTATCCGGCGTCTAACATCAGTATTGTCCCCGCCGCCTCGATTGGCTGCTGGTCGAACTGCGCCTTTTTGCCTCCTCGCGGAAACCAGCCCTGACAGCCGACAAAGCTGAAGTGACTGCCGGTGAAAGTGCTTTCGAGAACAAAATCGCAGATTTTTTTCGCAATCTCAATATACTTCTTGTTGTGTAGTGATATCCCAGCCGTGAAAAGCGCACAAGGCAGCATCGCGTTGTCATATGTGAGTATATTCTCGAACCAGGGCCAGCCAGGCCTCATATTTTTCTCGAACCGCGACATAATCAAATCCGCCGCGGTCACCATACAATTTTTAACGTCATCCGCATCCGCCTGCCCTTCGGAGCGAAGCGTAGAAGGGGGGAACTGCTTAAGATAACCTGCCAAACCTAATATCGAATACGCCATACCACGCGGGTATTGCTTCTTGATAAGTGGCATCGCTATATCAATTCGCTCTTGAGCTATCGGCACATAAATCTCGGAAGGGGGCTGCGCCAAAACTGCCCCGAATGCCCAGATTACTCGCCCAATCGCATCGTGAACCGGCTCTGCCTTGTGCCAGGTCCTGTCGAAATCCATAAAATTTCTGACTGTGCCGCCTGCCCTTCGTAGCGATAGCGAAGAAGGGTTATCATTGTGTGAATGAAGAACAAAGGCCAAATACCTGTCGATTAGTTGTAATGTCTCCGGCTTGCGGTAAAGGGCGTAGTGTTTCGTTGCTACGATTAAAGCCCTTGTGTTGTCGTCAGTCGTGTAGCCTTCGCTGCGAAGCGGTATCGTGAACTTGGCGTGTTGAAATAGCCCCGTGTCATCGGTCAGCCGATGAAGATGCTCCAGCGACGGCTTGGGCAGAGATTGTTTCACCATACGCCAATCTTATTGTTACGCCGAAGCCACGTCAAGGTTATCGCCCTATTAGCGGAGGGCATTTTCCAGGTCTGCTTTCAGGTCATCTTTGTTTTCAAGCCCTACGGAAACCCTGATTAGGTTGTTTTGGATTCCTCTTTTTAATCGCTCTTGTTCGGACATTGAGCCGTGGGTCATCTTGGCTGGATAACAAACCAATGACTCAACTCCCCCCAAGCTTTCGGCAAGAAGAAATATTTTGAGACCAGAGAAAAATTTCTCTACAGCAGGAAATCTTCCCTTAATTTCAAAACTGAGCATCCCTCCGAACCCGCTCATCTGTTTTGAAGCAATCTTGTAATCTCTTGTGCCTTTAAGGCCCGGATAATAAACCTTGGTGACTTTTTTGTGTTTCGAGAGAAAATTTGCCAGATATAGGGCGTTCTTCTCGTGTTCTCTCATTCTGACGGCCAGCGTTCTGACGCCTCGTAAAGTCAGCCAGCAATCCCACGGCCCCGGCACCGCCCCCGCGGCATTCTGATAAAACTTGAGCTGATTGTAAATCGCTTCGTCATTAACGACCACAGTCCCTCCGACTATATCGCTGTGGCCATTGATGTATTTGGTAGTGCTGTGAACAACGATGTCCGCGCCCAGTGCAAGTGGGTTCTGAAAATACGGGCTTGCAAAGGTATTATCAACCGCCAGAAGAACTTTTTTCTCTTTGGCGATTCCGGCAAGACGCTTTATATCGATAACTTTCAAAAGCGGGTTTGTCGGTGATTCTATCCAAACGAGCCGGGTTTTCGCGGTGATGGATTTCCCGAAAGAGTCGATGTTGCCAACGTCAGCGTATGTCGCGGAGAAGCCCCATTGTTTGAATACTTTCTCAACAAGACGATATGTTCCGCCATACAAATCGTCGCCCAGCACTATATGCGTTCCCTTGCCGAACAACGAAAAAACGGCGGCAGTGGTTGCGACCCCGGAGGAAAATGCCAGACCGAATTTGCCTCCCTCAAGCGCTGCTATGCACGTCTCAAGGGCGGTCCTTGTCGGATTGCCTGTCCTTGCGTATTCGTAACCTTTGTGTTTTCCCACCGCTTCCTGCTGAAACGTTGACGTCTGATATATTGGCACGATAACCGCGCCGGCGGAAGTATCGGGTTCCTGGCCGGAATGTATTGCTTTCGTTTCAAATCGCATACGTTCCTTCTTTCTTTTGGCTTATCCAGTAGTTAATCAAATCAACCCTTGTGAGTAATCCGGTAAGACCTTCCGGTCTCCTGACCACAACAGCGGTTGCCCCCGACAAGAGCACTCTGTATGCCTCGGAAATATCGGTAGTTTCATCCAGGGCCGGCAAAGGTTTGCCCATTACCGCTGATATGGACTGCTGCCGGAAATCTATCCCGTCGTGCGACAATTGCATAAGGTTCGCTTCGTTTATGCTGCCCACAACGTTTTGGTCGTTATCAATCACGGGCAATTGTGAAATCTCGTATTCCTGCATAAGATGCATCGCCTCATATAGTTTGTCCTGCGGTGAAACGGAAATTATTTTTGTAAAAACATTCTTTTCCAGCAGCACGTCTTTAATCTTTGTTGACTTTAACTGCTTGCCTTCCCAGAATCCGTTTTCCTGCATCCATTTGTCGGAGTAAATCTTGTTGATGTAATTTCTTCCGGTATCCGGCAAAAGCACAACTATATATTTCGGTTTCTCAAGTCGCTGGGCGTATTTCAGCGCCGCGGCAAGGGCCGTCCCCGAAGAGCCTCCCACAAGCAATCCTTCTTCTCGGGCAAGACGACGAGCCGTATTGAATGACTCTGTATCGCTGACTCTTATCATTTCATCAACTATCTGCCGATTGAATGTTTTCGGAATAAAATCCTCGCCGATTCCTTCCACTTTGTAGGAGTGCGGGCTGTCTCCGGACAATATCGAACCCGAAGGGTCCGCCCCGACTATTACAATATTAGGATTCTTCTCTTTCAGGAACTTAGCCGTGCCGGAAATGGTTCCACCGGTTCCCATTCCCGCCACAAACACCTCAACTTTACCGTCGGAGTCCTCCCATATCTCCGGCCCTGTTGTCAGGTAATGCGCGATGGGATTATTCGGGTTTTCAAATTGATTAGGCCGAAAGGAATTTGGAATTTCTTTGGCCAGCCGGTCCGCAACGCCATTGTAGCTTTCCGGAGAATCCGGCGGGACGGACGTGGGTGTAATCACAACTTCTGCGCCGTAGGCCCTTAGCAGACCGATTTTCTCCTGGCTCATTTTGTCCGGCAAAACGAAGATGCAACGATACCCCTTGATGGCTGCAACCAGCGCCAAACCGACTCCCGTATTGCCGGCTGTCGCCTCAATAATAGTCCCGCCTGGCTTCAATTTTCCCTCACGCTCCGCCGCTTCTATCATTTCCAGCCCTATTCGGTCCTTTACGCTTCCGCCAGGATTTAACATTTCAGGTTTTACGAACACAATGGATTTAATCCCGCGCGTTATCTTGTTAAGCTTTACAAGCGGCGTTTTTCCTACAGCTTTTAATATGTTCTCCAGTTCCCTTTTCATATCTCGCCTTTTTTCAACCCGCATATAGTATGCGAATTGTATGTGAATGCAGATTATGTTTCGCTAAATAACCACGTTGAGAGATACCTTTCCCCTGTGTCGGGCAACACAACCACGATTAATTTGCCGGCGTTTTCAGGGCGCTTTGCTACTTCCAGCGCCGCCCATAAGGCAGCTCCGCACGAGATACCGACGAGTATGCCTTCCAGCCGTGCCAGTTGCCTTGCTGCGTTGCCCGCATCAGCCTCTTTTACGCGGATAATCTCATCTATTACCGCCCGGTTCAGTACCTGCGGGACAAAACCCGCGCCTATTCCCTGTATTTTGTGCGGGCCTGGTTTTCCGCCTGACAGCACCGGCGATGCATCAGGTTCAACAGCGATTGCCTTGAACGTCTGTTTGCGCTGCTTGATTACTTCGGCAACACCTGTGATGGTTCCGCCCGTCCCGACGCCGGCCACGAGAATATCCACCTTGCCGTCGGTATCGTTCCAGATTTCTTCAGCCGTAGTCCTGCGGTGTATTTCTGGATTGGCGGGGTTATTGAACTGCTGCAGAATAATGCTGTCGGGAGTAGTTCTGGTGAGCTCTTCTGCTTTTTCAATTGCTCCTTTCATTCCCTTCGGGCCTTCTGTTAGCACTAATTCCGCACCGAAGATTTTTAACAACTGCCTCCTTTCAACGCTCATCGTTTCAGGCATAGTTAATATCAGGCGGTATCCCTTCGCTGCCGCGACAAACGCCAGTGCAATTCCGGTATTGCCGCTCGTCGGCTCGATAATCACGGAATCTTTGTGAAGGAGTCCTCGTCTTTCGGCGTCTTCTATCATCGCAACTCCAATGCGGTCCTTGACACTGGAGAGAGGATTGAACGACTCCAGCTTGGCCAATACCGTGGCGTTCAATCCTTCCGTGATTCTGTTTAGCTGCACCAAAGGCGTGTTGCCGATGGTCTTGGTTATATCTTTAAATATTCTGCTCATTTTAATTTCTCCTTATTCTGTTCAAACTTTTTTCAGTGCCTGTTCGATATCGGCGATTATGTCGTCGATATGTTCGATACCGATTGACAGTCGCACAAAATCAGGCGTTACGCCGGTTGCTAATTGCTCCGCGGGCGACAATTGCTGATGTGTAGTCGTTGCCGGATGAATGGCAAGCGTCTTGGCGTCGCCGATATTTGCAAGGTGCGAAATCAATTCCAGCGAATCGATAAACTTTTTTCCCGCCTCCAGGCCGCCTTTAACACCGAATCCGAGAATCGCCCCGGCGCCTTTGGGCAGATATTTTTTCACTCTTTCCTTTTCGGGGCTTGAGTCAAGTCCCGGATAGGTTACCCACAAAACCTTGGGGTGTTTACTCAGATATTTAGCTGCGGCCAGCGCGTTTTCCGAGTGTCTGGGCATTCGCAGGTGCAGCGTTTCCAGTCCCTGAAGGAACAAAAACGCGTTGAAGGGCGATAGGGCGGTTCCAATGTCGCGTAACAGGGTAACACGTGCCTTGATAATGTAGGCGATATTGCCCAATGGCTTCAACGCCTCGACGAAGTTGAGGCCGTGATAACTCGGGTCCGCGTCTGCTATTAACGGGAATTTCCCGTTTGTCCAGTCGAACTTCCCGGAATCGACAATCAGCCCGCCGATGGACGTTCCGTGGCCGCCGATAAACTTCGTCGCCGAATACACAATGATATCGACCCCGAAGTCAAACGGTCGCAGAAGATACGGTGTCGCAGTGTTATCCAGGATAAAAGGAATGCCGTTTTTGTGGGCTACCTTGGAAATGCCCTCCAAATCCGCAACGTCTAATTTCGGGTTGCCTATCGATTCGGCGTAAACCGCCTTCGTCCGCGGCGTTATGGCTTTTTGAAACGCCGCAAGGTCGTTTGATTTGAAAAATTTGACTTCTACTCCGAATTTAGGCAGCGTGTAGTGAAACAGGTTGTATGTCCCGCCGTAAAGATTATCCGCGGACACAATCTCATCGCCCGCCTGCGCGATATTCAGAATCGCCAGTGTGCTTGCCGCCTGACCGCTTGAGACCGCCAGTGCGCCAACTCCGCCGTCCAGAAGAGCGATTCGCTTCTCCAGCACATCATTTGTCGGATTCATAATCCGGGTGTAGATATTGCCGAATTCTCGGAGTCCGAACAGGTTTGCGGCGTGCTCTGTGTTTTTGAACTGGTACGATGTCGTCTGGTAAATCGGCACGGCTCTGGAGCCAGTTGTCGGGTCGGGCTCCTGTCCGCCGTGAAGCAGTATCGATTCCGATTTCAGTTTCTGGTCAATTTTGCTCATTTAATACACTCCTTTCGTTACAATGTGAGTTTTTTTTATTTAGAATTGGTACTGAATGCTTAATACGGCCCCGTCGCCGAGACCCACTTTGGAGGTTGATTCTTTGTCGCCGGTGTAAACGTATGCCGCAACCAGCGTCAGGTTCGGATTCACAAACCACGCGACGTGCGTATCCCAGTAATCCGCGTTTTTGAAATCATCGTAATGCGCTCCCTGTCTGTATTCGAAGCCGACCGCGACGTTTGACAGCGGAAGAACATCAACGTTTCCGAATAACACTTCTTTTCTGTCATCGTTGAATCCGAGGACGCCGAGTGTTTGGCCCTGGGTGGAAAGCACCCCGCCGGATAACAGCACGGGTAATGGCAGCGCCTTGACGAGTTTTGTTCCAACCAGATAGTAGTCGGCCCCTGAATTCTTCGTATCGAATACTTCCTGTGTTGTCTGTTTCCAAACACCGCCGATTGAAATCGCCGGCAGAACATCACCTTCGGGAAGCAACAGCACTTTTGTTCCAAAGTTGTCTTTATCTATTGTCTTATGGTTCGACCAGCCGATGGTCTCATGACCGAATGAAACCTCGACACGTTTGAAAAGCGTCTCCGCGACGCCGAATGTCGTCCAGTCGATGCCTACTTCGTGGAGATGGATGTTCCAGATGCCGATCTGTGGCTTGCTTAAGGCATCGCCGAAGTAGGAATTTGAATCGCCGGCGGTGCCTGCCGTATACGCAAGGGGGTTGAATGCTATACCGCCTACTCCTTCAAGATTGTTTAGTGGAACTCCTGCTAAAGCCAAATTTGTAAAAACGCTTACCAAAACAACCAAACTTACAACAATTAACTTCTTCATCTGAAAAGCTCCTTATATCTGGCAGGGGGTTTCCAGATGACTGGTTGTTCCTGCGGGCAATAAATTTTTTTATGTTATTACACAATTATCAGCCGGTGCGGCTTGACCGCTTGGCCCAAAACACTACTTATCCTAAATGCCACCTCCTTTCTCAACTAAGCCGCTATCATCGTAGCGTCTCTTCTGGGTTATCTCGATTTGTGTTATTTTTGCGTTGTGCACCTTTATAGTTACCGTTCCATAATCAAGACCGATAATCGCGTTTCGAATATCCCGGATGATGGCGTTATTTGTCGCGGATTCGTTATTTTCTTGTTTAATGCTCATTTGCTGCCTTTCTAACCACTGCCGTCTATAACAATATCCTACTATACCTACTACTATAATGGGAATAGTAGCATATTCCAAAAAGCCTGTCAAGCACTTTTTTCAAAAATTTTTGTTATTTTTTAATGCCATATTGAGGTTTGTTCGTATAATATACTACCAAGGCAGTAGGAATAATGGAGAATTGACCATGAAACTATCGACAAGAACAAGATATGCAATGCGGGCGGTTTTGGAATTGGCCAACAATTACGGGAAAGGGCCACTCCAGACAAGGATTATTGCCAAGAATCAGGATATCTCCACAAAGTATCTTGAGCAAATAATGGCGGCATTAAAATCGGCTGGGCTTATTAGAAGTCAGCGTGGCGCAAAGGGGGGATATATTCTGGCTAATCCACCCGAAAACATTAAACTCAGTGATGTATTTGATGTCTTCGAGGGGCCGGTCGTGACCGTCGAATGTGTCGCCAACGAAAACTATTGCTCAAGGTCTGCGAATTGTGTAGCCAGGCAAGTGTGGGGCGAGGTTCAACGGGCCGTGAGAAATGTCCTGCAGTCAACAACGCTGCAGAATGTGATTGACAAGGCCAAAGTAACCAGGTCGGATTATCAGATATAGGATTGGAATTTGATATGAGCGCGATATTTGATGACATAACAGCTTCAATTGGCTTTACGCCGCTTGTCCGGATTAACAAGCTTGGTTGCGGCGCAGCGACAATACTTGCCAAGCTCGAATCGCGAAATCCCTGCGGCAGCGTTAAAGACAGAATCGCTTTATCAATGGTAGAGGATGCTGAAAAAAAAGGATTGATAAAGCAGGGCACTGTAATAATAGAGCCGACGAGCGGCAACACGGGCATAGGACTCGCCTTTGTCTGCGCCGCCAAGGGGTATCAATTGATATTGACGATGCCGGAATCGATGAGTATCGAAAGACGGAAAATTCTTGCAATGTTCGGCGCAAAACTTGTTCTCACGCCCGTTGCTGAGGGAATGACCGGGGCCATTAAAAGGGCTGAAAAGCTGCTTGCAGAAACTCCAAGTGCTTTTATGCCGCAGCAGTTCAATAATCCCGCCAACCCGCAGGTTCACCGTGAGACCACGGCGGAGGAAATCTGGGCGGATACCGACGGCAAGGTTGATTTTTTTGTGGCCGGCGTCGGCACGGGCGGAACGATTACCGGTTGCGGCGAGGTGTTGAAAAAACGAAATAAGGATCTCAAAGTCATTGCGGTCGAGCCGAAGGATTCCCCTGTGCTTTCAGGCGGCAAACCAGGCCCGCATAAAATTCAGGGTATCGGCGCTGGTTTTGTCCCGGATGTGCTCAACCGTGAGATAATTGACGAAATAATCCAGGTTACAAACCAGGATGCGCTGGAGACCGCTCGGCAACTGGCATCAAAAGAAGGGATTCTTTCCGGGATAAGTTCCGGTGCGGCTGTTTGGGCGGCAGTTCAGGTCTCGCAGCGCCCTGAAAATAAGGGCAAAACGATAGTCGTGATTTTGCCCGACACTGGCGAACGGTATATATCCACCGATATGTTTGCTACGGTCGCATAGAAGGAGCGGGCGATACTCATGTTTTTTTGAGAGGACGTTAATATGGCCAAAGCTGATTTGACGGACAAAAAGCTTGAACAATTAGTCGCTGAAATCATCGAGACCTATCAGGGCGATTTGGGAATCAATTTTATCGACGCGACCAATCTTCCTGTGCGTGACAAAATTCTCGAAGTCATCGATATGATTTTTGAGGTCCTTTTCCCCGGTTTTACCGGCAAAAGGGCCGTCACAAAATTGAACGTCAATTTCGTCGTGATAGATATCCTCTGTCACATCTACACGGAGCTTTCCACCCAGATAGAACGGGCGCTCAAATATCGTTGCCGGCTGGAAAATTGCACTACAGGCGGCTGTCACAAAATGGCTGAAGACGCTACCATTCATCTCCTGACGCACCTGCCGAATATCCGGGAAATGCTTAAGGGCGATGTAAAAGCCGCGTTTGACGGCGACCCGGCCGCGAAATCTCCCGAAGAGATTGTCATTAGCTACCCCTGCATTACGGCCATTGCTATATATCGTATCGCTCACGAACTCTATCTTAAAGAGGTGCCGCTGATTCCGCGCATTATGTCCGAATGCGCGCACACCAGGACCGGTATCGACATTCACCCCGGCGCCACAATCGGTAAAAACTTCTTTATCGACCACGGCACCGGCGTTGTGATTGGCGAGACGAGCATTATCGGCGACAATGTTAAAATTTATCAGGGCACGACCCTCGGCGCGCTTAGTTTTCAGAGAGATGCCCAGGGCAGAATTTTGAAGAGCGGCAAACGCCATCCGACAATCGAAGATAACGTAACGATTTACGCAGAGGCGACGATATTAGGCGACGTAACAATCGGCAAAGGGGCGGTCGTCGGCGGCAACGTCTGGATTAAGGAATCCGTCCCGCCGGGTGTTACCGTTATGACACCCAATGCCGAGCTTGTTTATAAGAAACACTCCGCCAAAAAGAGCGGCAAAAGAAAAACGAAAAAATGAACGAACAGTTGATAAAAAAAATCAAAGAGTTAAAAGCCGAGCGAAACGCCATCATACTTGCGCATAATTATCAGCCCGGTGAAATACAGGATATTGCAGATTTCACGGGCGATTCGCTTGCGTTGAGCGTCAAAGCGGCGGCGACGGATGCCGACGTGATAGTTTTCTGCGGCGTGAAATTTATGGCAGAGACCGCCGCTATTTTGTCCCCCGGCAAAACCGTTCTTTTGCCGGATAAAAACGCCGGCTGTCCGATGGCGGATATGATAACCGGCGAGCAGTTAAGAGAATTGAAACGCAAGCACCCGGGCGCATTGGTTGTCTGCTATGTGAACAGCTCCGCCCAGGTCAAGGCCGAAAGTGATTATTGCTGCACAAGCGCAAATGCCGTCGAGGTTGTCGAATCACTGCCTAAAGACAGCAAAATCATCTTTGTTCCTGACCAGCATTTGGGGCGGTTTGTGATTGAAAAGACCGGCCGTGAAATGATTTTGTGGCCTGGTTATTGCTCGACACATGCTTTTATTACTGAAGACGATATTAAAAAGGCCAGGGATGCGCATCCAGGCGCGATTGTGATGGCGCATCCCGAATGCACCGAGCCGGTCAAGGCCGTCAGCGATAAGCTTCTCAGTACGGGCCAAATGCTAAAATTCGCCAAACAAAGCGACGCCAAAAAATTTATTGTGGCAACGGAAACAGGAATAATTTATACGCTGAAGAAAGAAAATCCGGGCAAGGAGTTTTTCCCGGCGACCACTCGAGCTCTTTGCCCGAATATGAAACGAATAACCCTTGATAAGGTGCTCTGGTCGCTTGAGGATATGCACTATAAAATCACAGTGCCGGCCGATATTGCGGCAAGGGCGAAAAAATCGCTGGAAAAAATGGTCGCGATTTTGCCGGCTAAATAGAAAGGTCAAAAATAATGGGCGATGATAAAAAACTTCATCTCGAAACTTTGGCGGTGCACGCGGGCCAGCAGGTAGATTCAGACACCGGCAGCAGGGCGGTTCCCATTTACCAGACGTCGAGTTACGTCTTCAAGGATAGCTCCCACGCGGCTAATTTGTTCGCGCTAAAGGAATTCGGCAACATCTACACCCGGCTGATGAATCCTACTACCGATGTTCTGGAAAAGCGTCTTGCTGCGCTGGAAGGCGGAGTTGCTGGCCTTGGACTAAGCTCCGGGCAATCAGCGATTTACGTAAGCATCCTGAATATCTGCGGCGCGGGCGGCCATTTCATTTCGTCCGGTTCGCTTTATGGCGGAACGGTTACGCTTTTCAGTCATACCTTCCGCAAACTGGGAATCGAGGTAACATTCGTTGACGCGAGAAAACCTGAAAACTTCGCCAAGGCGATTAAGAAAAATACCCGCCTCGTGTATATCGAGAGCGTGGGAAATCCCAAAAACGATATTTTGCAATACGATAAAATAGCCGACATCGCTCATAAGAACGGCCTGCCGGTTATATGCGATAACACCGTTATGACGCCGATATTGTTCCGGCCTTTTGAATACGGTATTGATATCGTCGTTCACAGCTGCACTAAATTCATCGGCGGCCACGGCACAAGTATTGGCGGCGCAATTGTCGATTCAGGCAACTTCAACTGGGCAAACGGCAAATACCCCGAGCTTACCGAGCCGGACCCCAGCTATCACGGAATCAAATACGTCGAAAGTTTCGGCAATCTGGCGTATATCCTCAAGGCGAGGGTCCAGTTGCTGCGTGATATGGGTTCGTGTATGTCCCCATTTAACGCGTTCTTGTTCCTTCAGGGAATCGAGACGTTGCATTTGCGTATGCCCAGACACAGCGAGAACGCATTGAAAGTCGCGCAATGGCTCGAAGGACATAAATCGGTTAGTTGGGTGAACTATCCCGGCCTGCCCTCGCATCCTGACCATAAACTGGCGAAGAAATATATGCCCGATGGGCAGGGGGCCATACTGGGCTTCGGCATAAAAGGCGGCAAAGAAGCGGGCGTTAAATTCATAAACAACGTCAAGCTCGCGAGTCATCTTGCAAATATAGGCGATAGCAAAACCCTTGTAATACATCCTGCCAGCACAACGCATCAGCAGTTAAATGAGCAGGAGCAGTTCGCCGCCGGTGTAACGCCCGATTATATACGCGTCTCGGTTGGCACTGAACACGTAGATGATATAATAGCTGACTTTGAACAAGCACTTAAAGCAAGTCAAAGGTAACGATTATGTGGGAATACACAGATAAGGTTAGGGACCACTTTTTCAATCCGCGAAACGTCGGCGAAATACCCGATCCCGACGGCGTCGGCGAGGTTGGTTCGCTCGCGTGCGGCGATGCCCTGAAACTGACTTTCAAACTTGATGAGAAGGGCAGAATAAAAGACGCCAAGTTCAAAACCTTCGGCTGTGCCAGCGCAATCGCCAGTTCTTCCGCCTTGACCGAGATAATAAAGGGAATGCCCCTTGAAGAGGCGGCCAAAGTTACAAACAAGGATATCGCCGATTATCTCGGCGGCCTGCCCGAACAAAAAATGCACTGCTCGGTTATGGGCAGAGAGGCATTGGAAGCGGCAATAGAAAACTACAAGGGCGGCAGCACGAAAAAACACGAGCTTGAAGGAAAGGTCGTCTGCAACTGCTTCGGCGTTACCGAAAAGGAAATCGAAAGAGTCATTCACGAAAACAACCTCGATACCGTCGAGCAGGTTACAAATTACTGCAAAGCAGGCGGCGGCTGCGGCGGATGCAAAGGCGAAATCGAAAAAATAATCGAACGCATCAAGGGCGAAAGGGCAAAGCAAAAAACTGTGCCTGCTCCCGTGAAAGGCCAAAAGCTGACCAACATTCAGAAAATTCAGCTCATTCAGCAGACAATCAATGAGCAGATTCGGCCCGCGCTGCGGGCGGATGGCGGAAATATCGACCTGATAGACGTTGACGGCAACAAGGTCATTGTCGCTCTTCGCGGTATGTGCGCACAATGCGCCCTGGCGAATATCACGATGAAAGACCTCGTTGAGGCCAAAATAAGAGAGTTTGTAAGCCCCGAAATCTACGTCGAAGAGGCAAAGGATTTGGCCGACGACCAAAGGAAATAAAAAATGAAAACCATATACTTCGACAACAACGCCACCACAAAAGTCGCTGATGAGGTCCTCGAAGAAATCAAACCATATTTCTGCGACCTCTACGGCAACCCTTCCAGTATGCACACCTTCGGCGGCCAGATTGGCATCAAAATCCGCGAAGCTCGCGAAAAAACCGCCGCTCTCCTCGGCTGCGACCCGAGCGAAATTATTTTCACCGGCTGCGGCACCGAAAGCGACAACACCGCTATTAAGGGGACACTTGCCGCTCATCCCAACAAGCGAAAGGTAATTACGACGCGCGTCGAACACCCAGCCGTGTTGTCTGTTTGCCGCGACCTTGAGAATCAGGGCTATACCGTTGTCGAACTTGCCGTCGATAAAAAAGGCCGGCTGAATTTGTCGGAACTGGAATCACACCTCGATGATAACACCGCAATCGTAACGATTATGTTCGCCAATAACGAAACAGGCGTAGTATTCCCCGTCGAAAAAATCGCCGAGATGGTGACAAGTAAAGGTATTGCCTTTCATACCGACGCAGTCCAGGCGGTCGGCAAAATCCCCATCAACCTTTCTAAAAGCAATATCGATTTGCTCAGCTTATCGGGTCACAAGCTGCACGCCCCTAAAGGCGTCGGCATTCTGTATGTCCGCAAGGGCACTCGTCTTGCTCCTTTTATGCTCGGCGGCCATCAGGAAGGCGGCCGACGGGCAGGCACCGAAAATGTTCCAGGCATAATAGGCCTCGGCAAGGCCTGCGAACTGGCGATGCATAATTTCGACCAGGAAAATAAAAAGGTCAAGTCCCTCCGCGATAAGCTCGAAAAGGGCATTCTCGCAAAATGTCCCGATTGTATGGTCAATGGCGATACCGAAAGCCGACTGCCCAATACCAGCAATATCAGCTTTGAATTTATCGAGGGGGAATCAATTCTGCTTATGCTCGACAGATTCGGCATCTGCGCTTCCAGCGGTTCCGCCTGCACTTCCGGCTCGCTCGAACCATCGCACGTCCTTCGCGCTATGGGCGTCCCCTTCACCGCTGCCCATGGCTCAATCCGTTTCAGCTTGAGCCGATACAACACCGAAGAAGAGGTAAATTACACCGTCGAAAAAATCCCGCCCATTATCGCTCGTCTCCGCGAACTCTCCCCATTTGTCGCCAAGTAAACGGCTATTAACTAATACACCGTTGCGCAGCTTAAGGCACCCTTAGGAGCACGTGTATAATACCTATTGTTTGCAGCATCTGGATGACGTTAAATAAAATAAATATCCAGATGAACCACATCCCTAGCGCCAGATTTTTCAGAAGAATATTGGCGTTAACCGCAAAATGGTCGGGGCTTTTATACAGGGACAATTTCGGCAGAAATCGCGGCGTGCATTTGGCGTAGTCGATATACGTCTGGCCGAATTTTTTGGTCAGGGTCTTTTCTTCTGATAAAATCGTTAACGGGTAATATGACAAATAAAAGATAACCAGTGCCGCCAGCACAAGTATGTTGTCAGATGCCAGGCCAATGCCGATAGCGCCTATAAAGCTGAAAAGATAGAGGGGATGTTGCACTATCGAATAAGGGCCGTCTGTGATGACTTCATGTGTTTTTTTCCCGCTGATGTATAACAATGCCCATAATCGACCCATACTGCAAATCGTAAGCAGGAACAGACCGGATGTATCTGATAATATGTCCGCCAAATCGCCTTGTTTGAAAGAGGGCATAGTAAAAATTGCCAGCAGCAATATCAGAACGGCAAAAATGCGGGAAACCATAACCCTTGATCGTGCGATTTTAAATAACAGTTCGTCTGATTGTTCGCTCATATTAAAAAGTTACTTTCCTTGTCCTTTCGTTTCATCAATATAAGTTATGTCTACCGTTTAAGTTTGTTTTGGCTGCTGCCAATGGTCGACAACAGCGCTAATTAACGCGATGGGTACGTAAAACTCCAGCAGTATAATCAGTTTATCGAGGCCTTGTAAACGCCATATTAATATCGGAATAAGGATGACGCCTATGAAAGAGAGCATCCTCTCCCGTCTCTTGAAAATGTTTTCGATTCCAGGGTATAGGTTTCTTATACTGATTGCCGACCACCCGCATAAAATTCCGGTCGCCGCCCCTCCCAGCACGTCTGAAGGATAGTGTGCAAGCGCCACGACTCGCAAAATGGCGACCCCGCTGCAGCAGACGGCAAAAAGAACTGTAACCGGCCATCTCACCGCAAACGCCAGAACAACTCCCGCCGCGAATACGCTTGCTGTGTCACCCGACGGAAACGACCAGCTTCGATAAATATCTTTTTCATCTCCGGCTTTTGTTTCCATGGTTATAGCATCCCTCGGCCTGGGTCTCCTGACCGTCTCTTTTATCACCGTTACTGCGGCTAATGTTATCAATAACGACAGCAGGCATACAATTACCGTCTTGTGTTTTCCCGTAACCCATACCCACGCCAGCAAAAGCCAGATTAAAGAGTAACCCCTGCCGAGCTGTTTCAATGCCTGAGCCCAGTGGTCTCTGTGCCACGTCTGCGGATTGTTCCGCAGATATGAAAACACTCGCTCATCCACAAAAAAATAGCAAACTGCTGTCGCGGCCAGCAGAAGGCCTGTGAGCAAAAATACTACAACCGTTCCCCGGTTTGTTTTTCCGGTCTCAGCGGTCACTGCCTGGTTTGTGTCTTGACTAATAATGCAATAACCTCGACTTCCCTGCCCTTGGAATAGTTAACCCCTTTTTTTGACGCTATCTCTTCAAAAGTGATATCACCCGCGTTTTGCCTGATACCCTCGAAATCCTTTCTCGGTATTATAAGCGCGCGGCTCCCTGTTCCTTTAAGCCACTCAACGACGTCATCTGTCTTGCGTAAATGCGTAATATTTCTTCCGACATAAAAATTCAGCGTCGGCTCAGCGTATTTATACATCGCGACGGGTACGTCTTTGCCTGTTTTTTCCCGGATTGCCTTTGCGATATGGGGACTGATTTTAATCGCTTCAATTGCGGGTAGCAATACGAATAATAACGGCATAATGAAAACCAGTATCCCCGTGAGAACAACTTTTGCCGTGCCGTTGAATTTTTCCCTTACCTGTAAATAGCAGCAGATTATTGTCATCACCATTGCGATTGCTCCGCAAATAAGCCCGGGTATTATAAGTCCTGCGATTTTTATAAAATGCCCGACGCCGATCAAACCTGCTGCGATGCCTAATCCCACCGGTCCCAAAAACCAAACGCCCCCTCGAAGCCACTTTTTATCTTGCTCGTTGAAAATGTTTTTTCCCGTGGCAGTGATTGTCCCGCCGACCATCACCGCCATCGCGGGCCAGACGAACAGTATGTAATGCGGAAGTTTCGTCGCCGCGAATGTCATCAGGACGACTGTTGTCGTTATCCAGCTTAATAAAATGTTTCGTGCTCCGGCGTTTCCAATTCTTTTACCGATAATTGCCGAAAATGCCCCCGGCAGGAAAATTACCCACGGGGAAAATCCCGCAATTATCATCGCCGGATAATACGGCAGGTATAAAAGAAAGTTCCCTCCGTGTCCTTCCATCGGTGAAAGCGCACGCCCAATAATATGCCGACCGAAAAATACCCGGTATAGTTCTCCGTCGGCTGCCCTGTTAGCCGGAATTGCCCATAGCAAAAATATCCCCGTTGCGACAATTACCGCAAATGAAACCAAAAGAAGATTGCGTATAAAACCGCTGATATTCTCACGTCCAAACCAGAGCACAACAATCATCACGAACACAGGCAGCAATCCTAATGGCCCTTTTGCCAGCATCCCAAGACCCATCAAAACCCCAATTGCCGCAGCGTCAAACGCTCGGATTTTGTTACTCTGCCTCACGATGAAAATTGCCATAGCCCCGACAATGAAGGGCATTGCTATGCCGTCCACCAGCGCGGAACTTCCCACAAAAAGCATTAGCAGCGTCGTTGCCAAAATCGCTTCGGCCCATAATCCCGACTTCTCGCCAAAAAGTTTCTTCCCGATGAAAAACGTCAAAAGCAGCGTTACCGCCGTTCCGAACACTGCGGGTAACCGACAGGCGATTTCGCTCGGCCCCAACAGCCGAACGGGAACCGACATCAACCAGTAAAGAAGAATCGGCTTGTCGAACCACACCTCGCCATTGAAAGTCGGGACAAGGTAATTGCCCGACTCAACCATCTCAACAGTTGCCCTCGCGTATCTCGGCTCGTCCCGGTCCCAAAGTGTGCTGCTGCCCGCTATCAGCAGATACAACGCCGTAAATCCGACGCAAATCAAAATCGCTTTTGCCCATGGGCTTGCCGAAAATTGTATTTTACCTGAATCTATCATTACAGCGGACGAAAGTGAAAATCTATATCGAGATACGATAAGCTGAACACCAGCTACGGATATTGCCGAAGGAGGGAGTCGAACCCTCACCCTGTTGCCAGGACAGGATTTTGAATCCTGCGCGTCTGCCAGTTCCGCCACTTCGGCTCATCAGGCAAAAACAATTACGGCAGGATTATCGATAATTCAAGCGGGTTTGTCAATTGCGCGTCCCGAAAGGATTGAAAATTGCACTGTTACGTAATTTCGTATTGACACCGTCGGAAAATAACTATATACTATCACACTCACTCGAAAAGGATTAAGTCGGTTCCTGAACATTCGTTGATTCCTTATTTTGGGGTTTTTGATGTATTCAGATTATATTCGTAACGTAGCGGTCATCGCCCACGTTGACCACGGCAAGACGACGCTGGTTGACCAGCTTCTCTACCAGTCCGGTATGTTCCGTCAGGAAGAGCTTGATAAGCTCCAGGGCGGCGAAAACAAACTCATTATGGACTCCAACCCCCTCGAACAGGAACGGGGCATTACCATCCTCAGTAAAAACTGTGCGATTTTTTATACCGATACCGAAGGCGACGAATACAAAATCAACATAATCGATACCCCGGGCCACGCCGATTTTGGCGGAGAGGTCGAACGAGTTCTCAAAATGGCGGATGGCGTCCTGCTTCTCGTTGATGCCTTTGAAGGGCCTATGCCGCAAACAAGATTTGTGCTGACCAAGGCGCTTGAGAATAAGCTGCGACCCATAGTGGTGATAAATAAAGTGGACCGCGAAAACAGCAGGCCGGATGATGTTGTCAATGAGGTATTCGATTTGCTCGTTCAGCTCAGCGCCGAAGATAAGGCGCTGGATTTTCCCATTATTTACGCCTCAGCCAGGCAGGGTTGGGCAACAACGGAACTTGCAAAAAAAACCGACAATATGCGGGCGGTGTACGAAGCCATCATAAAACACGTCCCGCCCCCGCAGGCAATACCCGATGCTCCGCTGCAAATGCTTGTCACGAACCAGGAGTATTCCGATTACGTAGGCAAAATCGCCATCGGAAGGGTTTTCGCGGGCAATCTCAGTGAAGGCCAGAATGTTACCGTCATTGACACTACTGGTGTTCATACACAGCAGAAAATTATGCAGATTTATCAGTTTCAGGGACTTACCCGCAAGGTCGTTTCAAGCGTTCAGGCAGGCGATATCTGCGCCGTCTCGGGGCTTGACCCCGTTAGTATCGGCGATACCATCGCCTGCCCCGATAACCCCACACAACTCCCGGTCATTCCCGTCGATGAGCCTACGATGACGATGACCTTTCGCGTTAACGACGGGCCTTTCGCCGGCAGAGACGGCAAATACGTTACCAGCAGGCACATCGGCGAACGGCTCGAAAAAGAGCTCCAGCATAACGTCGCCCTCAGAGTCGAACTGGGCAAAACGCCTGATGAATTCAACGTCTCCGGCAGGGGGCTGATGCATCTCGGCATCCTGCTTGAAAATATGCGGCGAGAAGGTTATGAGGTTTGCGTCGGAAAGCCCAGCGTCATTGTTAAAAATATCGACGGCATAAATCATGAGCCGATAGAATTGCTGGCGATTGATTGCCCGATGGATTGTCAAAGCGCAGTTATGAGCTTGCTGGGCGACCGAAGAAGTGAAATGCTCAGGATGGACGCCAAGAGCGGGGCAAGTGGTTTTATTCATATGGAATTTTTGATACCTTCTCGCGGTCTGTTCGGGCTGCACGCTCGGATGTTGAACGCCACACAGGGCAGGGCGGTTATGCACCACACCTTTGAGAGATATGAGCCGATGCGAGGCGCCATACCTCAGCGTAAGGCAGGTGTTATGATTGCCACCGCTACGGGCCAGGTTACCGCGTATGCCCTTGATGCCCTGTATGACCGGGGCCTGTTTTTTGTCGAGCCGGGCGAAACGGTATATGATGGCCAGATCGTCGGCGAACACTGCAAAGACGATGACATACCGGTAAACGTCGCGAAGCTCAAGCAGCTTTCCAACATGCGCACAACCAGCAAGGACGAAGCAGCAAAAATCAGGCCCGCCAGAAAAATGTCGCTTGAGGTCGCGATGGAATACATTCAGGAAGACGAGCTTGTTGAGGTTTGTCCCAGTTCGATACGGATGCGTAAACGCCTGCTCAAAGAATCCGACAGAAGACGCCTTGCCCGTTAGAACGAAGATTAATTTTGATTTCGCAGCCGCCGACAGGGGAGTTACTCTTTTTCGCCGTATAGCCAGTGTTCGTCGGCGAATTCATATTCTATCAGTTCTTCGGGCTTGAAAAACAGAGGGATTTCGTATGCCGCCGATTGTGCGCTGTCGGAGCCGTGAACAAGATTGAAGCCCCTCGAACAGCCCAAATCCCCGCGAATTGTCCCAGGAGCGGCGTCTGGCCCAAATGTGGCGCCGAGCATCTTTCTGGCGATTTCTATGACGCCCTGCGCCTCCCAAACCATCGCCAGCACAGGCGATGAGCAGAGGAATTTTACCAGACCATCATAAAAGGGTTTGCCTTTATGGACTGCGTAGAGACGAACCGCGAGGTCCTTGTCGGGCTTTAAGAATTTCGCCGCGACAAGCTTAAGACCCTTCTTCTCGAATCGGCCTATGATTTCCCCGATAAGATGTCGCTGCACCCCATCCGGCTTAATTATAATAAGCGTTTTGTCCGACATTTATATGGTTTCGTTCAAACCGGCTAAACAGACCCGTTACATGCCTTTGGGGATGATATAAATCTCTACGCGCCTGTTTTGCGGGTTGCCCTTCTTGTCTGGCTCGTTCGGCACAATAGGCCTGTGTTCGCCAAACCCCCTGATACTCGCGCGTTCAGACGCAATGCCGTTGCCCGTCATAACATCCAATATCGATATTGCCCTGTGCGCCGACAGATACCAGTTGGAGGGATGCTTTGCCTTTGTCTCGGGCTTTAAAATCGGCAGGTCGTCGGTGTGACCTGCTATTATGATGTCGAACTCCTTGGCCTGGTCCGTATTGAGAATCCCGCATAATGCCTTGACTGCTTCCATAGCGGTCGGTGCCACCTCGTCGCTGCCTTTTTCAAAGAGCAAATCGCTCTTGAATTTTACAATGCCCCTCGCCGCGTCGAAGCTCACCAGGTCGCTTCCCTTTGCCCAGTCCTCGAGCATCGAGCTTAGCTCCGCCGGCAGTTGCGTCGCGCCGAGCAGTTGCTTTTGCATCGCCTCAATCAATGCCTTCTTTTTGGCAATCTCGTTTTCGAGTGCCGCGACTTTTTGCTGCAGCGCGTTCATTTCGATACTGCCCTTGTCGCTCAAGGCCTCGACCTGTCTTTTGGCCTGGTCAAGCGCCAATGTTGCCGTCTGGAGCTGGCTTTCGAGTTCCTTTATGCGTCTTTCCTGTGAGGCGTTCTGCAGCTTGAGGTCCTTGAACTGCTGCTCAGAAACGCAGCCGCTGGTAATTATCATTGCCGCACATACAAAACTGATTACTGAAACTGTGGCGAGTCGCATCTTTACATCCTTTCAAGCGAGTCTAACTTACAATCCTTTTTCTCCGCCTTCCGTGTGGCGGATTTATCATCTCCCGACCTGCCGGGACTTTAATACGACCAATAAAACCGTTTTCACCCCATTCGTCAAGGGCAAAATTCCAAAATCTTACCTCTTATATTTAGCCCTGCCACTCTCGGCATTGCCGAAGGCAATGACGGATGGCAGGGTTTTCCGGGGGTTATGTTGTGTTCTCCTGCGATTTAATGACGGCGTAGCGGAATTTAGCTGATGCGCTGCGGGGATTCGACATAATTTCTTTGATTCGCGGCACGATTGGGTTTTTGGACGCCGATTGATATATGCCGCTGCGAACATTGTCACGAAACCATCGCTTGACAATGCGGTCTTCGCCGCTGTGAAAACTTATAATGCCGATTCGGCCGCCCGGACGCAGACAGTAATGGGCGATTCTTAAAAGCTCCTTTAACGAACCGAGTTCGTCATTGACTAATATGCGTAGCGCCTGGAATGTGCGGGCGGCAGGGTGCAGCTTGCCGAATTTGGCGAGATTTTGCTGCCTCCACGTCTTTGGGGTCAGACCCTTAACGCTGAAAATTATCCGGATGAGTTGCTCGGTCTGCGTAATCGGCTGCACTGCTCGCTGGGCAACAATAAACTGCGCTATTTTCTTATGGTCCGGCTCATCCGCCAGTTCCCAAAATGCCTCCGACAGCTCTTCTTCGGAAAGTTTATTGAGCAAATCCGCCCCCGTCTGCTTTAGCCGGTCGTCCATACGCATATCGAGGGGCCCTTTATGTTTGTAGCTCATCCCGCGGTCGGGATTGTCTATCTGCATGCTCGAAACGCCCAGGTCGGCGAAAATTATATCGCAGCCGGCGAGATTTTCTTTTTTCAGGACGTTGGCAATGCCTGCAAAATTGCTGTGATAAAAACTGATTGGCGCATTGTCTTTGCTTAGCCGATGGCGGGTGCGTTCGAGTTCCGCGTTATCCACGTCCATCGCAATCAGTTTTCCCGTTGGCCCGATATGTTTGAGGAATTCGGATGCGTGCCCGCCGTAGCCCACGGTGCAGTCAACTACGATTTCTCCCGGCTTGGGCCTCAGGCAGCCCATAACCTCCTCCGTCAGGACGGGAATATGACTGCCTGCCGGCGTTTTGCCTTTTGCTCGCAGATGCTCTTTTATCTGCGGATAGGCCGAAAGATTGTGTTCCTTGTATTTTTGATGAAAATTCTTCGGGTGCGTCCCGCTGTATCTGCGTCGCCTCTGGTGCTTGGCCGGCTGTTGCTCGTTGTTACCCTGCTGCTCAAACGCGCTCATATCTATTGCCTGGTTTCGTATTTTTTGTTGTCAGAACCAGTTCGTCGAAATTCCCAACTATCCTGCCTTCTCGCGCCAAATACTATTTATATGTTCTATGGAATCGGCGGGTAAGCTCCAATAAACGGCTCACCGGTTTTGGGCTGCCCAAGAAGCCTGCTGATTTCAGAGGGAAGCGGGGCGGCCGTTTTGGAGCCGGGGAACGCCTGCAGCAACTGGTAATTGTGGTAACTGCCCGGTTCAGCGCTCTTGAATAAAGGCCCGTTATAATCGGCGAGATAGTGACTATGTGCGGAAAATTCCGGATGCAGTTTTCGCAAATCCTCAAGCGAGGCGAGAGGCACCTGGCATCTGCTGCCCCCGGCCGGACTCCAGAAAATCAATGGTGAAGACGCCGTTTTCGAGCGTCGCACATACGCGTTATAATCGAGCTGTTTGACCTGCGGCTTGCTGAGCCGTTCGCACAGCGAGGGCGTCTGCGAAAAAGCCAGAAGGGGCCTGTTGAAATTTTCGTCCCCCGTAAGCAGGTTATTTACAAATACGTGTCCTTCCCGTTCGTTGACATCGGGGCCGGTGCTGGGGTGCCAGCCGAAGCGGTCGCCGACCGCGCTTCTGTCCGTGCGTCCGATACAGGCGACGCTGTTTACGAATGTGTTCTGGCAGATTTGAACGTTCGAGCTGTTGAGCACGAAAACCCCGTGGTCGCAGTTTACAAATACGTTGCCGGCGCAAATCGCTCCTTTTGAGATTTCGAAGAAGAACCCGTTATCGCTTGGCCAGAACCGCTCGCTGGAGAACGGGGTATTGATGCTGCCCACGCCCTCGACCCAGTTGTCGATGAATCGCCCGTCAACGTTGCCTACGTCATACCAGATGCCGTTCGAATTGGCTAAGTCGGTGACAAGGTTGTCCCTGCACGTTACACGGTGGCATTGATTGAATATCTTCACCCCCGCAGGAAAGTATCCTGTGATGTCCTCGATGTTGTTGCGTCTGAAGATGTTTCCTTCCAGCAGGACGTCGGACGAGCTAATGACGTAAATCCCTTCGGTGCTCGTATCACTCACTAAACAATGCCGCAGTGTTAGCTTGTCACCCCTCAGGTAAGCCGCGACGCGGGAACAGAAAGAAATGGTGCAGTTTTCAAAAGTCGTCCCCACCACGTCCTTTCCATATTTGGACTCGTCGGACAGCCCCTCCGGCTCCGTTCCCTCAATTTCAATCGCGCGGTAGGCGTACTGGGTGAACGTGATTCCCCGAATCACCGGCCCTTTGTGGTCCGAGGTCTTGCCGTGACATTTCCCGGTTGTCCGCGTAAGAGCGCTGTCGTAAGCGGTGATTTCCACTAATCGGTTTGTCGGGTCAGTGCTGATAAAAACTGTCCTGTCGTTATAGTCGATGAAATAAGAATTGGCGTCAACGTCTCCTTCCGAGCCGGCCGATTGCAAAAATTTGCCGTCCACGAACACCATATCATTGTTAAAGCGGTGCAGCGGAGTTCTTTTGTTGCTTGCCGGCTGCCACCAGTCCGCGGGCTTTGCGGGAAACAAACGAGTCCACGACGTTTTCCATAATCCGTTGCTTTGACGCTCCCACTTGTCCGCTACCTTGGTTCCCTTCACAACGGGCTGCTCGTCCGCGTAGGGCTGTATAGTGATTCCTTGGTTCAATTGCAGGCCGCCGGTTCTATAAGTGCCGCCTCGCATCACGATTGCGTCGCCGGTTACTACCCGCTCTATGGCCGAGCCCAGTGTGGTTGGTCTGGTGAGCGTTTCTCCCGATTCCATTGCGTTTCCATCGGGCGATACGTAGTAAATTTTATTCGCGTCTTTTGGCAAATCGTATTTTTGCTGGATAGGCCCGTAAGGTCCCCCGGATGGTGCCGCTGTTACTGGCAATGCGTAAAAGGTTACCAGCAGAACAACGCATCCGGCGATAAACAAGGCGGAGACGGGCTGATACCATTTTTCTGTTTGAGTTGACTTCATTTCATTTCCCTTCCAAGTAGGTAAAGGTTAATCAAAGAACCCCTCAACCGCTTCTGGTTCAGGGCTGGTTTCTGATTAAGTATCAAATCTTTTATGAAAAATCAAGACCGTTGCCCGTTGTCAACCAGCTCATTAAAATAACTCGGCATTTTGGTTTCAAAAGTCATCTGCCTGCCGGTGGTCGGGTGTTTGAAGGAAATCGATTTGGAATGAAGAGCTAATCGCCTGAACGCCTCCTTGTGTTTTCCGTATTTGCGGTCGCCCACGACCGGGTGTCCCTTATCAGCCAGATGCACGCGTATCTGGTTCTTCCTGCCTGTCAAAAGATTTATCTCCAGCAAACTGAACTGCCTGCTCTCTCTAAGCACCTTATAAGCGGTATGTGCCAGTTTGCCTTTTGTGGTGTCCGTTGTGGAATATACGACATAGGCCTTGTTCTCAGCTAAGTATGAGCTAATCACGTCCTCTTTTTTGGCCAACTGCCCGTAAACTACCGCGACGTATTTCTTTTCCGTGTCTTTCCACTGCGTTTGCAGCCGGAATTTCGTTTCTTCGTTTTTTGCGAATACCAGCACGCCGGACGTGGACTGGTCCAGCCGATGAACAATGAAAATCCGGCTTCGCGATTTTGAATAGCCCTTGCGGACATAATCGGTCAGCTTGTAGTAAGCCGTATTCGTTTTATTGTTTGCCGTCCCCACGGTCAGCAATCCCGCTGGCTTATCTACCACAAGGATATCCTTGTCTTCGTAGAGTATTTCCAGCCCTCTCGGCTGATGTCTTTTCTTCGGCATGGTGAGTATCTTACCATCACGTGATTGTCTCGAATATGCAATATTAAAAAATATGCTGTCTCAGGATTACCGAAGTGGCTTCAATAACAAGTGTTATGAACTTCATTGAATTTCTTTGTAATTGCACCTAATGGGCGCTACGGTTCAGTGGCCACGGCAAAACCGCTGTTCACTGGTTTAGTTTGCTATGTACAAGTTACTGCATAACTTATTGGGCGCATCTTCCATCGGCCTGACTCAACGAGACCAAATGGGTCTTGTATCGTTATAATTTTAAAATTGCTGTTACAGTTAAGGACTCTATATATCCAATAAGATTTACGTAGCTCTTTTGCGACGGTATATTCGTTATCCGTAATATAGAAACTGTTGTTCTCTGTTTTGCTCGATTTAACTTCGATAAATATTTTATTGCCAAGTTCGTCGAAGGACATAATATCATATCCCTCGCTTGTAGATTCTAAAGCGACATGTCTAATTTGGTCTGCCAAATCCTTTCTGCCAAGGGATGCCAACCTTTTATTTTCATGATCCATGACTAGTAATTCGCCTTTGTCACCTATAATTTTATTTTCCTCAACAATTCTATCGTACGATTTCTTATCGATTTTTGATTTACGTGCCATTTCGGAGGTCAGGATTTGCCCAGATTCAATAATCGACTGGTGATCAGATTCGTTAAATCCAACCAGCTTAAATAACCCCTTTGACAATTCTTCAAAATGCTGTTCGTTTCGATATTTTATATGGCCAGGGCAATGTACTTGAATAACTTGTTGTATCGTATTTCGATAACTACGCCACCCCCCAAGCTGATATGTTTTGGGTAATATATTACCTCTTGAAGATATTATGTAGTCTTGAATTTGTTTTGATTTAGCTGTCCCTCCAAGAGCTTTAAAGGCTTCAATTACTTCATTAATTTTAACTGGTTCATTGAACATTATTAATTCTCTCTAGATTTGCAGCACCTAACATTCCAAATACAATTGCGTCACCCATGTAAGTTTGTTTCCCAATTCTACCGACATTCGCGGTGAGTTTTCAACAAGATTTATCCGCCTCCCGTTCGCGGAAGGGATGCCTCACGGCAAAGGGATGCCAAACAGCAGGGGGCAGCGTTCAGCGGCCGGTCATTTGCTCCAGCTTTTCGGGATACCGAGCCCCTTGCACTTTGATCTTTGACGAGGCGCTATCGATTTCACGGAGATCGTCCGGCGTGAGTTCAATTGAGGCCGCCCCGATGTTCTCGTCGAGGCGTGCCAGTTTCGTAGTGCCCGGAATTGGAACGATCCAAGGCTTCTGGGCAAGCAGCCAGGCGAGCGCTATCTGAGCAGGGGTTGCCTTCTTACGTTCCCCGATCTTTCCAAGCAGATCAACCAGGGCCTGATTCGCTTTGCGAGCCTCCGGTGTAAAGCGAGGGAGGGTGTTGCGGAAATCGGTACTATCGAACTTAGTATTTTCATTGATCTTGCCCGTGAGAAAACCCTTGCCCAGAGGGCTATAGGTAACGAAACCGATCCCGAGTTCTTCGAGAGTCGATATCACTTCCTTCTCGGGCGTTCTCGTCCAAAGCGAGTATTCGCTCTGGAGAGCCGTGAGTGGCTGAACCGCATGAGCGCGACGGATCGTTTGCACGCCTGCTTCAGAAAGGCCGAAGTGCTTGACCTTGCCTTCCTGGATCAGGTCCTTCACCGCTCCCGCCACGTCTTCAATTGGCACATTCGGGTCAACCCGATGCTGATAGAGCAGGTCGATTGTCTGGACCTTGAGTCGCTTGAGCGAGCCCTCGACGGCCTGCTTGATGTGCTCTGGCCGACTGTTCAGACCTGGTGAACCCTTCATCCCGCGGGGATCGAAATTTGGATTGAGATCGAATCCGAACTTGGTGGCGATCACCACTTGCTTGCGGAAGGAGGCAAGGGCTTCGCCTACAAGTTCTTCGTTTATGAACGGGCCATAGACTTCGGCGGTGTCGAAGAATGTGACGCCCCGTTCCACGGCCGCCCGGAGAAGAGCGGTCATCTCCTGCTTGTCTTTGGGCGGACCGTAGGAAAAGCTCATCCCCATGCAGCCGAGCCCGATAGCCGAGACTTCCAGTCCGCTTTTTCCCAATTTACGTTTTTGCATTGTTTATCCTTTCCAAATTTATTTTTACTTTATTTTCTGATTCTACCGACATTCGCGGTGAGTTTCCAACAAGATTTATCCGCCAGTCAGTGTGGCGGATTTCCCCGCCTTTGGTGGAATCCGAACTACGCTATACGTTTGACGATACGAGCCGCGTAACCGCAACCGTTTAACACAACCTCTGCGGTCTCAGCGGCCTCCGCGGTAAAACCTTTTGTGCCTTGTCTGCCGCGTGATGCAGCCACTTGACATATTCAGGTGAGAAAGGTAATCTATCGGCAAGTGTGACGATAACAACTTTAGTAAATTTTTATTGGGAGGTTGCTGAAATGGTTAAGTATTTGTGTTCCTGCCTGCTTTTAAGTTTGTTTGTGTCATTTGCGCCGGCGTTCGGCGATACCAACCTGCTGAAAAATCCCGGCTTTGAAAACGGCACCGAGGGATGGTCGGACAGGGGGTGTCAGATTGAGGCGGTAACAACGCCGGTCCACAGCGGCGCAAAAAGCGTAAAGGTGTCCGGTAGGACTGCGGAGTGGCAGGGGATAAAACAGTCCCTGCTGGGTAAAGTAACGAATGGACAGACATATAAGGTTTCAGCGTGGGTTCGGCTGGAAAACTCAGAAGCCGATACCGTAACGATATCCATCGAACAGGCCGATGACAACGGGACCAAATATAAGAATGTTATCAAGGAAGCGTTGAGTAATACTGAATGGATCGAACTTTCGGGAGAGTTCAAACTTGACGCCACCGGGACACTGAAAACATTAGACATTTACTTCGAAGGCCCGTTGGCGGGCGTCAATTTCTTTGTTGACGATGTTGTCGTATCTGGTCCGGACGCGGCTAAGGTCGCGCAGGCCGACCCGAATGCGGCTAAAGCTGAACCGAATAACGTCAAAGAACCAAATGACGTCAAGAAGAAAGGCGCCAAGTAGGCCTTATCAAGGTCGAAAAATTTCTTAACGCCGGGTAGATGGGGCAAAATAAAAGCCCCCCGATAAAAATCGGAGGGCTTGAAAAATCAAACCACGAACTGACTACTTGCCTTTTTTCTCTTTCACTGGTTTAGGCGGTTTTTCCTTTTTGACCTTCGGCGGTTTTGGCGGTTTCGGCACTTTTGGTTTCTTCTCGCCGCCCATTGTTGCTCCGACAGCCAGAATGAGGAGCGACGCGACCGCCAGCCCGATAACGATATACCAGATGAAGCCCTGCGACATTTTCAAAATCGCCGGGTTCAAATTGCTGAATCCCGCGATCGCCACCATCGCGGTATAAATGACCGCGGCAAGGGGTATAAACAGCATAACGCCCAGCGCGTTGCTCATTGCGTCCGGCGCCGGCTCGCCATACGCCATAGCCGCTGCTAATGCCGGTGCTTGTGCCTGTGGTTCGGGGAATTGCATCTGGTCTGCTTCAGCAGCTATTTCCATTGCTGAACCTGCCGCCGCTGCTGCTGCCGGCTTTGCCTCAACGGGGGCCTTACCCTCTCCGCCGCCCGTGCCCGGCGTGTAAATCTCATCGAGTATCCCGCCTAATGATGTGTCATCGGCCTGCAGTGACAGGTCCAGAAGACCCGAGCCGCTGCCGAAGGTGTCCAAACTCACGTCTTTTTCGATTTCCTCAAGTGACGCTTCTTTCCCGGGTGATGCCGGTGTTTCGCCGGAACTCTTGAATGTCTCTTCGCTGCCTTCTTTGGCTAATGAATCGGTATCGCCCAGGACCTTAATGCCTTCCTCGACTATCTGCGTATCGGCATCGGTCAGTTGAAGCTCTTTGTCTTCCTTCTCCGGCGTATCAGGCGCCAGCAATATATCTTCGGCCTCGGCTTCCGCGCTCTTTGGTGCAGCAGGTTTTTCGGCTGCCGGCGTTGGCTTGACTCCTGTGAAACTCGTGTCTGACAGCAGTGAATTTACCTCATCCACCTTAAACAGCAGGTTCGGCCCGTCGCGGAACTCGCGCAGCCGACCGCTTTTTACTATCTGCCTTACCTCGTCCTCGGTCTTGCCGAGCTTTGCCGCAACTTCCTGAATTGAATAAAACATACCGGCCATAAGTGTTTATTCTCCAACTTTCGGAGGAGTCCGAAAAGTGTTTGTTGTGCATCCGTGCGTTTTGCCAGATTCACGCGACTTGTGGATTTCTATTTGCTATCCGCTGCCCGCTATCCGCTGTTTCTATCATTATAACCCTTTTGCGGGCCAATTGCAAGCCATTTTCGGGTGAAAAACAGCCGCAGGCGGGGCGAGAAAAGCGATTATTAACGAAAGACGGGGCTCGGATTTTCCCCGTTTCTCTATTTGTTGACGCGCGGTCTTAAAACCCTATAATGCCTAAAGGCAAATATTAAGGCCTTAGCAGATGGAGCGTTAGTAAATATAGAAAGGAATAGGTTTGTGACCAAATCAACATCAGCAACAATAGAACCTCCTCAAATGAAATTACCGGCAGCAATTCTTGAAGGAAGCAAGTTCTCGGGCAAAAAGCTGGCGATTGGGAATAAGCGAACATGCCAATGTGGTCCCACTCATATAAATTGCATGACTGCAAAAGAATGGATGAAAAGCCAATTGGGTGTTTGGCAGTTTTACTACGAGGGCAGAGATATAAGAGATAAAACGCTTCATCCCGCTACATTTCCAATTTCACTTGCAAAAAAAATAATTGAGCTTTTCACTCATCAGGGCGAATTAGTTCTCGACCCATTTGTCGGAAGCGGCACAACGTTAATTGCGGCTAATGACCTGAATAGGAACTGCGTAGGGTTCGATCTCCAATCCTCGTACATTGAACTTTGCAGTAGAAGACTATCTCAAGCCAATATGTTTAACGAAACCCAGCAGATCGCAGTTCAAGATGATGCAAGGAATATACCAGCACACCTCAATAAAGACTCCGTTTCGTTAATTTGGACATCTCCGCCATACGCTAATTTGCTTAATCGTAAGAGAAAAAATAAATCGAGGCGCGATAGGGATAATGGCCAGCTTAACAAGATTGAGCAATATTCCCAAGATCCTAAAGATTTGGGAACATTAGCCCTAGAAGAATATTCTCAAGCAATGGGTGATATATATGAAGGGCTGCTTCCTCTACTTCGCCCAAAGGGACATTGTGTTATTAACGTCCCTGATATGTGGTGGGAAAATTCACGGATAACGATACACGTTTCTTTAATTGAAGAACTCAGGCGACGCGGATACGAGCTACGAAATGTTATCATTTGGGATAGAACCAATATCGTGAACCAGATAGGCATATTCGGCTGGCCGAGCAATTATATAACTATGGGTGTTACGTTCGAGTACTTATTGGATTTTTGGCGGCCGCCCGTGGGATAAGTATGAAAATATTTTCAAAACAGGAATTAATTAATGCTATTCGAGAAATTTCGAAAACTGGATGGCTCAAGAGTGTTAAGGATACAATAGATGCGAGAAATGATGGTGCGGTTGGAAATACGTTAGAAGATTTGCTTGGTATTGAAGAAAATAATCTTCCGATCCCAAATGCCTCAGAGTGGGAGTTAAAAGGTCAGCGTAAAAACACTTCATCGCTCATAACATTTAAACATACGGAACCTTCACCTCAGGCGTTAAAATTTGTCCCCAAAATCTTGCTGCCTAAATATGGATGGAAACACAAATTGGCGGGAAGTAAACATCCAATTTCAGAAATGAGCTTTAGGTCTACAACCTATGGTACGAGGTATAATAAACGTGGTTTTAAAATAAATATCAATAGGAGTGATAGAAAAATAATATTTGTTTTCGAACCTAATGAATCCGATAAATCAAAGCCCGAAATAATAACGTGGCTGAAACAAGTTGATGAAAGAATAGGTCTTGGTGCTTTAAATCCAGAACCTTACTGGGGTTTCGATGACCTTCGTAATATTATTGGGCAAAAGATGAAAAATTGTTTTTATGTAGTTGCAGACAGTAAAATAGAAAAAGGGCACGAATTTTTTAAATATATTGAATTGTATATCCTTTCAGGTTTTTCCTTCGATAAATTTATAGATGCAATCGAAGATGGTTTTGTTTTAGTTGATTTTGATGCTCGCACTGGACATAATCACGGGACCAAATTCAGGTTAAAACAAGGATATTTTTCAAAAGTATATAATAATGTTGAACGCATTTTCTGATATATTTCAAAGGATTCTATCTTTTACCCCAGCACAGAAATATGAAGTGCTATCGATATTGAAGCAAGCATAGATTCTATTTTTTGGCAGACGGTAGGCCGTAGCAGGATTTTAATATTATTTGAAAATAATCGTCCGCGAAATGATTATCACAAAAAGATTGAAAAGGGATTAAGCTCTGCCACTTCTCCCAGCGTTGTTTCTTTCCAGATAGTCGTCAATTTCCTACCCCCAGAAAACCAGCAATTAAACCACCGACTTTAGCGACTAATGCTGAGCAACCGTTAATTGCAGCGGCGGCTTTTACAGCATCCCAAGCAGACATAATAATACTTCTGTTTGGTTGGGTCTTAGCAAGCTGCGACTCAATCGTATCGATGTCAGCAACGAAGCTCATTTTCTGATCCTCCGAAACTTCAGATTGCGTGATAGCTTTTCGGAGTTCAACCAAGGCTTGGCCTAAATCGCTATACTGAGCGTTAACTTGATTTCCATCGCCCAAGGTAATAATATTGTGTCCGGTAGCATGAATATTTATTCCTTCAAATTTCGGCATTGTAAATTCTCCTGGTCCTTCGATCTTATCAATACCAGCCGCTGTAATCTGATAATAGTTAGTTGTTGACGGAATTATTGTCCCGCCCCTAGCGCGAATTTGCTTTTCTACCTTTTTTTCTTCTACCCAACCTTGGCTGAGTAGGTATGTCAAATTACTTTGGACTTCTTGTTGGTTCAGACTATGTTGCGATTTAAGTTCTGCCTTGATATCGCTGATTTTAACGGCCGAACCCTTCTTGCCCATGCTGCTCGTCGCGTTTTTGTTACGATCATAGAAGTATTGTAACATAAGGCGTCGAATTTCATTGTTCGGGCGTATTGGCGGGGTCAATTTTGACTTAGCCATATCTTAATCCCTCTATAATGTTTCTTGTCGCCTTATTCATCTTTGCCAATTCCATTTGAAGGACGGTGCTGTTGCTGATTGATTTATCGATGTTGATAAGTATCTGCGGGCCGAATGAATTGCCGTCCATTTTCACGGGGTGTTTTGCCATAACTATCCTTGTTAAGCATATCTATAAAACTACACCTCTATTATCCACCAACATGCGGGAAGTGTCAAGGGTACGCGTCGCCAACTAAACTACCCAGTTTTACAATTAATTCCGCTAATATATCGAACTCAAAAAAGGGCTTCAAAAACTATCAAAATGCGCGCATTTTGGCTCACTTTTTGTCAAAACGACCTCACTTTTATCAATTTGACCCCAATTTGGACCACTTTTTGAGTGCTTTTTGAGATGAAAATTTTTTTTCACCCTACCCTATTCTGTCCATCTTACCCATATTCGTTAATCTGGGCTATCTGTAACGTTTATCCGTAGATTTCTTCCCAAAGTTTTTTACGAAAATCCTAAAATCATAAGTTCCCACTTATACTATTTTTGAACTTGTCCGCCCGTGGCGGATTTGGCGATTTTTATGACTACAAAATTTTATCGGCGGTGGTTTTTTTGAGGTAATTGACTTCGGCGGGGGTAAGGAGACGGAATCTGCCAATTCCGAGGCCGTGGTCGGTGATTTTGCCGATGCGCGTTCGCTTGAGAGATTGGACGGGCAATCCGACGCGAGCCAACATTCTTTTGACCTCTCGGTTAAGCCGTTCGGCAACACTGATTTCGACGAGCGAGCGTTTATGCCCTCGTTTGAGTATTTTGACGGCGGCGCGAGAGGTTTTGCCCTCGGCAAGCCAGATACCCTTATTAAGTTTTTCGACGTGTTCGCCCTCGATTCGGCCCTTCACCTCGGCGATATATGTCCGGGTCAGTCCATATCGGGGGTGCGTCAGGCGGTTGACCAGTTCGTTATCGTTGGTGAGGATAATCAGTCCTGTGGTATCGATGTCGAGCCGGCCAACGCAAAGGATTCGCCGGCGGGTGGGGATGAGGTCGATTGCCTTGGTTCTGCCCTGGGGGTCAAAATTGGTGCAAATCACGCCCTGGGGCTTATTGAGGAGGAAATAAATCTTTGGCTGGGGCTTAATTCGTTTGCCGGCGACAATGATTGTGTCTTTGTCGAGGTCCGCGAAGGCGGGGATGGTATCGACGACTTTGCCGTTGACCGAGACGAGTCCTTCGAGGATGAGTTCCTCGCATTTTCGGCGTGACGCGACGCCAGAGGCCGATAATATCTTTTGTAATCGCTCCATAGCCATAGTTACTACTCCGAATCGCCGGGGTCGGCAACTTCGCCCAGATTGACAGTTCGACAAGCTCACTGCTGGCGGCAAGGGCGTTTTTTAGTTGACTTTAGGTAACTTTCAGACGATAATATAATGCTTACAGGCCTTGAAAACCAAGGTTTTTTACTAATTCTGAGGAGTAGTTGTTATGCCAATCGGCAAAAAGAGCACAGACAGTACCCTTTACGCATTAATAGCATTTGTGGCGCTGTTTATTATAGCGGCTACGGCGGGGGTAATCTACTATCTGAAGTTCGAGGAGCAGCGAGGTCTTGCCGACACGGCGCAGAAACGGCTGGGCGAGTTTGCCAGTCCGGCTGAGGTTCAAAAGATAGGCGCTCTTGTTGGTGCAGAGCAATCGGGCAAGAGCCGGCTGAAGGTGACGCTGGATTACTTAGACCAGACATTATCGTTGATTGTGCCGGGCGTTCCGAGCGAGACATCAGCCGAAGTCAAGGTCAACGAGGCGACCACGAAGGTCAGAGAGATGCTTGCCGGGATTGACAAACAATATTCCGAGTTGAACGACATTGATGCGAATTCGGCGTTGCTGCAGGTAACGGAAAAACTGACAGCCGCATTGCAGAGCGCCAGTACAGCCGAGAAGGCCGCAAGGGGACAGCTTGAGGAACTGCAAAACAAGTTCGACGACGCGACGAAGGCGAGCATGGAAAAAGAACAGGCGCTGCTGGCTGAAAAGGAAAAGTTTGAGCAGCAGTTCGAGAAGGTTCGGAGTGGGTACGATGAGCTGAAGGGATTGCTTGAGAAGAAGACCGATGAGCAGGTCAAGGACTTGTACGGCAAGCTCGACCAGGAAAGAACCGGCCGGGAAGAAACGAACAAGCAACTGCTGAAAAGCCAGGCGGAGCTGCAAACTGCGCAGGACCGGATTCAGAAGATATTAAAGGAAGACGTGTGGCCCATTAAGCCGCCGCCGGATAAAGAGGTAAAGGCGTTTGAGCCGGATGGCAAGGTAATTCTGGTCGATGACCAGGCGAAGACGGTGCAAATCAATCTTGGCGGTAATGACCATATTTACCAGGGGCTGACGTTCGCGGTTTACGACAGAGGCCAGCCGATTCCGAGAGACGGCAAAGGAAAGGCGGAGATAGAGGTTTACAGCGTCGGTGACAGTTTTTCCGGGGCGAGGATTATTCGTTCCGACAAGAAAAACCCCGTTGTAGCTGACGATATAATTGCGAATCTTATCTGGTCACCAACGAAGGCGAATACTTTTGTGGTCGCGGGCGATTTCGACCTCAATGGCGACGGTGTCCCTGATGACGAAGCTGTCGCGAAGATACGAAGATTAGTGGAGAAGTGGGGGGGCAAGGTTGCTGATTCAGTGACTGTGAATACGGATTACGTGATTTTGGGGACACCGCCTGAAGTGCCGACGAAGCCGACAACGCAGGAGACGGAAAGATACCCCAATGCGATGGAGAAGTATGAGCGTACCTTGCAGCAGGCGGCCAAATATAAGGAGATTCAGAGCCAGGCGCAGGCGCTGTCGATACCGATACTCAACGCGGACAGATTCCTGTATTTCATCGGGTACAAGACGCAGGCAGGTAATCCTGGGGCGTTTTGAACCACAGATTACGCAGATTAAAGTAACAGGTTAAGCCATTATTCCTGCGGTGACGGGCAGTTGGGTTCGACGCCAATCGAGGCGATGAATATATCGCCTGTATATGGTCTGGCGTCTTCGAAAGCAAATCCTTTTTTGACGGCGACGAAGGTAACGGTGCAGTTGGCTTTTATCGCTGCGCCGAGCGGCTGACCGGTATCGCAATCCAGCCCCGATGGTATATCAGCCGAGAGAATGGGACAGCCAAGCTCATTTATGCTTTCAATAAGCTGTTTGTATTCATCCCGCAGTGTCCCGGTCAGTCCCGTTCCGAAAATGGCGTCGATAATCATATTGGCTTCGTTGGTGAGTTTGGTAACGCGGGCGTCGATTATTTCAGTGCCTTCCATATCCAGCCGTTCAATTTTTAGGCCGAGGCCGATGAGTACGTCGAGATTGACCCTGGCGTCGTTTCTGATTTTAGCGATGTTGCCGCAAACTACGACTGTTACGGCGATGTCGGCGTTGAGGAGATGTCTTGCGATGACGAAGCCGTCGCCGCCATTGTTGCCGGTTCCGCAGAAAATGCAGACCTTCGGCTTTTTAATTTTAGACAGTGTTTCGATGATAAACTGGGCGCAACTTCGGCCCGCGTTTTCCATCAGCACGATGCCCGGGACGCCAAGCTCGTTGATTGTCCAGGCGTCAAAGGCCCGCACCTCGTCTCTGCTCATCAATAAACACTTCTGGTCCGGCTGAAACTTTTTCATAATGAGTATTGATAATCAATCATCAATCATCAATAATCAACAAGAAAATATGAACATACTACTGACGAATGATGACGGGATATTTGCGCCGGGACTGTCGGCGATATACAAGGAGCTTGTGAAAATCGGCGAGGTGGAGGTTGTCGCACCCGCGGTGAGCAAGTCGGGGGCGAGCCACAGTATAACTTTCAACCGGCCGGTGGTTTGCAGCAAGGTCGATGTGAACGGTCTTTTTTCAGGTTACAGCATCGAGGGGTCGCCGGCGGACTGTGTGAAGCTTGCGGCGATGCAATTATGCAAACGTCCGATTGAGCTTTTAGTGGCGGGGATAAATAACGGCGCAAACGCGGGGATAAACATTTATTATTCCGGGACTGTTGCGGCGGCTATGGAAGGGGTGCTGCTTGGTATACCGTCGGTGGCGACGAGTTTGGCGGCGGAGGAGAAAATGGATTACGACACCGCTGCTGGGTATTGTATGCACATTCTGAAAAAACTTATGCCCGTGAAGCCGGGCGCGCTGGTCAATATAAATATACCGCTGCTTTCGGCGGGGAAACCCCGTGGGATTAAGGTTGTGCCCCAGTCGAACAAGGCGTTCGATGAATATTATGAGCCGCAGATTGACGGGAAAGGGCAGACGGTTTATCAGCTCGCGGGCGGGCCTGGGCCATTTGACGACCCTTTGACGGATATGATGGCCCTGATGGAAGGGTACATAAGCGTTACGGCTTTGGCGCCGGACGTTACCGATTACGACAGGACCAAACAAATACGAAAATCGCTTGCGAAGCTGGAACTGCCGGAATAATTGAGATATTGGCCGAAGGTGAGCCAATGATGAACATATTTGAACAGCCGTGGCTGCTGCTGATTGTGGCGGGTGTGGTTTTCCTGGTGGTGGCGTTTTTTCGCGATTTGCTGCCTGCGAGGCGGGGATGGTTGTTCTGGTTGCTGCCTGTAGTTATCGCGATAGCGGCTTTTGGAATTGATTATTTAGTACAAACCGACAAGGAGAAGATAGAGGCGGTCCTTGCCAAAGCGCGCAGGGCGGTCGAGGGGGAAGACATTCGAGCATTGGCGTCGTTGATTTCGAACGATTACCACGACTCGATTCACCCATCCAAACAGGCATTGCTGAATCATTTCGGGGAGCGGCTTTCGGAACCAGTGATTGAAGAGATTGTGCCTGCGATAGTGTCGCTGGATATAAAGCCGCCTGATGCGAAGGTCGTGTTTACCGCGCGGGTTATGTTTGACCCCAAGGGGCCTGTTTACGAATACAGAAAGATGATGCTTTTTAAGTTGCAGGCGGATTTGAAAAGGGAAGGGGGCGAATGGTTTTTCAGTCGGACGGAGATTCTCACAATTGATTTACAGCCCGCCGGCTGGAAAAACACGCAAGGCGGTATCGACTAATCTGCACGTTGAGACGGGAAGCGTCCCATAATCCGGCAAATTAAGCAGGTTAAGTGAGCGTCTGTTTTGGCCGATAGCATCATCGCAGGAGGTCAGTAAGGATTTAACGATGTTTAGCACAGCAAAAACAGGCAAGTTGGCGATTAAACCGCAGCTTATTGCGATTCGCTGGTATCCGAGCAGTCGGTGTTTCGGCAGCGCCAAGCGTCACAAATCCAGGCCTAATCTTATGCCTCCTCTTATGGTCCGCAAGCCCGAGTGGCGCCGCTAAAAAATTCACACAGCGCATTCTCACCTCAAAACTCAGAATTCAAAACCAAAAACTTAAAACTCTTAATCCCATTCCGTGGTAAAATAGTTGCTATGAATCTCGGCAATAAATTTCCGTGGTATTCGGCTGGGTTGCACTTTGAGTGCCTGCAGTGCGGGCGTTGCTGCGCCGGGCCGGAGGGGGGGTACATCTGGGTCAGCAGGCCGGAAATCCGGCTGATTGCGGATTGCCTGAAAATGCCGGTGAAAGAACTGAAACAAAAGTTTCTCAAACGCGTGGGTTTGCGGATGACGATTGTCGAGGACCCGCACACGCGGGATTGCGTATTCCTGCAGCAAACCAGTCAGGGCAGAGGGTGCGCTATTTATGAGGTCCGGCCTGCGCAGTGCAGGAACTGGCCTTTCTGGGAGCGCAATTTAGTCAGCCCGGGTACATGGAATTCGACCGGCCGGAAGTGCCCGGGGATAAATCGCGGCCAGTTTTACAGCCCCGAACAGATACGAGATAAAAAGAAAAACAAGAAATGGTGGCGCAGTGGCAAGACATAAAAAAATTATCGAGCGGGTGAGCGAAATTTATAAATGGATTGAGGAGCAACGATTCGCCAATAAGGATATTGCCGGCAGTTGCGAGGTTTGCGGAAAGTGCTGTGATTTTGAGACATACGACCATCGCCTGTACATTACCACGCCTGAGATTTTGTATTTCGTCGAGAAGCTCGGCAGAGCGAATATAAAGCAAATGACAACAACGAGATGTTGTTATCAAGTAGAAGGTAAATGCAGCGTTCACGCTTACCGGTTTTCGGGATGCAGGATTTTCTGCTGTAAAGGTGAAGCGACGTTTCAAAGCGAGCTGACGGAGGCGGCAATTAAAAAATTCAAGGGGCTCTGCGCTGAATTACAGATACCATACCGATATGTTGAATTACCCGCGGCGTTTAAAAATTTTCTCACCACCCGAGAATACCCATAAGCTCCCAACTTTCGCATATAGTTTTTGTCATCGCCATTTGTTATCGTCGAATCTTTGGAGATTGCACCGGTCGTCGAGCACGCCCAGCGTAATGATTGCGAACGTAAAGACCCTTGTGTCGTCTTCGAGATGGCCGCCGATGGCCTCTTTGTCGTCGGAGACGGTTATGTGTGCGTGCACTCGGCCGTCGATGACGTAGCCGCTCACGTTCAGCAGGTCAACTGGTGCGTCTTTTTTAACAAAGACTTGGGTAGTCGGAAAGCTGGAGTTGTTGACGACGTGAAAGTGATACCGTGTCAGGGAGCCGATGCCGTTAAGAATGACGGCGTTTTTGATTTTCTCTTTTTGGATGGCCTCCTTAAGCCCCTCCAGGATGTCTGTACCGTATTTTAGCCGAACGATAACAACTCTGGTGAAATTACCTTCGGTCGTGTGCACAGCCGGGCAGGGCATAAGCGCGTTATTCTGATTTGGTTTGGCCGATTGCGCCGGCTGACATCCGCCTGCCGCCAGCAAAATTAAAAGAACCGGTAGATGAGCAATCTTTTTCATAAACACTTCCTTTTACGGCCAACTTCGCCGAATGGCAATCAAACCGATAATTGTTTTCCCTATTGTGCCGATACCCGCATATAAAATCAATACCCCTTGTCTTGTCCCAGGCAAAAAGGTATAATCACACTCGCCTTTGGCTGGGTGCAAAAGGCATAGAGGTATTAACAAGGAACATTGGACCGAAGTGCTTGGTTGCGTAGCCAAGCGTTTGATATTGGGAAATACCAACTTATTAACAAGGGTTGTATCTCTCATAGTTCATCGGTTTTATGTCTTTGACGGGCTCTTTTAGCGGCCTGTTAGAATAGGGCTGGATAAAAAGGGTATGTGGGACGTTTTTCTGGGGTCCAAAAGGTCGATCGATTGGTGTGTGCAGTTTTGGCCTGTGCTGGTGTTGTCTTTTGTTTGTGCGTTGGTTGCCACATGGTTATGCAAAGTTATTGCGCTTCGGTTCCACATAGTTGACAAACCAGACGACCTCGTCAAAACACATAAAAAACCGGTCGCTTATCTGGGGGGCCTGGGGGTGCTGGCCGGTTTTATTGTCGGTGCACTATGCGGCATTTATCTTATCCGCGGCCAAACTGTCCTGTCGGATGTGATGCGGTGGCTTTTCGGTATTATTGCCGGGGCTACGATAGCCTGTCTTGTCGGTCTTATCGATGACCTGCTGGATATAAGCCCCACAAAGAAAGTGCTCGGCCAGGTCGTCGCTGCGTCAACCCTTTTGTTCGCAGGAATCTGGCCGGACCTAAGTGAGATTGTTAAATCTCTTGGCTGGCAAACGATGTCGGATACCACCGAAATAATGATTGGTATTCCGATTGTTATTTTCTTTGTTCTTGGAGCTACCAATTCGTTGAACCTGTTGGACGGGCTTGATGGTTTGTGCGGGGGAGTAACCGTTATAATCACCGTCGGGATGCTGATTCTTGCAGTCCGTCGTTCCACATACGCCTTCAGCAGCGAGCGGGGCGATGTAGCCAGGGTTATAATTTGCCTTGCACTTGTAGGCGGAGTTTGCGGGTTTCTGCCTTTCAATCGACATCCCGCCAAGATATTTATGGGCGATGCCGGCTCGATGATGCTCGGTTTTGTATCAGCGGCAATTATGATGCTGCTTGCCCGCATAGTCCCTCGCTGGTGGATAGCGTCAGTAGTCGTGTTCGGACTGCCGATATTAGATACAGGAACCGCCTTACTGAGACGGTTTATCAATAAAAGGCCGTTATTTGTCTCGGACCGCGGCCACATTTATGACCAGATGATTGACCGCGGCATACCCTTGAATCGAACAGTCGGTATATGTTATGCGCTCGCCGGGCTTTATGCATTAGCAGGCATTTTAACAAGTATGATTCAAACGAGATACGCCGCCATTGCGTGCGCTGTGATTTTCCTCGTGTCGTTTCTTGTTGTCTGGTGGATGGGTTTTTTGAAAATGGAGGGTCTGCGAGGAGCGATACACAAAAAGGATGATACCGATAAAACACGCTCATAAACCGCATCTTATGCTTTTGTGTTTCGCCGGCTATACGGAAGAAATGCCGCGAAACCACAAAGGCACAAAAATAGTTTTAAGTTGTTAGTGTTTAGTTTTGAGTTGGTCAACTAAAAACCAAAAACTCAAATTAAACTTCGTGTCTTAGGGTTTTGGTGGTTTCTTAGTATTTATCAACCGGCAGATAAATTTTCTGCTGAGGGTCGCGCAGGTTGATGTATTTTACGCCCGACAGGGTTCCGTACTGCTGGTAGTAGGTATAAAGTTTGGCGAGTTTGTCGTCGTCGGGGCTTTCGAGATGCCGCTGCCAGGTTCCGAGTTCCGCCCCCCAGATTATTTGTGTGCCGTCTTTTGTGTACAGGGAGATGTGGGGCTCGCGTTTGTTTTTGCGGCCTTCGAAATTGGCGACGTCGATTCTGTCTATCTGGCGCAGCAGCGGCTTATCGGGACTGACGGCGATATCCATACGCGAGAGGCGATTGAGGACCGCCATAGCCGCGGCGAGGTCGTCACCCTGCCAGACCTTGCCCGGGGTAGGGGGGATTTTGCTAAGCTCAAGGCCCGTTATGTTTATAACGGGCAGATTACCAAGCGGTGAATAATCGAGGACGACCAAATCGGCGTCGATGAAGAATTTATTTTTTTCGGCGGTAACGAGGAGGAGCGGTTTTCGCCAGCGTCCCGTGATGAGTATGCTTTTGTGAGTGGTCTGGACTTTGGCGTCGGCCAGCCAGGGGACGAGCTTAGCGATATTACTCTGGGCGGAGGCGGCGATTTTTTCGTCGTCGTTAGCGCTGTTGTTTGCTTCGGCGGTGGCGGCGGCGTAAATCCTGTTTTTAATTTCTTCGCTGACCCAGTTTGGGACGTCGCCGACCAGCTCAATGGTTCGATTGCCCGACGAGCCGGTGGTTTGCTTTTTTACGTATCCGTCGAGGAACGCAAAGCCCGCCAATACCAGGGCAAAGGCGCATACGAACAATGACGCCTTGACGTAACCTATAACATTTGACTTGCGGGGCATCTTAACGCCGCCTGAGCCGGGTCCGAATATATTAAAGCCAGTTTTTTTCGCAGCCAATTTTATTTCCTCCGGCCGGTTATTTTATGGGCAATAGCGGAATCAGCAAGGGCCAACTCCACAATTTTCAGGCACAGCCGACCCATCGAAAGCCCAATTTTAGCGGCGGCTTTCGGCAAAAGCGAATGGCTCGTCATTCCCGGAATGGTGTTTATTTCGAGCACATAAGGTTTGCCGTCGTCGCCGATAATAAAGTCAACTCTTGCGGCGCCCCTGCATCCAAGCGAATTAAAGCAGGTAATCGCCGATTCCTGTATTTTATCGACCAGAGCGGGGTCATTTATTGAGTCGAAGAGATATTCTGTTTTGTCGCCGATGTATTTGGCGTGATAATCGTAGAAGCCGGCGGGCGGGCGTATTTCGAGGATTGGCAGGGCTTGTTTTCCGAGGATGCTCACGGTAATCTCTCTGCCTTTTATGAAGCTTTCAATCATACAGTCGCCGAACTGGGCGGCGCATTTTTTTGCGGCTGCTACCGCTGATTTGGGGTCATCCGCGATTGATATACCGATAGTGCTGCCTTCGCGCAATGGTTTGACTAAATATTTTAGCCCAAGCTGGCAAATTCGGTTTTCAAGGTCAGCAGGATTAGCCCCCGGCTCGAACAAAATCGAATCAGGCATTGTAACTCCCGCGGCGGTAAATATTTTTTTACTTTCCCATTTGTCGAACGCCAGCCGGCTGGCTAACGGGCCGCTGCCTGTATAGAGGAGGCCTTTTGATTCGAGGATTTCCTGTATTTGGCCGTCTTCGCCGAATGTGCCGTGAAGGGCGATGAAAAACACATCAATTGTTTCGTCGTCGAGGATGTCCATCGCGTCGGGTTTGATGTCCACGGTAACGACATTAGCGCCGGCTTTTTTCAGGGCGTCGGCGACGCATTTGCCGCTTTGGATACTGACTTCGCGTTCCCTGCTTATGCCGCCCATAAGGACGGCCACTTTAAGCTGGTCAGACGACGGTGATGACCCCGGATTTGGAGAAGGATGAGACCGCATTTTTTATTTCCAGATTTCGATCTCAAGCTCCAGCTCGACATTGAACTGCTTTTGGACCTTTTCTTTCACCAGTTCTATCAGCCGCATAACGTCTCGGCTGGTGCAGCCCTTTTGCGCGATGAAAAAGTTGGCGTGTTTTTCGCTTACGACTGCCCCGCCTATTTGCAGGCCTTTTAGTCCCGCTCGGTCAATCATAGCGCCAGCGGACAGTCCTCGCGGGTTTTTGAATATGCAGCCCGAATTTATGGTGTTAAGGGGCTGGCTATTTTTCTTGTAAACCCAGTTTTCCTTAATCGTTTTCGTAATCTGTTCCGGGTCGCCTGCGGTCATATTTATTTTCGCTTCGAGGATGAATTTCGCCGTGATATTTGTCTGGCGGTAATCGAACTGAAGCTCAGGTTTTTTCTTTTCGGAGACCTTGCCGTCGTTATCCATCAGGGTGACGCTTTCGACGACGGTTCCGATGTCGCCGAAGTTTCCGCCTGAGTTCATCCTGACCGCTCCGCCTACCGAGCCGGGAATACCCGTCAGCGGTTCGAGGCCTGAAAGTCCTTTTTTGGCGCAGGTCAACAGCAGCCGGCTAAGTTCGACGCCGGCGCCTGCGATAACCTGTTCTTTGACGAACTTAATCTGCGAGAAGTTGTCGCTTTTGAGCTGGATTACCGCGCCGCGAACGCCTTCATCACTGACGAGCAGGTTCGAGCCGTAGCCGAGGACGTAAATCGGGACTTTATTCTCGTTGCATCGTTTGACGACCAGCGCAAGTTGCTCGGTATCCTGCGGACGGATAAAGTAATCCGCGGGGCCGCCCAGCCCGTACCAGGTTTCTTTCGCCAGTGGATGCTTCGTTTCAACTATTTTTTCCAAGCCACTGAATATATTCATCGCTCACCTTCCAAACGTCGCCTGCGCCCATAGTAACGACCACGTCGCCGGTGCGAACCTGTTTGGTTAAATAATCGCAAATTGCGTCGAAGCCGTCAATAAACATTGCTTCGCTTCCTTTTGCTTTAATTTTATCGACAAGGACCTGGGCGTTCACCTCTTTTTTTGACTGCTGCGAGTCGCGGACGAAGTAAATCTCCGGCACAATGGTAATATCGGCAAGTTTGAAGCTTTCGGCGAAGTCATCTAACAAAAATCGCGTCCTGCTGTATTGATGGGGCTGAAAAACGCACCAAAGGCGCTTGGGCTGGTAATGCTCCTTAATCGCTTTGAGCGACGCCCGAATCTCGGTAGGGTGGTGAGCATAATCGTCGAGAATAGTTACGCCATTGATTTTTGCCTTGAGCATCAGCCGGCGGTCAACGCCCGTGAAGCCGGGCAATAATCGCAGGATTGTATTTGCGGCGATGCCGGCGTTTACGGCTGAGGCGATTACCGCAAGGGCGTTGGCGACGTTATGTTTGCCCGGCACGCTTATATGGGTCGAGCCGAGCAATTCCTTATTATGATAAACGTCGAAGGAGTAAAATCCGTCTTTTTCGACGATGTTGTCGGCGTAAAAATTGTTTTCCTTGCCGAAACCAAAGGTTTCGATTTTTCGGTTGTTTTCGAGCAAGCGGGAATCCAGAAGTATCTGTTTGGTGTTTTTGTCTTCGCCGTTGGCTATGATTACGCCGCTTGTTTTTGTGCCAAGGGCGAAATCGCGGAACGCCTCGACGATTTCGGCTTCGTCTTTGTAGTAGTCAAGGTGGTCGGCCTCTATATTCAGGATGACGGCGATTTGGGGTTTGAGGTTGAGGAAGCTGCGGTCGTATTCGCAGGCCTCGGCGACGAAATGCTGGCCGTTGCCGATGCCCGATGAGCCGGCGAGCTGGGTAACGACTGCCCCGACGACGAAATTCGGCTCAAGGCCCGCCAGTTTGAGGACATAGGCGAGCCAGCCGCTGGTTGTGCTTTTGCCGTGGGTGCCCGATATGGCGATACCCTGATAAAACTGGAACACCTTGCCCAGCATCTCGGCGTATTTATAAACCCTGATGCCTTCCCGCCGGGCGAGCTTTAATTCGGGGTTTTCTTCTTTTATCGCGGCTGAGATTACAACCGCGTCGGCCTGCGGGTCGAGGTTGTGCTCCTTGTGGCCGATTTTTATATCCGCGCCGAACTGGCAGAGGCGGTCGATTGTTTCGCCGGGGTTCTGGTCTGAGCCGGTAACGATTGCCTTATGCTTTAAGAGGAGCATCGCCAGGCCGCTCATACCGATGCCGCCGACGCCTATGAAATGAAACCTTTTGCCCGCAAGTCCGTTAAATCCGTTCGTAACCACTTCCCATCCTCGCTTGTCACGGCGTAGTCCCTTTGGGACGAAGCCGGACCGGCCTTCCTGTATCCCTACATTCGTCCTTAGCATATTTCATCCTTGAAAACCATCACCCTTAAAACCAGCGATTCTAACACGCGGAAAAGAGCAAAGAAAGAAAAAATTGGACGCTGGTTTCGCAGGTTTCGCGGATTTTTAATAACATTAAAACTTATTGTCTTATAAAGGACTTTGTGGTAAAAATTGGAGAGAAACGTACCTTTGCCTGACAACCTTGCCGAACGGAAGATGTCTTTATAAATAATAAGGAAATAAGCATGGCGCCCCCGGTTATTCCGTGTAAGGAATTTTAAAATGAGTCTTTTGAAAGATATTCAGAATGCAGCTATTGATACAAACGCCGATGTTATTGTGTTATTACGTAAATGTAAAGTCTTGGCTGCCCGTCTCGGAAATTCAGAATTCAAAGAATGGATCGAACATGAGCTTAATGGTTACCCATCTAAGGATGAGTTGCCGAAATATAGAATATTAAAAGTTCAGTCTTCTGGCCATTTTAGCGGCCCATTCGGCAGTGGCTACAGAGGTGTCCTAATTCCACCGGGATGTTTGCCAAAAGGATGGAGGGATTTAGCAACTACGGCATATTTAACGGATAGTATTAGCAATTACAATGCTCTTCTTCAGCATGACCCTGATGGAGATGGTAAGTTAATGTCGCATTGGCCAGCAGATTTGCTCCCCCACGTAAAAGTATTTGAGGATACAGTCTGTTACGCTGCTTGGCGTGAAATTCCACGGAATTCAATTGTAAGTATTATAGATACTGTAAAAAACAAGATCCTTGATTTTGTTTTGAAAATTGAAGAAATAAATTCTGAAGCTGGTGATGATTCCTCAGAATCCAAAACCATATCACAAGAAGATATTAAACAAGTATTCAACATTAGTATAATGGGCGACGTTGGCAATTTGGCTACAGGGAGTTCCAATTTCTCACAAAATCAGCATATCGAGATATCAAAAGGCGACCTGAATAGTTTAAAGAGATATCTCTCTTCTAAAGGAATTGCAGATGCTGATATATCAAGTTTGGAAGATGCACTGAATGCAGATGGTCCACAAACATCACCAGATAATTTAGGTGCAAGAGTAGCAACCTGGGTAGGGAAAATGATTACAAAAGCAGCTTCTGGTGCTTGGAAAATAAGCGTCGAAGTTGCTTCTCAATTGCTTACCAAAGCCATATCTAAATATTATGGGTTTTAAAGAAAGCACTTGGGTTTCCAATTTCATAAAGATGGTATAATCATTGTTATGCAAACATATAATTCGCTACGCAAATACACGAGTATGCCGATTCTCTTCGACATGCTAGTTAACAGGAAGATTACGCTTGTTGACCCTGCCTCTTGGGAAGACCGTAATGATGCATTCTTTCTTGAGAGATATCGGGAGAGAAAGAAACTCAAGACCATCCTAGCGATCTGTTTCACGAACAAATTAGAAACCTTTCATCATTGGAAAGTATTTGCTGGATACCCAGGAGGTGTCTGCATACGGTTCAATGCGGATATACTAATGGCCTGTTTCGATCATGTTCCTGGAATAAGACATGGATTAGTAACCTACAGATTGATACGCGATCTGAAGCGCAATGCTCCCACAGAAGATGAATTGCCATTTCTCAAAAGAAAGCAATACGCAGATGAGGCAGAATTCCGAATTCTGTATGAGAACGAAAAGAAGAAATTTAAGGAGAAGCGTTTCGCACTAGATCTTAGATCCATTGAGCGCATCACGCTTGGCCCATGGATTCCCAATTCAGTATGCAAGACGGTCAAAGAAGTGATTCGCAGTATACCTGAGTGTTCCTCAATGGAGATCATCCATACAGGAATAGTGGAGAGCTCGAGTTGGAAAAACATTGCGATAAGCCTGGCATAATCAAGCGTTTGGAGAAAAAATAGGTGGCTGTCTCTAGTTATTCCCAAATGAACATATTCAATAAAAATCATTAGGCGATAATAAGTTATTTCAATTTAAGCGAACGAGCAATATATGGCTACTATACCGCAAGTTGATGTTAATACGATTGAGCAGATATCGAAAGTCTTAGGAAATGCAGCATCCGGCTCTGAATTAAGTAACATTTTCATACAACGCAATATTGATGATGTTCTTGGTTATGGAGCTACGAAGTGGCGTCGAATATTTCAGGGCTTAACTCAAAAGCAACAAATAGATAAATGTGGAAATAATATTGTCGCTTTTATCCAAGCTGTTATGTCCCCAGTACGTTTTGATGAGGAGCAGAAATTTGAAGAATTAAGAATGACTATAAACATAAAACTTGCTTTTTGCGGCATGCAACTTCAGAAAGATGGAAAGATTACGCGAGTAGAACCTGCTGGAACTATAACCGAGGCAGAAAAAAGAGCAAATTCTTTAAGATATCGACTGCAATACAGAAACATACACCCGGAAGTAATGAAATATTGTAAGGCTGAATTATTACAGGATAATTATTTTCATGCGGTTTTTGAAGCTACTAAAGGTGTTGCTCAGAGAATCCGAGAGAGAACAGGTCTGGATTTGGATGGGGCTGAATTGGTTCAAAAAGTTTTTTCTGTGAATAGTCCACTGCTAGCTTTCAACACACTACGAACAGAACAAGAAAGAAATGACCACAAAGGATTCTCTAATTTGTTGACAGGTTTTTTTGGTGCTGTGCGTAATCCTCGGGCGCACGTCCCTAAGATTCTCTGGGAAGGAGAAGAAGAAGCGGCGGACTATTTGACTTTAGCATCTTTGCTCATGCGAAAGATAGAACAGGCTATAGTTGTCCCATATGGAGGCAGGATTAAATCAGAATAAGATAGGGCTCGAAATCCGGTGACACCACACTAATTTTCTGACGGCGAATAACTGTTTTTATGACCCGGCAATAAAGTTGCCGGGCTAAACATTGGCGGACAAAACCCGTTCTACGATGATAGGATTTTTTCGATTTGGTTAAGCTCATCATCGGCGAAGTGGAGATTATCGAGGGCGGCGACATTTTGTTCGAGCTGCTTGACCTTGCTTGCGCCGATGAGGACCGTGGTTACTCTTTTATCCCGCAGGACCCAGGCAAGGGCCATCTGGGCAAGCGACTGGCCACGTTTTTTCGCAAGCTCATTGAGGGCAGCGACTTTTTTCTCGACGGCTTCGGTAATCTGCTCGCGTTTGAGGAAGCCGTGGGGTTTTGCCGCCCGGCTGTCTTTGGGAATACCCTTGAGGTACTTGTCGGTAAGGAGCCCCTGCGCCAAAGGCGAGAAGCAGATGCAGCCGATGCCCTCTTTGCCCAATACATCGAGAAGGCCATCTTCAACCCAGCGGTCGAACATCGAATATCGCGGCTGATGAATCAGGCAGGGCGTGCCGAGATTACGCAGGATTTTTGCCGCTTCGACGGTTTGCTCCGGCTTGTAATTCGAGATGCCGGCGTAAATGGCCTTGCCCTGTTTGACAGCCGATTCGAGGGCGGACAGGGTTTCATCGAGAGGCGTATTGGGGTCGAACCTGTGCGAATAGAAGATGTCAACGTAATCGAGGCCGAGGCGTTTGAGGGACTGGTCCAAACTCGCGAGGAGGTATTTTCTTGTGCCCCATTCGCCGTAAGGGCCGGGCCACATCAGGTAGCCCGCCTTGGTGGAGATAATCAGTTCGTCGCGGTATGGCTTCAGGTCCTGTTTGAGTATTTTGCCGAAGTTTTTTTCTGCTGAGCCGGGCGGGGGGCCATAGTTGTTGGCGAGGTCGAAATGGGTTACGCCGAGGTCGAATGCCCGGCGGACGATTGCGCGGCCCGTCTCGAAATCGTCAACGTCGCCGAAGTTGTGCCACAGGCCCAGTGAGACCGCGGGCAGCAATAAGCCGCTGTGCCCGCAGCGATTGTATTTCATTTTATCGTATCGTTTGTCCGCCGGTTTGTATTTCACTTTCAAGCTCCTTACCAAATTTTGCGTCGCGAAAAGGATAGCCGGATTTGCCATCGGCGTCAAAGCAAAACCTTTTATGCCTGAGAAGCGTACCTGGCCAAAGAATTGGGTTATCAAACTCTGTGGTCTTCACGAATTATGGTACGGTAACCGCCGGACTGACTTCGGTTCCAGTTCTTCGGCGGTTTGATTTTTTTGAGCCGGTCGAGCTGGCCGATGTCTTTTAGACGTTTGTATATAAGCTGCCAGGCACACTGGCGTTCGGGATTTACTTCGCAGCGGTCTTCGCGCGAGCCGCTGCAGGGGCCGTTGAGCATGTGTTTGGCACAGCGAGTGACCGGGCAGATGCCGCCGTATTCGTGCAGCACGCACGCGCCGCAGGCGGCACATTTTTCCGTCCAGACGCCTCTTTCCTCAAGGATGCCGATGAAAGACGTATCGAGGCCCGCGTAAACGGGCTTATCGGTATAACGTTCGGCGATGGCCTGAACGCCGGCGCCGCAGCCAAGTGAAAGGACCGCGTCATTTCTCTTTATGGCGTCGGCCGCCTGTTCGATAAATACGTTGTCGCACTGGCGTTCTATGGTCAGTTCCTCGACTTCAAGGGGCAAACCCTTCAATTTCGCCGACATTCGTAACGCAGAAGCGATGATGCTTACCTCACGCTGTCCGCCGGCAAGGCATACGGTAACACAGGTGCCGCAGCCCAGCACGAGAAGCTTTTTATGATTTTTTACAATTGCCAGCAGGTCGGGTATATTTTTTCTTTGAGCGACTATCATTAGGTGACACTCCTATTTAGATGAACCAATTTTATCCGCCGCGGCGGATTGTTTTAGGGGGCTTGGGCCCAGTTTGCGAACGGTTTCAACCATATCGATAATCGTATCGGCCAAAGGACGCGCCATCGCGGCGGAAACGTTTACCATACGCAGGCGTTCCTTTTCCAGTCCGATTTCTTCCAGTATTTCTCTTGTGTAATTGACCCGGCGTTTCGCGCAGAGGTTGCCCTCGACGAAATGGCAGCCGCCTTCGAGACAACCCGCGACAAGCACGCCGTCGGCGCCGTTTTCGAGGGCCTTCATAAAGTATTCGGTTTCGAGCCGGCCCGTGCAGGGGGTGCGGATTATGCGCACGTTGGGCGGATACTGGATACGCATAGACCCGGCCAAATCCGCTGACGAATACGCACAATAGTGGCAGCAGAAGGCGAGTATTTTAGGTTCAAAATTTTCCTGTTTCATAGATTACACTTTTTCCGTTAGCTCTTTTGCCTTTGATTGCATCCCGGCGAATGCTTCACCGTTTCCGCCGGCGAATAACTGCTTAATCATTACGTTGAACTGGTCCGTCTCGAAATGGTGCAGTTGTATAGCTTTCGCGGGACATTCCGAAACGCATATTCCGCAGCCCATACATTTCGCGGCCTCGATTTGTCCCTTGCCGTCCTTGTTGCAGAACGGAGCAGAATACGGGCAGGAATTAACGCAGGTCATACAGGATATGCACTTCTGCTGGTCAACATAAGAAACCTGTGCGCTGACGTCGAGCTGCGTCTTCGAAAGAACCGTTGCAGCCCGTGCCGCTGCGGCCCGCGCCTGTGAAATATTCTCATCGATAAACTTCGGCGAATGCGCAAGCCCGCAAAGGAAAATGCCTTCCGTTGTAAAATCCACGGGACGCAGCTTCATGTGTGCCTCAACATAGAAGCCGTCGGCGTTAAGCGGCACCTTGAGCATATCCGAGATTCGCTTGTTGTTTTCCCTGTCGGTCTCAACGCCCGTGCTTAGCACGACGTTATCCGCCTCGATACTGATTGGCTCAGGCAGGTCAGGGCTATTAACCGTTACCACCAGGCCGTTATTCTGGCTCACCACCGGGGCCGCTTCAGGAGCATAGCGAATAAATACGACACCTGCCTCGCGTGCCTGTTTGAAATACATCTCCCTGAAGCCGTATGTCCTGACGTCCCTGTAAAGGACATAAATGTTGGCGTTCGGGTCGCGCTTCTTGATTTCAATCGCGTTTTTGATTGCCATCGAGCAGCAGATTCTGCTGCAATATGGGTGAACCTCGTTGCGCGAGCCGACGCACTGAATCATAACAACGTTTTGGCCTTTTGCAGGATACGCCTTATCGTGTAACTGTTTTTCCAATTCAACCTGCGTCAAGACACCTTTTGACCCATACATATATTCGGTTGTCTGGGCCTTTCGTGCGCCGGTGGCGACGATTATTGTGCCGCCCGTGACTTCGGAATTAGAGCCGTTTTTAGCAAGCGTGATTTTGAATTTGCCTATGTGGCCCGCGATGCCGGCGATTTCAGTGCCTAAGTAAAGTTTTATGTTGGGATGTTTTTCAACCTGTTTAATGAGGTCAGTTGTAAATCCGGAAATATTGTCGTGCTCAAAGGTGTGATAAATATCGTGCAGTGTCCCGCCCAGACGCTCGGCCTTTTCTATCAGGTGCACCTTGAATCCCTGGTTGGCCAGCGCCAGTGCGGCAGTCATACCACTCAGTCCGCCACCGATAACAAGGCCCGTCTGGTCAACGGCCAACGTGCCGCTTTCAAGGGGCGAAAGGAACCTTGCCCTGCTGATTGCCATTTTCACCAGGTCGGTGGCTTTTTCGGTAGCCGATTGAGGGACAGCCGAATGTACCCAGGAACACTGGTCGCGTATATTGGCCATCTCGAACAAGTATGGATTGAGGCCCGCTTCACGCAGCGTCTCGCGGAACAACGGCTCGTGCGTTCGCGGCGTGCAGGAGGCAACCACGATTCGATTGAGCCGATGCTCGCGTATCATATCCTTGATGTTCGACAAGCTCGTATCGGAGCAGGTAAACATCGTATGAGAAGCGAAAATCACGTCGGGCAGGTTCTCGATATTCTTAACAACCTGTTCGACGTCCACCACCGAGCCGATATTCATACCGCAGTGACATACAAAGACGCCTATACGCGGGTCTTCATCGGTAACGTCGTGCTCAGTGGGGTAACTCTTTTTGGTAATCAGGGTATTGCGAACCGGCGCCAACAGCTCCATTGCCATTGAGGCGGCGGCGCTGGCCTGCGTAACGGTTTCGGGAATATCCTTTGGTTCCTGGAATGCTCCGCCGACAAAGACGCCCGGTATGGAGGTTGACAGCGGCGACAGTCGGTCGGTTTTGCAGAAACCGAAATCATTGAGTTTTATATCAAGACGCGAGGCGAATTCCGCCATAGAAGCGGGCGGCTCCATTCCCACGGAAAGCACAACGAGGTCAAAATCCTTGTGCTGAATATCATTGCTCTGGTCATAGTAATTCAAGCGAAGGTCGCTGCTGCCGGGGAGCTGAATTACCCGCGACGGGATGCTCTTGATGTAATGTATGTTTTTCTGCGCCTTGGCACGCTCGTAATACTGGTCGAAATCCTTGCCGAACGCGCGGATATCCATATAAAAGATGGTCGCGTCTAATCCATCGACGTGGTCGCCTGCGACCATTGCTTGCTTGGTTGCCATCATACAGCAAATCGAGGAGCAGTATTCGTTGCCGCATTCGGAATCTCTGGAGCCGACGCATTGAATCCAGGCGATGCGTCTTGCGGGCTTGCCGTCCGAAAGACGAATCAGATGTCCCTCGAACGGGCCTGCCGCGGAAAGCATTCGCTCGAATTGAACGCTCGTAACGACATTAGAATATCGCCCGTAGCCATATTCACCTTTTCGTGTCGCGTCGAACTCTTCAAAGCCGGGGGTAAGCAGAACCGAGCCGACCTCTAATTTGACTATTCGCTCTTTCATAGCGTGGTCGATTGCGTGCTGCTCGCAGGCCTCGACGCACTGATTGCACTCCGAGCATAGGGCGCAATTCAGGCATCTTTCGGCTTCCGCGAGGGCCTGTGCTTCAGTGAGTCCTTTTTCGACCTCTTCGAAATTCAGCAGCCGTTTCGCTGGCGATAATTCTTCGGGATGAACACGGGCTTTTTTCTTCACGTCCTCCGTCTCAGGAAGCAAATCTTCCGAAAGGGGCTTTAGGTTCTCCTCGAAACGATTGGTCAGCATTTCCTTGTCGGTCAGGAACCGCTCGATGGATTCGGCGACCCGTTTGCCCGCCGCGACAGCGTCAATAACAGCCGCCGGGCCTGAGGCATTGTCGCCGCCGGCGAAAACACCTTCTATTGAAGTTTGACCGGTTATCGGGTCGGCCTTGAAATACCCGCGTTCGCTTTCTACGCCGATGTGACTGACAAACTGCTCATCAGTCATCTGGCCTATGGCGATGATAATCTGGTCCGCGTCAACCGTTATAAGCTCGTTTTCGTCAAATACCGGCCTGAAACGCTTCTGGTCATCGAAGACCTTTGTGCAACGTTTGAACTCTATGCCGGTAATCGAGCCGTTGCCGGTGATGCGTTTCGGTCCCCAGCCATTGCGAATCTTGATACCCTCGGCCAGGGTCGCTTCGATTTCTTCCTTGTAGGCGGGCATTTCATTTGCGCCCTCAAGGCAAACCATTTCGACTTGTTTTGCGCCGAGGCGAAGCGCGGTCCTCGCGACGTCAACCGCGACGTTGCCGCCGCCTATGACTATGACTTTATTTTTCACCTTCGGCTTATTGACCGAGCCGGCGTCCCTGAGGAATTCAACGCCGTGGATAACGCCGTTGATTTGTTCGCCCGGAATACCGAGCTTGCGGCTTTTATGTGCGCCGGCGGCGATGAAAACCGCCTCGTTATCGTTGCGAAGCTTCTGGATAGTAACGTCTTTTCCGACAAGACAGTTATAAACAAAATTAACGCCTTTTCGGCGGATAATTTCTATTTCGTGGTCGAGCACCTTCTTGGGCAGTCGATATTCCGGGATACCCCAGCGAAGCATACCGCCCGCCTTACTTTGCGATTCATATACCGTAACCGCGAAGCCCGCGTCGGCAAGGTCGCTTGCCGCGGTAAGTCCCGCAGGACCAGCGCCGATTATGGCGACTTTTTTCGCGTCAGCGGAAGGTTTCTTCTCCTCTGGCAGGACAATCTGGCCCGCTTCGAGCAGTTCCATTTCTTTATCCGACGCGAATCGCTTGAGCAGCCGTATGGCGATTGGGTCGTCCGCCTTGCCGCGTGTGCATTCAGTTTCGCATGGGTGAGTGCAAACCCTTCCGCATATCGCTGAAAGCGGGTTTCTCTGGCGGATAAGATTGACCGCCTTGACGTATTCTTTTTTCTTTATGAGCTGGACGTAACCCTGGACGTTTACCTTCGCCGGGCACGCCATCTTGCAGGGCGAGTGGCCGTTTTTCAAAATACCGAATATATTAGGAGTTGCCTGCGCGTAAAGTTTCGCGATACCTTTTCTTGTCCCCAGGCACCTGTTAAATTCATCCGGCACATCCACCGGGCAAACCTGCGTGCATTCACTGCAGCCCGTGCATTTGTCTTCGTCAACATAACGAGGGTGTCTCTTGACAGTGGCCTTGAAATTGCCGGGTTCTCCTTCGAGGTCAACCAGCTCCGAGAGAGTCATTATCTCGATATTCAGATTTCGTGCGCATTCGACGAGCTTCGGCGAGACGATACACGTCGCGCAATCGCCCGTCGGGAAGGTCTTGTCCAGATGGGCCATCATACCGCCTATCGCGGCGTCTCGCTCGACCAGGTAAACCTTGAAGCCACTGTTGGCCAAATCGAGTGACGCCTGAACGCCGGCGATACCGCCGCCCTGAACAAGAACCGCGCCAATTTTTTTGTCGTCGTATTTACCCATTGCTGCTCACTTCCACCTTTCCGCCTTCGTCTGCACTACGGCGGACAAGCTCCAAAACATTTGAAGCAGGAACCATTAGCTTGTTGAATCCTAGTTTCTTTGAACTGATGCCAAGACCAAGTCCCAGAAGCTGCGTGATATACACGATTGGTATTTGATAGTCCCTGCTGGTTTCTTTTTTGATGTCCTGCTGCCGCAAATCGAGATTCACCTGACACATAGGGCAGCTTACCGCTATACAATCGGCGCCAGAGCTTTTTGCCATTCCAAGAATCGAATCTGTCAGGTTGACCACCACGTCCGTCCTCGAAAGCGACAAGCCGCCGCCACAGCATTCGACCTTGTATGGCCATTCGATTGCTTCACCGCCTATTGCTTTAACCAGCTTATCGAGCGACTTCGGGTTTTCCGGGTCGTCAAAATTAACGACCTTGGGCGGACGAACAAGCAAACATCCATAATAACAAGCAACCTTCAGGCCTTTGAGCGGCTGCCTGATTGCGCTGCTGATTTTTTCCAGGCCGATGTCTTCGAGAAGCACCTCGATAAAATGCCGGACTTTGACCGAGCCGTCATAATCCCGGCCAATCGCGTCGCAGACATTCCTGCGAATTTCCGATTCGGTCGCGATTTCGTGATTCGCTACTTTCATCCTGTTATAGCAGGCGGCGCAATTCACGACGCAATCAAGCCCCATATCCTTAATCTTGACCAGATTGGCGGCGGGCAATGCTGCTGCCAATACGCGGTCGGTCTGGTGACCTGCGGTCGCGCCGCAGCACGTCCAGCCCTTCGGCTCAATCATTTCGATTCCCAGCGATGCGGCTACGGCCAGAGTTGACTGGTGCATATCGCGGGCCGTCGATTCAGCGGAACATCCGGGGTAGTAGGCGTATTTCATATTCCGGCCCCTTTATTTTGTTTCGTTTTTTTGAATATGCGTTTCACCGTTTTCCTGTCCCCGCCAAGCGAAGGCAACAGCGAGATTTTGCCTTTCCTGAGCATCGTCGGGAACTTTTCCGTATCGTTCATCAATTTCCCGGTGCCTAACTTGTAAGCGGTTATCATCGCCATTTCATAAGTCCGGCCGAACACCTCGACCGTTTTCAAAAATGCCTTGTTAAACAATGGCACGTTACCTTCCTGTTTCGACGCCCCCCTCGATAACGCCAGCTTTCGCAAGGCATCCATTACCCCGGCAACGTCTATACCCATCGGGCATCTGGCCGAACACGTCTCACAGGAAACGCACATCCAGAGAATGTCACTTTCCAGCAGTTCGTTGCCCGCGTTCAGATGCAGCCGACGCATAATCTCCGAGGGCCGGGACTTTGTAAGTTTACCGACGGGGCATCCGCTGGAGCATTTCCTACACTGAAGGCAAACGCTCAGGTCCACGCCGGCTATTTTCTCTACCGCGTCTTTCAGTGCCTCGCTGGTTTTTGTTTTCTTGATTGTTATCACCGTAATTACCTTTCGCTTTTTTGGGCTATTTAGCAGCTAATTCCTCTTCGGAGGCCTCTTCGACGTCATCTGTATCATCCGAGGCGACTTTCGCGGTGTTGCCGGGAACAACTTTGCGGTAAACCTCTATTGGTTCTCGCCGCTCGTTATTCACGGTTAAAAGCTGCTCTATTGTTATTCCGAAAAGCTGTTCGTTTTCTTTAAGGTAAGGCAGTATCAGTTCCCAGTCCTCGTCGGTTACTTTCGCGAAGAAGCCGCCGTTTAACTGCTGGTCAACCAGGGTCATGTTCGGGTCGCGGACAAAAATCGCCCCGCCCGAAGCCAATGAGAATATGTTGCTGCCGGGATACGGCTGCGATAATGTCACTAACATGCCCCCGTCGTCGAACTTTACGCCGTTTAAGATAACAAAGCCGCCGCCGTTATGCGGGTCGCCCGCCATAAAGGACTCGCCTAAAAAGTCAAGGCACGTCCCGTTTATTACTACCTTTGGTCTGCCGACGGAGTTGATAAGTGGTCTTCCCGCGGCGTTACCAAGCACATAGACGGAGCCCCCTTTTGCGCCATACATAAAGGTCTGGCCCACGTCGCCGTGGATGACAAATTTTCCTCTTTTTATGATTTGGCCTAACTGGTCCTGTGCGTTTCCGTGCACGTTGATAGTCAGCCCGTCGATGCCGGAGGCAAGATAATCGCCACTGCTTCCGTAAACATCTATTGTCACCTCATCGGTATCCGGCCCAAGACCGCAGCCGATGAACCGCTGACCGATGCAATTGAAGCTGATAAAATGTCGCCAGCCCTTGATATACGCGTTAACTAAAAGTGCCGCGTCGCAGTTGTCCCCTTCGGGTGCAAAATGTGCGGCGTCGATTACGAGAGTCGTCTCGTTATTCTGCGGCCCACGCAAATCACCCCGCGTTTCGAAATCGATAAGCCGATACCCCCACTCATAATAATTCTTCACGCCTATCTTCGGGATATTCAGGAACAACCTCTTCAATTCGCTTCGGATAATGTGAAGGATATGACTGCGTTTCTTGGTGCCGGTCGAATATCGCCGGTCATTAAGCAGCGTCAAAACCTCTATCGCGAGGTTCACCTTACTATGGTCTTTCGCCGCATTTACGATTTGCCCACAGGCAAAACGAAACTCGTCGAATGTCCATCCGTAAACAGCGTCTCGAATCATCTCGAAAATCGCCATCCCGTTACCGGGTACAAATCTTTCACCGAGTAACGTCTGTATATCATCTTCCGATTCCGAATCGAGAGACGGCTCCTGTGAGAAATCGCAGCTTTCCGTCGCCTGGGGCATTGGCACAGCCGTGCCGAATTTGTCGGTGCAGGAAATCCGCATTTTGCCGGCTGAATTTTTTTCAAGATTAAATATAAAAGACCCGCCGTCGGTGTAACTGCCTCCGCGTGCATTCCAGTATTTATCCGCAATCGGGCAGATTCTTTTGTCGTCTTTGGACAAACTATGCAGTGTGGCGTCGATGGCCTGTTTTTCCGAGCAAATCAGGCCCACCTGGACCTCGCCGTCGTAGAACGCGAACACCTGAGGGCGAAGCATCGCGGTGTCGGTTATACCCATAAGCTGCATTTTTTTCTCGCGGGCGATATTGCGGGCGATAATGAAAAACCACGGGCCGTCAGGCGAGCCGTGAATATGGGTCGCCTGAATGTCGCGGTAAATCTTCTGTTTCTCCGCATCAAGCCGGTCAAAGTCCAGCTCGGTAGTCGGTGCAAGCGCCTCAATAATGTATTCGAGCGGGTAGTGATAAGTCCTGCTGAGCAAATCGAATAAAAGCGCGGATACCTCCGTATCGGTCAGGAACTGCGGATAAATATTACGCTGCTTGAGATACTCGGTTACGGAATGGTAATTGGCAAAGTCGCCGTTATGCACCAGTGCCATATCGATAGCCGCAAAAGGATGCGCCCCGCCGGGATGCCATACGCGGCCCTTGGTCGGGAAACGCTGATGGGCAATCCACTCGTAGGCACAAAGGTCTTCGATTTTGTAATATTTTACAATCGCTTCGGCGAAACCCACAACCTTGAGAATCATAATATTGCGGCCGTGTGAAAGCACAAAGGCCCTCTTCTCGCCCAACGACGCGTAGTATTTCTGATTCAAACTAAAGCTGTTCTGGTTGATAAATTCGTCTTCCGCTTCGCTGCGGTCGAGTTTTTGCAGATTGTTTTTGGCAACAAAAGCATCAAGCACCTTCGGCTTTACCCGAACAAAGTATCGGCACACGTCCGGCGGCTTAACTTCCAGTCCGGGCACGGTTTTCCAGTCGCTAACCTTATCGAGCTGGGTCGATTTTGTGATATCGAAATTAGGTGTGATAAACTGTTTTTCTATTTCCGGCTGGACCTTATCATCCAGAAACGCGACGTGAAGCATATAATGGTTATCCAAGACCTCCCGGCTGACGCCGAGTTGTTCCGGCACAAATCCCACCGCGGCGATGCCGCCGCCTTTGCCGTTTCCGCGATTGTGCATCTGTCGCGACGGTTCATAAATATGCTTGCCCGGCACCGGCTCGCTGCAGCAAAAACCCACAACGCCGCAGCCGCCTTCTTCCGCCTCTTTTCTGATGTCAGAAGAATGATTCAGTTTTTCAGCCAGTTGTTTTCTCGAATATGCAAGTTGTTTTATGATTTTCTCGTTCATTTCCTGGCCCCCACGTTATTGGTGTAGTCAAGATGCATCAACAGGTCTGTCCGTCCGCGTAATTCCGTGATGCTGCGCATGCCAAAGCGTTGCAGGATTCCCACAATCACCTTTCGCCAGGCGTTGTAGAGATTGATAATCCGCTGCGTACCCCATTCGATATTCATTTTCTGCGCCAGCTCAGGGTCGGTTGTGGCGATACCGCGCGGGCAGCCCCTTCCGCTTTCGCAGCGACTGCACCGCACACATCCAAGGGCCACTAATTCAACGGTTCCTATTACGACTCCGTCGGCGCCGAGGGCAATGGCCTTGGCCACGTCATGTGCCGAGCGTATTCCGCCGCTGGCGATAAGCGTTACTTTGTCGCGAACGCCCTCGTCGGCCAGGAATTTGTGGACCCTTCCGATAGCGTATTCGATAGGCATTGCGATATTCTTTTTCGCGATATCAGGCGCCGCGCCCGTCCCGCCGTAACCGCCGTCTATGTGGACGATGTGAGTCCCCGCTGAGTAGCTTCCGACGGCAACCATATCAACGTCCGTCGGCGTCGATACCTTCGTTGATATTAAAGCCCTCTTGTTAACGTGTTTTATCCAGTCAATGTGCTTTTGGTGGTCTTCGATGGAATAGACGCTGTGGAACGGGAACGGCGAAAACAGCGATATGCCTAAAACCGCCTCACGCATTTTTGCCACAGCCGGGGTGTTCTTGTCGCCTAACAAGTGACCGCCCAGACCCGGTTTTGCGCCCTGGGCATATTTGAATTCCACTATCGGCACACGCTGAATCGTTTCCTCGCGCACGCCGAAAAGACCCGTGGCAACCTGCGTAATCACATGGTCGTCATAGGGCCTCATCCGTTCCATATATCCGCCTTCGCCCGTGCAGGTGAAGGTGTTCCAGGCCTTCGCGGCCCTGGCCTTAGATAATTGAGTCACATTGCTGACCGACCCGAATGACATACCGCCGCCGTACCAGGGAACGTCAATTTTGATTTCGGGCCGACCATCGCCGCGTTTATTTAGCGATATGCTTGTGTCTATCTTGTCGGCGTCGATTTTTACGGGCGGCTTGTCGGGAAATTTAAACCTGAGTCGGTCAAATCCGCCGCCTGAATTGCCGCACTCGTATTCGTAACCATATTCCGCGGGCGGGACGTCGCCGGTTTCAGCCATTTTCCACGTCGCTAAAATCAAATCTCCCGGCCAGCGATAATCGCCCAGCGCCTTATACAGCGGGTTTTCTTTGAGTTGTAATGCTCCATTCGGACACTTCGCTACACAGAAATTGCCGGTCTTTTCGCAGGTCGGACCTATGCATAAATGATTCTTCGGCTCAGCGAAATACTTGTAGCCGGGTTTTAACACGTGAACTTTATATTGGCATACCTCGGCACATTTGCCGCATCGTTTGCAATTCAAATTACGATGGACAATGAACTTCGCAATCTCGTTGCGATAGCGGGATGGCGCCGTCTTAACGACACGGGCCACCTCTTCCTGCGGCACAAGCGTCTTGAGCGTGTTTTCAGGAAGGATATCCTTAATTGTTTTTTCTGGAACCGAAAAGCTTGCCAAAGGTTTCCTCCTCAAGATTCTCGAAGAACATCGCGCGGCCGACGTCGCCCCTAAGACGACGAACTTCACGCATTCCCATCGCGCCCATAACCTCAATCAACTGGTCGTGCCAGGCGGCGATAAGATTGGTCATTCGGCCGACGCCGTAATTAATATCAATTTTTTCCAGCTTTGCCGGACATACCATTCCCGGCTTACAGCTATTACACAGATGACATTCCAGCGATATAAGAAGCGGCAGGTTGATGGTTATCAAATCCGCGCCGCATATAATCTCTTTTGCCATATGCTCAGGCAGAGCTATCCCGCCCCCGGCCATAAGCGTAATCGCATCCCTGCATCCTTTTTCTATCAGGGCCGTGTGAATCTGGCGAGTCATATCCTTGATAAATCGCGGCTTGCTTGCGCCAATTTCATTGCCGTTCGCGTCCGCCACGATATGTATTACTTCAACCTCTTCGGATTCAGCGAGTTTTATCGCACGCTCGACTCCCGCCGCCGTAAGCTCAACTCTTATGGCTATGACTATCCCCGGATGTATCTTTTTTATTTCTTTGATGCGCTCCATTACTTTTGCGCCGTCGGGTATTTCCACTAACCTGGTTTTCTTAAGGGCGTCTTTGGGGATAACCTCGCCATCGGCAATATAAAACGCTATGTTATCAAGTTGTTTGTCATTTCCCTGCCATTGACGCGAATCAATAATCGCTATTATGTCTGTGTTTACAGCCGTCTGGGCAATAATCGAATTAAGCTGCGGCAAAGTATGCGCAGGCGAGGCCATATCTATTATCATCGGCATCGGAATCGAAACCAGCGGCGACGCGTTTGCAGCGTTTTTATCGCAGTTAAATGCCAGGTAAGGCAGTTTCTTTCCGATATCGACCGAAGAGCTGATGTATTCTCGTCCGTGGATACCGTCGCGTGTGGGGCGAACGATTTCGGACATATCCGTCCACATCGAGTCAAAGCCCTTGCCTGAAAACGGCCCGCGATAGCCCGCGCCGGAAACCGGAATCTTTGCCGTCTCCGCCTGGAGCCATGTCGTTTTGATAATATCGGGAGTCCAGTAGCTGTTTCCCATTTTCTGGTATTCGGGATTGATGGACATACACAAAAGGCCCTTTGTGCAGTCCTGAACGCACGAAAAACATCCCATACAATCGAAAAACAGTGTGTCCACGTCGCTGAGATTGCGAATATAATCCGCCTCCTGCCTGTAGCGGTCGTAAACACAGGCCTTCTTGACGCAGTTATGACAGCGTGCGCAATCTTCCCGCCAATCGACCATTCCGTATTTGCCGATTCGCGGGCTTATGGGCGGCACAGGTTGTGTTTTAATGTGATATTTTTCAGGCATATTCGATTCCTGTTACCCGGCTTCGCCTTCGGCTACGCCGAGGCGAGCGACAAGGCCGCCGCGACAACTTCCGGCGACACTTTTCCTTTGCAGCCGCAATGTATATGGATACCTCTGAGGCCTTTCATTTTTTTAAGCTTCCCGATTGTCTCAATACAGATAGCCAGACCCTCTTTTTTCTGTGCCGCTTCGTTGCCAGCTTTCTTGAGCCGCTCAATCACGCTGTCCGGAATTGAATAATCCGTGTATGTATTCCGTAACTTCTCCGCTTCAGCGGCACAATCCAAAGGTAAAACGCCGCCTAAAATCGCCGCTTTGGCGGTGATTCCATCGCTTATCGCTGCGTTTAACCACTGGCCGAATGTCTCTATATCGAATACAGCGCTGGTCTGAATAAACTTTGCGCCGGCTTCGACTTTCTTTTGCATCCGAAGCATATTTAATTCCACCGGCTTCAGGAATGGGTTGGCAGCTGCTCCCACAAGCATTGAAAATTGTCCCTCAATCTTTGACCCGTTGGCAAGAACACCCATCTCGGACATATTCGTTACCAACTCGATAAACTGAGTCGAATCGATGTCATAAACGTTTGCCGATTCCGGGCAGGCCGACAGCGTCTGATGATAACCTGACAGGCATAGCACGTTCTTGATTCCTAAGTAAGCCGCCCCGAGCAAATCGGATTGTAACGCGATTCGGTTCCTGTCTCGTGTAACTATCTGGCAAATCGGCTCGGCACCCGCTTTGAGCACCGCGACCGATGCCGCGATGGAAGACATACCTATATTATGACAGTTATCCGCCACGTTGATTGCCAGAGGCCCCTTGCCCAGTGTCTTCAATGCCGCTTCGGCTGCTGAACCGTCTCCGCCTGCACCGGGCAAAATCTCCGCGGTAACTATAAAGTCCCCCTTTGCTATTGCATTCGCGAGCTTACTGTCAACTTTCATAAAACTAATATTCTCCTATTGCTATACGTGCGCAGCGCCGTTTTGGGGCTGAGGTAAATTTCTCACACTGTCAATGAAATCCCTGATTTCGCCAAGGGCCTGTTCGACGCCGCCTTCCTTCAACATAATGACCGCCATTCGCCCTTTACCCATTCCAATCTCTTCCAGCAGCGATTCGACGGCCTCGGCTCGTTTATTGGCCCGTAAATTTCCCTCGAGATGCTGACACTCATTTTGCTTGCAGGTAACGATTACAGCGCCATCCGCCCCGGTTTCGAATGCTTTCACTAAATATGGGATATCCACTTTCCCGGAACACGGCAAGCTTATCGTTTTGACTGTAACCCCGTCCAGTTTGCCCAAGCCCCCGGCCATTTGCTCTGGCTCGATACTGTTTGAACAATAAAAAACATACATCTTTAAGGTTCGATCATTCATAACGCTTTTTTTAGATATTAGCATTTCTTATACTACTTTCTTCCCTATTTTTGCTTTTCCACAACCCCTTACTACGCTATTGAGCGGCTTTTGAGCTATTTTTCTACAATAATGTGCTATGAGTATAACTTATATTTATGGAATTAGCAACAATTTTGTATCCGTCAAAAAACGGGCTTATCTCTGCCGTTGTAAAAGTCGCCTGAAAGGATTGTATTGTGAAATTACGTAATGGTCGAACTGCTCGGCAATGACTTGCTGAAGGTGCGGACATTGGTGGCTGCCGCCGGCTATACAGGTATGGAAGGCACGGTCTATGAGATGCTGCGCAGCATAGCAAGACAGAAGGGCTTCAATCCCGACGACCTGCCGACGGTTTGTATTTCACTTTCAAGCTCCTTACCACATTTTCCGTCGCGAAAAGGATAGCTGGATTTGCCGCCAGTGTCGAAGCAAAATCGACGCTGTTTGCGGGGCGTTCGGCTAAAGAATCGCTTGCAAAAAACGAAAATGTTTTGTAGATTTGAAGGCAATTGGCGGCGTAGCTCAGCTGGTTTAGAGCATGGGATTCATAAGCCCAGGGTCGTCGGTTCGACTCCGACCGCCGCCATTACCATTCAAAGGGGCGATTCCGAGCTGACTGTTTTTTATGATTGACCTTGTAGTGAGTTTTGCTATACTCTTTCCCGGCAGATATTTGATTTTTGCGTTTTAATTTTTGATTTGTTTCTGCCCCCATCGTCCAGTGGCCTAGGATATCAGGTTCTCATCCTGGAGACAGGGGTTCGACTCCCCTTGGGGGTATTTTTCCCGACTATGGTCGGGAAAAATGGAGCCTCCCGCGTCTTGCTGTCGCAAGACAGCAGCGGGGGCGGTCAACTGTTCAAATGCTTAACTTTCAATATTGATTGTTTGCCTGACGGTGTGGTCGGGCGTCTTCTACGAACTATGATCGAGCCGATAGACAATCCCAATTCTGAATTCTCGGTTGATGAACAGTATATGCGTATCGCGATTGACCAGGCCAAAATTGCCGAGGAGAATGGCGATGTGCCGATTGGGGCGGTGATTGTTCATAACAACACAATCATCGCGAAGGCATACAATCAGCGGGAGCAATTGCAGGACCCGACGGCCCACGCGGAAATCATCGCGCTTACCCAGGCGGCAGCAGCACTCGAAAACTGGCATTTGAATGACTGCACGTTTTATGTTACCTTAGAGCCGTGCTGTATGTGCGCCGGGGCTTTGGTGTTGTCTCGCATCGACCGATTAGTATATGGCTGTGACGACCCGAAAACGGGCGCGGTGAAAAGCTTGTATAATATCGTTCAGGATAAACGTCTGAATCACCGTGTCGAGGTAACAAGCGGTGTGTTAGCAGACGAATGCGGCGCATTATTGACAGAGTTTTTTAAGAAACGCAGGCCCGAAGGGCCAAAGTCAGAAATCGAAAATCAGGAATCATAGATTGTTTCGGAGAGGTGTCCGAGTGGCCGAAGGAGCACGCTTGGAAAGCGTGTGTGCGGCTTGCCGTACCGCGGGTTCGAATCCCGCCCTCTCCGTTTTGCCGAAGGTAAAACAGAACCCCCATGTCTTGCTATCCGGCAGACGTCTTTATAGTTTTGAATGAAGTTTTTTTAAATTCTGTTTTTGTAAAGGTCATTATAAAGCGGCAGTGTCAAATGCCAAAAAAGGGAGTTGGAAAATGATTAACTTTTACTTGGGGTGTTGTTTTGAATTACGGAAAGATATTTTCCAGCTTAGTGCTAATTTAGCCACGGTAATCGGGGTTATTGTGGCACTTGTTGTGGCGGGTTGCGCATTTAAAACTTACCGAAGCAATAATTCAATTAGAAAATGGGAATTAATAGAAAAGTTATATGATGCTTTTATAAAAGACGGTTGGTATGAATTTTATGAAAGAATTAAAAACGGCGAACAAATTAATTTAAGCAAAGATGAAAAACTATTGAACGAAACTTTAACTTTGTTTGACGCACTTAATTATTTCCAAACACAAAAGTTGTTGGATAAAAAAGCATGGGAGTATGTTGCTTGTGAAATCCTGAATTTTGCGCTCAATGATAGTGTATGGGAATATATGAACAAAATTAAGAAACCGTATGTGAAAAAGGGTTTTCGAGAGGATATTATTCCCTTTACTGGCTTCCCCGAACTATTTGATAAGTTACCTAATAAATTCAAAAAAGAGTGCCTTTCACAATTAGAAAAGCGATTTAATGAGCTGTCACCGGAGGAGCAATCTTCTTATTATAACAAGGCGAAAAATATCCCCGATGAGCGATTACAATTAAAACGTGCCGTAGCATTCTGTATTTATGATAATGCCCAAAGAGGGCGAAGGGCGAACACATAGGTTCGCCCGTACAGTAGCATTACAGCGTTGCGAGTTGCAAAACGAACTGTTCAATCGCGATTCTGGGCTGGGCCTGGCCGCGTTTTATGGCGTAATCTGTTGCAGCTAAGAGCTGGATCTGGTCGCCGATTTGTTTCAGGGATAGTCGTTTGATTTGCGCAAACAGTGATTCCTTGTTGTTCCAGATGCGCAGTTTACCCGCGACATCATATTGTGATTGACCTTCGAGCAACAATTTTTTTGCGGCGAACATCCTGCGGATGTGAAACGCGAACGCGCCGATGGTTGTATATTCGGCCGATTTATCTTCGGCGAACATCTTGCGCAGCCGTTCGATTGCCGGGCCGGTTTTTTTCTGGAGACAGGATTCGATGACCTCAAACGCGTCAAATTCTCGATTCCGGCCAATAAGCGATTCGACGTGGGCGATTGTTATTGCTTTTTCGGCTGCCGCGTATGTGGCGAGTTTGTCGATTTCGGTGTATAGCCGGGTGAGGTTATCGCCGGCAAGTTCAACGAGCAAACTCGCTGTCCTGTAATCGAGGCCTTTGCTGTGTGCGTCGCGCGCGTAATCGATTAGCCGATTGGTAAGATCCTGTCCTTTGGGCGATTCCACTTCCACCAGAGTTCCGATACCGGGGAGTTTTTTAGCTAAGCGTGTATTGTTCGGCCAAGAGGAAACCGTCATTACCAGTATGCCGGTAGGGGAGGGGCTTTCAAAGTATCTTTCGAGGGCTTCGCGGTTGTTGGAGATGAATTTGTCGGCGTTTCGCAGGGCGACTATTCGTCTTTTTGTGAGGAAAGGCAGGGTTCGCAGTTCGTCGAAGATTTCACCTATAATGGCTTTGTCGGCATCGACGACCAGCAGGCCGGTATCTCTTTCCTGTGGCGGGACAAGCTGGTCGATAAGCTCGGCGTATTTTGCGTTGACTAACGATGGCTCGTCGCCCGTGATTACATACACAAGTGATTGGGTACTTTTTTTCTTATCGCCGGCTTTTGCCATAGCTGCTCCCGCCTGCATTTTTATAAGCCGATTTTATTTGCGGGGTTTTTTATCCGGCTTTTTGCCCTTGTCTTTGGGTTCGTTCTTTTCCGGTTTCGACTTTGACTTGTCTTCCGGCTCCGCTTCGGCTTCGATTTCTTCTTCCGGACCGGGTTCGGTTTCTTCCTGCGGGGGAAGTTCGGCTTTTTGTATTGTCGCGTCGTCGGACTGTTCCTTCGCCACTTCGGGGCCTATTTTTGCCGCGGCGACGAGCTTGTCGCCTTCTTTGAGTTTAATCAGTCGGACGCCCTGTGTGTTTCTGCCTATTGGGCGAATCTGGTCGAGGCCCGTTCGGATGATGATTCCGTTGGCGGTAATCAGCATTAGTTCGTCTTCGAACTGGACGGCCTTGAGGGCGACGACCTTGCCGTTGCGTTCGGTGGTCTTGATGTTAATCAGTCCTACGCCGCCGCGGTTCTGTGACCTGTAATTTTCGAGCGAGGTGCGTTTGCCGTAGCCCTTTTCGCAGACGGTCAACAGCGACGCCTTTTCTTCGGCGATTACCATATCGACAACCGCGTCGCCGGAACGTAACCTGATTCCGTGGACGCCCCTCGATACCCTGCCCATTGAGCGTGCCTGCTGTTCGTCAAATCTTATTGCCATACCGTCGCGGGTGCCGAGGATTATGTGGTCTTTGCCGGTAGTTTGGGCGACCTCGATAAGGGTGTCGTTGGGGTCGAGTTTGATTGCAGTAACGCCTACGGAACGCGGGTGGCTGTATGCGGAGAGTTTTGTCTTTTTGATTAGGCCGTTCTGTGTCGCCATCACGAGCTGCGGCTGTTTGTCTTCGGGCAATTCTTCATTTTCGACAAGCCGGGCAACGTTAATGACCGAGGCGATTGTCTGGTCGCCGAGGTTGAGCAGGTTGGCGATACTCCTGCCTCTGCTCTGGCGGGTCAAGCTTGGGATGTCGTAAACTTTTAACCAGTAGCATTTGCCGCGATTGGTGAAAATCAGCAGATAGTCGTGCGTGGAGGCGGTGAACATATGCTCGATGAAGTCGCCTTCCTTGGTGTCTGAGCCGATTACGCCCGTGCCGCCTCGCCCCTGCTTGCGGTAGGTGTCAACGGGCATTCGTTTGACGTAGCCGGAGTGGCTTACGGTAACGATGACCTCTTCATCGGCTATGAGGTCTTCAAGGTCGAATGATTCGACCTGTTGTGCGAACTTTGTGCGTCTGGCGTCGCCGTATTTGGTCTTAATATCGTTGATGTCCGTGCGAATGATTTTCATCAGTACTTCGTCTTTGGCCAGAATCTTTTCGTAACCTTCTATCTGCTCAATCAGCCCGCTATATTCTTTTGCGAGCTTTTCTATTTCAAGCCCGGTAAGTCGCTGGAGTTGCATCGTGAGAATGGCGTCCGTCTGTGGGCCTGTTAGGAACTGTTTTTCTTTGGTCCTTTCTTTTATGAATTCCTTTGGCAGGAGTTTTCGCAGGGTTTCCGTTTCCGCCAGTTTCAACGGCTTTTTCATCAGGTTTTGCTTGGCCGTAGGCGCGTCGGGAGATTTTTTGATAAGTTCGATTATTTCATCTATGTCACTGACCGCAAGAATCAGACCTTCGAGGATGTGCGCCCTGTTTTGGCACCGTTTGAGCAGGAACATACTGCGTCTGCGTATGACCACCTTGCGATGGTCGATGAACAGGTCGAGCATCTGGCGGATATTGAGCGTTTCGGGCCGGTTGTTGACCAGCGCGACGTTGGCGATGGCGAATGTGGTCTGTAACTGGGTGAACTGAAAAAGTTTATTCAGCGCGACCTGAGCGTCGGCGTCTTTTTTTACCTCTACGACAATTCTCATGCCGTGACGGTCCGATTCATCCCTGACGTCGGCAATCTCGGCAATTTGGCCGTCGCGGACACAGTCGGCTATCTTTGATATGATACCTGTCTTGACTACCATATAGGGGATTTCAGTGATGATGATACATTCTTTTCCCCTTTTTGATGGCTCGACCTCGGCCTTAGCCCTTACCACTAAGTGTCCCTTGCCTTTGAAGTAGGCATCGACAATTCCCTGCTTGCCGCAGATGATTCCGCCTGTTGGGAAATCGGGGCCGGGCAGCTTTTTCATTATGTCCTTAAAGCCACATTTGGGGTCGTCGATGACTAACAGCAGTGCGTCGCAAATCTCGCCGATATTGTGAGGCGGGATGTTGGTTGCCATACCGACCGCGATGCCGGTTGAGCCGTTGACTAACAGGTTCGGGAATTTTGAAGGCAGGACAGTCGGCTCCGTTCTTGTCTCGTCGTAGTTGGGGACAAAATCGACCGTCTCGTATTCGAGGTCTTCTAGCATATCCGTCGCAGCCGAGGTCATTCTTGCCTCGGTGTAACGCATAGCGGCGGGGGGGTCGGCGTCGATTGAGCCGAAGTTGCCCTGCGGGTCAACCAGCGTGTAACGCATATTCCAGTCCTGACCCAGGCGGACGAGTGTTCCATAAGTCGCCTGGTCGCCGTGCGGGTGATAGTTGCCGCCGGTGTCGCCGACGATTTTTGCACATTTGCGGTGTTTGCTTCGGGGCCCGAGGTTGAGGTCGTTCATCGCGACTAAGATTCGTCTTTGCGAGGGCTTCAAGCCGTCCCGGACGTCCGGTAATGCACGCGATACGATGACGCTCATCGCGTAATTGAGGTATGAGTTCTTCAACTCGTCGAGTATTGGTATGCTTTCGAGACGCTCCTGCGGCTCATTGCCTTGTTTCATAGGTTCAAACCATCCTTTGTTACCGATAGTGGTTTGCTTATGCAATCCCTTGCGCGAGAGGGCTGCCCGATATTACCGGCAATAAGGTTATCGCCTGAGGATAGAAAAGTCAAGTCCGCAGTTGGTAAATAACTTTACAAAGGCGACCACGGATTACACCCGCCAATAGGCCCGGCCTCGCTGAGGCGAGTCGAGGCGGGCGAGGTCTCTGCCTTCGGCGGACGGTTTTTTTTAGCCCAGAGTACACAGAGAGCACTACAGTTTATTATAGGCCCAGGCAGCAGGATACTCTGGCATTGTACGAGTTGACTTCGATGTTGTTACCCCCGTATTTGCGTGGTGACAAAGCAAAAGGGCTCACGCCGATTGCATGGGCCCTTTTGTTTGCACACGTATATTTTGCGACTTTTAAGCTTTCTGCCTTCTCATCACGGTTAGAGCGGCAAGGCCGAGCAGGCAAATCGTCGCCGGCTCGGGAACAGTTACCGGCCCGGGAACCTGAACCACATAGTCCTGACCCAAAATTGTGCTGGTTGCGACCAGATTTTTTGCGAAATGCGCCGTGTCAC
>JBEKEU010000005.1:0-221084 GCA_050013675.1 Sedimentisphaerales bacterium
TACGAGCATTACCTTGGATACCGGCGCAACGATTATGGACGGTCGGGCCTTGGCCCGCAACGCTGCAGTGACGCTGGACAGTAATCTCATCAATGTTCCGGAACCAGCCACGCTATGTCTGCTCGGCTTCGGCGCTTTGAGTCTGTTGAGAAAACGCAGAGCATAAAAAGCTCGAAAAGACAACATGTTTTACAAATCAAGGGCTGTGTTTAAACAACACAGCCCTTTTTCAATAAGGTCTTGGCGGAACTGGGGTTGCCGGTTCCTGAGAAGACCGGCAAATAAAAATAACGTGTCAACCCCGCTTTTGAGCTTACAGAAGCGTCTTTAGTATTGCTAATACTATCTCTACTTCGACTTATATGCTATTTTAAGCCCCCTATCAGGGTTTACCCGATATTCGCCGTTTTTTTCTGATCCCAGAAAAATTTTTCGCTAAAATTCCGATTTTTTACTTGACATCATCGGCCAGTAAAATATAAACCGTTATATGTAAAGTTAGTTGTCGGTGCTAATATCCTTTTAAGAGAGGGGATATGGGCGATAAAAGCCGGCAGCTATGAAAAAAAGGATTGAAGAGTAAGAAGATGGAGGAGTAGAGTATGAGACACACCAAGTTCATGGCATTGGTGCTTTTTGCCGTCGTAGCGGCATTAAGTGTAACCCCCGCAAATGCAGCACTTCTTGGCACTGTAAACATCCAGAATCACAGTAATGGTCTCTCTGACCAAGCTTACCTGTATGGTGGAGGTCTTAACGGGGGACCTTATTATACGGGCGTCTATTCATGGACCAACGCGGGTGGCACCGGTTTGGGCACGCAGGTTCCTAATTGGGGCTTCTGCATAGAATTGACCCAGGGGACAGTTGCCGGCTGGCAGGATGTTGTCTCACTGGATAGCGCACCTGTGCCGGCTCAGTACGGCACACCTATGGGTGCTTTCAAAGCCGACCGCATTAGTGAGCTTTGGGGCAGACATTTTGACCCCACTTGGACAACCGGCGCAAATAAGCAGTTGGCGGAGGCCTTCGGCGCCGCTATATGGGAGATTATTTACGAAACCGACTCCACCTGGGATGTTACCAGTGGTACTGGTTTTAATGCTACAGGCATCGAACAAGCGGCCACAGCCAATGCCTGGCTTGCAGAGTTGGACGGTACTGGCCCACGCGCATTTGTGTACGCAACCAGTTCACCTGATGGTCAGGACTTTGTGGTACCTGAGCCGGCTACCTTATCCCTGCTTGCGATTGGCGCAGCGGCCTTGTTACAAAGGCGCAAACGCTAAGCAAACAACATAATAACAAAAAAAGAAAAAAGCCGTGGGTTCCCTCACGGCTTTTTTCTTTTTGGGGAGCCAACGCCGCTTTGCAGCAGTTTATACTTGATGAATCGCCGATTTTGCCTATAATTTCCTGCTTAGTTAACGGGCGATTAGCTCAGCCGGTAGAGCAGCTGACTCTTAATCAGCGGGTCGCAGGTTCGATTCCTGCATCGCCCATTCAAATTCCCCTTTTTGACAAAAGTTTCATACCCCCCAAAGCTCTTTCCCAGCCCACTCATTCCAAGCCCCGCGAGCAAAAAAGGAGACCTATTCTCTCATCGCCTAAAAGTACGAAAATATTAGGGAATTTACACATGGAGTGTCAAATTGCCCAGATTGACACCAGATATCAGGCCTTATATCTTCGGCTTTGCAAATCACTCAATTTCTCTCTTGCCTTGAAATTCGAGCAGGTGTCATCTTCCCAGCGGAAGAAGGGTGATTCCTTGTCGCTGCCAATAACCTCTTTTGCGGACTCGATACAAAGCCCCCAGTTAGTGCTGCCGGACATAATGCCCTTCGGCTCAAAATACATGCAGTTCCCACAATTCTGTTTCATTTTGGGCATTCGCTCCAAATCATTACCATTTCTTTTTTAAAAATAATAAATATGGGGCAGAGATAATCCTTTCTCTTTGCCCCACTTCCTGCAGATCTGCTGGTGTGGAAGCTTCTGCTTAGAACACTCTTGTCTCCGACCGAAGGTGCAGAAGGGGAGGAGGGCCATCCTTCTGCACCCCGGCCGGTTTTACGCAGAGATATTCCTGCGAAGAAAAAATCCTGCTGTATGGAAAGGCGTCCCATTAAGCCAAATGTTGACGATAAAATTTAATTAGTGCAGGCATTACTCGTTAAACGGGCTTAAACTATTAAAATTCCGGTTTTCTTTTGGTTAAAACCCCGTCCTTGATAAGATAGGGTATATTTGGTAATATGACTGTTTATATTCGGCTTCTTTGCCTTTTAGGAGCAGGTCGCAGGTGAGCGAAAAAAGCACAACAAGACAGGGGTGTGATATATCAGGCGACGTTCAACGCGCCACGGCAATCTTTTTTGAGCATTGCGACTTTATCCGTGCCGTTATTCGCTACAAAATCAAAGATGAAAGCATGGCCGAGGATTTGTTCCATGAACTCTTCCTTTCGCTTGTATCAAGACCTGTCCCGGCAGAAGTACGAGACATCAAAGGTTATATCTACAAGGCAATAATCAATGACGCAACAGACCACATTCGACACCTCGGAAGATACCAGGCGATGACACACAGATGCGCTGATTATAACAAATTAACCGTCAACAATCAGCTGCCCGAAGACGCCTTAATGGAAAAAGAGCAGACAGATCGGATGATAGAACTAATCAGAAAACGAGTAACCAAGAACGAATTTAAAGCTATTGCATCAAAATATCGTGATGGTCTATCCATAAAGGAAGCGGCTGACAGGATGCGTATTAATAATCGCTCTGTAAGCAGATATATTTCCACCGGGCTTAGGAAGGTTAAGCAATTTCTGGCAATTGAGCAAGAGGTTGAGAATGATAGCACCCAATTATAACAAACTTTGTGCGGAAGCCGAGCGGCATTACTTTGACTTTTTACGTGACGAGGCCGAACGGTCTGTCCCCAGTGAAGTCATCGACCACATCATGGGATGTCATCACTGTCGTGAGCAAATGAGCCAGCTTGAAACGATGCTGGCCGAATCCAAAGAATATCCACAAACACACCTGGCACAACGTCAGATAGCGACTACCGCCATGCTCAAGCTGCACTTTTCTTTTGTGGGTAAACACGTTAATTGCACTGATGCAAGGCCTTTTTTGCCGAATCTTTTGGAACCGACGACGCAAATCAGGATGCCTACGCCTATAACAGCCCATATCGATAACTGCGACCAATGCAAAGAGGATTCTAAAAAACTGCAAAATTTGGGTCTCAGCCACAAACAGCTTATAACCCTCAGCGAATTGTTTGCAGACGAACTTGATGCCGACGAAACAGATTGCACCGCGGCCCGTGAGGCAATCCCGGCTGTGGTTGCGATGGCCTTTGGCCGAACAGATGCAAAGACCTTAAAGCATTTATCTTTATGTCCAAAATGCCGGCAGGAGCTGTACAAATTCCGTCAGACAATCCTGGAGCAAACAAAAAAACTGCATAGCAAGAATGAAACACAGAAGAGTATCTTCCCATGTTCATCAATAGGAGCAGGTGACGTCTTTGATTATTGTATTCCATACGGCATAGACCCGACAAGTGACGAATATGCGAAATTCCGCAAATCTTTAACCACACATATAATCTGCTGTGACGAGTGTCTTGACAAAATCCAGCAATTGCACAAGACGATTTATACAATTGCTGAAAGGCCGGAATCCGGCATTGCGACGGTCTTCCACATAGACACGACCGCCAAGGTTGAGACAGAAAGTTTATACGCTGGTTTCCCTGTAAGGGTGGAAATGGCCAATTTGGGTGGCCAGGAACAACCACATATCGAAAAGTATGAAAAGGTCGTAAAACTTAAACCTGTATCAAAGAGCATTAGACCGCTGTTGAAAATAGCGCTTCCGGCTGCAGCGTTGATAATGTTGGGCGTAGGCCTGTTTTTTAACGTACCTGCCGCAAAAGGTCTTGGCATTGAACAGATTTACAGGGCCATTGATATGGTTAAGAATATCCACATCTCCACCTCTGCCCCCGACAGGCAGGAGCCTGCACAGGAGGTTTGGATAGCAAGAAATTCCGGCTTATACGTTATTAAAACGGAAAATGAGTGCACGTTGTGGAACATTTCTGACGGAGTGAAGAAAACCAAACATTTAGACACAGGCACAAATGAACAGACTTCAGTGAATAGTAATGTTCTGGCCGGTATTGTAACCCAGATTCACGGTTCATTACATATAATGCCTTTCCGCACACCATCTGACATCCCCGCGGACGCAAGGTGGTCTGAGATAACGGATTCCGAGCTTACGGTTAAAACCAACAATACTAAAGTATATGAACTGAGTTGGGTTGAGAACGCTTATGATGGTTCAATGACGCAAAGGAGTTGGTGGATATTTACGGACACCTCTACCAATCTGCCACAGAAGATTCAATGGTTTAAGCAATCGGCATCTGACCCTCAGCCGGTTCTGGAATCGATTATGATTATCGAATACCCCAGCGACGAAGAAATACTTGCCAAAGCAGAAGCTATGTCGTTCTAATCCGCAGTTATTTGGAATCCGGCGTCCATAGCGGGAACCGGTTTTCGTACTGACCATCGGGGGGCTTTTTAACAAACAAATCTTCCGCTTTGTTGCGAGCTGTGTGACCATCAGCAAATCCAACGTTAACCATCATTTGGGGATGTCGCCCATAGAAAGCATCTATCTCTTGTCCCGGCCAAAGCCGTCTTTGCCGATTTATCGACAAGCCCGGAACATAGGCGGTATCTTCTATGTTTTTGTTGCCAAGTGCTGCCGGCGGAACATCCGCCGCATGCCACCAGCTTATAATCGCGTAACCGCTATCGACTATGAGTAGTGTTCGCGCAGGATGCGGAATCTCCGAAAGCTCTTTTGGTTTGCCGACAAAATTCTGGTCCGCGTTTCCCGTGGACATTTTGCAGATGGACAGATTAACGCCGTAGTTTCCACAAAGAATATCATCTTTGAGTTTTGGATAGTTTATTTGTTTGGATGGGCACTGGAGCACGGTCTTACTGCCCATATTTTTCTCGTAAAACCCTTCTAAGTAATTAAACCACCACCACCCAGTTCTATCGTATTGGTTATGGCCGGCATAACCACCGGCTGGAGGATTAGGCGGAAGTGGGTTGTCAAACCCATAGGGGAATTTGCCGCTGTCATTAACGTACATTGACAAAGCTGCATTTAACTGCCTGATATTGGACATACAGACGACTGTTTTTGCCTGAAGGCGGGACCTCTGAAGGGAAGGCGCCAAAAGTGCGAAGAGAACAGCAATAATTCCTATTACTAAAATCAATTCAATCAGTGTTAGCCCAAATCGCCGCATAGCCAACACTGTATGACTTGCGCCGGCAAAAGTCAATCGCGTCAGAGCAACACAGTGCAATAACCTGGATGCAGTTGTACCCTAACACGGCGATATAAGATTAAACTAATAGTCAATTACATACACGCCATCATATAATAGGATGTCCAAACGCCAGTCACAGTGCAATTATCGGGGCTTTCAGGATCGTTAATGCAGGGGGTTGATACATATCTGAGCATTTTTGTGTTGGAGCAACTGCCGTCAGCGGCAGGTTCGCATCCATAACGTGTGTAATATTCATAGTACTTCCCTCCACACAAACCGTCAACCTCGCTGCAAAAGATGACATTGTATTGTTGGTATAGTTTTGTGCAGGAGTAGCCGGAGCCAATTATACCCGTCAACCGGTCACTGCTTATTTCATTAAAATCGCCCTGAATCGGCTGTTTCGAAACAAGCAGGGCCGTCCCTTCGGTCCAGTCCATATCGAAAAAGCTGATATCTGTGCGGTCATAGAATTTGGCCGACGAAAGGTCTGTTATCCAGACATATTGGTCATCAATGCGGTCCACGACAACAAAATGGTTCTTTCCGGGGAAATACAAAATTGCCTTGCAGCCGTTTAGCTTTTTGAGGGTATCGATGTTCGTCTTAACCGCCCGACAATAGAGTCCAAACCCCTGCAGGAAGTATTTCATATCGTTCATATTCGCGGCGCCTGTGGTTTGATTCACCAGGGAGGCGAGGTCTTTATCTGAAATCGTAACCCCGAATTGTGACGCGACATATCCTGTCGCGATTGTTGCACAATTTCGCATATTCGCTCCATCTGATTTGACTGTCGCCAAACGCTTCGTCAGGAGCTGGTTTGTATCAGCGGCGTTTGATTGCCGGTACACCGCCGGCTTAGTGCTACCATCAGAATAATACTCAACCAGCGCATCCGACTCATAAGGGACATCAAAAGCGTTTGCCTGTGGAACGCTGTCGTCTATGGCGGTCAGATTCCACAGGTCGCGGGCCTTCAACCGACCTGAGCCGGCTTCAAATTGTTCAATCAGAATGGTTTTAGGAACCCAACTGCCCGCGATAAATCCGTAATCCGAATACTGTCTCGAAATCGTCGAGCCATCCGGTTTTTCTATCAAACAATTTTTTAACGCATAGTTTTTGGCAGAGTCCAGTGTAAAGTGACTTTCGCTGCCGTTGGCTTCTTTGAGCGTTAGCACTATTTGTGTCTCACCGTTGGCGGTCGATTCAATGCCTGATGATTCAATGGCACTAAGGTTGCTGTATGTGTAACGACCATATCCCCACGGGACCACTCCTGCGGTTAAAGGCCCGTTTACGGGATGCGGGGTGTTCTCTCCGGCATTGACGGTTGCATTGTTGGTGGGCAGGAAATACGTGGTGTACTTTTCACCGTCCCAGACAAATATGCGTCTTTGGTTTGCACCGAGGTCAAATTGCTGAGTCATAGAATTGTCGGCTAAATCCCTGCCTGGTTTTACCGAATCAGACCGTGAATCAACGTTAATTTCCCAGTAGAACCGCTTACCGTCAAATTTCACCTGCTCCGTGGAATGCATTGTGTATTCGTTGGATAACTCGTGGCGAATGTTAAAAGGTATCGCGTCAAGCTTCATTTTCTGCAGCTCTTCGGTAAGCTCTCGTTTGTTTGTATCATTGCGATACCGCTGAATCTCCGCGGCGATTTGCCGGTTAATCTCATTTGCGTCGGTAATGGTTGATGCGACATATTCCTGATGTGACGCCTCAATTGTGCCCGCCGCAATCCAGGTCTTGCGGGGTTGAGCGGTTAATTGTTCAAAGATTTGCAGAAGCTCCGCACGCTCCAGGGGTCTATCCGCGACTGCGATTCCGCTGCCAAGCAGCACTGTGACGATAATTCCTGAAAATATTCGTGTGTTCATAACACACCTCCTCTCGTATCTACTGCGTTATCACAAAAATACCTTAGCCAATCATCAGCAGGCTTTTACAGCCTCACCCATACGTAAAAGCGTTGTGAAAAGGGAAATGTTGACGACTTTCTGCCAAAGCGTGACATATTCTGACAGAATGGACCAAAATAATCGTTCTTTATCATTGTTGCAGTCCTTCTGTTGCAGCAAAACCCACTTATCCTCGGTTTCTGCTGTCCGCCGATTATCTGGTCTTTTCCAGCCAGTATTCGGCAAATTGCTTTAAGTCGCTGATGCCTACATACCCATCGGCATCGAGGTCGGTTCCTGAGCAGTTATCCGGCTCACTACAGTCGGTTCTTTGCCAATTCGAACCAAGCACGGCAAAATCCTCAAAGTTGACTATTCCATCATCATTAAAATCGCGTGTCCTGACGTGAGTGAAAGACATTTGGTATAATGGGTGCTCCCAATCCACGGCATAGTCGTAAAAAATAACAGAACAGGCGCCCAGGCCAATGGCATTGTAATCAACGATAAACCAGTCACCAGGTATGGCATTATCAGCGTCCCCATAGAACCAAAAACCATTGGCATCGTGTGTCTGCCCGTCCACTGTCTCAGGCGCTTCAAAATACCATACCACGGCCATATCGCCGGCGGCCGGGAATCGTGAACCTTTCCAGTCAGACGTCTCATCGTTATAATCCCTCCCATACAAGCGGCCATAATTCCGGTTTGCGTCCCAAATAGCCAGTTCGCCGCCGTCCCAGTAATCTGAATCAGAATCAATAATGATAGTCAGATGTGTTCCGACCATAATTGGGCGGTAAACCAATGGAATACAGGGGTCTGCAAGCTCAAGCGGTGTATTGCCATCCGCCAGACAAACCCTTGTGAATACTTCGGCGTGCGCTGTTGGTGCTACTGCAGCCAGAAACAGTATGAAAGAAATCAATCTTTTCACAGCCCACACTCCCTTTAACGAGTTTTTAGAACCTTAACCCAGCATCAATAGATATGACCTTTCCCTCCGGAGGTGAATGGTCTGCTTACTCCCTTGTCATCATCTATCCGTCTAAGCGCGAAGCATTATAGCACATTTTGTTTGCTAAAATCAAGCAAAAAATGATATGGCCTCAAAAGACAATCAACCTTTGGCTGTTTCCAAACGCCTTATGCAAGGGGTAATACCGACGGGCAAGCATCTAATATGACATATAAACCAAGCATCGAAACAAAAGGAGTATATGAAGAACAATAGAACCGGCAGAATAATGCAGTTATTGACAGCGTTGCAATCTCGGAGGGGCTATGCAATTTCGGAATTAACTGAGATACTGGGAAAAAGCCGTCGCACGGTATACAGAGACCTGAAAGAGCTGGAAGGGGCAGGTTTGCCTTGTCGTTTTGACGCAAGATGTCACTGTTATACTTTAGACCTTCAATCCCCTCTTCCAACACTTGCTCTATCCAAAGATGAAGCATTCAGCTTGCTGTTACTGCTTCGCGAGGCGAGTCACAATATACGGCTTCCTTTTGCTTATCCTGCCCAGTTGCTATCCCTTAAAATTGAGAATTGTCTGAGACGGGAAGTAAGACAATTTTGCGACGCATCGTTTCGATTTATCTCGATTAGCCCTGCTCCTAAAGCCAAGATGGACTTGTTGGATAAAATATTTGCGCAGGTGCTGGAAGCTATTCAAGTAAAGCGGGTTTTGACCATTCATTGCTATTTGCCTGCCGAACAAAGGTCTGTCACAACGGACTTAAATCCTTATTACCTGGTATATTCCGCGCACACCTGGCATACAATCGGAGAATCGAGCTTTCACAAGGCGACGCATACCTTCGAGTTGAATAATATCACGCAGTTGAGCCCTTTAGACAGATATTTTGTGGAAGACGAGAAATTCGACCTTCGCGAGTATTTTGGGTATGCCTGGTCATTATTGCGAGAAGGCCAAATCTACGAGGTCAAATTGAGATTTTGTCCAGGAATCGCCACGGATGTAGCCGAAGTCCAATGGCATGAAACACAGACCGCCTCTTTTGAGGATGATGACTCGGTGGTACTGAAATTCCGTGTGGATGGACTTAATGAGATAACTTGGTGGATTTTGGGCTATGGCGACCAGGTGGAAGTTCTTGCGCCTTTGGCATTAAGACAAAGGATTGCTCAAATAGCATCGAGAATAGTAGATTCACAACAGGGCTGACGCAGTTATCCCGCAAAAATAACAAAGTGCTTTTGGGGTTAAAACCGTCAACATTTCGTGGCCTGAAACGCCATAAATGATAGTTCCTCGCCGGGGATTGTTTGCGCAAGGCCGGCCGGGGTGTAGAACGATGGACTTTCTTCCCGTCTTCTGCGCCCTCGGATGGAAAAAAGAGTGTTCTAAGCAGAAGCTTCCACACCAGCAGATCTGCTGAAACTGGGGCAAAGGGAACAAAACCTCTTTGCCCCAGTTTTATAAACTTGCGCAGAGATGTTAATCTGGGCAAAAGTAAGGAGTGACAGATTCTGTCACTCTTGTAAAACGAGGCAGTTTCTGATAAACTGCACTATGAAGTTAGCTTTAAAATTCGAAGCTTTACTTGAAGGCGCTGGGCTGGCTTTAGGGTGTGGGGTCAGTCCCGGCGCTTTCTTTATTATTACCGCGAATACGCAAATACACGAAGTCATTCAGACGCTGATTTCGCCTTTTCTGGTTTTTGCCATCTGTCATTCAGAATAGATTTATCCTGAGAAACAATTTTTCGTCAACATTTTACGCAGTCAATCGCCTTTAATAAGAGGTATGTCGTGTTAATAGCGGTTTGATGCGCTAAATGACTGGTAAGTGGTTTGTCCAGAAAACACTATAGGCGCATATTGCAGTGGGTGACCAGAAACATATTATTGAAGAGGTGGAAACCTATATCTGCCATGGGGGCGGTGGATATGGGGATTGGTTCATAGGGTTGGCTGATAATCCTATCGCACCCATCACAGAAGTTTCCCGCCTTCGTAAGGTACAAAATCACAGGTTTGTATACATCGAAACAATGTCAGGAGAAGTTGCCAAAGCGGTTGCTGATTATTTCATCGATGCGTGCGGGATGGACGGCAATATAAGCAAAAAACAAGATGGTGCCTGCCGGGCACTATACCTTTATAAAAAAGCCGGGCATCTCGCCGCCTGCGAAACCGGCATATCAAGTCGGTTAATTTGCTGGGCGCGCAATAAGCTGTTTCGGGACTGCGCCCCGACAATAACAAAGTAATCAGGAGATCGTATGCACCGTGACCATAGGATTTTTATTCAGGCAATCAAAGACAGGAAAAAGGTTCTCATTAAACGCCGCAGTGAAAAGGGCCGTAACGCAAGCACGAAGGTTTGTTGCCCTCTTTTTTATATCCCGGCCAGCAACAAGGGTAGTTGTGACCACTACTACTTCTGGGAGGATGAAAAAGGCCTAAAAGGTGATGTTGTGAGCGTTAAAACAGACGACATAGTCCATATCGGGCAGACCCATGAGCCATTTGATCCAGTTGGCTTGACTCTTGTCAGCAGCGAAAATATATCGCCTGAACATTAACAATCCCACCAATCAAATCGAACATCGCAGAGAAATACGAAGGTTTTTTAACTAATCCCGTAAGGAACGCCTCCCTCCCAGTTGGAACACCTAACGGTGGAAGTTGAGGGGTGTTCGGCGCATTAGGTGCGCCGGATTTTACGTTGCCTCCTGTCAAATTCGCGATTTTTGACCGCGCCAGTGGGGGGTGTTCGATTCCTGCATCGCCCACTTACATTTTCACTTCTGGAAACCAGTGACCATTTCGTTATAATGCTTTTTAATGCAATTTCGGATCTTGCTGAAACGTCTTAACAGTAAAAGCCAACCGCGCCCACACGTTTGTCTATAGAGTTCTGAGAACAGGATATGAATGTATTACTTGTTTTTGCGATTATCTTTGCGGGGGCTGTCGGCCCTAATGTCCCGACTGAGCCGCAAGGCATCTCAGGCAGTCCTTTTGAAGGTTCTACCCCTGCGACGCCTCAAAACAAGATAGATGAGCTGGTCCTCGCCTGGTTCAAGCGGTCGGGCATTCAGCCGGCCAACATTTGCTCCGACGGAGTATTTGTACGCCGGGTTTATCTTGATGTGATCGGCACACTACCCACCCCAAAAGAGGCCGATGAGTTCCTGCAGGACCAAAACCCGAATAAACGCATATCGCTTATTAACCGCTTACTGGAACGGGAGGAATTCGTCGACTACTGGACGCTGAAGTGGTGCGACCTGCTGAGGGTCAAGTCCGAATTTCCCATAAACCTTTGGCCAAATGCAGTGCAGGCGTATTATCGCTGGATTCACGATTCGCTACGCATGAATATGCCTTATGACCAGTTCGCCCGCGAGCTATTAACATCCAGCGGGAGCAACTTCCGCGTGCCGCAGGTAAATTTCTACCGCGCGATTCAGGGCCGCAATCTATCCGATATCGCAAGGACAGTTGCTCTGACGTTTATGGGGACACGTTATGAAAGTTTGCCTCAATCCACCCGGACCAATATGGAAGTTTTCTTCTCACAGGTCGCCTATAAGAAAACCGCCGAGTGGAAGGAAGAAATCATTTATCTGAACCCGGCGCCGGCCCGCCCGCGTGAGGCCGTTTTCCCGGACGGCAGAAAAGTGCAAATCCAGCCTGAGGATGACCCAAGGCGTGTATTCGCCGACTGGCTTACCGAGCCGAATAATCAATGGTTTGCCCGCAATATAACCAACCGCGTATGGGCTTGGCTGATGGGTCGCGGCATTATTAACGAGCCGGATGATATCCGGCCGGATAACCCCCCGGTAAATCCTGAACTGCTTGCCTTTTTGGAAAAAGAGCTTGTGAGGTCCAAATACAACCTAAAAACTATTTACCGACTCATACTCAACTCCGGTATATATCAGCAATCTTCGATTCCTCGCAGCAATAATCCGCAAGCCGAGGCGATGTTCGCCTGTTATCCTGTCCGCCGACTGGACGCGGAAGTGCTAATTGACGCTTTAGACCAGATTGGAGGAACAGGGGAAAACTATTCAAGCAATATACCGGAACCCTTCACGTTTATTCCCGAGGGTCAACGAACCATTAAACTGGAGGACGGCAGTATCACCAGTCCATTCCTCGAAATGTTCGGCAGGCCCGCACGAGACACCGGACTGGAATCCGAACGCAACAATCAGCCCTCGGACTTTCAGCGGCTGTATCTGCTCAATTCAAACGATATCAAAAACAAGATAGAGCGCAGCGCGATATTGCGCCAGCAGGCAGAAGCCGCGAAAGGCAACCGCACTGAGCTTATAAAAAACATTTACCTGACAATCGTGTCTCGTTATCCGACAAAGTCCGAATCGGACATCGCTGAAAAATATTTTCAAAACGAGGGAATGACGCGAAAAACCGCCATCGAAGATTTGGCGTGGGCATTAATCAATACCAAGGAGTTTCTATACCGGCATTAAAATCGCTGACAAAATATATGAGCAACCAAAAACATACATACGTTATTACCCGGCGAGAAGCGCTGAAGCTGGGGCTTCTCGGGGCGGCAGGTCTTACATTCATTGAGCGGTTCAGCAGATACGCCCGTGGTGAGGACGCAAATTCGCCGCCGGCAAATAAGCGAACGCCCGCAAAAGCCGTTATAGAACTTTGGATGTCGGGCGGGCCGTCGCATTTAGATACATTCGACCCCAAGCCGCAGGCGGGCAACGATTACTGCGGCCCATTCAAAAATCCGATTGCGACAAATGTGGACGGCATACAAATCTGCGAGCTATTGCCACAGCTCGCCAAACAGGCGGACAAATATTCAATCATCCGCAGTATGACCCACGACATTAACGCCCACGAGACGGCAACATACATAATGAAGACCGGCCGAAAACCCGGCGACAACCTGGTTTTTCCCGGTATGGGGGCGGTTGTTTCATTATTCAGGGGATATGACCACGGCTATAAAGGCCTGATTCCGCCATATATTGTGCTTACCGCCACCGAGGGGCGATTCTCGGAGGAAGGTTTCCTCGGCCCACGCTACAAGCCCTTCGCCACAGGAGGCGACCCCGCCCAGAAACGTTTCGTCGTATCAGGGGTCGTCGCGGAAGGCATTTCAGACCAGAGACAGAAAAGCCGACGCGAACTGCTTGGCTCGCTCGATTCCCTCGGCAAGGCGATGACGGGAAATTCGCAATTCGAACAATTAGACCGATGCGAGGAAAAGGCCTACAACCTGATTCTCGGCGACGGCGGCAAGGTATTCGACATGTCGAATGAAAAAGACGAGCTTAAAGACAGATATGGCAGAAACAAATTCGGACAATCCTGTCTGATGGCCCGCCGGCTTGTAGAAATCGGCGTCCCATACATTACCGTTAATTATGGCGGCTGGGATACCCATAAACAAAATTTCGAGACGATGCGCCGCAAACTTCCCGAATTAGACAAGGGAATGTCAACCCTGCTGCAGGACCTCAGCGACCGGGGCCTGCTCGACAGCACGATAGTGGTATGGGCAGGCGAATTCGGACGCACGCCGAAAATCCTTTGGGAATCACCCTGGAACGGCGGGCGGGGACATTATGGCGACTGCTTCAGCGCGGTTGTCGCGGGAGGCGGATTCAAAGGCGGCCGGGTTGTCGGCGCATCGGACGATAAAGGCGAGAAAGTCGCCCGGCGTCCCGTGCTCGCAGCAGATTTAATCGGCAGTATGTATGAACTGCTGGGCATCGACCCAGATAGCCCGCTTCCAAATCCAAAGGGGTTAGCTCTTCAGGTTATGCCTTCAGCCGGCCGGCTAAAGGAAATAATGTAAACGAGCGTGATGATGACTTTATCGAGACGATTACTGATTGTGGTTTTGGTCTTATACGCAGCAAATGCGCAGGGCGCCTCAAATGAAAGAGAGCCGCACATCGGGTACCTTTACCCGGCCGGCGGGCAACAGGGTTCCGTCATTAAAATTGCCGTGGGCGGGCAGTTTATTAAAGAAGCCAACGAAGTTTATGTCACAGGTCAGGGGGTGCACGGCTCGGTAATACGCTACATTGGCCGGATAAAACCTTTGACCCCAGACCAGAGAAAGGAACTCCAGAGGCAGCTAAGCGAATTGCGAAAAAAACAGCAAGGCCCGGGCAAAAAACCCATAGGCCCAGCCATGCAGGACATTAATAAGCCAGCGGATATAAATAAACCGGCTGATGTAAATAAACCTGATGACGCGAATACGCCCGTAGTTTCGCTGCCGGACCATCCCCTTTTGCGAAATCTCGAAAAGTTAAGCCCCAAGGGACTGCAAAAAGTTTCGGAAGAATTCCTCAGCAATAAATATCCCGTCAGCATGCAGATTGGCGAAATAACGATTATCGAAATCACCATCGACCCCAACGCCGAGCCGGGCGACCGGGAACTTCGGCTTGGAACACGCGCCGGCCTGACAAACCCGTTATGTTTCCAGGTTGGGCTGCTGCCGGAAACCTGCGAACCAGAGTTCAAAGACCCGGGCAAACCCTTTACGCCAAAAGTCCAGATTCCCGTGCTGCTCAATGGACAAATTCTTCCCGGCGAAGCAGACCGTTTCCGCTTCAGCGCAAAAAAAGGTCAGAATCTTACGATAGAGGCACAGGCCCGACATCTGATTCCATATCTCGCGGACGCTGTACCCGGCTGGTTTCAGGCGACTTTGATTCTTTATGACGCTAAAGGCAAAGAGCTGGCCTACGCGGGCAATTACCTTTTTAATCCCGACCCGGTGCTATTTTACAGGATTACCAGGGACGGCGATTACGAGCTTGAGATTCGCGACTCCATTTACCGTGGGCGGGAGGATTTCGTTTATCGCGTCAGCTTGTCGGAACAACCATTCATCACGCAGATGTTCCCGCTTGGAGGTCAGATAGGAATTTTCACCGTCGCCTCGATATCCGGCTGGAATCTCGACACCAACGAATTGCCGCTGGATACCATGCCCGGCGGCGGTGCAATTCGTCAGGCCCAGTTGCGGCAAAACAACCGGCGAAGCAATAGCGTCCCTTACGCAGTGGATACACTGCCCGAATGCAATGAAATCGAAGACAACGGCACAACAGAAAACGCGCAACATATCGCCCTGCCGCGGATAGTCAACGGACGAATCAGTAAGCCGGGCGACGTTGACATATTCCGGTTCGACGCCAACGCCGGCGACGAGATAGTGGCTGAGGTATATGCCCGCAGGTTGAATTCCCCTCTCGATTCGCTGCTGTGGCTCTGTGACGCTAACGGGAAGGTGCTCGGATACAACGACGACTATGGGGACAAGAACGTGGGGCTGCTCACGCACAATGCCGATTCGTATTTGCGTCTCCGGCTGCCTAACACCGGGTCATACTTTGTGCATCTGGCCGACTCGCAGAATCACGGAGGTCAGGATTACGGCTATCGCCTGCGAATCAGCCCTCCGCAACCGGATTTTGCCCTGTTAGCAGCCCCATCGAGTATAAACATCCTGGTCGGCGGCACTGTTCCTGTAACTATAGAAGCATTACGGAAAGACGGCTTTAACGGCGAAATCGAACTGGTGCTCAAAAACGCGCCACCCGGCTTCAAACTAAGCGGGGCACGAATACCAGCAGGATGTGACCGTTTGCGTGTTACTCTTACGGCTCCACAAAAACCGCTGGAGCAGCCAATTAATCTGCAACTTGAAGGCCGGGCCAAAATCGACGGCCAAACGGTCAGCAGGCCGGTTACTCCCGCGGAGGATATGATGCAGGCGTTTATCTACCGACACATGGTTCCTTCACAAGAGCTTATGGTCGCGACAGGGTTTAATAAGCGTCGTGCGCCGATACTTGAGCTGGTTGATGATAGCAGTATTAAAATCCCCGCAGGCGGCACAGCCAAAATGCGGGTCAAAATACCGAATAGACCGATTGCATCAACTATCCAGCTTGAGCTAAGCGAACCGCCCGCGGGCCTGACACTTGGGGATGTAAACATAACCCCCGGTGAATTAACATTCGCGATTGCGGCGGACAGCAACACCGCCAAAGTCGGGCTTGTGGATAATCTGATTGTGGATGTCTCCGCGGAGCCGCCTAACAATCCTCAGAACAACCAAAAGAAGATGCCCAAACAGCGGGTTTACACAGGCACGCTGCCTGCTATACCGTTTGAGATTGTGCAACGAGAAGACAAAGACAGAGGTCGCCAATGAAATGCCATTGCTTTAACAGCGAAATTATGCCCGCAACAGTGAGCATCTCGCGCTTCCGCGGACAAAGCGGAGTCGATGAGTATCACCTGATTGTGCGTCCCACGGAACACGACAGCATTGAAGCCCAGTTGGATTGGGTATTCCGCACATATCGAGATGCGCTCGACTCAATCGGGCTGGATACGCAAACGGCGGTATTCCGGAGGTTTTTCTGCAGCGACCTGACAAATCAGGCCGGCGCGCTGGCAGCCCAGCCGTTTTCTGACCCCCAAAATCAGGATGAACCCTGTGCCGTGTCCTGGGTTTGTCAACCGCCGCTTCCGCCGGCAAAAATATCGCTTTGGGCTTACCATATCAGCGACCCGGATTGTAAATTAGACAAAGCACGACAAGGCGCGTCTCTTATCCTCGGACGGGGCGAACTTTCCCATTGCTGGACGACCGGCCTTACCTGCCCAGGCGCAGAAACGGCATACAGCCAGACGCAGGGAATCTTCGAGGAATACGACGCTTTTTTGCGGGCACAGGGTATGACACTGGCTGATAACCTGATTCGCACATGGTTCTTTGTTCAGAACATCAACGCAAATTACCGGGGACTGGTAGCAGCCCGCAAAGAGTTTTTCGCGGAACACGGCCTGACGCCTGATACGCATTTCATAGCCAGCACGGGTATTGAGGGAACATCCGCGAATCCGGCCGCGAAAATCCTTTTGGATGCATACGCGATTCGTGGTGTGAGGCCGGACCAAATCAGGTTTCTGTCTGCGCTGGATCACCTAAGCCCAACGAATCTCTACGGCGTTACGTTTGAACGCGGAACCTCGATTGCCTATCGCGACCGCAAACACATCCTCATATCGGGCACGGCCAGCATCGACCATCAGGGCAAAACCCTGCATGCGGGCGACTTGTCTCGGCAGATTGACCGCACAGTCGAGAACGTGGAGGCCCTGCTTAAGCTGGCAGGCGCAGCGCTCAAGGATATGTGCGTCTTGACTGCGTATGTCCGTGACCCCGGCGACCAGGCGGTTGTATGGGAGCGGATACGAGAGCGATTCGGCGATATTCCGATGGATGTCATCGTAGCCTCGGTCTGTCGGCCTGAATGGCTCGTTGAGGTCGAAGGCAAGGCGGTTATACCAGCATCAGCACCCGAACTGCCGCCGTTCTAAAAATTGGATGGAATTGAGGATGAAACGGGGGCAGTTGCTATGCCCCGATGCTTCTTACCACAACCAAAGTTACCAGCAACCCCCCGACCAATAACGCTGCCCTGAGTATTCGCGCATGTTTGGTCCTCGGCTCGATGAGCCGCCAGAAGAAAGCCCCTACCACCGCCACAAGGCATATCCGCAGAACAAAAATTATTGCGCTCCAGACCATATACAGCATTTTACTCTATTTTATCAATTTGAGTCAAGCAAAAATTGCCCATTTTAACAATTCTTAAGCTCAACAGCCCCCTATCGCAAATACCAGTATTGAAAAGATAGTCGGCTGGCCGGCTAACGGGGGAACAAATTGCCTACGGGGGCAAAAAAATGACCATCGTCTTTTGCCGGTTTCCATAAAAATTAAAGACGCAAAGGAATATGAGCCGAAAAAGGCCACAGGATGTTTCACAACATAACTGGTTTAAATTTAAGGAGATACAGATGCAGTTCTTCACGGAAATTAGGAAGTGGCTGGCGGAGATTACTGAAATAGCACTGCTGTTGATTGCCCTCGGTATCGCGATTGCAATTCTGTTTGGCGGCACAGTCCCGTTCTTCAGCGGGATTGTCAACAACATGATCGGCATCATTAAGACCTTAGGCGACAACGGACTGGTTGGCCTGATTGCCTTGGGGATTATTGTTTACCTGTTCAACAAGAAGAGGGCTACCACCTAAAACCCAGGTGTATCACAAATTCTTGCCGTGCAGCCCGATTGCGAAAAGAATCCGGCTGCACGGTTTTTTTGTTATCCTGACACTAACCCCACTGCGATGTTACCGGGGGCCGGTCCAAAGATACAGCGCCTGCGGAACGGATACTTCGTAAAGCGTTCTGCGGTCAATCTTCAACGATACATTTGTCTTTGCGCCGAGGATATCGGCTAATGAAAACGGCTTTTTGTATTCAACCACCTGTGCCTTTTTAACGCCCGCAAGCAACTTTGTTTTGTCGATTGCGTCCTTGAGATACCCGATGCCATCTATGAGCTTTTCCTCGAGGGCCTTGTCCGCCCAGTATATGGAGCCATCCGCCAGGCGATTCACGTCTTCTTCGGTCAATTCGCTTCTGCCATCGACTACCACCTGGACAAACCGCTTATAAGCCGGGTCGACAATCCTTTCCTGCATATACTGCAACTGCTCGTCGGTAGGCATCTGGTAATTGCTGGGCCAGTCCTTTTTGGAACCCGCCTTGACCACTATGGGGTTTATTCCCAGCTTATTTTCCAAAAGCTGCTGCAGAACGAGATATTCCATTATTACGCCGATTGAGCCGGTGATTGCCGTTGGCTCAGCTATAATTTCGTTGCAGGCAACCGAAGAATAGTAGCCGCCCGAAGCCGCGACACCCTGCATAAAAGCGACCGCCGGCTGGTTGGTATCGGCGCGATATTTAATTATCTCGTTATGAACCTGGTCGCTGCCCGAAAACGTCCCGCCGGGGGAATTGACGCGTATAATCAAGGCCTTGACAGCTTTGTCCTCCCGTGCCGTTTTCAACTGCCAGTAAACATCCTGCGCCTGCTGCTCGTCTATCATGCCATTTATCGAGACAATAGCGATTTTCGCTGACCGCGGGCCATCCTCAATGACCTCCTCGGTAAACTTCCTTTCGCCCCTTCCCGCAAACGCCACAATTCCCACTCCTATGAGCATCAGGAAGAGCATAACATTCCCGAGCATCGACAGGCCGGTGATTATGCCCCAGAAAATTCGCCATCCGCTGCCCTTATTGCCCTGTGGCGCCGGTTGTGGTGAAGGAGTACCGCCCAATTGCTGCTGTGAAGGATCATTGATATTTCCGAAATCCATAATATTCCCCTTTATGACATTGCGAGTATATTCGTTAAAGTTGATTACCAACCGCTTAGCCGTTACAATTATCAATAATCGATTATCAATAATCAATAAAAAACTAACATTGCGTCGTAAAGGATTGGATCGTGGTGGACAACAAAGGATTCACTCATCTTCATCTGCACAGCCAGTATTCGCTGCTCGACGGCGCTATAAGGTTCGAAAATCTTTTTGCGCGGTGCAAAGACCTCGGTATGAACTCAGTCGCCGTAACCGACCACGGCAATATGTTCGGGGCAATCGAGTTCTACACCAAGGCAATCGCCGCTGGCATCAAGCCGATAATCGGAATCGAGGCATACATCGCACCCCACAGCCGGCTCGACCGCACAAAAACATCAATCAGCGACGCCGCTTACCACCTCATCCTGTTGGCGCAAAACAACGTAGGTTATCAGAATCTCCTCAAGCTCGCGTCGGTCGGCTACACTGAAGGATTTTATTACCGCCCACGAATCGACAAACAAATCCTCGCCGAGCTTAACGAGGGGCTAATTGTAACTTCCGCCTGTCCCAAAGGGGAACTTGCTATGCAAATTGCGGGCGGGGATGTGAAGGCAGCACAGGCCGTCGCCGAAAGCTATCTCAAAATCTTCGGCCCCGAAAGATACTTCATCGAAATCCAGAGCCACGAGGGTGACGACACCAATATCGCCAAATCGCTGGTTGACCTGGCGAATAAACTCGGCGCAGGTATCGTCGCGACAAACGACGTGCATTTTCTCGCAGAAGAAGACCACGAGGCACACAACTGCCTCTGCGCTATAAGCACAGGCAAAAAAGCTGACGACCCCGACCGGATGATTTATCCAAAAGACGTATTTCTCAAAAGTCCTGCACAGATGCGCCAGCTTTTCCCGGATTGTCCACAGTCCTTCGACAATACGCTGGCGATTGCCGAACGCTGCAATGTCGAAATCGACCTCAAAAGCAGGCACGCACCGCATTTCAGCCCGGAAGACGGCTCAACGCCTGAAAAATTCCTGACAAAACTCTGCTATGAAAAAGCACAGCAGATTTACGGCAAGCTCGACGACAGGGTAAGAGAACGACTCGAAAGAGAACTGCATGTCATCGAGTCAAAAGGTTTCGCCAGTTACTTTTTAATCGTCTGGGACTTCTGTAACTATGCCCACAAAAACAACATCCCCGTCGGCGCAAGAGGAAGCGCGGTGGGGACATTAGTCGGCTACTGTCTTGGCCTGTGTGACGTTGACCCGCTCAAATACGATTTACTCTTCGAGCGTTTTATGGACCCGCACCGCAATGAGATGCCCGATATCGATATCGACATCTGCCAGGCAGGCCGGGGACAAATCATCGATTACGTCCGCCAAAAATACGGCCACGTCGCGCAAATCATCACCTTCGGGACAATGGGGGCAAAAGCGGTAATCCGCGACATCTGCCGGGTGCTGAATGTCCCCCTGACCGAGGCGGACCGGCTGGCAAAACTTGTCCCCGAAACACTTAATATGACCCTCGATATGGCGCTGGAAACGGAGCCGCAGTTAAAACAGTCATACGATAAAGACCCACAGACAAAGAAGGTCATCGACATCAGCAAAAAACTCGAAGGTCTCGCCCGCCATGCGTCGGTTCACGCCGCGGGAGTCGTAATAGCTGATGAGCCGTTGACCAATTTTCTGCCTCTCTACAAACCGCCCGGCACCGAGGATACAGTTACCCAATTCGAAGGCCCGATAGTCGAAAAGATAGGCCTGTTAAAAATGGACTTCCTCGGCCTAAAGACTCTTAGCGTCATCGAACGCGCCAGACAATTAGTCGAACAGATTCACGGCAAAAAAATAGACCTCGAAAAAATCGACCTCGAAGACCCGAAGGTGTTGGCTCTTTTCGCCGCAGGAAAAACAAAGGGTATATTCCAGTTCGAATCGGGCGGTATGCAGGAACTGCTGATGAAGATGAGGCCCGACAGAATTCAGGACCTCATCGCGGCAAACGCGCTTTACCGCCCCGGCCCGATGACCCTCATCCCCGACTACAACGACCGCAAGCACGGGGGTAAATGGTCGCTGCCTCACCCGATTATGAAAGAAGTCCTCGATGAGACCTATGGGATTATGGTCTATCAGGAACAGGTGATGCAAATCTGCAACCGCCTCGGCGACATACCGCTGCGCGAGGCATATACACTGATTAAAGCAATCAGCAAAAAGAGGGCCTCGACCATCCTTAAGGAAAAAGAACGATTTATCACCGGCTCGGTCGCCAAGGGACTTAAAAAACAGCAGGCGGAGGACATATTCGAGCTAATCGAGCGTTTCGCCGGCTATGGCTTCAACAAAAGCCACTCGACCCGATACGCCTTTATCGCGTATCAAACCGCCTATATGAAGGTCTATTGGCCCGTGGAATATATGGCAGCGCTTCTCACTTTCGAAATGGGTAACACCGACAAGGTCGTAGAATACATCTCCGAATGTAACGATATGGGTATCGAGGTTACCGCACCGGACATCAACGAGAGCGGCGTTGACTTCACGCCTTTATACAAAGAGACCAATGGCAAAAAAGGTATGATTCGCTTCGGACTCGCAGCGGTCAAAGGCGTCGGCGAAAAGGCCGTCGAGCAAATCATTGTCGCACGCGAAAAAACGGGCAGGTTCCAGAGCTTGTTCCACTTTTGTGAAAACGTCGATATGCGGGCCGCGAACAAACAGGTAATGGAATCGCTGATAAAAGCGGGCGCATTCGACCGCTTGGGCGGCAACCGCGCTCAAATGATGGCGGGGCTTCAATCGGCTACGGAACACGGGATAGATACACAGACGGACAAACTCAACGGCCAGATGCGGTTCTTCGCCCAGGAGGCCTCGCCGGACTACTCACAGGACCACAACCGCCTGCCCTACGCAAACCCCTGGCCTGAACCAATGATGCTGATGTATGAAAAGGAAGTCCTCGGCTTCTATGTTACAAGCAACCCGCTGAGCCACTGTGCCGAGACAATCAATATCTTCTCGAATATCAATGCCGCCCAGATTGCCGAATCCACACAGGAACGGGAAGTAACCATCGGCGGCATGATTACCAAAATCCGCTACAACCTGACCAAGACCGGCAAAAACGCCGGCTCGAAAATGGCCGTCTTTACCCTCCTTGACCTACAGGGCCAGGTCGAAGTCGTTATGTTCCCGAATACGCTAAATCAGTTCGCCTCGAAACTTGCCGCCGACGCAGTCGTCTTCGTCAAAGGCCGACTGGACTTCAGGAGAGAAAAACCAAACGTCATCGCCTCGGAACTAATCACCCTCGACGAGGCAACCGACAAGCTCGCGGGCAAGGTGCGAATCAATCTCGACGCGGCCACTGTCACCAAAGAAAAAATCGCCGAGATAAAAAGTATCTGCCTGCACCACCGGGGCAAGAGCAGCGTTTATGTCGCAATCAGGACCGACAAGGGCAAAGTTTACGCCTCCGCCGACAGGGGTTTAAGCGTCAACCCCGACCCCGAATTCTGCCGAAAGATGCGCCACCTGATTGGCCCTGAAAACCTGCAATTAACAAGATAAGATGACTGAAATCAAAAAAACTTTGGCTCTTCTCAAGGCCCGCTGGCCGGAGGCCATGTTCATCATAACCATTGATGTCTTGTCGCTCTCTATCAGTATGTCGCGGCAAATATTAATATCGCACCAAACAGGACCGCTGCTCCATACATTGATAACGCTTGCGTCTCTTCCATTCATCATAATAGCTTTCCTGCTTATAATCGGTTTCCAGCGAACTGTTTATCTGGAAGACCGGAAGCGACAATCACTTTTTGTCTTATTGCGAGAAGGTAAGCACTTTTTTTTGCCGTTGGCTGGTTTAGGCGTAATTTATAGCCTCGCCTTGGTACTTTTACAAATCTTGGTTTTTTGGACCATAAAGCATGTTGCCTTCATAAATACAAATTTTATAGATACCGCCTGGGCCATACGTTTGTATTCTACCTCGTTAAATTTGATTCTAATGAAGCCAATCCTTCTGATATTCCCATTAATAATAGTATTGGATTGCAGCATACTTAAGAGCTTCAAAATGCTCGGCCGATGCCGACTAAGAGACGCAAGAGAACTTGTTATTTTATTCCTTATTTCATTAGGACTAACGTCTCTATGGGGATTCCTGCCCTCTGCCTCTGCTCAACCAATTTCGTATTATTTTTTAATAGCAGTATACACTATTGCAGGACAATTTATTGACTTGATGATGGCGGTCATGGCAATAAGATTTGTCGCCTCTCAAAATTTGATATATGATAACGGCTCAAAACCTTTAGATTCACAGGATTCACTGAACCCTTCAATATAGTTTAGGATTAGCTTTGAAAAACAAATTTACAGACAAATTTATCGCCCTTGATGGGCCGGATGGCTGCGGGAAAAGCACGCAGGTAAAATTACTCGTCGATTGGCTTGCCAAACAAGGCGTAGATGTGGTCAGTTTCCGCGAGCCGGGCGCAACCGCCATAGGCGAGAAAATCAGGGATATCCTGCTCAACCCCGAACACAAAGCGATGGACACCGCAACCGAAGTGATGCTTTATATGGCGGCCAGAGTTCAACTGTGGAATGAAAAAATCGCACCGGCATTAAAACAAAATAAATGCGTCGTTGTTGACCGCTGGTTGTCAAGCACCTGCGCCTACCAGGGGCATGCCGGCGGCTTTGGAATGGATAAGGTCGTAAAACTCGCAACCGACTGCCTTGAAAAGCCCTGGCCCGACCTCACCATTATTCTCGACGTCGATTCCACCACCGCGGCCACACGACTCAAAAGCAACCTCGACCGAATGGAGCAAAAAGGCGACAGTTATCACAAAAAAGTCCGCGATGGCTTCCTGAAAATTGCCAAACAACAGAAAAACTTCGTCGTAGTCAACGCCGCGGATACTATCGACGCCGTCCACAAAAAAGTAACAGACATCGTTGAAAAATTCGGGGCGAAATAAATGCCGCTGAAAGACATATTCTGCCAGGAAAAAGCTGTCGCTTCGCTCGAACAGGCCTATGATTCGGGCAAGGTCGCGCACGCCTATATCTTCGCGGGGCCTGATGGCGTGGGCAAATTCACAACCGCTAAGGAATTCGCGAAGCTATTGCTTTGCAAAAACCCCGTAAAAAAGGGCGACCTCACTGACAGTTGCGGCGTCTGTGAATCCTGCCAGGCGTTCGACGCCGGGTCACATCCCGATTTCGAGCACGTTTACAAAGAGCTAATCGAGTTCACCGAAGACGGCAAAGATAAAGAACCGCCGGTCGAATTCCCGATTGACGTCGTGCGAGAATTCGTCATCGAAAAAGTCAGCCAAAGGCCCGCCTTATCGACGCGAAGGGTCTTCATTCTCAGCGAGGCCGAAAAACTCAACAACGAATCACAAAACTGCCTGCTGAAGGTCCTCGAAGAACCGCCATCATATTGCTGTATAATTCTTGTCTGCACCCGCCCCGACAAACTCCTGCCCACAATCAGGTCCAGATGCCAAATCCTGCGTTTCGGCCCCATCGCGGAAGACAAAATAATCGAAAAGCTATACCAGCCCGGCCTGGGCGAAAAGCAGGCAAAATTCCTCGCCCGTTTCGCCGACGGCTGCCTGGGCCTGGCATGCACCTATTCGCAGCTCGAACTGGCCGAGGCAAACCTCTACCAAACCAAAACCGACCTGGTGGATACCCTCGCCAATTTAGAATACAAAGACGCGCTGGAACTGGCCGAGAATCTTCAAAAAAAATCGAAGGAGCTTGCGGCCGTCTGGATCAAGCTCGCCCCCGCCACAAGCAAAACCGACATCAACCGCAAAGCGACCAAAACCATTCTCCAGATTATCATTTGCGCCCTTCACGACGCGATGCTCACAAACGTCGCCGTCCGGGACGCAATCGTCAATTTCGACCAGCCCGAACAAATCAAAAAAATCGCCCGGCGGTTTGACGCCGAACAGGCCGCACAAAAAATAGCCGATTGCTTCAAAACCCTCCACTGGCTCGAATCCTCCGTCAACGAACGGCTTATTTTCGAGCAGCTATTGTTAAACCTCGCCGAAACTGATAAAATCACATCTGAACTTTAGAGATTTCACCGCGGAGCCCGCTGAGACCGCAGAGAAAATCATATCGTAATCTCTGTGTGCTTTGCGGCCTGGGCGGTAAGAATAAGTGAAAACAAATGGAAGATACACAGGCAGCAAAACCTAAACCGCCGAGAACAAAAAAATATATGCTGGTCCGTTATGGCCGGATGAGGATTCTCGGGCTGTTCGAGCATAACGAGGCGCAGATACCCTCCGTGCCGACGCTTGTCGTCGTCAAAACCGAAAAAGGAATGGAGCTTGGCAGCATCGTGGGCAGCGCCGGCGCGTATCGCGCGGGCCAGCTCAAGCTGGCCGAAGAGCAGCTCAAGAAATACTTCGACGACTCCGAAATACCATTCACCGCCGAGCCGGCAGGCAAATTCGTCAGGTACGCCACCCCCGAAGACATCAACGAGGAAAAGCACTTTCAGAAAATCGCCGTCGAAGAAACCAAATTCTGCAAAAAACTCATCAGGGAAATGAACCTGCCTATGAAGGTAGTTGACGCCGAGCACATCCTCGGCGGGGAAAGAATCGTCTTCTACTTTATGTCCGACGGCAGAGTCGATTTCCGCGACCTGGTCAGAAAACTCGCCCAGGAATACCAGACCAGAATCGAAATGAGGCAAATCGGCGCACGCGACGAGGCAAAGATTCTCGGCGACGTCGAAAGCTGCGGACAAAGATGCTGTTGCAGCAGGTTCCTCAAATCCCTCAAACCGGTCAATATGCGTATGGCCAAGCTGCAAAAGGCGACGCTGGATCCCGCTAAAATCTCCGGTTTCTGCGGCCGGCTCAAGTGCTGCCTGCGATACGAGGACGAAACATACACCGAACTTAAAAAACGCCTGCCGCCCAGAAACACCAGGGTCAACACCCGGCTCGGCACCGGCAGAATCATCGATTACCAGGTCCTCGCCCAGTTAGTAATGGTCGAGCTTGACAACGGCACCAAAACAGCGATACCGAGAAACGAAATCGAGATAATAGCGCCTTCTCAGCCGGGCAGTGCGCAGGATGCCCCGCTGCCGCCGTTGCCGACACCGCCGCCGGCCGAGCCAGTCGACAACCCCGAAAACGCCGAAGACAATAACTTCGATGAGCAGACAGATAATAATGAACCTGAAACCCAGGATAGCGACCATTAACGCCCGCCCTTGCGGAACGAAGGAAAATTATGCCGCGTAAAATCGTCGTCACCTCAGCCCTGCCTTACGCAAACGGCCCCATCCATATCGGCCACCTCGTCGAATATCTCCAGACCGACATCTGGGTGCGGTATCAGAAGATGTCCGGCAACCAATGCTTATACTTCTGCGCAGACGACACCCACGGCACAGCTATAATGATTAGCGCAAAAAACCAAGGAATCACCCCCGAACAGCTCATAGACGGCGTCCACAAGGAACACTACAACGATTTCAAACGCTTCCTGATTGAGTTCGACAATTACTACTCCACCCATTCGCCCGAAAACCGAAACTTCAGCGAGCTTATCTTCAGCCGTCTCAACGCCGCCGGGTCAATCACAAAAAGAAACATCGACCAGGCCTGGTGTCCCAAATGCAATATGGCACTGCCCGACAGGTTCATCCGCGGCACCTGCCCCAAATGCAAGGCCGAAGACCAGTATGGCGATTCCTGCGAGGTCTGCAGCGCGACGTATCAGCCCACCGACCTCATCAATCCTCGCTGCTCCACCTGTGGCTCAACGCCTGTCTTGAAACAATCCGAACATTATTTCTTCAAGCTGGCCAACTACGAAAAGCAACTGCGGGACATATTCGCCAAGGGCTATATCCAGGAATCCGTCTCAAACAAGCTCGACGAATGGTTCACTGCCGGTCTAAAGGACTGGGACATCTCGCGCGACGGCCCATACTTCGGCTTCAAAATCCCCGGCGAAAAAGACAAATACTTCTACGTCTGGCTCGACGCACCCATCGGCTATATGGCCTCGGCCAAAAATTACTGCGATAAAAACGGCCTCGATTTCGACGCCGTCTGGAACGGCCCCGATTACGAGCTTTACCACTTCATCGGCAAAGACATTATGTATTTCCACGCCTTGTTCTGGCCCGCGATGCTCGTCGGGGCGGGCTTCAAAACCGCAAACAAACTTTTCGTCCACGGATTCCTAACCGTCGGCGGCCAGAAAATGAGCAAGTCGCGCGGCACGTTTATCAATGCCACAACTTACCTTAACCACCTCGACCCTGAATACCTGCGCTACTACTACGCGGGCAAACTTTCCGCCGGTATCGACGACCTTGACCTTGGCATCGAGGACTTCGTAAACAAAATCAACTCCGACCTCGTGGGCAAATTCGCCAATCTCGCCTCGCGAGCCGCGCCGATGCTCAAAAGTAAACTTAATGGCCGACTGGGCAAACTCGACGACGAAGGCAAAAAACTTATCGACGCAATCGCCGCCGCAGGCAGCGAAATTACGCAAAACTACGAAAATCTCAATTATGCCGCCGTCGTCCGGGACATCGTCACACTGGCGGACCTAGCGGACGGCTACGTCGAGTGTAACCGGCCCTGGGCTGAAATTAAAACGAACCCCGAAAAAGCCCGCACAACACTTACCGCCGCACTCAATGCCGTCCGCATCCTGACGATTTATCTCAAGCCGGTCCTGCCCGCCTTCGCCGAAAAAATCGAACGCCTGCTGAACATCGGTAAACTCACCTTCGCCGATGTCCCAACCATACTTCAGGAACACGATATTAATAACTTTGAACGTCTCTTCGAACGCGTAGATAAAGAAAAGGTGAATGCAATGATTGAAGAAAGCAAAGAGACAGGAGAGAAAAAACCTGTGACTACGGAACCAACCCCGGCGATAACCGCGGAGCCGATTAAGCCGGAATGCACAATCGAGGACTTCGCCAAAATCGACCTGCGTATCGCGCAGGTCGTAAAGGCCGAACGTGTTGAAGGCGCCGACAAACTCCTGCGACTTCAGTTAGACGTAGGCGGCATCCAGAAAAACGTCCTCGCCGGCATCGCCCAGGCATACCAGCCCGAAAATCTCATCGGTAAAATCGTCATACTCTTCGCGAACCTCAAACCACGTCAGATGCGCTTCGGCCTGTCCGAAGGTATGATTCTCGCCTCAGGCACCGGCGGAAAAGAAATCTTTATGCTCACCGCAGACACAGGCGCTAAACCAGGCGCAAAAGTTAGCTGACATAATATGCCCGAAAAAAAATCGCTCGAGGAAATCTCAGAGCAGGACAACCGATACAACCAAAAAGCAGTGCGATTCGTTTACGAAGGTCTCGGCTTCACCATCCGAAAATCCGCCGGTCAACCGGGCCACATCACAGGCCAAACCCTCTGCGAAGGACTTCGCCTGCTCGCGCTCGAAAAATGGGGTCTGCTCGCTATGCTCGTCCTCGACTCCTGGCGAGTCAAAACCACCCGTGATTTCGGCGAAATCGTTTACCTCCTCATCAGGCACAACTGGATGAAGGCCCAGCCCACCGACACCATCGACGACTTTAACGACGTTTACGACTTCAAAACCGCCCTCAAAGACAGCTTCAGGTTCTAAACATCCCTCCTTCCGCCGCAAATACCCCAAATTGCCGCCCCCTTTCGCTTGACAAATCCCGGCAATTAATCTAATATAATGATAACGCTAACGTAAACTACCAATATGGAGAGGACAGTAATGCGCCTCGTAGTAAAACAAGGTGAGCGCACCATTAACGAATTTCACTTCGACAAGGGTCCAATCTACATCGGCAGACACACCAACAGCCAGATACTCCTGCCCGACAAAGTCGTATCACGCCAGCATGCCGTTATCTATAACACCAAGGATGGCCAGTGGGTTGTCGAAGACCTCGATAGCGCAAACAAAACCTACCTCAACGACAGCGAAATCCACAAAGCCGACATCAAAACAGGCGACGTCATTCGTATATCCGATTTCGCCATCGAGATCAACTTCGAAACGGCCTCCACCGCCGACCCAGGCGAAACCGTAGAACTCGAAGAAGCCCCCGCCTCCCTCGCCTCCGGCCCGCAAATCATCATCAGAAAACTCGGCGCCGAAAAGGCCCCTGCCATCAGGTTCCAGGCGGAACGCGCCACCGACTTCCTCTATGCAATCGAAGAACTCAAAAAAGTCGACCATATCGACAAGGCGCTGCTCGTTATGCTGGAGCTGGTCTCAAAGCAGTTCCACTCCTATCAGGTTTGGGGTGCGATGCGTGCCAAAGCCGACGGCCCTATGACCGCGCACGCCGGAAAACACAAAGGCGGTATGGCCATCGAACAGGCCGACCTCGAATTCGGCGACAAAATCCCCGAGGCCATCAACAAAAAGCAGTTCATGCTCTTCATTTTCCCAAGAGACCTCTCCCAGCAAAAGGAAACCCAGGTACGCTCTGTCCTGATTGCTCCCCTGATTACCCCCGCCGGCTGCTTCGGCGTCATCTATACCAACGACACCTTCCGTGACGACCACTACAACCTCGGCGACCTCGACTTCCTTATGCTGCTCGGCCTCCACACCGCCTCCGTCATCGCTAAACTACCGGCCTGAGATAAAAAATTCCACTCTTATATCTGCGCAAGGAGAACTACGTAGTTTTTACCGTAGTATTTTGCGCACTTGGGACAGGTCGTATAGAAAAAATAAAGCTTCTTCAGTTCTTTTCCCTGCCGGCGGACATAATCAGTCATCTGTTTAACCCACTGGCGGATATCCTTGTATGGCCCTTCAAAAACCTGTGCCAAAAATGCCCCTGAAACCTTAACCATTTCCGCCCCTGGCACGTTCTTTGACACAGCGATATAAATATCCGCGCCCCAGAGCGAATTTTCATCGCTCAGCACCATCGGCTCCTGTGCCAATGCCCCTGCCTTTGCAATCCTTTCCATATTCCGCACCATAACCCTGCCGAAGTTCAACGGGATATGCAGGAAACTGGTAACATGGTCTTTAATAAAAAGTTTATCCTTGAACGTTACTTCTCTTTTGTTCCACGGCTCAGGATTAAACCTCGGACAGCATCCCGTTTCCGCGCTCTCATACAACTTATCCATAACATTCTCCTTTCAATCCGAAAAAGGGGTCGGGCACCTTTTTTCTTATTGCTTATTTAATACACTTTATCAAATCGCCTAACTTGTCGCCGGCCAGAAACGCGAGCGACAGAATCGCGATAATCCACATCGTCGGCTTGACCTCTCGCGCCTTTCCCGCGGCTGATTTTATAAGCACAAAGGAAATAAATCCGAACGCCAGCCCAGTACTGATACTATAGCTCAGCGCAATCATCACAATAATAATGAAAGCCGGGAACGCCTCCTGAATATCCGCAAAGTTTATCACTCGGACCTCCTTCATCATAAAGAGGCCCACCATAATCAAAGCAGGAGCCGTCGCGTATTCAGGCACCACGCCCACAAGCGGCGCAAACAATATCGCCAGCAAAAATAACGCCCCCGTAACCACGGAGGTCAACCCCGTCCTGCCTCCCTGCTCAATGCCCGCGGCCGATTCGACGTACGCGGTAGTTGTCGATGTGCCGAATACCGCCCCGGTCATACCCGCAAGGGCATCAATTGCCAGCAACCTGTCCAGGCCCTTTATTTTGCCGTGACTATCGACCATTTTCGCATGGTGACAGCACGCAACCAATGTGCCTATGCCGTCGAACATACTCATAAACATCAAGCTGAACACACTGCCCAGAACGCCCCACTTCAAGGCGCCGAAAATATCCAGATGAAACGCAATCGGCCTTATATCCACGCCAAACGACACCCACTGCATCGGCCTGTCAACATACCCGAACGTAATCGCCAGAAGCGTCGAAAACGCTATGCCGATAAGCAGCGACCCCTTTATCCCCTTCATTTCAAAAAACAGCATAAACAACAGGCCCGCCAGCCCTATCAGCGTCTTGGCGCCCAATGGCCCCGCAGAAACGAGCGTCGCGTCGTTTTTGACTATTATGTGAAGATTGACTAACCCTATGAACGTGATGAAAAGCCCGATGCCCACCGATATCGCCGAGATTATACCCGGCGGTATCGCCTCCACGAGTTTCTTGCGAAGCCCAATCAACGTCAGCAGTAAAAACAAAACGCCCGAAACAAACACCGCCCCAAGCGCCGTCTCCCAGCTCATCCCTTTACCGAGAACAAGCGTATATGTGAAAAAAGCGTTGAGTCCCATCCCCGGCGCCATTGCTATCGGCGCCCTGCCGAAAACACCCGTGACAATTGTCGAAATCGCCGACACTAAGCACACCACAGCCACAAGCGCGGTCTTGTCCATACCGGTCTTGCTCAGCATATCGGGATTGACAAAAATGATGTAGGCCATCGTCAGAAACGTCGTTACCCCTGCCACAACCTCCGTCTTGACGTTTGTCCCCCTCGCCTTCAACCCAAAATAACCGCTTGGCATAACTGACATCCTGTCTGACTTTGTCATTCCTGCGAAAGCAGAGATTCAGTCCTTATCGAAAAAACACTATTGCGAGCGAGAGGAGTCGAACCTCCACGTCCCTAAGGGACACAAGGTCCTAAGCCTTGCGCGTATGCCAGTTCCGCCACGCTCGCTTAATTTCCATTTCCACTAAATCCGCAATCCGAAATCACAAATCCGCAATTAACTTACTGCTGCCCCTTACCCTCTTCCGCAATCTTTTCGATGCGTTTCTCCGCTTCCTGGAGAATCTTCCTGCAGTGCTTTATCAGCGTCATACCCTTCTCATACTGCTGCAAGCTGTCGCCAAGCGCAATCTCGCCCTGCTCGATTTTGCTGACTATCTCCGTCAGCTCCTTTATCGCCTGCTCAAACGTCAGTTTGCCAACATCGCCTTTTATTTCTTCTTTTGCCATTCTTCTACCCAACAATCTGTGTTAATATGTGTAATCTGTGGTTTCTTTTTACTTTTTTATAACCTTGCTTTCAATAAAATTCTCCGCCAATTCCGTCACCAGCGTATCCCCCATTTGCACCTCCGAGGCATTTTTCAATACCACTCCCGTTTGTTTGAGCGTCGTTATCGAGTAACCCCGCTTCAATACCGCCCTCGGGTTCAGGCCCGCGAGCCGATTTTCCTGTGCGGTAAGCTGCATCCCCGCCTTGCCCAATAATGCCGATATAGCTGCGTTTGCCCTGCTTCGCAAGTCATTAACCTCAACCATTTTCCTGCCTAACAGTCGATGCGGCTCAAGACGCACCACCTGCTCATAATATCCATTCAGCCGCTCCCTCGCATCCGTTATCATATCCCCAATCAATTCTTCGAGGTTGCTCCCCATATCATCCAGTTGCTGCTGACGGTTCCGCACCTGCAAAAGCGGATTCCGGAACGCGGCGCTTGCGCATATCGTTTGCAATCTTTGTTCAGCAAGCTCGACAACCGATTTTATATCACCCGTCAGCCGACTTTCTGCCGCCAACAACTTTTCCAGCACCTCTCTCGCGTCCGGCACCGCAACCACCCCCGCCTTCGTAGGCGTCGATGCCCGCGCATCGGCCACCAAATCCGCTATCGTCGTATCAATCTCGTGGCCTACCGCGCTGATTATCGGTATCTTCGAATCGTAAATCGCCCGCGCCAAAACCTCCTCGTTAAACGCCCACAAATCCTCAAGCGACCCGCCCCCGCGTCCCACAATTAAAACATCGAGTTTGAGCTTATCGTTTCGCCGATTGACGTCTCTTATCGCCGACGCTATTTTTTCAGCCGCCCCTTCACCCTGAACAGGAACCGGGTAAAAACACAACACACAGGGCCAGCGGTCAAAAATACTTTTCTTTATATCATCAACCGCCGCCCCCGATTCGCTCGTCAATACTCCTATCCGCCCAGGATACTTAGGCAGCGGCTTTTTATGCGCCTCATCGAACAATCCCTGCGCCGCTAAACGTTTAACCATTTGCTCGAACGCCAATTGCAGCGCACCCACACCCGCCGGCTCCATCCTCTCAACGTAAAACTGGTATTTCCCCTGCGGTTCGTAAACATCGATGTTGCCTGTCGCGAATATCACAAGCCCGTTCTCCGGCTTGAACTTCACCTTCTTGAAACTGCTCCCCCACATCACGCAGGGCAATACCGACCCCTCATCTTTGAGCGAAAAATAGCAGTGCCCGCTCGAATGCGGTCTCCAGTCGCTTATCTCACCCCTCACCGTCAATCGTCCTGGCAGACCGTTCTCCAGCGTCGTCTTTATCAGCGTCGTTACCTGACTGACGGTATAGATTTTCACCTGCTCATTTGCCATATCCGCCGATTATACCCCCCCCACGCGCAAAACAAAAGCTGCGGACTCAATCAATCCGCAGCTTTCCAATTTTGCCCAAAAAACTATTTCTACCGAAACCGCTTCAACATCAGCATTCCCAGCCCCAGCAACGCGGCGAATTGGTACGTCCGCAAATACAATTACATGGCTTACCCCTGATACTGAGATACTGAACAAACCACACTTTGTTATTTTAGAAAAACAGAAACGGGCACTCCTTGGGGCTGTCGCATTACTTTGTACCCGTCACTGTTTTTCTCGTCATGTCCGGCGCCAGCACAGCAGCAGACATAGCAAAGATCACAGTTATGTGTAAGGCGCAACATTATATCCTCACCACTGTTCTTTTTGATATATACTACAGTTGCGTGAATCGCCGAAACATTCTACCAATTAACGCCATGGCATCCGTTCATAAGGGCTGCCAGTGCAAAAAGGGCTATTGCCAGGACATACTTGCAAATTGAGTTTACTTTCATGTTAAATCTCCTTTTAATTAGCGTTATAATTGTAAATTCATTTTAGTGTCATACAGATGCTTTGCCGCTTGTCAAGCGTACTCTCATTAGAACAAACTACCCGAAATCTATGGAGCCGCAACCTTCACGTTGAATTTCACTGAGGTCGGTTCGCCGGTTGTCGGGGTTCCCGTCACAGAGACAATATACTCACCGAGGGCAGCGTCCTTGGGCGCCGTAATCCCGAGTTGCACATCCGGTTTGTCGCTCGCCTTGACGAGAACTTTGGCCGGGTCGAAGGTGATGCCTTCGCCCTTGGACAATTTAATTTCCAGCGTCACGTCCTGCTTGAAAGAATCGCCTCTCTCCAGAGAGATGGTGACACTTTGAGTTTCACCCTGTTTAATCTTTGTGTCGAAGGTTGGGACAGCAATCTTGAATCCTTCGCCCTTGAGTGTGCTGCCGCCTTTAGGGCTGTCTGATCGCATGGTGTAGCTGGCATCCGGAGCGACAACGTTCACTTTGAATTCCACTGAGGTCGGTTCGCCGGTTGTCGGGGTTCCCGTCACAGAGACCTTATACTCACCAAGGGCAGTGCTCTTGGGCACCGTAATCATGAGTTGAACATCAGGTTTGTCACTGGCCTTGACGGTAACTTTGGCCGGGTCGACGCTGATGCCCTTGGCCGCTTCGATTTGCAGCTTCACATCCTGCTTGAAGGACTCGCCCCTCTGCAGTTTGATGGTAACGGCTTGGGTTTCACCCTGTTTAACCTTCGTAGCGAAGGTTGGGACATCGATCTTGAATCCTTCGCCCTTGGCAACACTGCCGCCTTTAGGGCTGTCCGCGCCACTCGAAACGGCTGCCAGAACCAAAGTCATCACAATCGTAATTACAGTTTTCATTTGCTCTTCCTTTCTTAAATTAAACTGAAAATGGAGTCATACAATACTCCTTATGTTACAATTAACATTTCACACTTAAGCTTTTGATTTTGATGCCTGGCCCACAAAATGGTCACATGGGTTTTCGTCCACTGATGATTCTAACCAAGACAACCACGATGGCGATTACCAGAAGCACGTGAATGAAACCGCCCATGGTGTTGGAAGTGATTAACCCCAGGAGCCACAATATAATCAAAATAACAGCGATAGTGTAAAGCATAATAATTTTCCTTTTCTTTTTTGGTTAAACAGCCGAGTAGCCCCACGTCAAGTGACATGGGGCTGCTCAGATTAGAACAAACTACCCGAAATCTACGGAGTAACAACTTTCACGTTGAATTCCGTCGAGGTCGGTGACCCGGTTTTCGGCATCCCCTTCACAGAGACACGATATACACCGAGGGCAGCGTTCTTGGGCGCCGTAATCCGGATTTGCACATCAGGTTTATCGCTCGCTTTGACCATAACTTTGGCCGGGTCGACGCTGATACCCTTGGCCGCTTCAATTCCCAGCCTCACGTCCTGCTTGAAATACGCACCCCTCTCCAGAGAGATGTTAACACTTTGGACCTCACCCTGTTTGATCTCTATGCCAAAGGTTGGGGCGGCGATTTTGAATCCTTCGTCTTTGAGCGCGCTGCCACCTCGTGGGCTGCTCGATTGGCAGCCGTACATGGTCGCCAGAACCAAAGTCATCACAATCGTAATTGCAGTTTTCATTTGCTCTTCCTTTCTTAAATAATTAACTATGGAGCAATACAACACACTCCGTTAAGTACATATTCCCTATCGAAGCATTCAGACGCCCTTGGGTTTACCAAGCGACAAACCAGCCAGCCCGATAATGATTGCAACAACGCCGCCGATCAGCATCCATATCGCCTTGTCGGTAGGCGAGCCGGTGAAAAATCGGGAAATGTCAGAGCTGAATGACTTTGTCGCAGCAACGCCAAAGACCACAAGAACGATACCTGCGGCAAGAATTACGAGCGACACTACTTTGTTCATAGAAATAACCTCCTTCTGATTTTCATATCTGGCTTTACGAAATGGTTACAGGGGTTTTCGTCCGCTAATGATTCTAACCAAGATGACCACAATGGCAATCACCAGGAGGATATGAATGAAACCGCCCATGGTATTGGAAGTGACCAACCCCAGGAGCCACAATATAATCAGAACAACAGCTAAAGTGTAAAGCATAATAAGTATCCTTTCCTTGTTTTGGGTTTAGTGTTAAACGCACACGGCCAAGCCGCCTGACAGACCAAAACCACGGCTATTTAAGGTTTTCTTGTATTTTTTGATTTCCCTTTCATAAATTTTGCAGATGACTATCCTGTCTCCTGTTTTAGATTATTTACAGGTCTTCTCTCAGACACACCGGAGGCGCACCACCCGCGATTTCGTTTTTTATGCCGACTCGAAACAGTTTTTCATTACCGGGACAGGTTAACTCTTCATTATTTCCCGGAGCGTTTTTGCCTTAATTCCTCAAGATACCTTGCAGCGGCATCCTTGCCGCCTAATCCAAAGGCAAGCGCCAGTGCAAAGACGACTCCGCCGAGGATAATATTGAAGGCCGTACCCACCAGAAGCGGTGCGATACCAAGCTCTTCCATCGCAATAGTCACCGCGAAGATTATAATCGCCCATCGACTTACGCCGGCAATTAGCTCGGGTCTGGGCAGATTCGCGTTGCCGCAAGCCGTGCGAACTATTTCCGATACAAAACTGGCCAGAAACATTGCAACCACCAGAACGAGCAGGGCCGCTATCACCTTGGGGACATAAGCGAATAAGCTCGTAAGAACATCCGCTGCCTTTGGCAGCCCCAGTGCATCGACTGTCATCACTAAAACCATAATGATAATCAGCCAGTAAACCAGGCCGCTTACCACCTCCCGGGCGGTAATCTTCAAATCGCCTTTCCTGAGAACTTCTGATATCCCCGCTTTGTCCGCCATTACATCGAAGCGTACTGTCTTAAGCAGCCAGTCAACTGCCCGCCTGATTACCTTGGCCACAATCCAGCCCACTATCAGGATTATTAATGCGATAAGCAGGATTGGAAGATAGGCCAGTATCCTCGTCAGCATTTGGCGTACCGGGTCAGCTATGAGTTCGTTCCAGTTCATTTTTTGTGCCTCCAAAATTAGAATAATAATGTTGGATGTTTGTCTTTTTATTTCCCAACGACTACCCAATTAACATGCTAAAGCCGATATGCAAACAGGGATGTCCCTACTTATACTACCAGTAGTAACAAGAATTCTACGCGATTCAGCGCACAAATGCAAAGAAAATTCGTCCTGTTAAAATAAAAAAACTATCTGTTGTATCCTCTTGTCGGCAAACGAGTTACGCAATTTTATAATTGTCGCCGCTAATCAATCCGCCTGCGATACAACTTCGTTTCCAGCGGTTTTTGCCAGCCCGTCCAGTTGGAATCGCCCGGCTCATCCTCAATCAATCGCGTCACCTGGTTCATTTTGGCATCGAGGTCATCGATATAGCAGACCATAAACGCCTCCGCCGTCGCGGGCAGCTTGGGCGAGCCAAACTCATATTCCCCGTGATGCGACAAAATGATATGCCCCAGCGAATCCAGAATCGCTGCGTCAATCTGCACGCCTTTGGCCGCCAATGCGTCCGCCTTTTTGTACAGCATAATAATCGTCTTGGTTATGTGCCCGATGAGCTGCCCTGAATCCGTATATGAAAAAGCCGTATCGTAGGTAAGCTCCTCGGTCTTACCCATATCGTGAATAAAAATCCCCGCCAGCACCAAATCCGCCTGCACCTCCGGATACAAAGGCAATATCGCCCCCGCCACCCTCAGCATATTCCAGGTATGCTCCAAAAGCCCCCCGATATAATCGTGGTGCATCGACATACCGCCCGGACAACGGCAAAAACTCTTCATCAGCTTCTCGTCCGCCAAAAACTCGTCCACAATCGCTTTCAACTGCTTATTTTTCACCCCGCCCACAATCCGCTTCGCCTCCGCGAGCATCTTGTCCACGTCTTTGTCCGTGTGAGCGAGATATTCCTCTATGTTCACCTTGCTCGAATCTATCACGCTGATATTATTCACAACCACCTGCAGCGAATTCTGATATACCTCGCTCCTGCCCTTTATCCGCACAAACCCCGGCTTGGGCAGCTCGCCATACATCGCCTCGCTTGCCTGCCAGACCCGGCCGTTCAATTGGCCGGTCTTATCGCAAAGAAACATCGCTATATACAAATCGCCCCGCGACGTGCTCCGCAGAATCGGCTCTTTGACAAGGTAGATATCGTCAATCACCTCGCCAGGTGCTATCTCGCTTACATATCTATGCGCCATTAACTGCTCCTAATCCAAATTGCGGTAAATTCAACGACACGATTATCAACCCTGCCCTATCGATAATCAACCAAAAAAACAGGGCATATATAATATATGCCCTTTGTTTGTAATCTCAAATGATTACGTTCAACATCCGCTCCTGAAATTACGGCATATCACTTGCGGCCGGATGATATTTAAGCGAGTCACCCCATACAGCCACCTGGAATTTGACAATGTCTTTCTTGCACGTCGTAGTATCTGGTTGCTCGGGCGGTGATTTCTTGAGTGCATCAATCATTTCCTGACATTGCCATCTCCAGAAGTCACAGTGCCCGTCAGCCATTCCAACAGTCGTCCCGGTATCGTGCATAACACCGGGCCAGTCGGGATACGGTTGCCATATAGCCTGGTCTGCACATATTTGCAGAGCATCCGGCGTCATCAATACCTCTTCTATAAACACCAGCCGCTCAGCACCTCTTTTAATCTCCCCAGTTCTCTTAAATACCTTTCCCTCTTTATGAATTCCAGTAATAGGATTTTCCATTCCAGCACTGTGGGCATTCATCGATAGCGGTATAGAATACGTCCGGTGTAAATTTTTCGCGCCCTCTGAACAGCGGTAAACCTTCAGATTTTGAATATACCTGTAAAGAGCGCCCTTCTTCAATTTTTCTACCCTCTCGTCATAAGTCAGAACCGGTGTGCTGGGTGTGCAATATTGTAGACCATGCCAGTCGCCTCCAATGTTCCAGTCATAACCGGGGTCGGCGGTTGAGTGAGTACCCGAACACCAGTACGGCTCCGTTACGCGAGGGTTGGTGGGGGGCGTATCGTTGGGCGGGGGCGGGTATTGCCCGCCGTTAACAATTTTGCCGTCGTTGTTCTCGGCATAAGCCATCCAAGCGGTAATAAGCTGCCTCATATTGCTCATACAAACGACGCGCTTTGTTGCTCTTCTGGCCTTGGTCAGGGCCGGCAGCAAAACGGCCATCAACAATGCGATTATCGCGATAACGACCAAAAGCTCGACCAGCGTAAATCCTCTTTCCATCCTTCGCCCCTGAAGGGCTTCGGAGGACAGGTCGCTAAAGCTACGGAGGACATGCCCCCTGTTTTTCTTCAATATTTTTGTTTTCACCACTGCCTTCTGCCTGCCCTTCGCAGTCCCTTAGGGACGAAGAAGGGTCCTCGGTCGTTTTCCCGCGACTTCCGCGGTTATCTTATGTTATGTCTTTTCCTCCCCCATAATCAACCAAAAAACAGGGCATACACCAATCAAGGCATATGCCCTTTAACTGCTGATTCAAAAGCCAATGTTTTCCTGCCGTTTATCTTACTCTCCCCATACAGCGTTCTTCAGCCATTTGTAATCTTTGTTCATAAAGCATGTCTCTGAACACGAGGGTGCAGTACCACCTTTTCCCCATGCAATCGTCACTGCACATTCGTATTTATGATATTCAGCATGCCCGTCGGCAAAACCGAAATTCCCCCCATCTCCATGCATAATGTTTGGAGGATCGCAGAGCCCATATGAGCAATCTATCGGAAGCTGGAAGGCATCGGAGGATATCTCCCTTTCCTCGAAAAACACGGCCCTCTCTTTCGATTTTTTAATCTGCCCCATTCTTTTTGCCACCTTACTTACGGGGTAACCATTCACCCCTGTCGCGTTATCACTCTGCAACCACGCCGCATTCATAGGAGTGGGCATAATATACGTCCGGTGCATATCTTTACCGGCCTCGGGACAACGGAAAATTTTTAAGTTCTGACAATATCTATAAAGAGCGCCTCCCTTCAGCTTTTCTAACCTCTGTTCATACGTCAATCCCGTACCGGTATAACCGTCCCACCCATTCATATACTTCCAATCCCAGTCCCAACCCTGGACTGTTCCTACTGCGAAATTAGCCGTGCACCAAAACGGCTCCTTCACCCAGCCATAGACCGGTTGACCACCTGCCTGTCCGCCGTTAACAAGTTTGCTGTCGGAGTTATCCGCGTATGTCATCCAACACATCACAAGCTGCTTGAGCCCGTTCAAACACACAATACGCTTTGCCTGGGTCCTGGCCTTGTTCAAAGCCGGCAGCAAAACGGCCATTAATAACGCGATTATCGCGATAACCACCAAAAGCTCAACCAATGTAAAACCCTTGTTTTTCTTCAATATTTTTTTACCTCTGGGGCCAATCGGTTGACCATAACCTACTAACCCGGCTCCGATTATCATCCTAACCGTAATCAACCACAAAGAACAGGGCATATACCAATCAAGGCATATGCCCTTTAACTGCTGATTCAAAAACCGCTTATCTTACGACGGTTAATCACCCCATATCGCTTTCTTTAACCATATACGGTCTTTGGGCGGCGTAACAGAGTTAAAGCAGGTATCTGCCGCTACCGTGGGATTGTATGACGGGCCTAATTTGCACCATTTAATCGTCTCTGCACATTCGTATTTATGGTATTCAGAATGTCCATCGGCAAAACCGAAATTTCCCCCATCCCCATGCATAATGCTTGGAGCATCGCAGAGATTAATACCGGGCATAGTGTATGGAAACTGGAAAGCATCGGGGGATATTTCCCTCTCCTCAAAAAACACAACCCTCTCTTTTGAATTTTTAATCTGCCCCAACCTCTTTGCCACTTTACTGACAGGATAATCGGTTGCTCCGCCAAGTTGCCACCACGCGTTCATAGGAGTGGGCATAATATATGTCCGGTGCATATCTTTACCGGCCTCCGGGCAGCGGTAAACCTTTAAGTTCTGGCAATATCTATAAAGAGCGCCCTTCTTTAGCTTCTCTACCCTCTGTTCGTATGTCAACACCGGCGTGCCGGGTGTACAGTTCGCCGTATTCCAGTTCCAGTCATATCCAAGATCGGCCGCTGTGTGGAAACTCGTGCACCAATATGTCTCCGTCACCACGGGGGAATTATTAGACGGAGCTTGCCCGCCATTAACAAGTTTGCTGTCGGAGTTATCCGCGTATGTCATCCAGGCCGTCACAAGCTGCTTCAGGCCGTTCAAACACACAATCCGCTTCGCCTGGGTCCTGGCCTTGTTCAAAGCCGGCAGCAAAACAGCCATCAGCAGCGCGATTATCGCTATCACCACCAGCAGCTCAACTAATGTAAATCCTCCTTCGCTGAAGCTACGGAGGACAGGCCTAGTGATATTCTTTTTTGAATTAATGCGGGTCTTCATCAATACACTCTCCTTCTTGCCCCTTCGGGCGTCTCCATTTACTAATCTTGGCATGTAATGGCCTCTGGCGGCACGATAACCTTATATTTTGCAAATATACCAAATCCCTAACCAAAAAACAACAGCAAATTCCAGTATTAATACTGAAATGCTCTTTTCCTTGTTACCGCAGACCCAATGCGTTTTACCCTTGCAACAACGAGGTTTTTGCATTATAAACCGCAATCGATTGTTTAATATCTGTCCGCCGCGGGCGGATTAGGTCTTAGGTCTATTATGCGATACAGTAAAATGTTGATACCGACGGTCAAGGAAGCCCCCGCCGACGCGGAGATTCCGAGTCATAAACTTATGCTCCGTGCCGGGCTTATGCGTAAATTAGCCAGCGGCACATATACCTACCTGCCCCTCGGCTGGCGATGCCTGCTCAAGGTAATCGGCATCGTCCGCGATGAAATGAACAAGGCCGGCGCACAGGAAATCTTAATGCCTTCGGTGCAGCCGATTGAGCTTTGGCAGCAGACAGGCCGCGACGTCGATTACGGCCCAACAATGGCAAGATTTAAGGATAGAAACGACCATTGGAACGTTATTGCCCCGACCGCCGAAGAGGTCGTTACAAGCGTCGCCGCGGGCGAAATCAAATCCTATAAGCAACTGCCCATTAACCTTTACCAAATCAGCTTCAAATTCCGCGATGAGTTCCGCCCCCGCTTCGGCGTCCTCCGCAGCCGGGAATTCATTATGAAGGATTCCTACAGCTTCCACGCGACCCCCGAATGCTTAGATAAAGAATACTGGAATATGTATGAGACCTATAAGCGCATCTTCAAACGCTGCGGTCTCGACTACGTCATCGTCGAAGCCGAATCAGGCGAAATGGGCGGCTCCGGCTCGCACCAGTTCACCATCCCCTGCCCATCGGGTGAAGACGTTATCGTATATACCGAAGACGGGAGTTATGCCGCAAATATCGAAAAAGCCGCCGTCGATGCGTTACCTAAAGCAAAACCCATCGCCAACCCGCCTAAACCGGAAGAAATCCACACGCCAAACGTCGGCTCAATCGACGCCGTATGCAAATATTTAGGAACAAAACCAAAAGAAATGGTTAAGACATTAATATATTGGTGCGGCACCGAGGATCATATTTCTAAAACAATAAACGACATGGATAGAGTTGCAAAATCCTTGTCAAAGCTACTTGAATCATTAGGGGATCATGAACTAGATAGTATCATATTACCTCATGGATCGGAGGAGGCCTTCTCTCCCTTTTTATCATCATCTTCAGATATCTCAACTCATGAAGAAACACCATCTTCTAAATCAACTAGAATCTTTAAATTTGTGTCTAAGTTAAATCAAGTGGCCAAAGAAGATCCTAACCGTTTTGGGAATAAATTTTCTGCTGCATGGAAAAATGTAGAATCTCTTCTTTGTAATCTTAAGGACATTTGGTCTAAAACCGTTGTGGTTCTATTGCGTGGTGACCACGAGGTTAACGAAGAAAAACTCCGGTCCCATACTGGATCCCAATTTCATTTGGCGCCTGAGTCAGCCATACCTCCGATAACTTTCGCTGACGCCGGCTTCGCCGGGCCAATGGGTCTTGCGGGCAAGGTCTCAAAACTGATTATCGACCACGCCGTCGCCGCTATGCCCGTCGGCGTTACAGGCGCAAACAAAACCGATTACCACGTCAAAAATATTGTTCCCGGCAGGGACTTTCCGCTATCAGGCGATAACGTTATCGTCGCGGATATTCGTAATGCCCTCGAAGGTGACACACACAACGGCAAAAAACTGTTCTTCAAACACGGCATCGAAGTCGGCCAGGTCTTCAAACTCGGCACCAAATACTCATCGAAACTGGGCTGCAACTTCTTGGACGACTCGGGCAAAGAAAACCCCTGCCTTATGGGCTGCTACGGCATAGGCATCAACCGCATCGTCGCCTCGGCAATCGAAGCCGCCAATGACGACAACGGCATAATCTTCCCCATCAGCATCGCCCCCTTCGAGGTCATCATCGTATCGGTCAATCAGGATGACGCCGAAGTCGTTGGGGCCGCTGATAAAATTTACGGCGAATTGAAAAATAAGGGCATTGAGGTTTTGTTGGACGACCGCGACGAACGCGCAGGCGTAAAATTCAAAGACGCCGATTTGATTGGTATTCCCGTCCGAATCACCGTCGGCAAAAAGGCGCTCGCCACCGGCAACGTCGAACTCAAGCTCCGCACCGAGCCGAAACCAACCCTCATCCCCGTCGATACCGCCGTCGCCAAAACCGTGGAATTAGTGAACTCTTTGAAACAAAAACTAAACGCATGATTGTCATTCCTGCGGAAGCAGGAATCCAGATTATGCCGTCACTATGTGGAATATACAAAACCCTCAACCTGTGAAATTGTTCATCGGCATCCTCGCCGCGAATGAAACCGCCCTTGCCGCAGCGGTAAAGGCAATAAGCAAATCCTTTGGAATAATTGACTTGGCAAGCGACGTTTGGCCCTTCACCCAGACCGACTATTATAAAGATGAACTCGGCCCCAACGCCCTGCGTCAGTTTGTCACGCTCGAAAAACTAATCGACCCCGGCAAACTCGCCAAAATCAAACACACAACCAACAAACTCGAACAAAAACTCGCCCGCTCGCTGAAACTGCCCCTTCCCCGCCCCGTCAACCTTGACCCCGGCATCATCGAACTATCAAAACTAATCCTCGCCTCAACAAAAAATTTCTCGCATCGCATCTACATCGGCAATAAAATGTTCGCCGAGGTAACGCTCATTTATGAAAAAGGCAACTGGCGACATTTCGATTACACCTACCCTGACTACAGAGAGCCGCATTACCAGCATTTCTTCACCAAAGTCCGAACCCGTTTACTGGAGCAACTGAAAACGTGACACTGAAATACCTGGCAATAATCCTGCTCGTCGCGTCATTCGCAGCGTCCGCTATTCTGACCTGGCTTGTCAAAAATATAACCACGCGCGTCGGCTTCGTCGCCCGCCCCACCGAAGACAGATACCATCGCTCAACAATCGCCCTCGGCGGCGGCATCGCTATCGTTATAACTATCTTCTCCTTCCTCGTCGCAGGTATTTTAATCGTAAAATTCTTAGTCGAACCGGGCCGATTGGCACTCGACGAGTCCGCCGCCATTCACGCCCCCGGCTTCATCGGCAGAACAAACCAGCTCATCATCGTCCTTTGCTGTATCTTCACATTGTTCGTCCTCGGCCTCTGGGACGACAAAAAACGCCTCGGCCCATACTTCAAGCTCATAGTTCAGTTCGCCGTCGCCTTCGTTGCCGCTTTTGCCGCCGATATCCGCCTCGAATTTTTCATCCATAGCAAGCTCGTTACCTCACTTCTCTCCACCGTCTGGATTGTCCTCATTATCAACGTATTCAATTTCCTCGATAATATGGATGGCGCCGCAGCAGGCATCGCCTCAATAGTCGCCGCGATTCTTTTCACCGCCGCCGCTCTCAGCGGTCAGGTGTTCATCGGCGCACTTGCCCTGCTCTTCATCGGAACACTTCTCGGTTTCCTCGTCTTCAACTTCCCGCCAGCCAAAATCTTTATGGGCGACGCCGGCTCTCTGCCGCTCGGCTTTATCCTTGCCGTCATTTCCCTTAGAACAACTTATTACCATCAGGCCGCCTCAGGCGCCTGGTATCCCGTCCTAATCCCACTCATCTCAATGGCCGTTCCCCTCTATGATTTTATCACAGTAACCGCCCTTCGGCTAAGCCGGGGAAAATCCCCATTCGTCGGCGACACACAGCACTTCTCTCATCGACTAAGAAAACTCGGCCTCACCGACACCCAGACCGTCCTGACCCTCTATTTGGCTACCCTCACCACAGGCATCGGCGCAACTTTCCTCTATCAGGTCAACCTCGCTGGCGCTATACTTATCTTCGTTCAAACCATTATGGTCCTGGCGATTATCGCGATACTGGAAACAACCGCCAAAATTTATCCGCCAGAGGCAAAATGACAAACCCTGAAACCAAAACCGACAACTCAAAGAGCAAGGCGGTATTGCTGTTTGAAAATATTCTCTTCGTCTGCTGCATTGTCGTCATCGCCCTCCGCGCTACCAGTTCCGAAGCCCCTGCTCCCCAGCCCTCGCCGATACAATTTGTCATTAACGACACTGTCTTTTCCCTGTGTGTTTCGGGGACGCTTATTTTCGCCTTCCTCCTCTGGCGCCTTGCCAAACTTTTCAGCGGACGCCCCCCATTCAAAATTACGGCTATGGGTACAGGCCTGGCAATACTCATCACGGGGCTGATACTTGCCACCTTCTACGCCGCCAACAAACGCGCCGCAATCACCTCTGCCATAACCCTCCTGGCCCCTATCCTTATGGCGGTAATGCTCGCACATCTCCTCGACTCCCACACCAAAATTAAAATCCTCCTCATTACCCTCGCCTCGCTCGGCGTAGTCGCCGCCTTCCAGTCCGCCGACCAGTTCTTCATCGAAAACGACATTATCATTCAGCAGTACCAGGACGATCCCGACGCGATACTCCAGCCCCTCGGCATTACTCGAAACTCCTTCAATCATATCCTCCTCGAACACCGCATCTACTCAAAAGACGTCCGCGGCTCCTTCTCCACCGGCAACTCCGCCGGCTCATTCGCCATCCTCACGTCTTTCGCTGCCATCGCGATATTGGCTGAGCTGCTCAAAAATCGCAAATCCTTCCCTTCGCTCTCCGGTAACCGCGCCCTCGCCGTCCTCATCCTCGCCGTCGTCCTTTTCGGTCTTTTCATAACCCGCAGCAAAGGCGCTATCTCCGCATTTCTCATCGCCATCGCAATCTTCGCTTTTCTCTTGCGCAGCACCAGGCCTAAACTATCCAAAAATATCATCCTCACCGCTTGCGTTATCGGCACTATCGCCCTTGTCCCGCTCGTCGCCTGGTTCGGCCTCAAATTCGGCCGACTCCCGGGCGGCAACTCGATGCTCGCCCGTTGGCAATACTGGCGCGCCTCGGCGCAAATGTTCCTCGACCATCACCTCACCGGCGTAGGCGGCGGAAACTTCTCGTCCTATTATCCTCAATATAAACCTTCCGCCGCTCCCGAAACCGTCTCCGACCCGCACTGCTTTATCCTGAGTATCCTCACGCAATATGGCCCGCTCGCCCTCCTCGGCTTTCTCATAATCATTCTCTCGCCGCTTTGGCGAACCTCATTGGCCGACCCTAAAACCCTCGAAACCCCGCCAAACCGCAGGTTCGCAAACTTCGCCACCCTCTGCGCCATCGTCACCGCGATGGTCATTATCATCCTTCGCCCCTTTATATTGCCCCAGAACACCGCGGAAACTTTCGATGAAAAACTTTTCGTCCTGTTTACTGCCTACATGGCCCCCGCCGCCGCCTTCGCCGTCGGCTTCGCTCTGTTCGTAAAAACCCTGCAAACCACTACCCCCAAAGAATATAACCTGCAAAACACACGCCTCACCGCCGCCGCCCTGTTTTGCGGCATCCTCGGTGTTATAATTCACAACCTCATCGACTTCGCCATTTTCGAGCCGGGCATCCTCACCGCCTTCTTCGCCGTGCTCGCCTGCCTTATCGCTCTGAATACACAAACTCAAAATCAGCAGAAATCTGTGATTTCCTCGCCACTGTGGCTGAAAACCGCCGCTGTTATTGTTACCCTAATAATCGGTTTCGCATATTTCAACTACGCCCTGCTGCCCGTCGCGAAAAGCACCGCCGAAATCGCCGCCGCCCGCTCTCCTGTGGAACTCGGTCAGGCCCAGCTTGCCCATAATTTCCTCGACGCCGCCACAGATGACGACCCTCTCAGCCCCGACGCCCCGGCTATGAATGGCCGGCTCTACATCCAGAGCTTCTATCGCTCCGATACGCAAAAAGAGCAAATATTCAATAACGCCGAACAGGCGCTCTTTACCGCCGCACAGAGAAACCCCCAGGATTACAAAAATTTTGATGCGCTCGCCGAAGTGTATTCTCTCTACGCACGCTTGCAGTCCGGCCAAAACGACTCATGGCTCAATAAAGCCCTCGATAGTGCCTCCATCGCCGTCTCGCTTTACCCCGGCGACGCCGACCTGCGCCTCCGCCTCGCCCAAATCGCCGAAGACCTCGGCCAGACGGATTTAGCCCTGCAAAATTACAAAATAGCCGTGCAGATTGAAGATGGCTTCCGCGAACAGTTCAAGCTGATGTACCCGGGCAGAAAAGCCCTAAGTCGACTTGATGAGGATAAATATTTCTTCGCGACCCAGCGAATAAATGACCTCGAGCAAAAACCTCCCCGCTAACCCCGGCAAAATTACGACGAAACCTTCGCCATTATATCATCCGGAATATTGAAGTTGGCGTATGCGTTCTGAACGTCCTCGTGGTCCTCGAACTCATCCATCAACGCCACTATCTTCCTCGCCGTCTCCGGGTCGCTTATCGGAATCTCGCTCGTCGGCACCATCGAAACCTCCGCCACCTCCATCGGTATCGACTTGGCCTCCAGCGCCTTCTTCAACCCCTCAAAAGCCGCGGGCAAACAGGTTATCTCATAAATCCCCCCAACGTTCCGCATATCCTCCGCACCGGCGCCCAGCGCTATCTCCATCAAATCGTCCTCTTTCACCGCCTCCGTCTTTACCGTTATCAAACCCTTCTTGTGGAACATCCACCCAACGCATCCGGTCGCGCCGAGCGCCCCGCCGTGACGTTCGAACATCTTCTTTATCTCCGAGACGGTGCGGGCACGATTGTCCGTCAGCACGTCCACCATTACCGCGACGCCCTTCGGACCATATCCCTCATAAACCATCTCCTCGAAATTGACCCCGTCGGCCCCGCCAGTCGCCTTCTTTATCGCCTTATCTATCGTGTCCTTCGGCATACTGACCGACTTGGCCTTGTCTATCGCGTATCGCAGCGACAGGTTCGTGTTCGGGTCGCCTCCGCCCTTCCTGGCCGCCATTATTATCATTCGCGCAACCTTGCTCCACGACTTGCCGCGTTTCGCGTCCGCCGACGCCTTCTTGTGCTTTATACTCGACCAGTGCGAATGTCCTGACATATCCGTTCCTCGCCAATATCCTGACTATACGCTACCCGCTATACGCTATACGCTACTAACAATTGATTATACCTTCTCCCGCGTCAATTCACAACCCGCCTTTCTTAAAAACTTCCGCCGATAAAACTTTGTCCGACTTCCGCATCCATATTTAGCCCTGCCATCTCCGCCCTTGGCGAGTGGCAGGGTTTTGAGTTTATTCGCGTCGAAGGGCTTCAGGATCATCCAAATAATATTTAGCCCCGTCATTTATGCCGGCGTTTACCCTCCGTAGTTCGCAGAACGAAGGAGGGTCATCCAAATAATGTTTAGCCCGGCAACTTTATTGCCGGGTTTGCCGCGTGAGGGGTTTTTTCTTCCTTAAAATATTTAGCCCTGCCATCTCCGCCCTTGGCGAGCCTGTCCACCGTAGTTCCTAACGAAGGTGGATGGCAGGGTAAAACCGTTTATTGACGTAAGACAGTCCTTGCAGTATTGTGGGGTCGGAAAATTAAGGCGGTTAATTGCACAATTCTAAAACAAGAAAAAAGAAGAAGTTGCATTCTCCGTTTCGCGGTGAAAACAGTTGCTTTTATTGTCGGTTTGACGATATATTGCCATTTTATGGTCGGAAACGGCTCGTGGAGAGAATCGCACCTTTGCCTGTCAACGTTACTGGCCGGAAGATTCGGTTTTGGAAATAGGCATGATATTTCCTGATTTTCGACATAAAGCCCAAGATCTTGTTATAATACATTACAAGATGAGGAGTTCTAATGGATACGAAGGAAGCTAAAGACAAGATTAACAATCTAACCGATCCGAAGATACAGCCGCTTGGTAATTTATTGATTGACTTGGGACTTGAATTAGTTGCCTGTGGGAATGAAGATATCATAAAGAAAAATGGTAGAGATATTGCTCAAGTAGATTTGTTGTTCAAAGATAAAAATGTTAAAACCATGTTTCTAATCGAAACGTCTAAGCAACAAAGAGATCGCGGTGAGAAAGCCAACTATTTTTTCTCCCGATTAGAAAAACAAGAAACTAAGACTCTTATTTACGGTAAATATGGAGTGCCAGATACATATAAAGCATTACGGATTTATTTCGATCTTAGCGGTAAACCAGATTGTCCATTGGACAACATAGTCATTTCCCCGGAGAAACAAAATTATTGGTTGACGTCATACGACTTCGAATATTTTTGTGATGCTCGTGATAAAATTGGGCGATGGGCAAGAAATGATCTATATAGTTTCTTAGGCGTTATTCCGCCAAATAAAACAACCGTAGAAAAGGATGCCATTCAATTTTATCTTGGCGACAATGTTCGTGCTTATGCATATGTAGATACCGCAAAAAATCTTTTAGAGTACTGTTATATCTTTAGGAGAAAAAGAGAAGATGCGGGATACCAGAGAATGCTTGACAAAGGAAGAATAGGAGACATTGCCAGGAAAATAGAACATAGAAATATCTTTACATTTCCTAATTCTATTTTGCTCAGTTGCCCTGATGGCGACCAATTATGCGTTAATCCTTTAAGCAGAAGCGATTGCCCCCGAACTGTCAAAATAAATATTCCTTCCCATTTTTCAGCTTGCCGTGTAATTGACGGCCAGCATCGTCTTTTGGGTTTTTCAAAGGTTGACGAAATATATCAAGAGCAAAATTTTATACCAGTTGTAACTATTGAAAATATCGACCAGCATAAAGAAATGAAGACGTTCATTGAAATTAATTCTGGTCAGAAGAAAATCGATAGAAATCTTATTCTTGTACTTCAAGCAGATTTTGATTGGGATCCTCAGCAGAACCCTAAAGAATACGTTGAGAAACAGGCGGTTCAGGTAGTTAAAAATCTTAATGAATCTAATGGATCTCCCTTAAGGAAAAAGGTGTTTATCCCCGAAGCCCTTGCCAAGAAGAAAGGAAAAATAACACTAAACACCTTAGTTTCAGCAATTCTTAATAATAATTTCATAGGGGGAAAATACCATCTCTATCAACACGACACAAATGACATTGATACACCATATCAAAAACTTCGAGAAGTCTTTATTCTTGCAAGGAAAACTTTTCCAGAGTATGCAAGTGATATAGATGGATTTTTATTGACCAATAAAGGTTTAAGAATTCTATTTCGTCTTCTGCAAGTATATGAACGGAATGTGATGGCCAATAATGTTAAAATGGAATTGAAAGAGTTCTTCGAAGATTTAAAGAATGTAATTGATGACAAAGTTATTGAGAAGCTTAAAGATTTCTACGGAGAAGGCGGAGTAAATAAAGCTGTGCAAGAGATTCAGAGGGTTCTTAAAAAGTATAATAAAGTTACCTATGAAGATTTTGAGAGTGATCTGCGTAAATTATAACCTTGTTTATATATATCGAGTTAAAGAGAGTTCCATAGGGTAATTTTATATTTGCGATTGCATTCAGAATTACACCGAGCAGACAATCTCGCTCGCTTCTACATTAATAAGGAAATAACTAAATCACACATTAGGCATTGTTATACGCCGTTTTCAAAATTGCCTTGTTTGTTTTTTCTTTAAACCGTAGAATAAGATAATCAGGCAAATAAAATCTTTGTGGTGGTCGATGGGAAAGGGGTGAAGAAGCAATGGAAACTTCTTATACTGGCGGAAACAGTTTTATACAAACAGTTTAATTGTTGTTAGAAAACCGAAAGAGATACAGACAATGCCCTTACATCCAGAAATAGACTTAACAATAAAATTAGACAATATTGCGGGTAATCACGAGAAAGACAGAAATTCCTTGCGGGTTTTATTATTAGATAATTTGGTCAAAGAAAAAGCTGGGACTGGCAATAAAGAAAAAACGTCTAATTATCATTACAATGTAGAAACTTTAACAGGTGGGAATAGAATTTATTTAACAAGACCAGTTTGGCTAAATAAAGGATTTGACTTTATTATTCACGTAGAAGGTTATAAATTTTTGAATGGCAAAGATAACCCTCAACACAATGATATCGCCAATGACCTAAAAGAGAAAAAACAAAAAGATAGTATCAGCTATCAGCGTCTATTAAAACTAATCGACTTGGTATTTCTGTGTAATGACCCAGAAGATATTCTTCGCAAAGAACTCATACCAACTTTCGAGGTTGGTTTTTCTATAGAATTGCTTCTTAAAGTGATAAAATGGTTGTTTATAGAACAAGATGTGACGTATTGGAATTGGTCAGGTAGACATATGCTCATGTCAGGAATTAATGGAATTTAACTTATGCAAGCATATTACTCAGATAAAAATATACGAATATACAATGGTGATGTCCTTAAAATATTAAGCAACCTCCCAGAAGAAAGTATCGATTTAATATTCGCCGATCCGCCCTACAATCTTTCCAACGGCGGATTTACCTGCCATGCCGGTAAACGTGTCAGCGTAAATAAAGGCAACTGGGATAAAAGTAAAGGAATAGAAGAAGATTTCCAATTTCATTACAACTGGATTAAGGCCTGCCGTCGTGTATTGAAGCCAAGCGGTTCTTTATGGATATCAGGCACTTACCATTCTATTTACGCATGCGGGTTTGCCTTACAGAAACAGGAATGGCATCTTATAAACGATATTTGCTGGTTTAAGCCGAATGCCGCCCCGAATCTTGCCTGTCGAATGTTCACCGCAAGTCATGAAACACTGTTGTGGGCCAGAAAAGACAAAAAGGCGAAGCATTACTTCAACTATAAACTGGTGAAGGATAGAAATTGGGGTGAGGACTTTATAAAAAAACCTAACAAGCAAATGCGAAGTGTCTGGGCAATAGCAACACCTAAAAATGGCGAGAAAAAATATGGCAAGCATCCTACACAGAAGCCGGAAGCATTATTGGAGCGAATAATTTTAGCCACAAGCAAAGAAGGAGATATTGTTCTCGATCCTTTCTGCGGCAGTGCTACGACAGGTGTGGTGGCATTGAGGAACAACAGAAAATTCGTTGGTATTGATTTAGAGCGGAAGTATCTTGACCAAATGGCAATACCAAGGATCGGAGATGTTTTGGAACAAGCGACTTTTTTAAATCCCAAGGAAGTTTGCGAATTGGCTTTATAGGCGAGAGGCACAATGGAGAGAGCAGAAGCCATAAAGAATCTCAAAAAGCTTGTCGGCAAAGAGCTTCATGAGCTTGCTCATAAATATAATGTAACGATATACCAGAATGGCAGAGTAAACAAAGGTTGGGCAGGACATGTATGTGAGCGTTATCTTGAAATGCCCCTTAATTCAGCTCAGTCACCCAATTTTGGCTCATGGGAATTAAAATCGATTCCACTCAAGCACAAAAAAGGCGGGGAAATTGCATTCAAGGAAACGATGGCCATTACGATGATCGACCCTGTAAATGTTTGCCAGAAGAAGTTTGAGGAAAGCCATCTTCTCGCCAAGCTTAAGAAAATAGTGGTTGTGGCGAGGACTGTTGGTAAAAATGTTGATGAGCCAAGCTATATTCATTCTGTCATAGAATTTGATTTACATGGCGAGTTGTATGATGCTGTGAAAGCGGATTATGACCTTGTCAGAACAACGTTGCTTGATCCTAATAAGGGCTTTCATGCTTTAACAGGCAAAATGGGATATTACATTCAGCCGAGGACAAAAGGCGCTGGTCACGGTTCCACATCAAGGGCTTTTTACGCAAGACCGAGATTTTTAGCTAAATTTATAAAACTATAGTAACGGCTTTTAGCAATTACGAGTTTTTGTAACTTGGTAACCCCTATTTTTAGCGTAAAGATCGTTGTTGAACAAAGATGGTCGCGCGCTTCGCGAGAAATTAGAGATACTGAATCCCCAGATGACTAAATCTGTGTCCATTAGTGCAATCAGTGGCTAAAAAAATCGGCTGGCCAATAAAATAGGCCGTTTTTCGAGACCCCGGGCAATCTTTCCCCGCCCTTTTATCCGCATCCCACAATCGCCAATCGACAATCAAAACTCCCCCTAGTATCGGGTATCCAGCATCCAGTATCGAGCATCTTCTCCCTTGCGTCTTAAACTGAACGCTGCACGCTACACGCTGTACGCTAAACACGGTAAGCTGCCAAGAGGAAACTGCCCAGCTTTACAATTAATTCCGCTAATATATCGAACTCAAAAAAGGGTATCAAAAACCATCAAAACGCGCGCATTTCGGCTCACTTTTTGTCAAAATGACCTCACTTTTTATCAATTTGACCCCAATTTGGACCACTTTTCGAACACTTTTTCAGATGAAAATATTTTTTCGCCTTACCCATTTTACCCTGAGCAAGCACAGCACGTCGAAGGGCTTCTCCATCTTGCCCATATTCGTTAATCTGGGCTAACTGTAACGTTTATCCGCAAATTTCTTCCCAAACTTTTTTCCAAAAATCGCAAAATCATAAGTGTTATCTAATACTGTATTTTGAATTTGGTGATTTGGTAATTCGAGTTTGTTTAGGATTTAGGGTTTAGAATTTAGGACTTACAAACTACCCGCTGTACGCTGCACGCTGTCTTTGTTCTGATGACTATTTCTTATGCGGCTGGGAAATTTTGAAGGTATTTTTGCCCGCCTGTTTTGCGGCGTAGAGCGCCTTGTCGCTCCTGCTGGCAATATCATCAGGCGTATCCTCGGTGTCATACTGGCCCAGGCCCACACTGATTGAGATGGGAATCTCCTCTTTTTTCCAGACAACGGGTGAGCTGGCAACAACACCGACCATACGCTCGGCAACGACGGCCGCATCGGTGAGCGAAGTATTGGGAAGGATAATCGCGAACTCATCGCCGCCATATCTTGCGGCGGTATCTATCTGGCGAATCGATTCCTGAACCCGGTTGCTGACTTCCTTTATGACGAAGTCGCCGGCGCGGTGGCCGTAGCTGTCGTTTATCGTCTTGAGATTATCGACATCAACCATAATCAGCGAAATCTGCTCGCCGTATCGCTTCGACCGCCACAGCTCCTTTTCGAGAACCTCATAGAACGTCCTGTGGTTGACTAAGCCGGTGAGGCCGTCGGTCCGGGCCTGGTGCTGGATTCGCTCAAACATCGCGATATTGCCGATGGACGCGCCGACCAGCTGGCCGACAAGCTCGACTAAGGCGATATCATCGCTGGTGAATCCCTGCGGGCCGGACTTATCCGCAAGGTTCAGCACGCCCACAACTTTATCCTGGCACAAAAGAGGGGCAATAAGGCAGTTTTTCGTCCCATAATTGCCGGCGTATGGCCTTTGCGACTTTTTTATGACCACCCCGGCCTGAGAGTCAATGTCGTTGATGTAAATGAGCTTTTTGCTCTCGGCGGCGATAACCATAGGCGAAGGCGGATTCTGATTCAGCGAGACGATTTTATTGATGAGGTACGGGTGGTTATTTTTCTGGAGATGGAGCATATCGCCGGCGTCGTCGAGAATGTAGAGGGAGGCGAGACGGGCATCGAGAAGCTTCGGAATCTTTCGGACGCAAATTGTAGCGATACGCTCGATATCCAGGCAGTTTATCTGCCGGGCCAGCGGCGTTATCTGCTCAAGCAGAGAAACAACGGGGGCGCCGGTTTCGGTGTGTCCATTCGATTTGGTGCAATGTCGTCCCATAGTATTTATAGCTTACCGGGTAATAGTGCTTGCTATATCGGCTGCCTGACCGCGATACATAAGGTGGAAAATAGCTATCCCCACGAGCAAATTGGTGATTGAAAACTAAATATTATCGGACACCGGATTGGGCAGAAAGCGAATTCAAAAATATTCCAAAAAAACTTCAAAAAAAGCCAAAAAACCCTTGACGCCAAACATAATGTCTTTTACATTTTACAAAACGTAAAAGCTATTTCAAACACTGCCGGTAATAAAACCGAGAGGAGCAACCGTTGGTAATGCGAACAAGATCAACAGGTGTGATGCTCAGAGTGCCCGTCAAGCTGTATCGAATCGGCGACCTGGTTCGGTACACCCCCTTTTCAAGGCAAACAATCCACAACTACACAACGATGGGATTAATACGGGAAGCTGAGTGGACGCAGGGCGGACATCGGCTGTACGACGAATCGGTTTTCGAGCGACTGGGCCGGATTATGGAGATGAAGAAGACGAAGTCGCTTTTTGAGATAAGGAAGATATTACGCAGAGAAGAGCAAACGGTGCGGCCGGAGGAAAACGGCGGCCCAATAAATAATTAACGGACCTGCGGCACAGAGGCCGAGGCGGAACAGGGATGAAAGGAAAGGTGCAGGGATGATAAGGGAGTCATCGTTCTTCGCGACTCGACTGAGTTGGAAGCCAGGCAACAGGGAAGCGGCCAAAATGCGATGCGGGATGTGGGCAGGTTGCCTGGGAGGCCGAATATGAACCTGCCAACAATAACTACGGACAATATCACCGAGGTTCTGTTCAAGATAATCAATTTCACGCAGAGCAGGCAGAAAATCCTGATTCAAAACATAAACGCGATGCACACGTGCGGTTTTGTGCCGAGGGATTTGCCGGTGGATGAGTTTTCGAGGTTGATGGCCCAGGCGCTGGCGGAGCACGCGTGCAACCACCGGCTTGTGCTTCAGGACGGTGAAAACGTCAAGTTCGGAGCAAACGGCAGCTTCGAGGTAACGCCAGTAATCGACGAAGAGGCAAGGATGCTTTTCGAACAAAACCGGGACGAGTACCTGCGGTGCCAGATAATCAAAATGCTGGAAAATTCGCTCAATCAGCGGATAGCGGTGGATTTACTCAGACAAAAACAGGTGAACGAATCCTGTCCGGGACGTTGCTTCAATTAATCGCAATAGGGCAAATGGCCTGAGAAGTGAAAAATTAATATCGGCTGCGGCGAATCGGCAGATGCAGCAAGGTTTAACTAAAGTCGCCAGCGAAAAGACCGATAAGGGATGTGGATACGCGGCATTATATCGAGACGATGCCGACTTATCGTGGGCGAACGAACAGTCGAGTTGTTATAGGACTCGGCGTTGAACTAATACGAACTTATATAGGGGTCTTAAACCGAGATGGCTAATCTTGGACAAAATTCAAGGAGGAATCTTGTGAAGACCAATCAGCAACCCGACCCTGCTCCCCATGGGCAGGTTGATATCAACCGCGTCTGGGAACATTTCCATAAAACCCGTGATGAGCAGAACCGCAACCTTTTGCTGGAGCACTACCGCTATCTTGTTCGATACACAGCGGAACGTCTGCATACCAAACTGCCGGGCAAGGTGGAACTGGACGACCTCATCAGCTCAGGCACTTTCGGATTGATGGACGCAATCGACGCGTTCGACCCCGGCAGAGGAGTGAAATTCGAGACATACTGCTCGCCCCGCATACGCGGCTCAATTCTTGATGAGCTTCGCAGTATGGACTGGGTGCCGAGATTGGTCAGGGCCAGGGCACACCAGTTGTCTCGCGCCAAGCAATCGCTGGAAGCACATCTCGGCCGGAAGCCACGCAAGGAAGAGCTGGCGGAAGAGATGGATATGGACATCACGGATTTTGAACGATTACAGCAGGACGCGGACGCAGTGGGGATAGTATCGCTCGACAGCCAGTACGGCGACGATGAAGGCGAGAAGGACATCCGCGAAATAGACATAATCAGGGACCGAAAAAGCGAAGACCCCCCTATCGAGGCACAGAAGCGCGACTTGAAGGACCTCCTGACAAAGGGCCTGACACGGGCCGAACGGCTGATTGTCGTTTTGTATTATTACGAAGAAATGACAATGAAGGAAATCGGCGCCACGCTCGATTTGTCGGAGTCGCGGGTTTCGCAAATGCACTCATCGATACTTCTCCGCCTCAAGGCACAGCTTAATACCCGCAAACGTGAATTCTCGGCGTGAGCTTTTTCGCAGAGAATTATTTTAGATACGGATTTACACAGGATTAACACTGTTTTAATTCTTGCCGCAAAAAAGCACAAAAGGGTTTTTCATTTAACTTTTCCGTCAGGACAAGTAAAATACCACTGACTTTGTCTTTTTCAGGTTCAAAAACGCTTTAGGAAAACGGCGGTATGGCGATCAGGTTGTATGGATTTTTTGAATAGAGGGCTCATATGAGTACTCAACGACAGGACATAGCCAACAAGATACTGGGTGCAGTAAGGGAAAGCCCGGGACTTACAGCAAGGCAGATATCAACAAGGATAGGCGTAGACAAGACTCTCGTCAATTCAGTGTTGTATGGAGAGCTAAAGGGAATCCTTCACCAAGACAAATCGTATAAATGGTGGCCACGCCAAACCATAACTGATACTGCTCCTCACCCAACAATAGCACATAATAATATGATGACGCGTCTATGCCGTTATTACTTAGAGTGTCTGGCAAAAGATAACTCTGCTGAAATCAGCCTTTTCGCCCAAAGCAATTTTAGACCGCAATACGTCGAGCTTGAGACGCTGCCTATAGGGGGAGAATACGATGCCGGTTCATTTCATGTACCCGAGAATGTCTCTCTATTTCTGCAATCTCTGAGGGCAGACCGTAACAGGCTTGTCCCATATTTGGGATATCCAGTTCGCATTAGAAGTCATCAAACGGAAAAATGGCAAGGATTCTTTGTGGATCCTGTATTTGTCTTTCCGCTAGATCCCAGCCAGAGCAATCTCGACATATCTTCAGAACTACCTTTTATTAATTTCTCTGTTCTGAAAAGACTTGGCTTTGTCGGAAGCGGAACTCTTGTTGAAGAGGCCGTCTCTTTGACCGAGGAACTCGGTCTATCCGATGCAAACAACCAAGTATCGGAACTTGATGAACTTTTCCTTCGCCTAAAGGCATGTAGACCTACTTGGGATTGGAGAGAGGAAATTGACCCCTACCACCTGACAAGCGGAAAAGATATTTCAGAGATCAATGAATCTGGTATTTACAATCGGGCAATAGTATTCGGGGGAGAGCGGTCGCCATATACAATTGGCTTAGAATCTGAGTTGACGAAGTTACAAAATGTCAGCGACAGCGACCTGATGAAAACGGCTTTGTATTCTTGGGTACAGAACAATGTTGCCAAGTCCAGCAGCATGGATATCCAAACGGTTATTGAGCCCGTGCCATTAAATAGCGAACAACGGCAAGCTGTGCTCCAAGGACTCAACAATCAATTAACAGTCGTGACCGGTCCTCCCGGCACAGGCAAATCTCAGGTTGTTACGGCGCTTATTGTAAACGCCGCTTGGCAAGGCAAAACGATACTGTTTGCAAGTAAGAATCATAAAGCTGTCAACGTTGTTGAAGATAGAACGAATTCATTTGCGTCACATCCTATACTGCTCAGATTGGGAAATAATGACTACCTTGGGGAACTCCGTAACCATCTGCAGGCAATGTTGTCTGCCACATCCACGGTCGATGATGAGACGAACTACAAACATTATCTTAGTATCCACAAGGAGATATTGGACCAGTTCCAATTGGTACAGAAAAACATTTCACATGTAGTCGAATTGAGGAATGAAGTTGACAGGCTTCACAGGGAATTGGAAAGCTTGGAAACAATTTTCCCTGAGCTAGATTTGCGAAATCATGAGCCTGTTCGGATGACCGAATACGAGCGTGCCGCGGATACACTTTCGGCAGCGATTTACGCAGCAAACAGGGAGAATCAGGGAGTGTTATCCCGTCTCTTATGGCGATTTGTCAAAAAAGGAAGATATGCAGGACTGAAGGCGATGTCCGACTCAATGGACCGAATGTGGATTGAGTTGAAACTCAAACCGCCGCATGCCCCAGACAGTCATGCAGATATAGAGGAATGGCAAGAACTACTCGAAAAACTTATTGCTCGCATAGCTGCGATCCGATCGACACAACGCTATTATGCAAGCCTAAATCAACTCTCTCAGGAAACGCCTCTGGAAGACCATTCAAGATACCTAAGTGAGCTACAGGCAAAACTTGCGGCCAATTCCGCTAGTCTATGGGATCATTGGATGAGACTGAAACCGGCAGGATTCTCTCGGCAGGACAGGGATAATCTAAGCGAGTTTTGCTCTCTTATACAGATGATCGTGGCTGCACGAGATGAAAATAGGCACTTGGGTGGGCATATCTTCCGTAATTATTATCGTCTTTTCCCGAAAGTGGCAAATCAACTGCCATGCTGGGCGATAACATCCTTGTCAATAAGCAGCAAAGTACCTTTCCAACCTGCATTCTTTGACCTTGTGGTCATTGACGAAGCAAGTCAATGTGATATTGCATCGGCAATCCCCCTCCTCTACAGAGCAAAGCAGGCAATAATCATCGGTGACCCGATGCAACTGAAACATATTACTCCCCTTACACGACAACAAGATATAGGCCTCTTGGCCAAGCACGAGCTTACAGAGGGGTTTGCCAAGTGGGCATATGCAACAAACTCCCTCTTTGACCTAGCGTGCAGTCTCTGTAATACAGGCGATGTCGTGAATTTGAGAGACCACCACCGTTCACATAAGGATATTATCGAGTTTTCTAACCGGACCTTTTATCGCGGTGCGTTGCGCATAGCGACAAAATATGATCGCCTCGTTCGGCCTCTTAATGAAACATCCGCAGTAAGATGGGTTAATTGTAGCGGACATGTCATAAGACCATCTGACGGTGGTGCAATTAATGAAAAAGAGGCTCAAGCTGTAGTCAGAGAGCTGACGCGTCTCGTGCTTGAGCAGAACTACAAGGGGTCTATTGGTGTTGTCACACCATTTAGGCTACACGCAAAAAGAATACGGGACTTGGTAATGGCCGACGAGCGGCTCTTCTCTGCGCTATCGATGAGGAACTGGCTTGTAGAGACTGCTCATCAGTTTCAGGGGGACGAACGAGATTTGATGATTTTCTCTCCTGTCGTCAGCGAGGGGATTGCTGATAGTGCAATCTTGTTTCTAAAGAAAAATGGCTACTTGTTCAATGTGGCGATAACTAGGGCAAGGGCGTCGCTGGTTGTTGTTGGTGATAAAGATAAGGCTCGAACTTCGGGTATCGAGTACCTTTCAGGCTTCGCTGACTATGTTGACGCTCTAACCGTTGAGAAACAGGAGCCCGAAGAGCAAGGCCTTGTCCTCACGCCCAACTACCCACCAGTAGCGAGACCTGAACTTGTATCAGAATGGGAGCGGCATTTCTACCGGGCAATGTACAATGCAGGCATCAGGCCTATACCACAGTATGAAGAAGACCAATACATCTTGGATTTCGCCTTATTGAATGGACATAGAAAGCTCAATATTGAGATAGATGGCGAACAATTTCACCGGAATTGGGATGGTGAACTATGCCGCAGAGATCAAATAAGAAACCAAAGGTTGATCGAACTGGGTTGGGACGTTATGCGGTTCTGGGTATACCAAGTGCGTGACAATCTTCCATGGTGCATAGAGCGAGTCAAACGGTGGCAGACGGGGTGCAAGTCCGGAAGAGATGGGTAGGCGGATAAGGAAGGTTAGTGGAAATTTGTTCACTGCGTCGCAAATTTTTGCATAAAAAAACAGGGGTGATGGGGACATTAAAAAACTGATGCAACTTCATTATTATTAAGCAGTTATCAATAAATGACAATTGTTTTTAAGCCCTTTTTTGTGCATTTTTTGTGCCTTTTCGTGGCTTAAAAAACGCGCTCTTTCTGTGGTCATTTTTGCTGTAACCTTTTGCAGAATAAGTACTTAAAACAGGACTAAAAAAGTCGTATAAAACAAATGTATCAAACAGTTGTATGATACATTTGTTCACCGATTTCGCGCAAGTGTTTTTTGGCCAATCCCGGAATTTTTAAAATTTTTTTTATTCCTTTTCCCACAACGACTTAAGTACATTTCGAGGCATCCCCCAAAATCGGAATTTTCGTCAAAAGCGCGCAAGTTCGCGCCATATACAGAGGGACGCATTAGCGGCCCGAGGACGGATGGCAGAAGACGGAAAACGGAAATGAGTTTCGGACTATTAGATTTTGGTCGGCTTAATAATGAAGGCCGAAGGAAAAACAGTCAGCTTTATAAAAAGGGCAATAAGCCCTTGTGGATGGAGGCGGGTGGCAAGCACACAAACAATGTTTGGAGCATTGCCTCCGCCAAGAACACAAAGCTGACTGTTCTCTGTGAACTCTGTGGCAAAAAAAACAGCGTAAATCAGCGTTAATCTGCGTCTAAAATAAATCCGTGTAATCTGTGTAATCTGTGGCAAAAGAGAGGAGAGGATTATGAAACTTCGCTTCAGTATCAGTATTCCGAATTGGCTTGACCGTATTTTCGCTTGGCCCGTGCTTGTCTATCGCAAACGCAAATTCGGTCAGCCCTACCGCAAAATCCGCCTAACCGAAGGCAAATGCGCAATTGTTGACCAAAAGGACTTCTACTGGCTCAACAACTTCGACTGGTTCACCAGGAGAAATAACAAATCCTTCTATGCCGTTCGTCTCGATAATGACTGTGCCAAATGGCCAACTATGGTCTCGATGCACAGAGAACTTATGAACTCGCCGGAGGGTTTTTTCGTTGACCATAGGAATACGGATACCTTGGACAATCGAAGCTCAAACCTGCGATTGGCAACTCGTTCACAGAATCAGTGGAACAGGCGAAAAACAAAAAATACCTCATCACAGTTCACGGGAGTAAGTTTTTACAAAAGACACGGAAATTGGACTGCATGTATTAACGTGGCAAAAAAAAGAATATTTCTCGGTTACTTCAATTCCGAAGTTGAAGCAGCTAAAGCGTATGACGAAGCGGCTAAGAAATATCATGGGGAATTTGCCCAACTCAACTTTAATACTTAGCGGACCAGAACCGTATTTGCTAAAGCGTGCCGCCGGTGTATAATTACCGACAGTGACGGCTCAACAGAGCCCGCCGCAGGTAGGAGACAGTAAATGAAATTTACGAAAATGCAGGGAATCGGCAATGACTATGTGTTCGTGGATTGCTTCCGCGAACGCTTGGCGAATCCCGCAAAAACAGCGCGGGCGATAAGCGACAGGCATTCGGGCGTCGGGTCTGATGGCCTGATTCTGATTTGCCCATCGAGGAAAGCAGACGCCAGAATGCGAATCTTCAACGCGGACGGTTCCGAAGCGGAGATGTGCGGCAACGGGATTCGATGCGTGGCGAAATACGTTTATGAACACAGATTGGCAAAAGCGGGTTCGGCTGTTTTAATGGGCAATGGGACGAAATACCCGGTGTCGTTCAAAATCGAAACCGGCGCCGGCATTCTCACTGTCGGCTTGGCCCTGCGCGGCAAAATAGCGCAGAAGGTCTGTGTCAATATGGGCGAGCCGAGATTCAGGCCCAAAGAGATACCCGTGAAATTAGCCGGCGAAAGGGTTATCGAACACAAAATCGAGGTCGCCGGCGAGGGATTGGCTATGACGTGCGTATCGATGGGCAATCCTCACGCGGTATTTTTCTGCGATGACGTCGCGGCGGTCGAGCTTGAAAATATCGGACCGGAGATTGAGAATCACAATTTGTTCCCCAAAAGGACAAACGTGCATTTCGTCGAGATTGAAAACCGTGACGGATTTACGATGCGAACATGGGAGCGAGGCAGCGGCGTAACACTTGCCTGCGGAACCGGCGCCTGCGCCTGTGCCGTCGCCGCGGCCGTAACAGGTCGATGCAGCAGGTCATCAACAGCCCAGTTGCCCGGCGGACAACTGCAACTTAACTGGTCAACCGAGGACAACTGCGTGTATATGACAGGGCCGGCGGTTGAGGTCTTCAAAGGGGAGTGGTTTGGAGGGTAATCCAGCCGGCTCAGGGACCGTAAGCAAACCAAATGACTTTTTTATCTGATTGGGCTCAAAAAAACAACTTTGGGAACCAGAGCGTTACAAAAAAAGGCCGTGAGATTTTCTCACGGCCTTTCGATTTACAGACTAAAATTCAGATTTATGCCCTGTGTTTTCTAATCAAAGCCAACCCGCCCAAGCCGAGCAATAGCATCGTCGCCGGTTCAGGAACGGTATAATCGTAAGTGACAGTAACATCCGAACCTGCCCTTGTCGAAACACCAACGGCTATGTTACCACCGCCCTGGTAATGTGAACGACCGGTGGCTGTGGCATCAAGACCAATAGTGCCTGGTCCGGTAAAGTCGATCAGCGTAGACAAATCGGTGAAGACATCAAAAAACGAATCCATTTGACCGACGACGTCCGTCTTGCCGCTTGTGCCGCCGAAGTCCATAACTCCATCGTAAGCGGTGTATGAGTAAGTCGGTGCGTCCACGATATCCAGTGTCACAAGATCACTGCCGCCGGTATATTTCACTTTATACAGGCATCCCGTTGTGCCGGAATCATTGGAAAACGTTATCGAGCCCGGGCCGTTAAAATTTTCAAACATGAGCGTTTGTGACAAGCTTCCCGCGACGTTAACAGTTACACTGTTAAGCGAACCTAAAGTCGGGTCAAACTTCTGGACATTGAACGACTGTGTCCAATTGGTGTTTGATAGAGGCTTGCTGTAGGTGTAGCTGACTATGTTTGCCGATGCCAAGCTCGAAATCAGCAACAACCCCGCGATTGACAATACAAAAAACTTTCTCATACCCTTCTCCTTCAAAAAAATAACCGATATATATTTCAAGATGTTAGGGACGATGTTGGGGGAGAGAAAAGAGGGATACTCATTCTAAACTATGAGTACAAAACGAACGCTCTCTTTACGTTCTTCTCATCACTCTCACTCTTCGTCCTTCTTCTTCGTGCTTGTAAGTTCAAACGGGCTTACCAACACTAACTATGTATATGCTAACCATTTCCATTCTGAATGTCAAGATGAAAATTTTTAAAAAAATTAGTAAATTTACCGCTTTTCCGGGACGAACGCCGATTTTAGGCCAAAAATACGGTAGCTTCCATAAAATTTGATTTCAACGCCTTTTCAAACAGTAAATAGTCGATTAGGTTCGCAATTACGAGTTCTTCACAGCATAACAGTTCCCATGGCTGGCTATTGTCGAAAGGTCAAAAAAAGTTACTCTTGTCATAACCAAAACCCGCAAATAGACCGCTCCAAAGCGGATACGTTGTTTTTTGTCAACATCAACGCTTGACAAAATCAACACAATCATTATTATTGATGTTGTAAATCATCTCGAAACTTCAAAACAATTCACGGGCAGGGAACGCCCAAAAATGGAGCCGGGCAAAACGATGGCTGAAAAGACAATTCTCGTGGTGGATGACGACAAGGTAATTCGCGACTGCCTCACGGAGTTTTTGAAGGCCGAAGGTTTCAAAACGGGCGTCGCCGCGACGGTCAAAGACGCTGCTGCCGAGCTGGAAAAGCGGGACTACGCATTAGTCATTACCGAAATCAACCTGCCTGATGGCGACGGCTTTCAATTATTGGATATAGTACGGCATAATTACCCTCAAACCGTTGTCGTGGTCATCACCGGCTATGGCACAATTGAAAGCGCGGTGAGAGCGATAAAGACCGGGGCCTACGACTATCTCACTAAGCCGATTAACGACGACGAGTTGCGCCTGGCGGTCACCCGCGCGATAAAACAACAGTCGCTTATCAGTGAAAACGTCAGCTTACGTTCCCAGCTCGAACAGCGATACTCCCTGGATAACATCCTCAGCCAGGATTACAAAATGGCGAGGATATTCGAGCTTGTGGAAGCAGTCGCCGACAGTAAAACTACAATTATGATGACGGGGCCGTCGGGGACGGGCAAGACGATGCTGGCCCGCGCGATTCACCACCGCTCAGGGAGGCGCAAGGAAGCGTTTGTGGAAGTGAGCTGCGGTGCACTGCCTGAAACGCTCCTGGAAAGCGAACTGTTCGGGCACGTCAAAGGGTCTTTTACCGGCGCGGTAGCAAACAAGAAGGGGAAGTTTCTCGCGGCGGACGGCGGGACTATTTTTCTGGATGAAATCGGGAACGCCTCGCCCGCGCTGCAGGTCAAATTACTGCGTGTGCTTGAAAACAGGCAATTTGAGCCGGTGGGCAGCAACAAGACGATTACAGTCGATGCCCGGATCATACTGGCGACGAACAGAAATTTGATTGAGGAGGTAAAGCAGGGCAGGTTCCGGGAAGATTTGTATTACCGGATAAACGTGGTGACGGTGAATCTGCCGGCATTATCGGAAAGGGTCGGGGACATACCTTTGCTGGCGAAACATTTTTTGAAGATATACAACGGGCAGCACAACAAAAAGAAGCAGGGAATAACCGAAGAGGCGCTGGGTTATCTTGAGAGATACCCGTGGCCCGGGAACGTGCGGGAGCTTGAGAACGTAATCGAGCGAGCGGTGCTTCTGAGCAAAAACAGTTTCGTAACACAGGATGATTTGCCGGCGTCGGTAAAGCAGGAGCAGGTCAGCCGGGGCGGGGAGTACAAGGCGGTGAATTTGAAAGAGGCGGTTGCCGAGCCGGAGAAGAATATCATCCGCCAGGCACTTGAGACGCATAAGTGGAACCGGCAGGAAACGTCGCAGGCACTTGGTATAAACCGCACGACGCTGTTTAAGAAAATGAAACGCTACGGCCTGTACGCGGAAGCAGAGCGATTAGGGCTGCTGTAAATTGGTTTTGGCTCCAGAGACCTCATATCAAACTGGTGTGCTCCTTCGACAAGCTCAGGACAGACAGGGCACACCCTACATATTTTAAAGAAACCGGATTACGCGTTTTTTCGCGGGGTTTTGCGAACGATGTTCTCGTAATCCTTGATTTCGTCGAGGGTTTCAAAGCCGACGACGACAGCGTTAACACAGCCGAGGTTAAAGACGAAGTCGGCGCTTTTTTCACGCAGCTTGCGGTCATCGCGGAATTCGCCCTGGCCAATGAGCTTCATACCGACGACGCCTTTGCCTGCATCGTGAATCTTACGGATAATGGGAACAACTTCGTCGGGCGTGCCATCCATATCTGTGCCAGTGGCGTTGATTCTGGTGTGGACGGATTCGACCCAGGGTTCTTCGGCGGCGACTTTAAGGGCATCCATCGAGTGGCAAGAGACGCCGAGTGCGCGGACTTTGCCTTTTGCCTTGGCTTCGCTCATTCCGTCCATATATGGTTTTAGGGTTTTGTTCCAGTCGGGTGCCATCATACAATGGAGCAGAAGCAGGTCGATGTAGTCGGTGTTCAATTCTTTGAGGAAGCGGTCGATTGTCACAAGCGGTTTTTCTTTTTCTTCGGCGGGCGGGTCCCAAATCATCAGTTTGGAGACGATGGTGAACTTGTCGCGGGGGACGCCTTTGAGCGCGGGGATGATATAGGGATGCGAGCCATACATATCGGCGCAATCGAACAGCCGACAGCCGCGGTCATACGCTTCTTTCAATAAACCCTCGAATTTTTCCCTGCCGAGGCGGACCTGATTCGATGAGTGTCGTCCACCGCTCATGCCGGTGCCGAAGCCGACGCGTGTGACTTTGATGCCGGTATTTCCGAGGGTGACAATTTCCCAGGGGTCAAAAGTTTTGCCCTGCGCCGGTCTTGAAATTTTTGATGCGCATCCTGTCAATGTCGAGCCAAGAAGCAGTCCTGATGCGCCGGCGAGTGAGCCGGCAAGAAATTCACGACGTCCAATGCGTTTCATTTTTCATACTCCTGAAATTATGACTTGCAGATTCTGGTTTTTTTATGACACCCCTAACGGATTTGGCCGAGCATGTTTCGCCATCGGTTGATATGCCCATCTTCGTCGGCCTGGTCCTTTTCAATCATCTTTCTTGTTTGCCCGTCCCAATCGACGGTTTCAAGGAGTTCAGCATAATGTTTTACGGCCTTGGTTTCAACCCATATACCAGTTTTTAATATGAATTTCGGTCCGAGCAGGCGTGAGACGAAACCGAAGACAAAGCCGACTACCCAGAAGGCAGGCCTGAGGATGCTGGGCCTGAAGCCGTATTCGTAAAGTTTGACCTGGAAATCCTGGAGGTGGGTCATCTCGTTGCACATAGCGGCGATTAGCTGGCGGTTAAGCTCGGATGGGACTTTGGTGAGCTGGAATTTGTAGATATTGGCAGCCATAGTTTCGAGGACGTGAAAGGCCTGAAAGGCTTTTTTGAGGGTTTTCAACTTCGCGGGGTCGATGGGTTTGCTTCTGAGGCGAACATCGTGGCCCATCATCTGCGGGCGTATTATTTCGACATTGTACTTTGGCCTGTTTTCGCCGGTCATCTGTCATACCCATTCGCATAAACCGGCATCGATTATCCCCGTCGGAGGGCGATTTGTCAAATACCGGACGCATAACAAAAATCTTGCAAAAACGGCTCCGTTTGATTATCGTTTGAGGTTTGTTTTTGCAGTAAAAATTTGAGAGTTAATCATTATTTTCAGGAAAATTGTGATGGGTGACAGCGTAAGAGTGAAAGGCGTGAGCGAGCTTGATGAGCTTTGCATTGATACGATAAGGTTTTTGGCTGCGGACGCGGTGCAGAAGGCCAAGTCGGGGCATCCGGGTATGCCGATGGGTTTGGCGCCGGCGGCATACACTTTATGGATGCGGCATCTGAAATTCAATCCCGCCAATCCGAAATGGTTCAACCGCGACCGGTTCATACTTTCAGGCGGGCACGGGTGTATGCTGCTTTATTCGCTGCTGTATCTGACGGGCTATGACATGGCGCTCGATGACCTGAAAAATTTCAGGCAATGGGGAAGCAAGACGCCGGGACATCCGGAATACAAACCCGATTTGGGTATCGAAGCGACGACGGGGCCGCTGGGGCAGGGGATATCAAACGCAGTCGGTATGGCGATTGCGCAGAAATACACGGCCAATTATTTCAATCGCGAGGGATTTGCGCTTATCGATTACAAAATATATGTTACGGTGGGCGACGGCGACCTCGAAGAAGGTATATCATCAGAAACGAGTTCACTGGCGGGACACCTTGCACTCGACAATCTTATCGTCATATACGACGACAATCATATTTCAATCGACGGCGTTACGGGATTGTCGTTCACCGAGGACACGGCGAAGCGATACAAGGCGTACGGGTGGAACGTGATTGAAGTGCCGGGCGACGGGAACGATATGACGGTGTTTGAAAAGGCGTTGAAAAAAGCTAAACGCGCGAAAGACAAGCCAACATTGATTAAGCTTCGCACGCACATCGCATTTGGCGCTCCGACAAAACACGATACAGCAGAGGCACACGGCTCGCCGCTTGGTGAAGATGAGATTAAAGCGACAAAGCGGCAATTCGGATGGGACCCGGAAAAGACATTTACTGTTCCTGAGCAGGTCCTGCCACATACCCGCACGGCCACAGACAAGGGCAAAAGAGCGGAGGCATCGTGGAATCGGCTATTCAAAAAATATGAGGCGGCACATCCACAGCTCGCGGAGCAATTCAAAAACGCCGGTGAAAATAAAATCACTGTCGATATCGATTCGCTGCTTCCGAAATTTGACGTAGTGAAGGAAGGCAAGCCCAACGCGATTGCGACGCGTTCAGCATCGGGGAAGACACTGGACGCGCTTATGCCACATTTTCCGTTTATACTGGGCGGCAGTGCAGACCTGACGCCATCCAATAATACGCGATGGAAAGACGTTAAGGATTTTCAGCCGAATTCGCGTGACGGCAGATACATTCGCTTCGGCGTTCGTGAGCATGGTATGGGCGCGATTATGAACGGCATCTCGGTAAGCGGGCTGACGCGGGCATTCGGCGGGACGTTTTTGGTATTCAGCGATTATATGCGCGGCGCGGCGCGGGTAGCGGCAATATCGCGCTATCCGACAATTTTCGTCTGGACGCACGACAGTATCGGTGTCGGCGAGGATGGCCCGACGCACCAGCCGGTGGAGCATTTCGCGGCGCTGCGGGCGATACCGAACCTGCTGACTATCAGGCCGGCAGACGCATACGAGACGGCTGCGGCGTGGAAATTCATTTTGCAATACCGCGGAGGCCCGGTGGCGTTGTTTCTTACTCGCCAGAATCTGCCCGTTATCGACCAGACCAAATACGCGCCGGCGGACAATCTCGCCAAAGGCGCTTATGTTCTTACAGGAGCGGACAAACCGGAAGTTTTACTTTTGGCAACCGGCTCGGAGGTTTCTTTGGCAGTCGAAGCGTATAACAAAATTACAGCCGAAGGGATTAAGGCGAGAGTGATTAGTATGCCCTGCTGGGAGTTATTCGAAAAGCAAAGCAAGGAATATCGCGACTCAGTGATACTGCCTGACGTGAAGGCAAGGGTCGGCGTCGAGGCAGGCGTTGAGCTTGGCTGGCACAAGTGGATTGGGGACAAAGGTGTCTTTATCGGTATGTCCTCATTCGGCGCATCCGCTCCCTACAAGGTCTGCTTCGAGAAATTCGGGATAACAACCGATGCCGTGGTAGCAGCGGCAAAGAAGTTGCTGGGTAAATAGTACCCGAGCAATTAGTGCGATAAGAGCAGCATAAGGACGCCGATGAGGACGCCGAGGAGAGCGACGGCCTTGTGGCGGATTTGGTTTTCGCCGAAAATGAATGCGCCGCCCAAAAAGGAAATTATGACACCGCCGCTTCGGACGGCAGCGATAAGCGACAGCAGCGCATCCTGGTAGCTGAGTGACTTGAAATAAGCCACATCGGCAATCGCGAGGAAAAACCCGATAAGGGCGATACTCCACCGCCATTGAAAAGGAGTGTGTTTTGCGCGTGTGGGCCACCAGAACACAAGCAGTGTAAAGCCCAGAACGGGAATCATATAAATCATAAACCAGACCTGGATGCCGACAGCGGAAATGCCGAGGGTGTGAACAAGATATTTATCGTAAAGGCCGCTGCCTGCGCCAAAAACAACCGAGAAGAAAAGAAGGATGACCCATTTATTGGTGTGGAAAACGATTCCTTCCCTGCTGCCGAGGAGTGAGAAGATATAGTAAGAAATGAAAAGAACGCCAAAGGCCACCCATTGAAAGGGGGTGAGGCGTTCGCCGAAGATCAGCATGGCGCCAACGAGCGTCCAGGCGGGGCCTGAGGCGCCGATGGGTGAGAAAATGGAAATAGGCAGGTGCTTCATACAAAAATAGCCCATAAGCCAGAGAATGGCGACGATTATGGCCTTTATGAAGCAGTAAAAATGGGCCATAAGGTCAAATTGGGGTATGAACAGCCCCAGGCGGGTCATAAAATCCGGCGAAACTTGTGAAAGAAAAACAATGGGCAAAAGCAGCAGGGCTTCGATAAGCGAGGCATAGAACAACACCGGTATTACGGCGTTGCTGTGAACAGCTTTTTTCCTGGAGATGTCATAAAACCCCAGAAAGACAGCCGAAAGAGCACTAAGATATAACCACATACTGCTTCACCAAATAATAATAACGGACCGACTCGTCAGGGCGAAGGCCCCTGCCGGAGCACGGTACGAAAGGTGGTCTTTCTACCATAATAGAATATCGTTTGCACACTAAAAAATCTGCAATGATTCCATATCTACGCCGGGGGCTGGCTTAAAGGGGCAAACAATCGTAGAATAGCTGGAAGCTCTGCTTGTGATTTGCGATTTATGGAGCTTGGTAACGACAAGTCGATTTTTGAACTGAGCCAGCGATTAGACGCTACCGGGGGGGTGGTAAAAGTCGCTGGGACATGGGGGTCTTTTGCGCGCCTTTTGACAGCTCACCTGTCAAAGCAACTATCCCGGCCGATTATTTACGTTTGTCCGCATATTGACGACGCGGATAACGCCGTTGATGATTTGCAGACGTTCGGAGCCGACGACGTTCAATTACTGCCCGCGTGGGAGGGTGAGGAGGAAATAGCAGACGCAACCGATGAGATTCGGGCGGACCGATTGAAAGTCGTCGCTCGTGTCTCGCTCGCCTCGGCGGAGCAAGGCGAAGCCGGGGCACTCGTATCCCGCGGAGAAGGTCGGAGGGTAATCATCGCAGCGTCGATGCAGGCGATAAGTCAGTCAATACCGAAACTGTCGGCCATCGAAAGCGGTTCGCTGTCGCTTCAAACCGGTAAACAAACGACACCTGAGGAGGTAAGCGCGTGGCTGATTGACAATGGCTTCGAGCGAACGGACAAGGTTGACCTGCCGGGGCAATTCGCGAGGCGTGGCGGCATCGTGGATATTTACGCGCCGCTGATGGGGTTTGCGACCGAGGCCGGCCAGACACAGGCGCTGCGTGTAGAATTTTTTGGCGACACAATCGAAAGCATCCGGACAATTGATTTGGATACGCAGGTATCGACTCATCAGTTATCGGCGGTCAGTATCATATCGGCGACATGCGGGGACAAGGAGGAACAGCGGGAACTATTCCTGAATATACTGCCTGCTGACGCGATTGTGATTTTAGATGAGCCGGCGGACTGCCAGGAAGTGGCAAAAGTTTATTTTGAACGAGCAGAGCAAAAAGAACGACTTTACAACTGGCCCGATATTCATAAATCACTCGAAAGATTCACGCAGCTTCACATTTCCCGGTTCGCGACCGAAAACCCAGACGAATTTATCAAATTAGATATAAGGAGCGTTCAGCAGTATCAGCACAAGGCAGCATCGCTTTGGGCGGGACACAAAGAGGCGCTGGCTGAACTGGTCTCGCTGGCAAAGGAGCAGGAGGTGTTGCTTTACTGCGAGGCGGAAGCGGAGATTGACCGGGTGAGCGAAATCATAAAGCAGGAACACGGTTATATTCCGCCGAGATTCAAATTGCTCAAGGGATTCATTCATCAGGGTTTCGCGATACCGTCATTGAACACGACGGTTCTCAGCCATCATGAGTTATTCGGGCAATTCGCGCTTAGGCGAAGACAGAGGCCGATGCGTGCGACAACGCCGATTGATACGCTTGAGGATTTGCAACAAGGTGATTACGTCGTGCACAGCTCTTACGGCGTAGGGAAATTCTTAGGTATCGAGACCATCAAAGAAAAAGCTGATTCAACAAGCTCACTGCAGGCCGGCCAGAATGAATACCTCACAATCGAATACGACGGCGGCGTCAAGGTGCAGGTCTCGGTGAATAATATCGGGCTGGTGCAGAAATACATCGGCACAAGCCCGAAGCGGCCCAAATTGTCGAAGGTCGGGTCGAAGCGGTGGCAAAACCAGAAAGAAAAAGTAGCGCAATCCGTCAAGGACCTGGCGGTAGAATTGCTGGAGCTTCAGGCGAAACGCCAGACGATTGGCGGATTCGCGTTCCCGGCGGATTCGAAATGGCAAAACGAATTTGAGGCATCGTTCCCATACCAGGAGACGCCCGACCAGACAACAAACGCGGCGCAGATTAAGCAGGATATGATGCAGCCCACGGCGATGGACCGGCTGCTCTGCGGGGACGTTGGATACGGCAAAACAGAGCTTGCGATGAGGGCGGCATTCAAGGCAGTCGAGAACGGCAAGCAGGTCGCGGCGCTTGTCCCCACGACGGTGCTGAGCATTCAGCACGCCCGGACGTTTACGGAACGCTTCGCGGATTTCCCGGTAGTAATCGAATCGCTCAACCGGTTCAAGACGACCGCCCAGGCAAAAGACATTGTTTCCCGCACAAGGGCGGGCAAGGTCGATATCCTGATAGGGACGCATCGGCTGTTGAGCGGCGACGTTAAGTTCAAGGATTTGGGGCTGGTCATAATCGACGAGGAGCAGCGATTCGGCGTCGAGCACAAGGAGAAACTCAAGAAGCTCCGCGTAAACGTTGATATCCTGACGATGACGGCGACGCCGATTCCTCGCACACTGCATATGGCGATGCTCGGGCTTAGGGACATAAGCTCACTTGCGACAGCGCCGCTTGACCGGCGGAGCATCGTAACGAGCGTTACAACTTATAACGATGAATTGATACGTAAGACCATCCTCCGCGAATTGAACAGGCAGGGACAGGTTTTCTTCGTTCATAACCGCGTCAAGTCAATCGAAAAGAAATGCTGGGAGATTCAGAAGCTGGTTCCCGACGCCAAAGTCGCGATTGCCCACGGGCAGATGACCTCGCACGAGCTGGAGCGGGCAATGATTGCGTTTGTGCTGGGGCAAACCGACGTGCTGGTCTGCACGACAATTATCGAATCGGGGCTGGATATACCTAACGCCAATACGATGATTATTAACGACGCAGACCGATTCGGGCTGGCGGAACTGCATCAGTTGCGCGGCCGGGTGGGCAGATACAAGCACAGGGCATACGCGTATATGCTTCTTCCCGCATCGCGACCCATCACGCCAATCGCCTCAAAACGGCTCAAGGCCATCGAGGAATACTCGCATCTCGGCGCCGGTTTCAGGATTGCGCTGCGTGATTTGGAGATTCGCGGCGCGGGAAATATACTGGGCGCGGAGCAGTCGGGACATATTCAAATGGTGGGTTACCAGATGTATTGCGAGCTATTGGCCAACGCGGTGAGGCAAATGAAAGGCGAGCCGACAGAGACGACACCGACCGCAAATATCGATTTGGGATTCGCAGCATATATACCCAAAAATTATATCCCCGCCGACAGAATCCGGCTGGACGTGTATCGCAGGATAGCCGTGGCGAAAACCGCGGAAGAATTGAGTCATCTCGAAACTGAGCTTGCGGACGTGTATGGTCCACCGGCCGAGGAGACAAAATCGCTTTTGAGCATCGCCGAGCTTCGCATCGCCGCTAACAAGCTGGATATAAACAGTATTGTGGCACACGGCGGCAATTTGGTATTCTCATTTGCGGCCGACGCCGCTAAAAACGCGAAACGGCTGTTGAAAAACGTCGCGGCAAGATATACCGTCGCCGACGAAACAACCGTTTATCTGCATCTGCCGGAGAGTTATTTTGAGCAACAGACACTTGTAAATTTTGTCCGAAAAATTTTAAGAGGAATAAAGCAATGAGAAAAATGCTTATCAGGTATGGCTGTATCACGGTTCTTCTTGGTCTTGCCGGCATTGTCCTGGCCGTCAGTCCGTCGGAAAAACAGCAGTTAGACAAATTCAAGGTATCCACTCTGAAAGGATTACGAGGCGTGGCAGTCAAGGTAATAATTGTGCGGGATGAGCCGGGCACACTGCCTTTTCTAAAAGAAACCGCACTTCAGCAGGAAGTCGAGTTCGCCCTGCAAAGCGCCGGCCTTGAGATTGCCAGACCTACGCCTGAGGTGGGGCTTTACGTCGTGCTGGTCAAAGTAACTGCCGCGACTAATGATAATCTGAACTTCGCGATGCACATGCAGTCATCGCTTTTACAGATTGTTAATTTGTCGCGGGAAACGACTATAAAAACAGAAGCACAGACCTGGCCATCGTTCGGCCAGAGCAGGTTCGGCGTCACCTCAGTCGCAAACGCCAAAAGTACCATCGAAAAAACCGTCAAAGACCAGGCAAAGGATTTCGCCAATGACTGGAAAGCGGCTAATCCGAAACAGTAAGCATAAAACAATTTGGTATTGTAATCTTGGCGGCGGTTAAGTATGCTTTGGCTGCGATAAAACCGCGGACGTTCGCGGCGGAAAAAGATGACGGCCACTCGTCTCGGCGCAGGCACTACACGGGTCAATGAAGTGATTGATAAATCGAATACTTCTTTGGCCACAGAAAGGATTAAAAACGCCGAGCCGGAGCAGGGAAGGAATGGCAAGAAAGAGACAAAGAGCTGCATCGAATCAATGGTTCAACTTTACGCGCGACTCGTATCTGGAGCGAACGAGCCGGCCCGTCTATGCAATCGTTTATCTGCTGCCCTTCATAATCTTTTATGAGCTGGGGACGATATTCATCAATACCGACGTCCTCAGCCAGACTCAGATTCGCGTGGTAGCGTTCGTCTGGCTGCAGGAATTACTGCGATACCTGGGCTTCGGCGGCAAATTCCTCTGGGCGGCACCGGCATTACTCGTTGTTGTTATACTGCTGGCTTACCAGCTTGTATCAAAAAAGAAATGGTGGGTTTCGTTCGGCGATATGCTGCCGATGACGATTGAGTGCGTTTTGTTAGCCATACCGCTTATCGTACTGAGCTTGTTTCTGAACAGCACGACCACATCCAGGCATAGCCGGATTAACGACGTTACGCCGACGGCGATTGTTGTGCAGTGCGCGGCTGAACAAAACGCGACTACGGCCAAAACAAAACATCAACAGCCAAAGGCCATGGTTGTTGCGAAGCCAAAGCCACAATCATCACTGCTTGCCGATATCGTTACAGGTATCGGCGCGGGTATTTACGAAGAGCTGCTGTTTCGGCTGATTCTGATATGCGCCCTGATGCTGGTGCTGCAGGACGTGATTGGAGTAAATCAGCACAGCGCCGTCATCATCGCGGTGCTTGTTTCCGCCGGTCTTTTCGGCGCACATCATCACATAGATTTCCTGACTGGGCGGGCAAACCAGGGCGATTTATTCGACTGGGCCAAGTTCGCATTCCGAACAACGGCAGGCGTGTATTTCGCCGCATTATTTGCCATACGCGGCTTCGGAATCACGGCGGGAACACACGCGTTTTACGACATAATTGCAACTTTGATTAACGCCCTGATGTTCCAGCGATAAAAAACTGCGGTATATCCGCCCGACCACAAAATTTTTTGTCAAAACCCCCCTTCTGTTAACCGTTTAGAAACCGTGGTTTGCGTAATAATCGTCCTATAAGTATCGGAAACGCCCTTATCAATACTGATAATTGGCTTGAATTTTGTGCTCATTTTTTTGTATAATGAGGTCGTGGAACGGATTACAACAATAGATTTTAAGGCCTGAGGAACTATGGAATCGCCGCAAGTCAATGTAGCCATCGAGGAATTATCCTTCAGTTTATTCCAGAGACCATTACATCCGGAACTGTTCAACATTTACGCCAGCAGACGGCTTAAAAGCGATAAGTACGAGTCGCTTATCTGGGTTACGGGCTGCACGCATGTTGTGAGCGTTTTCGCGGGCGATGTATGCCTGGCCGAGGTCATCAGCACGCCAACTCAGATGCTGCCTGAGCGAGGACTGATTGAGCGTTTCCAGTTCCACGGCCCCCGCTCTCACAAATGCACGCTCAGCAAAAACGTCAGCTATATGACCGACTTCCAGGTTGAGCGTCTCAGCGCAAATATGTATCGGCAGAGCTTCGCCGACCTTGAGCGATTCGGCCGCGACCGGGGCGTATTCGTCAGGTTCCCCGAGCTTGAGATAGACGGTCTGCAGCCATTCTGCTACGTCGATTTCGAGGCGAGAAAAACCGAACTTCACATTCACACTTTCGCCGCGTATCCCGACCAGATAGCGATTGTAAAAACGCAGTCGCTGTTCAACTTCCAGTAATAGTTGGATTGCCGGGCCGCGCATTACCCCTGCGAACTGAACAATCACTTCCGCTCTGCGCGTTATTTTCGAAGTTACTCTTTACGCGTTTTTTTCGGCGTGGGTTTTGAGGACTTCGAGTTTTTCGCGGATTTCCTCGGCCATTCGGCTGTTGGGGAAATCGAGGATGATTTCCTGTCCCGTCGAAAGCGCCTTCGCCCATTGTTTCCCCGATATGGCCAATGAGAACTGGACGCCGAGATTGTGCAGTTTGGTGCGGAAGACGTCCCTTGCTCCTTCCTGCAGGGCGAGGCCCTCGTTGGGCGTAAGATACTGGTCAAGCTCCCGCAGGATTTCGATGCTTCGGTCGGTGGCCTGTCTTTTAACGGCATCGTCCCAGGCATTGAGCAGTATCTTCTTGCGTTCCTCTTTCTTTTCAGCCAGCCGCTGTCTCATCGCCAGGGCCTTGTCGTTAGTCGGGTATTCCTTTATCAGCCGTTCAATCTGCACGCTGGCATTGGACCACTGATGGTCTTCTAAATGCTTCTCAATGTGCGTTATCATCTGGCTCATTCTTTCGACGTCGGTGGCGTCGCGGTATTTGTCGGCCTGGACGTGAAGCTGCTCGGCGAGTTTCTTGTAGCCGGTGTTGTGAGCGATATCGTCAATGATTTCGTAAGCCGATTCAAAATCCTTTTGCTGCAGCTTGTCAAAGACGGCATCCCTGAGGGTCTGAGTGTCGCTGTCGCGGAAAGCGATTGTCTTGGCCATTTCGCTGACGTGAGTGCTGATGTTGACCTGATTGACGACCTGCCGGAGCTTCTCCAGCTCGTCGGCAACTTTGTCCGTTTTCGCGCCGGTGCCATCAATAAGATCGAGCATTTTGAGGGATGATACGAAAATGACTACCAGTGTTATCAGGGATAATAACGCCACAAGCAGCCCCAATGCGCTGGTAATGCCGGACGACTCCTTCCCAAAAGCGCCCGCGATAAGAGCAACCAGCACAACAGCCGCGACTACGCCGTAAACGATGAACAGGTTCTTGAAATTCGCCAGCGGGTTGTTCTTTCCGAGCTCCATAGCCGCTCCTTAAAAATAATTACTGTCAGAAAACTGCATATTTATTATAATCCTTTTACGACGACCTTGTCAACAACGCCGAAAACAGGCGTCAGGCAGATATATAAGTTTAAAGGGAGGTATTGAAAATGGAAACTATCAGACAAATAGCCTTATCCACAGTTCTGTTGGCCGGTATAACCTGCTCAGTCGAAGCGGCTATTGACCCAAACCAACAAACCGTAGTGGCGGGTAATAACAAATTCGCCCTTGAACTTTACGGCAAACTCGAAGACCAACAGGGCAATCTATTCCTGTCGCCTTACAGCATATCGACCGCTTTGGCTATGACCTCTGCGGGAGCGAAAGGCCAAACAGAAAAACAGATGGCTGAGGCCCTTTGTTTTCCTCCTATGAAAAACGAGCAGTTTCACAAGTCATTCGGTGAAATCATAAGGCAATTGAACGCTTCGGGCGAAAAAGGCGGCTATGAGCTGGCAGTAGCAAACGCGTTATGGGGGCAAAAGGATTATAAATTCCTGCCGGAGTTTTTGACGCTTGTCAGGGAAAATTACGTGGGCGATTTGCGGCAGGTTGACTTCGCTGCACAGACCGAGGCGGCCCGAAAGACAATTAACGCCTGGGTAGAAGGCAAAACCAAAGACAAGATAAAGGAGCTAATCAAGCCGGGAACACTCGATTCGATGACCCGTCTGGTTTTGACCAATGCGATTTATTTCAAAGGCAAATGGGCGATTACGTTCAAGCCCGAACAAACCAAAGACACCCCGTTCACACTGCTGGGCGGCGATAAAGTGAATGTCCCAATGATGAACCAGACCGGCAAATTCGGCTATATGGAAGCCAACGACATTTGGGTATTGGAAATGCCTTATGTGAATAACGATCTGTCTATGGTCATTCTGCTTCCTAAACAAGCCGAAGGCGTCAAAAACCTTGAAAAAGAGCTTGTTTCTGACAATCTCACCGGCTGGCTTGGCAAGATTCACAAACGTGAAGTGCAGGTCTTTTTCCCAAGATTCAAGATGACAAGCGAGTTCGAGTTAGCGAGGGTGTTTGGTACAATGGGAATGCCGGACGCGTTTTCTGGAAAGGCGGATTTCTCCGGTATGACAGGCAACCGTGACCTCTTCATATCGGCTGTGGTTCACAAGGCATACGTCGATGTCAACGAAGAGGGAACTGAGGCAGCGGCGGCAACCGGCGTTACTATGAAATTAACATCCATCGGCGCTCCGCCGGTGGTTTTCAGGGCCGACCACCCGTTTATATTCCTGATTCGCGATAATCTCACCGGCAGCATCCTGTTTATGGGTAGAACCGCAAATCCCAAAAACGACTGACCTGGTGTTACTGTATCCTCAGCCCTGTTTTTCCTGCTGATAGATTACGAAGGAATACACTATCGTGAAAACTGCAACGGCAATCACCGGCACAAGCAGGAAAAACAGCACGTATTTCTGAAAGGCAACGCCGACAAACGCTACTATTCCGGCAACCTTGAAAAGCTTGCCGCCAACGCGGTGCGTCCTGGCCCAGACCCGGTCGCTGCTCAACGTCCACGGCGTCCGTATCCCGATAAACCAGTTGCGTTTCGCCCGCTCACACAGGATGCCACAGTAAAAGAACAAAAGTCCTATGCCAACGGGGAGAACCACATTCGGGCTTATCTGAATACCGAGATTCCATAATATGATTTGATATTGCACCGCCAGCATAAAGACGCATATAAAAACAATAAATCCTTCGTAGTGAGGCCTGAATCTTTCGATATTGCGTCTCAGCGGGTCAAAATATGGAATGAAATATAAAATCACGGCTATCCCCGCCATTACGCACGGCATTATAAACAATCCTGTGTCTTTGCCCATATAACCATCGACCTGTCCCTGTGCATCCCAGTGAGTCGCCATCTGCGCCGGCATCCGCGGATAAAAGTAAAAGCTGATGACAAACGCAACGAGCAACAGGCCGATAACGACAAGCAATTGTTTGGTAATCTTCATTGATTTTTCCTCACTTTATGTAATACCCCGACACCCGCCATTGCCCGTCGGAATCCAGCATTGGCGTGACGGTCTCGACAGCGCTGCGCTTATTTTCAAACGAGGTTTCAAACTGGATTATCACGTACTTTCCATCCGGTGCACCCGGCACCTCCGTTGTGTATGTGCTGTTCTTTACCTCTCTCGAAAGCGTTTTTCCCAGCGGCTTTCGCACCGGCTCAATCGCTCGTTCCCACTTGTCCTCACTTACATTGTTCCTGAAATACTCAGCGGCTTGTGCCCAGCTTTGGCCGTATGCACCATCGTCCACCAATTGAAGCCAAGATTTCGCCGCCTCGACCGCGGCAGTTATTGCCTGTGCATCTTTGGCCTGTTGTTGGGGCGCTGCTTCTGAAACCTTCCTGAGAACATAGTATTGGGGTTTTTGATGCCTGATGGTTACGTCACCGCTAAGCCACGGCAGGAACAAATACTCTCTCCCATTTATATTTTTTATTTCGTATTCGGCCCTGACTTCACTTGCACTGTCGATAACCCATCCCTTCGTCCAAAACCAGCCGAGAGTTGTCGTTCCATCAGAATTGAATTCCATATCTTTCAGGAATAAATCGCCCTGCCACTGATTCTTGTCCGGATTGAATTCGTTGACCTCTCTGACGTAATCAACGCTCACCCATTTACCGACAAGTCCCGGCTCCTTGATAAACGCACTTTTCATCTTGTCAGTCCAGGTCGGCATCGGGCTTTTAGGCAGCAGCAGGGGTATCACTGCCAATCCGCCGGTCAATAACGAAAGAACAACCGCCAGCATAACAACGAATCTCGCTGAAATCTTACTGGCAGGAATATCCCTCTTCTCGCCGGCAAGCTCCGCGTACTCCGAAGGCGGCCCCATTTCCGTAATAATCGCCTGATAGTTTTCCCACGTCCGCTGCCGGGGCGCCAGTTCCGCGAACCGGCGGTCAAGATGACTTCGCACGTCCTCAATGATACTTTCGACGTTCGGCTGGCCCGATTCCACGAGCACGTCTTCTATCTGTTTGATGTATTGCTCCTTAAGCCGGCGCCAACTTCTATCCTGTGAACTTTCAACGCTCATATTCTAAACTCCTTTCCTGACTTGCTGGATACTCTCGATTATTCTGTCCCAGTGCTTGTTCATATCTTCGAGGGTCTTTTGACCTGCCTGGGTAAGCTGAAAATATTTTCTCGGCGGGCCGTCAACCGAGGGCTGCGAGTAACTTGTCACCAGGCCATCTGTTTGCAGGCGGGCAAGGACCGGGTAGATATTGCCCTCACGAATCTGTAATCCCTCGATTCGTTTCATTGTCTGCACCATTTCGTAGCCGTGAGAAGGGCCGCGATTGAGAAGGTTCAGCACAACGATATCCAACAGTCCTTTGCGAAGCTGTGTCTGCCAATTTTCAAGATTCATATTCTTATTCCAACATCCATTTGTTTGACTGAACTATAATTAAAATCCACATCATTCCAGTATACTATATTGCAGTATATCGTTTTGTCAAGAAGATTTTTATAAATTTTTCGAAAAAAATGGGATTAAATACCCTTGAAGCCCCCTGCTTTTATAGTTTCAGGGCAGTATCCAGCCCGGTTTTCTTTACTGAAACCGCAAATGTGTTGCCTTTCGTAAACATTATCGTTGACATATCGCAACATAAAGCGGGAAATAGTCACAGCAAGTTATAAACGGAAAATGGCAGGGTAACCGTGAATTGAGAACGGCATTCACCTGTTGCATTTTGGCAACGCCCGGCCATAGTCGGCAAATCGCTCGCATTCGTGAATAGTCAAACAAAACTCAAGGTCAATACAACAAACGGGGCTTGCGAACCATTACCGCAACCAGAAAATCATCGCAACAAATAATAATTAAATTCGCAAGCGGGTATGCGTTTTGCACGTATAAAATAGAGACAGTGCCGATGACGGAACAGCCGGCAATGCCAATCGAGATTTTGCGAGGATACTTGAGATGGATGAAGCACGGCTGGCAGATGAGTTAAATGAACTTGTTAAGCAATTCGGAGGCGCCTCAGACCCCACATCGAAACGCCTCGAAGTCCTTGCCAAACAGGCCGAGGTGAACCAGAAAGAGCTTCAGGCCAGCGTCGATTGCCTGCGAGAATCGCTTGACTATCTGCGGGTTTGCATCAAGTATCTGCTGTTGGATATCGAGGCCACCCGCCGAGAAAACGACTACCTGCAAAAGCTGCTCCAGGATAAAGACCGGGAAGAGTAATCCCGCCGGCCACACAATCATCCCTTGTGAGCAACTTCCTGTTTTTCCTTTACCGCTATCTGTCTATCTATTTGCCGGCTGGCGACACAGGCATCGGTTGGCCCGGGGTCATTTGCGGCGAAGGCCGCGTCGGCATTCCCTGAGGCATCTGGCCTGGTTTCGTTTGCATTTGCTGCTGTATCATCATCTGAAATGCTATCATCATCTCGGAGAGATGCTCCTTGGGCAAAGCGAAATCGAGGGCCAATGAGCCGTTATCGACTTTGGCCGCGAAGACAAGATTGCTTTTGCTGGGTACATCAGGCATCGTAAATGGCATCGGTGCAAAGGCCTGCATCGCTTTCATCAGGCGCAGATAATTATAGGTAACTATGGCATCCTTGCTGCCGGCGTCCGGGATAATCGACATCGCCTTTTGCATCTCCGAGCAGGCCTGTGCGGGCGTGCCTGCCTTTACCTGGTCGATGAGTTTGTAAATGGCGTTGGGATCGCCTGATATCCTGCACACCCATAAGCCGTTGACAATCGCCCAGCGATACTCAAAGCCGCTGCCGTACATCGCGTCAAGCATTTTGGCTTCGGGCGAGTTGGTATCGGTAAATTTCATAGACAACTTCGCGACGTCTATCGGAACACCCTTATATTTTTCCACTCCGCGCTTGACCGTAAAGCTGGTTTCCATACCCAAACTCTTGTAGAGGTCGTTAAACGCGCTGCCTGTCCAGAGCTTGATGAATTCATCATTCATCTTGTTAAACCGGTTGACATCTTTGACTTCGAGGACATATTTTGCGTCGAAGAACGGTTTTGCATTGGGGTCAACCTTGAACGAGCAAACAATAAAGTCGCCAATTGAATCAGCGCAATCATCGAGGAGCTTTTTGGTTTTAACGATGTTGGGGTCGTTGGCGTCTTTTCCTGCCATTATCGCCATCAGGTCAATGGCCTTGGCGTTGAGTTTCTTATACGCGGGATGATTTATCCGCCCGACTAAATTCATCGCTGCGCCATCATCGGTGTAGCCGAGAAGCGGGTTATTTTTTGCTGCGCCTTCAGTCACGAGCATTCCGGCCATTTCGGTCCCGGGCAGGGCATCCAAGCCAATCCTGAAATTGAGCACGGCCGGTTTCGGATTGCAGGAAAGCGTTACCGACTTTGACTGCTGCATAAAATCCTTGGCGTAACCGGTGAAGGCATTCATAAGGCCGGCCATAAACGCCGGGCTTTTTTGTGCCTGTGCCTTTTGGGTTTTCAGCAACTCAATCCGTCTATCTAAGCTGGCAATCATCAGGTCGTTGGGGTCTTTGGCAGCCATCTGTTGCTTGGTCTTTTCGAGATTATCGATTTTGAACTGGATATCCATTGCCGGGTCGGTTAAGTGCTTTCTCATTCCTTCGATACCGTCGGCGATTTGTGTTTTGTAAACCGACGAGATTTTCACCATATTCGCGTATGCCCAGATTGGCTCAGAAGATGACTGTTTGACCTGTGCGGCATCGAGAGACGCCATCAGTCCTGCCACTTTTTCACCTGAAAGCGAACGGACCATCCCGCCGAGTTTGCGGTAATCGTGCGACATCAGTGCAAACGAGCAAATCTTACTCGCCTCGCTTCGCGGGCGAAGCGGGCTGATGAAGAATTGCCCCGAAGGCCCCATTCCAACCGCCGATATGCCATTGGAGTCGGGCTGACTTACGCGGAAGTTGGGGTCGGTGAGCTGGGCATAATCGGTGACGGGCAGCAGGATGTATATATCCGGCTCCGTCTGGCCTGATTCGGCTGTTGCGAATGCCGCGAAGGAGCCATTGACGTCAAACCCTTTTAGTTCGGGGTTGCCGAACATCATCCCGAGTTGGCCCTTAATAAGGCCCGCGGACGACACCGGCATCGGGCCAAGCCCCATCATATACTGGTCAAGATTGCCGGTGGTTTGATTGAGATTGTTAATCCTGACACAGAAAATGGTGTCAGCAGCGGGTATATTCTCAAGCACCGCATCGCCTTTATCGGCCCCATGCACAAATGCGGGAACAGCCAATATGATTGCGGCGAGTGCTGTTAAAATCGTGTGTCTGAACATTGTATTGCCTCCCTAAATTTGTTTTGTTTTTTATGTGGACAGGTTCAACTTCGCGATATTTATACACACAAAATGCTTGCCCCGCAAGAAAATCGTGGATAATTCGGGAGTAAGGAATTTTTAGGTCGAAAAATAGTATTAGATAGCACTTATGATTTTACCAAAAACGCAAAAAACTTTGATGAAAAACGAACAGATAAACGTTACAGATAGCCCATATTAACGAATATGGGCAAAATGGACAAGGTGGGGTAGGGATGAAAATTTTTTTCATCTCAAAAAGCGCTCGAAAAGGGCCACAAAAATGCACAAAATGACACAAAGTGAGGGTGTTTTGAATGAAAAGTGAGCCGAAATGCGCGCGTTTTGATGGTTTTTGAAGGCCTTTTTTGAGTTCGATATATTAGCGGAATTAATTGTAAAGCTGGGCAATCTCCTCTTGGCAGCTTACCATGCTTAGCGGACAGCGGGTAGCGTGCAGAGACGATAAACTGGGTCCCCGACAGAAGAACCAAAGCAGCACCAGTCGAAATTAACTGGGTCCCCTGTTGCGAGACCAAAGTAGTGACTTCTCGGGGAGAGCCAAGCGGATAAGGAAACAGGGGCCGGAGTTAATTTGAACGCGAAAGCGAGGGGCGGGAAAAAACGGCTGATGGCCCTATTTGTTTCAAACCTATCTATTCTCATTCAAATACAAATATAGTGAATTTGTGTGCATTCCCATCATATCCAAAGCGTACTTCTCGGGTAGCTTGTCTGTTTCGTCTAACTCCCAATATGGGTGATACGGCTCTAATTCTTTGTTGCTTAGTATCACAAAATTTCTATTCTCATCCTTTAGCGATTTAAAAAGTTTTATCTCATCTACTTCGTAGCTATCGGTCGTCTTGGAAATAATGATATAGCAATCAATCCCAAGTTTATTGACTTCGTCTTGCACTCTTTTCAAATTATCAATGTCTTGCTGGCTTACTTTTTGGCCCTGACTTTTGCACTCCGCTATACCAAGTTGGATTTTATCGCCTTGGCCATACATCAAAATACAGAAATCAATTTCGCACTTTTTAGAGTTTTGCAAGTTTAATGAGGTCGTATAAATCAATTTGTGGATACTAATAACCCGGGCGAAAGAAAGCAGACTAATGATTACCGGAATCGCACCCTCTTGATTGTTGTCCCTTGCGAACAAACCACTTTTCTTAAAATTCCAGTAAATATTTTGACGACCTTTGAAATTATCCGCTATATAAGCAGGCATATATTGTTGATATTCGCAATATGGACACCGCCAATAACCCTCAAAATCTTTTACTAATATTTTTACTCCTAGCCCACAATTCTTACATCTATAATTCCATTTTGCTCTAAACAACTTTTGCAGAAAAGTGATTTCTGGAGAAAAGATTTTTTTCTTCAGCAAAAAACTGAAGACATCGATCGGAGTGAGCTCTGACGTATCTCTGGATTCGATATATAAGTTTTTGAATTTATCAAAGCGATTTTCGCCAATAGTTTTAATCGCTTTTCTCCATTTAATCCTTTCATTCGCGCTTAATGATCCGATGAGTTTTCTCACGCCGGTTATCTTAAAAACCCTACACGCTTCCAGTGGATTGTCTTCTCTCATGCCATGCAATATCTGCTTCGCCAACAATCCTGCTTGACTTGTCTTTGCTTTAAAGCCAGCTAGCTCAAAAATTTTTTCTACCAATTTATTATGTGGGATAGGATAAAGCGATAATGAACTATCATTTACTTTTATCATTACACCAATATTTCCTTGCTCAGACCTAATTTTCCACGGATCAAACATAATTTCACGACTGTAAAACTCGTTTAGCTTATGAATAAATGGTGGTATAAGTGTATGTTCAGGATAACCAAATTCGCCAATCGGGCCTATTGAAATTGCTAAACTTTGAGAGATAACATTTCTGTTTCTGCTATCGCATTCTGCGCTAAGAAATTTTTTCTCAGGTAATGGTGCAGAAACGACATATCTATCGTAATTTTTCTCAACATTTGCCAAAACCTGTTGCCGATCAAAATAAAAACTGGCCGGTATGATATTTAACCCATTCCATATAATTTCGTCGCAATGTGAAAAAGTAAAATTCTTCTTTCCCCGCAAACTTTTCACTATATCCTGTATATCCTTATGATCTCCTCGGTAGTAAATGTTTATCCAATCCTCTATATTCGGGTTTCTATTGGGGGCTTCGTCTAACCTTTTGATGTAGGTTTTTATAAAGTCATCAAATCTGTTAACATGACCTTTTGGTAAAAAATCAAGCATCAAACCAGAAGCACGCAGATTCCAAAAATACAAAAGGTCTGTAAAATCGTTTTCAGAACCGATATAAAATCCGTTTCCCCGCCACGTTCCACCATAACCACTTAATTCCATTGTTGTCGCAGTAATTGGGGTAATACTTTTTGTGAGATTTTTATCAATAGGACCACCCTGTGTAATGATTGTTTCCTTCGATCTCAATCCCTTGAGAAAAGCGTTTTGGAAATCGTCTTTTAGGTTATAGGCGATTGGAAAGTATCCAAAGAGTATCGAAAATAGGTTACTACAAGCGTCAGCTACATCCCATTTAACCAGCGTGCAGTTGCTCTTATAGGATTCTGGTTTATTCTTAAATTCTTTTTCCCAATAATAATCAACGATATTGATTGAATCTAAATATCTAATAATGCTCTTTTTTGTATACCAGTCCTCATAAAAAATATTCTCGTTATAGTTGTCAGGATCTCTTAAAAACGGATTGTTCTTAATAATCTCGTCAATTTCTGGAGTGTGAGAAACCGCAAATAAAGCATCGACCGAAAAAAGTTTTAGAAGTTGGCTGGAAAAAATTTTGTTTGCCGGCGAAACTGGAATAATTGGATTGTGAATCCCACCCCACAATAAGGTATTTATGCCTGCAGCTTTGACTAAATCTTCGGTACTTTCATCGCGGATTAAGAATCCAATTCTAATTGGCCGATATTTTATTGAAAGCGAAGTCGTAGCCATATAATTTTATTGACTAAATTTAAATCCCCAAAGACAAAAGAATGATTCCAATTGCTTCTCTATTTAATTCAACATTACTCATAATATTAATTTTATAAGCAAAACTTACAACTGATTTAGCTTTGTGAATAACTGGGGACAGCCATCTATTATTTCCTTATTAACTTAACTATAAATACACCTGCCAGTCGGCAAAGTTGACGGGCAAAGGTGTGATTCTCTCCAGCCGTTTCCGGCCATAAAGCGTCAATATATCGTCAAACCGGCAATAAAAGCAAGGATTTTAAGAAGAGGCAAATAACCCGGCAATAAAGTTGCCGGGCTAAACATAACCCCGCCATCCGGCTACGCCGAGAGTGGCGGGGCTAATTACGGATGAGGATTTGAGATTTGAGAATGGACCCCCTGTTGCAAAACCAAAGTAGCAAATTCTCGGGGGCAGGCGGGCGGATAAGGATGAGATACTACAACTAATGCGTGTTTTTTATGGGGAAAAGACGTATTTAGCCGGAAAGTCGGGGGATGATTTGGCCGATATCAAGGCAGGATTAGCAGGGTATAGTCCGGTACTCGTCTCGGCCGAAGGCAAGAGTAAGCTCAGATAACTTGCCTAAGCACAGATAATGCCGGAAATAACCCCGATATAGACGGGCCGAGCCGTAGCCGGGAATGAACAACGAAACCGATTCGGCAATATAAATATAAGGAAAGTCCTGTGTAACAGGCGGCAATCATTGACAGGACGAGCAAACAGAGTAGAATGGTAACTGCGGAGAACACAAAGGGTCGAGGCGTTTAACAAACTTTGAATAATGCAAACTCGAGGTAAAAGATGTTTGAGCGATTTACAGACAGGGCACGCAAGGTGATGGCGCTGGCCAACCAGGAAGCGCAGCGTTTCAACCACGAATACATCGGGACCGAGCACATCCTTCTGGGTTTAGTCAAGGAAGGAAGCGGCGTCGGCGCAACTGTTCTTAAAAATCTCGACGTGGATATAAAGAAGCTGCGTCTGGAGGTTGAGAAGCTCGTAAAGAGCGGCCCGGATATGGTTACGATGGGCAAACTCCCTCATACGCCACGCGCCAAAAAGGTAATCGAATACGCAATCGAGGAGGCGCGGTCGCTGAATCATAATTACGTCGGGACGGAGCACCTGTTGTTGGGCCTGTTGCGCGAGACCGAAGGCATCGCGGCACAGGTAATGATGAACCTTGGTCTTCGGCTGGAGGACGTTCGCCAGGAAGTGCTGAATCTGCTTGGGGCCGGGGTCGATACAAACGAGCCGACGGGACTTGATATGAAGATGGGCGGACCTGCGGCAATGGCGGGCAAACCCAAGAGCAAGACGCCTGCGCTCGACAGTTTCGGCAGAGACCTGACGCAATTAGCCATCGACGGCGAGCTTGACCCGGTCATCGGCAGAAAACGCGAGATAGAGCGATTGATTCAGATACTGTGCAGACGCACAAAGAACAACCCTGTGCTGCTGGGCGAAGCGGGCGTGGGCAAAACCGCAATAGTCGAAGGACTAAGCCAGCAGATAATCAACAAACAGGTGCCGGAGATTTTGAAAGACAAACGCATCGTCGTGCTCGACCTTGCGATGATGGTGGCGGGAACAAAGTACCGGGGACAATTCGAGGAGCGAATAAAGGCCGTAATCAACGAGGTCAGAAGGGCCAAAAGCGTAATATTATTTGTCGATGAGCTGCATACGCTGGTCGGCGCGGGCGGCGCGGAAGGCGCAATCGACGCATCGAACATTCTTAAGCCGGCTTTAGCCCGCGGCGAGGTGCAGTGCATAGGCGCCACCACCCTCGATGAGTACAGAAAGCACGTCGAGAAGGACGGCGCACTCGAGCGGAGATTCCAAACCATTATCGTCGAACCGCCCTCAAAAGAAGAGACGGTCGATATACTCAGGGGACTTCAGGACCGCTACGAGGCGCACCACAGGGTCAAGTTCACCGATGAGGCGCTGTTCCAGGCGGTAGAGCTATCGACGCGGTATATCACCGGCAGATGCCTGCCCGACAAGGCAATTGACGTTGTCGATGAGGCAGGCGCGAGGGTCCGGCTGAAAAATATGGCCCCCCCGCCGAATCTGGCGGCGCTTGAGGAGAAAATTGAAAAGCTCCAGCGCGAAAAGGACGAGGCAGTCCGCAACGCCGACTATGAACGCGCGGCATCACTGAGAGACGAAGCCCAGCAAATGCTCAACGAAAAGACACAAATGCAGAAGGACTGGTACGAGAAAAACAAGGAGGCGACGGGCATAGTTGACCCGGAGATAATCGCCGAGGTCGTAAGCAATATGACTGGCGTGCCTTTGACGCGGCTGGAGAAAAAAGAGACGCAGCGACTTCTCGAGCTTGAGGCAGAGATACACAAGCAGGTTGTTTCGCAGGATGACGCGGTGGCCGCAATCGCCAAGGCGGTTCGTCGCAGCAGAAGCGGAATGAAAGACCCCAACCGCCCGATGGGCTGCTTTATCTTCTTAGGCCCCAGCGGCGTGGGCAAGACGCTTTTGGCGCAGGCGCTGGCGGAATTTATGTTCAGCGACAAAAACTCCCTTGTCCGGCTGGATATGAGCGAGTTTATGGAAAAGCACAACGTCAGCCGGCTCGTTGGCGCACCTCCTGGATACGTCGGCTACGAAGAGGGCGGCCAGCTCACCGAGAGAATCAGACGCAGACCATACTCAGTGCTGCTGCTCGATGAAATCGAAAAAGCGCATCCGGACGTTTACAACATCCTGCTGCAGATAATGGATGAGGGCCGGCTGACCGACAGCTTCGGCAGAATCATCGACTTCAAGAACGTTGTCGTGATTATGACAAGCAACATCGGCGCCGAGCTGATTAAGAACAACAGCGGGTTTGGCTTCGGCAAAAAGACCCCCGAGGCAAACTACGAGAAGATGAGGGATATGCTCCACAAAGAGGTCGAGCGTCACTTCAGGCCTGAGTTCCTCAACCGCGTCGACGACATAATTGTCTTCAAGTCGCTCTCAAGGGAAGACCTGCGAACGATAGTCGATTACGAGCTTGCCAAGGTATTCAAACGGCTGACCGAGCACAGTCTCAAGCTCGAACTGACCGACGGGGCCAAGGAATTCGTCATCGAGAAGGGCTACAACCCCGAATTCGGCGCTCGGCCGCTGCGAAGAGCCATTGAACACTACATAGAAGACCCACTGGCAGAGGCGGTGCTGCGAGGCGAATTCAAGGGCAAGAACGTCATCAGAATCGACGTGCAGGACGAGGAGCACCTCAAACTCGAAGGATTCGAAACGCCTCAGCAGCCGGCTCAGAGCGAAAAGGCGACTGTCTAAACCGAAGCCGAATACGTGAGACCTTTTCGGCTGACCCGCCGAAAGGCGATTACTTGGACGTCATTTCCAGTTCCATCTGGGTTTGCTGGCCCGCGATAAGCTTGTCGAAACTTGCCTTGTCCATCCACTCGATACGGCCGTCAAATCGAAGCACAATCGCCCCGGGATGGGAAAACAGGGAACGATAGTCTTTTATCACATAAGCAAGAATAGTATCCGGTGGCGAATCGAACGCTATCCATTGCGCCCTGTAGCGCAGATCGCCGAGACGGGGCACCCCTGCGAAGGTTTTTATAATCCCGTCCACATACGTTTCAGGCGGCACTGAACCGTTTTTTCCCCTGTATTCCGTGACTGCCTTTTGAAGCTGCTCCATCGCCCTCATCGCCTCGGAACGGTTAACCATATTTTTCAACTCAACCATCCCGATGACCGCCGTGGCGGTAACCAGCAGCACGACAACAAAATTCGCCAGAATCCGTTTCTGTGGTTTGTTCATATCCGCACCGCCTGCGTTTTACCATGCGATAGTATTCTCACCCGCCCCCCTTCAACAACCAATTTGCCTTCAGCGAACAGCTGAATTGCCTCCGGATAAGCGATGCACTCCTGCTCGAATACCCTTGCGGCCAGCGTATCCGGCGTGTCGTCATCTTTCACGGGGCAGCACCGCTGGACGATAACAGGCCCGCTGTCGTATTCGTTTGTGCAAAAATGCACGGTGCAGCCGCTGACTTTGCACCCCGCCTTCAAAACCGCCTCGTGAACGTGATGTCCCCACATTCCCTGCCCGCCGAAACTCGGCAAAAGCGCCGGGTGTATGTTCATCACCCTGTTCTCAAAACGTGACGGAATCTTCCAAAGGCACAGCCAGCCCCCCTGCACAACAAGCTCAACCTTCGCGGCAACCAGTTCCCGTTCTATACATTTGCTGAACTCATCTATATCAGGATGGTCTTTGGTGCGAATAATTTTCACATTCATACCGGCGGCATTGGCCCTTTCGACGCCGGCGACGGTTGAACGCGAACTTATCACGACGGCGACCTGAGCATTCAGCGTCCCCTTGCTGATGCAGTCAACGAGGTTCATCAGGGTCGTGCCGCCGCCGCTTATGAGCACACCGAGTCGAACGGGTTTTACTTTTTTGGCTCCCTCAATTTTTATTTCGACGTCCCTTTTAATATCGAGGGCGCGATTTACAAGTTCGTCGGCCTGCTTGTTGTCCTCCCTGGAGATATGCCGGACCTGCCAGCCCTCAAATTCGCTGAGCATGGCAATAGTTTGAGCAAAAAAGGGTCTTATATTGTCGCTTTTTACCTTATATTGCCCGTTTATCTGCCTGACTAACAGTTCACTGTCGCTGTAAACTGTAATTTGTCCCGCTCCAAGCGCCCTTGCGGCCTCAATGGCTTTGTGGATAGCGGTGTATTCGGCGACGTTGTTGGTCGCTTCGCCGAGGAAAAATGCCCTGGCCTGCAACTTCCTGCCCCGTGGGTCGGTCAGCACAAACGCCGATGCGGCAGGCCCCGGATTGCCTCTGCTTCCGCCATCGATGTGAGCGATTATACTCTCTGTCAATGTACTGCCTCCACAATTTCTTCTGAATTGAGAATTTAGAATTAAGAACTTAGAATTCAAAACTCGGCGGGCGTTCGTCTTTGTGACCTCTTAATTCTCAATTCTTAATTCGTTTATTCCTGCGAAGCAACGAGCACCAAAATCCGCGTGCAGTTGGGACAGCGAATTATATCGTCTTTGGTCATAAGCTGATTGACGCACTCGTCGGTGACACCCATAAAGCAACCCCCGCAGGTATAAGCGCCCGTCCTGCCCTGATTCTGCTCGATAATGGCGACTGCCTCGCCGTCGTATGTCTCGGCAACACGCTTGAAGATTCCCAGTTGCTCGGCTGGCACCTGCCTGGCCGCCTCGTCCCACTCGCTCTGAATCTGGTCTGTCTCGGCTTCATATTTGGTCGCAAGCTGTTCGGACTCCTTGCGGATCTGGTCGAGCTTTCCTTTTTGCTCATCAATCTGCTGCTGGATTTTCTGGCTCTCCGCGTTGTCAACCTCGATATCCTTCATCAGATCGAGAATCTGGGACTCGATTTTGGAATTGTCGGCCCGGGTCGTGTTCAACTGCGTCAACACCGCCGCGTACTCTTTGTTTGTCCTGGCCGTATTCAGTGACGCCCTTAACTTGGCAATATCCGCGTCCCTGGTCTTAAGCTCAAGCTCAAGACGGTCCGATTGTATCGTTGTGAGTTGAATTTCTTCTTTCTTTGCTTCGAGGGCGTTTTGAAGCGTGCGAATCTGATTTTCCTGTATGATGACGTTTCTTCTGCATCTGGCAAGCTTCGCTTTAGCCGCCCGCAGGCGGTTCTCCACGCTTTGAAGCTTTACCATCGCCTGTAATACCGAACCCATCTATTGCCTTTCAAAATTGCACTCCAGATTTCCAAGCTTATAATTATGCGCGACTTCGCCAATTTCTGCAATCGGTTTTATGACATTTTTTTTACCGGCCAGCCCCAAATCGCCAAAACCGGCTTAAAATTTCGATTCGCCGCACCACCAGTCCTCGGCGGTAATCGGAAAACCGCGATTAGATACCTCGCAGAAGGTCTGATATACCCGTCCGGTGAAAAATACCGCCGGCGGATACCTGCGACACTCACCCTGCTGCATCTTTGCCCCGTGCTCAGCAAGCTGACTCCACCACTTGCAATCTTTGCAAGATGTATAAGTGTGTTTCATTTCTTCTACCCATAATGCAAATTCCCTGTATTCATTTTTCAATCAAGCGGCAAAAAATCAAACTCGCAGGGCTAATTATAGGACTTTTATCACGCAGAAAGCAAGGGGGAACAAAGAAAATTCTCTATGAAGTGAAACCTCTTTTTTCAATCTATGCCCAGAAACCGCTGCAGAGCCGTTCAATATCTCTGGTCACGATATCCGCTATGATGGGGTCGCTGATGTCATTAAACGCTGCTGAGAAGCTATGAATGCTTTGGGATGGCCTTACGGCCACTGGCAAGCCGGGAGATGGGGTAAGATTAACCGGTTCAGGACCACCCGGCCCTTTACGACGCACGACGGTCAGCCGACGCTGCTCCGCCATTATATCTTCCGCCAAATCAAATCGAGGGATATCAATGTTACTAACGCCCTCATCTGCAGCCGGCTTGGCAACGCCGGGGATAATATCCTTAGCTCGCAGAACAGGCCTGCGGGGCGTTTTGTATTCGTCAGCTTGTATTTCTTTCTCGGCCATTAGACAACTTCCCTGTCCCTGCTACTTTATCTATCTTAACATCGGGACAGGTGTAATTCAAGCAGGAATCGCAAAGGGCAAGGCAGGTTATAGGGCAAAAAAATAAGGGCTTGCCCTTTGCAGCGCAACGAAAAAGGGCCTGCCCTCCTCGCAGGCCCTCGTCTATCAATCGGCTGGACTTATCCGCCCATACGCCGTTAGGCGTCCCTTACGGGAGGCGGATTATTCGCTTTGTGAATCTTCGGCTGGTTGGGTAGGTGACTTTACGGCTTTCGATATGAATCCGAGGTTTTTAGCTGTTTTGCGCCGGGCCTAAGGAGAACTGGGCGAACTCGCCGAGAGGATACTCTTTCAGAAGCGCGTTAATCTCGGCTACCGTAACCGCTTTAACCGCTTTTACATCTTCTTCGACTTTGCGATACTGGCCCAGGTACGTCCAGTTGAATCCCAAATCGACCAGCCGGCCCATCGGTATCTCGTTTTTTATTACAAACGCGCTTAGCACCTTGTTTCTGGCTTTTACAAGCTCGTCTTCCGTGACACCGGTTTTCGCGAGGTCCGCGAATATATTTGCGACTATTTCAATCGCCTTATCCGCATTTTCGCCGCTGCAGCGGATGTAAGTGCAATAGGCACCGGTGCCGTCCATCGGGGCAAAGTCGAAAGACGCCGTTTCGACTATGGCCTTATCCACAAGCTCCCAGAAAAATCGTGAACCGACGTCGTCGCCGACTATCACGCTCAAAAGCGACGCGGCGAACCGTCTTTTATCCTGAGCGCTGACGGCCGGACTCATCAGGCAAATATGTTCTCGCGTAAGGTTGGCTTTATCTAATCGTTGTTTATCCCGGGCGCCCCGCGTATCGGTAATTGTTCTTTTGACGTCCTGATTTTCCCAGTCCCCGCAGCCGGCTTCGACCATATCGCGAATCCGCTCCCACTCAAAATTGCCCGCGAACGCAGCGACTATATTGTTCGGGGCGTATCGCCGGGAGAAATATCCACGCATCTGCTCGCAGGTCAAGCCGTCTATTGATTCCTCGCTTCCCAGGACGCTGTGGCCGCAGGGATGCCCCGCGAAATAAATCGCCCGGCACCTGTCCATCACATCGTAACTGGGCTGGTCCTTGTACATCGCTATTTCTTCCTTGATGACCTGCTTTTCGATGTTGAAATCCTCCGTGCGCAGCGCCGGCCTCATCATCTCTATCCAGAGCCGCGTTATTTCCGCCAGATACTCAGGCAGAACCGCCGCGTAAAAGACGGTGCCCTCCTCGCTGGTAAAGGCGTTATACTGCGCCCCTGTTTTATCAAATGCCTCGTTGACCGCGAAGGGACTGAGGCGCTCCGTGCCCTTGAAAACCATATGCTCAAGAAAATGCGACACGCCGTTGATTTTAAAATCTTCATCGCGTGAGCCGGTCTTCACAAAAAATCCGACAGCGGTCGATTTGGCGCTTTTATTTACCTCGCCTATGACCGTCAGGCCGTTTTTCAGCTTGTGACTTTTGAATTCCATACCGGCATTACCCAACTTTTATCTCCCTGGGGCCTATCGTTACGACCGTAAAATCCTTGAACCGATTTTTGCGAAGGAAAGTCAGCACCGAATCGACGGTTGTCTTGTCTATTTCAGCTTTGATTTCATCGAGCGCCCGCACCCTGCCAAGCATATAGTAATCGCCGGCAATCGAGTTGGCCCTGCTGCTGGATGATTCGCTTTGCATAATCAGCGACGATTTCAACCCAACTTTGGCCCGTTGAAGTTCCTCTTCGCTGATACCCTCGGCCAAACGATTGAATTCCGCGACTATCACGTCAAAGGTCTGCTGCGCCTTATCAGGCGTTGTTCCCGCGTAGCACGTTATCCCCGCCGCTTCTTTCATCGCGTGGTATTGTGCGCCGACGGCGTAGCAAAGCCCGCGTTTTTCCCTGACCTCTGTAAACAACCTCGCGCCCATCCCGCCCGACAGCACCGCCACGGCAATACGCGCGTTATAGTAATTTTTATCCTGCAATACGACCGTCGGCGTCATAAGGCCGATGTGCACCTGTGCGCCGTCATTTAGGATGTGTTTGTAGCGTCCGCCGCTGGCGCCTGTTTTCAACGATTTGGTCCGGCCGGCAACGCTTGAGCCAAATAACTTTTCCATCTGGCGCACAACCGCGCCAAAATCGTATTTACCCGCGACCGAAAAAATCGTCCCAGCAGGATTAAACTTCTCAGCGATAATTTTCCTGGTCATTTCGGGCGTCAGGGCCTCAAGGTCGGCAATCTCGCCGGCAGTGCTTCTGCCAAGCGGCTCAGGATAAAACTGCTCCCGTAATTTCAGCATCACCTTGTGCCGGGGGTCGTCATCGAGTCCCTTTACGCCCTCAATTGCAAGCTGCCTGGCCGGGGCAAATTGCTCATCGTAAAGTTTTGCGCGAAGTATGATATCGCCATACAAATCAATCGCCGAAGACAGGTTGCTTGCCTCCAGGGCCGCGCCGACAGAGATATGTGAGCTATCAACACCTCCTGAACGCTGAAGACCCAGCCCATCGAGGGCATCGCCTAATTGCCTGTTGTCCCTTTCGCCTGCGCCGCGGAATATCCAATCCGATATTACGTTAGCTGCACCGCAGCAGCCCGCGGGCATAACCGAGGCACCGGCAGGCAACATAAAACTAAACGCCACCGATTCCACGGCTTCCATCCGCTCACCAAGCAATATCATCCCGTTACTCAGCTTATGTTTATCGAGATTTTGCTTCATATCTCAATCCATTCCACAAAAGAGCCGGCGATTGTAACCGCCTTCAACCCCTTTATCAATCATCAATCCTTGCTCGCTTTGACGTTGATATTATTTACCACGGCCAGTATGCTCTTGTGCTTATGGAAAAAATAAACGCGGTCATTTTTGATTGGGGCGGGGTTTTAATCGAGGACCCGGCGCCGGCATTATTCAAATATTGCGCAAACGCGCTCGGCGTCAGCGAAGAGCAATATATAATCGCCTTCGATATATGTGTGAACGATTTCCAGACAGGGACAGTTACCGAAAAACAATTCTGGATGAATATGACCAAACACCTCAAAACGCCGATGCCGAAAACCGATTCACTCTGGACAGAGGCATTCACGGCAGCGTATAGACCGAGGCGGGAAATGTTCTCGCTGGCGTCCCGACTGCGAAAAGCCGGCTGCAAAACCGCGATACTATCCAACACCGAAAAGCCCGTTGTCGAAATTATAAATAAGCAAAAATACGACGCCTTCGACGTAACGGTCTTATCCTGCCTCGAAGGCACAGCAAAACCCGGAAGAAAAATTTACGACCTTACTCTTGACCGGCTCGCAACTCCGGCCAAACATACGCTTTTTATCGATGACAAACAGCCCAATATCGACGGGGCAAAACAGGCAGGTCTTCAAACGATTCTCTTCGAAAATACCTGCAATTTCAAAAAAGAAATAGCCGGATTTTTCCCAAATATTGTATAATACCTGAAAGCAGTAATAGACAATAGCCACACCGGTAATAAAAGGACGGGTAAATTAATGTCGCACAAGATGACTCGTCGGGGCCTCATCGCCGGCTCAATCGTGGGAGCAGCGGGCATTATGGGGCTGGAAGAAAGAATACTCCTGGCCGCAATGCAGGACGGCAACGACCCAAACGCAGCAAAACCCCCCGCTACAAATGAAGCTAAAATCCCCACAGGCAAGTTAGGCAACCTCACAATAAGCAGGATGATTATGGGAGGCAATCTAATCGGCGGATGGGCACACGCACGAGACCTGATATATGTGTCGAAACTGTTCAAGGCGTATAACACAGATGAGAAAATCTTCCAGACGCTGCGCCTCGCGGAGCAATACGGCATCAACACCATTATCATCGACGTAGTCCAGATGGACATCGTCAACAAATACAAAAAACTAAATGACAGCAAACTCCAGGTAATCGTATCCGTTAAGCCAACGGAAGAAAACCCGATTGCCAATATCGACCAGGCCGCGGACAAAGGCGCATCAACGATATATCTTCACGGCGCGGCCGGTGACACCTTCGTGAAACGGGGACGAGTGGATATTATTTCGAAAACGCTCGAACACATACGAAAGAAGGGCTTGCAGGCGGGCGTCGGCTGTCACTCAGTTTACGTTTTGCAGCAGTGCAGGGAGGTAAAAATAGAGCCCGATTACTGGGTAAAGACGTTCCACCACGATAAATACTGGTCGGCCCATCCAAAGGATAAACGCGAGCCGTTCACCGTTGACAATAAACAATCCGACGACCACGATGAAATCCACGACAATATGTTCTGCCTTGAGCCGGAAGAGACAATCGAGTTTATGAAGACCGAGAAGAAGCCCTGGATTGCCTTCAAGACACTTGCCGCGGGCGCGATATCGCCCAAAAGCGGCTTCAAATACGCCTTTGAAAACGGCGCGGATTTCATTGCCGTGGGTATGTTCGATTTCCAGATCGCCGAAGACACGGGTGCTGTCCGGGAAGTCCTCGAAAAAACAAAAGAAAGACAGCGCCAGTGGCGCAGTTAAACATCTTTAATGCGATTGTTTCTCGTCGGTCTTGTCATCGGACGAGCCAACGCCGAATTTTTTCATAAACCTGTCCAGGGCCGCTCTCTGCTTATCACTGAGAAACTTCCTGAAAAACAACATTCGGACGCCCAATAGCTCCAGACCAATCAACGCAAGCCAGGAACCAGGCGTCAGGGGAGTCAACAGTGCAAAAACTCCCACAATGATAAGGATGACTCCTATTATTTTTTTAACGATTACCTTCATTTTACCCGGCGATTATAAACCAGCCGCCACGAACGGTCAAAGTTATTGCCAAACGATGTTGTTGTCACTATAAAAGGCGAAATGAACCATCACTTGGCCATTTTGAAAAAGCAGTATCTTGACGCGATACTAACGGGTAAAAAAACAATCGAGTCGCGTCTATACCAGACAAGACAAAAATGGCTGACGCAGGTCAACGCGGGCGACAAAATCTTCCTCAAAGCAAGTTCTGGCCCGGTTATGGCGACAGCAACAGTTGAAAAGGTGAAATACGTTGAAAACCTAACCGCCAAGCAGGTTGCCCAAATACAAAAACAATACAATCAGCAAATCCTCGGCGACGAGCAATACTGGCGGGAAAAAGCAAACTCGCACTTCGGGATTCTTGTCTGGCTCAAAGACGTCCGGCCGATTCCTCATCGATTCATAAAAAAATTCGACTGGCGTGCCTGGGTAGTCCTGACGCCAAAAGAAAATTTCGGATTGCTCGTCTCTAAGTAACCCAATTAGAGAATTTTCTCAAGATAAGCCCTTAACGAACGAATGGCGTTGCCGCGATGGGAAATGGCGTTTTTTTCTTCGGAGGTCATCTGGGCGACCGTCTTATTCAATTCCGGCACGAAGAAAATCGGGTCATATCCAAAGCCATTCTCGCCCACTGGCTTATCGATAATCAATCCCTCTAATTTTCCCGACGTTTCAATCAAAACCTTTTCCGGGCTTGCCAGGCACAGGCAGCACATAAATCGAGCAGTCCTTTTTTCCTTTGGTACACCCTCAAGCAGCTTTAAGACCTTGGCCATATTCTTGTGGTCGAGAAGACCTCGATTGTTTTCTTTGTCGCCGGAGAATCTCGCGCTTTTCACCCCCGGCCGTCCATCCAGCGCATCGACCACTAATCCCGAATCATCCGCAATAGTCCACAGCCCGGTTGCTTTCGCGTAGCCGATTGCTTTTTTGCGGGCGTTCTCGGCAAATGTTTTGCCGTCTTCCTCAATCTCGCCTACGTTGGGAAAATCAGACAAGCTCACCCACTCAATATCCCCTCCCAGCATCTCGCGCAACTCTTTTAGCTTCCCCGGATTCGTGCTGGCTACAAGTATCTTTCTCATAATTTAACGTCTGACCTCAAAAGGCCGAAAACATAAGTGTCGTGCCATTTGCCGGTCGATTTTGCCCTTGCCGATCTGCGTTTCAAGCCCTCTTTTTTGAAACCGATTTTCTTCAAGAGGTTCGCCGAGGCCTTGTTTTCAATGAACACATCCGCCTGCAGTCGCACTAGTTTGAGCTTGCGAAAGGCAAATTTAACCATCGCTTTCAGCGCTTCGGCGGTAATCCCCTGCCTCCAGTATTTTTTACCCAGCCAGTAACCTACTTCGGTTTTCCCACTGAATTTATCAAGACCCGTAAAACCAATCATTCCTACGAGTTTTCCTGAGCGTTTAAGAGTTATCCCGAAATTATACGGATTATGTTTCGCTTTTTTCCGGCGGAGCTTTATGAAATCCCTCGCGTTTTTTACGCTGTAAGGATATGGCACAAGAGCGAGGTATCTTGATACATCGATGTGGTTGGCATTCTGGGCAATATCCTCGGCATCTTTAAAAGTTGGAGGCCGTAAAATCAATCTCTCTGTTACAATCCGCATCTGCCTTTAGCTCATCAGCTTCTTAACCATCGCACGCTGGAAGTGCAGGCGGTTTTCGGACTGGTCAAAGATAATCGAATTCGGCGATTCGACTACGTCATCGGTAATCTCAAGGCCGCGATACGCGGGCAGACAGTGCATAATTTTTACGCCGGCGGGCGCCGATTTGAGAAGTTCGGCATTGACCTGAAAACCCTTGAAGGCCTTGATGCGTTTTTGCTTTTCATTTTCCTGGCCCATACTGACCCAGGTATCGGTATAGACGACGTCCGCGCCGGCGACCGCCTCGGCAGGATTATTGGTTATCGAAACGCTGTCGGCCTTTATGCCGTTTGTTTTTTCGATTGTGCCCCAGTCAAGCTCGTAACCCTTGGGCGAAGCGACTACCATCTTCATACTAAGTTTGGCAGCCGCAAATGCTAATGAGCGAGCGACGTTATTGCCGTCGCCTACGTATGCAATCTTCACGCCATCAAGTCGAGCGAGATGCTCTTTTATCGTAAGCACGTCCGCCATCGCCTGGCAGGGATGCGACAGGTCCGTCAACGCGTTTATCACGGGAACCGTCGCGTATTTGGCAAGCTCGACAACGGTATTATGCGCGAACGTCCGCGCCATTATGCCGTCAACGTATCGGCTCAAGACGCGCGCCATATCCTTAATCGGCTCGCGTTTGCCGATGCCGCCTACGTCTTCGGGGCGAATGAATATCGCGCTTCCGCCCAAATCGGACATCGCGACCTGGAAGCTGATTCGTGTCCGCAGCGAGGGCTTCTCGAAGACCATCGCCAGCACCTTGCCCGCCAAGCACACATCCCGCCCGCCGGATTTATAGAGCTTCTTCAGCGAGCAGCTTAAATCGAGCAGTTCGTTCAATTCTTCCGTAGAACAATCGCTTACGCACAAAAAGTGTCTCATTTTGTTTCGCCCATCACACTATCAAGGATATTTATCGCCTCGTCGATTTGCTCTTTTGTAACAATCATCGCGGGCATAAAACGCAGGACGGTATTATTCGTGCAGTTAATTCGCAGGCCCCGCGCGAGGCACTTATCGACTATTTCAGCACCCGGCGAAGAAAGTTGCACACCAATCATAAGGCCTATTCCGCGGACTTCCTTGATGATGTCATATTTTTCGCCGAGCTGTTCGAGTTTAAGTTTTGCGTATTCGCCCATCTTCACTGCGTTTTCGAGGAGGTCATCTTCTTCAATAGCATCGACGACTGCTATACCGGCCGCACAAGCGATACAATTTCCGCCAAAGGTCGAGGCGTGCTTGCCGGGGACTAATTTGGCAGCGAGTTCCTCTTTTGCCATCATCGCGCCGATTGCCACACCGCCGCCGAGCGCCTTTGCCAGCGTAATAATGTCCGGCTCGACATCATAATGCTGATACGCGAACCACTTGCCCGTCCGCCCCATCCCGGTCTGCACCTCGTCGAATATCATTACCGCGCCTTTTTCGTCGCACAATTGACGAATCGCCTCGACGTATTCTTTCGTCGCGACGTTAATGCCGCCCTCGCCCTGAATCGGCTCAATCATCACCGCGCAAACCTCGTCGGTGAACGCCTTTTCGAGGGCGTTTATATCGTTGTAAGGGACATAAACAAAGCCGGGCAGCAACGGCAGAAAGCCCTCGTGATACTTGGGCTGAGCCGTCGCGGTAACCGTTGCGAAAGTCCGGCCGTGGAAACTGCCCTCGGCGGTAATGAATTTGTATTTGCCGTCTGCCGTCGCCAGACGCGCCAGCTTCAAAGCTCCTTCGTTGGCCTCTGCTCCGCTGTTGCAGAAAAAGCACTTGCCGCCGAAGCCGCGCTCACTAATCAGTTTTGCCAACTGGCCCTGCTGCTCCGAATAAAACGTGTTATCGATATGCAGAAGCTCCCCGGCCTGCTTGCGAATCGCCTCGACCACTTTCGGATGGCAATGGCCTATTCCGCTGACCGCCCAGCCGGGGAACATATCGAGAATTTTATTGCCTTCGGCGTCGTAAAGATAGCAGCCCTCGCCTTTGACAATCACTCGCGGCAGCCGTTTGTAATTGGCGATTACGTATTTACTGTAAAGCTCTATTGTTTCCTGCGTTGTCATTTTCGTATCTCGTCTTTCGTATATCGTATTTCGTTTTTCTGTATTCCGTTTTCTACCTTCTGTCTGTTACTTCACAATTTCCGTTCCAACACCCTTGTCGGTGTAAATCTCAAGCAAAAGCGAATGTTCAATCTGTCCGTCGATAATATGCGCCTTTTTGACGCCCGCCTCAAGAGCGATTAAACACGCCTCGACCTTGGGGAACATCGCGTCGGTAATAATTTTAGCGTCAATCATTTCCTTAATCTGCTGCTCATTCAAACTCGAAACCCAGCTATTGGGGTCTTTCATATCCCTGCGAATCCCGTGCGTATCGCTGACCATTACTAATTTCTCGGCCTCTACCGCCGCAGCGACTTTGCCCGCCGCTGTATCGGCGTTGACGTTTAGGGTTCCGCCAAACTGGTCCATCGCGACCGAAGCGATTACCGGTATCGTCCCGTCCGCGCAAAGCGTCTTCAAAAGCTGGCCGTTCACTTCAGTCACTTTGCCGACAAAACCCAAATCGATTTTGCGTCCGTCCGGCCCATCGAGCCGCAACTGTTCGGCAAACAGCACACAACTGCTCAGCGTATGAAGCGCCATTGTCCGGCAACCCAACTCGCCCAGCACTTTGCAGACCGGTTCATTTACGCTGTGAACCAGCGTGTGTTCGACTATCCGCAGCGTCCGTTCGTCGGTGTATCGTCTGCCCTGGACCCAGACCGGCTCAAGCCCCGCCTCGTTCATCGCGCGGGTTATGGCCTTGCCGCCGCCGTGAACGATTATTGTCCTGATGCCGACAGTTGACATAAACGCCACGTCGGTAAGCAACTTTCTTTGCAGACACTCATCGTCCAGAACGCTGCCGCCTAATTTCACCACCACAATTTTACCCCGGAACTTGCGAATGTACGCCATCGCCTCAATAAGCCCCTGGGCCTTGGTAATAGCTTCTTCCACGCCTGCATCTCCAAATAAACCAGTGTGCGTAAAATTGTAAGTTTATGATTGCTACAGGCACACGTCAATCAACAATTTCCGCCAATAGCGGTTTTTGGCTTCCGAAGGCAGCGACAGCGGTTTTCGCGGTTGCTATGCGGCAGTCAGGCCTGTATACTCAGGCGGGTTGGTAAACAGGGGAATTAAAATGATTAAGAACCAGCAAAGAATCGAACAGATAGCAGGTCTAATCCTCATCGGCGCGATAATCGTCGGCTGCGCGCTTGTGCTGCGGCCGTTTGCCCTGGCTATTCTCTGGGCGGCTATCCTGTGTTTTGTCACATGGCCCCTGCATGAGCTATTATTAAAATGGTTTCACGGCCGGCACAATCTTACCGCGGCGATAATGACTATCGTTCTTTTGCTCGTGCTTTTCGTGCCGTTTTTTGTGGTTGGTCTGACCTTCACCGAAAATCTCAGCTCAGGACTGCAATGGCTTGAAACCCATAAGGACACGGCATTGCTGCCGCCGCCGGCGTGGGTCGAACGTATTCCATTCGCAGGTGCGAAGATTAGCGAGTATTGGTCTCACCTGGCCGAAGATGCTGAACCTGCCCTAAGCCGGCTCCAGCCTTGGTTTGAGCAAGCGGGTTTGTGGCTGCTGAAATACAGTTTCAATTTTGCCCAAGGCGTTTTCAACCTCGCAATGAGTGTGCTGATTGCGTTTTTTCTATACCGTGACGGTGAAGGCATTATCGCCAATCTTCGTGAGGTTTTCCAGCGGATAAGCGGCGACTATGCCCAGCACCTGATGGAAGTCGTAAAAACAACCGTTCAAAGCGTCGTGTACGGCACGATAGGCACAGCTTTGGCCCAGGGGATTGTCGCGGGCATAGGATTTGCCATCGCGGGAGTGCCTTCCCCGATGCTGCTTGCGACGTTTACTTTTATCCTGGGTTTTATTCCCTTCGGCCCACCGGTTATCTGGATAATCGCATCTGTATGGCTTTTTGCAGAGGGGCACACCGGCTGGGGCATTTTTATGGTTTTCTACGGCATATTCTGTATCAGTGGTATCGATAACGTCATAAAGCCCTACCTCATCGGCCGGGGTTCCAAGTTGTCATTCATCGTTACATTTATCGGCGTCCTCGGCGGTATTGCGACTTTCGGCTTCATCGGCGTTTTTCTTGGGCCCACGCTGCTGGCTGTGGGTTATAGTTTGGCACAAGAGATTCTCACTAATCGCCGCTCCGCTCTTGCGCCAGAACCGGCTTGCGAGCCCCAAAAGCCATCGGACGAGAAGACCGTCGGGGCTGATGGAAAAAATTAACAATTGATTTCCGAACCTATTCGAACCGGCCTCCGTATAGGTTACGAACGATGACCACGGGCTGCGGTAATTCTCTCCTCTCCTCCCTCCTGACCGCAGCCCAATCTTTTTTCCTGCAAATGCCGCGATTATACACAGAACCTATGGGTTTTATGCGAATGTAAGGACATCTTGTAATGGTAGATTTGGGGGGTTGTTTTTCACCAAGAAAGCAAAAAAAACGTGGTTTTCCCGAAAATTTCCCTTGTCGAACCCGGCTGACTATGGTAGAATAATTTTGTTAATGATGTAGAGGCGAGAGTTTGCCGGTATACCCCACACCCGTAGGCAATATACGCCAACTTTTGTGATTTTTTGTACCAACAACAGGGCTGGGATATCTCGCTTTCTCCCCTCCCTCCGACCCAGTCCTGTTTTTTTTCTGCGCTGAAAGCGCCCCTTACTCCAATTCTGTTCAATAAATCCTATGTCCTGTTCGCGCGGTATGTTCAAAATTTATGAAGAAATAACGCAGGGCGTCGACAGGGTGGTCGTAAACGCCGTCTTTAAGGGGGAGCTCATCGCCTGTTGGTGTATCGGGATAGTGATAGCAGGTTAGGACCTCGATAAGGCGGGCACATTTGGGCGAAATAACAAATCGGCTTTTGCCCGCACCATCGCGTATCGCCCGGCGGATTGATTCGATACCTTCCGCGATACCGCTTCTGTGATAACGCACGTTTATCCCAAGCGAACGCAATTCACGAACCGCGCTTGTGCCGGTAACATCATTGGCTCCCGCGCCTGCCGGGTCGCAAAAGGTGGCGACAATTCGCGACTCACCGCCAGGCGTTCGGCTTTTCATTTCCGCCGCGTGAATGTCGATTGTCGCGCGAGAGCGAATATATTCGTCAATTACACGAACGACACCTTCACTATCGACCTGAATCCACAGGCACACAAAAGGATTCGCGAAGCCAAAGTCCAGCGAACGATACAAAGGCAAATTTGCATCATATTCGACTGGCCTGACGTGAGTAGCCGTATCGAACTGGTCAAAGACGACGTTTTCGAGATTAGGTTTCAGACACAGCATCTCGGCTTCCCAGCCCGCCCTGCTGCTGCGGCGCATCTGCGTAATGCAGTCATCAATTTTCAAATAGCCAGCTGCCTGTTTCGCCCTGCCCGCGCAATCACCCCACAACAAACACTGCGAACAATTCCTGTCGGTGCATTTCTCAATTGTTTCCCAGACGCACCATTTGAAGACGGGTGTGTTTCTTTTAGCCGCTGAGGAAACAAGCTTTTGCATAAGGCCGTAGGGTTTGTGCATTGTGCTGATTGTCTCCATCGCTGCGATTATGCTGTCCGTGCTTTGTGTCGTGAACTTCGCCGCGTTGAATACATCGTTATCAAAAAGCTCAACCTCATCGCAGCGGAGTTTCTGGATGTGCTGGCCACGAACACTCGCCTGCGATTGCGTGAGGACATCAACCGCCGAACCGTTGCTGAACCTGCAACCGGTTTTTCGGATTGGCTCTGAAAGAAATTTATCGAAGCCAAGCCGCAGGAAATCGGTGAGATACCGATACATTCTGCCTGCCTGTTCTTCTGAGCCGGCTAATATCCGAACCTGGCAATTCGGCTTGAATACGCAATCCAATAGCGTCGCCACAGCCGCCAAGTCGGTTTTGCCGCCGCCCCGATTAGCCCATACAGCGCAATCGGTGTTTGCTAGTTTGGGATTTGAAAAATCACAATTGAAGCTGTGCCAGAGATAATTCAAGGGGCTATTGTGCTCCGGGCAGATTTTTTTATCCGGCACGTCGATTCCCAAAAAGACCTTGATATAGTTTTTCAGGTCATCTCTTGTCATCGGCCTTGCTCGCCTGAGTGATTCATACAAACGGGAAACACTTTGGGGTTGCGCATTTGCCGGCAGAATGATACCGTTAGTCATAGCATGCCTCCGAATTCCAGATGTGGAAATTGAAAATTTGTGATTTGAATCTTAATTAAACCTGGCGTTATTCCGCGTCCGCTGCAGGCGAGACCTCGCCCAAAGGCGGGTCGTTTTTTTTGGATGCCACAGACCTGCTCCAAACGCCTGAATTACAGGTGGCGGATTGAAACGTTCTGCCAATGCTCGGCGAGGTATTCAGCCACAATCCTGCGGTGGCATTTATCTGCCTTAGCTTCGCTGCATAAAAAACAACTCATATCCGCATCTTCTGGCATAATATGTCTTTGAATCTGACGCTGCGATATAATCGCCTTGAATTGCACTTCGTATTGCTGCCAGTCGATTATCCCTTTTTTGTAATCGGAGAGCAATTGCGCGGTAGGAGCCATAATCGGCAAATGAACATACTCTGCGCCGACGATATTCTGTAAAAAATACTCGATATCCTGCTTTTTTGTAAATGCCGCCAACTGAGATGTGTTATACAAACGGACATCTATAACTTTTCTGATACCGGCCTGCCTTAGTGTTGTAAAAAAATCCCCGGCATTCCTTCCGGCATAACCTATTGTGAAAATTCGGATTGTTCCCTTGCTGTCAGATTCACTCATTTTATTCCGCGTCGATTTTTTGGATGCGGGTGAGGTGTCGTCCGCCGTCAAAGGAGGTATTGAGCCAAAGTTCGACAATCTCAAGCGCCTCTTCAATCGCTATCATCCGCTGGCCCATCGACAGGACATTGGCGTCGTTATGTGCCCTGCTCAGGCGTGCCGAACGCAAATCCCAGCACAAGGCACATCGCACGCCTTTGACCCTGTTGGCGACCATAGCTTCACCGTTGCCTGAACCGCCAAGTATGATACCTCGGTCGTATTTGCCCGCGGCGACGGCCTTTGCGACAGGCCTTATAATATCGGGGTAATCGCACGGCTTTTCGGAATCCGTGCCGAAATCGTCAACGGTATATCCCTTCTCGATAAGGAACTTCTTTATGGCTTCCTTGTATTTGAAACCCGCCTGGTCTGCGCCAATCGCTATCTTCATCAATCGTATCCTTTCCGGTTAATTTATCGGGCGTTTGATTATAACGGCAATCGCCCGCCGGCTCAAAAAATTTCTACTGCATTAATTTTGGTCAACCGAAAATCAAACGTATATTGTAAGTGGATGAAGACCCCGTGCCTGTTTTGGGATGTCGGATTTGCCGTGCCGATGGGTGCGGAAACCTGTGGTGATTCCAAAATAGGTGCGGGGTTAATGCTAAAAAGCTTTTCGTAAAGAGAGATGATGCCCTTTGGAAGAAAGCGAGGGCGAGATATTCTGGGCCTACGTCTCTCTTTTTTTTGCGCTTCTGCTTGTCCCCATCGCACAATCCTCAATGCAAATTTTCTGCAAATCGCACACGATATTTTTTTGTTTTTGCCGAATCCTGACGTATACTTTCTATGGAGGATGGTGATGGGGCCCGCGGGTCCGCAAGGCATAAGACCTCAAAGAAGCAAAAACAAGAAGGCGATGATAATACAAGGGAGACCGCTCATAAATTACGTGTACCCTAAAAGAGCGAGTGCCTCCCTTCGTTTTTTTATTCGTTCGCAGCCAGAACGGCTAATAACCGGCTGGCCAGTTCCGGCGGCAGGTCGGGTAACTTCTCGGCTTCGGGTTGGTCGTCGGGTACAGGTTCTGCTTTTTGCCGAAGGTAATTGATAACGTCCAAGCAGGCCTTGCGAGATGTTTCCTGGTTTTCTGATTCAGTCAACTGAACAAGTTTGGCCGCGGCCACATTAGCGAATCGCGCGATTATCAGCTCGCCGTGCCTATGAGCAGATTTGATTCGCCGGTCAAACTCGCCCGCGAAATTCTCCTCCGTCAGCCATTTGTCGTAAAGGCGCTTGTTAATCCTGTGCTTTTCGAAAACCTGTTGCTCTTCAAGCTCGCCCGCGAACAAATCATCGATTACATCGCGTTGTTTTTTCGTGATTTTATTATTGTTTGACATTTACAAATCCTCCGAAGAATAGAGAAGTCCCGACGAGTCAGGACGATGCGGTAATCCCAATTGAAAAGAAAAATCGTAAACTTACAGGCCTTGCAGCCAGTAACCGCAGAAAATTTTCAGGTCGGCTATATCCACTGTCCCTGATAAATCGAAATCCGTGCCGTCGCAGTCATTATTGGCGGCGCAGCTTGTGTTCAGCCAGCGTTCGGCAAAGAATGCATAATCGACGAAATTCACGCCATCGGGACAGACAAAATCCGCTGCGGGTATCGACCAGCGCAGGCGCGGATAATTCATATTCTCACAAATTGCCCACACATTATTGAAATCCCAACTGACGAAACTCGTTTGCTGTTTCATCTGCGTATCCGTCAATGGCGCACCTAAACCATTACTAGGCCCGGCTGTATTAAGAAAATAACTGCTGCTGATAACACAATAAGTATCATTATAATCATTCCCAACCATTCCGCCGACGTTACTATCGCCGGTGACTAAGCCGGCCGAATAACAGTTGGTGATGAACGTATGATTTTCACCAACAAGTCCCCCGACAAATTGATATCCGCTCGCCGAACCGGTTGAATAACAATTATCGACCTCACCCCAATTTGTTCCCGTCAGTCCGCCCACATATTGAGAACCGCAAGTACCGCTCACAGAACCAGTTGAATAGCAGTAATAAGCCCTGTGGCCATTTTCTCCTATAAGTCCGCCGACACAATATGATCCGCCGGTAACATTACAGGTTGAATAGCAATAATTGACATCACCATCACTTCTCCCAATCAATCCGCCTAAAAACGCAGAATTAGAATCACCATTTACCGCACCTTTTGAATAGCTATTATTGATAAAACCTGTGTTGTAACCCACCAGCCCACCCGTGTAGTCGGGATCAATGATATGGGATGAGTTAGTGACCAAACTCATCGAATAACAACCGCTGATAGAACCTCCATTAAAACCCGCCAGCCCGCCGACAGACGCGCAGCCGCTCACAGCACCTGCAGAATAGCAATTACTGATAGTGCTGGAGTAATTATTAATTCCCACAAGGCCGCCAACTTGCTGTGATCCGGATCCGGTATTAACATCGCCCGACGAGTAACAATTGATTAGAGTGCTGTAATAGTTGTATCCCACCAGTCCGCCGACATACCATGAATTATCTCCAGTATTTACATCACCTGTCGAATAACAATCGCTGGCATTGCCGTGGTAGTTGTAACCTATCAACCCGCCAATATACCATGTATTCAAATTCATGTCAGTCACGGTATTTGTCGAATAACAATTGTTCAGAAAACCATAGGAATTATACCCCATCAGCCCGCCGAGATATTGTGCGCCGGCTTGGCCGGTGACAGCGCCTGTTGAGAAGCAATTACTGATGACACTGCCCATTCCATTTATTTTTCCTACCAGACCGCCTATATATTGAGAGCTATCTCCACCAGTGACAGTGCCGCTCGAATTACAATCAGTGATGATAATACTATCTCCGTTATTTAATCCCACAAGCCCGCCTATATATTTAGAACTGGAAGAACCGTTTACATCGCCGGTTGAATAGCAATTGCTAAGGGCGACATAACCTTGATTATTTTTTCCAATCAGACCGCCTATATTTTGAGAACTGGAAGAACCGTTTACCGCGCCTGTCGAATGGCAGTTATTGATATCGCCATTATTTTCACCCACAAGCCCCCCTATACTTTGAGTATTGGATGAACCTTTTACGCGACCCGTTGCATAACAATTTGTGATATTGCCGCCGCCGCTTGCCCCGACCAGACCGCCTAAGTCGTCGGTAGAACCCTTAACATCACCCGTCGCATAACAATTTGTAATATTCCCGAGACTCCACCCTGCCAGACCGCCCACCTCGTAGAAAGAACCGTTTGCATCGCCTGTAGAATAGCAATTATCGATAGTACCGCCTCCGTTATATCCAACCAGCCCGCCGATAGCGGAATCACCGTTAACAGAACCTGTGGAATAACAATTACTGATAGTGCCAAAAAAGCTTTGCCCCACCAGTCCGCCGCCGCCATTTATTCGGCCGCTGACGGCGCCTGTCGAATAACAATTATCGATTGTGCCGTTATAATTATACCCTACCAGGCCGCCCGTATAAAAACCGGAACCGGAAGAACAATTTACAGCGCCTGTCGAATGACAATTGCTGATATAGCCGTTGTTATGTCCAACCAGTCCCCCTATCTCGCCGGAAGAACCGGTAATGGTGCCCGTCGAATAACAATTGCTGATAGTGCTGGCGTAGGTATCTCCTGCAAGCCCGCCAACATAAGAGTTGCCTTTGATTGAAAAATTCTCAAGACCGAGATTTTTAATCAAGCCGTTGGAGTCAACAGATTGAAATAAACCGACGTGGCTAACGCCTGAAGCGTTGATTGTAAAACGTATGATTTTATGACTGTTACCGTCAAATACCCCTGTAAAAGCAATATTATTAATGATTGCCGCGTCAAAAACCTGCGATGCCATGTTGATATCCGCCGTGAGGATAAAACATTTGTTGTAATCCGCCGTCGCCGCTGCCATGGCCAGTAAATCCGCTTTCGTAGCGAGTTGATAAGGGGCATTCGCATCGCCTGTGCCGCCGGAGTATTTGGCGAATGATGGAATTGAACAAGTCACTATAACCAGAAGTGCAAAAATTGCACGTTTCATAAGTGTGTCCTCTTTAAGATCCTGTTTTCTTAATGATTTCCATTTCCCTGCTCCAAACCGGTTATATTATACCAAAGTCGCCTTGTTCTGTAAACCCGCATTTTCAGGCCCGGCAATGTTTTGAAGTGCCTGCTGGTTCGCCAAGAAATGCTCCGCGATTGCGGTAACCGCCCCGGCTCGACGCTGTGCCTTCGTCATCTCGTTACTCGATATTCGATTCTCGATGCTCGATAGCGCTTCCTCGATAACCCTCTGCTGCTGCTTTGTCACAAAAAACACAAGCGGTATGGCAAACTGCTCCACCTGGGCCTTGATGGGCGCGATGGATAGTTTCAGGTTTGTCAGTCGTTCAATCTGCTTAGCCGTCTGAGGGAGTAATTTGGCAAGCTGGGCTGTCCCCATCCGCTCCGTAAGCTTTTTCAACAACTCAATCTTCTTCGCGGGAATATCCGAGCCGGCCAGTCGATTCAGCGTCGTCAGCAAAACAGCCGTCTGCTCATCGTCCACATCCCAGACGATGCAATCCGCCTCTTTACGCCCCAGTCGCTCCAAAGCTTTTACGCGATGATGGCCGTTGATAATTTCGAATTTATCAGCCGTGGCGGAATGGTCTTTCTCGTCGGGGTGAGGCCTGACGACAATCGGCTCATACAGCCCCGTCCGCTCGATATTGCGAACCAGCTTGCGAAATGTCGCATCACTCATCACATTCGGATTATCAGGATGCGCTAACAGCTTCGACAACGCTATTGACTTAATCTTGCTTTCAGATTTCATTTCTACAGTCTTCATTTTACATTCTCAATTCAACATTAGGGTTTCGCCACATGTAATACACGGGTCTGTCGGTAAGTTTGCTGAGGATGAATCTTGTGCGTTCGATGCCTGGCTTCATAAGCCGCCTTTGACCATAACTCTGAAGGAATCGCGTCATTTCCTCTTCGACAAAATCTGCCTTCTGTCCTCTGTCTTCTGTCCTCAGCTTGTCCAGTTCTCGCTGGATAACCGCCGGGTCAATCAAATCCTGCTCATCGATGCCAACTACGCTGAAGGCACTCGTCAGCCGAACGCAATTGGCGGACGGCGGTGTATCGTACCGGGTCATTCCCGCCTTTTCAAAAAACGGGTTCGCCCTGCCCATCACCGCCAGCGCCTCGACAAAGGGGACATCCATAACGGGCATTGTTTCTTTAACCAATCGCACCGCAAGCCCCAGTGAGCGAAATCTCGGCTCAATAATCACCCTGCTGATCGTGCGAATATTCTTGTTGATGAGTTTCAGTTGAGTTCCTTTGTCTAATCCCGCAAACACGCCGCCCGTAGCAATATTTCGCATCTGCGCCCCTGCTGTCGGCATCGAATAAACAATCACGCCCACCGTTTCGAGTTTTGTCGCCGTGCGAAATTTACCCTTCATCGCGAAAATCGCCGCACAAGGCCCCAGATGGCTTTCGCGGTAATGATAATGCGAAAGCGATTCGTAATCCGCCCGCGTACCGGGAACGATTTCAAGATTTTTTGTTACAGTGCAGGTTTCCATAGTCGGACGGGTCAGACAGGTCGGACTTGTCTGGCTTTGTAAGTAACTTCCGCTTCTCCTGCGAAGCTTTTTACTACCAGCACATCCGGCTGCAAATCCGCCAATATGTCCTCGTGAGCCGACGCGAGGAAAAACGTAACGCCGTTGTGTTTCGCGAACCTGCGGACGTTGTATGCGATGACTCCCGCGGTGATGCGATCCAGGTTGCTGCAAAACTCGTCTGCGAATATGAACTTTTTGCCCGAAGCCAGCGCACAGGCCAAGCGAAAGCGATATTTCTGTCCCTCGCTGAGATTCGCCGGCGCATTGAGCATGCAAAACACATCGCTTAATCCCGCGTAGCTCAAAAGCGATAATCCGTCAATCGTCCCCTTCCCGCCCACGCAGTCAATCGCTGGTTTATCCGCCGGCAAAGCTATCTGCTCGATGATGATTTTCTCGTCATCGGGTACCGCCGTTTGCATTTCGCGCAGCAGCACGCTTTTGCCCGCACCCGAAGGCCCGGTTATGTAAACAATGTCCCCGTCGTTGACCTCGACTGTGCATTCGTGCGTCGTTTGCTGATCTTTGAGCCGGTCGATTCCCACGCCGAACATCCGCATCACCGTCGTTACGCGGTCGCTTTTTTGCGGATTAATCTCGAATTGCTTTGCCACGGAAAACCTTCGCATCCCTCAATCCTCCTTCGCGGGGGCCGTCTTGTTCGACACGTATGTGAGCCGCTGAATTTTTTTCATCGTTTTTCGCACCTCGTAATACGTCGTTTCGTGCCTGTCGGCTATTTCCCTCATAGCCAATCCGTCCACAAAATAGTCCCTCGCCATTTCGATTTGCTCTTGTGTAAATTTGTCGCGATTCCGCAGGCAGGTGATATATTGACCGTCCAGAAGCCGGCGAATCAGCTTGTGAATCCGCCTTGCTACGTTCGCCTCGTTTACGCTCGCTATTCTCGCCATTTGGCTAAACGTGCCGGAGTTGTCTAAGTGCATTTGCATTAGCGCACGATCCCTGCCGGTCAGCAGACCCACTCTGCTTCGCAGAAGCTCTATCCTATCCTTGAAGTCCGCTTCCGTTTTGTTCCCTCTGCTAATCTTTTGAAATGTCCTGCTCCTGGCCATATCACTTCTCCTTACAATCCGAAATTCCGATCCGCAATCTGCAATCAACAATCCGCAATCCAACTACACTCCGTCCCCTTCGGCTGCGCTCAGGGCAGGCCCGTCGGGCGCCTTCCACCTTATGCCTTCTAACTTCTCACTTTCGTCTATTTGTTGTTATCTACTAACCTAACACAGCTTGCGGTTTTAGTATCTATCATAACAAATGTCAAGTATTATTTAGTAATAAAATGAATTATTATTATAGTTCGCTATTTGTAAAACATTAGAATCACTAAAAACCCCATTTTTAGCCCAATAACAGGTATTTTCAGGGATTTACTTCAAAAGAGGAGCCAAGCCACTTTTTTTGCTTTTGGCTTGTGAGTTTTTAGAATGAACTCGGTGAGGGATTCTTTAGTTGCCCGGAGTTATCTAGAAATTCATCGAAATGTCACGGCTGAGTGAAAACGGGCACGCCGTAAGCTCCATCCCGTTGTTCTGCAAATTCTTTGTGTATGACTACTGTTCCGGCAATGAAGTCGTGCAGCGCTCGTTTTCTTTTGTTGAATAGAAGAACGACGACCTCGCTCCAAATCCAGACATTCTGAGCAATTGTGACTATGTAAAACCAGGATGGATAGTACGATTGGAGTAAATGCATTCGTTTGGCAAATGCGGTTGTTGAATACTGTTCGCCATTGACTTGCGTTAACGCCCAGACCTCGACACACAACATCAGCAACGCGAATCCCATATCTACCGAAGAACGTTTCCACGCTTCCGGCCACCCGATTTTCGTCCCGTCTGGTTTTGCGACTCTGATCCCGACGGCCAGTTTACCGAGAGTGCCCCCAAAGCGAACATTGAAATAGACATGGTACATGGCAAACAATGCTGTGGATGGAATTACGAGAAGAATCGCTATGTTCTTGTCAAAGCTCTCAAGCCAAATTAAAAGGTAAGCCAAAGGCAGTATCACAAAGGCATCCACCCATCCAGCGCAAAAACGCGGCCAAAATCCCGCATATACCCGTTTCCCATCAGATATGATTGGCAAAAATTCCATTATTCTCTCCTTAACCAACAATGATTATGCAGCCGGCATAAAACACCGTCTGTTTACGCCATTATAATCAGTTCCCGTTGCTTGTTCAATACGCATCCTGAGCCTGCCTACGGTGAGCATCGTCGAACCGTCGAAGGACTCCGTGTCTGGGAACTTTTCGCTTTTCGACCTCCGCTTCACAATCGAATTATTTTAAGCCCTTTCGTTATCCCACTATCAAAACGGCTTGGGTTTTCAATAATTTTCTGACTATTGGGCATTATCTTATATTTTCCGGAACGCCCACCGAAACCCCGTTTTTAGCTTAAAAACGCAGGTTTGCCCTCCCTGATACTGAACTATCAGAAAAAAACGCTGGAAATTATCAGATTTTTATTGCTACCGCCTGAAAAAAGCGTATGATTTCCGGATGTATCTTGGCCGATTCCGGCTAAACTTTACTCAAGTTTTTTAAGGATGACATGGGAATGAATACAAGAACACTTCTAATTGTGCTGGCAGTAGTTGCCGTCGCATTCGTTGCGACTAACTGCCTCGCGGCAACAGTTGACGCCAACAAACCCGGCGACGCCAATAAGCCCGCCGACATAAATAAACCGGGCAAGACCACTGCCAGCGTCGTTGATTTCAGCAAATATACAGAAACAGAAAAGGGTGAAAAGGGCAAGGGTCATCATCACAAGGACCCGAATCATCAGGAACCGAACAAGCCCGCTGAGCCGAACAAGGCCACCATCATCAGCGCAAGCGATTTCGGCACCTATACAAAAGATGCCAACAAGCCAGCCGATGAGAAGGGTAAAAAAGGCAAAGGTCATCACAGGAAAGACCCGAACAGTGTTGAGCCCAACAAGCCCGCTGAGCCAAACAAGGCCATTATCATCAGCGCAAGCGATTTCGGCACCTATGCAAAAGATGCAAATAAGCCGGCCGACGTGAACAAGCCCGCAGAGCCAAACAAGAGCAAACTTTGCGCAGTTTCTGAAAAGAACGCAGACACCGAAAAGAGCAAGGGTTGCGATAAGGATAAGGACGCAAACAAACCTGCGGATCCCAACTGTAAGAAATAATTGAACAGTATCCCGTCATCATAATTGACGAGAGGGTATACTGACAAAACATCAGGCCTGGAGCATAACCTCCGGGCTTGTTTTTTTTGATTTGCCACTAGCCGGAAGGGTTGCCCAATGTTTGTATGAAGGGTATTATCCCGTCTGATTATTCTTTTGAATTAAGGGCGCAAAACCATGGTGGCGACAAATATGGGCAATTTCGATAATCCTCTCATACTGGCCATCGAGACCAGCGGCCGGCTGGGCTCGGTCGCTCTCGCCCAGGGCGACAAGCTCCTGGCCGAGAGCCACTTCTCCGGTCCAATGCGTCATAGTGCGGAAATTTTCCCCGCTATCACCGACTTGTTAAGCAGATTCAGCAAAAAGCCAGACCAAATCGAACACGTCTATATCTCCCTCGGCCCAGGCAGCTTCACAGGTTTGCGTATAGCGGTAACCATCGCGAAAACAATTGCATTAGCCAATAACGCCAAAATCGTCGCCGTTGATACCCTCGATTGCATCGCCGCGAACATAAGCCCTCAGGACAACTCCCAACGACTTGGTGTAATACTCGACGCCAAACGAGGCCAGTTCTTCATCGCTGTTTATGAAAAGACACAAGACCCAATCTGGAAGAAGGTTCTTCCGGATTGCTTAATGACCGCCGAAGAATTCCTCGCCCAATTCACTGATAAACCAATCATCTTGACTGGCGAAGGATTAGTTTTCTACAAAGATAAATTCGCTCACAAAAACATTCGCGTGCTTGATGAGAAATTCTGGAATCCCTCCGCCGCCAACATTCACTTCCTCGGCTGGGAATTAGCCAACCAGGGCCAGTTCGCCGACCCTCTTACCCTTACACCCAACTACGTCCGTGGCCCGGACGCAATAGTGAAGCAACGATAAATGGGGAATTGCGTTTTCGCGGGCTATCAGTTTAAGTGGCCCGCAGCCAGCGGGAGATTTCACGCAACGATGGGCGCTTGCCATACATCAGGATACCTGTCCTGAAAATCTTGCCTGCCAGCCACATCATCAAAAGCACTGATGCAGCCAACAACCCCACCGAAGCAAGAATTTCAACGATGCCGACGTTTGAGCCGGCGGAGATTCGCAGGGGCATCACTAACGGCGACACGGGCGGAACAAGAGACAGCACCCTTGCAAAAATGCCGTCGGGGCTTTGAACGAGCTTGAACCACGCAATCATCGGAAGCACCATAACCAGAATTATGGGCATCATAAGCTCCTGCGTCTCCTTGAGCGTATTGCAAATAGAACCGATTGCCGCCAAAAGCGAGCTGAACAGCAGGAACCCGAGAATATAGTAAACCACAAAGCAAAACAGCAGCTTGCCGCTAATATCCACGCTGATGCCCTGCGATACAATCGAACCGTAAGACACTGTAGTCCACAGGCCCACAATTGTCAGCCCGATTGCCCCCAGACCCAGAATCTTGCCCGCCATAAGTTCAAACGGGCTTACCGCCGAAAGCAGCATTTCGATAATCCGCGAGTTCTTCTCCTCGATTACGCTGCTTAGCATCTGCTGGCCTATGCCGATGATTCCCATGTATATCATAAACATGAAAAAGAACGGGACCATCAGCTTGATCATAGTTTGATTCTGGCTTTGCACACGCTGCTCATTGGCCGCTTCGCCTATCTCGACCCGCTCGACGGGGACATTGCGAATATCATCAAGAAGCTTTTGAGAAACGTTCTGGACTTTGCACCTCTGCGCGACTACGGCGTTTCTGATAAATTCCTCGACGGCCCACGTCGCATCCATCGTGGTCGGCTTCGACTTATAAGTATAAACATGCGTCCTGCCGGCTCCGTCAATGATATTCTGGTCAATAACAATATAGGCCTCGGCCCTGCCCGAACGCAGCTGTGCCTTACCCTGCTCTTCGATTGCGTTGGCATCATCATTGGCCGCTAATGACTCAAACAGGATTTGTCTTTTGGGATTTGACTTGTTGTGTTTACTGAGCGCCGTTTCTATTTCGCCCGCAAGTTGCGTTGATAAGTCCGTTACGACCACTTTGACTGGAGGCCGGCCGCCCTCAACGCTGGAAATCCTGCTCGTAAAGTAAATTATGCCCACGGTTAAAACCGGAGTGAACAGCAAGCTAAACAAAAACGTCCTGGTCTTGACGGTATCGATGTATTCACGCCGGGCAATTTCAATAATTTTACGCATTGCTCGCTCCGACCAGCGTTACGAAAATCTCGTGCAGCGACGGCATTTTAACCTCGAACTTCCGCACACGCACCTTCCCCGCAATCGCCTTGAGCAGCTCCTGCGGGTCAGCTCCTTTGCCGAGAGTGATTTCCAGCGTATTTTGCTGCGGCTCTACCTTTGTTACCATTGGCAGTGTTTTTATAAAACCAGTTTCACCCTCAACCTCGACAATAACCGCGTTGGACGCCTTCTGCGAACGAATATCGCCCAGCTTGCCGTCTAAGATGATTTTGCCCTTGTTTATGAGCAGAATATAATCACAAAGCGTCTCCGCTCCGTGCATATCGTGCGTGGAAAAAATGATGGTTTTGCCTTTACCCTTCATCTCCAGGATAATGTCCTTGAGCAAATCGAGATTCAAGGGGTCAAGTCCCGAAAACGGCTCGTCGAGTATCAGCAAATCCGGCTCATTGATTACCGTCGCCGCGAATTGCAGTTTCTGATGCATACCCCGCGAAAGGTCCTCGACTTTTTTATTCGCACGGTCGCTCAGCTCGATTCGCTTCAACCACGCCGGGACAACCCGGCCCAGCTCGCTCGAAGACAGCCCCTTGAGAGCGCCGAAGAAGGCAAGTATCCCGCTGACCGTCATTTTTCGATAAAGCCCTCTTTCTTCGGGCATATAACCAATACGACTCTTGGCCTTTTCGGTTAAATTATTGCCGAATACGCTTATGCTGCCGGCATCCGGGCAAATAATGTTCATAATCATCCGCAAAGTCGTGGTCTTGCCCGCGCCGTTAGGCCCAAGAAAACCATAAATGCTCCCCGCCGGAATCTTTGCCGTCAGGTTATCGACCGCGCGAACCTGCCCGAACGATTTGCACACACCATTAAGTTCCAACGCATCCATCACCGTCAAAATACCAGAATTCTTCCCTCAACGCAAAGAATCTAACCGGGAACCGGCAGGTTTGGAATTTTGTTTGGTATGATTGCCGGCACGGGTGTATAATCTGGGTAATATAAAAACAACGCTATCCCGGCAATCCGGGGTAGCAGGTATTATTTTTGGAGGATGCAAAAATGGCATTTGGAATCGGGGATAGAAAAATCGAAGTCCGGAAAAGCACCGGAACAAGAATTGTCGAACTGGGCGGGCCGGAAGAAACTTCAGGAGAAACGACGATGGAAAAAAAGACAAGGAGCACGCGAAACCTGGCGGGCGGTATGGAAATGCTCGAAATGGATTTCCTGCTGGGCGTAATTGAAAACACCGACGGCGAAGACAAAAACGACGTCGCGATGCGCCGCCTGAGCTTTAACGAGGTGCTTCGCCGCAACCAGCAAAGCGAAATAGACAGCTCCTCGCTAACGGTTTACTCCGTGGACGAAAAAAACCTTTACGGCAAAGACATTCAGTGTGCGGCGATGAAGGAGCTTACCCGCCGGACTGAACAAAAGGGTTAATCGGCGTATGCCAAGCGAGGGAGTGTGAGCCGGTGTCTTGCGGTTATTGTTCTGGGAGCGGCTGAAGACGAGGGGACATTCTGGATTCAACTGCTGATGGTGGTCATATTGGCCGCCAGCGTCGGAATCTACGGCTTAGTCAAATCCCGCACCAAACGTCTCGAACGGGAAACCCACGATGAAATAATCGAGACTATCATCGAACCCCCTAAACCACTCGTTAAAAAATGCAACCTTTCCGGCGGTATGGAGCTTTTAGCCAGAAACTTTTTAGTAGGCGTCGTTGAGCAAACCGACACGGCTGACCAGAGGGATATCGAAATGCGCCGGCTGTGCTTCGCCGAACTTGCCCGCAGGGGCGAGCTTTGGGCGGTGGCAAGCATCCCCCTGAAAGTATATACGCTGGACGAGAACGGATTTTACGGCAAGGTTATCCGCTGCGAAGCAATGGCGGAATTGGCCGGACGGACTCGTCCCGGCGAAGATGCCGCTGAGGACTCAGAAACAACGAATGAGCCAGGCAGTAGCCGGACGGGTAAATCGCCACAGGATGCCGCCAACTTCCAAAACAGCCAGGGACTGGAAACAGATGTCCCCAAAGAACAAAAAGAACACACAATGTAAATCCACCAGCACCAGCCGCATCACCCATTCTCCGGATTATCTCCTAAAAGCCGTTAGGGACTTGGCGGGAAAATCGTGTATTACAAATTAGAGGAATACTGCCGAATTTATGCCCGTTCAAACGGGATTTTTCCGGACGTTGCGGACTTGAGTGCAAATAATAGTGATGGATAAGAAGGAATTTTAAGAGAGAGTGTGACAATGCCGATGAGTTAGTGTCGGCACATTTTGGCAAAGAGCTTTAACAGGAGAGACACGGACCTGGCGAAAATGCATCTTTTGAACAACAATATGGTCCGCCTGAATCTATGGATAAAAGCACAGTAAAATGGCTCGTGTTGGCGGCTATAGCCGTCTGCGGAATGCTCGGCTGGAAACTCGCCACACAGGCGTCGAAAGACGGCAAAAAAGAGGTGGTGGTTGAACGCCCCGAACCCAAGTTCGGAGTGGTAACCGCTATCCTGTATAGCAACGACACTCCGACCGTTCTCATCGAGGACCGGATGCTCCACAAGGGCGACACAATCCACGAAGTCAAGGTGCTTGATATAAAGGCGGACAAGGTCCAGTTCGACAAGCAGGGAGAGCAGTGGGAGCAGAAGGTACAGGAGCCAGCAAAACCGGGATGGTGGAAGAGAAAAGGCAAAGACAAAGGGTCCTCCACCTAACCTCGTAACGTTATCATTCGACTCGGCCCTCGCCGAGCAAAGCGACAATTGGCGTTCCCCAAAAATCGGGACTTCCAATTGTCGTTTTTTTGCGCATACCCACGTCTGTTCCCTGCAGGATATGCCAAAAAATCCTCGAAAACAAACCCAGGTAAGCTAAAATCATCGTAAAACAGGCGAAACGTTAGCGGGTCATCTCCGCACGGCCTGTTGGCTCGACGGGATACAAAATACAGATATGCGAAAAAAAGTACTGGTGGCTGTTAGCGGCGGCGTTGACTCGGCGGTAGCTGCAGCATTGCTCCTTAAAGAGGGATTCGACGTTACAGCCGTTTTCCTCTGTCTCCAGCAGTTCAGCCCTGAGCTCACTACCGAAGGGATGGAACGTGTTATCGAGAGCAACTCACGCTCCTGCTGCACCCCGCAGGATGCCGCCGACGCCCGGCGAATCGCAGCCAAGCTCGGTGTGAAGTTCATTTCCCTGTCGGCGACAAAAGATTTTGAAACCATAATCAAAAGCTTTATCAATGATTACGAGAAAGGCCGAACACCCAACCCCTGCGTTCGGTGCAACGATAAAATCAAGTTCGGCAAACTCTTCGAGCTGGCGGATTCCTTAGACGCGCAATATGTGGCGACAGGGCATTACGCCAGAATTATCGACTACAAAGGACAAAATGTTATCGCTCCTGCACTTGCGCCGGGCAAGGACCAATCATACGTCTTATTCAGCATACCACCCGAAAAATTAGACAGAATTATTTTTCCCGTCGGCCAGTTGAAAAACAAGCAGGCCGTAAGAGATATCGCCAAAGAGCTGGGGCTGGAAGTTCACGATAAACCCGACAGCCAAGATATATGTTTTGTCCCGGCTGGCGATTACACAAAATTGCTTGAGGCGCACAATAGCCAGGCCCTTCGAGCGGGAAATTTCATAGACACATCCGGCAAAATTATCAGCAGGCACGAGGGTTACGGCAGGTTTACTATCGGCCAGCGTCGCGGCACGGGCATCGCGGCGGGGCATCCGGTTTATGTTACCGACATAAATCCTCAAACAGCCGACGTAACCATAGGTACGAAACAAGACCTGCTGGCAGGCGGTTTGACCGCCGATGGCGCAAACTGGCAGGTTGATGTGCCTGCCTCATTCGACGCAACGGTAAAAATCCGCTATAATCATCGCGGCGCCGCAGCAAAGGTTATTATTACCGGGAAAGACACCTTCGAGGTGTGTTTTGACAAGCCATTAGAGGCGGTTACTCCCGGCCAAGCGGCTGTCGTTTACTCCGAGGAATGTCTTCTCGGAGGCGGGTGGATAAAAGAAAAATTGCCTCCCGCGTAACCGGACTCGTCGAATTAAAAAATAACGGACGTCAACCCCGCAAATGAAAAATCAGGATTTGTCACGCTACGCAAGACAGATAAGCTTCAAGCCCTTCGGCGAAGAAGGCCAGCGACGGCTCGCCAACAGCAGCGCCCTCATTGTCGGCGTCGGCGGATTGGGTTCGTGGGTTGCGGAATTGCTCGTCCGAGCGGGCGTCGGGCGTCTTCGGCTGGTTGATGATGACTACGTTGATCTAACCAATATACACAGGCAGTCGCTTTTCACTGAAAAGGACGCGAAGGAACGCACCCTCAAAATAAACGCGGCGGCAAATCACCTGCGGGAAATCAACAGCAATTGCGAAATTGAAACGGTCTTCGCTCGAATCGACCGACTGACTGCGGACCGGCTGACCGAAGGCGTCGATGTGATTATTGACGGAACGGATAATTTCCCAGCGAGGTTTATCCTCAACGACTGCGCGATAAAAAAATCCAAACCCTGGATATTCGCCGGCGTCCTCGGCACTGAGGCGCAGGTGATGGCCATAATCCCCGGCAGGACTCCCTGTCTGCGATGCCTGCTCGATTCACCTCCCGCGTGCAATGGCCAGACCTGCCGACAGGCAGGTGTGCTTGGCCCAGCGGTGGCGATGGTGGCTGCGTTCGAGGCGTCGGAGGCGTTAAAGATTCTCTCCGGCAACTTGGACAAAGCGGGACAATGCCTGCTTGTTTTGGACGTATGGAATAATGTTGTGAAGCAAATCGACGTCTCGAAACTGAACAAGAACGCCGATTGTCCCTGCTGTGTTCACAAAAATTTCGAGTTCCTTGAGCCATAAGATTTTAAGTGGAAGCTAAAACAAATAAACCCATATATCTCGATTACAACGCGACGACGCCTTTGGACAAACGCGTTCTTGAAAGTATGATGCCTACCCTCACCTCTTCGTTCGGAAATCCTTCCAGCGAAAGTCATTCGCTGGGACGCCAGGCACGGGATATGGTCGAGGCCGCCCGTAATCAGACAGCCAAACTCATCGGCGCCTCCGCCAGAGAAATTATTTTCACATCCGGCGCGACGGAGGGTTGCAATCTTGCGATAAAAGGCGCAGCCGAGGCATATCGCGAAAGAGGCAATCATATTATCATCTCCGCCATTGAGCACAAAGCCGTTCTCGAACCCTGCAAACGACTGGAACAGCAGGGCTTCTCGCTGACGGTGCTTCGTCCTGATTCCTTTGGTCGTATTTCCCAGGAGCAAGTGACTGAAGCGATTACAAAACAAACTATACTTGCCTGTGTTATGCTCGCGAATAACGTCGTGGGAACGATTAACCCGGCGGATGAAATCGGCGCGATATGCAAAAAACACGGAATACTGTTTTTCTGCGACGCCACACAGGCAATTGGGAAACTCGCTGTGAACATCAATCGAATAAACGCCGATTTGCTGGCGTTTTCGGCGCACAAAATCTACGGCCCCAAAGGCGTCGGCGCTCTTTATGTGCGAGGCAAAAGCCCTAATGTCCGGCTGACCGCCCAAATCGACGGCGGAGGACAGGAACACTTCCTTCGCAGCGGAACGCTCAACGTCCCCGGAATAGTCGGCATCGGGACAGCGTGCGAATTGTGCCAAGAGGAACTCGGCGACAAATCTTCCCTGTCGGCCGAACTGCGAGATAAACTGGAAACCGGCCTGAGAAAAACACTGCCCGACATACAACTCAACGGCCACCCAACAAAACGCCTGCCCAATACCGTGAATATATCATTTAATGGTGTTGATGCGGTTTCCCTGCTCAGTAAAACTCCGGATGTGGCCGCTTCGGCCAGTTCGGCTTGTGAATCAGGGACGTCCGGCTCCAATTACGTCCTCAGGGCAATGGGTGTGAGTGAAGATTCAGCGGCCAGCGCCATCCGGTTCAGCTTGGGGCGTTTTACTGCGGAGCAGGAAATAGATTATGCCGTAGAGCGGATATGTAACTCCGTTTCATCACTGCGCGGTAACACCTAATATCAGCGTTCCGTTTTTCTTGTCTCCGGATGACCGCGGGAAAGTGAGCATGTGGGCGGGCAGCGTTATTGGGCAGGAGCGATTTTTCGCAGGATGCTTTTGTCCACTGACTATCTGACTAATTGAAGACCTGCAAGGGCGACAAATTTGTCGTCAACAACCTTAAAGATGCCATCAAGACCCGTCACGGCAAAGATGCCCTTCGTGGCCGGTGCGACACTGCAGAAGATGAGCCGGTGGTCACAGTCCATCAGCATTTTTCGCAGCTTGAGAAACTTCGATAAGCTCGATGATGTTATAATGTCAATGGCGGAGAAATCAACCACCACGTCACAGTCGCCTCTGTCTTTTATAATGTCTGCGATGGTCTTCAACTCATCGCCCATCAGCGGTTCGGCGGGCAGGTCAACGAGAACTATATTTTCTGACCAGTTCTGAATCCCCATTTTAAAACCCTCAAAAATCGGCTCTTAATACAGCCAACTATCTATCGACACCTGCACAAGGCAGGTTAAGCAAAAAATGTAAGAACGTAATCCCTTGTTTTAGAAGGACTTAGGCAGACATATTAAATACGGTATTGGATGGAAAACAGATGCTTTCAGGACCCAAAACAAGCGAAAGGAAATTGGACAACAGTTTAGAGTTTTCTGTCCAACTTTCGATAGCCAACGGCCTCGGCGACGTGTTCGGGCCTTATATCCTCACAGCCGGCCAGATCCGCTATGGTGCGGGCGACCTTGCAGATTTTGTCGTGCGCGCGGGCCGACAAGCCAAACTCCATCATTGCCTCTTTGAGAAGCATCTCTCCGGAACTGTCCAGCTTGCAGAATTTCTCTACTTGCTTGTGCGTCATTCTCGCGTTGGTCCCCGGCGTGCCGGGCCCATCGTTGAAACGCTTCGCCTGTATCGCCCGCCCCTTCATCACGTCCCCCCTTATCGTCGCCGAGTCAAGCTGGTTTGCTCTTGAACGTAATTTGTTGAAACTTACCGCCGGCACGTCTATATGAATATCGATTCGGTCAATCAGCGGGCCTGAAATTTTTGACAAATATCTCTCGACCTGCCCAGGCGTGCATTTGCACCGCCGAGTGTCCGCCCCGAAGTATCCGCAGGGACACGGATTGCACGACGCCACCAAAAGAAACGCCGCGAAATACTTGATGGATCTTTTGGCGCGGGAAACCGTAACCGTGCCATCTTCAAGCGGCTGGCGTATCATTTCAAGAACGTGACGCGGAAATTCCGCGAACTCATCGAGGAACAAAATCCCGTGATGCGCAAACGATAATTCACCGGGCCGCGCGTTTACGCCGCCACCCACAAGGGCAGGCCCGCTCGCCGTGTGATGAGGCATACGAACCGGCCGCGTCGCCAATAGCGCTTTGCCTTTTCCTAAAAGGCCAACGGAAGAATATATGCGAGTCGTCTCGAGTGATTCCGCCAGCGTCAATGCCGGCAGAATCGTCGCTAACCGCTGCGCGAGCATCGTCTTGCCTGCTCCCGGCGGCCCTATCATAAGTATATTATGTCCGCCGGCCGCCGCCACGGTCAACGCTCGCTTGACACTTTCCTGTCCCTTAACATCCGAAAAATCAACGTCGTATCGGCTTTCGGCGCCGAAGATTTTGTCGATGTCAATCACGGTGGTCTGCAAAGGCAATTTCCCGCTCAGGAAATCAACCGCCTGCGTCAATGACCCCACGCCATAAACCTCCAGCTCCTCAACAACCGCCGCCTCCGCCGCGTTATCCAGGGGAACGATTAATCCGCGAAAACCCGCCGCCTTGGCCGTCATCGCCATACTCAAAACGCCGTTGACTGGCCTTACCCTGCCGTCGAGCGCAAGCTCGCCCACAATGACATAATCTTTCAAAACCGTGCTGCTGAAAACGCTTTCCCCCAAGAGAATCCCCAGCGCTATTGGCAAATCGAACGCAGGCCCTTCCTTTTTAGTATCCGCCGGGGCAAGATTTACAAGTGATTGTGTCTTGGGATATTTATAGCCGCAGTTGACGATTGCGCTACGCACTCTTTCGGCGCTTTCCTTTACCGCCGCGTCAGGCAGCCCGACAATGAGCGTCTTGTCGAACCCACCGCGGGCGACATCCACCTCGACTTCGCAGATTATTCCCTCGATACCCTCAAGCGCGACGCTATACAATTTAGCCAACATACATTTCCCTCGTATTTGTCCAAAAGAAAGGGATATTCTAAAAAGCTATCGCCCCCGCCGCAAGTATTTTCAATTTCGCTTTTTTAAGCATACCATCGAAATCAAATCGCAATAAAACCGCACCCCCGGACGTCTATGTTTACGAACTATAAACTCACAAAAATCTGAAAGGGGTCAAATATGACAAGAAAAATCATAACAGGGGTAATAGCGGCCATTTTACTGGTAACAATAGCGGTATTCGCCGCGGAAAAGGCGAGGGAAAAGGCAATGGAAAAAGCAATGGCCAGCGAACAATTTGGCTGGCACGGGCGCCTTTTGGACCAGTTAGCCAAGGCCTATAAGGTCAACGACAGAGAAGAAATGGGCAAAATCATCAACAAAATGTACGAACGCAGAGAAAAAATGCGGGAATTTGCAAAAGCCAATGGATGGCGCCGGTGGGCACATCGCCGAATGATGAGGCAGATGGGTCCCGGCTGGGGTCAGGGTCAGCAAATGGCCGGACCGGGCTGGAACCGAGGTTGGGCAATGCGAGGCCCAGGCCCGAATCAGGGTTGCCCAATGGCTGGGCCACGCTGGGAACAGTTTCAGGCGATGAGAGGACGTGGATTTGGCGGTTGCAACAATATGATGGGTAATTGCGGGCCAATGGCAGGCGGATTCGGACAGATGCCCTGTCAGCAAGGCGGTATGGGTATGGGCAACTGTATGCCACAGCAAAACGGCCCCGGACAAATGCCCGGCTGGGGTCGCGGTTTCCAAAGAGAATGGACACCCGAATCCGGCGCAGACAATATGTGGCAACAGGAATGGAATATGCCTCGCCGTGAAAGAATGAACGTCCCGCCCCCGGAATGGGGCTGGTAACCTAATATACTTAACCTCCTCCATGAATCATCCGCTTGGAGCTTTGGCTGTGTGCCTCTAAGAGGCGCACAGCCAATTTTTTTACCTATTCTGCAACATCTTCTTTTACTTGCCGAACAATACTGGGTTTGATATTGTCGCAAAGAATACATTGCTCAAAAGTCAGGCAAGTAGATTGACAGGAGATTTGACATGCGAACAAAATGGATTATTGTCGGCTTGGTACTTGTTGTCGGCCTCTGCATCAGTTGCCAAAAGTCACAGCAATGCGGCAAAACGTGCGGCGCTGGCGAAATTAAAATCAGCAAGTCAACTCTCGAAGACAAGATAAAAGGCGGCTGGCTCGGCAAAACCGCGGGCGTCTGCGTCGGCGCACCAACTGAGTTCAAAGCCAAAGGCAAAATGTTCACTGGCGCGGTCAATTTATACCCGAGATTGGACGGCGGCTTCTCGCAGGACGATATCTACGTGCAGATAACCTTCATTGCTGCGATGGACGCGAAACTTGCCGACCCAGACGGAATCTTCGCGGCGACTATGGATGATTATGGCGAGGCGTTCAAAAAAAGCGGCTACGAACTCTGGCACGCAAATAAAGCAGGCAGGGACAATCTTCGCAAAGGCATCAGGCCACCTCGGTCCGGTATGTGGGCGGGGCCGGGCAAACGATTCAACAAATGCGCCAATGACATCGACTGGCAGATTGAGTGCGACTGGATTGGCCTGATGTGCCCCGCGCTGCCGATGACTGCAACGCAGCTCAGCGACCGCGTCGGCCACGTGATGAATTACGGCGACGGCGTTTACGGAGGTCACTACGTCAGCACAATGATTGCCCTTGCCTTCGAATGTAACGACGTTCACGAAATTGTCAGCCAGGCAATCGAATCAATGCCGCGAAAATCGCAATACTACCAGACAATCAAAGACGTAATCGACTTTCACGATAAAAACCCTGATGACTTCAAGGCCTGTTGGAAGTTTATCAACGACAAATACCTCGAAACCGCTGTCGATTGTAACAGTGAAGGTGATAATTTCAAAATCGCCGCGTCATTCAACGGCGCATTTATCACAATCGGACTGCTTTACGGCGATGGGGACATCTTGAAAACCATCGAATATGCTACACGCTGTGGCCAGGACTCCGACTGCAATCCCGCGAACGCAGGCGCAATTGTGGGGACAATGCTCGGCTACGAAAAACTTCCTAAAGCGTGGAAAGACAGTATCGAAAAATACCCGCTCAACAAATACAGCCACACCAATTACACGTTCACCAACCTTATCAATAGCTCATTCAAACGCGCCGAAAAAGCGATTCTGCAATCAGGAGGCCGACTCGAAAATAATGACTACATCATCAAACAAGAGCCCGTCTGCCGGCCAAAAACACTCGAACAATACGGCCAAGACCCCGTCCCCAACCCCGATTTCGAGCGAAACCCGATGTAGTTTAATTGAACCAAAATTGTTTTAACCTGCCGGCAAATATGGTGTAATGCTGCCGGTTTTGGAGGACATTGATATGGTGCCCCCACATTAGCCGTCTAAATCAAGTCAATCCACAGCGCAGTCATGGTTCAAATCGACTGCCAACACAAATCAAATTCCCTACAGCCAGTATTCGGCGAGAATGGCAAAGTCGGCGAAATTTACGATACCATCGCCATTCAGGTCTGCAGATGGCGTGCCAGGAGGATCAAGCCATTGTGTTGCCATTACAGCGAGGTCACCAAAATTAACGGAACCATCTCCCAGCAGGTCTGCCGCATAGTGGCGGAGATAGAATGAAAATACGGCGTTGCCGCCTGGGACGCCGTCACCTGATGGGAATATGGTTGTTTGTGCGGCGGTTAGTTCGCCATCAATGGCATAACCTGAGCCTTGTGTCAAAATTCCATCGGCAACCGTAACTGTCCAGGTTTCGCCTTCCGGCAGCGGCTGTGCAAAAGTCAGGGTAAGTTTATAATCGGCTGATGAATAGTTGCTGGAGAAAGTTTTTTGGCCGCTGATGCTTCCGGTAACAGTTATGTTGCTATTGTTATATGTAACAGGCTCGCTGAACTGTATTACGATTTGGGTCAGGCCTGTTGGTGAATAGACGTTCTGGTTCGGCAGAGGGGTGGTGCTGATGATTTTGGCAGGGCCTTTTACGTAAGAGACCGATTGTGCGGCACCTCGCAGAATCCAGGTATCCTTATCAAACTGTACGGAAGTTGCGGGCGAGTTTGTTTTGAGCAGGTACCACTGGGAGACGGCGTTGTGCCAAACGGGAGTTGTCGAGTTTCCAGAAGCTGTGTTAACGGTTATGTCGATTGGCATTTTGAAATTCGGAAAGCCGTAGGAGGCCTGCTGATATTGATTTATGTATAATCGCATCCAGTTTTGCGAACCGATTTGCTGCTGTTCCCAGCCGAATTTGTAGTATGGTGCTCCGCCGTTATAGACCCATTCATCGAAGAACCACTGGAGGTCGTTGCCATATACACTTTCAGCAACGGCTCTGAAATCTTCGGTAGTCGCGCTGTCACCCTGGTAGGCGGCCCTGTATGCAGCGAGGGTGTTAAAGAATGTTGTATCGCCGATTACGTGCCGGAGCATGTGGAGTACCCAGGCGGCCTTGTTATAGACGGTGGTTCCATCAAATACTGTGCCAAAATCTGAGATGTCATAAACGTAAACGGTTCCGCCGTAGCTGCCGGGTCTTCGAGACTGCATTCTGCTAAAATAGCTGCTGTAGCTTCCGCCGGGTTTTTTTTCTTCATAGACGGCTTCTGCGTAGGTTGCAAAGCCCTCGTTTAGCCAGATATCGTGCCATGTGGCGCAGGTAATCATATCGCCCCACCACTGGTGTGCCAGTTCGTGGGCGTTGAGCCATGAGGCGTAGGCGCCCTGGCTTGTGAGTGTCTGGTTTTCCATACCGCCGCTCCACTGGAACTGAGTAATACCGTATTTTTCATTGATGAAAGGATATTCGCCGAAAACATCGGGGCGGCTGAAGGTCTGAATTTGTGTTATGAGGTCGCTTGTAATGGAGCGGACGTAGGATTCGTTTTCGGGATAGGCGTACATTTCCACAGGCATTGTGCCTGCGGCGTAATTGTAAGAATAAGTCCAGTGGACATAATTTGTTCCGGTCAAAGCAACAAGGTAGGTAGCGATGGGGTAAGATTCGTGCCAGCGGTAGCGTGTTTTGCCACCCGCGATGGAGTCGGTTCCCATCAGAAGGCCGTTCGAGGTAATGACCATCCAGCTGGGGACGGTTACCCACATATCCACTGTGAATTTATCGTCGAGCGACTCCTTGCATGGCCACCAAGTGTAGGCGAACCATGGTTCGCTGAGTGTGGCGAAGATTGCGTTGCCGCTATGGGTGCTCCAGTCGAAGGATGAGAAGCCCAAGTCCTGCGGTACGCCGTGATAAGCGACGGTTACAATAAAGGTTTCATTAATGTTGTAGGGTCTGTCCAGTGTAATTTCTATTGTGTCGCCGATGCGGCCGTAGGAGGCGACGGCACCTGTAACGCTGTCGACAGTCATATTGGCGCTAAGGTCGAGGGTGAATGTAGCAAGGCCGTTGACAAGGCTTTTAACCGTAACGGCGTTTGTGCCGCTGACAACTTTTGTGTTCGGGTCGATATCGAGGTTTAGCGAGCAGTGAATGACATCTGTATAAGAATCAGATTCGCTGGATGCGTCAAGCCGGTTTAGTGAATCCTGTGCCAGCAGAGCGGTGATTGTGGATTTGAAATGGCTGCAGGATATGTTTTTGCCTTCTCCGTTAGAGGGCGGGGGAACTATCAGTTCGTTGGAGTCAGGGGGGAGCTGGTCAGCATTTGATATGCATAGGGTAAGCAGTAAAAAAAGAGATACCAATAACATAATTTGACCGACATTTCTCATATGAGATCCGCCAGAGTGTGGATTAAACGCCTGAGTGTGGGTTAAACGCCTCGCTACTTACTATTACTCTGCGAAATAATACCTCCCTGCGTAGCACGAGGCAACCAATCCTTCCAATTGCAGTATTATATCAAAATCTTACTCGAATTGCACTTTATTTTTTCGATACTTCCTATCCGCCGCCTTAAAAAGTGTCTTCGCGGTGAAATCTTTGTCGCCTTTTTTGCGATTTTTCGCCTAACTGCCTTAAAATAAACGACTTACGCTACTCTGCGAAGTAGCGACTTCCGGCCTTCGCAGCCGCTATGGCGGAGTAGGCTCGCTACGAAGCACGAGCCCGCCTTTTGCCCATTCCTGCCTGCCGGCAAATATGGTATAATGTTGCCAGTTTTGGAGGACATTGATAAATAAGGGAAAATCTTAAGGATTTTTGGCGGAGGACACACTTATGAAACGCTTATTTTTTGCACTTCTGGTCATAGCGGCTGGTTCAATTCCGGCATTTTCTAAATACTCCGGCGGCTCGGGAACTACAGGCGACCCATACCAAATCGCCAATGTCACAGACCTCTTGACCTTATCAGCCGACGCTAACGACTACAATAAGTGTTTCATAATGACTGCCGACATTGACCTCGACCCGAACCTGCCCGGCAACCAAATTTTTACCACCGCCGTTATTGCACCTGATACAGACCATACGAATTATGGTATTTTCGATGGGAACGCCTTTACCGGCGTCTTCGATGGAGCGGGGCATAAAATTGCTAATCTGACCATAGATACCAACGGTGCAGGAAACGATTTTTTAGGCCTGTTCGGTTGTGTTTCCGGCGGCGAGATAAAAAATCTCAAACTCGAAAATGCCTCTGTTACAGGCGGAAACGACTCGTGGGAGGTTGGTGGTCTTGCAGGGGGAAATGCCGGCACTATTAATAATTGTTCCTCTACTGGTTCAATCATTAGTGGAAATTCCACTTGGGATATTGGCGGTCTTGTTGGTAACACTGGAAATATTATTAATTCATTCTCAACTTGTAATGTCGCAACTGGAGATGATTCGTTCTTTGCGGGCGGTCTTACAGGTGACAGTGACGGTGTTATTACGAATTGCTTCTCGACGGGTAACGTCAGTGGCGGAACATGGGCTCAGTATTTTGGCGGTTTTATGGGTGGGGCGGATTCTGGCAGTATCAGCAATTGTTATTCGACCGGCACAGTAAACGGGACATACTGTATTGGAGGATTCGTCGGGGCGCTCGGCGATATGACAACCCCTAACATCACTAATTGTTATTCAACTGGTGATGTTTTTGGTGATATTTCAAGTTCCGGAGGTTTCGTTGGTACGGGTACGGGATATACCAGTTTTTGTTATTCGACAGGTAAAGTTTGTAACGGCCTCGGGGGCGGTTTTTCAGCTGGTAGTAATACCAGCGGATGTTTCTTTCTTAATACTGCGGGAAAGAATAATGGATACGGGACACCATTAACAGATACACAAATGAAACAGCGGGCGAGTTTCACCGGTTGGAATTTTACGACTATATGGGCGATATGTAAAGGAACTAATTATCCGCGACTTATCTGGCAGATACTGCCGGAGGATGTTGTCTGTCCGGATGGTGTGAGCTTCATTGACTACTCATTTTTTGCCGGACGCTGGATGAACACAAACTGCGCTGCCAATAATAACTGTGACGGCACGGATTTTGACCTCTCAGGGACAGTGGATTTGGCTGACCTTAAAGTTTTCTGTAACTACTGGCTCCAAGGCCTGTAAATTTCCGACTCGAACTATTCACCGCCGAGCACGCCCGCCAATAAGCGAGGTCTCGCCAAAGGCGGACGGAGAACGCAGAGACACGTAGCGAAGTTTACCCGCCATAGTGTCGATGAAGGCGGGCGAAGAGCCCGCTTCGGAAAAACAAAAAAGAAAAACTCTGTGACCTCTGTGTGCTCTGTGGCTAAAAACAGATGCGTTCTCTGTGGCTGGCTCACCGCCAGTTGGTTGGATAGAAGATTTTGGTCGCGGGGACGTTGAACTTCATCGAGAGCGACTCAACCAGCGCCTCGGCCCTTTTAATCTGCGAATCGCTCAACCGGACGCCCCTGCCGTCAGCCACAAGGCAAACCCTGATTGTCCTGCTTGAGCCATACCAGGTATGGTCCGGTATTACCGACCACTGTTTCTGCCATTTTTCGGTGGTTTGTATCTGGCCGTCGCTGCCGCCTAAGCCGTTGCACACGACGAAGTGGCAGTTGATGTCATCGGAATTGGCCAAGCCGCTGAGGGACGCTATCTGGTCGATATTGCCCGCCTTTGTGCCGCTGTAGTAAATCTCGATGCTCTCCCATCGGCCCGGCGCCTGGGCAACGCGAGAGCAAATTGCCTGCTGGACTGGGTCAAGCCGATAATAAGTCGAAAGACAGAACGGGCCCGCTGACGGCGGATGATTACCCAAAGCCATCAGCACAACCGCGCCTGTCGTCATCGAAACGAGCAACACCACCAATACCTTCGTTACTCGCGGCTGATTCGACATAATTTTTCTCTGACCGTCAAAAATCTCTCGGATTACCCGACCAGCACAAATACAATCGGTTACACAGTGATTCATCGGCACCTCCAAGCCCATAGCTATAAATTTTTATACGCAAATTCACTAAATTATTGAAACTAAAACCGACCTTTCCAACTTCTATCTCGCTACAGACGGAAATTACTTGACCTGGCCCCCGCCGGCTGTTAAACAATCAGCTTTGTTGCGGTTGTGCTGTGCAGCCAATTGCCCGGCAATCGCTCGGTGCTGACGCAGTTACCACCGGCATAGTCCAATAATAAAAAGAGGCGAAAATGGCTTCTAAATGGCGACCCCTAACGCCCGCTGAAATATCCAAACTGACCTCTCAGGGTTGCATCTGCCCCGACTGGTCAAAAGTGCAGGTGGCCGACGGTTTCAACCCCGAACGGGTAAAAACAACCGGCTTTTCAGGCGATGTCCGACTGGGACTGTTCCAGAAAGACGTCCGCTTTGAAGGCGGCCTTACCAGGCCCTCGGGAATCTCCAACGCCACCATTCATAACTGCTGTATTGGCAACAACGTCTATATAAACCAGGTCAAAAGCTACATCGCTAACTATACAATCGAAGATGATGTAATTATCGAAAACGTGGACCTGCTGGCGCTCGACGGCCAGACAAGCTTCGGCAATGGAACCGATGTCGCCGTCATAAACGAAGCGGGCGGCAGGGAAATCCCTATATATGACAACCTTTCAGCTCAACTGGGATACGTGATTGCCCTGTATCGCCATAGGCCAAAGCTCATCGAAAAACTGCGGGCGATGATTAGCCAGTATGTCGATTCCGTTACCTCATCGATGGGTGTTGTTGGAGCGGGAGTGAAAATCCTTAACAGCCGAATCATCAAAAACGTAAAAATTGGTCCCGCCGCAACAATCGAGGCCGCCAGCCGACTCGAAAACGGCTCCATAAACAGTTGCCCACAGGACCCCGTCTATATCGGACCCGGCGTCCTGGCACGCGACTTCATTGTCTGCTCCGGCTCAAAAATCACTGAGGGCGTCTCACTCTACAAATGCTTCGTAGGTCAGTCCACAGAGCTTGGCAGGCAATACTCCGCTGAAAACTCTGTCTTCTTCGCAAACTGCGTCGGCTTCCACGGCGAGGCCTGCTCAATCTTCGCTGGCCCCTATACCGTTACCCACCACAAATCAACCCTGCTCATCGCCGGCCTTTTCAGTTTTCTCAATGCCGGCTCTGGCACAAACCAGAGCAACCATATGTACAAACTCGGCCCCGTCCATCAGGGCATCGTCGAACGCGGCTCAAAAACCGCCAGCGACTCCTATATGCTTTGGCCCGCGAAGGTCGGCGCATTCACCGTCGTTATGGGCAGACACTACCGCAACTCCGACACCTCCGATTTGCCCTTTTCATACCTCATCGAGCACGAAGATGAAAGCGTTCTCGTCCCGGCCGTAAACCTCAAAAGCGTCGGAACTGTTCGCGACGCCAAAAAATGGCCCAAACGCGACAATCGCAAAGACCCCAAAAAGCTCGACCTCATCAATTTCAAGCTGCTCAGCCCCTACACCATTCAGAAAATGCTCAACAGTTGCAAGATTTTGCGAAATCTAAAAGCCACCGGAATCGAAACAGCCGGCTATTTCATATATCACGGCGTCAAAATAAAACACGACTCCTTAGACAAAGGTCTCCGTCTTTACGAAATCGGCATCGATAAATTCTTGGGCAACTGCCTCATCCACCGCCTTCAGGATAAACAATTCACAAACATCCAGCAATTGCGGGCCGAGCTTAAACCACAAACTGATATCGGACCCGGCAAATGGGCTGACTTGGCGGGATTGTTCGCACCGGAAGAAGCCATCGCCAAAATACTCGACGACATCGAAGCCGGCAAACTGGCAACTCTCGACCAGATAACGGCGGCGTTTACCTCGGCGCATGAAAATTACCCGGCCTACGAATGGGCCTGGGCAGCAAACGTCCTCCAGCAGCGATTAGGCAAAACCATCGACGCGATTGGCACCAAAGACATTATTGAGATGATTAACAAATGGAAATCCGCGATAGTCGAGCTTGATAATATGCTCCTGGCTGACACCCAAAAGGAATTTGCTGAAACCGTCCAAGCCGGCTACGGTATCGACGGTAATTTCACCGAAAGGACCGCGGACTTTGCTAACGTCCGCGGCGCATTCGAGACAAATACGGTCGCCGGGGAAATCAAACAGCATATCGATGAAAAATCCCGGCTGGCGGATGAGCTTGTCCGTCGATTGCAAAAAATACGTTAATACCGACTCGGCTTCGTGAGGAAGATATTATGCGAGTGATAATTCAACCGGATTACGAGCTCGCCTCAAAATGGGCGGCACATTACGTCGCGAAAAAAATAAATGATTTCGGGCCGACTAAAACAAAACCTTTCCTTCTCGGCCTGCCGACCGGTTCATCGCCGCTCGGGATGTATAAAGAATTGATTAAGCTCAACTCGTCAAAGAAGGTGACGTTCAAAAACGTTATCACTTTTAATATGGATGAGTACGTCGGCCTGCCCGAAGAACACCCCGCAAGCTATCATTACTATATGCGGAACAATTTTTTCAACCATATCGACATCCCCGCCGGAAATATCAACATCCTCGACGGCAACGCCAAAAATCTCGAAGCCGAATGCGAACGTTATGAGAAAAAAATGAAGCGCCTCGGCGGCATCGAGCTTTTCATGGGAGGCGTAGGCCCGGACGGCCACATCGCCTTCAATGAACCCGGCTCATCGCTCGCAAGCCGAACACGCGTCAAAACCCTCACACAAGATACCGTCATCGCCAACTCACGCTTCTTTGACGATGACGTAAACAAAGTCCCCCAAACCGCGCTCACCGTCGGCGTCGCTACCGTGATGGATTCAAGAGAGGTACTGATAATCGCCTCAGGCCACAGCAAGGCACGCGCTTTGCATCACGCAATCGACCAGGGCGTAAATCATTTGTGGACGGTCAGCGTTCTTCAGTTGCATCCCAAGGCAATCATTGTCTGTGACGAAGATGCCGCCGTAGAGTTGAAATACGGCACCGTGAAATACTTCAAGAATATCGAATCCGCCAATCTCAACCCCGCATCACTGCTGAAATAAAAAAACGAAACGCCAATAAAAAAGCCGGGTTCCCATTCACTGCGGGAACCCGGCTTATTTTACGCTTACATCAGCCGGTTCACTTCGGCGCTGGCGCCGCTGACCCGGACTGCGTCTGGGGTGCCGGCGTATTTGGTCTCGGCGGCCTCTGCATCATCGGCATCCTCGGCTTCGGTTCTTTGCCGGGGGGATACTCAATCTTGGCCCCTGCCTTTACCTTCTCGATTAGCTGCCTGAACAACTCGTTTTTCTTTTTGTCCTGAAGCGATCTGACGATATCCGCCTTTGCCTTGTCGAATGACGTCAGGCCGCCCTCTTTGCGGTCGGTAACCTTTATTATGTGGTAGCCGTACTGCGTCTCGACCACGTTGCTCACCTGTCCAACCTTCATCGCAAACGCCGTGTCGGCAAACTCTTTGACCATCGTGTTTCTATCGAAAAATCCGAGGTCGCCGCCCATTATCTTCGAGCCTGGGTCGTCGGAATTCTCCTTAGCCAGCGCTGCGAAGTCCCCGCCACCCTTCACCTGTTTGAGCAAACCGTCTATCTTCGCTTTGGCCGCCGTCTTTTCCTCAGGCGTTGCTGTCGGAGCAACCTTTACCAGTATATGACTGGCCTTGACCTGCTCGGGCTTATTGAAATCTTCTTTGTTTTCATCATAAAATGCCTTCGCTTCAGCATCATTAACCTCGACTATGCCGAGAAGCTTCTCGTAACCAAGCGTCTTTTTAATCTGCCCTTTTACCACGTCGAACGACTGTCCCTGTGCGGCCAGCATTGCCTTGAACGACTCCATTGTCATACCACCCGGCTGGGCAGCTATGATTTCGTTCAGCTTGTCGTTGACGTCTTTGTCCGTGATACTAATGCCCATTTTCTTTACCTGCTCAGCCAGAAGCTGTTCTACAATCATACTTTCAAGCGCCTGGCCCCGAATTTGCGTTCTATATTGCTCGACCATATTCGGCGGAATCTGGGCGGCCATCCTCTCCATATAAGTGCTTACCTTCGCATCAACATCAGCATCCTTAATGACAATTCCGTTGACTGTAGCCGCTATGCCGTTATCCTCCGCGGCAACCTTGCCCGCGTTCGGCTCCGCAACCATAACTTTCGCCTCCGGTGCTGCCGGCTTGGTCTCCGGGACCTCCGCTTTGGCCTCTGGTTTGACTTCCGGCTTTACTTCAGGTTTGGCTTCCTTAACTTCCGCTTTGACCGCCGGCTTTGCTTTAGCTTCAGTTTTCACGCTTGTGGCCGGTGCGTTGGATTCCTGGCAGCCCAGATATAAGACCATTACAGCCAGCAAACAAACTCCCGATAAAACCATTCTCACGCTAATTCTCATTTGGATATCCTTTCGTGGCGTATAAATTCGGAACATTTCCGTTAAAACACAAGGCCGTAATCTTCTCACAACAACACCCAAAAGTCAATTGAATATTTTGACAAACCCGTCCTGATTTTGGTATCCTCTGTGTCCGTCAGACGTTACAAAATACGATATACGACACGTAGCGGAGCGCAGAGCCCGCTTCGGAAATACGATATACGAATACTCAGGACGATAACTTGATGACTTTCCCAGACCATACAAAAATTAAATCCTGCACGATAACCATTCAGCCGCGATACAGCGAAACCGACCAGGGCGGCGTCGTCCATCACGCGGTCTATCCCGTCTATTTCGAGATGGGCCGAACCGAACTGCTTCGCGCCAATGGCCTGGCCTACAAGGACCTCGAAGCCGCGGGCGTCTTTTTCGTAATAGCCGAGCTGCGCATCAAGTATCGCAGGCCCGCTTTTTACGATGAAAAGCTTAATCTTGAAACTACCTGCACAAACGTTACCGCCAGCAAGGTTGAGCATTCTTATAAGCTAATCCGCCCTTCCACCGGCGAACTGTTAGCCGAGGCCGAAAGCGTCCTTGCCTGCGTCGATGGCAAAGGCAAAATCCGCCGTATGCCCGAATTTATGTATCCTTCGTAGCATTGCGAAGACCCCAGACTACGATCTGGGGTCCAGTTTTCCGTAGCCCCCCTGTCCGCTATACGCTACACGCTGAACGCTGATTCTGGGAAGTTTAGGCAGGCAAACTTTCCATGATATTTAATAGCGGCACGGTCATACGCCTTCGCCGCCTCGATTTCGGTGCCGAAATAGCCAAGATTAATTTGCCTGCCGTTAAAAAATATTCTGCTATGCCACCGATTCTCCGATTTGGAGACCCCTTTGAACTCCGACGAATAACGCCCCGATTTCTTTTTGCAGTTATATGCATTCTGGGCCTTGGTCGCTATTCGAAGGTTTTCTTTTCTGTTGTCCAGACCGTTTTGATTGAAATGGTCAACCACCCTGTTTTTGGGGGCTTTGGTCAGCTCTCGATGCATCCAGATTGTCCCCCTGTTTGTGCCGTCTTTTTTTAATACTTTGTGTCTTGTCGCGTACCATGAATGTTCCCCCCGGTAAGCGGTCCAGCGGAATTTATTCAATCTCTCGTAATCTTCCGAATCTACAATCGTGAATTTGAATCTGGTCAGTGCAATTACTCGAACATCCCGCCCGAGAATTTTGCAATGATACGCCTCTATCATCCGCACACAGAATCGCTCAATGAATTTCGGCAGCTCGAATGAAAATGGAAACTTAATCCGCATCGTATCCTGTCCTCTCGCAGCGAAATTTAGCCCCGCAATTTATTGCGCGGGTTACTCTCAAATCTCAAATCTTAAATTCCTTTTCAACTGCTCACCTGTTCACCTATCTACTCTCTCGCAAGGCGACCGCCTTGCGCGTCCCTCTGTATATGGCGCGAACTTGCGCGCTTTTGACGAAAAATCGTGTTTTGGGGATAGGCTGAAATGCACTTAAGTCCTTGTGGAAAAAGGAATAGAAAAAATTTTAAGAATTCTGGATTTGGCCAAAAAACACTTGCGCGAAAATGGATAACAACCGTTCGTATCCAGAATTTAAGCCGTTATACTGGAAGGGGTTACATCAAAAATGACCGGAAAAATGCCACCTTGTTATTTGTAAGTGCTTATAGAAAAAGCTGTTAACGCGAAAGCGAGGGACGGGCAAAAATGGCTGTCCCCATTATTTCCACTAAGGTTTCCACTGAAGGAGTCCTTCTTTACCAGGATGGGCTGCGCCATCTTTTTCTCGCCACTTAAATTTAACGGATACGGCAATATTAAGCTTCTTGACTAAAGCAAGCGTAAGTTGCCAAGCACGATTAGCATCAACATTCTGGAAAGAAACGCCGGTTCCAGGCATAGGAGAATAACCATCAGTATTCACCTGCCCTACCTTGATCGGAACAGAAATACTTTGTAATTCATTTATCGACATTTGCTTCTCCATCGCTATTTTTATAGCACAGCTTAGTAAATTGTTCCATTTGTTCGCCATCTGCGAGCCAATCCTTGCTTCAATTAGTTTTGCGTGATGGAGATTAGGGGGCTTATCTGGCTGAAAAGATAGTGTCTCTGCAGATACTACGTAATCTGTTTGTGATTTATTGTTAAGAACATTCTTTGGCGAAACAAAAGGTGGTTGCGAGAGAAGGGGCGTTTTATTCGCTGTTGTTTTGATAAACTCTTGGGCTTCTTCAACATTAATCGTAAAGCCTTCCTCAGCTACTAACTCCATAAGCGCCTCTGGTAAACTCTTGTATGGTGGTTCTAAAATCATCCCTTTTGCTCTAGGGAGAAAATCTTCCATTACTCTTTGTTTTTCGGTTAAGCGTAAATATTTCTGTGCTTCACGGAGAGCATTGCCGTTTTCAATTTCAGATTTCTTGAGAAATGTTGACAGCGAAACATCAATGCCGTCCAAATCATCGTTCAATAAATCGACCACCTTAAAACATTTATCTGAAAATTTCCCTCCGCTTTGTGATAGATAAAACCGCCATATTTGTCCGTCAGTTATTATGCTGAATGAAGCCGTGTTGTCTCTATTGTAATCCCGTAATTGGCGTTCTAATTTTTGTAGGGAATCACTCGAAATTTTACCTACAGCCTTAACTTCAATAAATACATCCGGTCGCCGTGGCGTTAAAAAAAGAGCCATATCGACTCGTGTGCTATCTTCATTGGGTGTTGCATTGTATTCAGAGTTGACCTCGCATGGGTCCCATATGTTCCACCCCAATCCTTGCAGCAATCTCGAAACCAAAGATAAACGAACGTGCTCCTCATTTTTGTAGGATAAATTTGAAATCTTTTGACGAATATCAATGATTGTTTCCTTCATGTCTCATTTTCTCCTGCAAATCTGCAAAACGAATCCGGGGACGCCATACTTATTTCCATTACGATACAAACATTTACCCGCCGAAGGCAGTTGTTCGCTGTGTTATTCTTTCCATGACTTTTTGACAAGGTCAGCAATCTTCGCAAAGGTATCCGCCTTCGAGGTAATTGCCGCTTTATCTGTCGTGATGCGAAGCGTTTGATTTTTCTTTGTGTACGCAATGCCTGCTTCGTCAAGCAAGGCAATTGCATCGGGCAGTTGATGTTCTGTTAACCAGAAATTGAGAAGACATCGATCGTTGCTTCGCTTTTTCAGCCACATGTAGTTGTTCCCGTTCACATTTATCCCGATGTAGTTCTTTACGAAGTTCAGTGATGCCTCTGGAAAAGCGGTTCGTGTTACATCTAAAAGTGCCTTGGCTGTGTCGAGCGTCCACACCGATTTCTCCTGCCAGAACTCAGCTTTATATTCACGGCCACTATTACTAACTTCATCTTCTGGCTCCTCATACGTATTCAGAACTTTTGAAAAATGAAGAATCTTTTTCCCATCGGCTTCGACTATATTGACCTGAATAGCGATGATTGGAATATTATAGCTCAAAAGCTGAATAACGTTAAAAAATCGTCGCGTGATGGTTTCTGCAACAAGAACAGCAAAGTGCTCTCTCTGCGGCCACTTTCGCTTCTCGTTGTCCCAATACTCGATCGTACGAATGATATGCGTTTCGTCCGTTTCCCCAAGCATAACTTCAACCTCGTACATGGTATCGTCTTCGGGATCCTTTAAAAGAATATCAAGCCGACCACCGCTTGCTTGCCGACGTTCTCGACGAATAAATTCAAGGTCACCGAGTTGCAGGCAATTTGGATTTTCGATGATTTGATTATGAAGCCAGACCTCATCATATCCGCACTCGCGGATAGACTGGCTTTTGCCAATGGGAATAGAGTCAGCCATATTAATCCTCTCTTTTTAACGAACGATATCTATACAGTCTGTATAAAACGAGTCAAGGTCCATCTTCCGGACGGCAAAGTTGCAGGGCAAAGGTGCGAATCTCTTCCGGCCTTAAAGAGACGAGTATATTGTTAAACTGGAAAGAAAACAAGTATTTTAAGAATCCGCAATTGACGCGAAATTTACCCGCCGCGGTCTTTTTGCTCGGTCTTTGGGTGCGGTAACACTAAGGAAACGAAGGGCTTATGGAATTTCTTAAAAAATTCGAAAAAATGCTATTGAACAAAAGGCCTTTATATACGATAATATATGTACATCCCTGATAGGAAACTATCAGGCCCCAGGCTTCTTCGGACGCTTGGGTTTTTTTATTTAAGGATTCAAGGATGAGCCGATATTGTTTCTACATAGACGGATTTAACGTTTATTACGCCCTGCAGAAAAATCCCGCTTACCACAAATACAAATGGCTCAATTATCGTAAACTCGCTGAGTCCGCGATTTACGCAAATGACACGATTGCAGGCATCTTCTATTTTACTACTTTTGTAAAATGGCATCCTGAAAACGTTGAGCGGCACAAGATGTATATAAGCGCTTTGAGAAACGTGGGAGTGGAGATTATTCACGGCCGCTTCTTAGATAAACATATTAAATGCCACAAGTGCCAACAGTATTTCAAAACCCATGAAGAAAAACAGACCGATGTAAATATAGCATTGAAAATACTGGGTGATGCCGTCGATAACTTGTACGATAAAGCCATTATTATTTCCGCTGACAGTGATTTGCTGCCTGTAATCAAATCGGTTCAGCATCACGCACCAGATAAGGAAATAGGCGTAATGTTTCCAATCGGCAGTTCCAGTTTTGAACTGCGTCAAAATGCCGGTTTCAGACGCAAGATGTCAGAAGGATTACTTAGGGATTGCCAGTTTCCTGATGAAGTTAAAATCGGGAACACAATAATCAAGCGTCCCCAAAACTGGCGATAACCTAAAACGAAGTTTCGACTTATTGCCTATTTTGCCATGCCCGTGCTTCGCGTTCAAATCCGTCCGCTGAAGGCGAGACTTCGCCAAGAGCGGGTGTAACCCATGGCTATAAACAAAAGCCCCTTTTCAGCGTATAGTAAAGGTTGCCGGATACAATACGGTTTTCCAGTCGGCATAACGCTTGACTTAAAGTCCGGGTGCGACTAAACTATTCTTTTACCGCCAAACCCTTGCCTGCCGGCGAGGTGGGGGCGGTATCCAGGGGTAAATCTTGATGCCTTACGAAAGCGAACACTGTCCGCCTTTTGATGGTGAGCCTGTCGAACCACTAAGCGGTGAGCATGTTAATCCTGAGCTTGTCGAAGGAGTCGAACCACCAAATGGTGAGCCTGTCGAACCACAAGCGGATTCTGCGTGCGATAAGAAAGAAAACTGCGGTCTGTTCGGGATATTCGGCGACCCGGAAGCCGTGCAGAAAACATACTACGGGATTTTCGCCCTGCAGCACCGCGGGCAGGAATCCGCGGGCATCGCCTCGAGCAACGGCGAAACAATCAACTGCTATACGGCAATGGGCAACGTCCAGCGGGTCTTCCGCACGGGCACGGGCATAATGGAAAACTTAGCCAACCCCATCGCCATAGGCCACGTCCGCTACTCGACGACCGGCTCATCCAAGGCGGCCAACAGCCAGCCGTTTTTCGTCGAATACTCACGAGGCCAGGTCGCCATCGCCCACAACGGCAACCTCATAAACGCGGGGTTACTCCGCGACGAATACGAGGCATACGGCAGCATATTCAAATCCACAACCGACACAGAAATAATCGCCCATCTTTTAGCCAAACCCACCCACGTCTCCAAACCCGACCCGCTGGGCCACGTCCTCAATCATTTACAGGGCGCATACTCGTTATTATTCCTTTTCCCCGACCGCATCGAGGCGGCGCGCGACCCTTATGGCATTCGGCCTCTGTGCATCGGCCAAACCGACGCCGGCGCGTATGTCGTTGCGAGCGAAACCTGCGCACTCGACGCCATCGACGCAAAATTCATCCGCGAAGTTGAGCCGGGCGAAATCGTTACGCTCGACAAAAAAGGCCTGTCCAGTCGATTTTTCATAAAACCGGGCACTATCAAGCCCGCCCACTGCCTTTTCGAGCACGTCTATTTCGCAAAGCCAAACAGCAACATATTTGGCGAGAACGTTTACGAATTTCGGAAAAAACTCGGCCGACAATTAGCCGTCGAGCATCCCGTAAAAGCCGACATCGTCGTCCCGATTCCCGACTCCGGCACATCCGCAGCCATCGGCTTTGCTGAAAAATCAGGAATCCCGTTCGATATGGGTATGGTGAGAAGCCATTACGTCGGCAGGACGTTTATCTCGCCCGACCAGAATACGCGAGAGCTTACTGTAAAAATTAAGCTTGCGCCAATCAGGGAAGTTATAAAAGGTAAACGCATCGTCGTCATCGATGATTCCGTCGTCCGCGGGACCACCACCAAAGGCAAAATCAAGGCGTTCCGCGACGCAGGCGCAAAAGAGATTCATATGCGGGTGAGTTGCCCGCCGATTCGTTTTCCCTGTTTCTACGGCATTGACTTCCCGACCAAAGAAGAGCTTATCGCCAACAACCGGACGCTCGAACAAATACGCGAGTTCCTCGAAGTCGAATCGCTTGGTTATATGTCCCTCGAGGGCTTATTATCCTGCGCGACTTTACCGCCAGACCATTATTGCACGGCGTGCTGGGCGGGAAAATACAGAATACCGGTTGACGTCGCTATGACAAAATTCGCCCTCGAACACTACCAGTTGAGAATGTTCGAAGACGCTCAATAGTTCAATACGGAAGAACGAATGGGTAAGCCAATTACATACGCAAGTTCCGGCGTCAACATCGACGCCAGCGACGAGATGGAAGACCTTATTTACCCGCACATCGCGAGCACGTTCAGCCCGCGAGTGATGGCGCTCAAGGGCGGGTTCGCGGGACTATTCCGCTTAGATTACGATGAACGGCTGTTCAAGAGAAACTACAAAAGCCCGGTGCTTGTCGCCTGCACCGACGGCGTAGGCAGCAAAGTCCTGCTGGCCTCAACAATGAACCGCTTCGACACCGTGGGGATTGATTTGGTCGCGATGAGCGTCAACGATATGTTAGTGTTAGGGGCGGAGCCATTATTCTTCTTAGATTATATCGCGCTCAATAAGCTCGACCCGCACGTCGTGGCGGAAATGGTCAAGGGCGTCGCGAAGGGCTGCCGAATCGCGGATTGTTCGTTGATTGGCGGCGAGACGGCCGAGATGCCCGATACATATAAAACGGACGATTTCGATATGGCGGGCTTCGCGGTGGGAGTAGTCGAGCGGAAAAAAATCATCTCCGGCACCAAACAGGTCGGCAAGGGCGACGTCATACTCGGTCTCGCGTCAAGCGGCCTGCACAGCAATGGCTATGCCCTTGCACGCAATATCTGCTTCAAGACCAACAATTTCCAGCCGACGGATAATATCCCCGAACTCGATGGCAGGATTCTTGGCGACGTTCTGCTTGAGCCGACGAAGATTTACGTCAGGCCGATTATCAAACTGCTTTCACAATACAAGGTCAAAAAGGTCATTCACGGTATGGCACATATCACGGGCGCAGGATTGCCCGGCAATATCCCTCGCGTTCTCCCACGCAATTGCGACGCAGTTTTGAAAAAAGATAGCTGGCCACTGCCGGCGATTTTCAAATTCTTAGCCGAAAAAGGCCCGGTTGAAGAAGAAGAGATGTTCCGCGTCTTTAATATGGGGATTGGCTATGTTCTTGTCGTCGCGGAGGATTTCGCCAACTCAATTGCCGAAAAATTGACGAGCTATGGCGAGAAGGTCTATAAGATTGGCAGAATCACTTCCGGCAGCGGAAACGTCATTATAAAAGAGTAGCGTTCAGCGGACAGCGGGCAGTTTTTAGTTTTGAGTGTTGAGTTTTGAGTTGAGGAAGAGGGATTTCATGATAATTTCTTCCGACTTCGCTTACGCTTCGCCGGACAGGCTTGACAAACAGGACGGCAATTGGCTATAAAGCGGGCAACCTGGCTTCGCCTTCGGCTATGCCGGGGCAGGCAAAATAAGAAGGAACGATAAAGTAGAAATGCAAATTCAATCGTGAGGGTAAATTATGCCATTATCTCAGGTCGCATTTGGAATATTCGACGGCTGCTTAAAATGGCTTGATCGGATCAGAACAGGCAGGAAACTCAGGGACGAGAGAACAGATCAGGCGCTTTTCGCCCTATACACAGCACTAAACGAGACTAAGTCGTATATTGAAACACTTCATTCGGGAAAACGTCGAAACCGGAAGAAAGAATACGCGATCGCAAAGCTTTGGCATCATGCCAGTGTTCCCCTGCGTGAGATAGATATGGACTTTGCAGGCCGGTGCTTTGCAAAGGGAAACTACTGGATGAACCCCGATGTTTGGACAGATGCGATGATTAAGAAAAAGAGGATCAAACTGGATCAAGTGTTAAAAAGCATCCGGGACATTCTGCTAAACAAATGAATGATCTAAAAATGCGTTAGGCGACAAGATAAGCCGGAAGATTAAGGTAGAATAGATATTAGATGAAGAACAGAACAGGAGACATGAACCAAACACGAGGCAAATCGCGTCAACCAAGCACTTTGGATTTCAGCAAAATAAAACCGGAAATGTTCTTTGTTGCGTTCATTGATATTCTCGGCTTTGGTCAAAAAGTTCAAGATGATTTCGAAAGAGCGCGAAAAGATTATGATATGCTCATTAATCACATGGGCTGTCTTAATTCATCAAAGATTTTAAATGCAACCATCCGGATGATATCAGATTCAATTTATATCACAGGCAAAGACCCTTCGGCAGTTATCGAAACCGCCCACTATGCTCAACAAGGGATATTATGGTCCTGCAGTTGGCTGTACCGAGGAGCAATTGCAGCAGGCCGCCATCAAGAGCTTAATCATGACGGCAATCTCTATATTGTCAGCGAACCGCTTGTGAATGCGATCAAGACAGAGAAAACCATCAAAAAGCCCTGCATAGTGATTCATCCAAGTGCAGTTCCCAGCCAACTTGTTTACAACGGTGCCATTTCTAATTTCGAACGCACAATTATTTTCTATGACGGACAATGGATTGTAAACCCCTTCAACATTATCTGGGGTTTATCCGCAACGGAAAGAGTAAAGGAACTCAAAAGGACATATCCAAAATTTGCCGAAACTTATGATTGGTTTCTTGCACTATATAAGGCCGTCAAATCCGAGGATCTTTTGCTCCCGGACTATCTCCAAGCGGAAGGACATATGCTTAGAAAAATAGGAGCAAAACAAAAGGTATCGAAAAAACGTGTCAAGTAACGGGTTAGCCACTTGGCGAATGTAACTCAGGGACGGTCTTTTTTGTAGAAAAGGGAAATAAAGACATCACAACTTGTTTTATTTCTAGTGAGGACGCGAGAAAAAAACCCCGATGGGAAGATGGAATATATGGTAAGGGCGTCAAAGGCAAGAATAAATGCACTGGTGATAAAACATTGACTATATCCAAGTTAAAAAAAAGGTGTTTGGCAAAAGCCAAACACCATGCGCCAAAAGGCGCAACGTAATAATGACAATTATATTAAAATTACTTGATTTTACACACCCCCACTTCAGCGCCAATCGTGAAGCCCGTTACCATCCTTGATGGCCTCCATTTCCGTTACAAATATAACCGCGCTGCTACCGTTTGCACAATTTCGCAGAGTTCTTCTAACCCTAATTATGAAGGGCATTTTAACTTCATACATTTATTATATCAAGAACTTTCCCTGCTTGTTCAAAGAATTTTTTTGAGATTTGACAACCTTACCTGCCATATAGCAAACCTTGCTTTAACATTAGCTACAAACGTAAGTTATGAACGCTCTTTGTAGTCCATGATTTATTTCTTTTGCATCCGAAGGGACGAAATTTTTGGGGTATCCCCCTCGCAATAAGGAAATCCTCTTGAAATTATAGGACTAATACGATATAATGTAAATGACAGCTCAACGATATTTTGTTGGGCCAAACTATTGGGAGGTTCGGTGATGAAAAGCAGGTACGTTTAGCAGGGAGTGCTATAGGCGCAACGTAATAATGAAAGTCTTTAAAACGCGTTCTTTAGCACGCCTGTAAAAAACACTTAGACTTTTTGAGCGAGTTTGTCGCTGAAAGGTAAGGGTGTGTATGAACGCGGTGTGGAAGCATCGGTTTTCGCCTTTCTTTATTTGCCTGCTCGTCATCGGTGGGTGTCACCTTGCCTCATCTGGGCTAAGCGTAGAAAAGCATCAATCTGGAAGCTCCAACCCCCGAGATAGTGCAGTAATTGCCTCGGAGGATACTCGACCAAAAGTTCTTGACGAGGCGCAGATGGCGAAACTGGAGTCGAGAACAGATGAGATCGAACAGGACTTCAACTCACTTCGGCAACTCCTTTTCGATAATCCGGATGCAGCCATTACTCTTCCCTTAATGAAAAAGGATATCGTTAATCTACAAAATGACATGAAAACCACACGTGAGCAGTTCGAGTCGATCACGAGTTACAGCAAATGGATCATAGGAATCATGATTACTATGTCTCTTGGCGTCTTAGGTTTGGCAATCACAGCAATTCTGAAAAAGTAAAATGTGACGAGGACTCAAAAATGGGTTTGAGTGTTAAGTTTTTAGTAAAGAGAACCCCGCCATCCACCTTCATTAAAATTACGGTGGACAGGCCCGCCAAAATGCGGAGATGGCGGGGCTAATTATTTTTAAGGAAACAGTGTTAATCCGCCGTTATTTTATTTTCCGGGCAACGACGAGCCAGTCCCAAGAGGGCGCTACGCGAGAAATTAGAGCATTCGAGCCCTACTTCGCTCGGAGAGCTACGCAGGGCAGGCAGTAGAGCAGTTGAAATTAACGTAATCCGTGAGAATCTGTGGTTTTGTTAGAGTTACTTTGTCTTTTGAGCAGTGATTAACCAATCCCATGGGCACGCTTCGCGAGAAATTAGAGCAGTCGAAAGTAGATAGTTGACAGAACCCGTCTAATCCGTGGTTTTCTGAGCAACAATCAACCAGTCCCAAGGGAAGGGAGCTTTCATCCAGCGGGGAGGAGAATCTAACTCGGTATTCCACGGGTACTCGATTTTACTGATTTTAATAACGCGCAGGTTCCTTCGCTCAAGCAGAGCGACAAGCTCCTCTTTGAGGTAGTGCTTGGTAGGGACATTATCGATGGGGACAATACCCTGGCGCAGATGATAGTGGCCGTTTTTTTCAAAGCCGGCACGTACGGCCGATGCGGGACTGAAGCCGTTACGCAGATTCGCCTGGATGAGGCAAAAATCGGTCAGCATGGCCGACTCCAGCGAGGGGACAACGAGTACCAGGTGCCCATTTTTAAGGATGTGGCCGGCCATAACGTCGAGAATGCGCAGCCGGGCGGCCAGCGAGGGCATAATGAGCGTGTTTACGCTGAGGATAAAATGGGTATTCGCGAGCCGAAGGCCGTTGGCGGCGAGGTCGGCCGTAATATACGAGACGTTTGTCAGGTGCGAGCATTTCTTTTTGGCCCTGGTGATTAAGTCGCGTGAGATGTCTATGGCGAATACCTTCTGGAAACTCGCAGAAAGATACGGGAGAAAGTGTCCTATTCCACAACCGTAATCGCCCGCGATTTTCCCCGGGGCCCCTAATTTGCGAATCTGCCGCAGGACCAGTTGTTTTCGGTCGTAATGCAGCACGCTGAAAATTTCGTCTTCGTAGCAACACGCAAGATTGTTCCAGTATTCGCGTTTCATTTCACACTAAAAGATGACGTCTTTTGCATCGAAGACGGGGCCGTCTTTGCAGCAGAGTTTATATGTTTCGCCGGGGCCATCGGCTTTGTCCCCTGCGGGGATTCCGCCCCCTACGGGGGCTACACATTTGACGACGCAGCTCTGACAGAGGCCGATGCCGCAGGCCATCATCTCTTCCATACTAACCTGGCAGTCGATTTTTTTATCGCGGGCAAACTTGGCGATACTCGCCAGCATAGACCGTGGGCCGCAGGCATAGATAATCGCCTCAGCGGGATTGAAACTGATGCTGTTCTGCGAAAGCTGCGAAAGCCAGTCCAAAATGCAAGTGCTGACAAAACCCTTAAAGCCCGCGGAGCCATCGTCTGTGGCGACGAATGAGCTAATGCTGTATCTGCCGAACTCTTTGAGCCAGAAACCAATCTCCCGCGAAAGATTATCGAGGGGTTTTTCAAAAGGCAAATCCTCTTTTGTCTTTGCGCCGGCGAATGCAATCGCATCCATAGTCGGGTGTTCCGAGGTAAGCACCTGCGCAAGATGCTCCAAAGGAGGCGAACCCATACCGCCCGCGACCAATATCGCACGCTTCTTGCCCGCCGGGACGGTGAAGCCATTGCCCAGAGGCCCGATGATATTGATTGAGTTGCCCCTGGCCAGCGTCGTCATACGCAGGGTTGCGGGGCCGAGCACGCAATAGACGACCTCGACGATTATTTTGCCTGTTCCGTGCGGAGCTGTTTTTGGTACAGCCGGATGAATCGAGTGGCCTGTCACGGGATGAGTTGAGGGAATCACTTCTTTGGCGACGCGGGCGAAGCTGAACGGCCTGCGCAAAAGTATCTGCCTTGCCGCGGCGTCCTGCAAATCTTCCGGTATCGCCTCTGTCGCGGGCAACGCGACGTTCGAAAGGTCAAACTGGGCGAACTGGCCGGGCCTTGTTTTGGCGAACGCCTCTGCACCTGGGCCGGCAAATTGCAGACCAAGCCGATAGAACTTCTGATGCAGGGGCTTATTGAATACTACAGTTGCCTCGAACGGCCCTTTTGGGTTATGGCTCGGCGCGGCCAATGGTTCGGCTGCCGCGGCACCCTGGCCGGGATTGGTTTGTAAAATTGGTTGTCCTTCGGTCATAATCGATTGTCCTTAAAGCCACAGAGTTTTTTTAGCCACAGAGCACACGGAGGACACAGAGAAATGAATAAAAAAAACAGTGCAAATCAGTGTTAATCCGTGTCTAATATTTATAGTGTCTATCCGTATCTTTTTCATTATGTTATATGCTCTTAATTAGCAACTCCAAGAGGGTATAAAAAAATCGGCCGGTATGCAATCGCAAACCAGCCGATTGTCATTGATTATCTTCTCTTAACGAGAACTATTACCGCTTCTTTTTGGCTGCCCGCCACGCCATAATCAGCATAAACGCACCGAAGGCGAACATCACAAGCCCCCACCAAAAGTTAATGTTGATACCAAGTGAGCGCTCATAAATAGCCGGGTCAGAAAACCGGCCGTAAACAGCGATTATCGCCCCGATTAAAGTAAACATCCCGCCTATGGGGAGTCGAACGTCAAGTCTCATTCCGTCGCTCATATTTTTCTCCATTACCAAAAGATAATATTGAGGGCTATGGCGGCTATCAACACAATAACGCCAAGGACCGCCGGCTGTTTATACCAGACAATGCCCTGCTCTTTGATGCGCGGGGTCAGCGAATAAACCAGGCCTCGCAATTCGTCGTCGGATTTGTTCTTTGCCGTTATCAGCGAAACGACGATAGTAACGACAAAGCAGGCGCTCCAGGCGTAAATCGCAGCCCAGAAGTTCTGTGCCATATCAACGGGGTAGGTATGCAGGACGTGCCCGCCGCAGAGCCAGCCGCCTTTGATTCCCATAGTCGCGCCAACCGGCAGAGTCAGGCCGTGGTGAAGCGCCGCGGCGAGGGTTCCTGAAAGCAGGCCGAAGAATGCGCCGTGGCCGGTGGCTCTGCGCCAGAACATTCCGAGAAGGAACGTCGCGAACAGCGGCGCGTTGACAAAGCCGAAGACAAGCTGGAGCATATCCATAATGTTATTGAAGGCGCTTGCGACATAAGCACAGGCGATACTTAACAGGATGCCGACGACCGTGATGATGTGGCCCATACGCAGATAATGCTGGTCGGATTGTCCGGGCTTGATGTAGCTTTGATAGAGGTCATAAGTCCAGACGGTATTGAAGGCCGTGACGTTGCCCGCCATACCCGACATAAACGACGCCATAAGGGCTGTGATGCCGATACCGAGAAGGCCCGGCGGGAGGAATTTGGCGAGCATTGCCGGCACCGCCATATTGTAATCCACGTTACCGCTTGCGTCTTTTGGCAGGAACGTGCCCCCGTCCTGATGCAGGGCGATGGCAATCATACCGGGCAGAATCACCAGTGCCGGAAAAAGCATTTTCGGGAAAGCGGCAATCAGAGGCGTGCGTCGAGCGGCGGACATTGAGTTAGCCGCCATAGCCCTTTGCACAACGAGGAAGTCCGTGCACCAGTAGCCAAATGAAAGAACAAAGCCCAGCCCCATCACCATTCCGAACCATTCGACGCCCATCGGGTTGGCATTCGGCGAATTCATATTTGCCCAAGAGTGCGTCCAAGCACCGGGTGCGAATGCCTTTCCTGCCGGGTTGGTTGCGCTGGTCGCCACGGTGTTAAGCTTAGCGACAAGTCCGTCCCAGCCGCCGACGCTTTTGAGACCAAGGAATACGAGTGGGCAAAAACCGAGGACAATGAGGAAGAACTGCAAGACCTCGTTGTAGATTGCGGAGGTCAGGCCACCAAGGAAGATGTAAATCAGCACAATGGCCGCTGAAACGATAATGCAGAGGTGATAGTTGAAGCCGAGGATTTGTTCGAGAAGCTTTGCAAGGACGTGCATCGAGATGCCGGACGAGAAAACAGTCATAACCGCAAATGATGCGGCGTTGAAGGCGCGGGTCTTCTCATCGAAGCGAAGCTTGAGATATTCAGGCACCGAACGCGCCTTTGAGCCATAGTAGAAAGGCATCATAAAAACGCCCACGAACACCATCGCCGGGATAGCGCCCACCCAGTAAAAATGGCTGGTCATAATGCCGTATTTCGCGCCGGATGCGCCCATTCCGATAACTTCCTGCGCCCCGAGATTGGCGGATATGAAGGCAAGCCCCGTAATCCAAGCGGGAATCGACCTGCCTGAGAGAAAGAAATCCGTGCTGGTTTTGGTGTATCGCTTCAGCGCGAAGCCGATTCCCAGCACGAAGGCAAAATAAATAAACAGCAGCAAATAATCGATGGAACCCAATTGAATGCCGTGCATATTTTCCGTCTCCTAAAATGCGCACAATTCTAAATGGCGATAATTATAGTAACCGCGACACAGAACGCAACCACTAAAGGCCGGCATTAACCACGTATGAGTTTTTGGGGATTTTACAAAAAAACGGAAGGGCCGGCTGTGTCCGCCCCCGATACCATATCGAGTCACGCCGACCCTTCCTTCGACCTCGGCGGGAACCGTCGAGTCGCAGCGGGTTCTCACCATTTATTCGCTGGTCGCCGAAACTGGCGATAAATTTGGAAGCAGACCTGGGTGTGGACAGCCGCTTCTATAAGATAAGTCCGAGAACCTCCCATTGCGTTACAGGAATTTTGCGGAATTTCTCAGTTTTTTGAAAAAATCGTAAAAAAATGTGTAACAAACCCCGCCCTTTATGGACAATATATGCAGGATAGACGTATGGCGACAGTGCTGCAAAATGTAAGCCCAGGGCTGATTCACGAGGCCAAACTGGGCAACAAGGATAGTATGAACCGGCTTGCCGAGCTGGCCAGTGAGCGACTTTATGCCTACATCTACCGGCTCACGCTCGACCAGACCATCACGCAGGATATCCTGCAGGAGACAATACTATTTATGGTCCAGTCAATAAACCAACTCGAACACGTGGAGCATTTCTGGGGGTGGCTCTTCAGAACAGCGATGGGCAATGTCCAGCATTACTACCGGGACCTGAACCGCAGAAAAACCGTTGAGCTGTCCGAAAACGAACGGCTGTATATCCATAACCGCGTCAGCACTGATTTTAACGACGGGCTGACTGAGCTTCTGCGAAAAGAACTATCCGACGCGGTCTTTATGGCGATGAAACGACTAAAGCTGAAATACCGTAACATTCTCATCCTTCGCTGTTTCGAGAACATGGATTACGCCCAAATAGGCACGGTGATGAACTGCTCCGAATTGCGTTCAAGGGTGATGTTTTTCCGCGCAAAGACATCACTGCGGAGAGAACTCGCTATGCAGGGTTTCGGCAAATACTACTTCCTCATCGCCCTTGCCCTGTTCGGCGTCGTTACGACCTCCGCCAAGGCGGCATCTTCCGCTACTATTACCGCATCATCTCTGGAAGTGGGCTTCACCGCGTCACTGATTGCCATTATATCGAGCAAAATCGGTATTACCGCGACAGCCGTTGCGACGGCGATTGCCTTTGCCCTCCCTACCCATACCTTCATCTATCTTATCCCGATTGCCTGCTTCGCCGCGCTTTTCATTTTCTTCATCTACCTCGCCAGCATCTACAATAATTAAGCCCGACCAAAAATCACTTGAAGCCGACTCCCTTTTCGGATAAACAAGTCATCTTGAACTGCAAATGGTTCTACTATCCCGAGCAAAGTCGAAATAAGGAAAACAATATGGCTGACGTATCGAAAAAAGCGAAAAAACTTCATAGCCGGGCGTCGATGGCAACAAGGGCGATTCACGCGGGAGAACCGAGGCGGAAATACGCCGACTCGCTGATGACGCCCATCGTCCAGACCGCCACATTTACCTTCAAAAACAGCAAGGCAATCGAGGATTACACCAAGAAGGGCAAGGCACATTACGAATACGGCCGATACGGCAACCCGACCGCCAAAATCGCCGAGCAGCGCTTGGCCGACCTCGAAGGCGCAGAGGACTGCGTGGTCTTTTCATCGGGGATGAGCGCAATCACCACCACCATTTTGTCGCTTGTGCATTCAGGCGACCACATTGTCATCACCGACGACAGCTATAAAAAGACGCTGGAGTTCTGCAAGTCGTATCTAAAGCAGTTCGCGATTGACTGCACGATTGTCGCATTCGGCGACTATGACGTTATCGACAAGGCCATCAGGAAAAACACCCGCTTCATCTTTTCCGAATCGCCCACTAATCCGTATCTGAACATCTTCGACCTTGTGAAAATCAAGAAAATAGCCGACAAACACAAAATCCTCACGCTCATCGACTCGACTTTCGCCACGCCTTACAACCAGAGGCCCATCGAATTCGGTATGGATTTGGTCCTGCAAAGCTGCACCAAATACTTAGCGGGCCACAACGATATTCTCGCAGGCGCGGTTTTGGGCAAGCAGGAACTCATCGAAAAAATTCGCGACCTTCACAAATCGATGGGAGGTACTATCGACCCGCACTGCTGCTATATGCTTTTGCGAGGGCTAAAGACGTTCCCGCTTCGTGTCCGCCATCAGAACGAATCCGCTTTGCGAATAGCGGAATGGCTCGAGGCGCATCCCGCCATAAGAAGGGTTTACTATCCCTTCCTGCCCAGTCATCGGCACTACGAGATCGCGACGCAGCAGATGGAAGGCGGCGGCGGCGTGGTTTCGTTTGAGATTAAGGGGACTTTGACCGACTCCAAACGGCTGCTCGACCGGCTGAAACTGATTAACATCGGGCCATCACTCGGCGGTGTAGAATCCCTCATCACACATCCCGCCCTTGTCAGCTATTACGACTACAGCAGAAAGGAACGCTACAAACTGGGGATTACCGACACGCTGTTCCGGCTGGCCGTGGGCATCGAAGACACCGACGACCTCATCGCCGACCTTGACAGGGCGCTGCGCAAATCCTGAACATAGGACCGTTGCCCACTGTCAATAACCTTAGAAGTCGTATTCGAATCTCCACGATTTGTAGGTGACATTATCCGCCATTATCCATTCGACGTGCCAGTCGAGAAACAAATAGTTGCATCCCGGCCTAGCCCCGCCCTGACTGTGCCGGGTTCTCGCGACCCGTCTGTTGTCCGGCGTACTGGTATCATTCGCCAGGTGAACGATACTCCACACATCGCACATATCCCATCCCGGATCCCCTTCTTGTGTTAAGATGTTACGCCCCGGGCCATCTTCGTTGTCCGCCAGGTAAATTTTGGTGTCTAATTTTTTAAGCCCGAATATTCTTGTCGGATTATCTACGGCGTGCCCGCTTGTGTCGCCCGGACCGGAAAACTCCCAGCCATTAACCACAAAGCAAACCGTTTGATTCTTGTTGGGATAGCCCGGACAGCGATACATCCTGACATTGCGGTAGTCGTTGCCTATCGAGCGCTCCGACAGATACGGCATAAATAACTGAAACCAGGTCTTACTCAACCCACTGGTTCCGCGCGGGATAAAAAAGTTCCACGCCTCGGCGTAGAAATTTGCCGCAAGGCCAATCTGCTTCAGATTGCTCTTGCAAACAATTGCCTTCGCTTGCTGTCTCGCCTTGTTCAGCGCAGGCAATAGAATCCCCATCAGAAGCGCTATTATCGCTATCACGACTAAAAGCTCGACTAATGTGAAGGCATTTCGCGGGACAAAAGAACCTCGCCTCATCATCTACCTCACCGAATAATCCATGTCTATTCACAAATCCTCCGCCATTATAATCGCCGCATCCGCCTTTTGACATACCCTGTTTTACCCCTGCAAAACAGCCCTGTTTTAATGCCAAAAACCACCCCATTTTCAGCCAAAAACAGGCCAATTTTTCGAGAAAAATACAGGTGTTTTTGCCCCCTCTATTTGCCAAGCAAGCCATATAAAACCTTATTAAAACTTCAATAATGCGCCTTTTTGGCTTTTGTATCATTAACCTAATGTCCAAAACAAATGTTTCATACAACTGTTTGATACAAATGTTTTATACTTTGTATAAAAGAAGCGCTTTATGCAAGCGATTAAAACGGCTGGTTCAAGGAGATGAGTATGAATAGTTTAGATGACAAAAACACCCAGACAAAAGAGGCCCGAATAACACGAAAGCGGCTGCTGGAAGCCGCGGAAGAATTATTCGCCCAAAAAGGTTTTGATGGAACCACGATTCGAGATATTACCACAAAGGCAAGACGCGGACTCGCGTCCATAAATTACTTTTACGGCGACAAACGTGAGCTTTACGAAGAGCTATTCCGATTGCGCCTTCGTGAGATGTGTGAGAGCCGGCTTAACGCTATCAAGACCGTTATGAGCGATAAGGGCAAACCGACGCTCGAAAAATTGTTTTACGCATACTCGGTTGATTTTCTCAAGCCGTTTGCAGACCCGCAGCAAAGCCAGCGATTTTTGCAGCTTTTATTTCGGGAAATGGCGGAGCAGCGGCTGCCAAAAAATATGTTTCTCGATGAACTGGCTGCCCCGACACTAACCGCAATGGAAGATGCCATCGCGATTATTTGTCCGAACATCAATAAACACGATGCCCTGATGAGTGTCCTTTCACTAACCGGCCAACTGGTTCACATTATGCAGGTCAAGGTGCTGTTTGAAGGAGCACAAGGTCATTTAATCGCGTCCATAAATATCGACGAGTCAATAAACCATATAGTCAAATTCTCGGCGGCCGGAATCAGGGCTTACGCCAAAGGGGACAAGAAATGAAACAGGCAAACAATCTAATCCTGTGCTTTTTACTATCCGCGATTTCGCTTTCCGGCTGCGTCAGCAAAGAGGAGTTCACTAATGAGGCGACGCTGTCACGGGAATCGGCATACAAACAGTGGGAAGGTCGCAAACAAGCCGAAAAGCAGACCCAGCCGATAATTTCGGGAAAACTTTCTCTCGACGACTGCCTGAAGCTGACGCTGACGAATAATAAAATGCTCCTGAAAACGCTCGAGGAAAAGGAAGCCGCACGCGGCGACGAACTTGGCGCATATTCTGCGATACTGCCGACGGTGGCAATTTCGGGCGGTTATGAACGTGTTGACGAAAAACAATCTTTCACTGTAGGCGGCCAAAATATAACAATGGGCTCACTGGATAATTATTCAGCGGCGTTGACGGTTACACAGCCGATATTCGCGGGGGGAGCAATTCCCGCCAGAATCAACGCGGGGCGCCTTGGCTCGCTTATGGCAGACCAGACCGTGCGAACAGCCGTCCAAGAAACGGTTTACGCAGCACAGCGCGGTTATTATACCGTTCTTTTAGACCAGCACCTTTACGCAATAAACGAGGACGCGGTGAAATCCGCCAAGGCGCATCTGGATGACGTAAACCAAAAACACGTCGTCGGCGTCGCTTCCAGTTATGACGTGCTGCGGGCGGAAGTGGAGTTGTCTAATTTCACAGCCCAGTTCCTACAACGTCGAAACGCCATCAACATATCCAAAGCAAACTTAATCAAAATAATGGGCATCTCGCAGGACAGTGCCTTTATCCTGTCAGATGAGCTCGCGTATGTCCCGATGAATATAACGATGCAGGACGCCGTCGCCAACGCCTATAGGCACAGACCCGACCTGTTCGGCAAAGAGCTTGGCATACGACAGCAAAAAGAACTTCTGGCAATCGCGCAAAGTTCTTATTACCCGACAGTCAGCGCTTATTACAAAGATTACTGGGCAAATCCGAATGCTCATAACCCAATGCGGGTCGAATGGGACAACGGCTGGAACTATGGGCTTATGGCGTCTTTGCCGCTCTTTGACGGTTTTGCCCGAGAAGGCGGCGTCATTTCGCAAAAGGCCCGGGTCAAACAATCACAGATTGACCTCGTTGATATCGAAGAAACAGCATTGTTGGAACTTACAAAAGCCATATTGAGCATTGAAGACGCCGCTGAATTCGTTGACTCACAAAAGCTCAATCTTTCCCGCGCGGAAGAGGGATTGCGGCTCGTTGAAACAGGTTACAGGGAAGGCATAAATACCCAGATTGAAGTACTTGATGCGCAGACATCGCTGACAACCGCAAAGGCGAATTATTACCAGGCAGCGTATTCACATCTGGTCGCCAAACTCGACCTGCAAAAAGCGATGGGGACATTAACCGGCTTTGAGCCGGCAAAGATAACACAGAACGCAACAGCAACCACCACAACCAACTCGCAACTCGTTTCAACGGAGTCCAAATGATTACAGGTATGAAGTCAAAATTCAAAGGTCGCCAAACGGCAATAACCGCGGCAGCAGTATTAGCAGCCCTTGGTTTGATATGGGTTCTGGTTTATGCGATTCGCTCTATGTCGCGAGAATCTACCGACGACGCTTTCATAACCGGGCACATCGTTTCGGTAAGCGCTCGCGTCTCCGGCTACATCGATAAAGTGCTGGTGAACGACAACCAGTCCGTTGGGCAAGGTGATATTCTTGTCGAACTTGACCCGCGAGATTTCCAGGTCAGCCTTGATATGGCCAGCGCTAATCTCTCGACGGCACAGGCGACAGAAAAACAAAGCCGGGCGCAGGCAAATATGGCATCGGTGGAGGCGAGCAGGACCGAAAAAGACTATAACAGGTATAAGCAGTTATTTGACGCCAACGCCGGAATAACTCAGCAACAATTGGACAACTCCTCGGCAGCGGCGCGTTCGGCGCAGGCACAGCTCGAATCGGCAAACAGCCAGATTGCCGCCGCCCAAGCAAGAGTGGCCGAGGCGAAAGCCGCGGTCGAGCAGGCCGGATTGAATCTTTCATATACCAGGATAATCGCTCCTCAGGCCGGTCTGGTTACCCAAAAATCCGTCGAGCAGGGCGAGCACATAACCACAGGGCAGCCACTGCTGATGATTGTCCCGCCGGAAATATGGGTGGTCGCCAACTTCAAGGAAACGCAGTTGAAGCATATGAAGCCGGGCCAGCAGGTAACTATTAAGGTCGATACTTATTCCGGGAAAACTTTCAGGGGGCACATTGACAGTATCCAGGCGGGCACCGGCTCGATATTCAGCTTGCTGCCGCCGGAAAACGCCACCGGCAATTACATCAAGGTCGTGCAGAGAGTGCCGGTGAAAATCGTTTTCGATGAAGACCCTAATGACCTGAAGATGCTCTCGCCCGGAATGTCGGTTGTCCCCGTGGTGAAGGTAAAATGAGCGACGGGACAGAAAGAATACCGCATCCTCACGAGGACTGGCTGCCGCACAATCCGTGGGTGCTGGCGGGCGCTGTGATGCTGGCACCTTTTATGGAGGTGCTCGACACCACCATCACCAACGTGGCGTTGCCCCACATCGCGGGCAATCTCTCCGCGTCGATTGACGAAAGCACCTGGGTCCTGACCTCATATCTTGTCTCCAACGCCATTTTTCTTCCCTTGTCGGGATGGTTCTCATCGCTGTTCGGACGAAAAAGATTCTATCTGGCGTGCGTGGTGCTTTTTACCATCAGCTCGTTTTTGTGCGGGCTTGCGCCGAATATACAATTGCTGGTTTTCTTCAGAATCTTGCAGGGAGCGGGCGGCGGGGCGCTTCAGCCAATCGCGCAATCCATATTGATTGAAAGCTTCCCGAAAGAAAAACGCGGAATGGCAATGGCGATGTTCGGGATGTGCGTGGTAGTCGCCCCGGTAATCGGTCCGACACTGGGCGGCTGGATTACGGACAGTTATACCTGGCGATGGGTATTCTTCATAAATATCCCGGTCGGGATGCTGGCAGTATTTCTCGCGATGCTCCTTATTAAAGACCCGCCTTATTATGTTCGCAAGAAAATCGGCGAAGGGTTCCGAATCGACTACATCGGCCTCGGTCTGATATCGCTGGGTCTCGGCGCACTCCAGATTGTTCTCGACAAGGGCGAACGCGAGGACTGGTTCGATTCGCATTTTATTATCACGTTCAGCGTTATCTGCGCGGTTTGCCTGATTTCGGCTGTCTTCTGGGAATTAAGGCAGAAAGACCCCGTTATAAGGATTCGTATGCTTAAAGACCGCAATTTCGCCGTCGGTGTCCTTATGATGTATGCCCTCGGTTTTGTGCTCTACGGCAGCACGGCGGTTCTTCCGATATTTCTCCAAACGCTGCTGCATTACAACGCACTCGACAGCGGCCTGGTGCTTTCGCCAGGCGGGATTATCGTAATGATTTCGATGCCAATAGTCGGTTTCCTGATGACCCGTGTCCAGGCACGCTGGCTTATTATTGTGGGCCTGGTAACCGGAGCCATCGGTCTTTTCAGAATGGCGAATTTTAACCTGCAAATCAGCTTTTCAGATGCCGTCTGGGCCAGGAATATTATGTCAATGGGCCTTGGCTTTTTGTTTGTCCCCATTAATACCGTTGCTTATTACTACATTAAAAAAACTGAAACCGATTACGCATCTGGCCTAATTAATCTCGCGAGAAACCTCGGCGGCTCCGCAGGCATTTCGTTTGTAACAACTATGCTTGCCCGCCGGGCACAATTCCATCAGAACATCCTCGTCAGCCACGTTACCGATACCAACCCGACATATCAGCAATTCTTCGAAAGGGCAAAAGAAATGCTCATTCAACAGGGAGTTAACGCAGCCGACGCCGCAAACAAGGCCAATGCCCTTATTTACGGCTTTGTCCAGCAACAGGCCACGATGCTGTCTTATATCGATAGTTTCTGGGTGTTCGGCCTTATCTTCCTGTTGATGATTCCGCTGGTGTTTCTGATGAAAAGAACAACTCCTCACAAAGGCCCTGTGTCCGTGCACTAATAATTTCCTCCGATTTCATTGTTCTTATCCCCTTATATGCCAAGAGGTTACGAAAAACTGCAAATCCCGCACAAATTACCCGGCCGGACGGTATAATATATTGTTAATTTGATTATCGTTTTATGAAAGGACTCTCCAGCAATGTCCCTGACAAAACAAAAGAAACCGAACACGCAAATCGTCGCAGACGCCGATGCTCTTGCCCGCCGATGCCTCGAATTGTTCGTCGCTTCCGCCCAACAAATTGTAAAGAAAAAGAACGTCTTTCACCTGGCCATATCAGGCGGCCACAGTCCGCAACGATTCTTTGAACTGCTCGGCTCAGAACAAAAAGCGTTGTCACTGCCCTGGGACAAAATTCATTTGTTCTGGGTCGATGAAAGATACGTCCCTCACGATTCACCCTACAGCAACTACAAACTCGCCGCCGATACCTTCCTGACAAAAGTCCCGATACCGAAGGAAAACATACACCCGATTCCGACTGACTTCGAGGACTTCAATTCCGCGGCCAGGCAATATGAGAAAACACTTCGCAGCGTTTTTCACATAAAATCAGGCCAGCTGCCGAAATTCGACCTTATCGTTCTCGGTATGGGTTCTGATGGCCATACGGGTTCACTTTTCCCGAATTCCAACGCCTGTTTTGACGCAAAAGACCTTGCCTGTGTGGTTTACCTTTTAGACCAGAAATTGCCCGACCAGACCGTTAACAGAATTACACTCACCCATCCCGTTATCTGTGCCGCTTCGCAAATAGTCGTCCTCGTCAGCGGCACCGAAAAAGCAAAAACCTTAAAAGCAGTTCTCGCCGGCCCGCCCGACGAAGTATGTTACCCCATTCACGTCCTTTGGCCTGTTTTGGATAAAGTTATCTGGCTGATTGACTCCCCCGCCGCTGGTTTAATTTAAGCGACATGCTGCAGGACGATTTTTATCCCCAGGCCAATCAGGACAAGCCCGCCGATTGCCTCGATTCCGCCCTCAAAGAAATGCCCAAATTTTTTGCCGATATAAACGCCGGCAAATGACAACCCGAAAGTTACCACACCGATAATGATAACCGCCAGCGCAATCGCACTTGTAATCAGTGAAAGCGTAATACCCACCGCCAGCGCGTCGATACTTGTCGCCACCGCCAGGACAAGGACTACCGCCAGATTCGCCGGATTCGGCGTCCGCCTTTCTTCCTTGATTTTGAACGATTCGTAAATCATCTTTAAGCCCACCGCCGCCAGGATCCCGAAGGCAATCCAGTGGTCGTAATTCGATACGTATTGCCTAACCGTCAGCCCTGCCAAGTATCCGACCACGGGCATAAACGCCTGAAACCCGCCGAAGAACCCCGCCATTCGCAGCGTATGACGGATGTGCAACTGTTTATAGGCCGCCCCTGTAACAATTGACACCGCGAAGGTATCCATCGCCAAACCAACCGCTATCGTAATAACCGCCAGTAATTCCACGTCCTCAATTTCCTTTCATTACCCGCTGATACGATTCCAAACTGGTCTTGAGCTGTGCGACAATATCGTCTCTGCCTTCCTTTTGGGCCGATCCGAGCGCCTTTTGCGCCATCTCAGCGGCGCGTTTAATATCCTTTTTAGAGGCGTATGCCTGCGAAAGGAACGCCATCGGCTCAGCCACCTGATAATTGGATAATCGACACGCCTTTTCAAGCTGCACTATCGCAGCATCAATGTTGCCTTGGATACCGTATATTAAACCAACTTTTTGACAGAACTCGAAATTGTTCGGGTCTTTTGCCTGCAGGCCCAAAATTACATCCAGCACTTTATCCAGTTTCCCGCCCTCAACCCCGGCCTTGTACAAATTATTCAAAGCGCTCACCCGGCATGGGTCCTCCGTCAACACCCTGGTGAACTGTTCAATCGCCTTGTCATACTGCTTGATTTTCACAAGCGCGACCCCATAGCTATTGCGCGTATCAGTTTTATCCGGCTTTATCCGCAACACCAGTTCAAATTCAGCAACCGCTTCGGCGTCCAGCCCTTTGTCCTGCAATGCGCACGCGAGCTTATCGTGTACTTCTACCCACCCGGGATTAAGCTCCAGCGCACGCCTGAAATTATCTATCGCCTCATCCAAACGACCCTTGCTTTTGAGAACCTGACCATAGTTACTATACATCACATAGTTATTCGTCGTTACATCCAGCGAATGTCGAAACAGCGATTCGCTGTTTTTCCAGTACTCGACCTGCGTCCTCGTTATCAGCAGCAACGCAACCAAAATCACCACGCCTGTTATCGCCGGAACGATTTTGGGCAGGCGTAGTTTCGCTACTGCTTCGCTCGCAAGCCAGGCGACTATGATATAAATACCTATACCCGGCAGGTACATATACCTGTCCGCCATCGCCTGCACGCCCACCTGGACCAGGCCTATAACCGGCACTAATGTCCCCAAATACCACAGCCATCCCGTCAACAAAAACCTGTGTTTGCGCCGCTCCAGAATTACCACCGTCGTCACCGCCAGCAGCAGCAAAAGGCATCCCCACGTTTCCCATAATGGATACCCATTCGCATCAAGCGGATATAAGACCGCCAACGAGGTCGGATAAAAAAGCTTTCCGATATACCTGATATATGACACCATCACGTTTTCTGCCCGCAAACCCAGCGGCATCGAGACCATATTCGTTGCCGCCCCCGCATTGACTTGCGCCAAATACGTTACAACGCAAAAAGCCGCCGACATCGCCAGAAGCGGCACCTTATCGACAATCGCCCGCCAAAGCCATCGCCACCCCTTCAGTCCACCGAACCTGCCCATCGGCCAATAGTCCAGCAGAATCAAAACAAACGGAAGCGTCACCAGCATCGACTTGGAAAGCAATCCCGCCGCGAAAAGAATCGCAATCACCGCGTATCGCCGCCACCCCGGCTTTTGCGAATACCACAGATACGCCCATATCGTTAAAAACGCGAAAAGATTACTCAAAACATTTTTACGCTCGGCGACCCACGCAACCGATTCCACACCAAGCGGATGCAAGCCGAAAACCGCGGCGACAAAGGCGCTTGGCCAAATCGCACCCGTCATTTTCTTCAATATCAAAAAAAGCAGGATTACATTGGCGATGTGAAAACCGACGCTGACCAAATGATGCCCGGCCGGCTTCATACCAAAAACGGTGCTATCGATAAGATGACTCATCCACGTCAGCGGATGCCAGTTGCCCTGATGCCAGGTCGTAAACGCCCACTTGATTGACTCTAAGCTAAGCCCCTTCTGCACATACTCATTACTCGTAATATATTTGTCGTCATCATAGTGAACAAAATCATTCGACCTGACCCCCTCAAACGCAACGAACGTCGCTGCCGCCAAGGCAATACATATCAGCACTGTCCTGGATATGGCCATTTGTTTCGCCTGTATATAGCTGTCGGGCATATCTATTCGGCCTTTATTATCCCCGCATCGGTAAGGTTTTCACCAATCTTCTGCCCCGGCTTGACAATCAAAAAATCCTTTTCATCCCATCGGCCATCAACAAGCCGCTGCATCAGGCCCGAATCGCCCTTCACCTCGTCATACTTCCAGTTAAGATACTGGGCCGCCTTTTTGGTGAACTGTTTTTCCCGCTCATTGTTCGCGAATCCCCAGTCGATATACGTCGCCCAGTTGTATTCCTTCATCCAGCTCTGCTCGGTCTCCATAAGGTATCTGGCGTTGTCCTCGCCGAATTTTCCGATGTATTCCTTGAGCGTCCTCTCGAAGCGTTCCTTGCCGGGCTGCATATCCGTCTCAATCCAGCCCGGGCTGAACCAGTACACCCCGCGATGACTATCGAAATAATCCTTGTAGGTATCCTTCGACCCCAGAAGCAGAGTTACACAGTCGTGTCCCCTCGGCACAACAATAGGAATTTTGGCCGACAGGCCGATTATCCCGTTACTGCAAAGCCCATAACCCAGAAGCGAAGCATCATAGGGCCTGTTTTGGGTATCGGTTGTCGTATCGAGTGCTTTTTGAACCTCCCGGCGCAGTTTTTCCGGCTCATTGTGCAGACCCTGCTTCATCACAACCACGTCAACGGTGTTCGGCGAGCGGGCCGCGCAATAATACGCCTCTTTTTGCATCACCTTGCATACGATAAATTGCAGCCGCATTCGCGGCAGATTACCATAAAGACATGAAAATATAAAGATTTGTGCCCTGGTGATTTCTCATTTCAGGTCGTATGCGCTGTTATCCGGCGACAAAAAACCCGTCCCCTCAGCGATTTCAGCGATTTGGTCATCATACGTGTTTTTGTAGCATTCTTTCACGGCTGCTGTGTGACCGTCACAATAAGCCACGTTGGTTCTGCCGTAATGCCGATAACCCTGTGTCCCGGCATATCTATCTGAAAACTCATCACACTCGCTCTGCCACGGCGACCGCATAAACTTATTGGCGCCGTCACTAAATTGCCCGTCGCCAAAAAGAGCACATCGGTCCGGCCTTCTTACGCTGGCTGCTCTTGTGGGTGTAACGCAAGTTTCGAGCTGGCCGTGCCCTATGAAACTGACGTTATAATTGTAGCCGGTGTAAGGATCCAAAAGCCAGGTGGCATCACCCTTAAAAGACGGGCACTGTTGAACTTTCTCGATTGTCTGACCTTCCCATAATAATCCCGGAATCACCTCTTGCTCAAATGGACTGAATTTTTGAATCCTTGTAAAATCCCACGCATAGGAGACAAACTCGGAATCTGTTAGTTTGTTCATATAAGCGATGGGATAGAAACCATCGTTGCTGTTTACATAAAGCTGCGAAGCAATCGCCAACTGCCGTAAATTGCTCAAGCAGACAACGGCTTGGCCTCGCTGCCGGGCACCTGCCAGTGCAGGCATAAGAATCGCCATTAAAACGGCCACCACGGAGATTACAACCAGCAACTCAACTATTGTAAAAGCCCTGTTTCGCATTTTATCCGCCTAATCACTTCGTCCTTATTGACATTTCCAGGAACACTGAAGCCAACCGTCGGCCAATGTTGCCAAATCATCCCAACCAGTTCCAGCCAGCCAATCCTGCGCCAGTATCGCAAAATCAAAAAAATCTACCCTGCAATCCTCATTCAAATCACCCGCAGGATACGGATGTTTATAATCACCGCAACAGCTTACATCGGCTATGGCATCAATATCCGTCGTTGCGCTGCTGCCGGGCTTATCTTCTATGCGGACGTATTGAATCCAGTCCAGCCCGAGCGTACCAATGTCAAAACCCGTTCCGCCGGCCGAGCCGTTATACATCTCGATTATCTGCGCCACCGTTTTGCCATTGAGGCTGGCAGCCGTCAGATTGGGGTCAACCGGTCGAGTGGGGTCAAGTTCGTCACCCCATACGTTATTGACATCGTCCCACTCATAGCTTGCGGTAGGAGCAAAACTATCCGCATACGGGCCGTTTGAGAAATAATACCAGTTATTGCCGTCCTGGCTGACGGCGACTATGCCCGGCTCGGCTGAAACCGAGCCGCTGACCGTGGTCTGTTCAGGATTGCCGTTTGTCCAATACTGACCTCCAATCATTTTTTGGCTGGCATTACCATAAATGATAAAATCTATCCCGTAGGGATTATTCCTGTCGTTCACAACGGGATGATTGAATTTGACGGTCAATCGCCCGCCTTTACCAATGGTAACTAATTCGAAAGAGCGAAAAGGAGGATAAACCGGAACAACAGGCACATGCTGATTTGGCGGTATAGGCCAGCCGTCGCCAGTAGTTATCAGCGTAGGTCTGCCTAAAGCCATATTAGGGTTATTAAATGGTTGACTCGTAAACAAATCGTTGGGAATGCCAGTGCCCTGGACATACTCAATCACTTCTGCTGCAAAGTCATTTGGGTCATAATCATTGGCGCCTGAGGCCGCACCAATGAAAATACAAGTCGCCAGAATTACCGTATATATTTTCATGCTAAACATCTTTGCGTTTTCTCAGCAGTAATCCGCCAATCGCTAAAATTGTTAAAGTGCAGGGTTCCGGCGTCGGAATAGTCAGAGTATCGCCTCCGGCGAGCCATTCGTCGTAATTCGTTACTGAATTAAGGCCTTCGATTTTGCCGCTGCTGAGAATTTCCGAAGTTAAGCCGGCGGCGGTTGCATCCCAGGTTACGCCGCCATTAATTGTATCGCCCACCCACCACCAGCCGGAGTAACCAGCGCTTGTGTGATTATCGCTGTCTATCGACGGGTTGTAGTAAAATGCATCGCCGACAAAATCCCCTCCGTATAATGTTGTTATATTCAAAGCCCCCGCCGCATCAATTGCCGCAAGGGCATCCGAAAGATAAGCAGTTCCGTCCCACCTGAAACCCCAGGCGTGCGAGCTGGTTTCGTAAGGGCCGTTTGTCTGGTTCCAGTCAATAACGACAACCGTCTCATTACTGCCCGCCCCGGCCCAGTAATCAACCACGATATCAAGTCCCTGCATCGTATAGCCCATAGCCCTCGTGTTAACCACTAAAACAATCATCAGATAAACTAAATTTCTCATCACTCTCACCGAAGCCATTTTCCCTTCTCCGTAACTCTATCAAACTCTCTTTCATCATCGTTACCCCTCTCCGTCACATCCAAACTTTGCAACTCCTATTGCCTCTGCACCTCCTTTCACGCGCCAATTCCAAAACTGCGCAAAATAAAAAGCCGTCGTCCCGTAAAAGGAACGACGGCCCAAAATATCAGCCAAAACGCACCGCCTGCCACGATACCAAATATCAAACCATTGCCCAGGTACAGACAAAGGCAACTGGCAGGCCGGCTATGCCAAAGCACACCGGCTTCGAGTTCCATTCCACGAGAACTTCATCAACCACTTAATTCACCACAGGCAGGTTTTCTGACTCGCGCCTTACCTCAAGGCCCCTTCCCACCCCGCACCAATCTCTCTTCTTGCCAAAGATTAGCGCGAAACAGTGGATATATGCCTTTCGGACTTCCGATTCATCATCGGAACAGACGCTTACAGCCGCGGGTCGGTCTCGGCTTTTAACCGAGTTCCCATTTGATTATCCCAAAGCTTTCGCCTTGAGACCCGTGATTACCATATTTCTTTTCCAAAGAACTGCTACACTTCTCTTCTACCGCTAAATTACAAAACCTGCAACAAAAAAATAAAAAAAACTTACGCCTCCGATTTTTGCCCACCTCCCGATACCTGTTGACAATACCCGGCAGTCGGCTATCCTAATCTCTGACAAAATTGGACAGAGGGTAAACGGTAAAGATGCGCATTAAAGTTACAATAGTTGTTTTGGCGTTGGCAGCAGGGGTATGCCTGAGCGGGTGCAACCCGGCAATGAACGACCTCGGCGTCTTCAACAACCATTTCGAGGCCGGTGATTTCAAACAGGCGGGTCAGTTCGCCGAAAGCAAAATCAAGAAACACGGTTCGCCCTCGGGCGATGACCTTCTCTGGGCGCTCCAGCTCGCCGCATCGCAAAGAGCCAAGCTCAACCACGCCGACAGTATCGCATCCTTCGATAAAGCCGAAGAAATGATGAACTACTACGCGCCGCAGTCCGAGGCCCTCGATACGGTCGGCTCAACCATCGTAAACGACAACGCTATCCCCTATAAAGGTCAGGAATACGACGGCATAATGGTCAACACTTATAAGGCACTCGATTTCCTAGCCGAAAAGAATCTCGATCTGGCAAGGGTCGAATTCAACCGCGCCTTAGACAGGCAAATGCGGGCGAAAGAGCATTTCAACGAAGAAATCAGGAAGCTCGAAACCAAGCTCGAAAAAAATAAAGAAAAAACCAACACCGACGCCCGCGCAATGGCAAACGACCCCAAAACACTTGAAACCGTTAACGCCAATTACCCAAACCTAAGCCAGTTTGAGCCGTATCCTGATTTTGTGAATCCCTTCACGACTTATCTGGCGGGAGTGTATTTCCTGTTGATAGGCGAAAACAGCAGGGCAGCCGACCTGCTGAAGGAGACCGCGGGAATGGTCCCCGACAATGACTACATCAAAAAAGACCTCGCGATTGCGGATGACCTCGCCTCCGGAAAAGTGAAACTGGAAAACCAGTGCTGGGTGATATTTGAAAACGGGCTTGGACCCACCAAAGGAGAAATCCGAATAGACCTGCCTCTGATTCTGGTGAGTAATCGCGTTTACTACACAGGCGTAGCGCTGCCCAAGCTTTGTCCGAGAAGCGTTGCGTATCCTTATTTGACTATCAAGAGCGACACGGGCGAATACCGGACCAGGCAGGTCGCGGATATGGAACGGGTAATCGAAACCGAATTCAACAAGGATTTCAAGGGCATCCTGATGAGGGCAATCGCCTCCGCTGCGGTCAAGACGGCGGCACAGGCGGTGCTTAGTAACAAAAAAAACGGTGAAGGCGGCGAATTGGCCGCCTTTCTTGTGGCTGCTTACAGCGCAGCGACTACCGCGGCGGACGTGCGAATATGGTCTGCTTTGCCGAAGGATTTTCAGGTTGCCCGATTTGATATGCCGAAAAACAGCCCGCTGCTGATTATCACTCCCGGAAATACTCTTTTTGAGGTGAATATTCCCCCTTGCAGGAACGCAATCGTATATATTAGAATTATCAACGCCGGCGCTTCGCCTGTGTGCGAGGTACTGGCATTTTAGGAATTATTTTTCGGAGGTGAAATATGAGATTGATGCTTAGCATTTTGCTGCTCGGAGTCGCGGTAGGCCTGTGGGGCTGCCAGCAGGAAGACAAAAGAATCAATATGGTCGCAGACGTTAAAAGCGACAACGCGGTGGTCAACATCGTGACCAAGCCGGTGATTTACGCTTTTAGCTGGGTCATCGGGGAAGGGCTTGATATCGACCGGGCCGTAACCTATGTCAACAAGGACGGCTTTATGGAGCTTGAGGTTCAGGGCCACAACAGGGCGTTTAACCCGATAAGGTTCGAATATAAGGTTGAATGGCTCGACAAATCGGGCATAACAATCGACTCGGCAACCAGCAAGTGGCTCACCTGGTCGGCGGCGGCAAAAGCGCCGTTCGTCATCAAGGCAGTCGCGCCGAGAACAACCGCAGTTGATTTTCGTATGAATACTCGAAAAATCCCTAACTAACCGGAGACAGGACTATGATTAAAAAACTATTGGCTATCGTATTATTCGCTTCAACCGTAACATTTGTCGGCTGCACGGCGCCAACCGAAAACATCGACACAATCAACGACCAGGGTAAACCGGTGATGCAGCTCGATTACCGCGACTTCGACAGGGCGGCAAGCCAGATGGTCCAGTCGCTGATTAAATCCGGCTCGCTGAAAAAAGAAGGCGGCGGAAAATACGTCGTCGCTACGGGTCGAATCGTCAACGACACTATGCAGCGAATCGATACCGACCAGCTTATGGCAAAGGTCGAAAAGGAGCTTATGGGCAGCGGCTTAGTCACTATGACCTCGACAGTCGGGGGCGGAACAGCCGGCCGCGACAGTATGATGTACGACGTCCGCGATATACGAGATTCGGAAAAGGGAAGCGAATTCAAACAGGATACCCTGCAGGCCAAAGGCCAGCTTATCGCACCGGAACTCAGCGTATCCGGTAAAATCATCCAGAGAAATATCCGCTATGACAACAACAAACAGCAGGTCGAGTATTACTTCCAGCTCCAGTTGACCAGCATGGCAACGGGTTTGAGAGCATGGCAGGATGAGACCATTATCGGCAAACGCGGCGACAAGAAAAGCGTCCCCTGGTAATTTTAATCAGATGACGGAGGACAGAAGACAGAAAACTACTTGTCTTTTAGTCCTCCGTCTTTTTTCGATAAACAGCCATAGGATTTCCCCGGATGAAATTAGCGGCGTATAAAAGCAACGGCGTCGAATCGGTCGGCGTTTTGACGGAAAGAGGAATCGTCGATATACCGACGATTTGGCCCGGGCCCGATCCCCCGAGAAGCATCATCGATATTTTACGCCGGGACGCAATTGCGGCTGTCAAAGGGCTGGCCGAAACAAGCGAGATTGTTACTCCCGTAGAGAATGTCAAACTTCTTGCGCCAATACCAAGGCCCGGCAAGTTACTCGCCCTTGCGGGAAATTACGGCGAGCATATAAAAGAAGCATCCGTAAAACGTGGTTTCAAACTCGGTCTTTCGGATGCGAAAAAGCAAACTACTGTCCCCAGGCCTTTCCTTAAGCCCGCAACTACTATCATCGGGCCGGACGATAAAATCCCCTGGCCCGAATACAGCGAACAGATTGACTACGAGCTTGAGCTTGCAGTTGTCATAGGTAAACGCGCAAAATGCGTCGAGGCAAAAGAGGTGATTGACTGCGTCGCGGGATATATGATTGCCAATGATGTCTCGGCCCGGTCGGTAACGTTCAAAAACGGAAGAGCGGAAAGGCCGTGGGATGATTTTTACGACTGGCTTGCGGGCAAATGGGCGGACGGCTTTTGCCCAATTGGGCCATACCTCGTAACGGCTGACGAGATACTCGATGTTCAAAATCTCCGGATGGAACTGAAAGTCAATAATGAAACCCGCCAGAAGGCCAACACGGGCCAGATGATTTATCCGGTAGCGGATGTCGTTTCATTTTTGAGTTTTATTATGACGCTTGAGCCAGGCGATATAATTTTGACGGGCACACCCGCCGGTGTAGCGGTTGCTTCCGGGAGATTCCTGCAATCGGGAAATACGATTGAGTGCAAAATCGAGAATTTAGGCGTTTTGAAAAATACGCTTTCCCAAAAACCAGCCGATTTCTACAAACCAATCGCCTGAAAGCGAGCAGCGTTTTGCTCTTGGCAAGATGGGCGGTATGTGCGATAATTACCTCACAAGAAAGCTTAATAAGGTTTCAAGGATTACAAACGGATGGAACTTCGGGCGTTACTAACGCGTTTTAAGAATTGGCTGCGAGAGCAGTTGCCCTCGTCGCACAGCGACTATGAACGGCCGCAATTAAGCGACGACGGCCTGATAATTCACAACCAGACCCCGTCTGCGGACAAAAGCCCGTTCCAGGCAGTGGCTGTGCGGGGCAAACCCGAATTGGAAAAATTCCAAGCCGGCTTCGAGACACTCATCGACCAGATTCAGAACATAAACGAACACCTCAACAAACAGGTCGCCCAGCACGAAAACCTCATCGCCCGCATCGAGCAGTTTCCAAAACTACTCGAGAACTTTCCGGCCGTCGTTGAAAACCAGAAGGTGCTCACCGAACAACTCGTTTCACAATTAAAGACGAATCTGCTCAAAGACCAGCAATTGTTATCGGCGGTGGAGAAAATCCCGGCGGAAAGCGCAAAGCAAACCGACGCCCTTCAGGCAATCGACCGGCAGCTCGCCGCGGCATCGGATGTCGATATTCAGATGACCGAAACGTTCGGCAAATTCAACGAAACCCTCGCCAAACTCAACCAGAGCACAAGAGACCATACCGACGGCATAGCCCAAATGAGCAGAACGTTTGCGGCCAGCGACAGGTACCTGAAGTTCATCGTAACGCGGCAAACCAGGCAACTGATGTGGGTGTTTTACTCGGCGCTTGGTATCTGCATAGCCGTGATACTGATACTGGTCGGCATCATTATCTTCGTAAACAAATAAGGCGATACCTATGCTTCCAAAGGTCTATTTTATCAAATCGGCTATTGAAGACGGCGAAAAAGTTATCTCCGACAAGGCAAAACACCTTTTCAAAGAAGCGGGTTTCGCAAAATGCTTCGAAAAAAACGACTTCACCGCCGTGAAGATTCACATCGGCGAAAAGGGAAATAAGACATACATCAAAGCGCCGTGCCTCAAGGGCCTGGTTGATGAGCTTGTCGGCTTAAAGACCAAACCGTTCCTAACGGACACAAGCACGCTGTATCTCGGCAAACGGCACAACGCGATTGACCACGCGATATTGGCCTCCGAACACGGGTTCGACGTGAAAGGTCTCGGCATACCGTTCATTCCGCCTGACGGCATTTTCGGAACCAGCGAGACCGTAGTGAAAATCAACGGCGAACTGAATAAGGAGGTATCCATCGCTTACGATATCGCAAGAGTGCAGTCGATTCTGGCGGTGTCGCACGTTACGGGGCACATAGGGACATGCTTTGCCGCGACGCTCAAGACGCTCGGTATGGGTTGCGCAAGCAGGAAAGGCAAGATGCGCCAGCATTCGGCATTCAAGCCGAGCGTGGATACCGGCAAATGCGTGGGCTGCGGTGAATGTTACCGGCACTGCCCGGAAGCGGCGATTAATATGGAAGACCTTATAGCGCATATCAACAAGGACAAATGCGTCGGCTGCGCGGAATGCTTGGCGGTGTGCAGGTTCGGCGCGGTCCAGCACGACTGGGACAAGGACATCAAAATTCTCGAATGCAACATCGCTGAACACGCAAAGGGAGTGCTCGCCGGCAAAGAGGGACACGCGGCGTTTATAAACTTCGCGATTTCGATTACAAGCGACTGCGACTGCATGGGCAACCCCGACCAGAATATCGTCAAGGATATCGGTATACTCGGCTCAACCGACCCGGTGGCTGTTGACGCCGCGGCGATTGATTTGATGGAAAAAACAGCAGGCAAACCATTAGATAAAATCTCCAAGTACCCCAACCTCAACGGCAAATGGCAAATCGAACACGCTGAAAAAATCGGCCTCGGAAGCAGGAAATATACGCTCGTTGAAATCGGTTAGTAGTTCGCCTGCTCCCTTTTCCCCTCTGCAAAAGCAAATCACGCCCCCGCGTAGCTTATTTGCTTAAATAAACTTGTGTATTTGTTTGCAAGATATATAATACGCGCTAACATTTAGATGACAGGTTGATTTGGTTCTGACAGGCGTAAACAAATATACAGGAGAAACGCAATGTCACTCGGCGAAATAATCAGGAACAAACGCGAGGAGCTGGGGCTGACGCTGGATGAGGTGGGCAGCCGGATAGGATTTTCGAAGCCGTATCTTTCGACGATAGAAACAGGCAAGGTGAACAACCCGCCGAGCGATGAGCTTCTGCAAAAATTGGAGAAAGTCCTTGGATTTGAAGCGGGAATACTTTTGTACATGGCACATATGGAACGGCTGCCAACGGATGTTCGGGAGAGAGTCGAGACGGCCGAGGCGGAAAACGAAAAATGGCGTCAGCTCAACAAAGGACAGAAGAAGAACGGTTCGCAGGAAGCGCCTGATAAAAAACCGTCGCTTTCGCCGGGCAGGTTAGTGCCGATTATCAACAAGGTCGCCGTGGGATACCCGACGGACTTTGACGACCTCGATTACCCCGTCGGCGTCGCGGACGATTATATTCGCTGCCCGGACGTTCACGACCCCAACGCTTTCGCGGTGCGGGTGGTGGGCGATTCGATGGAGCCGAAATTCCGCGAGGGTGATATCATAGTATTTTCGCCCGCGACGGAGGTGCGAAACGGCGACGATTGTTTTGTGCGGTTCACCTCACCTCACGAGACGACATTCAAGCGGGTGTTTTTTGAGCCGAACAATACGGTTAGATTGCAGCCCAGGAACGATAAGTATCCGCCGGTGATGGTGGAAGGCAAAAAAATAAACGGCATTTACCGGGCAATAATAAGACACGAAACACTTTAGCAGCAGCGCCGGTGAGGAGTCAGGGATGGCGATTTTGGTGGGGATAGACGAAGCGGGTTTCGGGCCAATCCTTGGGCCATTGGTGGTCTCGTCGAGCACATTCCGCGTGCCGGACAATCTAATATGGGCGAATCACTGGGAGATTTTACGCACAAGCGTCTCCGAAAAACGAACCGGGCTTAAGGGCCGATTGCTTATCGTTGACAGCAAAAAGGCATTCACAAGAACCATCGGCATAAAACACCTCAGACGAACCGTATTGGCAACGCTTAAACACTTAGGCAATGAGCCGAAGAACCTCACCGAACTCATATCAGCGCTTTGCCCGGATTGCCTTGAGCATATCGCGGAGTACCCATGGTATAAAAAGGCCGGCGACTATCAGCTTGGCGGAGATAACGCGGATATTGGTATCGCGGTTTCAATGCTGCGAGCCGACCTCGCTAATCAGCACATCGAATTATTAGGATTAAAGAGCCGATGCCTTGAAGTCGCACATTACAACCAGATGGTAACAGCCGTGGATAATAAGGCGAAGGTGCTTTTTACCGCGGTCGCGGAGCTGATGCAGTCAGCTATGAAAGATTTCGCAGACGACGACCTCGATATAGTTATCGACCGACAGGGCGGGCGAAGTCACTATCAACGACAATTACAACTGATGTTCGGCGAATCGCAACTGCGCATCATTCACGAAGACCAGGACAGAAGCAGTTACGAGATGAAAATTGGTCAACGGAAAATACGTGTGCATTTTGTTGTCGGCGCAGACAGCAGATTCCTGCCCGTGTCACTTGCGTCGATGGCATGCAAATACCTGCGCGAGGTCCTCGTCGAAAACATTAATAATTACTTCCTGGGCTTTAATCCCGCGATAAAGCCAACCGCGGGCTACTGGCAGGACGGCCTGCGTTTCATCGAAGACATCAAAACGCATATTCCGAACTTGAGTTTTAACGAAAATCAACTTATAAGATGCAGGTAAATTCAGATTTTCATTAGCATCGAACAGTTCATTGTTTATAATCGTCTCGCCGTATTTATAATGGTTATGTTAAACGGTTGCGGTTACGCGGCTCGTATCGGTTACGTCTATCGTAGAGCGTTATGGAAGACCCAAAACCTATCAGAAGTTTTCATGATTTAGAGGTTTATCGAACTGCCTATCAGGCAATGCTTGAGGTATTTAAGCATATTTTGCCGGCATTGCCGGTTGAGGAAAAATATGATTTGGCTGACCAGCTTAGGCGTTCAGCCAAAGCCATTCCTCGGCTGATAGCAGAGGGACACTCTAAACGGCATCAGAAAAAAGGCTTCCAAAAATATTTAGATGATGCGATGGCGGAATCCAACGAGACAGCCGTTTCTTTGGCTCAGGCCAAGGACCTGTACGCTTCACTGGTTAATGTTAAAATTTGCGAACGACTGATAGATACATACGACAAGATTAGCAGGCAGTGTTATAATTTGGCACTCGCGTGGGACAGGTTTAACGAACGCAAAGCTGTAACGCAACCGTCCGACGAAGGACGAAACGAGCCGCGTAACCGCAACCGAAGCACGTAACCACTTTAGGAACGCAATAACTGGTCATACAAAGTAAAGGAGCGTATTGTGGGTAATAATAAACTTACCGTAGTCGGAGCGGGAAACGTCGGTGCGACAACAGCGCATATCGCGGCCTCGCGCAAACTTGGTGACATCGTTCTTATCGATATCGTAAAAGGATTGGCCGAGGGCAAGGCCCTCGATATGGCAGAAGCAGGCCCGGTGCAGGGTTATAGCTGCCGGATAACGGGAACAACCGACTGGGCAGCCGCACAGGATAGCCGAATCGTCGTAATCACAAGCGGGCTTGCGCGAAAGCCGGGGATGAGCAGGGATGATTTGCTCGCCAAAAATGTGCAGATTGTCAAAGACGTCAGCGAAAAAGTCGCCAAATACTGTCCCCAGGCAATCGTCATAGTCGTATCGAACCCCTTAGACGCGATGGTATATGTCGCGTCGAAGCTAACAGGATTTGCGAAAAACAGGGTAATGGGAATGGCGGGAGCCCTCGACGTAGCGAGATTCTGTCATTTTGTCGCAAGCGAACTCAACGTAAGCAGCGAGGACATTCGAGGCATACTGATGGGAGGCCACGGCGACGATATGGTCCCGCTGCCCCGATTCACAACGGTCGCGGGAATACCAATCACCGAGTTGCTGCCCAAAGAGACAATCGCCCGGCTGATTGACCGCGCCAGAAAAGGCGGCATCGAAATCGTTGACCTGCTCGGCTCAAGCGCGTATTACGCACCAGCCGCGGGAGTCGTGAAAATGGCAGAGGCGATTACGACAGACAGCCGAGGCGTGATTCCCTGCTGCGTGCATTGCCAGAAGGAATACAACGTCGGCGGGTACTTTGTTGGCGTACCAGCGGTGCTCGGCAAAAATGGTATCGAAAAAATCGTCGAATTAAACCTCAACGCCGACGAACGTAAGGAATTAGACGTATCGGTCAGCCATGTCAAAGACCTCGTCGCCAAGGTTGACAAGCTGCTGTAGCCGAAAATTTTTTAATATTTCCTGTTGCAAAGCAGGCAATTAGCCGTATAATATAGTTGATATGACTAAGAGCGTTACAGTTTGTTTAGTTCCCGCCGGGCTAATCGCCCTCACTCTTATTCTGCGCCGCTAAGGCGCAAAAAACGATAGTACCACAATTCGATTTTCTATTTTCAATCTTTAAACAAAGCGGTAGCTTTTCTGCCCGTTTTAGGGCATAATAACCGCCTAACTTCCGACAGTATAAGAACTTGGAGATAACAAGATGCAGAACAAAGTGATAATATTCGACACAACCTTACGCGACGGCGAACAGGCACCGGGAGCATCACTTTCGGTAGCGGAAAAGCTCGAAATCGCCCAGCAGTTGGCGCTTTTGGGCGTGGACGTCATCGAGGCGGGCTTCCCGGTCTCATCGCCCGCCCAGTTTGACGCAACAAAGCTGATAGCCGAACAGGTCAAAGGTTCTACAATTTGCGGACTGGCGAGGACAACCGAGCAGGATATCACCTCGGCAGGCAAGGCCCTTGCGCCCGCGAAGAAACGACGCATACATACGTTTATCGCGACAAGCCCGATACATATGGAGCACAAGCTCAACAAGACCCCCGCTGAGGTCCTGAAGATGGCTGTCGCGGCGGTGAAATTAGCGAAGACCTTTACCGATGACGTCGAGTTTTCACCGGAGGACGCCTGTCGCAGCGAAATGCCGTTTTTGATTGAGATTTTAACCGCCGTGATTGAAGCCGGCGCAACGACGCTGAACATCCCGGATACGGTGGGCTATGTATTGCCTTACGAATACGGCCAGATTATCGCCCAGCTTGTCGCCGGCGTCCCCGGCATCGATAAGACGATAATCAGCACTCACTGTCATAACGACCTCGGTCAGGCGGTGGCAAATTCGTTAGCAGGCGTGAGAAACGGCGCAAGACAGGTGGAATGCTCGATAAACGGACTTGGCGAACGGGCTGGAAACGCCGCGCTCGAAGAAGTCGTGATGGCGATACATACCAGGCCCGACTTCTTCACAAAAGCAGCGGGTGGAAAACCGGTTACGACCGGCATCAAGACAACTGAGATTTACCGGACGAGCCAGCTTGTGTCTCGCCTGACAGGATTTGTCATCCAGCCGAACAAGGCGATTGTCGGCGCTAATGCCTTTGCGCACGAGTCGGGTGTGCACGTTGACGGCGTATTAAAGGAACGCAAGACATACGAGATAATGACGCCTGAGACGATAGGGCTTGCCGGCTCACGAATGGTGCTTGGCAGGCATACGGGCAGGCACGGCTTTGCGGACCATTGCAAGAAACTCGGGTATAAACTCAGCAAGGATGAGATTGAGCAGGCGTATCAGAGGTTTACGCAGGTGGCGGACAAGAAAAAAGAGGTGTTCGACGAAGACCTTATCGCGATTATCGATGATGAGGTGCGTTCGGTCGAGCATACTTTTACGCTTGAGTATTTACGGGTGCTCATCGAGACGGGCAACGCGCCGCAGGCGGCTGTTAAGATAAAAACCAAAAGCGAAGTTAAAGAGGCGCAAGCCGACGGCGACGGGCCTGTTGACGCCGCCTATAATGCGATACGAGAGGCCACGGGTTTCTCGCCGAAGTTGGAAAGCTACTCGATACGCGCGGTTACAAGCGGCAAAGAAGCGCTCGGCGAAGCGACCGTTAAAATCAAGACCGATGGTCGCACGTTTGTCGGCAGAGGCATCTCGACGGACATCATCGAGGCAAGCGCAAAAGCGTATATCGACGCTATTAACCGTATGGTCGGCAGCCCCGGTAAAGAAGAGCCGGGAGCCAAAGCGGAACTGTAACCACAGATTTCACAGATTACACTGAAATAAAGAAAAAAGGCAAAAAGAGAAGAAACTATGGGTATGACAATAACGGAAAAAATCCTCGCAAGGGCGAGTGGAAAGAAAACGGTAAAAGCAGGTGAATTAATCAACGCTAAGATTGATGTCGTGATGTGCCACGATGTAACGACGCCTGCGGCGATATCGATGCTGATTGAAAAGGGAATCGACAAGGTATTCGACAAGAACAGGATTGTCGTAACGCCCGACCATTTTCAGCCGGCAAAGGATATCAAAAGCGCCGAACTGCATAAACGCCTTGATGAATGGGCCAAGAGGCACAAAATCAAGCACTACTACAAGATTGGCAAGGCGGGCGTCTGCCACGCGTTACTGCCTGAGCAGGGTCATATCAGGCCCGGCGAGGTAATCGTGGGCGGTGATTCGCATACCTGCACATACGGCGCGTTCGCGGCGTTCAGCACCGGTATCGGCTCAACGGATTTAGCGGCGTCAATCGCTACGGGCGAGCTTTGGTTCAGGGTGCCGGAGTCGATAAAGTTTGTTTTGAACGGCAAACTGCCTCACGGCGTTTACAGCAAGGACGTAATCCTCGCGGTGATAACGAGGATTGGCGTGGATGGTGCGCTCTATAAGGCGATGGAATTCGTCGGGCCTGCGTTGAAGGATATGTCAATGGAGGCAAGGATGACCATCACCAATATGGCAATCGAGGCGGGCGCGAAAAACGGCATCATCGGCTTTGACGCGACGACAAAGAAGTATCTTGCCAAGCATCTTAAAGACAAGAAGACCTATAAGGTCTTTGAGTCAGACGCGGACGCGGAATACTCATCGGTCGAGGAGTTTGACTGCGCCAAGATTGAGCCGATGGTCGCTATGCCGCATCTTCCGAGCAACGCCAAGCCGATTAGCGAATGCAAAGGTATGACTATGGACCAGGCGTATATCGGAAGCTGCACAAACGGGCGAATTGAAGACCTCAGGATTGTTGCGAAGATTATGAAGGGCAAAGAAGTGAAGATTCGCACGATAATTGTGCCCGCGACGCCGACAATCTGGAAGCAGGCGGACGACGAAGGACTATTCGACGTCTTCTATAAGGCCGGCTGCGTAATCTCCGCGCCGACCTGCGGCGCTTGTTTGGGCGGATTTATGGGAATCCTCGCCTCCGGTGAAAAGTGTATCAGCACGACCAATCGCAACTTCGTCGGCAGAATGGGAAGTCCCAAAAGTGAAGTATATCTCGCAAGCCCGGCGACTGCGGCAGCATCGGCTATCGAAGGAAAGTTGGTTGACCCAAGACGTTACATTTAACCACAAAAAGAAAAAGTAAGGAAATGAATATGGCTAAGGCACATGTATATAAACGGGACCACATAAACACGGATGAGATAATTCCGGCGAGGTACTTGAATACCGACAACGAGCAGGAACTGGCGAAGCACTGCATGGAAGATTTAGACGCCGGATTCGTAAAGAAGTTAAGCAGGGGCGACGTTATTGTCGCGGGCGATGACTTCGGCTGCGGCTCATCGAGAGAGCACGCCGTATGGGCGATTCGCGGGGCAGGCGTGCAAACAGTAATCGCCAGGACCTTTGCGCGGATTTTCTATCGCAACGCGATTGACTGTGGATTTTATCTCATCGAAAGCAAAGACGCGGTCGAGCGAATTAAAGATGGCGACGAGGTGCAAATCGATTACGATAAAGGTATAATCGAGGACAAGACCAACGGCCAACGAATCGAGTTTAGGCCTCTGCCGGACTTTGCGCTGGAAATCATCAGGGATGGCGGACTGCTTGAACATATAAAGAAAAGTAAATAACGAACCACAAATTGAAACATAAGGAGAAAAATACGTGGCGAAAAGTGTTAAGAGTTACAAGATAGCCGTAATTGGTGGTGACGGGACTGGGCCGGAAGTGATAGCGGAAGCGGTAAAAGTCATCAATGCAGCTGCGGCGAAATTCGGCTTTAAGCTGGATATGACGCATTTCGATTTCGGCGGCGAACGATACAAAAGAACAGGCGAAACGCTGCCGGATAGCGCGATAGCGGAACTGCGCAAATTCGACTCGATACTGTTGGGCGCGATTGGTCACCCGGATGTTAAACCCGGCATATTGGAAAAAGGGATACTCTTGAAAGCGAGGTTCGAGCTGGACCAGTATATTAACCTGCGACCTGTAAGATTGTATCCGGGCGTTGAGACGCCTATAAAAGGCAAAGGCCCCGCGGACATTGACTTTGCCGTCGTGCGCGAAAACTCAGGTGACGCATACACAGGCACGGGCGGGATTACAATGAAAGGAACACCCCACGAGGTCGCGGTGCAGTCATCGGTTTATTCTCGCTTCCAGGTCGACAGGTGCCTCAAATACGCGTTCGAATACACAAAGAAAAACGGCAAGAAAGCAAGAGGCAAAGGCGAGAACAATACGCTTGCGCTTTGCGGAAAGACGAACGTCCTGACCTTCATTTATGATTTGTGGGAAAGGGCGTTCCACGAGATGGGGCAAAAGGAATACCCGAATATCAAGCGCGAATATTATCACGTTGACGCAACGTGTATGTGGTTCGTGAAAAATCCGGAATGGTTCGATGTGATTGTTACGGGCAACCTGTTCGGCGACATCATCACTGACCTCGGCGCGATGATTCAGGGCGGGATGGGAATCGCCGCGGGCGGCAATATCAACCCCGAAGGCGTCAGTATGTTCGAGCCGATAGGCGGCAGCGCACCGAAATACACGGGCAAAGCCGTCATCAACCCGTTGGCCGCGATTTGCGCGGGCGGGATGATGCTCGAGACGTTGGGCGAGCAAAAGGCAGCGAATGCTATCGAAGACGCCGTGAAATTCGTTACGGCCAATAAGCTGAAATCATTAGCCGCCGGCAAAATGGGCTACAGCACAAACCAGGTCGGCGACCTTGTTGTAGAAAATATCAAGTAGTACGCTAAAAATCAGTTTCTGATTTCGGATTTTTAGAAGATGCCTGCTAATCTTACGCCAGCTTATTTCAAGGCGGAGCAGTGGTACCGCCAGGCAACGACGGCGGAGGAGAAAATCCTCGCGCTGGAGCAGATGCTTGCGGTAATGCCCAAGCACAAGGGGACAGATAAGCTCAAGGCAGACATCCGGCAAAAACTAAGCACAATCAGGGAGGGGGAGGAAAAACGACGCAAAAGCAGCGGCGTGGATATCTTTCACGTCCCGCGTGGAGGTGCGGGCCAGGTTGTTTTACTTGGAATGCCAAACACCGGCAAAAGCTCAATTGTGGGATTGCTGACCGACGCGAAGGTACACATCACGGATTTCCCATTCGCGACAAATGCGCCGGTTCCGGGAATGATGCATTTCGAGGACGTCCCGATAGAAATTGTGGATATGCCGCCTATTACCGCCGATTTCAGTATGCCCGGACAGGTGGGGACGTATCGAAACTGTGATTTAATCGCAATTGTGATTGATTTGTCGGCTGACGTTGAAGAACAGTGGAAGGTCTGCCTCGATTTTCTTGAGACGAGAAATCTGCTGCCGAGCAAAAAGACCGTATGTATTTGCACCAAAAGTGACATTGCGGTCGAGGGCGCGATTGATAAGATTAAACAGTTGTGCGATAACCGTTTTGAAATTATTCCAGTTTCGGTGGAATCGGGAGAAGGAATGGGCGAGCTGCCCAAACAGTTGTTCAGACCTCTAAACATCATTCGCGTATATGCGAAGCCACCCGGCAAAAAGCCCGATATGAATGAGCCGTTTACGATACCGGAAGGGTCAACGGTGCTTGATTTGGCCAGGGTGATTCACCGCGAGTTGGCGGAAAAACTAAAGCACGCCAGAATCTGGGGGACAAACGTTTACGAAGGCCAGAGTGTCCAGCGTAACCACGTCCTAAACGACAAGGATATTGTCGAATTGCACTTCGGTTAAACATGCCTTATAATCTGCTCTAAGCGTTACTGAATTTTGTTCCAATAAACATAATTGCATTGGAGGCATTATGAACGGAAAGCATATAACCACGATTTTGACAATTCTCGCAATTGCCATTGGACTTACAGCAGGCGGATGTGAAACAGGAGCATCTCGCGGCAAGTTAGTTAAGCTGAAGAAGGATTACCCAATTGAGACGGTGCCGCTGACGGATGTGAGTTTGACGGACAAGTTCTGGAAGCCGAGGATTGAAACCAATCGCAAAGTAACAATACCGCATATTCTCAAGATGTGCGAGAAGTCGGGACGGATTGATAATTTCGCTGTAGCGGGCGGGCTGATGAAGGGGGAGCAAAAAGGGAGTTTTCCATTTGATGATTCGGACGTTTACAAATCAATTGAAGCGGCATCATATTCACTGAACGTGTATCCGGACCCGAATCTTGAGAAATATCTCGATGGAGTGATTGCGAAAATAGCCGCGGCGCAGGAGAAGGACGGTTATTTATATACGGCCAGGACCAACAAGAGCAAACGCCTGGCGAGCTGGTTTGGGCCGACGCGGTGGCTAAAGGAACAGGACAGTCATGAGTTATATAACGCGGGGCACCTGTATGAGGCGGCGGCGGCGCATTATCTCGCGACGGGCAAACATAACCTGCTCGATATCGCGATAAAGAACGCAGATTTGTTAGATAAGACCTTCGGGCCGAACAAGCTGCAGAAATGGCCGGGACACCAGGAAGTCGAAATGGGGCTGGTCAAACTGTATAGGGTGACGGGCAACGAGAAATATTTGAACCTGGCGAAGTTCTTTTTGGACGTGCGCGGGCCTCGCGGCGGCGAATATAACCAGGCGCATAAAAAGCCCGTTGACCAGAATGAGGTGGTCGGGCACGCGGTGCGAGCGATGTATATGTATGGCGGGATGACGGATATCGCGGCGCTGACGGGCGACGAAAGATACACAGAGGCGGTCAAGCGGTTATGGGACAGCGTCGTCAGCAAAAAGATGTATTTGACAGGAGGTCTCGGGGCGGACAGCAAATATGAGGCATTCAAGAAAAATTACGAACTGCCGAACGCGACGGCCTACTGCGAGACGTGCGCGGCAATCGGCAGCGCGATGTGGAATTACAGGATGTTCCGATTGACGGGCGAGGCGAAGTATCTCGATGTATTCGAGAGAACGCTTTACAACGGCCTTATTTCAGGAGTATCGCTAAGCGGAGATAAATTCTTTTATGTGAATACTCTTGAGTCAAACGGGCAGCATAAACGCGAACCGTGGTTTGGCTGTGCCTGTTGCCCGCCTAATATAGCAAGATTTATCGCGTCGCTGCCGGGATATGTCTTCGCTAAAACGAATGACACAATATATGTGAATTTGTTCGCCGCGTGCGAGGGGACAATCAGGTTGAAGAATAACACCGTTCGGATAAAACAGGAAACGTGGTATCCGTGGGATGGGGCGGTGAAGCTGACTATTGAGCCGGCGCAAACAGGAAAGTTCGCAGTGGCGGTGCGAATTCCCAGCTGGGCACAGGGCAGGCCCGTACCGAGCGATTTGTATCAGTATGTTGACAGCAATGTATCGCCGATCGAATTCAAGCTCAACGGTCAAGTCATTCAGCCGGATATTAAAAATGGATTCGCTTTCATCGACCGGCAATGGCAAAAGCGTGACGTTATAGAGATGGAGATGCAGATGCCCGCCAGATACGTCGTCGCGAATCCTAACGTCGCCGCGGACACCGGCAAGATGGCGATTGAGGAAGGGCCGATAGTGTATTGCGCCGAGTGGCCCAACAATGATGTGAATGTTCTCAGTTTATCTCTGGTTGACAGCGTGCCGTTGTGGTCCGACGCGATTAAGGACTTGTTAGGCGGTATCGCGATAATGCACGCCAAGGCATTGTCGCCTGACGGCTCACGGCATGATTTAACGATGATTCCGTATTACGCCTGGGCGAACCGCGGACAGGGACCAATGGCGGTGTGGCTGGCGAAACCGACTGAAGAAATGCTGACAAAAATTGAAATCGACGCGGGCAAAACCAAAGAGCCAATATCAAAATACATATACGGGCAGTTCATCGAGCACCTGGGTCGGTGTATTTACGGCGGAATCTGGGCGGAGATGTTGGAGGACCGAAAGTTTTTCTACCCAATCAAGGATGAATACAACCCGTGGGGAACGGACAAAAACCCGCAGTGGAACGCGGGGGAATATAAATATCTCAAGGCGTCGCCGTGGAAGGTCATCGGGCCAGCGGGCACAGTAACAATGGATACGAATAACCCATACGTCGGCAGTCATACGCCGGTTATTCACCTGACAGGCGACGGCAATGAGGCGGGAATCTCGCAGGATGGTCTGGCGATTGTGAAGAACAAGGGATACACAGGCAGGATTATCCTCGCCGGAGATAAATTTGCCGGACCGATTATTGTGCGAATCGTGCCCGATAAAGGTGACGCAATCAATATCCACGTCGGCAAAATAAGCCCGGAATTCAAACCGCATCTGCTGGCTTTTACGGCGTCTGAGTCGAGCGACAACGCTCGTATTGAAATCACAGGCAAAGGCAAGGGAACATTCAGAATAGGGACACTGTCGCTTATGCCCGCGGATAACATCAAGGGCTGGCGAAGCGACGTCGTCGCGTTGCTCAAGGAGCTTGATTCACCGATATACCGCTGGCCGGGCGGCAATTTCGTCAGCGGCTATAACTGGCGCGACGGCATCGGCGAGCGCGACAAAAGACCGCCCCGCAAAAACCCCGCCTGGAAGGGCATCGAGCACGACGACGTGGGCATCCACGAATTTATGGATCTGATGGAAATCATCGGCGCTGAACCTTACGTCGCTCTTAATACGGGTCGCGGAACTATTGAGGAGGCGGCGGCGGAAGTCGAGTATTTTAATGGCTCGGCGGACACACCGATGGGAAAACTGCGGGCGCAAAACGGCCATCCGGAGCCGTATAAAGTAAAATGGTGGGCCGTGGGCAACGAAATGTATGGAAACTGGCAAATCGGACATATACCCCTGGAGGAATACGTTAAAAAACATAATCAGATAGCCGGGGCGATTCGCAAGGTTGACCCGAACGCCAAACTCGTCGGCGTCGGCAACGTCGGAAAGTGGAGCGAAACGATGCTGAAGGTATGCTCGGATAATATGAACCTGCTCAGCGAACATATTTACTGCAAAGAGATTAAGGACGTTACCAGGCATACTAAGCAGCTCGCCAATGAGATAAAACGCGTGGCGGATGCGCACAGGAAATATCGCAGGGACGTTAATGAACTGGTGGGCAAAGACATCCGCATAGCGATGGATGAATGGAACTACTGGTATGGCAATTACATCTACGGCGAGCTTGGGACACAATATTATCTCAAAGACGCCCTCGGCGTGGCGACCGGCCTGCACGAGTATTTCAGAAACAGCGATATTTACTTTATGGCAAACTATGCCCAGACAGTCAACGTCATCGGCGCAATTAAGACATCTCGAACGGCGTCAACGCTTGATACCACGGGAGTTACGCTGAAACTTTACAGGCAGCACTTCGGCCAGATACCCGTTGAGGTTACAGGCAGTAATATAGCGCCGCTCGACGTTGCCGCGGCGTTAAAGAACGACCGCAAGTCGATAACCATCGCGATTGTCAACCCGACGGATAAACAGCGTGAATTGCCGATTGAACTGAAAGGCGTTAAGGTTGCCGATAAGGGGAAACTGTGGGTTATCACAGGCACAGACCCGCTTGCGCATAATGAGCCGGGTAAAGAGCCGAAGGTTGTGATTGAGGAAAAGACCGCCGAAGGATTATCGAATAAACTTAAAGTTCCTGCGCTTAGCGTCAGTATTTACGAATTTGCAATAGAATAAGCTAAAAGGTGAAAGATGGAATGCCGGAAAAAGGAAAATTTGAAGAATTGCGCCTGCACGTATGCGGGCTGCGATAAAACAGGTATGTGCTGCGAGTGTATCGCTTATCATTTGTCGGCCAGACAATTGCCTGGCTGCTGCTTCCCGCCAGAAGTCGAAAAAACATACGACAGGAGCTTCAAGGCGTTTGCCAAGGCGTGGAAATTGTAGAAATGCAAAAGGCCGGGCGTCTGATGCGTCCGGCCTTTTTGTGGTCACTAAAAATCAGTAATTGAGAAGCTCGTCCGGCCAGTCCTTGCTCAAAATTTTCACGAGTTTGCCCTCTGTATCGAGAATAACGATTTCCTTTCGCCGATGAGGGGTGTTCGGGTCGGTAGTCAGATAACGGGACTTTTCAGAGACAAGGCAGGAAAGCTGATTAGGACCTTTCCATTGCGAGACGAGTTTTGGCGGCGAGTCATCCCCGAAGGACTCGTTTGTGTCAACGATGACTTTCGTTTTATCGAAGTCTGGGCCGAGGGCGTAAATGGCAAGTGTGTTTTTATTTCCCGGTACGAGGATTTTGCGGGAATCGCCGGAAAGCGCGAAGAGATACAAATTTTCCTGCCAAAGCTCGGGGGCGTGAGGCGTAATTTCACTGATTGCGTAGGTTAACAAATCCAAGCAAAATATGGTTTGCTTTTCTTCGTCGAGTTTGCTGGATGGCAGTGACATTTTTGCAGATGCGAAGAAGATGCGATCTTGACGGGCATAAGAAACGTGCATCCAAGGGCGATATAAGACGCCGGCGAGTTCCGTCGTGTCGCCTGTGCAGACATATATCGCGGGGGAGTCGTTGCCGTCGAGATGTTCAAGAGAGGCGAGGAATTTTCCGTTGGGGTCGATGAGGGTCCGCTCGACAAGCGAGCCGAGAGGAAATTTCTGGGTGTCGAATAATTCATCTTCGGGCTTGATATACGCGATTGCACGGGAATCGGATTTGAAGTCGTAACCGTCGGCTGTGGCTGGTGCGATAAGCGCCGCGGGAACGTTTTCGGCCGGTGCAACGACATAAAGGTCGAATCCGACTTCGAGTATTTCACTATTGCCTTTGATACGGTCGGCGCCATAAGCGATAAGTCGGGAGTCGGGCGAGAAGCGGATGCGCCAAAGCGTCTGTTCATTTGTTGCGAGAATTTTCCGATTGTTGGGGTCGGTGGTCGGAGCACAAACGAGCCGGCAGTAAGTCAAGGCATTGGATTCGGTTTTATTGATAAGGTTGGGACCTATTTTTTCGGCAAGCCGTTTGTCCGCATTTTCGACGAGGGATCTCTGGACCCAGGCGACGTGCTGAGGATTGAAGGAATCTTCAGATTTTCCGATGAAAGGGAAATTGCCGTCTTTGATTCCTTCGGCAAGGATTTTTTGCTTGAGGATTTCAGCGTGTGCCCCGATAAGTTTGGCCTGGTTCGGCGGGAGCTGCTTCAAGGCATTGTTAAAGTTATCAACCTTGATAACTTGGCCAAAGGCAATCAGGGAGCCGTCCGGAGAAATGGCGGGCCAGCGCGTAGTGGTATCGTTGGGGGCGACTTGTGTAAGAGAGCCGGTATTGCCATCGACGATAAACAGGGCACCGGCTTTGCTGTAGATACCTTTGGAGCCGTCTTTGGACCATTGGAGGGAATCCTTTGGGAAGCAGCCGGCGATAAATGCCGCGAGAATATATGAGGCGACAAGTGATAATTTGATAAGGTTTTTCTTAGTCATAGTGTTTCTCCTTGAGGTATTGTTTATAGACGTTAAGTAAAGCGGTTTGGGAAAGCTCGTTTTGAGAGTAAGGTTTGGGCTGCATCGCGGCCAGCGCCTTTTGCTGCCAGAAACTGTCGGGGTTTTTGCCAACCGCCGGATATGCCGAAACTGGCTGGGCATAAGAGGCAACCTCAGGCAATGAAGATGTTGGCGGGAACGGTTTTGACCATCGCCCCGCGGCGAACACAAGAATTATCACCGCCGCGGCCGCAAGCAGTCGAAGCGGGGTAAAAAACCATTGTTTCGGCTGGGCGATTTTGAGGGCAGAATCAAAATTCCGCGATGCCCTTTCGGCAATCAGTGTGGCGTTCGGCGGAACATCTGCCTGGCCGATTTTATTCAGGATTTGTTTTAGTTTTTCTTCATTCATTTCAGGACTCCGATATATTCATTACGGTTAGATTATTTCTGAGTGTACTAATCGCTTTTGAGACGTGCGAACGGGCGGTATCCTCGGCACAGTTCAATTTATCGGCGATTGCTTTGTAATCGGTCTGTTCGATATATCGCATCACAATCGCCCGTGCCTGCTGTTCGGGCAGTTTGGCAATTTCCTTTCTTACAAGGTTGAGTGTTTCCTCATCGGCGGCTTCCCCGGCTGCAGGGTTTTTAAACACGTTTGGTTTTGGTATTTGGCCGTCTTTACCGGTGCGATTCCGCCAAGCCCTGGAGTTGGCGGAAAGTGCGATCCGATATATGTATGCGCCCGCCTGCGGGCCGGTGAGTTTTTCGAGATTCATCCAGATAGCCAGAAACGCGTATTGAATCGCCTCATCAAAGATGTCGGTGTCGCAGGTGAGTTTCCAAAGGGTGGTCGTAAGATAGCCGATGTGCTCATTCTTTAATTTTTCAAAGAGCTCCAATCGCTTTGAGTATCTCATTCAAAAAGGCCCTTTTTAACTGAGCACCGCAATATTTTACTCCTACATAATAATAACCGGCATGGTCAGTGCTTGTGTAAAGATTTATGCAAAAAATTAAAACAAAAAAACCGGCGGCTTTTGACGGCCGCCGGCGGGATTACAAACCACATTACTGGATGCGGCTAACCGGGTGTGTAACCAAGCGTGTTCTCGAAGTAATCACTGATTGCGCCAGGTACATCTGCGTCGCTGGACACCAGTTCTTTAGTAATCTTAGAGTTCAATGTCAATGACACCGGGCCTCCGCCGACATCCTGACTTGCGATATCTCCAAAGATTGCATAGCCGCTCAGGGTAGCAGCGACAGTATATGTGTCGGTGCCAATCTTTGTCGACTTTGCCTGGCCCGATACCATAACGCGTGTGTTAGACTGGTCACTTGAAATACCCTCGGCAATCCACGTATTCTTCTTCGCAATCGTCGTTTGTAGGAAACTAATAGTGTACGGGCCGTCTACTGTGTAATATTTGGTCGTTTCGCCGGTGTCTGCGTCTTTTTCCTTCCAAGTGTCAACCGCCCAGATATTGACGGAGTCAGGAGAGCTACTGTCCACCTGAATAACAACGTAACTCACGTAGCTTGACTTTGTCGGGACCCAAGCGTCCTTGTCTGCGTCGTATCCGAACTCCACACCGCTCTGCTTCAAGTTGTAAACAAACACGTCCGCGATTGCCGGAACCGACAGTCCCAGCACCAACAATACCAACAACCATTTCTTCATTTCACGCCATCCTTTCTCAAACCCAAAAACAATAATATCAGGTGCCCTCCTCGATTACACTGAAGCGTATAATCGGTCATATTGTTTGTCCGTTGCAACAAAAATCTACTGAATACATAGGGAAGTTATTATACCAAACTGCCGCCATCTTTTTCAAGCCATTATCGGACCGATTTCCCGACTATTTGCCCGCCTGTTTTTGAGCAAGGGCGGCATCGAGGTTTTCGCGGGCCTTTTGGAACTTGGGGTCGATTTGCAGGGCCTTTTTGTAGGATTCGATTGCCTGGTCGAGTTTGCCCTGGTTTTGGAGCAAAATGCCGAGGTGGGTGTGCATTTCGGCGTCGTCGGGGCGGGCTGCGAGGACAATGCGGCATTGTTCGATTGCGGCGTCTAAGTTACCTTTAGCGGCCAGCGCAACACTGAGATTGTAACGTGCAAAGTCGGCTGTCGGCTCAATTTTCAGCGCGATTTGGTATTGCTCTATTGCCTCGTCCAATTTACCAAGATTTTGTAATGCTTTGCCGTAGTTGTTACGGATTTCATACGAATCAGGCAGACCTCGAACCGCCTGCTCCAAAACTTTCGCGGCTTCTTTGTGTCTGCCCATCGCGCCAAGAGCATTACCGTAGTTGTTGAGTATGTGAACGTTATTTTCGGTGACTGCCAGCGCCCGCTCAAAAAGCAAGCCGCTGTCTTTCCAATATATCAACTGCACAGTCGTTAAAATGGTGCAGGCCAAAAGGACTATGGTCGCCGAAGTCGCGAGAATGTATTTTTTGAACGGGACATTCTTGAGCAGGTCCGCGGAGGCGAAAGCACACATTATAAAAAGCCCAGTTAATGGAACGTATGTGTACCTGTCGGCAAAGGCCTGCACGCCCACCTGGACGATTCCTATGACGGGGACAAGCGTGCCTAAATACCAGAGCCACCCGACGATGAGATATTTGCGGCGACGATAGTTATATAGAACCAGAACGGTTACCAGGACAAGAACTGTCGCGGAAAGCAAAACTTTGACGAGGGATATGCCGTGAATTGAGTATGGATACAAAACAGCCAGACGAACCGGCCAGAACATTTTTTCGATATAGACAAAATAAGAACATATCGCATTGGCCAATCGAACATTAAAAGGCACTATATCTCCCGAGAAGACCGCCCCGCCTTTTTGCTGGACAACGAACGTGATTACGCTTGATAAAATAGAAAGGAAGAAAAAAGGAAGCTTTTCGATAATAGAATTGCGAATTGAGAATCTGGAATTTGAAAAGCGGTCAAGTGGCCAGTAGTCGAGAAGCAGCAGAACAAAAGGCAGGGTGACGAGCATCGGCTTGGCTAAAAGGCCGAGCGCGAAAAAGATAAGCGCAAGAATATAACGACCTGCTGAAGAACGCTCAACATATCTCACGTAAGCCAGCATCGTTAACAGCCAGAACAGCGTGCTAAGGACGTCCTTTCGCTCAGCAATCCAGGCAACGGATTCCACGTGCAGCGGATGAAGTGCAAATAGCGCCGCAATAAACGCGCTTTGCCAAAGGGCCTTTGTCATACGGTTGAAAACAATGAATAAAAGCAACGTGTTCGCGATATGAAACAGGACATTGACGAGGTGAAGGGGGCCGGGTTTGACGCCGAATAACTCGCAATCCAGCATAAGCGACAGCCACGTAAGCGGATGCCAGTTGGCGCCGTGGTCCGTCACAAATGCCCATTTGATACCCTGCCAGCTTAACCCCGACTGAACCTCCGGATTATTGGTGACATAAACGTCGTCGTCGTAGCGCATAAACTCGTGCTTGTGAACGGGCAAATAGACGACGAAGGTCAACAAAGCAAGAGTTAAGAAAATTGGCAGTCGAACCTTTTTATTACTTAACGCCATCATTATTTATTAGTGTATATGAGATTGGCCATTTAAGGCAAATTAAAATATCAGCTAATTTGAGGTATTCGATAAGGTCGCTCAATACTTTCCCAAAGATACCGCCTGTGCCTATAAACTCGCCATTCAATTTCATTGAAATCTTATTTACGCACATCTCTCTTTATCAAGCCCCGGTTTCACCGATTCGGGGGCAATTCTTACTTGCCCGCCTGTTTTTGAGCAAGAGCAGCATCGAGGTTTTCGCGGGATTTCCGGAAATTCGGGTTGATTTGCAGGGCCTTTTTGTAGGATTCGATTGCCTGGTCAAGTTTGCCCTGGTTTTGGAGCAGCATACCGAGATTGTTGTGCATTTCGAAGTCGTTGGGACGGGCTACGAGAACAATGCGGCATTGCTCAATCGCTTCGCTGATTCTGCCAACGGACGCCAGCGCAAGGGCCAGTCGCCCGTGGGTAATCACATTATTGGGGTCCTTCGCAAGCACTTTATTGTAATATTCTATTGCCTCTTTCGGCTTACCGCTCTGCGCAAGGGCAAAGCCGAAGTTACTGAGAACCTCCGCAGAATTGGGTTTGACAATGAGGGCCTTCTGGAACTGGCCCACCGCGTCGTCGGCCTTGCCCTCTTTGGCTAACTGCGCCCCCAGACCCTGATGAATATCAGCCACATCCACGGAGGTGCCCGCGTAAAGCTGGTATTGTTGAATTGCGCCTTCATAATCACCCTTGGCCGCCAGGGCAAGCCCGAGATTGTAACGGGCCAGTTTAAAATCAGGATTGAGTTTGATGACAATTTTATATTGCGCTATTGCCTCGTCCAATTTGCCCATTTCTCGAAGGGCATTGCCGTAGTTATTGTGGATTTCAGGAGAATTCGGAAGGAACTTGAGCGCCTCGGAAAGTTGTGCAGCCGCCTCTTTGGGCCTGCCGAGATCGCTGAGGATGTTGGCATAGTTATTCTCCATAATGGAACTGTCCTTGACGACATTGAGCGTGTGCTCGAACAGCGACAAGCTGTCCTTCCAGTATTTTAACTGGCCAGATGTAACGACCGCGCAGGCCGACAGGGAAACACCCGCCAGGACGCCGAGGGCAATTTTCCCAAACGGCCTTTCTTTCAACAACTCGGTCACGCCGAAAGCGATTATTATAAAAATACCGATTAAGGGAATATAGGTGTATCTGTCAGCCATCGCCTGCGAGCCGACCTGCACTATGCCTATGACTGGAACAAGCGTTCCCAAGTACCACAGCCAGCCGACTATCAGGTATTTGTGTCGCCGGCAGTAACAAACGAAGAAAATGGTTATCAGGACAAGTATCGTGCCGTATATCACGGCTCTGGAAACCGGTATGGTATTGACCGGGTGCGGGTAGAGGACCGCGAGCTGAGTGGGCCAAATCATTTTGCCGATGTATGTCAGATATGAAACAATCGCGTTGATAACACGCTCGTCAAGCAGCAGTCGGTTACTTGCGATTACCGCGCCGCCATGCTGCTGTACTATAAACGTGACTACGCTCGATGCAATAGACAAAATCAACAGGGGAAGCTTTTCCAGCAGCAGCCCCTTTACCGATAATCCGGGACTGGAAAATCGACCAAGAGGCCAGTAATCGAGCAAAAGCAGGACAAACGGAAGCGTCACGAGCATCGGCTTGGCCAAAAGCCCCATCGCGAACAAAACCAGCATAACGATGTATCGGCCCGCCGATGAACGCTCGGCATACCGCGCGTAAGCCAGCATCGTCAAAAGCCAAAACAGCGTGCTAAGAACGTCTTTGCGTTCGGCCACCCACGCCACCGACTCAACGTGCAGCGGATGCAACGCGAACAACCCCGCGATAAACACGCTTTGCCAGACCCCCTTTGTCATTCGAGCCAGGACAAGAAAAAGAAGAATGGTGTTCGCGATGTGAAACAGCACGTTTACGATGTGCATAGGGCCGGATTTGACGCCGAATAACTGGCAATCCAGCATAAGAGACAGCCACGTCAGCGGGTGCCAGTTGGAGCCGTGCCCCGTCGTAAACGCCCACTTGACACCCTGCCAGCTTAACCCTGATTTGACTTCCGTGTTATTGGTGACATAAACATCGTCGTCATAATGAAGAAATTCATAATTACGGACAGGCAGATAAACGGCGAAAGTTACAGCCGCCAGTAATATGCAAATCAACAAACGCCGGTGATTGCTCAGTTGTTCAATCATAAAGCTATTGCGATAACCGAAAACAATAAGAAATTATCTGTTTTCATTTTCGAATACCGCCATATATCGCGTCGTAATCCAGCCGCCAAAAACAATCGATTGCCTTAAACCCACCTGCTTTCAACTTCTCAAAATGCCATTGAAGCGGCTGGCCCTGTTCTGAGCCGACCCAGGAACCCATCAATTCTTTGCGAAACTTCCCGATATCAACCTTCAGCACCCGGCCATAAGCTCGCCAGAAACCCTCCCAGTCGTCAACGCCGTTCTTTTTGCAATTTCGCCAGTAAAGACTTCTTTGGTCCTGCCAGTCCTTTTGAATTCCCTCGTTGCAACTGCCTGTGTGGTCAGCATTCAGAAATATCCCGCCCGGCTTTAGAATACCGGCGAACTGTTTATACAATCGGCCTAACTGCGAGGGGTCAAACCAGTGCAAAGCCGTTGCGGAAACAATCGCGTCAAACGGTCCGCCAACAATATCAGTCCAACCTTTTTTACGCAGGTCTGCCCGCACTAATTTTACTCGTCCGCCAAATTTAGCAAGGCGATTTTTAGCCAGCGCAAGAAGAGTCGCGTCAAAATCGACGCCCCAAACCTCCGCTACTGGAAATTCCTGCAGAATTGGCATCATCAAACTGCCTGTGCCGCAGCCGATATCCAAAACTCTTGAAACCCTCCTCTGAGAATCCGCGATTAGCTGAACTACTATTTCAAATCGTTCTTTTCTGGCCGGGATATAGAAATCCTGCATCCGGTCCCAGCGTTTAATCCACGGCCGCCAGTCGATGTGTTTGGGAATCGATACATTCATCAATTTTAAAACCCGAATTTTTTGCCCGTCAGGCGTTCGTAACATTCGATGTATTTTTCGCCCGTCTTTTTGACGACGTCATCGGGCAGTTTCACGCCCGGGCCGGATTTATCGAACTTAATCTCTTCGAGATAATTGCGAACGAACTGCTTATCGAAGCTCTCCTGGTCTCTGCCCGGCTGGTATTTGTCCGCGGGCCAGAAACGCGACGAATCGGGCGTCAAAACCTCATCTATAAGAATGGTTTTTCCAGCGACCTCTCCCCACTCGAATTTCGTATCGGCTAATATTATCCCCTTCGATTCGGCGTATTTCGACGCCTTTTTGAAAATCTCGATGCTTTTATCGCGCAGGTATTTGGCGTTTTCATCGCCTATAATTCCAACGCACCTCTCGAAATCGACATTCTCGTCGTGCTTGCCGAATTCCTCCTTCGTCGCGGGCGTAAATATCGGCTCAGGGAGTTTATCACATTGCTTTAGCCCAGCGGACAGCTTTACGCCGCACACCGTTTGCGACTTCTGGTATTCCTTCCACCCCGACCCAGCCAGATAGCCGCGAACAACGCACTCGATTGGGAAAACCTTCGTCTTCTTGACTAACATACTTCTGCCGGCCAATTGCTTCTCGAACTTATTAAACGGGGCCGGAAACTTGCTTACGTCGGTCGCGATAAGGTGATGACTGATTGAAGATGACAAAAACTCGAACCAGAAAAGCGATATCTGCGTCAGCACAATGCCCTTTTTCGGGATGGGGTTAGCCATCACAACGTCAAACGCGCTTATGCGGTCGGTCGCGACGATTAACAGCTTATCGCCCAAATCGTAAACATCCCGCACCTTCCCTCTTTTCGGCTCAACGCCCCCTATTTTCGTCTGCAATACTGCTTCCATCGAATGCCCTTTCAATCGTTTATGGACGGCGCAGTATGCTAATCCCCAAACCCTTTTTCGTCAAGCACAGACCGCAAGTAAGATATGGCTCCGCCATAAAGCGTCCCTTACGGGAGTGCCTCGTGACTCGTAAAGAGGCGGGTTCTTTCCAACGGGCCTGGAAAAATCGGCAACCACCGGCGGTTTTCGAACCATCAAGTGAAATAGCAAAAAACTTGTGCCTCATTCGGGAAAGGGTATAATCCGGCCATTCGGTGGATAATTGCCGAGGGTGATCGGATTCGCACAATCTGAAAGGACTCATTAACAAATATGCTCCACCCATGTTACAAAGATCAAAGAGCGGCTATTGATTGGGCGAGGATGGTTCTTGCAAACAAGGAACGGTTTGTAATCTTAGATACTGAAACAACCGGTATTGGTAGAAATGACGAAATCATCCAGATAGGAATTATAGATCTTGATGGCAATAATCTTCTAAACCAGAACATTCGTCCTCAGAAAAGGAAAACTATCCCGAGAGATGCGACTAATGTTCATGGGCTCACTATGGCGGAACTTATTAATTGTCCTGTCTTTTCAGAACTCAAGGATGTAATGAAGCAGGCCATCGGTCACAAGGATATTATTGCTTACAACGCCGAATTTGACCTTCGATTATACAAACAAAGCTATAAAGTCAGTGGCGGATTTTTGTTTAACGGAAACTGGCATTGTGCCATGCGGGAATATGCTCAGTTTGTAGGCGAATGGGATGATTATCACCAGAATTATAGATGGCACAAGCTGAAAAGCGGAGATCACACCGCTATTGGTGACTGCCTCGCTACTTTGGCTATTATTAGAGAAATGGCTCAAACCAAGAAATTGAAGCAGTGGTATGAGTTTTGGATTGGAGAATAATTTTATAGATAGTGCCTTGGCAGAACACCTTTGCTTGGTAAAATGGCTTACCCAACGACAATATAAACTGGGCAATCGAAAGACCGCCCCACCCTGTTCCAGCAGGCAAACAGGTAACGGTCTCCTTCCGTTGAGTGTCGGCACTTCTGCACATGCTGAAGCAACTGTTGAATGATTTCTTCCTTGTCTTCGTCGGACTCGACTTGTAAAACCATGACCCGGTGGTCTGCACGAGCTACAACAAGTTTCGGGAAGTCATCATCAACACCATTACGATCCCATTCCGATTCCATAACAAGGGGAATTCCCTTAATATGCCCTCCTTCATACTCAATGCAAGTAAGGTCATAAAGCCATTCTCCCCGCTCCGCATAACTGTAATCTGTTGCATGTGCACGCACTTTGTAGCCTCTTTTTTCTGCCACCTCCCCCACAGCGTTTTTTACGTCATGACCCGCAAGTTTATTGCCCCACTTACCCTGTGGAATATGATCAAATAAATGGAGCTTGCAAATAATATCTTTCTCAAATGGGTCTGGCTCAGATTTCTGTATCTCCATAATTTCCAATCCTCAACATATATTCATTGGTATTTCCCATATTAAACGCTTGGCTACGCAACCAAGACCTCTTTGCCTTTTGCCCCCAGCAAAGGCGATTATTATTATACTTTTTTGCAGGTAGTAGTCAAGGTCGAAACGGTGACAGAACGGCAATCACAAATCAGAAATAAATAATCTCTGTGCTCTCTGCGACCTCTGTGGCAAATCACTTAATCCGGGAATCAACGTAAGCAAAGATTTTATCGCGGACTTTGCGGATATCGGGAGTATCAGGCAGGAATTCAAAAATAGTTTCGAGGTGTCGCCTCTTTTTTAATCGGCTAAGCGTCGGAACAAAATTTACATCATAAACCCAGCCGAGTACGCACAGCTTCATATCATTCATGGTTCGCAGCGCCTTATAATCAATCCGGACGCCCGTAAGAATCGCGTCAAGCACCTCAGGCGTAAACCTCGGCTCATCGGGCAATTCAATCTCCAGCTTGAAATTATCCGGGTCATCTCTTCGCTGGATATACGCCATTATAACCACGTTAAAAATATCTAACTTGTCCGCGTCGCGTATCATCTTGGATAATAGCAGCGTATCGCCCGACAGATTGGAAGGCAGTTCTTTTTCGCCGTGATAGCGAATCGCCGTCTCGATTGTTTCCCTTTCGTCATCCGTCAACTGCGCCAGGACATTTTCCTTTTGCAGGACCTCTAAGCCAAGCAGACAGTGGTTAACGCTCCGCGGGTCGTTATATGTCTGGTATTTGAGAAATTGCGGGAATCGCCCCACGTCGTGAAATAGCGCAATCGTCTCAGCCAGCAATCGTCGATTGCCGACAAGGCGCAGTTGGTCCGCCAAGTAAAGCATCTCAGCGCATACCCGCCCGCTGTGCTCTTCCTTTAGTTTTATATTGGCGTTGATATATTCGTTATCGCCATAAAACCCCGCGACGAATTTATCAAACCATGCCTTAAATTTTATCAGTTGTTCACTGTTCATAGTTCATTGCTCGGTGCGTAGATTTAGAAAGCGAATAATGTAAAGCAAAACCGCCCATTTTGCCAGAATGATTAAACTAAATTCGCCGGCGGGTTTGCAAAACAAAACAGACGGGATATAATACCCCCAGCGAAACCGAGACAAACCATAAAGGAGCGAAATATGCCTACGATAAAAGACGTTGTAGTGCGAAAGCCCAGCAAAGAGGAAGAGAAAACCTGCAAAACCTGGCCGATTTGGACCTGCAAGCCGAGCGAATTCGACTGGGCCTATACCGAAAAGGAAACCTGCCTGATACTTGAGGGCGACGTAACCGTAACCGACGGCAAAGAATCCGTCAGCTTCGGCCCCGGCGATTTCGTCGTCTTCCCCGTTGACCTCGAATGCAAATGGCAGGTCAAAAAGGCCGTCAAAAAACATTACAATTTCGGGTAATATGAAAGCGATTTGCTCAAAACCACAGATAAAAAGATTAGGAGGTCAATTATGATGATCGATTATGTAACGCTGATGCTGATAAATATGGCTGCGGGGTTGTTCCTGCTCGGCTGTTTCGTCTGGCGTGATTTGGATACGCCGGAAGATACCGGCCGATGGGTCCCTGCGTTCGCAATCTGCGGCCTTGTCGCAGCGATAGGCGGATTTGCGATTACGTTTACCTGGCCGCTTCCTAAACCCTATAGTTCGGCTTACGGCGAAATGTCGGTGTTATTGGGCGTGCTTTTACTTGGCCTGGCTTTGGCATTAGCTAAAAGATGGGAACTTTTGCCTTTGGCGATTTACGCCGTTTTCGCAGGTGCGGCAGCAACGCTTCTTGGCGTGCGGATAATCGACCTTGGCCTGACAACACATCCGATTCTGTCGGGCGTCGGTTTTATATTGAGCGGAATATGCGGCATTTTCTCACCGCTCGTGGTTTGGCAAAACGACAAAAAGGGCCTGTGTATCATTGGCTCGCTTGTATTGTTCGCCGCCTCGGCTATTTGGGCACTGACGGGTTACCCGGCTTACTGGACACACATGATGGTGCCAAAGTAGAAACGGATAACTACCGGTTCTGCAGTTTTTCGATTTCAGACCGGCACATCAATAACTGGGCAGGGTCGGTAACTTTCCTCTCGGCGACGCGCAGGTGATTCAGCGCAAGGTCTGGCTTTTCAAGATACCGCGAATATATTATCCCCAGCATCAGCTCAACCTGCTCAATATGCTCGTAATTTGCGTAGTGAGTGAGAAACTTTTCGTAAACCGACGCGGCATTGTTGTATTCACCCTCGCTGGCAAACTGGTTGGCAATATCAAGCAAATGCTGGCGAGGCAGAACCTGCCCGCTATCGAGCGACATAAGGTTAAGATACTGTTGAGCGGCAGTTTGAAGGTCGTGCCGATAAACGCTGTTGGCAATGTCTTCGCGCAGCTGCCTAATCTGCGGCTCATCAGGCCCCGGCTTTGTTATCTCTCTCGCTGTAATCCGTTTTGTGCCGCCTATGCCGGTATATGGGTCATAGCCGGTGGAAATCGCGTCGCGGTATACGCGCCTGCGGTTCCACTGCTTGAGCATCGCCCAGAGGTCGAATTGCGAACTGCTAAGCAATCCCGTCGCCAGCAAAAGCAGCGAAGAAGCGATGCCGAACGTGTAACCCGCAATATGCGCATCGTAAGCAACATTCGCACTCGCCGTATAACGGATAATAACATTATCAAGGATAATCATCTTTAACGCGATAAAGTAAATGGCGGGAACATCAACCGTGCCAATAAAGATGAACCAATAAGCAATAGTTATAAGGGTCTGCGGAAACAGCACAAGGTATGCGCCGGTTACCGCGGCCACCGCGCCGCTTGCCCCCATAACAGGATTGCTGTTTATCAGCGTATGACCGACCGCGCTGAACACCGCGCCAGCCAGGTAAAAACAAGTGTAGCCAAAATGGCCGAGCTTATCGTTTACGTTATTGCCGAATATGTACAAAAAGAACATGTTGCCGAAAATATGCAGAAAACCGCTGTGCAGAAAAGCGTATGTTATGAACTGCCACAAAAACGGGTGAGCAGGCGTGAAAACAAACTGCTCCGCCCAGGGCCGCAGAACATCCCTTGCCCGCTCATCGGGCCAGTAGCTCAACAGAAACACAATCACGTTTACGGCTATGATGGCGTAATTGGCGTAGGGTGTTCTGGATGACCTGACGCTTGTGCGAATTGGCAGTAGCATAATAGAACCAGTTTACCTTTGAAAAAGCCGGACGATTCAAAGGGCAGCATTGTAATGGCTTTCCGCCGGGCGGGCAAGACATAAAAAAACAGGACGACTTTTGCCGTCCTGTTTCAGGTGAAATGAGGCGTTGAAATTATGCACCTTTGGCCCCGGTTATAATTGCGAGGCGAGACACTCTATTTTTAACCGGTTTCCCCCCCAGCCGGATTAACCTTCCCAAATAAAATATACAAAAAGATCCCCTCTTCTCCAAATCGACGCGGAAAAAATCTTTATTTTTCCCGTCCGCGCTGTTAATACTGGCAGTAGGTTTTTGACTGGAGATTTTTTACGAATGGATAAGCGCTCATATAAAACCCGCCTTAAGGTCATCCGGGCCGGAATTGCCCGGCTAAAGGCCGATTGCCTTATCGCCACAAAACCAGCCAACGTAACTTATCTGACCGGCTTCACCGGCGAAGACAGTTGGGCGATTGTTTTGCCCGGAGCGGTTATACTCGTAACCGACAGCAGGTACACCGAACAGGCCGCGGCCCAGTGCCGATTCTGCAGTATTGTTGAACGCAAAGAGGCAATGGCCAAAGCAATCGCCGAACTGCTGCGGAATCGACGCAGAATAAAAACCGCCGCCGTCGAGAAATCAACCTCGCTTGCCGTTTTCGAGTCGCTGCGGAAACATTTGCCCTGCCGGCTCAAGGGGGCCGAGGGAATTGTCGAGTCGGCACGCCGGAAAAAAGATACATCAGAGATTTCGGCCATTCGAGCCGCCGCCAAAATCGCCGCACGGGCCTTCGGGCGTGTGCTTCGACAGGTGAAACCGGGCTTGACGGAAAACAAGCTGGCGGGAATTGTCGATTTCGAGATTCGAAAAGCCGGAGGTAATAACAGCTTTGAAACGATTGTGGCTTTCGGCCCAAATGCCTCAAGACCTCATCACCAGCCCACCTCTCGCAAATTACGCAAAAATGACACAGTTCTCATCGACTTCGGCTCGCGCCTCAACGGCTACTGCTGCGACCTGACCAGATGTTTCCCCGTGGGAACCGCCAGCGAGCTGTATACAAGAGTTTACGCCGTTGTAAAGCAGACGCACGCCGCCGCCATAAGAATGGTCAAAGCCGGAGTCGAAATCAGTCAGGTCGACACAACTGCGAAGGAAATAATAAAAAAAGCCGACCTCCCTGCTTACGGCCACGGAACCGGGCACGGACTTGGCTTGGAGGTACACGAACTGCCCGTTGTATCGAACAGGACCAAAGGGACATTGCGGGCGGGCGACGTTATTACAATCGAGCCGGCCGTTTATATCCCCGGACGCCTCGGCGTCAGGATTGAAGACGATATCCTCGTCACAAATGATGGGGGGGTTGTCCTTACCGCGACTTGCCCTCGCGGATAGTTCCCCCGCTCTTACTGTTGCGGCGGCCCCCTCCTCGGCATATTATCTTCCATCTGGCCGCCCCTGTCCATCGGCCCTCTCATACGATCCCCGGGCACAGCACGCTGCTGCACTTCCAATGCGCCGGTGCTGCTCCATGCACGCCATGGCTCCTTGGGCCTCTTCTCAAGCGTCTTCAACTCGCTATACTTCAAACGCAGTTCCTCAGGCCAGTACATCTGTTTCGCCGGCAATCTCCACACACTCGTCCCGTCAAAACTGAACAGCATATCAAAATACTGCCGCGACTGGAGAGTTTTGTCCCCGAACCAGTCGTTCATCGCTACCAGGTCCACCACAACCGCCCCCGTAGTGTAATCTATCATCTCAGGCAGTTTCACGTTTGCGCTTTTATCTTTATCACTCGGCTCGACCTTCGCTACCCTGCCTATCATGTCCCCGCGCTTGACCATAAACTGCTCACTGTGCCAATAGCCCAGCACGTATTTGCAAACCTGCACTTCCGCCGCCTTGGCTGCCTCCTGAACGTTTACCGGGAAGAAATACAGCCGCTTGTCTATCACCACTACGTCCGTCACATCCGAAAATTCGCTCCATAATATCACCTTGCTGTCATTCGCGGCGTCTTCTTCACGCACCTGGCCGGTCCCGGCTACAGGATTGAACACCCCAAGCCGGATACGATACTGATAACTCGCGCCCGGCTCAACGGTATCATCATAGGCCCAGAATGTTATCGTCTCACGCAGCTTGCTGATATCCTTACTCGCCAGCAACATTTTTCTCATCTCGTCATATATCGTCGCCTCCGTCACCACCGGCTTGGCGGTCTTTTTCTGCTCAGCTGCCGTTGTCGATTCAGTCCGCCGGTCACGCTCCGGTGCCCTGTCCGGCTTGGCCGTCGTCGTTCTCGAAGGACTGCGAGCTGCGCCTCCCCCCATTTCCATTCCGCCTCGGCCCCCGCCACCTGCCGCTCCTCCCCGGTACCCGGTGCCGCCTGCCGCCCTGCCCGGCGTCGTCGTTCGACCCGTTTGTTCCGTCGTGCCACGGGGCTTTTCTGTCACCCCGCGATCCTCTCTCGCCGGCCGCGCCGCCGTTTTGTCACGTTCCTCCGCTGCCTTTGCCTCACGCTCCGTCGCTATCGTCTCCCGCCGATCCTGCGCCTCCTTCTCCCGCCGAACCGCCAAAAACTTCCTGTGCAGCAAAGGCGGCAGCCAGTCATCCTCAGCCGACGCTATCTTATACGGAGCCGGCTGCAGCAATTTAACCTGTATCTGCGGGTCACTGAACTTCGCGAGCTGAACCATAACGCCCCCGCTCGGCAGGCCGTTTACATCCTCTATTATCTTGTAGTCGTCTCTCTTTGGGTCTATCTTCACGCGGGGCACATCCTCCCACTGGCCCCACTCACCATTATCACCAAAACGCTGCCTCTGTAACTGAACCACCGCAAACACTGGCTTGGCCAAACCAGCGTCACGCCATCCCTCAGGAACCTCTTTGCCCGCAAAGCACTCCTGAAAACTGTCTATTAACGGCGCAAGGTCGAAGCTCGCCTGAACGGTGACCAAATCCAGGTCGTTCGGTTCATACGTCTCTTCTAACCCGACGTTCTCCGTCGTAACCGCAACTTTAGGCACATAGGCCACTGCCCTTATGTGTTCCACGGAAACATCATTCACGGAACCAATAACGGGCATGCGGTACTTCTTATCTACCATCGTCTCCACCGAACTCGGCACCGGCCAGAGAACGTTCAAATCCTTATCCAGCACTGAATTTATCTTCGCCAGAAAACTAACGCTTTGGGGCACGTATGGGGGCTTGGGAATCGGCTCCCTCGCCAGCCGCTCTTTCAGTTTTTCAGATTGCTCCGCTATGTATATGTCAAGCTGACCGGGACGAAACTTCTGGTTGTCGAAAACCAATTCCGGGCCTCGCAGCGCAAACGCATACAAAACGCAGATAGCCGCCAGGCCGCCTATTACCAGCGCCACCTTTTCGATATGCTCATCTATGAAATTACTTTGTTTCCTAATCATAGTTCTAAAACCCCAAACCTGCCCAGCTACGCCGCCTAAATGCCTGTCTTTGCCACAGGGTTCTTTATCAACTCCGGCTTTACCGCGTCATACCCCTTCTTGTTGAATATGTATTCACAAACAAGTTCAACTTCGGCAACCGTGTCCGCCCCATATCTATAATACCGATGGTCAGCCGACGTCAAATCCACCGGCCTTACCCTGCTCTCCAAAATGGTTATCTGGTTGTGCTTGAATACCTTCGCCGGCTCCTGACCCGTGAATCCCGCAAACCTGTGCTCCTTGGCGCTGCACAACTCCCGCATAAAAGGTATTATTGCCTTGCTGCTCAACACCACCACCATACTGAAATGTACCACGTCTATGTTCTCGTTGCTCACTCGACCAGTGAACGACTCAGTCAACTGTTCTTCCGGCTTGGTTACATACTTAGGCCGTTCCTGAGACGTTTTCCCGGTCCCAGCGTTAAAAAGAGCATCCGGCGTCACAAAACCGACTCGCTCCACACGCTTTACAGGCGACGTTAACACGCTGCCCGAACCGGCATTCATCACCCCTGCCGTCGAAAACACATCCTCAATTATCCAATAACCAATCTGCCAAAACCAGCAGTCCTTGACACTGTCGTCCATATTGGAGTACTGGTATGCCTTCCAGAAATCGTACCCGCTCACCATTTCTGGATTGGCATATACGGACACCGACTTGGCCCTGGCATAACAAATCCCCTCGACTATCCTTGACGATGCCGATACCCCACCCGCTCCGCTCAACCTGGAAAACCCCGGGCTGCTCCCCGTCTGCCGGGCGGTATTCAACTCATCCGCGCTGGGACAATCGCCCCCACGAATCTTCGCTATCAAATCCTCAACCCCCTGACGAAACCTGGTGCCAAACCTGGTGAACAGCAACGTCGAAGTATCCTTCGGCTGAGGAAATATGTCGTAACTGAGCAGTTCACGTTGAGTACTCTCTACCGATAACAACTTTATCAGGTTCGCGTCCTGCCGGTAGGCATCCTGATACTGTCTCTCCACCTCTGCCTGACCGGCGGCGGGCAACTTTTTCAACATTTCCCTTACCCGGTTGCCCATCGGCACACTTTCCCTGTCCGCCTTCTGCTTTAAACCGCTGCCCATCAGCCAGGCCGCAGTCAGAACCGCGCCACACGCCAAAAGTATCACCGCGGGCCAAATCAACACGAGATACACCCGCAATCCCCCCAACCCCTTCATTAAATCCTTCAATTTAGACAAGTCAATCTTGCCCATCACTCATCCCCCGCCCTCAATTTGGGCTTGCTGATTTTCTTCTGCGGAGCAGGCGCTTTGGCAGGACTTGGCGGTGGCTGGCCTGCATTTGGCGGCGGCTGGCTTGCACTTGGCGCCGCCTCTGGGCTGCCGCCCGCCCCGCTAGCATCTGGTGCATCTTTCCACTTCAACTTAAAATTCAGCACAAACCAGGAGTCATTAACCTTCGCAACTTTCTTGCCACCATCGTCGGTATCCGTAACCTTGCAGATAATCTCGTTGGTCATCGGGTCAACAATCACGTCACCCTTGCCCTCAATGTTCTTTTTTACACCGATACCCAGAGGTATCTCCGCCGCCAAATCCACATCCCCTGTCTGCAGGTTAAAATGCTGTTTGTCCGTTTTCTTATAAAGCTCAAAGGGACTGTTGCCATCAAACATACTGTCCAAATGCATAAGCCGGGTGACTAATCCCCACTTGTTCGGATCGTCCTGCACTTTAACAGGGTCGAGTAGTTCGGTAATTGCCTTATACGGACTGTAACCGGAAATCGTTACTACAAAACCGCGAGCCGACTCGGCGCCCGGCACCGTCGGCTGCGCTGCCCCCATCCTTCCGCCTCGCATCACAGGCGAATATCTACTCGGCGCCCCGCCTCGTCCGCCCCCGCCCCTCATCATCATATCTCTCGACACCATCTGACCGCCTGAACCTGTGTCTCCGAGCGTCTCCCTGGAATCAAGACCTTTCTCGAAACCCATCGTCCCGAACGTCGCGGTCCCCACGTCCAGCGTGTAGTAAATAGACATCCCGGTTACAAAAATCTGCTTGCGCTCCCTGCGGTCCGGAAACTTCTCTTTTATCGTCTCCGCGTCGCCGCTGGCAAAAGCACGGTAAAGCCCCGCCTGCTCCGGGTTGCTTTTGGCATTCGGCAGCGTCCCTATCAACTTCTGGTACAGCAAAGGCACCATATCACGATACTTGAACAGGTCGAACTCCTTTTTTATCACCGCTTCCGACTCGCCGGTCCTGGCCTCTTCGGCCTTGAGGTCGCTCTCCGCCTTCTGTGCGGCATCCAGCACCAACTTTGTTGCCTCTCTCTGCGATACCTTGCTGGTATAGCTGGCGCGGTCTATAAGCATCCTTGCAAACGCCAGCACCGACGCCACTAATATCAGGCACGCCGCCAGCACAAAAAACTTCGTCTTGCTTGCCCATACCATTGACTTGGCTATGCTCCGGGGCAACAGATTGCTCTCTATCCGCCCAAGACCAAGCGCCTGTACTCCTAACCCGTACACAACGCCAAAATCACATACGCTTTCATGGAACTTCGCCGCCGACACCGACGCGTTTATCCCGACCTGCTTGAACGCGTCTGGCCGCTCTATCTGCATCTGCAAGCTCTGCTGAAGATACTGGAGCAAACCGCGCATCTTCGTACCGCCACCCAGCGCGATAATTCTCGCCAGCTTCACATTCGAGTGCGAACTGGTATAAAAACCGAGCGAACGCTGAATTTCCGACGCCAGGTCCGTAAACACCGGCTTCATCGCCTGAAGAATCTGCCTGGCGTATTTGCTCATTGGCGCGGTCCGCTTAAGCTTCTCCGCCTTTTCAAAATTCAGCTTGAACGCGTCCGCTATCGCTTTGGTAAAGGCGTTGCCCCCCATCGCTATCGTCCGCTGCCAGACGTCTGATTTCGTGCAGACCACAAGGTCGGTAGTTTCCGCCCCGATGTTCAGCACAACCGTTGCCTGCGTATCCGACTGCATCAGGTCAGGCCTGTCGTAAAAAATATAGTTATAAAGCGCCATCGGCGCTATCTGAACGTATGTAACCTCCAGGTTCTCCCTGCTGAAATGCTCGAGTTCAGCCGTCACCACGTCGTTTTTTATCGCGAATATCCCGACCTTCGCCTCCGCCGCCCCCGCCTCCGTCATCAATTGCCAATCCCATGCTACCTCGTTGATATCAAAAGGAATCTGCTGGCTGGCTTCGAATTTGACGATTTCAGGAATGCGTTTTTGCTCGACGGGCGGGAGGTTGACAAAACGAGCGAAACTGTTTGCGCTTGGGACGGCGACGATGATTTCGTCTCTGCCGAGGTCGTTGGCCTGGACAAACTGGCGAAGCGAGATAGCGATAAGCTCCTGCTTTTCCTGGTCATTGATTCCTGAGCCGGAGAGGACTTTTCCGTGGGTGATATTGTCGAAACCGATGACCTCAAGGGTGCCGGATTCGTTGCTAAGGCGGAGCGCCTTGAGCGAGGTATTTCCGATATCGATGGCCCAGACCGACCCGATTTTTTCCGCCATAAACTACGCCTCCTGCCCCAGCAAACTGGGACTTGTTTTCGCCTGCCAACGCAAATAGTATAACACAAAGAACTATATTATTATAGGAGCTATGAGAACTTTTTCCATATATACGCTTGGCTGTAAAGTGAACCAGTACGAATCGCAGCAGATAGCCCAGCTTCTCGAGGAGCTGGGTTTGTCGGCGGCGGTTTCGGGTGAGAAGCCCGATTTAGCCGTGATAAATACCTGTTGCGTAACAGGGACGGCGTCAGCCAAGAGCAGGCAATATATTCAAAGAGCGTTAAAGGCCAATCCAGCCGGCGTAAGGGTCGTCTGCGGGTGTCTTCCGGCGATGAACAGCCGGGAAAGCCCCCCTTGCGACGGCGATAATGTTCATATCATCAGCAACAGAGACGATTTGGCACAAAGAATCGCCCAAATTATCATCGGCGGTAATCCCCTTATTAAAGCAAAAAACGGCTCAAAAATCAAGGATGGAATGGCTAAATTCGCCAAATATCCCAAATTGCCACAATTAACCAGTTTCAAGGGGCATACCCGTGCGTTTCTCAAGGTCCAGGACGGCTGTGATGGCCTTTGCAGCTATTGTATTGTACCTAAAGTGAGGCCTGATGTTCAAAGCAAGTCGATTGACGAGGCGGTTAGTGAGGCAAGAGCCCTTGTGGCGGCGGGGCATAAGGAAATTGTGGTGACGGGGGTGTGTTTGGGTGCCTATGGGCGCCAAACAGTGAGAAGAAAAGGTGAGGAGGAGAGCAGAAGACCAGAAGAACAGGGGAACAGGGGAAAAGGGGAAAAGGAGAAGAAGAAAAAAGGAATAACAGATTTATTAACGGCGCTGGCGAGGGTGGAAGGGTTATTGAGAATTAGGGTGAGTAGTTTGGAGCCGGGGGACATTAGCGAGGAATTGCTGGACGCGTTCTGTGCGCATTCGAATATTATGCCGCATATTCATTTGTCGGTGCAGTCAGGGGCAAGTGCGACGTTGAAAAGAATGTGTCGGCAATATACGGCAGAAAAACTGCGGGAGAAAATTGAGCTGATAAAACGGCGATTGGACAGGCCTGCGATTACGGCAGATATTATCGTAGGATTTCCGGGCGAGACGGATGAGGATTTTCAACAGACGGTGGAGTTAGCGAAGTGGGCGGGGTTTTCGAAGATACACACCTTCCCATTCTCTTCGAGAATGGGGACCCCTGCTTCAAGGATGAAAAACAAGGTAGAGCCAAAGATCATAAAACAGCGGGCACAGATTTTGCGGAAAGTTGGCGATGAATTGGCCTTTAAGTTCAGGGAACAATTTATAAATCAAACCTGTGAAGTCCTTATCGAAGGTTCAAAGGATAAACAAGCGTTCGGACATTGCGAACGTTACTTTATAGTCAACATAACAAAAGATTGTCGATTGCCGATTGTCAATTATCGATTTAATAAAAATGAGATTGTGAAGGTGAGGATTACAGCGGGGACGGAAGAGGAGGCAACAGGGGAGCTCGCACAAAAGTGACTCGTGACTCGGAAAACGGAGGACTGAGGACAGATGGCAGTAAATGTTGAATGTCCAATTTCCAATATTAAATGTTGAAGTGAACCGCTGGCAGAAGAATTGTTTATGGCTGTGCCCAGAGGCAGACGGTGCCGAGAAACTGGTGATCGTGAATGACGGGTTCGGAGACAACCATGTAGCCGTCGCAAGAGACAAATTTTGCCTTTGTAGGGGGCACCAGTTTGAACTCCTTGTTCCTGACGTCATCGCGATGGTAGGAGGAGAAGAGTTTGCCGTTGCAATCGTAGATGCCGGCGAAGGCGATATTGTTTTGAGTTTTGAGGGATTCGAGAATTCCATTCGCGTCTTTGGCGTCCTCGAAAGACAGTGCGCATTTGACGTTTGAGGAAATCAGTTTTGCCTGTGTGGAGGTAAAATACAGAAGGTTGTATTTGCTGTTTTTACATTGTGAGTTGATAAATGACAGGGAAGCGAACAGCAGGCCCATAGACATACCTGCCGCAAAGATGATTATAATGAACTTTTTCCTGGAACTATCAGCCATAAATTTCCAGCTCACCAGGCAATAATTTTGTTTTAAGTCCCTCTTCTCCGCTGGGGATTGCGACCCGCGTCATATATTCGGGCGAGTTGCAATGGCGCATCGTTATTTTCGGCGTTTGGCAGGCGTAACTTAATGACTGTTATAACGTTATATAAGCTTAAGGCCGGTAAAAGTGCGGGAATCCGCGTTGTGTGAGGGGTTAATTTTTTATCTGGCGTGGATGCCGGCGGGGGCGGTGGCGCAGCAATTGGCATACTCTTCCATTAAGCCATCGATGAGGTCTTTGACGGAGACGAGCTTGTTCACTCTATAAACGTTTGCGCCGGCGAAGGCGAAGCCGTCTTTGAGGTCGCCGTTTTTGGCGTTGGTAAGCGCGATGGCAATGCAGTAAGGGACGTTTTTGAAATCGCAGCTTCTCAGGCATTTCCAAGGGCACTGGAAGGGTTCTTTTTGGCCTGAGGCGATCCTGTCGAGAAACTCGCAGCGTATGGCCCTGCCTGGCAGGCCGACGGGGCTATCGATAATGATGATGTCGTCTTTTGTGCAGCGGAGGAAGGCCTGCTTAAATTCATCGGAGGCGTCGCATTCGAAGGTCGCGACGAACCTTGTCGCCATTTGCACGGCACTGGCGCCCAACTGCATAAATTTATAGATGTCTTCACCGGTGTATATGCCGCCTCCGGCGATGACGGGGATACTTTTCTGGAACTTCTGCTCGTAAGGTTTTATCGCGGAGATAACGGGGGGCACTAATTTTTCGAGGGCATGTTCGGGGTCAGCGATATCCTCTTTTCTGAAGCCGAGGTGTCCGCCGGCAAGAGGGCCTTCGACAACGACCGCGTCGGGGACATGATTGAAGTGTTTGGCCCAGGATTTGAATATAAGCTCCGCAGCCCTGTCTGAGGACACGATGGGGACAAACTTTGTGTGCAGCGAGCCCAGGTCATCGAGAGGGAGCGTTTTTGGAAGTCTTATCGGAAGCCCGGCGCCAAGAAAAAGGAGGTCAACTTTTTCATCTACGCCGCACTGGACGAGGTCGTCAAAATCCGAGAGGGCGACCATTATATTCAAGCCGATGATTCCGCTGGTTTTGGCCCTTGCCCTGGCGAGTTCTTTTCGCAGCGCCCTGTTGTTCGCCTCGTTGAAATTTGTGTGTGAATCCGGCTCGAGCTGGCCAATTCCAGCGGTGGCGATAACGCCGATGCCGCCGGCATTTGCGACGGCCGAGGCCAAACCTGACAGGGAGATACCAACTCCCATCCCACCCTGAATAATCGGAACCCTGGTTTCGAGATTTCCTATTCGCAGTGTTGGTATATTTTTTAAGCTCGTATAAAACCTCACTTAATATTCGCAGCGAAGGATCTTTCGGCATGTGAGAGCCCAACGCTTACGGGTATTATAGCTTATGGCAAATCTCCTGGCGAGCAAAAAAAATAACTGCGCAAAAAAAATGCCGGAGCGCCAAGTGTCGTTCATATATCGCAAGAAAGCCGGGCGGGATACCGCGTTTTTTCTATTGGTTGACACGGAGAACGCCGAAATGTATAGGATACAGTCCTAAATACCCATAAGCGTATAGGGATATAATATGAAGAAGTGCCCATTTTGCGCGGAAGAGATTCAGGATGAGGCGGTGAAGTGCAAACACTGCGGCGAGTTTTTAATCGACGCGGAACTGAAAAAGCTAAAGAAGGGCGGCAACATCAAATGGTATCATAAGACGTCGTTTGTCGTTATCTCAATATTGTGTTTCGGGCCGCTTGCGCTGCCTTTGGTGTTGTATAATCCGCAATACAGCGTTGCCAGCAAGGTAATCTGGACGATTATCATTATTGTGGTCACAGTGCTGCTTTGCGTAGGGTCCATTGAGATGTACGGACAGCTTTTGAAGAGCATTGAGCAGATGGGGCTGTAAGGATTGCCGCCCCCCTTGACTTTGCTCGCGGCAGGCTGCCGACTGGAGTTATCCGCGTTTTCTGACGGCTATTGTGAAAATAGGTCTGTTTTCTTTGAGGTATTTGCGCTCGAAGTTTGAGCCGACCCATTCGCCGATTTGAGCGCCAGCGTTGGGGAGAAAATCGATTTGCTCCAAACAATCGGCTTTGGAGGCAAACACAGATTTTATCTGCTCGAAGTATTCCCCAAAGTCGGTGGCGACGCGGATTTCGCCGGCAGGTTTGAGGCAGCGGATGAGCTGGTCGGTATTGACGGAGTTGAAGAAGCGTCTTTGAGTGTGACGTTTTTTGGGCCAGGGGTCGGGGAAGTAAAAGTGGAAGCAATCGACGGAGGAATCGGGGACACATTCGGCGATATAGCGGACGGCATCGGTGCGGATTATACGGACGTTAGTCAGATTCCATCTGCCAAGTCGGTCAACTGCGAAACGGTAATATTTGCCTGCCCATTCAATCCCGATAAAATCGGCGTCGGGCCGGCATCTTGCCTGGTTTACCAAAAACGTCCCCTTGCCTGAGCCAATCTCGATGTGGATGGGGGCTAAACGTCCGAAAATATCACCAAAATTAACCCTGACAGGCGGGTTTTGGTGCTCAAGGACGAATTTAGGATAGTGATTTAATTGTCTTGACATTTTGATAACCAATCAGTATAAGTCCATTTTTTGTAACATTTTGGCTGATAATGGACTTTATTATAAGGGACTGGCGGGGTTTTGCCAAACCTCAGTATTGGGCGGAGTAAAAGCGGCAAAATAAGGGCTTAAAGTCGATGTCGAGGGTAAACGATATTTATGACGGCTGGGTTGTGAGAGAGAACAAAATTTTATCGGGTAATTTTTTGCACCAGGAACGGCTTTGGGACGTAATTATATTAAGGGCCTAAGGCCAAGAGTAAAGCTCAAAGAGAGCGGCATCTTAGAGAGAAGGTTGCCAAAATGATACGGCAATTAATGAAAATTCGTCGCAAGCAGGTCTTGATAGACATCAATACGCAGAGGGACTTTTTCCTGGATGCCGGAATGGCGCGTGTTGGTAATCGCAGAAGGGTTCTAAGCCACATCAGAAGGGTAATAGCTTTTGCCCGCGCCAGGAAAATTCCGGTCGTATCGATATGCGAGGTTCGTCCTGAGAACAACGGCGGGTTCTGCATAGATGGGACGGAAGGGATGGAGAAAATCAACTACACGCTTTTGAACAACCGGGCGAGCTTCGCAGCGGACAACAACACCGATTTGCCGGTGGATTTGCTAAGGAAGTATCGACAGATTATTCTGCACAAACGGTGCTTAGACCCGTTTGATGAGCCGAGGATAGACCGACTATTGAGCGAAATCCGCGCAAATGAATTTGTGCTGATAGGCGCCTGTGCGGAAGGAGCTATTGAAGCGACGGCACTGGGATTGTTGCAGCGAGGCAAGCGGGTTACGGTCGTGGCCGATGCGGTCGGGGCACAGGACAAACAAAAGGCAAGACACGCGTTCCGCAAGATAGCGGCCAAAGGCGCCCGGCTTATCGATACGAGGAAGCTGGCGGGCATATCACATCTCAAATCGGTCGGCACTTTCCGCGACGACATTATGCAGGACAACCCCGACGTAGTTACCGCGGACCTGCTGGTTGAGTAATACACCCCTTCAACAAGCTCAGGGCAGGCAAGACACCGGACTCAAGACCTCATACATCAGCTAAACGCCCAAATTGTCTTGCAAAAACATCCCTTAATGCGTATAAAGACACCGTCAGGGCTCGTAGCTCAGCGGTAGAGCAGTGGACTCATAATCCATTGGTCGAAGGTTCGATCCCTTCCGGGCCCAGTCAATTTCCGCATTTCGTCGTTCGTATCTCGTATTTCGCCGACATTGATAAAAAAGGTTGCAAATGAGGGCGGGAAGAATATACTCACGCATTATAAGGTATATTTTGGGGAATGGCTATGTCGGAAAGGAATCCTAAAGTAGTCGTTGTCGGCAGTGTATACGTTGACCTCGCGATAAAATGCACAGAGACGCCGACAGCAGGCCAGACAACAGCAGGCACGGCGCTATCGTTGACGGCGACGGGGCCTGGAGTCAATCAGGCCATCGAGGCGGCACTCTGCGGCTGCGAGGTGCATTTAGTCAGCAAAATCAGCAACTGCCCGCTGGGCGCGACGATAAAAGCCATATTAGAACAATACGATGTAAACACTAAATACGTCTTCACCGCGCAGGCGAAAAACACGGGCGTCATCCTGACGCTGGTGGATACCAAAGGCGAAAACGCCTGTGTTCAATACGACGGGGCAAACAGCGCGCTTGTGCCGGCGGACATCGAACTGGCGGAGCGTGCGATAGCCGAAGCGGACGTATGCCTGATTCACGCACGGCTGCCCAAAGAGGCGGTGGTCAAAGCAATCACAATCGCCAAGCTGCACGGCAAAAAGGTCATCCTTGACCCGGCAGGCGTACTGGGACCTTCAAGCCCGGGAGTTGAAACGTCGCTGCCCGCAGAATACTTTTCGGTCGATGTGATGATACCGAACCTTTACGAGGCGTCGCTGATTAGCGAGCACTCCAGCGCGAATATCCGCACTGCCAAAATGGTCGGCTCGGACCTTGTCGCCCGAGGCGCGGCTGCCGCGGTGATAACAATGGGCAGACGCGGCTGTATGGTCGTTGACAGAGACAACGCCGACCATATACCGGCTTATCCAATCGACCTGGTTGACCACACCGGCACGGGAGACGCATTCGCAGGGGCACTGGCGGCGTCGCTGGCGGTAGGCGACGATTTGCGGAAGGCCGTCAGATTCGCATCGGCGGCGGGTGCGCTTGCCTGCACCAAATTTGGGTCGGTTGACGCAATGCCCACAAAGGCCGAGATAATCGAACTGATGCAAAAGCAGGAGCCGGAGTAATCCGGCGGTTGTCCGCGTTTTCCCCGCAAAAATCAAAGATGCCGCCTGACCAAAATCACAAAACGGGCTTAATATCGGCTAAACCCTGAATAGAAAAGGGCTGTGTTGTGTGAACACAGCCCTCTGTTTTATAAAACAGATTGTCTTTTCGAACTTTTTACGCTCTGCGTTTTCTCAACAGAGCCAAAGCGCCGAGACCGAGGATTCCAATTGTTGCCGGCTCGGGAACAACATAGTCCTGACCATCAACCGAACTGGTTGCGAACAGAAATGCGCGTGGGCCAGTACCATCCAACTCTGCAAGCCAGCTATTGGCTAAAGCAGGCAGTGCGATTGCACCAGAGAAACCTGCACCACTGGTAACATCCCAGACGGGGTCGGTTTCGTAAACAATCTCCCATATACAGGCGCCGAAAGCTTGTGCCATTGGGTTACCTGCGCTGGTTGTCCAGGCGGGGTCAAAATGTCTGCCCCAAAGCTCACTAATGCGGTCGGCTTTGAAAGCTCCCATAGGCGTGCCGAACTGAGCCGGCATAGGCGCTTCGTCCAGGGTGAGAACATTCTGCCAGCCAGCAATTGGCGATTGAGGCAATTCTATACAGAAGCCCCAATTAGGAACCAGTGTGCCCAAACCGGTGCCACCTGCGTTGGTCCACGAATAGACGCCCGTGTAGAAGGTTCCACCACTTTCACCACCAAGGGCGGGACTCCAGAGTTGGCCTGTGGAAGAAAGACCATTACCGTGACCCTCGAGGTCCACAGTACCAACAAGTTCTGCACTTGCCGTTGAAACCAGTGCAACACCAACCAAAATAATTAATATTAACTTTTTCATTCTCTACTCCTCCAAAAATTCACATTAGATGTCATTTAACAAAGAGTTCGAGCAGATGGGGGAAAAAAAGAGAATTCAAAAGACCTACGGCCGGTATAGCCGTAGCTGACATGTCCCTACTCTTTCCTTCTTCTTCATCACTCTCACTCTTCCTTCTTCTTCTTGCCGCCGGCTGGCCTGGTGTGGTTCTACGCAGCCGACAGTTACTATCAGTCTATATACGGATACCTGTAATGTCAAGCAGAAAATCGGAATTCTAAGCATTTTTTTTTAGGGATCAGGCAAAAAGATGGTGAATATCAGGTAAACCCTTATTTTGGGCTGTAAAGGCCAATATAAGCTTAAATATAAATAGTATTAGTAAATCTGAACAGGCCTCTCCAGGCCCGGAAATCCGGTTTTTTGATAATTTTTCCGACTTTCCCAAACGCCTGTTTTAGCTCAAAAATGCGGCAAAATTCGCCATAAAATTTGATTTCAACGCCTAAATAGAAAAGGGCTGTGTTTTTTGAACACAGCCCTTTTTTTTGTAACTGCAGTTAAAGTTTTGTTTTTACGTTTATGCTCTGCGTTTTCTTAACAGACTCAAGGCGCCGATGCCAAGCAATCCAATCGTTGCCGGCTCGGGAACAACCCATGCGATGTCGTCCAACGTGGTGACGGCATAATACGTACTGGGTGAAACAAATGTCACCTTGGCGATATCCGCTGCGTCGCTCTTGACACCCCAGTATCCTTCCGTATTGTCCGTGTTCGTCCAAACGTTCACCTGTGGGTTCACCGTGGCAAGCAGGTTGCCTGCGGAGTCGTACAAATTCACCGTTAAAGTGTTTTGGGCCGGCAAACTGTCCGCGATGAAGCTACCGATTTCCATCACCGGATTGGTAAAATAGACGATCGTGAGGGCAGTTGCGGGGTTGTCATTGTAGACCTTGTTGTACAACATATTGCCGGTAGGCTTTCCATCCACATAACCCTGGATCCAATTCCCATACGCTGGGCCGTTAGCTTGCAGGATGGCTATCTCCCCTTCACTGGAGAATCTTACGCCCTTGCTTGCGAGGTAGAAATCCCCAACAGGAGACGTGCTACCCGGTGTAAACTCTTCAAATGTAATCACATCACTGGTGGTTCCCATAAACGCACTGTACGCGGTTTGCAGATCACCGATAGTCGCATACCCTGCACTGCCGTCGAATGTGCCGACAATCGATGCCCCTGCCGTCCCGCTGATGGCCAACATCAGGCCTGCTACTGCAAAAATTGTAATTAACTTTTTCACTCTCTACTCCTCCAAAAATGTTAATAAAAATAGATTTGAGGCAGTGAGGGCTGATTCTGATGTAGCGGGAAATAAAAAGGGGATACTCATTCTGACTATGAGTACAAAACCAGCTATCTCTTTCCTACTTCTCATCACTCTCTCTCTTCGCCCTTCTTCCTCTTGCCACCGGCTGGCCTGGTGGGGCTCTACGCAGCTGATAGCTAACATTATCTTATCCGCGGAGACCTATAATGTCAAGCGCAAAATCGAAATTTCAGTAAAAAACTCTTGTGAATTAGGCAAAAAGATGGTGACTATCAGGTAAGCCCTGATTCTGAACTGAAAGTGGTATACAAGCCACAGATGGTACACAAGCCACAGACGGTAAGGATGGTATTAACAAATCCTAACAGGTCTCTCTAAGCCCGGAAATCCTGTTTTTTGATAATTTTTCCGACTTTCCCGAACGCCTGTTTTAGCTCAAAAATGCGGTAGATTCCTTCATAAAATTTAATTTCAACGCATGAATAGAAAAAGGGCTGTGTTGTTTGAACACAGCCCTTTGATTTGTAAAACAAATTGTCTTTTCGAGCTTTTTATGCTCTACGTTTTCTCAACAGACTCAAAACGCCGAGGCCAAGCAATCCAATCGTCGCCGGTTCGGGTACCTGAACTACATAATCCTGACCATAAAGCGTGCTGGTTGCGACCAAATTCCTTGCGAAATACGCCGTGTCACCGTTCAACTGGCTAAGCCAAAGATTGGCTGTGGCCGCTTGTTCGATGCCTGTAGCAGAGAAACCTGCACCACTGGTAACATCCCAGATGGGGTCGGTTTCGTAAATAATCTCCCATATAGCGGCGCCGAAGGCCTCCGCCATTTGCGTATTTGCGCCGGTTGCCCATGTGGGGTCAAAATCTCTGCCCCAAAGCTCACGAATGGAATTGGCCTTGGCTATTCCCATAGGCGTGGTATACTGAGCCGGCACAGGCGCTTCGTCCAGGGGGACAACATTCTGCCAGCCGGTCAATGGCTCCTGGGGCAATTCTATACAAAAGCCCCAGTTGGGAACCTGCGTGCCCAAACCGGTGCCGCCTGCGTTAGTCCACGAATAAACGCCTGTACGGCCGGTTACGCCGACCAAGCCGGCACCCCAGACCGTGCCCGTGTCAGAAAAATTATTATTGTGAGTCTCGAGGTCTACAGTGCCCAGAAGCGTTGCACTCGCGGTCGAAATCAGCGCAACACCAACCAAAATCATTGTTGCAAATATTACTTTTTTCATCTCTCATCCTCCAAAAATTTTAATAAATAGATTTCAAGCAGTGAGGGCTGATGTAGCGAGAAATAAAAGGGGAGTACTCATTGCGACTATGAGTACAAAAACAACGCTCTCTTTCGTTGCTTCTCATCACTCTCACTCTTCGTCCTTCTTCTTGCCACCGGCTGACCTGATGTGGCTCTACGCAACCGACAGCTAACATTAATCTATACGCGGAGACCGATAATGTCAAGCGCAAAATCGGAATTCCTATTAAAAATTTGGGATATTAGCAAAAAGCCCCTAATCTGAGAGAAAACGCGATTTTGCCATATAAGCCAAAGCGAAAATAGTATTAGCAACTCTGAATAGGCCTCTCTATGCCCGGAAATCCTGTTTTTTGATAATTTTTCCGACTTTCCCAAACACCTGTTTTAACCCAAAAATGCGGCAAAATCCGCCATAAAATTTAATTTCAACGTCTGAATAGAAAAAGGGCTGTGTTGTTTGGACACAGCCCTTTGTTTTATAAAACAAATTGTCTTTTCGAGCTTTTTATGCTTTGCGCTTCCTCAACAAACCCAACGCACCAAGACCAAGAATCGCAATCGTTGCCGGCTCGGGGATACAGATTGTATCAACGTGGATGTAATCCAAGACAGCGGGGGCAGTTGTTGCCCAAATCTCGAAGCCGATCTTTTCGACCTCTGGATTTGGCGAGATTCTGATACCGAATTCGGCATCACCTTGTCCGGGGAGAATCGTATATGCCCAGGCGATATTAGTGGGGGTTGCTGATATTGTGATATTCTCAGCTACATTGCTACCGATATCGACCCAAATCTCCTTGTACTCGTTGAGAGCCAAGTAGTTTGGAATTTCCAGGGTTACCTTAATAAAGTCGCTCGCGGTAATCGCGCTTATGCCGTCCCATGAGCCGCTGAACATCGGCGTGATTGTGGCTTCAACCCTGGTGGGTTGTGGATTGAAAACGACTTCAGGGGTGGCTGTATAACCGCTACCGGAAGCCAGCACATACCCGGGGGTAAAATCCCAGAACTGATGTGTGGAACCCGGGGTTCCTTCGTCCCACCCTCCCAAACTAATCGTAGCCAATCCGACATTTGCCCCGGCACACAGACAAAATACAACCAACAAAAGTAAAACAAATTTCCTCATACTCATCTCCTCCAAAAAAAAAATAAGCAATATTAAAATGTTAGGGACGATATTGCGGGAGATAAAAGAGGAATACTTATTCTGGCTATGAACACAAAGCCAACGCTCTCTTTCCTTCTTCTCATAACTCTCACTCTTCGTCCTTCTTCTTCTTGCCACCGGCTGGCCTGGTGCGACCTACGCAACCGACAGCCAACATCAATCTATAACATAACACGGAGACCGATAATGTCAAGCGCAAAATCGGAATTCCAGTAATTTTTTTTTAGGAATCAGGCAAAAAGATGGTGAATATCAGGCAAACCCTGATTATGAGCTGAAAAGGGCATATAAGCCACAGTAAGGATGGTATTAGCAAATCTGAACAGGCCTCTCCAGGCCCGGAAATCCCGTTTTTTGATAATTTTTCCAACTTTCCCGAACGAACACCTGTTTTTAGCTCAAAAACGTGGTAGAACCCATCATAAGATTTTTGATTTCAAATGGAAAAAGGGCTGTGTTTTTTAAACACAGCCCTCTGTTTTATAAAACAGGTTGTCTTTTCGAACTTTTTATGCTCTGTGTTTTCTGCGAATTAAGCTCAAAGCGCCGAGGCCGAGCAGACATAGCGTGGCTGGTTCCGGAACATTGATGAGATTACTGTCCAGCGTCACTGCAGCGTTGCGGGCCAAGGCCCGACCGTCCATAATCGTTGCGCCGGTATCCAAGGTAATGCTCGTA
>JBEKEU010000006.1:0-191344 GCA_050013675.1 Sedimentisphaerales bacterium
GCAAAAACGCCCTTGGCGGCGGCGGCGCGGGAATTTATACCTATTTTACGCCGGATATCAGCCTTCTTGTGGGTCCTGTCTGGTTTAATGACAAAACCCTAAACGGCGATATGTTATGGACCATCCAGTTGGATATTAATTTCAAATTCTGATTAAGACGGAATAAAACAAATTGATTTATTAAAGGCAAAAATGCTTTTTGTGAAAACTACTGATGAGTTTTGAATATTGGCTATCCGTAGTGTTTAGTAAAGGAGAAATAAATTATGTCTACAAGCATAGCGATTGAAAATGGGATTGAAACTGGTGCGGTTACTGTGATCGCCGGGGCCGGGAAAGTAATACCCGAACCCCAAGTAAAAGCCACGCTGGGCTTGTTTGGCGCCACCGCAAACGCTATGGCGCTAATTGCCCCGGGAGCGTTCCTGTGGATTACATATCAACTCCAGGCCGCAGCCACTTCCCCAAGCGGGGCTTCGGTTGCAAGCGATATCTGGTCGGGGATAGTAGTTGCATTGGCCCTTTGCTTTCTTACCGCGATTTCCTACTCGGAGCTTGCCAAGATATATCCAGAGGCGGGTTTTGCAAGCGTCACCTATTTCGCGGAGAAGGCATTTCTTGACAGCCAGAACCTAAAAAGAGGAACGCCTACCTCCCTGGCCCGTATGTCAAAGATAGTTACCGGGTGGGCCGCCCACCTTTTCTACTGGGTATATCCCGGCGTTATGGTGGCTATGATGGCCAACCTGATTGGTTATCTTTACACGTCTTTCACCGGAAAAACACTGTCAATAGAGGAACTGGTTATGATTGCCACGGTATTTGCTTTCATAACGGGATACATAGCATATCGCGGCGTAACCGGCTCAACGATAACCGCAATCTGGATTAACATTATACAGCTCGTTACCCTGGTTGTTTTCACCGCCCTGGCCGTTTATTACCGTTTCTCAAATCCCCAGGGGGCAACAACCTGGTCTTTCAGCGGCGCCTTGGACGTCATCCGTCCACATACGCTTAACGGCGTCCTGATTCAATCGACCCTCGCCATTTTGATACTGGTCGGTTTTGAAAGCTGCACCGCCCTGGCCGCTGAGGTAAAGAACCCTAAATCCACGATTCCCAAGGCCATTATCCTGTCTTTGGTAATTCAGGGATTGTTTGCGTACCTGCTGGAGTATTTCGGCGCAGGTTATATGATAAATGAAAAGCTGACGTTTACCGCCGCCGGACAAACAGCGGCAGTAACCGGAATGGCTGCCGCCGCCGGCTCGAGCGCTCCTATCGGAGACCTCGCGCAAATACTCGGCAACAGTTTGTTTCATGGTCTCGGCTTTGGCCTGATGATTACTATGGCCGTAACGGTGGCAATCGCCGTAATCGGCACGACTTTAAGCTGTATGAACACGGCCGTCCGCGTCACCTGCGGTATGGGAGAAGACCTTGAATTACCGAAATACCTCAGCTTCATAAGCAAGCACGGCACCCCTCATACGGCTTTGTGGACGCTGGTAATTGTTTCCTGCATAATCGCCGCCATAGGGGTTCGCTCCGTAGTCGGTCTTACGGGAATTACGCTCGCCTCGAACTTCGGCACCTTTGTCCTCTATGGCTTGACCTGTGTATGGACAATTGTCGCTTTCAAAAAGAGGGCCGACTTCAAACTCCTGAAACACGGGATTATTCCCGTCTTCGGCGTGATTGCAAACGTAATTATGCTGGCGGCGATAATTTACCTGTATGCCATCGGCAACGCCGATTCGAAAACGGAGGCAAAGATTTGCTTCTATATGTGCGGCGCCTGGGCCATTGCGAGCTTTTTGTATGTCGCCGTCGGCACAGTGAGCAAAACCTACGACCTGAAGATGATATCGGTCGTCATCCGTCCTGAACGGCTTCACATCCTGGCCGAGGTCCTTAAAGACGAAGAGCTTCTTATGGGAATGACGGTAACTAAAGTCAAAGGTTTTGGCAGACAAAGAGGTCATATAGATACGGATAATGAGGACTCTGACCTGGATATGACGTATTTTGTTCCGAAAGACCGGGTTGATATATTAGTCAAAAAGTGGGATGTCCCGTACGTAATGAAAATAATAAGAGAAGTTTTATATACCGGCGAAGCAGGCGATGGGAAAATCTTTGTGATGGACGCGTCGGAAGCAATGCGAATTCGAACCGGGGAAAAAGGCGTGTCTGCGATTTAGCAAAGATTGATACCGCTCTAAATACTGAAGGTTTTTGTATAGAGCCATTAAGAAAGGAACCTAAAAATGAAGAGGATTGAAGCTATTGTTCGACACGCCAAGGTCGCTGATATATGTGCCGTCCTGGAAAAAGTTGACTATCCGGGCCTTATGATTACTGAAATCGAAGGTCATGGAAAACAAAAAGGCCTCCAACAGGAGGTCCGGGGCAAAACTTATAAAGTCGGGCTAATGACCAAGGCAAGGATTGAAGTTGTGGTCAAAGACAGCGACGCAGATAAAATTGTCAAGGCCATACAAGAGACCGCTTTTACCGGCAAGGTCGGCGACGGCAAGATATTTATCTCCCCTGTTGATGATGCCGTGAGAATCCGCACGGGAGAACGTGGTGATTCCGCGATAAAATAACAGGACCCCATTAAGGATCGTCCTGGTATTAATGGGCTCTGTTCCACGGCTGGCAGAGCCCATATTAAAAACGCTAAAAACGACATAAATGTAAAAGTATCGAGTTAGATATACAAAAATGTAACTATGCTCTTTGGTAATTTAATACTTTCAGCAAGCGTAACTGCGGCTTTTATAAGGCCTTATGTAAAAAACGCCATCAATACGGCATCCTGGCACAAGGTTTGCGAAGAATACTATAGACAGCCGGTATTGGTGGACAACTAATTATCAATTTTTACAAGGAGTACAAAGCCGTGAAAAGAATACTTATTTCAACAATACTCATCCTGCTGAGTGCGGGAACCGCATTTTGTGATACCGCGGCACCCGCGTCGAGTGTGACGCCGGCTGCGGCAGTTGCGGCCCCGGCGCCGAAAATTGACACGGGAGACACATCGTGGGTGCTTATAAGCACTGCACTTGTAATGCTTATGACGCCCGGCCTGGCATTTTTCTACGGCGGGCTGGTTCGTCGCAAAAATATGCTGTCAGTGCTGATGCAATGTATGATGATTCTGTGCCTGATAAGCTTGCAATGGGTATTGTTCGGGTACAGCTTATCCTTCGGACCCGACCACCGTTCACTTATAGGCGGGCTTGACTGGTCCTTCTTGAGAAACGTGGGACTTACTCCAAACGCCGATTACGCGCCGACAATTCCGCATCAACTATTTATGATGTTCCAAATGATGTTCGCGGTGATAACGCCCGCGTTGATCCTGGGGGCATTTGCCGAGCGAATGAAATTTTCGGCGTTCTGCGTCTTTATCCTGTTGTGGGCGACCGTCGTGTATGACCCCGTTGCACACTGGGTATGGGGAGTGGGCGGATTTATAAGAAACTGGGGCGCTTTGGATTTCGCCGGCGGAACCGTGGTGCATATCAACGCAGGTATGACAGCTCTGGCTGCCGCGTTGATGCTTGGGCGCAGGCAGGGGTATCCAAATGGTATATCTCCACCTCATAATCTGCCGTTTGCAGTGCTGGGAGCGGCGTTACTGTGGTTTGGCTGGTTCGGCTTCAATGCCGGCAGCGCATTGGGTGCGGGCGGTTTGGCTTGCAGCGCATTTACCGCGACCCATGTTGCCACTGCGGCAGCAGGTGTGTCCTGGGCAATCCTTGACTGGCTTAAACACAAAAAGCCCACGACGCTTGGTCTGATTACCGGCGCAGTGGCCGGCCTGGTAGCAATAACCCCCGCATCGGGATATGTCAATCCAATGGGCGCAATATGGATTGGCATAGGCGCCGGGGTAATTCCATGGTTTGCCGTGACGTATTTCAAAAACCTGCTTGGCTATGACGATACGCTCGATGCCTTCGGCGTCCACGGCGTCGGCGGCATGTGGGGTGCGATTGCAACCGGCATCTTTGCCACAAAAACGGTAAACCCCGCAGGAGCCGACGGCCTGCTCTACGGCAATCCCGCTCAATTCCTGATACAAGTCAAAGCCGTGCTTGTTACAGCAGTTTATTCTTTCGTTGTTGGAATAGTGCTGCTTAAAGCTGTGGATATAGTAATGAAATTACGGGTAACCGAGCACGAAGAACGCGTCGGTCTTGACTTAACGCAACACCGTGAAGCTGCATATACCATTATTGACTAAGAGAAAGGAATATACCAATGAAATACATAATCGCAGTAATTCAGCCAGACCGACTCGATGAAGTGCTCAAACGGCTTACGGAAAAAGAGATTCACCTGGTAACAGTATCGAACGTTGTCGGCCGGGGCAGACAAAAAGGTATAGCCGAAGTTTATCGAGGCCACAAGGAACAGGGCAGCTTGTTGAGAAAAGTGCACTTAGAGATAGCAGTAAATGAGGCGTTCGTTGAGCCGGCCATTAAAGCAATTATTGATGGCGCAAGAACAGGCCAGATTGGCGACGGCAAGATATTCGTGCTCGACCTGCCCGAATGTATCCGCATTAGAACGGGTGAAAAGGGCAACGAAGCCATCGGGTAACTGAGTTTGAATGAAATGACGGGGCTTTGCGGCCCTAAGTCAGGGCGGGCTCTGTGCCACGGCTGGCAGAGCCCCCATTTTAACACGAAAAGTAACAAAAACGTAAAAATTTTTTGAAAGATATACAATAATGTAGATTATTTCTTTGCTTGCTCTGAGGGTTTATTGAACGTAACTTCAGCATAGACAAGGCATTACATTAAAACGGCCATGAATTAAGCATCCTGGCATAAGGTTTGCAAAGCTTATGCAGTACAGCCGTTTTATGTAAACACGAGAAAGTTCGTTCCAATAAACAGCCGAGGAGCACAGAAAAATGAGAATAACTCTGGCTATAGCGGTGGTTATTTTATTGACCGCCGGAACAGGAATTTGTGAAACGCAGCAACTGGTTGAAGCAGGTTCTTTGACAAGTCAAAATTCGACAATCAACGCAGGTGATACGGCGTGGGTATTGATGAGCGCAGCGCTTGTTATGCTTATGACGCCCGGCCTGGCGTTTTTCTACGGCGGGCTGGTTCGACGCAAAAATATGCTGTCGGTCCTGATGCAGTGCTTTATGGCCCTGTGCATAATCAGTATCCAATGGGTCGTGTGCGGATACAGTTTGTCATTCGGGCCTGACAAGCACGGCATAATCGGCGGACTGGACTGGACATTTTTGACAAACGTCGGTATGACGCCAAATCCCGCCTATGCCCCAACGATCCCGCACGAGGTTTTTATGATGTTCCAGATGATGTTCGCAGTTATAACGCCTGCGTTAATCATAGGAGCATTCGCCGAACGGATGAAATTCTCGGCGTTTGTGATTTTCATCCTGCTGTGGGCGACAATCGTGTATGACCCGATTACGCACTGGCTCTGGGGCAACGGCGGTTTCCTTAAAAATATGGGCGTGCTGGACTTCGCCGGGGGTGCGGTGGTTCACATTAACGCAGGTATGACGGCCTTGGCGGCTGCCCTGATACTGGGAAAACGGCAAGGTTATCCAAATGGTATCTCGCCTCCACATAATTTGCCATTTGCGGCGCTGGGCGCAGGTCTTTTGTGGTTTGGGTGGTTCGGCTTTAACGCCGGCAGCGCCCTGAAGGCATCGGGACTTGCGGGCAACGCTTTCGCAGTTACGCATATAGCAGGCGCAATTGCAGGCGTAACGTGGTCAATCCTTGACTGGCTCAAATATAAGAAGCCGACGACTTTGGGAATGATTACCGGCGCGGTGGCGGGCCTGGCAGCGGTTACGCCGGCATCCGGATATGTTACGCCCATTGGAGCAATATGGATTGGTATAGGAGCAGGAATATTCCCATGGCTGGTAGTAACCTGCCTTAAAACCAAACTTGGCTACGATGATTCATTAGACGCTTTTGGAGTTCACGGAATCGGCGGCATCTGGGGCGTGATTGCGACGGGAATATGGGCAACAAAAACGATTAACCCGGATGGAGCTGATGGTTTATTGTATGGTAATCCGTTACAATTGTGGATACAAACCAAGGCGGTGATTGTAACAGTTGTATATTCTTTCATTGTAGGCGCGGTGCTTCTCAAGTTTGTGGACGCGGTGATTAAACTGAGGGTAAGCGAACATGAGGAGCGAGTAGGGCTGGACCTGACGCAGCATCGAGAAGCGGCATACACAATTATTGACTAAGTGAAAGAGGGCAGGGCAAATGAAGTATATAATCGCTGTGATTCAGCCGGACCGACTGGACGAAGTGCTCAAAAAATTGGAGGAAAAAGAGATTCACCTTGTGACGGTGTCGAATGTTGTCGGCAGAGGCAGACAAAAAGGCGTAGCAGAGGTCTATCGAGGCCATAAGGAACAGGGTAGTTTATTGAGAAAGGTAAAGTTAGAGATAGCAGTAAACGAGGCGTTTGTCGAGCCGACGATAAAAGCGGTAATTGAAGGCGCAAGAACAGGGCAAATCGGCGACGGCAAGATATTTGTGCTTGACCTGCCCGAATGTATTCGTATCAGAACGGGTGAAAAAGGAAATCTGGCAATAGGATAAAAAATAATCCGCTCGTAGCGGAAAAAATATCAGCAACCCAATTTTATTAGAGAGGTGGAAAAAATGACTCCGAAAGAATTTTTTGATTTCGCAAAAAAGAACAATGCCAATATGGCGGACTTGAAGTTCGTCGATCTTCTCGGCACCTGGCAGCACTGCACGTTCCCAATTGAGTTCCTCGACGCAAAGTCCTTAGAGGAAGGGCTTGGTTTCGACGGCTCATCAATCCGCGGCTGGAAGCCAATTCACCAGTCGGATATGATGGCGGTTCCTGACCTGAGCACGGTTGTGATGGATTCGTTTTTCGCAAAGCCGACGGTGAGCGTCCTTACGGACATCATCGACCCCATCACACGCGAAGAGTATAACCGCGACCCGCGAAATATTGCCAAAAAGGCGGCTGAATTCGCGAAAAAGACCGGGTTGGCAGATACCGCATATTACGGCCCTGAGCCGGAATTCTTTATCTTCGACGAAGTTCGATATGAGCAGAACCAGCATACCGGTATGTACTCAATCGATTCGGTGGAAGGTAACTGGAACACTGCCCGTTTCGAAGAACCCAACCTCGGATACAAACCGTCGTATAAAGGCGGCTATTTCCCTGTAAGCCCGACCGACACTCAGCAGGATATCCGGACTGAAATGGTCGAGGAAATGCAGAAGGTCGGTATAGTGGTCGAGAAACACCACCATGAAGTCGCAACAGGGGGCCAGGCCGAAATTGACATGCTTTACGCACCGTTAGTCAAACAAGCTGACCAGCTTATGTGGTATAAATACATCGTCAAGAACGTGGCCAAGCGCCACGGCAAAACGGCGACATTTATGCCCAAACCGATATTCCAGGACAACGGTTCCGGCATGCACACGCATTTTTCGCTGTGGAAAAAGGGCGTCAACCTGTTCGCAGGAAAGGGTTATGCAGGCCTTTCAGACCTTGCTTTACATGCGATTGCCGGGCTTATCACCCATGCGCCGGCCATCATAGCTTTCGCCGCGCCGACGACGAACTCATATCGTCGACTCGTTCCGGGCTTCGAGGCGCCGGTAAATCTTTGTATGTCGGCACGCAACAGGTCAGCCGCCTGCCGTATCCCGATGTACTCACCGAGTCCAAAGGCAAAACGCGTTGAGTTCCGCTGCCCGGACCCGAGCTGTAACGGTTATCTCACTTTCGCCGCGATGCTTATGGCAGCCAACGACGGCATCAAACGCAAGCTCGACCCTGGTAAGCCAATGGACGTGGACGTCTACGAGCTTTCTCCAGAAGAGTTGTCAAAGACCAAACAGGCGCCCGGCTCGCTCGAAGAAGCGATGAATGCGCTCGAGAAGGACCATAAGTTCCTCACTGAGGGCGATGTCTTTACTGAAGACCTGATTGAGACGTGGATTCAGTGGAAACGGGAAAAGGAAATAGACGAGATGGCTCTGCGGCCGCATCCGCATGAGTTCCATCTGTATTACGATGCGTAAAACAATCGTGGTTTGCTGTATTTAATTTGGGCGAAGCTGCACGAATGGTCGTGCAGTGGGCATTGGGTTGCGGGTGAGGCCCGCTCATGTAACTGACCTTCGGTCGGCCAAACGAGTCGGGCCTCGCCCCATTTTATGCGTATCAACATAAGATATTCTGAAAGCAATATCAATATCGCTTATGGGTCATATTACCCGAATGGAGAAGAATTGCAATCTCGCCGGACGTATAATAAAATGCGCATTCATCACTTGCGCGAGAAGGATTAGTGAGCCGGTAAACATACGGCAAGACAAACGATGCATAAAGAAACAATGAGACAAAAAGACCAGGGGCTTTACGAAGCCCGGCGTGAGCACGACGCCTGCGGCATAGGGGCGGTCGTGAACATAAACGGTACAAATGACCATTCGATAATCGAATACGGCAAAGAAATACTGATAAACCTTCACCACCGCGGCGCAGCAGGCGCAGACGAAATAACCGGCGACGGGGCGGGTATCCTGTTCCAGATTCCGCACGAATTTTTCGTGGAAGAATGCTCCCGGCTTAGGTTTACTTTGCCTGAGCCGGCGTTCTACGCGGTGGGAATGGTCTTCGGTTCAAAAAACGCCGAAATTCGGAAACAATGCGACCAGATTCTCGAATCAGCCCTAAGCCACCACTGTATGAAGGTAATTGGCTGGCGTGACGTGCCAACTGCCAACGACTGCCTTGGTGAAATAGCGCTTGCCGCGGAACCATCGATACGACAGATATTCGTTTACGGAGTAGATTTACAGAGCGACCTGTTTGAACGTCGGCTTTATATGGCCAGACGTCGAGCTGAACGACTTGTGCGTGAAAAATTAGGCAAAAACGGTGAAGATTTTTACGTTACTTCGCTATCCTGCAAAACGATTTGTTACAAGGGTATGTTTATGGCGAGGCAGTTGTTCGCGTATTACCCGGACCTCGCCGACAAACGAGTCAAATCCGCCCTTGCGATAGTTCACCAGCGATACAGCACCAATACATTCCCGAACTGGCGTCTTGCGCAGCCATTTCGCTGCATAGCGCACAATGGTGAAATCAATACACTCAGCGGAAACCGCAATTATATGCGCGCCCGCGAAACGACAATGGCCAGTGAGGTATTTGGCGACGAAATAGGCGACCTGCTGCCTGTTCTGCCTGAGGATACGAGCGATTCCGGGTGCTTTGACGCGGCGCTGGAGCTTCTGGTGCGTGCCGGGCGAAGTATGCCGCACGCTATGATGATGATGATACCGGAGGCGTTCGGGCCTAAATATCACATCAGCACCGATAAACGGGCGTTCTACGAATATCACTCCTCGATAATGGAGCCATGGGACGGCCCCGCGGCAATGGTATTTACCGACGGCAGGTTTATAGGAGGCACACTGGACCGCAACGGACTGAGACCGTGCAGGTATTTAGTTACAACCGACGGCCTGGCGGTGATAGCCAGTGAAGCGGGCGTGGTAGAGTTCCCGCCGGAAAAGATAATCAGGAAAGGCCGACTGCGACCGGGCAATATGTTCCTGGTCGATACGGTCGAAGGCCGGATAATCACCGACAACGAAATAAAGAGCAAAATCGCCCGCCGAAGACCATACCGGCGGTGGCTTGAGGAAAATCGGATTGAACTGCGAGGGCTATTCGATACGCCTGAGCTTATCAGCAGCGACCCCGAGCAAACAATACGGAAGATGCGGGCGTTCGGCTATACCAGCGAAGAGTTGAAGATGATTTTGACGCCGATGGCGGTCAACGGGCAGGAGCCGGTCGGCTCGATGGGTGACGACACACCGCTGGCGGTGCTGTCTGACAGACCGAAACTGTTGTTCGACTATTTCAAGCAGCTATTCGCGCAGGTAACGAACCCGGCGATAGACCCCCTGCGCGAGGGGCTTGTGATGAGCTTGATGTCGTTTGTGGGCAGCAAGAAAAACTTTCTGGAAGAAAGTCCCGAACACTGCCGGCAATTGAAACTGCCGCATCCGATTCTTACCAACGAGGACATCGAACGGCTGCGGGCGGTTAAGAGAGAGGATTTCCGCGTCGCGACAATAAACGCCGTATTTGACGCGAATGAGGCGAATGCCGGTGAGAGCTTGCGAAAGGCGCTCGATGAGCTTGTGGAGGCAGCCGAGAAGGCGATTCGCAATGGGGCATCGCTGATAATCATAAGCGACCGTAACATCTCGCAGGATAAGGCGGCGATACCGTCGCTGCTGGCGACCGGGGCGGTGCATCACGGATTGCTTGGCCGGGGACTGCGAGGCAAAGCGGGGCTTATTATCGAGACCGGCGAGCCGAGAGAGGTAATGCATTTTTGCCTGTTATGCGGTTACGGCGCAAATGCGGTCAATCCTTACCTGGCATTTGAGACGCTGTTCGAGATGCAGCGGCAGGGACATCTGCCGGCAAAAATGGAGCCGACACAGATTGCGGACAACTATATCGCGGCGGTCAAAAAAGGCATTCTCAAGGTAATGAGCAAGATGGGAATATCGACGCTTCGCAGCTACACAGGTGCCCAGTTATTTGAGGCAATCGGGCTAAACCGCGGCGTAATAGATAAATATCTCACGGGGACAAGCTCTCGAATCGCTGGTGCAGGACTGGACGAGATTGCCAGCGAGGCGATATCCCGCCATAAAGCGGCTTTCGAGCCGCATCCCGCCGGGGCGCCTGTCCTTGAATTTGGCGGAGAATACCGCCTAAGACATACCGGCGAAAGGCATACATGGAACCCGACAACAGTAACAAACCTGCAGCTTGCTGTAAGGAGAAACGACCCAAAGGCATACGAAAAATTCGCCGAGGCAGTAAACGAACAGTCGGAGACATTGTGCACGCTGAGAGGGCTATTCGAGTTTGAGCCGGGAAAATCGGTGCCGATTGAGGAAGTCGAGCCGGCAAGTGAAATCGTGAAAAGATTCTGCACCGGCGCGATGAGTCACGGCTCAATAAGCAAAGAAACACACGAGTGTGTGGCGATAGCTATGAACCGCATCGGTGCGATGAGCAACACGGGCGAAGGCGGAGAAGACCCATCCCGTTATACGCCCGAGTCAAACGGCGATTCGAAAAACTGCGCTATTAAACAGGTGGCAAGCGGAAGATTCGGCGTAACAATAAATTACCTGGCGCACGCAAAAGAATTGCAGATAAAAATAGCCCAGGGGGCCAAGCCCGGCGAGGGCGGGCAATTGCCGGGACATAAAGTTACCGAGGAAATCGCCCGGCTGCGGTATTCCACCGTCGGAGTTACACTAATATCGCCGCCCCCCCACCACGATATTTACTCGATTGAGGATTTGGCGCAGCTTATTTACGACCTCAAATGCAGCAACCCCGGCGTGCGGGTATCGGTAAAATTAGTCGCCGAAGTTGGTGTGGGGACAATCGCCGCGGGTGTCGCGAAGGCAAACGCCGATGAAGTGCTCATCAGCGGACACGACGGCGGAACCGGGGCAAGCCCGCTTTCCTCTATAAAGCACGCGGGCATCCCGTGGGAACTTGGTTTGGCGGAAACACAGCAGGTCCTCGTAATGAACCGGCTGCGGGACCGAATCAGGGTGCAGGTGGACGGGCAAATGAAAACCGGGCGAGACATCGTCATTGGCGCGTTACTGGGCGCGGAGCGTTTCGGCTTTGGAACGGCTGCGCTGGTAACGCTTGGCTGCACGCTGCTTCGCAAATGCCACGAAGGGGCCTGCCCATTCGGGATAGCGACCCAGGACCCGGAATTGCGAAAACGCTTTGCTGGCAAGCCGGAATACCTTGAAAGATATATGTTTTTTGTGGCCGAGGAAGTACGGCAGATTATGTCGCAACTGGGTTTCAAAAAATTTGAGGATATGATTGGTCGCGTGGACCTGCTTGGAACCCACAAGGCAATCGAGCACTGGAAGACAAAGGGACTGGACTTTTCGGCGATTTTCCACAAACCGGATACCTCCGATGGCAGAGCGACCCGGCAAATTGTCAGTCAGCCGGACAAACTGGCAGACCATCTTGACTGGCAGATTATCGAAAAGGCCAAACAGGCAATCGAAAAGAAAAAAAGCACCGTCATCGAAATGAATATTCGCAATCTAAACAGGACGGTGGGCGCTATATTGAGCAACCGCATCCTGTCCCAAAACGGACCCGAAGGGCTGCCCGATAATACGCTTGCGGTGCTTTTTAATGGTTCGGCGGGGCAAAGCTTTGGTGCGTTCCTGTCGCCGGGTGTTACTTTTAAGCTCACAGGTGAGAGTAACGACTACCTCGGCAAAGGCCTCAGCGGCGGCAGAATCGTCGTCGTCACGCCCGCAGGCGCACCGTTTGCGGCCCACGAAAACATCATCGCGGGAAATACGATTCTATATGGGGCGACCAGCGGCGAGATATTTATCAACGGGATGGCGGGCGAGCGATTCGGGGTGCGCAACAGCGGCGCGACGGCGGTAGTCGAGGGCGTCGGCGACCACTGCTGCGAATATATGACGGGCGGAATAATAGTCGTGCTCGGAAAAACGGGCTGCAATTTCGCCGCGGGGATGAGCGGAGGCATCGCGTATGTCCTCGATGAAACAAGCAATTTTGATACGCTTTGCAACCTCGATATGGTCGAGCTTGAAAACGTCTGGCAGAAAGAGGACGTAAAAATACTCATAAACCTCGTCCAAAAGCATTTTGACTGGACAGGCAGCGCCAGGGCACACCAAATCCTAAGCAACTGGCAGGATATGGTCGGCAAATTCGTGAAGGTCGTCCCGTTCGATTATCGCAAGGCGCTGGAGAAGATGCGAGCGGCGGAGCAACGTGACACAGACACGACGCCTGCCACAGAGGAGGTGTTCTATGGGTGAAATAAAAGGGTTTATGAAATACAAACGCCAACAGACGGGTTATCGCCCGGTCGAGGAGCGGATACATGATTTTAAAGAGTTAGAGCTGCCCCTGACGCCTGAGCAGATACAGCAGCAGGCGGCACGGTGTATGGACTGCGGCATACCGTTTTGTCACGGCGTGGGCTGTCCGCTTTACAATTACATACCTGATTTTAATGAGCTTGTTTACCAGGGCAACTGGCGCGAGGCGTGCGAGCTTCTTCATTCGACAAACAATTTCCCTGAAATAACCGGTCGGGTCTGTCCGGCTCCCTGCGAGACAGCTTGTACGCTTGCGATAAGCGACCAGCCGGTGTTCATCAGGCATATCGAGTTTCAAATAGTCGAACGCGGCTTCCGTGAGGGCTGGATAAAGCCGATGCCGGCTGCCAAAAAGACGGGGAAGCGCGTCGGCATAATCGGCTCAGGCCCCGCCGGGTTAGCGGCGGCGCAGCAACTTGCGCGGGCGGGACACGATGTTGTGGTCTTTGAAAAAGACCGGAAAATCGGCGGAATGCTGCGATACGGCATCCCTGACTTCAAGCTCGGCAAATCCATAATCGACCGCCGGCTGGACCAGTTGTCGGCTGAGGGCGTGCAGTTCCAGACCGATGTAATTGTCGGAAAAGACATATCGGCTCACTACCTGCACAAACAATTCGACTGTATTTGCCTGACAATGGGCGCGGGCGAGCCGAGAGATTTGCCGGTGCAGGGAAGGGGTTATGAAAATGTCGTATTCGCGATGGACTACCTGACGGCACAGAACAAGATTTGCGCAGGCGAAGTAATTGACAATCGAACAGTTAATGCCAAAGACAAAAAAGTTGTGGTAATAGGAGGCGGAGACACCGGCAGCGACTGTGTGGGCACGGCCCGCCGGCAAGGGGCAAAGCAGATTGTTCAATTAGAGATTCTGCCCAAGCCGCCAATTGACAGACCGGATGACACCCCCTGGCCCAACTGGCCGCGAATAATGCGGACAAGCTCCTCTCACCAGGAGGGCTGCGAACGGCTTTGGAGCGTGATGACTACCCGGCTTACGGGAACGGAAACCAGGGTAAGTAAAATTTACTGCTGCAAGGTGGAATGGATACAACAGGACAATAACTGGAAGGTAAAAGAGATACCCGGCACAGAGGTCGTTCTGGACGCCGATATTGTGCTACTGGCAATGGGATTCGTTCACGTAGTTCACGATGGGTTAATTACCGAGCTTGGACTGGAGCTGGACTCACGAGGCAATGTGGCGTCAAAGAACTTCCAGACGAGCCAGCCGTGGATATTCGCCGCGGGGGATACAATCAACGGCGCATCTCTTGTCGTGCGTGCAATCGACAGCGGCAGAGCCGCCGCAATAGCAATCGACCGCTGGCTTAAGAATAACGATTGACAATTCGTCTGCTGCGCTGTAAAAAACTGCACCAATACCTTTTGTTTATCCGAACCAACGACAGGGAAACTGCGGTGCCGAAACGTAAAGACATACATAAAATACTAATCATCGGCTCAGGACCGATAGTGATAGGTCAGGCGTGCGAGTTTGATTACTCCGGCGCACAGGCGTGCAAGGTATTGCGGCGCGAGGGCTACAAGGTAGTTTTAGTCAACAGCAACCCCGCGACGATAATGACCGACCCTGATTTTGCCGACCGGACATATATTGAGCCGATAACGCCGGAAATCGTCGAAAAAATTATTCAGCGTGAGCGGCCCGACAGCTTGCTGCCGACACTCGGCGGGCAAACCGGATTGAATACCGCTGTCGCGCTGGCGGAACGCGGTATTTTAAAGAAATATAACGTCCGGATGCTTGGCGCGGACCTGGCAAGTATCAAACGGGCGGAAGACAGAAACCTCTTTAAAAAGACAATTCAAGATTGTGGTCTTGATGTGCCCAAAAGCGGCTACGTCCACAACTGGCAGGAGGCAGAGGCGCTGCTCGATGATATCGGGCTACCCGCGATTATCCGGCCATCCTTTACCTTAGGCGGCACGGGCGGCAATATCGCCTACAACAAGGAGGAATACCGCAAGTGCGTCGAATGGGGATTGAACTTTAGCCCAAGACACGAAATCCTCATCGAAGAATCCGTAATCGGGTGGAAGGAATTCGAGCTTGAGGTGATGCGAGACCGCAAGGATAACGTCGTCATCGTCTGCCCCATCGAAAATCTCGACCCGATGGGCATTCACACGGGCGACAGTATCACAGTGGCACCGGCGCAGACGCTGACCGACAAGGAATACCAGATAATGCGAGACGCCTCAATCAAGATTATTCGCGCGATAGGCGTCGAGACGGGCGGCTCGAATATCCAGTTCGCGGTGAATCCTGAAAACGGCAAACTCTACGTGATTGAAATGAACCCGCGTGTGTCGCGAAGCTCGGCCCTGGCCTCGAAGGCGACGGGCTTCCCGATAGCGAAAATCGCGTCGCTATTGGCGGTGGGCTACACGCTGGATGAGATACCAAACGACATTACAAAAAAGACGCCTGCGTGCTTTGAGCCGACGATTGACTACTGCGTGGTGAAGTGGCCTCGCTTTACATTCGAGAAATTCCGCGGGACCGACCCGACTCTGACGGTGCAGATGAAATCCGTGGGCGAGGCGATGGCCATAGGCAGAACCTTCAAAGAGGCCTTCGGCAAGGCGGTCCGGTCGCTGGAGATAGACCGTCATTCATTGGACAACAAATTCATCGACAACACGATTTCGCTTCCGCAATTGAAAGAAAAGCTGCGGGTGCCCTATTGGGACAGAATCTGGTACGTGGCCGAGGCGATTCGCAGAAAAGTGGGTATCGAGGAAATTTTTAAAATCACGAAAATAGACCCGTGGTTTTTGAACAACATAAAAGATATTGTGCAGCTTGAGGCGAAGATAAAATCTGCTGGTTCCGCCAAACTGACTCCCGAACTCATCCGGCAGGCAAAGGAATACGGTTTCGCCGACAAGTATATGGCGTATCTGACGGAAATGCCGGAACGCCAATTCCGCAAACTCAGACAGGATGCCGGTGTAAACCCGGTATATAAGCGGGTCGATACCTGCGGTGCGGAATTCGAGGCGACGACGCCCTACCTGTATTCCACTTATGAAAGCGAATGTGAAGCCAACCCGACCGAAAAGCGAAAAATTATTATCCTGGGCGGCGGGCCAAACCGCATAGGCCAGGGTATTGAATTCGATTATTGCTGCGTTCACGCGGCGTTTGCGCTGAAAGAAATCGGCGTTGAGTCGATAATGGTCAACTGCAATCCCGAAACGGTCAGCACCGACTACGACACTTCGGACCGGCTGTATTTTGAGCCATTGACGTTCGAAGATATTATGTCGATAGTCGAAAAAGAAAACCCGGACGGTGTTATCGTTCAGTTCGGGGGACAGACGCCGTTGAAACTGGCGGTGCCGCTTGAGCAGGCGGGCGTTAAAATCATCGGGACAAGCCCGGACAGTATCGATAAGGCGGAGGACCGCAAGCGATTCAACAAGGTTGTTGAAAAGCTTAAACTTCTTCAACCGATGTCGGGCACCGCGCTGTCATACGAAGAAACGGTAAAAATCGCAGACAAGCTCGGCTATCCACTTTTGATTCGGCCTTCGTTTGTGCTTGGCGGGCGGGCGATGGAAGTTGTTTACGACGAACAGGCCTTGAAAAGCTGCGTCGAAAGGGCCATCGAGGTTTCAGGTGAGCATCCCGTCTTAATAGACAAATTCTTAGACGACGCCACCGAATTAGACGTCGATGCGATATGCGACGGCAAACGTGTGGTCATCGGCGGAATAATGGAGCATATAGAAGAAGCAGGCGTGCATTCAGGCGACAGCGCCTGCACGCTGCCCCCTGTGTCTCTTAGCCAGGAAACCATCAATGAAGTGATGCGTCAGACCAAAATGCTGGCGATGGAACTAAAGGTCCTAGGCCTTATAAATATACAATACGCCATCAAGGACAACGAGATTTACGTGCTTGAGGTAAATCCCCGCGCATCGCGGACGGTGCCGTTCGTCAGCAAGGCCATTGGCGTACCTCTGGCGAAATTAGCGGCGAAAATAATGGCTGGGATGACGCTCGAAGCGCTTGGGTTTACCAAAGAGGTCTGGCCGAAACATTTTTCGGTTAAAGAAGCGGTATTCCCATTCCTGAAATTCCCCGGCGTTGACACCATCCTCGGGCCTGAGATGCTTTCAACGGGAGAGGTGATGGGAATCGCCGACGAGGCGGGCATCGCATACGCAAAGAGCCAGATAGCCGCGGGTAACGCGCTACCCACCAGCGGAACGGTGCTGTTCAGCGTCAAGGACGCCGACAAACCGAGAGCCGTCGAAGCCGCCCGCAAACTGCAGCAGATGGGCTTCAAAATCACCGCAACCAAGGGGACGTGCATCGCGTTTATCAATAACAACGTCCCGGCGGAGTTTGTGCTGAAGGTAAGCGAGGGAAGACCAAACATACTCGATTCAATCATAAACCGCCAAGTTGACCTCATCGTCAACACAACCGTCGGCAAACATACGGTAAGCGATTCGTTTTTGATAAGAAGAACCGCACTCGACAAACAGGTGCCATATGTAACAACAATCAGAGGTGCGATAGCAGTCGCTAAAGCTATCGAAGCGATGAAAAAAGGGCGAATCGACGTAAAGTGTATTCAACTGCATCACAAGGTAAAAGGCAAAAAATGAAGGCGATTCTTTTACTTGAAGATGGAACGGTATTCGAAGGGACATCCTTCGGCGCAAAAGGACAGAAATGCGGCGAGGTGGTCTTTAATACCAGTATGACCGGCTACCAGGAAATCACGACCGACCCGTCATATTATGAGCAGATAATCACGATGACGTATCCGCTCATCGGCAACTATGGAACCAACGGTCTTGACGCGGAGTCCAAAAAGGTTTACGCTGCTGGCTTCATAGTTAAAGAAAACTGCGAATACCCAAGTAACTGGAGAAACGAACAGTCATTAAGCGAATACCTCAAGGTCAATAACGTCGTGGGACTCGCGGGTATCGACACCAGAAAACTCGTCAAGCACATACGCACGCAAGGTGCGATGCGAGGCATTATCTCCTCAACGGAACTGAAAATTTCGTCGCTTGCGAAAACCCTCGGCGAATACCCAGGGCTTGTAGGCAGAGACATAGTAAAGGATGTAACATCGAAAAAGCCCTATAAATGGGACAAACCCGTAGTCGATGTTTTGAAACCATCGACCGACAAACCAAAACTGAAATATAAAGTGGTCGCGTACGATTTCGGTATGAAGCAGAACATACTTCGACTGCTTATCAGCCACGGCTGTGATGTCCAGGTAGTGCCCGCGTTTACATCCGCAAAAGACGTTTTGGCAAGAAAGCCGGACGGCGTATTCCTGAGCAACGGCCCAGGTGACCCGGCAGCAGTAACTTACGCAGTCGAAAGCACACGACAACTTTTAGGCAAAGTTCCCATCTTCGGAATATGCTTAGGCCATCAGATACTTGGCCTTGCGCTCGGCGGAAAAACATACAAACTAAAATTCGGGCACAGAGGCGCAAACCACCCTGTTAAAAATCTCGAAACCAAACAGATTGAGATAACTTCACAGAACCATGGTTTCTGCGTTGACATAAACTCACTCAAAAACAAGGGAGTTGAGCTGACACATATCAACCTCAATGACAAAACTCTCGAAGGGTTCCGCTGCAAACACCTCTCGGCCTTCTGCGTGCAGTACCATCCCGAGGCCTCACCCGGCCCACACGATTCACAATACCTTTTCCGCACATTCACTGACCTGATGTCGCAGCGCAAAAAGGCCAAATCCAAATAACAGCCCCTGTCTTCCAAACCGCAAATTGTCCGGTTATTATCGGCCTATGGCGTATTTTTTCATTCGCTAAAACGCCTTTTTCTTCTGAAATCACGCGTTTAATCTGCCGATAATTTCATCGGCAAGACAAATGGACTATAAGCAAAACGCCTTAGTTATGGGACTTGCTCATCTATATTCACCGCGGAGTTCGCAAAGGCCGCGGGGAAAAAGAAGAAAAACAACCTCTGCGGTCTTTGCGGTGAAACTATGAACGGCGAAATAAAGGTCTTACAGATAGACGATGACGAAATCGATGTCCGATTGGTCAAGCGTGTTTTGGGCAAATGCACCAAGCCCGCTAAATTCACCGTCGAATCCGCCCCCTGCCTGTCCGAGGGCCTTAACCTGCTCAAAACCAAGCAGTATGACGTTTTGCTGTTAGACCTGGGACTTCCAGACAGCAACGGCATCGAGACGGTTCAAAGCGTCTGCAAATTCAATTTCAATGTACCCATCGTTGTGCTCACGGGCCTCGAAAACGAAGAGACAGGACTTGAGGCGATAAAGAGCGGCGCTTCCGATTATCTTGTCAAAGGCCCGGCAATGGAAACATCGCTGGTGAGAACCGCCCTTTATGCCATCGAACGAAAGAAAGTCGCGGAAAAACTGCACGAATCACAGCAAATGCTGCAGCTCGTGATGAACAGTATTCCACAGGCAATCTTCTGGAAGGACCGTAATTTGGCCTATTTGGGCTGTAATCCGGTTTTCGCAAGGCACGCGGGTTTGTCTTCGCCCGAAAAAGTAATCGGTAAAACGGATTATGATATGCCGTGGCGAAAAGAAGAAACTGAGAGTTACAGGCAATGCGACCAGCGCGTTATGGAGAACAACACGGGTGAATATCATATCACCGAGTCGCAGCTCCAGGCAGGCGGCAAACAGGCGTGGCTGGACACAAACAAAGTTCCTCTGCACAATTCGGAAGAAAACGTCGTCGGAGTCCTGGGAACCTACGAGGACGTTACAGAACGCAGGCAGGCCGAACGTGCGCTGCAAATTGCCGAGGAGAGATATCGAACCATTTTCGAGAACTCCGCGGTAGCGATTATGATGGCGGATGACCAGGAACGACTCATTTCCTGGAACAAGTTCACAGAGCAACTGCTCGGAATGACCAAAGATGACCTGCATCTCAAGCCCGTCCGGTCGCTTTATCCGGAGGATGCGTGGGATAAAATCAGAACGCACGAGGTAAGGCAGAAAGGAATACAGTCCCATCTTGAGACGCAGATGCTCAAAAAGAACGGAGAGGTAATCGAAGTTGACGTATCACTGAGCGTATTGAAAGATCCCGACGGCCACATAACTGGTTCAATCGGCGTTATTCGTGACATTACCGATCGCAAAGAGGCCGACAAGAAAGTCAAAGAAGCAATGGACCTTAAATCACAGTTCATTTCCACCGTCTCCCACGAACTGCGAACACCGCTAACCATAATAAAGGAAGATATCGCTCTGATTATGGATGGCGCGGCGGGACGGGTTAAGAGCAAACAAAAAGAGATACTGGAGATTGCTCAGCGCAATATAGACCGCCTCGCCCGGCTCATCAACGACGTTCTGGATTTCCAGAAACTCCAGTCCGGCAGGGCCAAATTCAATATGCAGGACAACAACATTAACAACGTCATCGAAACCGTTTACAGCACAATGGCAGGTGCAGTAAAGAAAAAAGGCGTGGAGTTACAGCTGGCAATAGACAATACCCTGCCCAAGGTAACCTTCGACAACGACAAGATGATTCAGGTGCTCACCAACCTCGTGAGCAACGCAATGAAATTTACCGATAAAGGCAGCATTACAATCTCAACTCGTAAAATAGAAAACGCGATTCGCATCTCAGTCATCGACACCGGCTGCGGAATGAAACCGGAAGACCTGCCCAAACTGTTCCAGCAGTTCCAACAACTTAACAGCAGCAACCGCAAGACCGGGGGAACGGGTCTGGGCTTAGCCATATCAAAAGATATCATCGAAAAACACGGCGGGAGAATATGGGTGGAATCTGAATTCGGCAAGGGAACAACTATGCATTTCCTGCTGCCAATCAAATCAACCACGACTGCCCACGAGCCAGAACCCGTTCTACAATCACAGCAACAGTTGAAATAATCCGGGAAAAGCCAGGACGGCAATTTCGGAGGGAAAAATAAAACCACGACGATCCGACTTATACGCCGCTAAGCGTTTTTTTGCCCACAAGTGCGCTGGCAATCTTCTCTTTCAGTTCGGCAAAATCAAATGGCTTGGCAATGTAATCAACAACGCCAAAAGACGAAGCGGTGGCAATATCGTCCATCTCGCAGGCGGCGGTTACCATAATAACCGGTATGTTTTTCAACTGCGGGTCTTTGTTCATATGTTCAAGCGTCTCGTGGCCGTTCATAATGGGCATATTCGTATCAAGCAGGATAAGGTCCGGTTGCTCGCTTGCCGCCTTTTCCAGCCCTTCCTGGCCGTTGACAGCCACTGCCGTCTGATAGTTGCTCCATTCAAGGTGTTGCTGGATTGTTGCGACGTAATCCGGCTCGTCATCCACGATAAGTATCTTCGGTTTGCCTGATTTTTTGCCCGACTTAAATAATCCAAACATTCCAATTTCTCCTTTTTATCCCTTAGGGATTCCCGGCTCCACCCACTTAATTAACTCGTTTCCTCTGTTTTATCGACCCAAAACGCTTGTCGTATTAGCAAAAAGTTGTGACGCCAATCCCGATACATCTCCCGGCTATCGCGAATTCGGCTCAGGAGGCAGCGAAAGCACGGGGCTGTTTCTCATCTGGTTAAATCTTGCCATTGCTTCCGCCGGCACCGATTCATTTTGATTAATATGCGGCGATAAAAGCACAAGCAGCTCAGAGTTCTGGACCACTTTGTGGTTATCCGAAAAGATAAAACCAATTATCGGCAGATCACCAAGTAAAGGTACCTGACGCTTTATAATTTGTGTATCCTGTCTTCTTAGTCCGCCCATCACGACCACCTGGCCGTCATCCATAAGCAGTGTCGTAGTGGCCTCGCGTTTATCGATAACCGGAACCCCGCCGATCGATGTTCCCGTGGTCACACTTTGACTCGGACTTACAGTCAATAAAACCTTTCCCTCATCGGTCACAGTCGCCTTGACCTCCATAGTAACACCAACATCTTTAAACTGCGTCGAGGTTATGGCACTGGCACCACCGCCGCCTGCGCTTGATTGCGTAACTTCCTGATATGGGATTTCCTCAATGGTCTTGATGCTGGCTTTTTGGCCGCTAACGACCATCACGCGAGGACTGGCGAGAATATCCACGTTTCTTTTTTCCTGCAGCAGATGAAGCACGTTACGAATGTCGTCGGTAACAATCGCCACCTCGCTGCCCACCCCGGTGTGCTGAAATGCGGCCATACTGCCGATTGTTTCGGTTGTAGGCGCTACCACACTCAGGCGGTCGGGATAAACCATACTCTGGCGATAACTGAAGTCCTTGTTATCGTTGCTTAAAATATCCCAATCAACGCCAATTTCCGTATCGTTTTGAAGCTGAACGTCGATTATGAAAACCTCAATAATCACCTGCTTGGGCGTCTGGTCGGCTTTGCTTATCTCGACAAGTATTTTTTCAAGATTATCCTTTGTGTCGCAGATAATAATCGTGTTTGTGCTATCATCAACCCCGATACTGCCGTTTGCGGAGGACATTTTAGCCAGCGCTACCTTCAGATTGGCAGCGTTGAGAAACTTCAAAGTAACCGTGCGAACAAACAAAGGCGGCTTTGCATCCATCGAATCCACGCCTGTAATGGTATTCGATTCAGAAGCAGCATTGCCGAAACTGCCTCCAAAGGGGTCGTCCCGACCAGATGCCGACGCTACGTCATTGGTCTGTTCGGCCCGCGAGGAACTTGTCGAATCCGCGCTATGGCCAACGCTCGCTGCCAGAATAATAAAGGCGCAAATCATCACTTTTTTTATCATCTCACTCATATCAATTCGTCTCCACACGTTCGATGTAATAAAGTGTCAGGAGCACCTGACATTTCAGTTTTCCGGCGCCGCCGGCGTCTATTCTCACGGACTCTATCCATACCTTGTGCTCGGAGGTCTGCAAGCCCTCAAGAAATTTGATTAGGTTGTTATATCCGCCGGTAAGGATAACCGTCGCCTTTTTAGCGACTATGCCCGAATCATCGCCCTGCGGATTCCGCTGCGTGTCTGGAACAGCGCTGACCGATTGAATAATACAGCCGGTCTGGCGAACAGCAGCCGGTAAAGACGCGAAAAAGTGGCGCGCCTCCTGCGGCGTAAATAACTGGTTACGCAACCGGTCGGATTCTTTAGTCAACTCCCCTGTCTTGGCTTTCTTCGCCTCCAGCAGCGTTCCCATCACATCGGCTTTGTGTATCGCACTATCCAGCGCGTAATTGTACTTTTGCGCAGCCAGAAGCTGGACGGTGTACGGGGAGAGTATCCACCTGTACATCGCCACTGCCGCAATTACCACCAGTGAAACCAGTAAAACTCGCCTGTGCGAACGATCGATTTGGATAATTTTTTCAACTGACATTGTCTGCTTTACCTTTCTTTATGCTCAGTTTGCAACTAATCTGGTAATTGATAAATCCCTTTTGCCCGTCCTGTTTACTGGTCTCCAACAGGGTTACCGACGCGATATCAGTCGACTTTTCCAGCGCACTGACGAATGAGTTGATCGCTTCGTTCGACATCGCCAGCCCCTCAATCTGCATTCTTGCGCCGTCGCTGCAATACAGCCCGTTTATGCGAACCTCTTTGGGTGTGGCTTTGCGTATATTTTCTAACAATTGTACCCAGTTGACATCGTTGTGTGACGCCGATATTTTTGCGATACTGTCGAGACGATTCGATAATGCCTGCACCTTGGCATCGAGATACCGATTCTTCTCAAGTATTCTGTCCGTGCTACGCACCGATACGCGAGCCATCTTTCCGGCGGCATTGCCGGATATTTTTTTAATCATATATGCAGGCGCCGCGACAGCCAGCACCATAAGCAAAAGCAATGCCGCAACCACGACGGCGGCAACCAGTACGTCCTTTTTGGCCTCTTTTAGCTGGACTATCTGAGGCGGCATCAGGTTCAATCTTACGTCATCTCGCTGCGCCACCAGAAGATTCATCGCAAGCCCCACAGCCACCGGCGAGGGCTGCTCACTGTTCTGGCCTGCCGCCGGGACGTTAACGGGGGTGTCCAAATACGCGTCATTTTTAGCCCTGACCTGCAAAGAACCGGCCTGTATTTTCGATTTCAGACGCTCCTCGGCGTCCTGCGGCAATCGTCCCGTATCGGCAAAAACAGTAACCTCCCATTTGCCCGGATTATCCACAACCTCGACGCTGTAAAACTTTTGAATCTCAGTCAGTTCGTCGGCCAACCAACCGCACAAATCGCCCGCCGCTGTCGTATTTCGAGCCGCCTCTTTTATGCGAACGAAGTCAATAACCCCATTCCTCAACACGCACAAAATCAGAGAGCTTTCACGCAGTATGGCAACAAGAACGTTACAGCCGGATTTGCCCATGATTTTTTTTGCGCCAATAGCCCTCAAATAAGACAACATTGCCGGCTCAACCACTTCTGCGGAAAATCCGGCACGACCTAAAACATGGACAAGCTCGGTCACTTTTTTCATCTCTGCCGCAACAGCTAAAATCCTTTTATCCGCCGAACGCCTGTTTGAACCAAGTGCGCAATAATCAAGCACGATATCCCCGCTCGGCAAGGCGGCACAGTGCTTCATCTCGCCGCGGACAAACTGAGTCAGGTTAGGCGGCATCTGCTTTGGCATATCTATCATCTGCATAACGGCCGGTCTGGCGAACAGCGAAACGGCTGCCCGGCCTGTCCATATCCTGTTGTGAACCTTCAGGTCTCTTATCGCCTTTGAAAGCAGCGCCACGTCCGCGATGTTGCCGTCTTTAATCGCACCTGCGGGAATGGCTGCGACAATTGACTTGACGAGCTTCGGACCGTTTCTGCCGTTTTTGAGCAAAACGATACTGATGCGTTCCTGCGAGATATCTATCCCTGCCACTGTCTTTTCGACAAATCTCATTCGTTGACCCTCAAATCATCAATTCTGATTATGTATGGTGAACTGACGCTCACCGTAACATACGCTACAACCCTGGTCACATATCCCTGCGACGTCGTCGCAAATGAAGTAATCTGAGTCGGCGGTGTTCCTGTAACAGTCACGTTATAAGTGCCGCCGTTAAACGTGTTGGTAAAGCTGGTCGCGCTTGGATTTGTTCGTATCCGTGCAAAGGCATCATTCAGCCCCGCCTCAGCGGTGCACATCGCCTGAGCAGCATACAACTGATTTTGCATCAACTGCAATTCTTCCGTGGTCATAACTAAGATTCCTACCGTGATTGTCGCCATAAGCGCAATCGCAAAAACGACTACCAAAAATACGGAACCGCTATTTTTCGTCTGTTTTCCCATAACAGTTCTGCTCTAAGGTCGCAGGTCTCCACAACAACCGTGAACACTGGTATCAGCCGGGGCTATCGCAATTGTAAGCATCATCGAATCTTTCGATGAGCCCAGCGTAAAGTTTGATGTTCCGCTGCTGCCTGCGGCCGGCTGCATGATGTATCCCGCCCCGCCGGAAACCGTGCCACCACTACTACCACCTATCTCACTACCGCTATAAAGTGCTGCGATTTCCCAAGCGCTGAGGGCACGGTTGTAGACACGGACGTCGTCGATTGTGCCAACGAGATAACGTTGATCCGATGTTCCATAACCATCGCTAACCCAACGTCTCTCAGAACCGATTGCTCTTAAATTAGTTGTTATTGCGCCTCCGGATTCTGCGCCGGAAGCTGTTCCCTGGGATACTCCATCTAAAAACAATTCTATTGTACTGCCAGAACCTCTTACCGCTGCCACATGGTGCCATGTTCCACCCTTCACTGGCCCTCCTATTACTTGAGCATAACCACCACCGCCACCATCCTGTCTAACCAAAACCATTGCTTTACCAGGGTCGTCAGCTGCACCTTCATATCCCACTGATAGATCTATCACAGGCCCACCGTCCGTTGAACTTCTGAAAGAGACGATTAAGCCGTAATCCTCTGTCGTATTAACCCAAGCTGCTATTGTAAAAGGTTTGGAGCTTCCAAAATTAAGTGATGAATCAGTCCCTAAATTGACATAATCATCAATTCCATCAAAAGCTAACGCACCGCCGATTTGTCCTCCTGTTGGATTCCACGTCGGACCATTGACCAGTGTTCCATTGTTGCCGGACCCGCTGCCATCTGCTGCAGTTAAGCCGGAGGTCTCATCCAGCTTCCACCATCCTACAGAACTGCTCGACCCACTCGTATCCATGGTAATTGCGGTGTGGCCGGAGAGCCCGGGATTACCGGGTTCCGGGAGAGTGTTGACATCATTACCATCAAATGCTCCCAAACGAAGAATCAGGCAGTTGTCAACCGTAGTTGTTACCGGAGGGCTGGTCGGGGTGCTGCTGCTGGAACCGACTGTGGCCGACGAAGCGTTAATTGGAGATGTAGAATTATGACCTGTAAATCGCATCATCCAGCCATATGCCTGCTGCCCCCCTGTCCAGGTAAACGTGTGAGATGCCGGTTCTGTCGCGGTTGCAATCCTCCACCAGGCGCCAAGAGTAACCGCACCGTTATAACTACCAGGAGAATTTATTGAAGTCCAGCCACTCGGAGCAGATAGCGTTGACGATGTGTCTTCATCCGTAGCAACTGCCGCTATAAGCAAATCGCCGGTGTTCACAAGAGGCGTTAAAATGGAAAGCGACGTAGCAGTATCAACAGCGGCTTTGGCCTCGTTGAACACCCTGTATCTGAGGATATCAGCCAACTCGGCGATTTCCCAGGCGCTGAGGGCACGGTTGTAGATACGGACGTCGTCGATTGTGCCGACGAGATAACGTTGATCCGATGTTCCATAACCATCGCTAACCCAACGTCTCTCAGAACCGATTGCTCTTAAATTAGTTGTTATTGCGCCTCCGGATTCTGAACCAGAACTTGTTCCCTGGGAATTTCCATCTACAAACAATTCTACTGTACTGCCAGAACCTCTTACCGCTGCCACATGGTGCCACAGTCCATCCTTCACTGACCCCCCTGTTACATGAGCATAACCACCACCGCCACCATCCTGTCTAACCAAAATCATTGCTTTACCAGGATCACTATCTGCACCTTCATATCCCACTGATAGATCCATCACAGGCCCACCGTCCGTTGAACTTCTGAAAGAGACGATTAAGCCGTAATCCTCTGTCGTTTTAACCCAAGCTGTTACTGTAAAAGGTTTGGAGCTTCCAAAATTAAGCGATGAATCAGTCCCTAAATCGACATAATCATCAATTCCGTCAAAAACTAACGCCCCACCGATTTGTCCTCCTGTTGGATTCCACGTCGGACCATTGACCAGTGTTCCATTGTTGCCGGACCCGCTGCCATCTGCTGCAGTTAAGCCGGAGGTCTCATCCAAGTTCCAACAACCCACGAGCCCACCGATATTTGCGTTTGTGCGGAGGTAAGCCCAGGTGGTGAAGGTCTTGGCCTGACCCATCGAAGCCGAATTTGTAATCGTAGCATCGACTTTCACGGCGCGGATGATGTTTGTATCCGTAATCGGTGACAAAGGCGCATCCAGATTACATGCGTCATAGCAGGTAAACCGCAGCAAGCTGACAGGCCCTGCAAGGTCCGAAAGATTGCCTGTGGGGCCATACTCAACATAGCTGTTGGCAGACGCGATATCGTATCTGTTATTCACGTCGTTGTTATCAACAAACTGGATATACCCACTCGGTACCGACGAATTGCTTACGACAGTTATCTTCTTGGCCTTTGACAGATTCCGGCTGATGTGGTCCATAAGCACTCTGCCGTTCTGAAGCGCTTCGGAGGAACCCTGCTTGCTGTCCCAACCGTTTCTTATGGCCGCAAACTGAGGCAAAACAGCGGCGAAGATTATAGTTACCATAACCATCGCTAAAACCAGCTCGAGTAAAGTCATAGCTCTGCGAAATCGCATTTTGCCGTTTCTTTTAGTCATCTTTTTTAGCGCATAAAGACCAGTTTGCCATTGGTATTTTTCGGCATAAAAAGGGGGCAGCGTTTGCCGCAAGACGTGATAGTAAACCCAAAAGAAAAAAACGATGAAACATATAGAATCCCCCCTTGCCGCTTATAAAACAACGTTTTTATAAGACAGTCAAATGGGGAAGGGAATGCAATTTAGAGGTTTCGAGAAGAGGTCCTATAAGTGGTTCGACAAGCTCACCACCCCGAGCATGTCGAGGGGCTTACCATCTTCTGGCAACATAGGTGGCCAGGGTAACTTCTATCTTATCGCCGGTCAGCGTGCCATCACCGTTGTCATCATGGCCGACTTCGACTGTTATCTGCTTCAAATCCGTACTTGCCGTGGTAACCACAACGTTGCAAAGATACGAAGTGCCAGGGAATGCTACATTATTCAAAGAAACTATTGAGTCGAAATTATAAATGGAGCGTACCTTTATTTCGTCGAGTTTGCCCTGGGCGAGAACCAGGGCGTATGTTTTTCTCTCCATTTCGTTGCTTAACTTCTGGGCACGGGTCAGATTCTTCAGTATCGGGACCATCGCCACAATCAGCAACACTGAAGCCATTGCGACTTCGATTATGCTAAGCCCTTTGTGTCGTCGATTTGATTTTGAGCATTTGACGCACATTGCTTCGCCTAACCTCCCGTGCATTCCGCTATCCCGGTGCCCGTTATGACAGTGATTGTGTAGGTTTTGCCTTCAGAGGAAACCGTAATCGGAGTAGCGCCGGCCCGCAAATTCCCCAAAGGTCCAAATCTAAATACCGTACCGCCTCCGCAGGTTATATGCGAGTCGATCGTCTGTGAATCCACCGTCACACTATTGGAGTCGTCTATGATTTGATATTTCGAGCCGCTAATGCTCAGCGTAAACCCGGTGGTATTGGTCGCGGCCTTTGAAATCGCGAGAGTGCGTGTCCGGCGAAGGTCGGTAACAATCGTTTTGGCAACTGCGTGGGCCTGTTTGTGATGAATTGCGGCAAAATTAAGACGAGGGATCGCGATAAACGCCAGGGCGCCGAGAATCATAACCACTAATATCATCTCGGCCAAGCTATATGCTGTCCTTTTCCCGGTCATAGTAAGGGCCTGCCCACACAATCAAACAAACGGGATGGCTGCTGACGATTCGCAGCCATCCCAGATAATCTCTGCTTAAAGTCCTCGGCTAAACAAAAACTCGTCCGGCCAGCATTATGGATGAGCGTGGGTAGTCGTAACAATCCTGTTGTTTGTCCCAATCGCATACGGAATTCCAAACGGACAGACCGGCGCACCATCCGGAAAATAGTTCGGATCGGTCGTAAGAGCGTCGTACGTCGGGTAGGCACCAGTGGGACTGTCCATCTTGTACATCTCTATGGCCGTGTTGAGCGTGTCAATATTGGTTGTGCACGCATTCCTCTTGGCCGTGGTGGCGCTGGTGGTTATTCTCGGAATCGCTATCGCCGCCAGGGCGCCGAGAATAATGACCACAATCAACAGTTCGATTAACGTTAAACCTTTTCTGTTACGCATCTGTTTCTCTCCTTAATTAAATCTCGCAAATCAGACAATAAAGCACACAAATTCGGTTCAACATACTCGTGTTCGACACAAAATGCTTAGGACTTAACCGAAACTCTCGACAAACAAACATATTCACAACAACCAAATTACTCCCCTGCCATTTGATTATGAGACCTGATTCCGGATATTTCGTCCGGCAACTTGCAACCGCGTCTTACTTCAAATGCCCCATATAATCAAACATCGGCAGATACGCACCCATAAGAATCAGCGCAACAATCAGGCCCATAGTAAGCGTCAAAGCCGGCTCCAGCTTCACAAGTAAGGCGTTTATTACACGCTCAATATCCTTGTCGAGAAGCTCGACACCTTTGCCAAGCATCTCGGGCAGCATTCCAACTTCTTCCCCTGACGACGCCATCTGTATTATCACGGGCGGGAAGATATCGTATTTCTTCAAAGAGTCAGACATCGGGGAGCCCGCCTGTATCGCTTTCTGTATCTCAACGGTAATCTCAGACACTCTGTGATTGTGGGCAACTACACTGGCCATATCCAGCGACTTTATCACCGACACGCCGACCGAAGCGAGCATTGCAAATGTCCGCGTAAAATGCGACGAAACCAGCATACGGTTGAGCTTTCCAAAGACCGGCACGTCCAGTTTGAAATTGTCCCACTTCGCCCTGAATAACGCGTTGCGCGACAATCTTCGAACTGCCAGTATCGCCACTCCCACGACAATAATCATCAACCACCACCAGTGCCGCACAATATTGCTTAACGCCACGAGCACCAGTGTCGGACCAGGCATCGGCGCCTTGACCTGGGCATACAACTTCGAGAAAACCGGAATAACGAAAGCAAGCAGGAAGGTAACGACCCCAAAACACATAACCGTAACAATTAGCGGATACGCGAACGCGGCCTTAATCTTCCGCTTCAGCGAGACCTGTTTTTCGAGATAAGTTGCGCTCATTTCAAGGGTCTCGCCCAGTTTGCCGCCTACCTCGCCCGCCTCGACCATTCCGAGAAAGAAATCCGAAAACACCCCCTTGTGTTTGGCGAATGCGGCCTTCAAACTCGAGCCGGTCCCCACGTTCTCTCTAACATCCGTCAGTATATTCTTGAAGGCCGGGTTATCTGCCTGCTGCTCAAGCGTTTCAAGACATCTTAGAATTGGAAGCCCCGCCGTGTACATCCCCGCAAACTTATACGCAAAAGTGGCGACTTCCGATTGTTTTACTCTTCCACCAATGCGACGACCTTTGACGTCCTGTTTTCCCCGCCTGGCCTTGACAAGGACATACCCCATCTTGTCAAGTTCGCTGCGCAGCATAGAGGCGCTGTCCACATCCGTGTAAGTTCCTGTGAACATACCTCCTTTTTCGTCCTTCGCTACATACGTATAGACAGCCATTAATTCACCCTCAAATCCACAACTCGCATCAGTTCATCAATTGTAGTGCCGCCATTGAGCAGTTCATCAATCGCGGCTTTCGTCAGCGTTCTCATCCCCTCCTGTATCGCCTGCTGCTTGAATTGTCCGTCACTGCAACCGTCGGTTATCATTTTGCGAATCTGCGGACTAACGTTAAAAATCTCAAAAACGCCACGTCGTCCGCGATAGCCGGTGTTTCTACAGCTATTGCAGCCGGCGCTTTTGTAAATCTGTATATCCTTGCCGGGCAGGGACTTGCCGAAAATAGTAGCCAATTCCTCCGCGGATGGCGTATATGGCTGTTTGCATTTTTCACAGGTAGTCCTTACCAGACGCTGCGCAACTGCGCCCAGCAGGGCCGAGGCGACAAGAAAAGGAGCCACGCCGAGGTTTATTAAACGCGAAACCGCCCCTGCCGCATCGTTGGTATGCAGCGTGCTAAGAACCAGATGCCCCGTTAACGCGGCGCTGATTGCTATTTCAGCGGTCTCGGGGTCGCGTATTTCACCGATGAGAATCACGTCCGGGTCCTGCCTGACAATACTGCGCAACGCCGACGCAAACGTCACCCCCGCGACGGGCCTGACCTGCAACTGTGTTATACCTTCGAGCCGATATTCAACGGGGTCTTCGACCGTTACGATGTTTCTTTCGGGAATATTGAGCAACTGCAGCAGCGAATACAAGGTAGTCGTCTTGCCGCAGCCGGTAGGACCTGTCAGCAAAATCATCCCGTATGGATTGGCGGCAAGCCGTTGGAATTTTTGATTGTCCTCTGCCGAAGCCACAACCGTATCAAGCGACCACTTCAGGGAGTACTTATCCAAAATTCTCATCACAATTTTTTCCCCGCCGGTCGCCGGAAGCGACGAAACACGCAGGTCATAATCCTTGCCGTCATGCTGCATTGTCATATGCCCGTCCTGCGGCATCCTTTTCTCGGAGATATCCATATCCGACATAATCTTGATATGCGATATAACCTCGAGCTGGGCCGAAACCGGCACGTTTAGCGTATCGTGCAGGATACCATCAATGCGATATCGCACCCTCATATCCGATTCTCTTGGCTCAAGATGTATGTCACTGGCACGAGCGTCAATAGCGCCGTTTATTATGGACGCGACCAGCCGCGTAATCGGCGAGTCAACGATATTCGCCGATCCCCGTTCAACCTCGGTAAGCCTGCTTTCGAGCGTCCTGTCATCTTCAGGCCCCTGCCCCGGCTCCTGTTTAAGCCGCATCGAGACGATTGTTTGTTTGGTTACGTCACGGACGCTGAAATGATAGTTAATCGCCTGCCTTATCGCGTTAGGCGAGGCGGCAACCGGCGATACCTCATAGCCCGTCTTCATCTCTATCTGGTCACGAACCGAGAGATTCAACGGAGAACTCATCGCGACAAGCAGCCGTTTGCCTTCCTTTTTGATTGGAATGACATTGTTACGGCTCACCATTTCATACGAAAGCAAATGGGCCGCCATCGGGTCTATCGTATCCGGCGAGAGATTGACAAACTCGATGTTGTGGGCAATGGCGATAACCCTTGTGAGTTGCTCCTCATCGACAAGATTGCCCTTCTTCAGCACACTTATCAAACTTTGTCCGGTTTGCCGCTGCTGCGCAATCGCCGTCTGCAAAGTGGCCTCATCGAGAATGTTCTCTTTGGTAATCAGCGAAATTATCGGGTCTTGATTTTCCATAATAGCCCTTCATTCTGACAGAATTTCTCCCAATCAGCAGTGTTTATCGACACCACCTCCAGGCGACTTAAAGACAAAGACGCGAGGGTATCAGCAGATTGCCATATATGCCCCGGCTTGCACCCAAAGTCCTATAAGATTTACCTTTGGGATGCAATATAAGTGGTAGGCGAGCGAACGAGGGAATCTAATTATTAAGATGCAGGATTTTGGCGCCGTCAAAGCCGTTGAATTTCGTCGAGGAAGCGGTGCTGTATGCGCCTATATTCTCCGTGTAAAGATAATCGCCTATTTCCAGATTGCCCGGAAGTTGTTCCGAAACGGAAATTTTATCAAAACTATCGCAGGTCGGCCCAACCACGGCACAGACCTCTTTCCTGCCCTGCCTGAATGCGCGGAAATTGGGAATCCAGTGGTCGTAAACAACACCTGAGAACGTATGATATACGCCGTCGTTTATGTGGTAGAAAATCTTCCCGTCTCTTCTGGCTTTTCCTATTATCTCCGAAATCAATCCGGCTGAAGTGGCCACCATAAATCTTCCTGGTTCGGCTATAATCTCGATGTCATGGGGGAACAGACGTTCGCATTCGGAATTTATTACCGCCGCGAGTTTTTCAAACTTGGGGACATGCGAATCGTAAGGCACAGGAAATCCCCCGCCGATATCGACTATTTTAAGATTGTAACCCTTTTCTCTCGCATCATTGAAAATACCGGATGTTATTGTCAGCGCAGCCGTGTAATTATCGAAATTGGTGCACTGGCTGCCGACGTGAAAACTCAATCCCTCGACCACCAGACCCAAATCAAACGCCTGTTTTATGAGGTTATAAGCGTCTCCCGGCTCGGCACCGAATTTCGAGCTCATCTCCACCTGTGAGCCGGTATCGGGGACCTTCAATCGCAAAACCAGGCCGGCTGTTTCGCAATGTTCTCGTATCTTCTTCAGCTCATCTACGCTGTCATAGGTAACAAGAGGCCGGTATCGCTTTATGTCCCTCAAGGTTTGCCTGTCTTTTATTGTGTTGGAGAAAATTATCTTGTCCCAGATGTAAAAATCTTTGTCCTTCTCCTCGAAATGCCTGATATATTTGTAAATCTGCATAAACTCATTGTAGGAAGCGACATCGAAGCTGGCGCCTTCATTGAACAGCGTCTTGATTATCTCCTGTTCCGAATTGGCTTTGACCGCGTAATAGGCCTGCACCCTCGGCAGATTCTTCTTGAAGGTACGGTAATTCTTCCTTATCACGTCGTGGTCAATTATAAATAAAGGAGTCCCGTGCTTTTGGGCCAATTTGAGAAGCTCTTTTTTCATATCAATCCCGTTTTTGTCAGGCCATCAACTTCTTGATTAACTTCCTGATTTTTTCAACCTCTTTATTGTTCTCAAGATAGGACTTTATCAGCTTTTTATGCAGCTCTTCGCCGCGGTAATATAATCTTTTCTGTTTCTTGGGCCTGGTGGTCGCAATGGTATACGCGACCATAATCGGCAATGCAACTGTAACGTCGAGATAGGCGGTTACGGTCTCATCCAATTTTGTCGGGTCGATTTTGCCCCAGCTTGCCGCCTCACTTGGCGGTGCGCCTGATAACCCTCCGGTATCGGGCCTGGCATCTGTTACGTTAATATCATAATCCTGGCCCGCTTCCGGAATCATCAGGACTTCCTGAATCTGCGGCTCCGTCTGGAGCACAAAATTCTTGGGACTCCCGCCGCCAATCAATATGACGCCCGTCTTGCCGTTTTCATATTTTTTGGCGTTTAGTATTATCGCCGTCGAATCGTTAACATCGATACTCGGATTTATTTTCAGCTTAAACGCATCCTGCAAACCCGATGCCTCCGCCAGAAGTTCGAGGCCGGCGATATTCATACCAATTGTCGAATCGCCCGGAGACGACGTGAAGACGGGTATGCCGTTTCTGTAAGCCGCCGCGAGAATACTTACCTGGCCGAGTTTGTGCTTTTCTTCGAGGTCGCTCAAGATTTTGCCGAGATAATGATAAAATTCCCGCGTGCCCATTTCTTTCTGAAATTCAGGCCTTATCAGTATCTCTCTGAGCCGTCTGTCTGTTTCCATCAGGACGTCTTCATAATCGAACAGGATGTCGTAAATCCGCGTTACGCCCTTGTCTCTCAAATCAACGTCATCGACCGAGTGACTACCGCGGAACATCGGCAGATTGAACGCATAATGTATGTCGTGATACATATTCGCGCCCGTGGCGGTAATCCAATCAACAAAGCCGTGATTCATCAGGGGAATTATTGCCGACGGTCCAAGCCCCGCCGGCGTTAATGCGCCGGCTAAGCTCATACCTATGGTAACATCCGCCTGAGAGTATTTTTCTTTCAGCAACTGGCAGGCAGCCCTTAATCTTCCGCCGTTGTAAGCATCCATATTGTCTATCAGTTTCGCTATATCCGTCGATTTCGAAATCGGCTCCGGAAGGATACGCTTGCCTGACAAATACTGCGCCTTATGCGGACAATTTTCTTTGTGTTTTGCCATTTTTATACCTGTACTTTCCACCTATCCTGTACGTTTTTAGTTCGTAAACACGCCGATGCCTTTAGCTTTTGGCCGGCATTCTAATTGATGAATGAGCAAAAATCAACCGGCATACCCGATTGTAAATTTGTATGAAATACGCAGAAAAAAAGCCGGCCATACCGACCGGCTTCAATCTTTTTACCTCAATAGCGGGGACGCGCTCGTGGCCGTATCACATGAGAGATGCCTTCTGGGAGAAATGGTGCGTGGCGGCTTAAGCCGTATTAGAAGACTACGTTACAGAGAGCTGGGGAGAATTATAGCGCAGAACCGAAGGGAGGCTGACCAATTTCAGCAAAATAAGCTGCTTGTAAGACCAGCTTTCCCAAAAACTTAACATTGGATGAATATTTTTATAGAACGGAGACAAAAGGCCTATTTTCAGCGCCCGAATGGGATTTTGCCGACCTGGTCAGACCTCTTTGGACTTGACGCGGCCATAGTAAATTTTTTCGTTTTTTCAAATTTTTATCTTGACATTCAGAATGAATAGTGGTATGCGTATAAAGTGCTGGTAGGTCTATTCTATGGACTTACAAGCACGAAGAAGAAGGACGAAGAGAGTGATGAGAAGAAGGAAAGAGGGCTTTTGTTTTGCACTCCTAGTCGGAATAGGTATACCTCTGTTATCTCCCGCAACATCGTCCTTAACATCTTGAAATCTATATTGTTTATTTTCCTGGAGGAGAAGAGTATGAAGAGAGTGATAACCACTTTTATTGTTATTGCCTTCGTGTTGTAGAGAGCAACAGAAACTTCCCGGCTTGTTGCTGGGATTAACGAACAAGAGAGTGATAACAACGAAGAAGGAGGAGTAAGTATGAGTAGAACTTTAATTGTTTGTTTAGTATTAGTGCTTTGTTTTGTTTCTACCAGTTTCGGCAGTCCAGCCAACCTCAACCCCCTATGCAACTTTGAAACCGTTTCTACATGGGGGACGAGCGCAAGCAACACAACCCAAGGATGGATGATTACCCAGTGGGGTACTCAGGGCGACACCGCCGCCAGCTCTGGTAACCACGGCGAGGGTGTCACACTCGGCACCGGCTGTGCCAAAATGGTCAAGACCTTGAATCATCTTGGTACCGGCGGAACGACATGGGGTTGGGACCTTGAATGGCAGGACTGGGTTTCCGGCTATAACCCCGGCGGCGAGTCGAAGGCGGCTTTTCATACGGATCTGTGGAATGCCCTCTCGGCGGGTAATACGCTGCAGTTTGATGTCACCTATGATCCTATTGCCATGACCCAAACACCAGGCGACACCAACCCGGGCGACCAATGGTTCGACATACAAGCATATTTGCAAATCGGCACCACTGCAGGGGGGCAAGCTAATGAGCAGGTGGAGCATCTTGCTCCATGGGACGGCTCATCCGTGCAGACGAAACACGTTGTGATGGACCTCTCTGCGGAGTGGGATGCTATTTCGGGGATGATAGCGAGTCCATCAAGTATTAGCTATGTCCAGCTAATATTGGGTGATGATGCTGGCCCCGGGTGGTCTGGCAAAGAGAATATCTACTTCGATAATGTGAAGATAGTTCCTGAGCCGGCAACAATGACTCTGCTGGGTCTGGGCGCTCTGGTCCTGATTCGCAGGAAGCGATAACTCGCGCCGCAAGGCATTAGGCAATTAAGTAGCACTAGACTAGGGCCGGCAAGCGTAAGTGCTTGCCGGCCTTTTTATCCTGCCTTGCAATAACTTAACTTTTGAAAACGGCGATAGTTATCGTAAACAATTTTTAGAAGAAAAGAGGAATTGATGGCAAGGCATTTCATATCACCAATGCAACCGCACCTCATTTTGTGCCGTGTTCAGGCCACTCTCGGGAAGGTTCTATAGTTATTTTTGATGGCGTGTCGGGGACTGTTATGTTTTTTTTGGAGGTTACGGCGATGAAGTCGAAGAGAAGATTTGTTGAAGTTGTTATTGTGTTCGTACTTCTTTGTTTGGTCACGCCTCTTTATGCCGCCACGCCCTGGTTGCATACACAAGGCAATCAAATTAAGGACCCGGCTGGCAATGTTGTTGTGCTGAGGGGTGTCGATCTTATTGATTTGGGGGCCATTCAGACATACTATGGCGGTGTAATTCCCTTGATTAGTCGGGTGACGAATACAAACGATACCAATGGTAGCTCCCCCGGCTGGTATCCGAGGATCATCCGGCTTCCGATTTATCCGGTTGATGAAACTGCTTTCGCAAGTGTTTTAACGTTTGACCCCAGCAATGATGATTACTATAACACAGTTCTGCGGCCGGTTGTTGATTACTGTAAAACGCAGGACGTTTATGCAATCATTGACTGGCACTATATCAACAATACCTATTACTCCACTCACCAGGCAACAACAAGCGAGTTCTGGCAGTATATGGCGCCGAGGTTTGCCAACGATTCCCACGTTATTTTTGAGCTTTTCAATGAGCCGACTAACGGTGGCAATTGGACCACCGTTAAAAGCGATATGCAGACATGGGTTAATATTGTGCGCAAATATGCGCCTTATAATCTCATCCTTGTCGGTGGACCAACTTACGATCAAGTTCTTGCCCCGCAGGCAACAAATCCCATCGATGGAAATAACATCGTTTATGTGTGGCACATGTATCCCGGTTATGGGACGTCAGGGTGGAATGATGTAAATACACTTCAGGCTGCTGGTTACCCCGTCTTTATGAGCGAATGGGGATTCGACATGAGCACAACTGCTGGATATCTTCATGGGACGATTACCGGCTACGGTCAACCGCTAATGAACTTTGTTGAGCGACTTGGAATCCCTCTTCCAAAAGTTGGCAATAGCGCCTGGGAGGCCTGTTTGGCCTGGGAACCGCCAATGTTTAATCTGGATTGGTCGCTTCGCGTCGGTGAAACCCATATGGGCGGTTTTGTAAAGGATACGCTCTATTTGAGGAGGAATGATGACCAGCCCAGCGAAGGCAGCAACATCTGGCCAACCGTTTCCGTCACCTCACCGTTAGATGGCGATATATTTCACCAGGGAGACGATATCGTCATTGAGGCCAACGCATCTGATAGTGACGGTAATGTGACCAAAGTGGAGTTTTATTGTCAAGGCAACAAATTAGGAGAAGCTGCAAATGCGCCTTATTCTTACACGTGGGCCAATGTCCCCGCAGGCCGATATAGCTTGGCCGCAAGGGCGACTGATAATAGTGGCGCGATAACTGTCTCATTACCAGTCAGTGTCGGTGTGACCAACGGCGGGGCTACCGGCACAATTCTTCGGGAATGGTGGGCCACTATCTCCGGCGCATATGTAAGCTATCTGACCGCGGACGTGAACTATCCCAACAATCCGAACGACAGGGGGTTGATGAGAAGGTTGCAGGGGCCGTCAAACTGGGGGCGCTACTACGGGGCGCGTTTTCGCGGGTATTTGTATCCGCCTGCTACTGGCAGCTATACGTTCTATATAGAAAGTTCTTGTGAAAGTCAACTGCGGCTGAGCACAGACAGTGACCCGGGTAATTCCGTTCTGATTGCAAATGTGACGTTCGGGAGCGGGCCCCCTCCCTACCCGGCCATATACGGGTGGACAACATATTCATCGCAGAAGTCTTCGCCTATTTCGCTGACCGCCGGCGGTAAGTACTACATCGAGGTATTGCACAAAGAAAGCAGCGTCGCCGTCGACCATGTCGCGGTGGCCTGGGAGGGACCGGGTATAACGCAGCAGGTGATTGATGGCGTATATTTATCTCCTTATTTGTATAACTTTAAGGATTACGCGATTTTCGCCCCTAATTGGCAGCGGACCGACTGTGCCAAGCCTAACGCCTGGTGTAATGGGGCCGACCGCGACCGCGACGGCCAAGTCGGGCCTCTTGACCTGATGTCATTTGCTGATTGGTGGCTATCTGAACCTCAATAGCCCAGAGGTTTTATAGTCTTAAAAAAGCCAGTTTGTCTTTTGGAGGTTATGGTTAAGGCGATGAAGCAGAAGAGAAGGTTTGTTGAGAACGTTATTGCGTGCGTAACTGCCTGATAATGCGGTAGTTGTGAAATAGAAAGCCCCGCTCCAGTTCTTTTGCATCCGATGTAATGGGGCAGTTATGGGTGGGTAATTGTCAAGCACAGGTAACGTTCAAAGAGGGACAAAAGGCCTATTTTCAGCGCCCGAATGGGATTTTGCCGACCGGGTCAGACCTCTTTGGAGTTGACGGGTCGTGAACCATTGAAATACTCAACATACAAATCAAGAACATATTGTAGTCTGTTCAAGCCAAATATCAGTAAATGATTAAGACATTCATTTTTTATGCTCAAAATAAATCTTTCCGCGTGGGAGTTTGCATTCTGTAATTTTGCTTCATCTGTCTTTCCCATTCAAAAAAATTAGCATAAATCGTTGATACTTCAAGGATTAAATGATAGACTGCCCGTACAATTCAGGACTCATATATATTTTTGTACCCTACGGGAAATGTCAGTTTAAAAACCTTTAAATTTGGAATTGTTATGAGCTATGAAGAAACATTTAAATCATTGTTTGCAACGGCGGACATCATTGTAAATGGAAATAGACCTTGGGATATGAAAGTTCATAATCCTAAAGTTTATCAAAGGGTTATCGCAAAAGGTTCGCTGGGTTTAGGAGAGTCCTACATGGAGGGATGGTGGGACTGTGATAGACTGGATATATTCTTCAGCAAAGTGATTGAAGCCGATTTAGAAAAAACAGCGAAAAGGTCCTGGATTTACTTGAAAGATGCTGCCATTGCCAGAATTTGCAATCTTCAAACTAAAAGAAGGGCTTTTCAGATTGGAGAGAAACATTATGATACCGGAAATGAGTTATATTCCTTGATGCTGGATCCAAGAATGACCTATTCTTGTGCTTATTGGAAGGGATTGAAAGAAACGCCTGAAAATTTAGCTAAAGCACAGGAACAAAAATTAGATTTAGTGTGTAAAAAACTCGGATTAGAAAAAGGGATGACTGTTTTAGACATCGGCTGCGGTTGGGGCAGTTTTATGAAATATGCGGCTGAAACTTATCAGGTCACTGTTAAGGGATATACGGTTTCAAAAGAACAAGTTAAATTGGGGAAAAAGCTCTCCGAAGGACTTCCGGTTGAATTCAGACTTGAAGATTATCGATCTGCGCCTAAAACAGAGGAAAAATTTGATAGAATTGTTTCTCTGGGTATGTTTGAACATGTTGGCCATAAAAATTATAGAGCGTATATGACTGTTATGGATGCGTGTTTAAAACAAGGGGGATTATTTCTATTGCATACCATTGGGGACATAAGTTCCAAGCCCACCGTAGAACCGTGGATCACTAAATATATTTTCCCAAATGGAGACCTCCCCTCTGTAAAACAAATCGTTGAATCCGCAGAAGGTATTTTTGATATTGAAGATTTCCATAGCTTTGGAAGATACTATGATCCAACCTGTATGGCTTGGAATCATAATTTTGTAAAAAATTGGGACAAGATAAAAGAAATAAAAGGACCTGAGGGAAACTCGAAATATGACGATAGATTTTACAGGATGTGGACTTATTGGCTACAAATGTCTGCCGGATCTTTCCGATCAAAGGGGAAATTGTGGCAGGTTGTATTTTCTAAAGGGAGAAAAGAAGACTACCACTGTATAAGATAAGAGATTACATTTATTGAAAAAGGGAAAATAAAATGCTCGATGCCAAAATGAAAGAATTGATTGCTATCGGCGCTTCGGTGGCCGTAACTGCCATCCTTGCGAGAGGTACCATACCCGTACTATAAAAATATTCATCTCAAGCATTAGACCGTTCTTCTGTATGACTTCAAAAGTCCGCCAAGGCGCTCCCGACATAGGAATTATATCGCGGAACCAAAGGTAAGTCGACCAATTTCAGCAAAATAAGCTGCTTTAAGGTCAGCTTTCCCAAAAACTTAACGTCGGATGAATATTTTTATAGTACGGGGTGTCTGACTATTTGAGCCAGACACCCCAATCGCTAATTAGTATCAATCATCGTTATTCGATGATTTTTTAACTATTGACACTGCGGATTAGACACATCGTTGCATTTGCGCCAATTAGCAGCCATTTCTGCAAAATCAGCAAAGTTGACATAGCAGTCTTTATTTACATCGCCGGGCATATACGAAGGGCAGTTATCGGCCGTACTGAATTTCCACACGGATTTGGGAGAGCCGGTCCATCCTTCTGACTTTATCTCCGGACCTGAGCCGTCCGGGTCATAGCAGTCAACACGCCAATAATAATCCTGATGTGGGTCAAGCGAACTAATCGCAACAGAATTGGCATCCTGCTTGTTGAGGATTTTTGTGTTTGTTCCGGGCATGTTGCTATCAGTGCCAAACCACACATCACAACGAATAGTATCGCCGGTGTGACGAGGAGCAGGCTTTTTCCACGACAGCGCAGTTACTTTAAACGGAACAAGATCGATCGCGCCATTTGCAGGTTCAGGGTTCGACGCACCGTAAAGGTAAGTAACTGATACATCATCCCAGTTAATAGAGCCTCTGTGAGCATCGGGGCCTATACTGCCTGCAGTCATGCCCATAAAAACCCTGCCGTAAGCAGCCGTAGGCGGCGCGGTCACGGTACCGGAAATAAACTTCCATATATCACAGGGATCGAGATTACCATAGGGAAAGGGGGGAATGGGGGGACTGGGATCGGCATAAAAATACCCTATTACTGCGGTCTCCAGCCAGTAATCGTCCGCGTCGTACCACTCGACCTGGAAAAAAGCGTCCCTGCCGGAAAAACCACCACCATCGCTTGAGAGAGCAATGGCCCAGACGCTGAAATCGTACGTATTATCCGCGACTACAGGAAAATCCTGGAACATACCGGTATCATCCAACCATTCTTTCACAGCTTTGGTGCCGCTATGTACCGCATTAGCATCACTGTGATGCTCACCGTTTGTGCCGTAAGTCGCCCAGCCTGGAATCGGAGGACCACCAAACGTGCCTAAATCACCCTCTTCAAAGCCGGAGCTCAGCAAGTTACCGGCCAAGGCGTTGCCGGCAGCAAAACCTATAACCAATATCACTAACAGGACAATCTTTTTCTTCATAATATATCCTTTCGTTAATATGGCAAGACAGGGCGCTCGACTTTTCACACCCGAGCACTCCAATCGTCAATTCATAAAAATCGTCATCAAAATGATTTTTTAACTATTGACACTGCGGATTAGACACATCGTTGCATTTGAGCCAATTAGCAACCATTTCTTTAACATCAGCTAAGTTGACATAGCAGTCTCCATTTATATCGCCAGGGATATACGAAGGACCGCAGTTACCGGCCGTATTGAAAGTCCACGTCTCGTCGCCTTCCGACTTTATCTCCGGACCTGAACCGTCCGGGTCATAGCAGTCAACACGCCAATAATAATTCTGATGTGAGGCAAGCGAACTAATCGCAACAGAATTGGCATCCTGCTTGTTGAGGATTTTTGTGTTTGTCCCGGGCATACAGGGGTCAGTGCCAAACCACACATCACACTTAATGGTATCGCCGGTGTGACGAGGAGCAGGCCTGTCCCACGACAGCGCAGTTACTTCAGACGGAACAAGACCGTTCGCGTCATCTGCAGGGTTAGGGTTCGACGCAGCGTAACGCCAAGTAACCGATACATCATCCCAGTTAACAGAGCTTCTTGGAGGTTCAGTTTCAGTATTCTTTAGTTTCAAAAATAACCTGCCATAAGCCGTTTGTGCAGGGGCAGTGCATACACCGGAAATAAGTTTCCAGGTGTTACAAGGATCTAAACCATCTCCATAAAAGTAACCAATTACTTGCTTGCCCTCTGAAATCGTCTTAGTACTATCAAGCCAATTAACCTCAACAATACCATTCTGGCCAGAAAGACCGCCATTATCGCCTGAGGCGCTAAGGGCCCAGACGCTGACTTTGTATTCTTTTCCCGCGATGGCATTGAAATCCTGGTATAAATAGGTAATCTGGCTCCATATTTTCACAGCTTTGGCGCCGCTATGTACGCAATTAACATGATCAGGACCATAATCAACATCACTATGATGCCAGCCGTATGTGCCGACAGTCGTCCAGTATGTCACATTCTGAGGATCAAACCTGCCTAAATTACCCAGCTCAAAGCTGGGGTTCAGCACGTTATCGGCCAAGGCATTGCCGGCAGCAAAACCTGTAACCAATATCACTAACAGGGCAATCTTTTTCTTCATAATATATCCTTTCCTTAATAGGGCAAGACAGGTCTTTGTTTTTATATTTATATCTTTAATATGACAAAATAGGGCGCTCGACTTTTTACAGCCGAGCGCCCCAACAATCAACTCAAAGACCAATTATTTCCTGCGTCTTGCAAGGAATAAGCTGCCTAACCCTAACAGAGCCATTGTTGCCGGTTCAGGAACAGGAGAATAAGCCATATTCTCGAACGATGCCTGTGCCCACACATTCGAGGCCCACACCTGCGGCTGAAAATAGCCGCCGACCGAAGCGGGGGTGAGCATTCCATACAGGCCGTGGGGCGGATCCTCAGCGGGATTGCCCATGTCGAAGGCTAGCTGGCCGCTGCTGTAAGTGTTCAAGCCCATAGTTACAATATATTCTATGGTAGCCGGGTCTAACGCGCTAAGAGAGTTAGGGCGATAGACGACACCCATTCGAACCGTGTCTCCTTTGGTATAAGTGAGGCTATAGTTGGCGGTAAAACTATAAAACGGTAATCGGCCTCCAAAGCAAGCAATCTCTCCACCGCCATTAATCATAAACCTGCCGTCAACATCCGGCGACCACCAGGGTGAAACCAGCAAGCCGGCTTCGGCGCTGGCCGTACCCGTAAGAGTCACATCTGCGGCGAAGGCAAAGGCGTCGCCGTTAGCAAATGTAGCAGGAGTGCTTCCGCCGTCGGCAGATAAACGGAAATTGTGCAAATTTGCGTAACCACCACTGTCAACCCATTCATCTTTGATTGTAATCGACGACGGATAGGAATTGGTGGTAGTGACTGTCGACCCAGGGTTGTCGTTGAAGATACGCGTCTTAATAACCGCACCGTCTATGGCCGGTGACGCGAAGGCAGTTCCACACAGAACCATGCCCAAACTGACACATAACATAACACATATTAATCTCTTCATCTCTCTGACCTCCTAAAATAAAAAGTTTAAGCGTATTTGTAACCCGGCTAAACACTTAGTCGGGCAATACGCGAAAATGCCAAAATACCATTGTCATAACGTTTTCACAGCCCAATTCTACCCATCCTGCAAGTCCAAAACAACGCCATTTTGCGGATATTTTTCACCATTTTGCGACATTTCGTTTTTTTTGCCACAGAGAACACCCGCCGATAAAACAGCAGCCGTCACAAAAATCACACCTAAATATAACTGGTTGATAATTTCATAACATAAAACCTATTTATTTTTATTAATAGTTAATTCCATGTATCAATTTGTCAACTCCAAAAGTCAATTTCATACTTTTATCCGAATAACCGAGGGCAATGTCCTGCTCGTCATAAGCCTTCTCCTCGCTGACATGGCCATCGATAAACACTACATTACCGACACCCATGTTCTGTTTTGAATCGTTAGCCTTGTGGAACGTCGCTATGCAATCGCCGTTGCCGTTTTTTACCGTGCCAAAAAACATGTCATTAAGGGCAGCATTAGATAAATTAAGGCCTGGAGGTTTGTCACTGCTGCGTATAGTCCATATATTTTCCTCCGTGAAAAAAAGCACTCGTGATGTGTGTTTTACCTGACCGAGTGTTATCATTTGGCCGGGAACACCGGTAAGGTCACTGAAGCCGCCGTTGGCGTTGTTGCAGCCGCCGGCGCTGAGACGTCCGTTCATACTGTAACTAAACGTCGGTTTTATAGGGATACCCGGTATATGCCCTGGGTGATTCGCCCCCCTGGTTTTGGCGATGCCGGCAAAAGTCGGGCAGCAATGTAAATTCTTTGCCTGCAGATATGGCCACAGAGGCCCATCAGGAACAACTCCGGCATCGTGCCAACGGCACTCAAAAGGATGCTCCGGTGTAAACGTTTTGCAGCTGTAAATGCAGGTGAGCCCAAACGGAAACTTATCGTCGTTTGTCTGAAGATACATCATTCCAGCAAGAGCATAATTTTTAAGACTGTTCCTACAGACAACCGATCTGGCCTGTTCGCGTGCCTTGTTCAGCGCCGGCATTAGAACCGCCATCAGCAACGCAATTATCGCAATCACAACCAGCAATTCTACTAACGTGAAACCTTTATTCTTTCTCATAATTCTATTCCCTAAAAAAATTTCAAATTTATCGTTCGTATTTCCGCCAATCGGCAGCCATTTGTGCAAAATCAACGAATGTATAACTGTTGAGCCAATTCGCGGCCAATATCCTTAAATCGTCCATATCGACAACGCAGTCCTGCGAGTAATCGCCGGGAAGATTACATCTGAATAACAGATTTACCGGAATTTGCTCTTTGGAAATTCCCGCACCGGCAAAACTGACTGTCAACACCTGAGGGCCAGTTTGTTCAAAGTAGCTAACAACAATCAGATGTTTTCCGGCGGCAAGACTGACAATGCCGCTTCTGTCCTGTGTTCCGTGCAGGCCGTCGTTGTTTACGACAAGAGCGCCGTCGATGTATAATTTGCTGCCGTCGTCGGAGTTAGTGTAGAAAGTATAATCGCCGGCGGTTTGTATATCGATATAGCCGGTGAAGCGGAGGGCGAAAGAATCGTCCTGCTGTCGCAGGCCAATATCAAAGTTGTTGGCAGTGCCTGTCGCAACAGGTGTGAGCGAATCAAAGTTGGGCAGTGAACTCCACGTTCCCTCGTAATACTCGTATTTGAGGCCATTGTCGGTTCTTGTCGCCCAGCCGATGCTTTCGAGCATTGGCGCTATTTCCGGGTTGGCCATAAACAAATTCCAGCACAACTGAGTGCGGTAGTTTTCAATCATTACTATAATCGGACCCTGGTCAATGGCAATATAACCCGGAGCAAACCAGTTTTGTCCCAGATTAAACGCATCAACAAAACCAAACGGCCCCCATACGTTGCTGCCATAGGTATGGTAAAAATGTTTCAGTGTCGCGATTGACTCGGTCGGCGTATAAGGCATTGAACTTATAGCGGCGGTCGGAGTAATAGTGCCGTTATCGGGACTGCCCGGCGCCTGTGCGCCATAGCCCCATGGATTATTGCTTGCGGTAAGTCCCCATACCAAATCGCTGTAGCCTGTAAAATTTCCGGGGTTGGCGATGCAATAGGCGTGGTCGATTAGCGCGATGTTTCGGCTGTTCTCGAAATAATTGCAGTAATTGTCGTTTTTGTTGCGCGGGTCAAATCCGAGATGGGTATAATGAGTGAAGAACATCGGTAATTCAAACCCGCCTACCCATTGCGTATAACCATAGTATCTGCTGCCGTTTTTGTAGCTGCCGCCGGTCCAGCCGTTGTAGTAGCAGGAAGCGGGTATTGGGTGCGTCGGTGAGGCAATGGCCAGCAGATAGGTAATCATACACTCGTTGTAGCCATAGATAGCAAAATTCATAACCCAGCCGTAATTCGGCGACCAGTGCCAGTAAATGTTTTGGTTGGTTTCGTACCCCGGATCCGAACGACGCAGATACCAATACCAGTCTATCCCCTCCCAAAGGGCTGTGGCTTTGCTGCGAATCTGAGTTTCTACAGTATCATTAGAATCGAAGTATTGCCGAACGGTGAGCATTCCCTGCGCTAAATAAGAGGTTTCAACGATGTCTCCTCCGTTATCGTATGTGCTAAATGGAATCGTTGCGCCGGTAGCCCCATTAACCCAATGCGACCAGGCTCCGTGATAACGGGGTGTTTTTTCATCCAGAAAAGTCAGTATCTCCAGGACGCGTTGTGCAGCATCCGCTCTGGCAATAAATCCACGCTCGGCACCGACACAAATAGCCATTAACCCCATACCCGAACCGCCAATAGCGCAGGTATTGTCGCCCTGACCGAAATTATAACCTTCTCTTGCCAATCCGCTTACCGGATGGCCAAAATCCCAGAAATATCTGAAGGCCGCCTCTTCTATGGAGGTCAGAAGCTGCTCATCAGTCATAGCGTAAGTTGCGGCGGAAACAACATCAGATGGACTGGATTCAATGCCGCCAACGACGGAAACCACATAATAATATTTTGTCGAGCCGTTTGTTCCGAGAAAGTCGCTGTAGACGGCAATATCATCGAGAGATGTATTTATTTTTGTGAAAGGACCTGTTGCGGAATTGGAGCGATAGATATTATAGCCACCTACTCCTGTTACTGGGTTCCATCGTAAATCTATCCTGCTGTCGTGGCCGGTCGCAATCAGGCCGTTGGGTTCGTTAGGTTCGCTCCCAATCAGTCTTATGTTGTCAACGTATAATGTGCCGTTGTCGGCACCATAATTTTCAAAAACGAGAGCGGAGATGTGGTTCAACAATCCAGGGTTAAATGAGCTTACATCCATTTCAATTGTGAACCATCTGTTATTTTCAGTCGGCACGATATCGCCGCGGCTCCAGTTGCCCGGCACCCAGTTATCACTCCAGATACCGATAAGCCCGTTTGACTGGAACAAGGCTGCTCCGGTCGGTATAAAAACATCGACAAGGGCTTTGTCAAAGCCGGCCAAATTGTAGCTCAAACCGTTGTGACGGATTTCGACTTTGTGGTCGGGTTGGCCTGTCCAGGTCGCCTTTAGGACATAACTGCCCTGCGTGGCAGCCGGTGCGCCGCCGGTGCCGCCCAGTACTTTCGTGAGCGTCATTCCTGTATCAGGGGAACTGAGGGTAAGATTTGTTTCTGATGTCTCATAACTTACAACGGTAAGTTCCGAAGCCGATGCTGTCGCGGCAGCTGCCAGTGCGATAAGGAGCAGATATTTTATCTTCCGGCACATGAATTTTTCCTTCTGTATTTCAGGGGGCTGATTCCTTCGATGTCTTTGAAGTATCGAGCGATGTGGGCAACATCAGCGAAACCGAGTTTTGCGGCGATTACCGAGATATTGTCCGATGTCCCAAGTAGTATTTTTGAAATCAATTGTACTTTTGTTAGTTTAATTTCCCGATGAATCGAGCGATTGGACGATTTTTTGAACCGTCTTTCAAGTTCTCTTCGCGAAACCGAAACGTGATTAACGACATCGCTCACCTGAATTTGTTTGTTGGCGTTATTTTTTATAAAATCAATAGCCTTTGCGACCAGACTATCAGAAACAGCGGGCGTGTTCATCGCTTGTGCTTCCAGTATAAATTCCCGATAGCTTTCGACGGCCAGATTGTTTTTTAATAAATCGTTCATATAAATCGAAAAATCCTAAATCCTATTTTCTTCGCCGACGGCGGCAAGTTTACGTTTTGCAAGCAAATCCTTAATTTCATAAGCCCGCTGTTCAGTTAAAGGATATTTAATCAGCAATAAGACGCTTACAAGGCACATAACCGAGGGCAGGCCGATTTCCCATACCCGCAGCCAAAACAGGGTAGAATCGGACTGGGCTGCAAATTTTTCATTAAACCCTGTTGACCTGAGCAGAAAGCCTGATACGAAAAACGCGCCAGATATACCGATTTTCCACCACCAGTTATAAACGGCCTGGTAGCTGCCTTCTCTGCGTTTTCCGGTGTTAAGCTCGTCCTCATCGCATATATCAGCGAGCATCGAGTAAACAAGCGAGAACAGCACGAGAAAGCCAAGCGACAAAGACGCTGTCGGAATCAGAACTAACCAGGGATGCGTCCTGCTGTAACAAACAACTTTGAGTGAATTTCCCAGAGCCATAACGATAAGGAATATCATAACGGTTTTTGACTTGCCCAGACGAGTAGCGACATAAGTCATCAGGAAAACGCCAACAAGAGAAAGCGTTGCCCATAAAGTGCCGCACCAGCCCATAAGAACGGAGGCAGCCTGTTTGTCGCCGCTGTAAACAAAATAGAGCATTATGTACTGGCTGAAGCCGTTGACGAAATAGAAGCCGAGTGTTATGGGAAGAACAATTGCCAGCAGCCACAAAAACGTTCGATTTTTGCAGGTCATCGAAACGCTGCTCCAGAATTTGACCCGCTCCTGACGAGTAATCTGCTGAGTTTTTCTTTCTTTGCAGACAACGGCACAAACTATGCCGCCAAATATCATTAGAGCACCCATAGCGATACCGACGTATTTCATACCCTGCGCTTCATCTTTGAAAACGCTAAGGTTGGCGATGAAATACAGCCAGGGAGTTGTAATGGCGCCGACGTTTATCAGGAAGCTGCAATATGCGAACAGTCTTGTACGTTCATGATAATCATCGGTCATTTCATAGCCGAGTGCGCCGCGTGGTATATCGAAAACCGCGACGGCGGTATAGAACAACAGAGACATTACAAGGAAATAGCCGAATGTTGTATATTCGCTCCAGCCTTTTGGAGCCATCCACAGCAGCGAGAATGTAATACCCAGAGCAATCGCTCCGAAAAATATATAAGGCCTTCTTCTGCCGAATCTGGTGCGTGTGTTGTCGGAACAAACACCGATAATCGTATCGGTGGCGGCATCCCACAAACGCGGAATGCCCTGAGCAAAACCAAGTAAAATCGGATTTACGCCGAGGCAGGCGTTATAGATAAGCATAGTCAGATTGCTGAGCGAATTGACGGCTACGTTGGTTGACATTGCACCAAGACCGTAGGCCACCTTTTGGCTGAAACCAATCTTGTCCTGCTTATCTGTAAGGTGATGCTGTTTTAAGTCCATTTTTACTTTCACATATAAATCACATATAAATTTTTATAACGTTATTATTTCTGTCAAGTCTTTGTTTTAGCACTGAATCGGCCACAGATGCTCCGCCGGGGCGATAGGGATTTTGTTCTCTGTCAAAGCCGCATTGTTTTCCGTTGATTTCGATTCTGCTTACGCTGTTTCGATTTTCGCCTGCGTGATAGACAAGTTTTATATCTTTGCCGAGCAGATTTATATTGGCAGCGAGACCGTCGAATTTTGCTGGCATAACAGGGTCAAAAATGGTTTGTCCGCAGCTTTGGCGAATGCCGAGCAGATAACGAATGATGAAGCTGACGAACATTCCCGGTCCGCTGGAATAAATTCTCCAGCCGCCTTTGACCGGAATTTTGCCTGCGATTAAGTCGTTGTAGCGATTGCTCGCATCGTTGCGGTTGACGAAATCAGCATCGGAACTGCTGTAATAACAATTCGACTGGCGAATGTCGGCCTGCGGAACAATTTTTTGAATATCAATCGGGACAATCTGCGACATCGCGTTTACAAATTCATCGGCAAACCCCAGGCGAGCCAGAGCCTCGGCATAGCGCAGATGTGCGTGGGAATACATAAGGCCGACTTCTCGTCCGAAGAAAGCTGCGCTCTCTGCGCGTCTGAAAATTTTCTGAATTCCGCCGTGGTATTTGACGGGTCTATCCATCAGTCTTATACCATCGATGCCTTTCAGGTGTTTTTGTATCAGTTCGATGTGCGTTTTTGCCTGCTGAGGCGTAAATATGCCACTTAAAATCCCCTGTACCATTGGAAGTAGGCGGTAGTGAATGCCTGTTGTGTCGTCGCAGGGGTGCAGGAGCAAATCGAATTCATTTTCGCTGCCTCTAAGGCCGAAGCCTGCCACAACGCCGTCTTTGATTAAGAAGCTGTTGAAGTCAAATCGTATTTCTCTGGAGAGTTTTTCAAGCTGCTCGGCGGTTTCAATATCACTTGTGGCACGACACATTGCGGCCAATCGAGTAAAAGTTTCATAGCTAAGAGCGACAGTCCAGGAGCTTATGAGCCGATTTTCGAGGGATTTGTCGGCGGGCTGCATAGCATCGTCCCAGTCTCCGTCGCTGTAATTTACAAGTTTTGTATTGCCGGCGAAACGAACGGCGGTGATGTGTTCAATCGCGCACATAACGTGCGACAGAACGCCTGCCGGCTCTGACTGCGGAGAAATCTTTTGATGGCGGTATGGCAGCATATCATTGAGAAAATCATAATCGCCTGAACATTCGACATATTCGCACAGAGCGATTATAGGCCAGAAAACGACATCGCCGTTGGATTCGCCCGCCCTGACACCGGCGTAGCGGTCAAACATCCACCACTGTGGCCAGTTGCCCTCGGGATTTTGATTTGAGAAGACCGCGGCAAGAATTTTCCTCACCTGGGCATAATCGCCGAGGGCAAGCAGCATTTCAATCGGGCCCTGGCATACATCGCGAGTACCCCAAGCTGCCCCGCCGTACTGCTCCAGACCGTGCGGTGAGAGATAATGAATTCGGGCATTGTGAACGAACCAGGGCAGGATTTCGGCTATTTGGCTTATCTGCGATGAATCGCGGACAGAAGACAAATCAAAGTTTACGAAATTGTTTTTCAGTTCTGAAAATTTTACGGACTGTGTTTTATTTGGGGCAATAAGTCTGCCTTCGATATTCATTGTGAACTTATCGGTATCGCTGAGTTTGATTACGATAAAGTCAAGCCCCCTGCTTTTGCCGTCGGCGAAGAACATTTCGTCTGCACCGATTTGTTCAATGCACTGCGGTCTGTCAAAATTTATAACGTAATGGCCGGTAGGATACATAGATTGCAGTTTGCTTTTTGCGCCGGGCAGAAGTTTTAATGAGCCATTCAGTTCGGTCTGCCAGTTATGCTCTGCGGCAAGTTCGCAAGAGATGAGCCATTGCGGCTTTGTGCCTTTCAGTACATTCAGTTCAAGACGAATTTGCGGGCTGTCGGCATCGGCTCTGCAAATAATTTCAAAAAGCAACTGCCGGTGTTTGTATATCCAGCGGCAGTGATTGAGCGACATTTCAAAGGCTGATGGCAGAGCCAACTGATAATACTGCTCGGCCTGTTTTATAAAAATGCGAAGGCCTGTATGTCTGGCAACGTTTAAAGCGTTTGTGTTTACGGTTAAGAGGCGATTGAAATTGACATTTCCCTGTGCCAAGTGGGACAGGAAAGCTCCGAACATAAAGCAGGAGGCGGCCATTATTGTTTCGTCGCCGGGCAGATTGCCGCCGGTTTTGATTATGTGGCCGCAGGGACGATATGTGAGCAGTTCCTTGCGAGGCAGGACAACATGGCGATTGTCGCCATAGAAAAACGACAGCAGCCTGTCACCGTGAAATTCACTGTTCCGTTTCTGGCTGCCAAACAAAATATCCAACTCATCATCAGCGATATCTTCTGACGCAAAGGGTAAGGCCTGCGAAAAAGTGTTCTCGGCCTGTTCGGAATAAATGCAGTCGTCAGCCCAGGCAGTTACGGCAAGGTCTTTTAATTCCTCTATGGCCGGAGCGATAATTTTAAAGTCGGCCTGTGTTGTGGCAGATGGGTGATTTGCGTGATATATGCCGAAGAAACCGTAATCGCTGGTTTGCCGGGGTTTTAAAATAAAAGGCTCGCACTGCAATGCGACAACGCCGAACTCACCCTGTTTAAGCCCGGCCAGTTTGTCAGAGGACAATGCCTGCGGCACAGCGGTTTGCCTGTAAGAAGGCCCGAAAAATTGTAAGCCATCGGTTGAAAAACTTTTTGTTTTTGAAAGCGACCCCATCGCAAGCCAGGGGAAATTGCCTTTGCCATGTTCGTTTTGCCTGCAGCAGACGACATAGCCGAGCTTATCGTCCCAAAGCGGAGTGTAGTCAATATACTGGCTTATGTAATAATCGTTTTTCTCGTTTCCATCGGCGTAGAACAGGCCGATATCCTGAACATAGAGCAAATCAAATTCGGCAGGCTTGCCGGCGGTGTTGGTTAGCTGCACAGACCAGAGCCATTTGCTCTGACGCGGGCAAAGCAACAGTCTGCACCTGAACAGCACACCTTCAAATTCGCCTTTTGTTTCGTAAGTGTTTTCGTTAATGAAATGCCCTGCCGGGGAAGATGGGCCAATCATCGCGACGGCGGAAAATGAGTCTGACCTTTTTCTTAGATATAAATTGCAGCAACTATTGCCGAGCGGTGAAGCGCTAATAAGATTTATTTGTGTCTGACGACAGGTGATATTTTCTATCACGCCGTTGTCAAAAATGGAAAAGTTCAGGCCGGTGGAATTCGCCGCTTTGAAAACGTTTTTACCATCAATCAAAATGTTATCTTTTACTTCCATTTGCCTTGTATTTTAAAAATTTCCCTTGAAACCGGCTCGTTTAAGCCCTGCAGTGATGTCTTGGTTTTTCATCATCAGATTCCATATAAGGCCGGTTCGCGCATTTTCAATCATCAGGAGCATTGGTCCCTGTGCGATGCCGATTATATGGTCTGATACCCACTTGCGGTCGATGTTAAATCCGTCCCAAAAGCCATAACCGCCTTCGTTTACACCCTGCCAGACGGGTTTGTTGTCGATTTTTAAATTGCGCATATAACGCAGCGCTGCAATCGCATCGTTCGGCACAAACGGCACAGACATACCCGCTCCATAAGGGTGGAGCGTGCCATATTCGCCCTGATTATCGCTTGCTCCGCGAGGCGGGTGGCCGAGAACAACGTACTGGTTATCGGGGGCAGAGCCTGCGGTAATACCCCAGAGATTTTGGCCGTAAGTTGCGAATTTGCCGCTGTTATCTCTGCACCAATCGCGATTTGCAATCACCGCTCTGCGGGTGTTTTCAAACCAGTCAATGCCGAGCGAATCTTTGCCTGTTTTTTTAAAGTCATAAAAACAGTGCGCGAACATATAAGTGAAAAGCGTGCCGGGATATGTGTAAATATATGGTTTACCGGCTTTGTATCTGCCGATTGGTCTGTTGAAGGTTGTCATTGTATCGGGTTTGAGTCTGTATTTTTCAATCGGGCAAGCCTGACCGAGAAGCGAAATTAAAATTGTTTCGTCGGTGTACCAGTCCCAAGTTTGTTTGTCGAAACTGCCCGCCCCTGCCATATTGTTCGGGTCGTCTGCCTGCCAGGCCATACAAACCTGGCCGTTTTTGGGATTAACAAACGATGCCCAGTTGACTCTGCCGGAAATTTCCTCGGCTAATTGTTTTACTTCGCCGCCGAAATATTCGCCGGCGACAATTGCTCCTGCAATCATAAGAGCAGTATCAACAGATGATACGATACCTTCATAACCTAATTCAGTAGTGCTGCCGGTTTTTAAGTCAATAAAATGACAAAACATTCCATTATGTTGTGCGTTTGAATTTTGAAGAGTTTTTAATGCGATGATTGCGCGTTTTTTGGCAGCTTCAAATGAAACATATCCCCTTTCAACGCCTATCGGCAGAGCCGCAAGACCGAAGCCCAAAGAAGCGATACTGCAAACATCTTTGCCAGAGCTGTCTCTTACCAGGCCAGAGTGCGAATCGGCCTGCTGCCAGAAAAATTGAAATGAGGCGAAAGTAATTTCGTCGAGCAGAGCTCCGTCGGCGGCGGAAAACTCCGCCCGACCGACTGAAACAGCTGTAAACAGAAGCAGCAAACACCCTATACAGCTAATGCTCTTCACACCTTTCTCCTATAAATTGTGAATTTTTTAGTTCTTCTTCAATTCGCAACCGCAGGACTGGCGAACGATAAGTTCGGCTTTTAATACAATTTTGGCCGGTTCGTTTACTTTGCCGGTGAGACGATTGAGAATTGTTCGCACTGCTATTCTGCCAATCTCTTTGGTAGGTATTCTCATTGTGGTGATTTTCAGTCTTCGCTGGCTTGCTATCGGGGAATCGTCAAAACCTATAACACCGGCCTGTCTGGGCACTTCGATGCCGCTATCCATCAGAAAATCCATTACGCCGCCGGCAATATCGTCATTGGCGGCCACAACGCCATATCTCTTTTGCGGCTCAATCAGCGGAAGTATATTTTTCCCCGCCAGACGATAGCCCTCATCATAACTGTAATTTGTGCAGAAGAACTGTCTTTGCTCGGCTTCGAGGCCTGTTCCTTTGAGAGCATCGGAAAAACCTAACGCTCTGGCAGTAGTATCAACGTTGTTTTCAGAACCGCCGAGGAAAAATACATCATCAACGTTATGGGTATCTATGAAATGCCTTGTTGCTTCAAAAGCTCCAAGCCTGTTATCCAAAAGTATATTATCAAGCCGCCAGGAGTGAACATCCTGGTCGAGGACTACCAAAGGACTGTTAATAGGGCCGATGCTTTCGAGGACATCGCTGTATAATGCTGTATAATTCAGATCAGAAAGCATTAAAATCACGCCATCGGTTCGTCCCTGCGAACACAAACGGGTAACAGCCTCGATTTTTTCCTCCGATTCCTTTGCCTTGATAACCATAATATGAACGCCGTTGGCCTGGGCTTCCTGGTGTGCTCCTTCCATCAGCATCGCAAAATAATGACCTTCAAAATCCGGCACAATCAGGCCTATGGTGTCTGTTCGTTTTCTGCTTAGAGCCTGCGCCCTGCTGTTTGGCTGGAAATTCAATCGGCGGATTGCAGATTCGACCTTTCGCCGGGTTTCCGGTGCGACACGCCCCAAGTCATTAACAACACGGGAAACTGTTGAAATAGAAACACCTGCAACCTCGGCGACGTCGTGAATTGTTGTGGTTGTTGCTTCTTTGTTCATCATTGCTAACCCTGAAAACAACTCTAATCCTTATGAAAACCTTTTTACAACTTTTAAACTTCGATGTCAAGATATTTTTTATTAAAACCAAAATCATATTTGCAAAAAACGCATAATTAAAATGTTTTATTGTTAATACTCTTCACGAAAAACCTGATCTTTGTGTCAATAAACGCATATCTTTTGATAATTTGCGTAAAAAAACGAAATTTTGATATATTTGAAACATTTTTTTTCTTGACTTAAATTATAAAAACCTGCAGAATGGCAATGTAAAAACGTTTTTATAAAATATAACTAATATCCGGCGGATATTGGTTTAGACCGAAAGGCTTTCAACCGGCGTAAAACTGATAATCAAAAATAATTCGGAGATAACAAATTGACACCCTCGGCATTAAAGGCAATACCGCAGACAATGGAACTAACATTCAATAATCAGTCGTTTGAACTTGACGGAAAAAGTTTTTTTTTGTTGAGCGGCGAGATGCACTACTTTCGCGTTAATGCGGAACTTTGGCAGAAACATTTGGAACTTATCAAACAGGCAGGACTGAATACTGTTTCATCTTATGTGCCGTGGTCGCTGCACGAACAAATTGAGGGCGAGGCGGATTTCACAGGCAGATACGCGGCCAATCTGAATCTTGAAAGATTTATTGAGCTGTGCAAAAAAATGGAGCTTAATTTAATTTTGAAGCCTGGACCATATATTCTGGCAGAGCTTTCGATGCACGGCCTGCCGAGATGGTTTTTTAAAAATTACCCTGATGCTTTAGCCTGCGATTCAAACGGCAAACCGTATCCGGTCGGTTATGCCTGTCTTTGCCAGCCGGATTATCTGCGAAAAACAATGCAGTGGTATGATGCTATTATGCCGAAGATTGCGGCGAACCAGCTTTCAAACGGCGGGCCGATTGCAATGATTCAGGTCTGCAACGAGGTCGGCCTGTTCCAGTGGCTCAACGGCTGCGGCGATTACAGCAGTTGTTCGATTAAGGCGTATCGCGAGTATCTGAAGAAAACTTATAAAACAATTTCCGCGCTAAATGAACGCTGCGGCACAAATTATCGCGATTTTCAGGAAGTTGTCCCCCCTGCCGGTGAGGTAAAAACAAAGGCTGAGCATTTCGCGTACAGGGACTGGGAAAATTTTCATCGTGATTTTTACGCTGAATATATCGGAATGCTCATCAGGGAAATAAGACTTCGCGAAATTACAGTTCCGCTGTTTCATAATGTGCCTGGCTGGGTGTTCGGCAGAGCCAAAACAATGCCTGTCTGCCTGTCAATGTATCATAAACTATCGCGGCTGTATCCTGATATTCTTCTCGGCGTTGACCATATACCGGAAAACCCATCGTATAGGAATTTTCACGATGACAGAATTATCAACGCGATGACAAAATCCATACAGAGCAATCGCGGGCCGAGTTATGTGGCGGAATTGCAGGCAGGAACACGAGAAGCGAATGTTCGGATATATCCGGATGAAATGGAACTGTTCTATAAGGCTTGTTTGGCGAACGGCGCAGTCGGTATGAATTATTATATGTTCAGCGGAGGCGAAAATCCGCCCGGCTGGGGCATTTATGATTCAGCGTTTTATCTGCAAACGCCGATTGATGTTCAGGGCAGAGTCGGCGAAAGTTATCCTGTGATACAGCGAATCAGCGGCATTGTTAAAACACACGGCCAGAGGCTATGCCAGTGCAGCACAAACGCAAAACAGGCATTGGCGTTTTATCCGCCATATTATTATCGCGAGTTCCTCAATCCGCTGTTCACGGGCGAAAATCTCGATGACGGCTCGTGTGTCGGGCGAAAGCTCGACTGGCGAATGGTTACAGATGAGCTGCTTTTTGATGGCGTGGGCAAACTGCTGGCAATGGATAATCAGGAATATGATTTTGCAGATATTACGGCGGCAGAGGCGAGTCAGCTCGGCGGATATAAACAGATTTGGGCGGCTCTTACGGAACAGATGGATGCGGAAAGCCAGAAAAAACTATTGGAATATGTTCGCAACGGCGGTCATTTAATATGTTTTCCGACTTTGCCGAAATTTGACCTCAATGCCCTGCCCTGCACGATTTTAGCTGATGGTCTGGGCGTGAAAACGGAACAGATAATTGAAAATTCTGACGGCATAATTTATTGGACAGACACAAACCAGCCTATACACGGCATAGGTTATATTGAAACATTTAACGCAAAATCCGCTGATATTATCGCACAGACGCAAAACAGAAAGCCCTGCGGAATTAAAGTAAGCTGCGGCAAAGGCTCGGCGACGATTCTCGGCACGGGATTTATTTATCAATCGGCGGCTCACAAATATGCGTGGCAGAAATTAGGTCTTGCTGATAATTTCAGGGGGCAATTTGTGTGCGATAACCCGCTTGTTATAACGCGCACACGCCTGCACAAAAACGGCGGCGGATACTTTTTTATGCTGAATTACCATAATCAGGCAATTCAAACAAAAACAAACTTCGGCGGACAATTTTCCCTCCCGCCATTCAGTGGACTTGTGCTGGCGTTTGATATGCCGGTGTCGAAGGATTTTACGATTGTAAACACAACTTCCGAGATTGTAAACATTGAAACGACTGACTGCGGAATAAACATAGAAGTCAGCGGCAATGAGAATACGCCTGGACAGATTTGTCTGGACACTACGAGAACAATAAAAAACGTTTTGCTAAATGATAAATCAATACCATTTGAACAATCTTCACGAAAAGTAAAAATATATTACGTCCATAGTAAGGCAGCAGACCCAATCACAATAAAAATATTCTGACGAATCGGATAAATTTTAAAAAAGGAATCGCCACAGCAAGGCCGATAGTAGGCTACCAGAATGCACGTCACATCAAGGTTGAGCTTCCGGGCAGAGGGTGTATGAATGTAAGCTGGTATAGCCAGTAATCGTTGAGTGGCTACATCACCAACACAACCAAAATGCGTGTTCTATTTCAAGCTCTCCAACTTATGTATAGCTTCAGACACATCGCATATATCAACTTGCTTAAGGTTCTTCACGTAAGACTTTAGGAAGTCGAGCCGCTTTCTATAATCTTTCAAATCCTGTACTGTTAAAGCAACAACTATAAAAACAGGCGTTTCTTTCAGCAATCCCATGCAGTGGTCTGCCGTTATTATCCCGCCGACAACATGTTTTCGAGTGCCCTGCTCAACCTCTATGAGGGCAACGATTTTGGCTTTCCCTTTGCTTCTTAGAACAATATCAGGTTCATAATAAGCTCCGTGTTCAAAATAAAACCTGTTTTTCGAGCCTGTTATGATATCGAATTGGTTTCCCAGAGTACTAACTATATGACTGATGGTAGGTCCGCTACTTAGGTGACGTTCTTTTTGATTAGGCATAGTTCACGCTTCATAAAAAGATAGCCTAGTATACAAAATCCCGTACTTACTACAACACATAACTAATGCGCCAAAACAAGCCGCCCGCACGCCTAACTCAAAAATAGTCTATTTTTTGCAATAAAAAAACCAGCCATAAGTGGCTGGTTACGCAGAATTTAGCAATAGCGGGGGCATCATATAAGGACTAGGAGATACCGAACATTTGGCAAATGAGGCCGGAAATTGATGGCACTTTTGTCACTCTTTGAGGACCGCTAAATCACACAACTCTTTATTCGTTAAACTCTTAGCGATTTTAACGCCTTCATACCCTGACACGATTTTAAAGCATACCCCTTACTAAGCGTATCTTTCAAAACAGAGCAAGTTGAAATGATTGAGATAGTCGCGTGATATTGCAGGATTCGGGTGTAATGTCTGAATTTTTGCAGCCGCAGATATGGATGGATAATCCGAAACCTCCGGCAATGGTTTTAATCCGCTCAAACGCATTTTCTCTAATTTCTCTGGGCAACGCAACTCCAAAGGAATTCTTTAAACCAATCGGGAGTTTAACGCCATTTCGATATGAGTTAAGCAGCTTGGACACCATTTCTTTATCAGTTATGTTTTTCTCAATGCTCTCTTTAATGGCAGGTCTGAGGAACAGGTAGTTTATCGCAGCTTCCTTAACACCGGTTTTGGTAATCGCCAAAAATAAATCGCTCAGAGCTTTGTCGGAATCCATAACGCCATAAATGAGCGGGTCCGCACGAGCGCCGGTTGTGACGCCGATTTCAATTAGGTTTTTCATCGTCGCAAGTTTCTCTGAAACGCTTCCAGTGCCCGGCTCAAAGATTTTTCTGATATTATCATCGACAGTAGTCAATCCAATTTGGCCGCATACCTGATTATTGTGCTTGGTGAACAACTTAAGGAATTTAGGCGGGACGATGGCTTTCGTGAGGAATTGAACGCCAATTCCTGCTTCAAGCAAAATCGCCATCGCTTTGTAAGTTTGGTCAAGGATTTCGGGAATCGGCTGAAACGGGTCACAGGAGGGGCAAAAATATACGGCCTGTGGCTTTTTTCGTTTTCGGACAAGCTCTTGTTTCAACTTATCTGCGGTATTGTCAAAGAGTATTACTTTGCCATCGCCCAGATATTGCGAATAGCCCTTCGTATAGCAATAAATGCAGTTATGAAAGCAGCCAGCCGTTATGTTAATGGTCGGGATTTTTGAGAGGCAACGAAGCTGCGAAGGCGTAAGGACATTTGATATTCGATTTTTTGTAATAACTCCGGCCATATTCTCTTTCCGGAAAGTAAATCCGCAAATTTCCCCTGCTCAAACATAATTAACCTCTCCGTCAAAACGTCAAAAGATTACTCTCATTATCCTGTAACCGACCTTAACTGTCAAGATTCCGGTTTTCGATCCCGGCTCAGCGGGACTCAGGACATGCTGGGAAAAGAATTGCCTTTCATCGGATAATAAAAACAGTTATCCTGATGATTCAGTTGCCACCCACAACGGCTGGCAAACAAAATAAAAAAAAGAACACAAAATGAAGAATAGGGCAAATAAGAGCACGACTATACCAGGGTTCATTAACGAAAACAGCCAAAAAAATCTTGGCCGAGTCGAACCTAAGCAGGCCGGGACTGACAATGAGCAATATGCCTATGTAATGAACTGCACAAAATGCGGCTGCATATACGGCTCAAATGGCTCTGACATCTTTCAAAGAAAATGCCCTAATTGCCAGGGCGGCAATAAAGGTCCAAAGCTTTTAACAAGCTATATAACCTTGGCTCACCCCCCGGCTGGCCAACAAAATAAAGAGCAAAACCATGACAGATAAATGGACGGATTGGTTCAATATCAATGATAACTGTAATTATCAAGGGCCGGCAGTCTATAAAGTGAGATTAGCCAATGCCAACAGCAACGCCTGCAAACTGGAGAGATTACTGATGGCGGATGATGAAGGCATAATGTGTATCGGTCAAACCGGCAATATGGAGCGAAGAAGAACGAAATTTCTTTCAGGTATCAAAAACGCTAACGGCCATTCAGAAATTAATCTCGTCTACTATTTGAACCGCTATACTAAGTTCCCAGATAAATTCAACGATGCTAATTTTCAATATTCGTTTTGTAAATGTTCTGATGTTCCCGAAAGCAAGAAAGAAGAAGATAAGTTAATAAAGGCATATTTTAAAGAATTCGGTGAAGTCCCACCATTAAACAGCGCTATACCAAATCGCTACGAAGGCTGGAAATCTTAACACGTCAACAGACCTCGAAGGTTAATAGCGGGTTAATGTGGGGGCAAAAAGAAAGAGATAACCGCCTGTTAGCCAGGAAGTTATCTCTGTAAACCACTAGCGGGGGGAGGATTCGAACCTCCGACCTCCGGGTTATGGGCCCGACGAGCTACCAGACTGCTCTACCCCGCGGTCATTTATAAATCAAACATATCACCAAACTGCCTCTTCAGCAAGAAGAAAACCGGTCATAGATGCTTTCTAATCTTTTCCGCAATTATCTCCAACTGTCCGGGTCTGTACTTATACGAAGGCCACTTCGCAAAAACGCCGTCGCCTGTCTTACGGGGCACTATATGAAAATGCAAATGGTCAACAATCTGTCCCGCGGCCCTGCCGTTGTTGCACAACACATTATACCCATCAGCACCGGTCGCTGAGGCGACAGCTTCAGCGATCCTGCCTAAACGAGTCCAGATTTGTCCCAGCAGTTCAGGCGGACAATTATGCACCTTTTCAAAATGCTGACGAGGCATCACGAGCGTATGACCATCGCTGATGGGACCTACATCGAGAAATGCGACGATAATCTCATCCTCGTAAATTTTGGCCGCTGGTATCTGGCCGGATGCTATCTTGCAGAAAATGCATTCTTGAGCGCTCATTCGTCGGTCCCCTCACCGAACACTTAATAAATGATTACTGCTTTGCGCCGGCGGCAACTTTGGTCTTCTGCTTGGCCTTTGAATGTTCGCCTTTTTCACCCTTCGGTTTTTTCTCAATGTGCTCGGAGCCAACCAACTGGAGCAAAACCAGTTCGCCGTTATCCCCCAACCGTCTTTTTGCCAGGTGAATAATTCGCGTATATCCGCCTTTTCTATCCAGATACCGCGGGCCAAGCTCGCTGAACAATTTGCCGATTATCGTGCCCTTGCGAACCTGCTGACCACTTTCATCCTTGAATATGTTGCGGTCGCCCAACTGCGAAATTGCCCGCCGTCTGGACGCCAATGTTCCCTTCCTGGCCAGCGTAATCAGCTTCTCGGCGAAACCCTCGACTTCCTTTGCCTTTCGGATAGTCGTCGAAATCGTCTCATGCTCAAAAAGAGCTACCGCCAGATTGCGACGCAACGCTATGCGATGCTCGCTTGTTCGACTTAACTGCCTGCCTGCGACCCTGTGACGCATAAACTAAAAATCCCCTTTTCCGCCCCGCCGTCAAAACGCGGGGCAAATCAAAATCAATCTATTCCCGTCATTCCTAGCGACAAGCCGATATCCACGAGTTTTCTTTTGACCTCGCGCAAGCTGGTCTTGCCGAAGCTGCGAATCTCAAGCAATTCCGCCTCTGTCATTTTGACAAGCTGTCTGACGGTCTCGATCTTAGCTGATTCGAGACAGTTGTTTGCCCGAACCGAAAGCTCAAGCTCCTGGATGGGCATATTCAGCTTGGCCTGCATTTCTTCGCCAACTTTGGGCTGCGGCTGGTCAACCGTCACTTCACCCGATACTGTTTCGGTTCCCATTTCGCTATACTGCACAAACGGATTGATATGCTTGCGCAGAATCTTGGCCGCCTCGACCATCGCCATATCGGGCGTAATTGCCCCGTTGGTCCATACCTCAAGTATCAACCGGTCATAATTCGTTTTTTGTCCGACTCGCGTATCCTCGGTGATGTATCGAACCCTGGTGACGGGTGAATACACGGCATCGAGCATTATCCTGCCGACTTCCTGTTCGTATCTGTCAGCCGCGGCAAGCCGCTCCGCAGCAGGCATATAGCCCCGACCGCTTTCAACTACCATCTCCATCTCGAACTTCACGTCTTCGGTCAAAGTGACTATGACCTTGTCTTTGTCCACGATTTCTATCGCGGGGTCGGCAACGATATTGGCCGCGGTCACTACGCCCGCCTTGTTGACGGCAACCTTCATCACCTTCGGCCCGTCCGTTTGAAGTCGGACCGTCAGATTCTTGACGTTCAGAACGATATCTGTCACGTCCTCCATCACGCCCTTTATCGAGGTAAACTCGTGATTGACGCCCGCAATCTTGATGGAGGTTACCGCGCTGCCTTCAAGCGAGCTGAGCAAAACCCGCCTCAAGCTGTTGCCGATAGTCGTGCCTAAACCTCGCTCGAACGGCTCAATATAAAACTTCCCATACCTGTCGCTCGCTATTTTACTGTCGCGCTCGACACGAGTCGGCAACTCCAGACCACGCCATGTAATTCGCATACTGGCCTCCTCAAAATCAGCCAATTCAAAACTATCTCGAACAGAACTCAACAACCAACTGTTCCTCTACAGGAATTTGCACATCATCCCTTGTCGGGACTGCCACTACCGTCGCCTCCGGCTTATCACGATCCAGCTGCAACCAGCCCTGTGCCGTGAAATTCGGGTTCAACGCCAATTGCTGCTTGATTTCCTTAACACTCTTTTCCGAACCTTTTACCGTAATCTTGTCGCCTACATCGACGCTGTAATCCGGCAAATCAACCTTGTGCCCCTTGACATGTATGTGCCCGTGAGTAATCAACTGCCGGGCGGCTTTCCGCGACGGCGCAAAATTCAACTTGTATATCACGTTGTCCAGACGTCTTTCCAAAAGCTGCAACAGTGTCTGACCCGTGTTGCCTTTCAGCCGTTCGGCCTGGTGAAAATACCGCATAAACTGGCTTTCAAAAATGCCGTAGTATCGCTTTACTTTCTGCTTTTCACGAAGTCGAACCCCGTATTCGCTCATCCGGCCTCGTCGCCAGCCGTGCATCCCAGGCGCCAGATTCTTCTGCTTTTTTTCCACCGGGCATTTCGCCGTCTCGCACCTGCCGCCCTTCAGCATCAGCTTGATGCCTTCGCGACGACAATGCTTACAAGATGATTCAAGGTAACGTCCCATTTGTTCCAGCCAAGCTCCTAATATTAATACAAACCACTGTTTTTAATCACCAACAACCACACACAAAATTATATTCGCCTGCGTTTGCGAGGCCGGCACCCGTTATGCGGCAGCGGCGTTACGTCTTCAATTGATGATATTCGCAATCCCGCCTGCTGTAACGCGGCAACCGCGGATTCCCGTCCCGGGCCGGGGCCTTTCACTCTCACCTCGACCTCACGGACGCCGTTGCGCATAGCCGCGCTGGCAGCACGCTGCGCCGCCTGCTGGGCCGCAAACGGCGTGCTCTTACGCGCGCCCTTGAAGCCGACACAACCGGCCGAACTCGTGCAAATCGCGCCGCCTTCAACATCCGTCACTGTAATCAGCGTATTATTGAAAGACGCCTTTATGTGAACGACCGCTTTTGCTATATTTTTCCTGACTTTATGTTTTACGACATTCGCCATTGTTCAAAAAACTCCGCGAACCAAATTATGAAAATAAAAAACTATCCTCGTATTTCCTTCACGCCCTTCTTCCCGGCAACCGTCTTCCTCGGCCCCTTGCGCGTCCTGGCATTGGTCCGCGTCCGCTGGCCGTGAACAGGCAACCCTTTCCTGTGACGAACGCCCCTGTAACAGGCGATGTCACGCAGACGGGCGATATTCTGAGTTACCTGCCTGCGAAGCTGTCCGCCAACGACGTAACTGCGCTCGATAATCTGCGTGATTCGACTCAGCTCGTCTTCGGTCAGCTTGCCTGCCTTGGTATTTATGTCAACCTTCGCCTCGTTAAGAATTTCCACGGCGGTATGTCTGCCTATGCCGTAAACATAGGTCAGCGCAATCCACATTGCCTTCTGATTTGGAATATCAATACCAACAACACGCGGCATAACTGCTCCTTATAAATTGCCTTCAGGCCGTGACCGCCAAACTACCCCTGTCTCTGCTTATGACGGGGGTTGCTGCAAATCACGCGCACCACGCCTTTACGACGCACAATCCTGCAATTCTCACAAATACGTCTTACTGAACTTCTTACCTTCATTTCCTAAATCCGCCTTGTAAAACAAACGCTGCACAACCAATCGTTTAATTTCGCAAAATAATCCGGCCCCTGTTCAGGTCATAGGGCGACATCTCAACCGTAACCGTGTCGCCCGGCAGTATCCGGATAAAATGCATCCGCATCTTGCCGGAAACGTGCGCCAGAATCTGATGCCCGTTCTCAAGTTTGGCCTTGAACATCGCGTTCGGCAACGCTTCGAGCACTTCTGCCTGCAATCTTATTGCGTCTTTTTTGGTCATAACCTACTTTAACGTCAACACTTCACATCCACGACCGGTTATCACTATAGTATGTTCAAAATGAGCCGAACACTTTTCGTCAGCAGTTACAACCGTCCAGCCGTCTTTAAGCGTCCGAACGTCGCTGACGCCACTGTTTATCATCGGCTCAACCGCCAAAATCATTCCTTCTGCCAAGACAATGTCATTCGCCAAAAGCTCATCGCTGACGAAATTAGGCACTCTCGGCTCTTCGTGCATCTGGGTCCCGATTCCGTGTCCGACAAATTCGGTCACAACCGAAAAACCCGCCGATTCAGCCATCTTCTGCATTTCGCCCGCTATTTTGCTCCAGCGAACTCCGGGGGCAGCCATTCTTATCGCCAAATCAAGCGCCCCTTTGGTGATATCCATCAACCGGCGGTTCTCCACGGATATCTCGCCGACGGCAACCGTAACGGCCGCGTCGCCGCAATATCCTCGAAGCCGCACGCCGAAGTCGATACTCAGGATGTCGCCCGGTTTGAGCATTACCTGGTTCGACGGTATCCCGTGAACCACCTGCTCGTTAATCGACGCGCAAATCACGCCGGGAAACGGCATCTTGGCATAGGGACTGCGAACCCCCTTAAACAGGGGTTGCGCTCCCGCCTGGGACGTCAGTTTTACCGCCACCTCATCCAGATGAGCCGTGCTCACCCCAGGCCTGGCAATCTCTTGCAATTTTGAAAGAACACCCGCCACAACGGCGCCTGCATCACGCATCAATTCAATTTCACGTCTGCTGCGAAGCGTTATAGCCATCTAAAAAAACCATACATCAAGCCAAAGAGGCCAACTTGCTGAATATCAGGTCTCTTACGTCTTCTGCTTCTTTGTTGGCGTCGATGTCATAGACAGTATTTTTTCGCTTATAATAATCAACCAACGGCGCCGTCTGTTCGTTATAATTCTTCAGCCGAGTTATCACAACCTCAGCCGTATCATCCGGCCGCTGTAAAAGCAAACTACCATCCTTGTCGCATACCCCATCAACGCGGGGCTTTAAATTCTCAACGTGATAAACCGCGGCGCACTTCGGACAAATCCGTCTGCCGGTTATTCTTCGGACAATAACCTTTTCGTCCACCCGCAGATTCAAAACCGCATCTATCTTCTGCTTCCTGCCGCCAAGCGCCTTGTCAAGGTCCGCCGCCTGCTTTACCGTGCGGGGGAAACCATCCAGCACATAACCGCCTGCAGGCGCCCTGGCGATTTCATCAATCATCATATCTATAATAATATCATCCGGCACTAACGCCCCGGAATCCATATAACTCTGGGCCTTTTTGCCCAGCGCCGTTCCCTGCGCCCTGTGACGTCTAAGGATGTCGCCGCTCGACAGATGCAGCAAACCATACTTTTCTACTATGTACTTGCACTGTGTGCCCTTGCCGGCACCGGGAGCGCCAAGCAGCACAATTCTCATGAATACGCTCCCTTTATCCTGCCGGTCTCGCTGAATCCTTCATAGCTGTGCATAAGCAAACTGGCTTCTATCCTCTGAACGAAGTCCAGCGAAACACTGACGACAATCAACAGCCCCGTCCCGCCCAAAAACGTAGCCACTCGCCAGTCAACGCCCAACAGTCCCATCACCACTGAGGGCACCACCGCGATTACAGCCAAAAATGCCCCGCCGTAATAAGTTACTCTCGTCATCACCGTCTCAAGATACTCTGCGGTTCTGCGACCGGGACGCAATCCGGGGATAAAGCTGCCCGCATCACGAAGATTCTTGGCAAGGTCTTTGGGCTGGAACTGAACTGAAACCCAGAAGTACGCAAAAAGGAATATCAAAATCATATATATGATATTGTAGGTGAACGCGTGCGGACCTAAAGAGCTTTGGATAGTTACGAATATCGTTGAACGCCCAATCATCTCTATCCGTCCCAGTTGCACCACAATCACCGGCAAAAAGGACATAAACGCCGAGGCGAAGATTATCGGCATCACACCGCCATGGTTAACCCGCAAAGGCAAATAATGCCTCTGGCCGCCATACATCCGGTGACCACGCATCATTTTCGCCTGCTGAACTGGTATGCGTCTTTGGCCCTGCGTTATCAAAATAGCGCCTGCAACAACAAAAACAAACGCACATACAAGAATCAGAATCTTCGTCGGACCGATACTGCCGGGAGGAGGGGCGACATTAAAGGATACTGACAGCATCAGCTTGCGCAATGCCCATGGCATACGGGCAATAATACCTGCCATAATTATCAAACTGATGCCGTTGCCTATGCCGTATTCATCAATCTGCTCGCCAAGCCACATCAGGAATATCGTCCCGGCGGTCATACCGATTACACCCATAATCGCCGCCTGCACGTGCATTCCCGGATAGGTGTAACCACCCAGCAGCCGCATATACATCCACGACTGAATCACGCAAATCGGCACCGTTAGATACCGCGTATATTCCTGTATCTTCTTGTAGCCGGTCTGTCCCTCCATCCGCAGCTTTTTCAAAGCCGGCACCACTTCCTGCACCAGCATCAAAATAATCGACGACGTGATATACGGCATAATGCCCAGACCGAACAAACTGCTGTTATCAAGGTTGCCACCCGTGAATATCTGCATCATCTCGGCGGCCCGCCCGAAGGGACTGTCCGTGTCGCGGGCGCCTGCCGCATTCATTATCGCTTCAATATCAAACCCGGGTATAGGGACATGAAAACCGATGCGATAGATAACCAACATCCCCAGCGTGAACAACAGTTTGCTCCGCAAATCAGCTATCTTAAATATGTTGACTACCGTTTTAAGCATCTTCGTTTTATTGGCCGACAATAATCCTTAAAATTATGAACGACGCGCTATACAAGCTGCACCGTTCCTCCGCAATCGGTAATTTTCTGCTCGGCGGCCTTGCTGAATTTGTGCGCCGTCACCTGCAGACGTTTCGTTAACGCTCCGCCTCCGAGAATCTTTACTTTGCTTTTGCCGCTGTCAATCAGGCCGACGTCCGAAAACTGCTGCAAACTCACGACGCTGCCGTCTTCAAATCTCTCCAATTGCGACACGTTTACAACTTCGTACCGCTGGGCAAAATCGAAGTTGCTGAAGCCGCGTTTAGGCATCCGCCTGAACATCGGTATTTGTCCGCCTTCATGCTGCCCCGACCGCCTCGCGCCAGACCTGCTCCGGCTGCCCTTGTGTCCCCGGCCGCATGTCTTGCCGTGACCACTGCCTGAACCTCTGCCCAGACGTTTGCGCGCCTTATGTTTACCCGCAACAGATGTTATCTGCCACTCGTACATCTATCATCACCACCTTTTTACCTGCTGCACTTCCACGCCTCGAAGCCGTTCGATCACTTCCTTGGTCCGAAGCTTCATCAATCCGTCCATTGTGGCCTTCAGAACATTCTTGGCCGATGTGCTGCCATAAACCTTGGTAAGCACATCCTGTACTCCTGCGTATTCCAGCACCGCACGCGCGCTCAAACCGGCGATAACGCCCGTTCCCGGGCTGGCCGGCACCAGCGTTACCCGCGTTGCACCGAACTTCCCCATAACCTGATGAGGAAGCGTATGGCCCAAAAGCGGAACCTTTCGCAGGTCCTTCTTCGCCTCTTTTATGCCTTTTTCAACCGCCGCCGGAACTTCGTTGGCCTTGGCATAACCGATGCCGACTGTCCCTGCACGGTCGCCCACAACCACCAAAGCTCCAAAACTGAATCTGCGGCCGCCTTTTACCACTTTGGCGCAACGATACACTTTAACCACCGTATCTTCCAACGGCGACTCTTCCCGCTCACCTGGTCTAAATGGTTCTGCTGCCAATTTTTTTCTCCAAACTTACCTCGTTACTATTATCATTAAAATACCAGTCCTGCTTTTCTGGCCGCATCCGCAAGACTTTTAACTCTGCCGTGATATCTGTATGACCCCCTGTCAAAACACACACACTTGATGCCCACACCCATCGCCTGCTTGGCAATCACTTCGCCTATCAGTTCCGCCGCCTTCTTGTTGCCCGTCTTGGCAATTTTGTCACGCAGCGTCTTCGACTTGGTGCTGGCGGAAGCGAGGGTCAACCCCGCCATGTCGTCTATCACCTGGGCGTATATGTGTCTGCTTGAGCGGAATATCGACAATCTCGGCCGCTCAGGCGTTCCACACAATTTTTTGCGCACGTGAAACTTACGTCGTTGCGCAGCTCTTTGTATGCTTTTCCTTCTCATTACTTATCAATCAATCCTCGATTATGCTGTGCCTGAAGTAAACGTCTTACCGACCTTGCGTTTCACAACTTCGCCGGCGCGACGAATCCCTTTGCCCTTATAGGGTTCGGGCAGTTTTATCTTTCGCACGTCCGCGGCAAATCGCCCCAGCACACATTTATCCACCGACGACATACTGAACTTTGCCGGTGTATCATCGCCTCTGGTAGCCGCCACGTCTATTTTCACCTTAACACCCTTTGGTATTACCATCTCTATCGGATTGGCAAAACCCACCTGCAGAACTAATTTGCCGCCCTGTTCCTTGACGGTATAGCCCGTCCCGTACACCTCGAGCTTCTTTTCGAACCCCTTGCTCACTCCCTCAACCATATTCGCGAGCAGCGCCCGCATTGTCCCGTGCAGTTGCTTGTCCTCTCGAACCTGTGGGTTCTTATTATCAACCACTATGTTGCCGGTAGCTTTATCGAGCCGAACTTCTATCTGCGGGCGACAAGCCATTTCGATACTGCCCAACGGCCCGGAAACCTTTACCTGCCCGCTTTTCTGTTCGAGCTTCACGCCGGAAGGAATACTTATTGGTTTTTTGCCTATTCGACTCATCAACGCACCGTACAGATTATCTCGCCGCCAATCTTCGCCTGCCGGCAGCCCTTGTCACTCATCAGTCCTTTACTTGTCGAGATTATGGCTATGCCCATCCCATTCATAACGCAGGGTAAATCGTCAACCGACGAATAAACCCGCCGACCGAGCTTGCTTATTCTCTTGATTTCCTCAATAGCCGAACGGCCCGTCTGGTCGTATTTCAGCGTAATCCGCAATATCCCCTGCGTGCCGTCCTCGATTTTATCAAAGTCCTCTATGTAACCTTCCGTCTTCAGCACGGCCGCAATCGCCACGCAGACCTTCGAGGCCCTGATGTTCACCTGTTTGCTCATTATCCGAGCAGCGTTGCGAACTCTTGTCAACATATCCGCTATTGGGTCATTCAAGCTCATATTCGACTCTCTTATACTCCTACCGGCTCATCCGGCATCTTTTTTTACCAACTCGCCTTCTTGATTCCGGGTATCTTGCCTTCATGGGCAAGCTTCCTGAAGCAAAGCCGGCAAATCTTAAACTTTTGATAAACAGCTCTGGCCCTGCCGCAAATCTTACAACGAGTGTACTGCCTTACCTTGAACTTCTGTTTCTTTACTGACTTGTTAACAAGGGCCTTCGTAGACATAGTTACCTGCTAAAATCCTTAACTTGTTCTATAAGTCAAACTTAGTCCTGTTCCGCCTGCTGCGACTTCGAATCGGCCTTTGGCACCCTGAACGGCATACCAAACAGCGCCAGCATCCGTCTTGCCTCATCATCACTTTTGGCCGTCGTTACAAACGTTATGTTCATACCCTGCTGAAACTCAACCTTCACCGGGTTGATTTCAGGGAAAACCGTCTGTTCGCTCAGTCCCATCGAGTAGGCACCTCGACCGTCAAAACCGCGGGGATTAAGCCCGCGAAAATCTCTCACTCGCGGTATCGCCAAGCTGATGAGCCGGTCCATAAACTCGTACATCCGCTCGCCTCGCATGGTGACCTTTAATCCTGTCTCCTGTCCCGCGCGAACCTTGAAGTTCGAGACGCTCTTCTTGGCCTTGCACACTAACGGCATCTGTCCCGTTATCAATGTCAGGTCGGCCTTGGCCAGCTCAATGTACTTCTTATCCTGCGCCGCCTTGCCTACACCCATCGAAACGATTATCTTCTCTAAGCGGGGCACCGCCATTCGGTTCTTATACCCGAACTCTTTTACCAGTTCCCCGACAACCTTCGACTTGTATAAATCTTTCAAACGTGCCATCGTTAATTACCACTGCTCATTTCTTTTTCGGATGTCTGATTACGCTTATTTTTGTGCCGTCTTCGGCGACTCGCTGCTTGCCGCCGTCCTTGCCGATCTCATAGTGCACCCTGCTGGCCTTCGATGTCTTCGGGTTGACCGGCTGAACGTTGCTTATATGTATCGGCTGCTCGATATTTATACGCCCGCCGGAAGGACTCTTTCGCGACGGCTTAACATGCTTCTTCGCCAGGTTTATACCCTGAACGATTACCTTGTTTTCATCTCGCAGCACGCGAAGCACCTTCCCCGTCGTACCCTTATAGTCGCCGGCTATAACCTGTATCATATCATCTTTTTTAACGTGCATCGCCATCTGCCGTATCCTGTCGCCTGTTAAACAACCTCGCTTGCCAGCGAGACAATCTTCATATAATTCTTTTCACGAAGCTCACGGGCAACCGCACCGAAAATACGCGTGCCTATCGGGTTGCCTTCTTCATCAATCATAACCGCCGCGTTTGTGTCGAACCGCACGTAGCCACCGTCGGCCCGCTTTATCGGATGTTTGGTGCGAACAATAACGCACTTGTGCACCTTCTTATTGTCAAGCTGACAGGTGGGTAGCCACTTCTTTATCGCGACGCACACGATGTCCCCGACGCTCGCCACCGCACGCGTAAACTTGCCGTGAGCGCCACTTTTGCCCACAACCCTGATGCACTGTGCCGACTTTGCGCCGGAGTTATCGGCTATACTCAACATTGTTTCTTGTTGTATCATCTTTTACTTTCCAGCTATTATTGCAGCTGCTCCTGAGCCGCTTTTGTCAAAATGCGAACGAGACGCCATCTTTTGGTTTTGCTGTACGGCCTGCACTCGGTCACTTCGACCACGTCCCCCACGCCGGCCTCGTTACGCTCGTCGTGAACTATCAGCCGCGTTTGCCTCTTAAGGGTCTTGCCGTACTTCGGATGCCTGTACACGTAATCTATGGCAACCTTTATGCTCTTGCTGCCGCCCTTGCTCACCACTGCCGCTTTCGTTGTCTTTGCCTTGTGTTCCTGCATCCTTCTTATTCCTTACCGCCGGCCCTTACTGCCGGTTTGGCCTCTATTTGACGCTGACGCAACACCGTCTTTATCCTCGCTATATCACGACGCGCATTAATCGCCGCGCGGCAATCCTGCAGTTTTTCAGTCGTCGCCTGCGAATGCAAATCAAACACGTGCCGCTGCAACTCCTGCACCTTGCCTTCAAGCTCATCCGTACTCATTTCACGATAAACCTGTGCCTTCATCTGTACACCCTTATCCTACCGTGCGCCTGCGCCGGACTAATCTGCATTTTATCGGCATCTTGTGCGCCACACGCAACAACGCCCGTTTGGCTAATTCCTCATCAACGCCGCCAACCTCAAACAGAATCGCTCCCGGCCTGACTCGCGACACCCAAAACGCCGGCTCACCTTTACCTTTGCCCATTCGCGTCTCAAGCGGCTTGGCGCTAACCGGCTTGTACGGAAATACCCTGATGTACACCTTGCCTTCACGCTGCAGATAATGCGTCGCCGCAACGCGACCGGCCTCTATATTCTTGGCCTCGAGCCAGCACTGCTCCAGCGACTGTAAACCGTACTCGCCAAACGCAACATAATTGGCCCTGGCGGCATTGCACTTCATCTTGCCACGCTGGCTCTTACGGTACTTAACTCTTTTCGGCATCAATGCCATTTTGTATACCCTACGCTAATCTAATTCTATAAATCCTGTAATTCCGTCGTTTCGACCGTCAACTCCCTTGCGGACTTTCGCCTTCAGGTCGTTCGACCACTGGTGCGGCGGTATCTGTCTGAGCGGCCTGAGCGCTGCCCGCCTGCGACCGCCTCTGATGACCAGTCGCCGGCCCGCTTGAACCCTCGTCACGCCTGAATGGGCGACGACGAGGTCCCTGCCTGGACTCCTGTTGTGCACCAAAAAGACCCTGGTATATCCACACCTTGATACCTATTGTCCCGTATGTCGTCTCGGCACGGGCCTGAGCATAATCAACATCCGCATCCAGAGTATGAAGCGGGATACTTCCCTTTTTCTGCGTCTCACGCCGGGCTATTTCAGCTCCGCCCAGTCGGCCTGAACACATAATCTTCACGCCCCTGGCGCCGGCATCCATCGCCGCATCGCAGAACTGCTTCATCGTGCGCCTGAAAGACGCTCGCTTGCAAAGCTGTTCGGCCATCGCCTCGCCAACCAGAAAAGCGTTCCGGTCCGGGTCCTTTACTTCAACGACGTTGACGGTTACCTTGCGACCGGTCAACGCTTCCAATTCTTCCCGCAGCTTCTCAACCTCGCCGCCTCGCGGACCAATCACCACCCCGGGCCTTGCGCTGTGCAGTGTTACCGTTACCTCGTTGCGGGTCCTTATTACTTCCGTCTTCGCAACGCCGCCCTTGGGCATCTGCCGGTTATATTTCTTGTCGATGAACTTGCGAATAACCTGGTCCTCGACAAGAAACGTCCCGTAGTCCGCCTTCGACGCAAACCACGTGCTCTGCCAGCCCCTGGTTATTCCAGTCCTGAAACCTATTGGCGATACCTTCTGACCCATAGTTTAATTCGCCTCTGAATCGGCCTTTACGATTGCGTTACCGTAATATGTATATGACAACCTTTTTTAGTAAGAGAATGCGCCCTGCCTCTGTCCTTGGCTATCCATCGTTTGGTGCCTATCCGAACGCCCGCGTCATCCACACGCGCCTCGCTCACATAAAGATTGTCCACGTCCGCTTCCTGCTCATCAGCGTCGGCAATCGCCGCGCGAAGTGTCTTGCCTATCATTTCCGCGGCACGCTTCCGCGTAAACTTCAAAATATCCAGCGCGTCCTGCACCTTCCGGCCCGCTATCAACTGCGTAACTAACCGTGCCTTGCGAGGTGCGAATGGAGCATACCGACACGTTGAACACCAGCCGGCAATATCATTCGGCTCAACACCCAGCGCCGTCGCCAGACGCTTAACGTCTTCGCTGTTGGGTATCGGCTTGAATAAACCGTGCTTCCAGTTCTTCACAGCCGATATGGCATCCTGCTTATCCAGCCCGGCCCTGACAAGCTGCCCGGCCAACTGCTCCACGTTTATCTTCCGCTGCCCACTAAGTTTTTTTAACTTTTCGGAACTCAACATAGCTATTCAAAACCTTACCTCGACTCTGCCGCTGCCGGTGCCTCTTCTACCTTCCTTGTTGAATGCCCTCTGAATACCCTGGTCGGCGAAAATTCCCCAAGTTTATGCCCCACCATATCCTCGGTGACATATACCTTGTGAAACATTTTGCCGTTGTGCACCATAAAAGTATAACCAATGAATTCCGGAGTTATCGTGCACCTCCGTGCCCAGGTCTTTATCGGGTCGCGCAACCCCGTCTGTATCTGTTTGTTAACCTTTGCAAACAGTTTTACGTCAACATACGGCCCTTTTTTCAGCGATCTTCCCATTCGATTTCCTCAGGCCGGCCAACCGGCCTCGATAACATCCTTCACATCAAACTTCCTGTTGCCCATGTGGGCTGCTTCTACGTCTCCGAATAATCCGTTTGCTGCTGACCTTTCTCGGGTTTCTTGTCTTTCCGCCCTTTGCCAGCACGCCGGTCGGCGAGCAGGGATGACGTCCGCCGTTGCTCCTGCCTTCACCGCCGCCCATTGGATGCGATACCGGGTTCTGTGCCTTGCCGCGAACGTGACCCCTGCGACCTTTATGTCTTGTCCGTCCCGCCTTGCCCCACCTGATGTTCTGATAGTCCGTGTTGCTCAACTTGCCTATTGTCGCACGGCATTCCTTGCGAACCATTCGCATCTCACCGCTGGGCAGTTGAAGCGTTACCCAGTCGCCTTCTTTGGCTATTATTCTCGCCGCCCCGCCGGCAACACGCACTAACTTGCCGCCCTGGCCGGCTGACATTTCGATATTGTGAACTTCAAGACCGCTCGGAATTGCCCCTAATGGCATCGCGTTGCCGACCTTCGGCTCGCAAACCATGCCGCTTTCAACCTTATCGCCCAGCTTTACGCCTTCCGGGGCCAATATATATCGTTTTTCGCCGTCAACGTAGTGCAGTAATGATATATAACAATTCCTGTTCGGGTCGTATTCCACGCTTGCCACATTGGCACTCACGCCGTCTTTATCACGCTTAAAATCAATGAGGCGGTACATCTGCCTCGCACCGCCTCCTCTGAAACGCACCATCGTCATACCGCTGTGGTTTCTGCCGCCTGATTTCTTTATGCGAACACACAGGGTCTTTTCCCGCCTGTCGGTGGTCAGCTCGGCAAAATCGTTGACCGAACTGTTCCTGCGCCCTGCACTCGTCGGCTTGTATATTTTAATTCCCATATTGCTTCTCTTGCTCTCTTTATTAGAACAGGTCTATATGATAATCGGGCTTCAGGTACACGACGGCCTTTTTCCAATCCTGCGTGAAACCCGACGTCCTGCCCTTGCGTCTGAACTTCCCTTTTCTGTTCGCTGTCCTCACCTTGTCAACCTTCACCGCGTACAGCCGCTCAACAGCGCCTCTTATCTGCATCTTGTTGGCGTCCTTGTTCACTTCAAACGCATACGCGCTTATCTTGCCCGCAAGGTGCGTCCCCTGCTCCGTAATCAATGGCCTAACTATGATATTATGGTCTTTCATAATGCCAGCAGCTAATTCTCACTCGACTTATTATTGTTAATAAGAGACAGGAACGCCTCTTTGGTAAACAGCAATTTGGTATGCCTGCAAATGTCCCCCGCGTTTGACTCGACCACAGGCATCACCGACACCTTCGCTATGTTCCTCGCTGAACGCCAAAGCGTATCGTTGTGCTCCCCGATTATCACAAGGCAGCTTCTATCGATTTTAAGATTACCCAGTATATTCGCAAAGTCCTTGGTCTTCGGCTTCTCAAATTTCAACTGGTCAACGATAACCACGTTATTGCTCAAAAGCTTCGACAGTATCGCCGAATCCCTCGCAAGCTTTCTCTGCTTCTTCGGCATCGCCTGGCTGAAATCTCGCGCAACCTTTGCAAACGTCACGCCGCCGCCAACCCGCTTGCCCGTCCTGATTGTGCCGGCCCTGGCGTTACCAGTGTGCTTCTGCGCGTAAATCTTGCGGGTCGAACCCGCAATCATACCCCTGCTTTTCGTCGCCGCTGTCCCCACCCGTTTGTTCGCCTGGTACATCACTATCGCCTGCTTCAGCAGCGAATACCTAATGCGCCCACCGAACGTTGACTCGTCAACTTTCAAGCTCTCGACCTCTTTACCGTTTTTATCGTATACAGACAAGCTAATCATCCGCTAATCCCTGCGCTGATATCTATACCTTATTCTTCTGTGAAGTTCTCACTACAACGTAACCACCCGCAGGCCCCGGCACCGACCCTTTGATTACCAGCAGGTTATTTTCCTGGTCTATCGAAACAAGGCGATGGGTCTTGACCGTAATCCGTTTAGCGCCCATGTGTCCGCCCATCTTTTTACCCTTTTTTATGTCTCCGCCGTGACCACGGTCAGTTCCATAACCCGCCTGAGAACCCGGTGAACGGTGTTTGCGTTCTGTGCCGTGTGAACCAGGCATACCGCCAAAATGGTATCGCTTCATCGGGCCGGTAAATCCTTTGCCCTTGCTTGTCCCGATGACGTCCACAAATTTCGTCTCGGCAAAAACTGAAACCGTTACCGACTCGCCCTGATTCAACTCCGCCTTCGCGTCGCCCGCAAGCCGCATCTCCCTGATATACTTCTTCGGCAGGGTCTTGGCTTTTTCAGCGTGTCCAATCGCGGGCTTTGTCCTGCGTGACGCTTTCGTATCGTCATAACCCAGTTGCACTGCGTTATAGCCGTCCGTTTCAACGGTCTTTACCTGCATAACGACACAGGGGCCGGCCTGTATGACCGTAACGGGCAACAGCTGTTCCTTCTCATCGTAAACCTGCGTCATTCCAACCTTTTTTCCAAGCAGCATTGCCACTTTTATCTTCCCTGTTACTGACCTGCTTTATTATGCCTTAATCTTTACGAAAACACCTGCCGGCACTACCAGCCGATTAAGCACCTCAACCGTTCGCGCATTCGCCTCGCGAATGTCAATCAGACGCTTGTGTGTCCGCATCTCAAACTGCTCGCGTGATTTCTTGTCAACATGAGGACTTCTCAGCACAGTATATCTTTCAATTCTTGTCGGGAGAGGAATGGGGCCGCTGACACGAGCATTGGTTCTTCTGGCGTGCTCCACTATCTCCTTCGCGGAAGCGTCCAGAATCCTGTGGTCGTATGCTTCCATCCTTATCTTTATTCTTTCTGTCTCACCGGCCATAAAACTGCGCCCAAATTCTCAGTATTACTGCAACCTGTTTTTTCGCACCTTTGACCGCGACTACTACACTTCCGCTATCACTGCCACCGACGGATAATTTCGCCGGCTTCAGCGACCTGTCTTGCCTTTTTAGCAGGAAGGACCTGACCTGGTCATCAAACGCCTGCGGTCACAGGCATCCGACGCCACAATCGCCTTCCTTAACGAATCGGGGTTCTAATCCTTTTGGACAGAGTTGAGATTTGGCCATCAGCCAAACCGACAACACATCCCAGACTTACGGGGCTTATTGGCAGCCCCTGCTGTACCCCTTAATTAAAACAAATAATCAATAAAACCGTCCTTGACGACCACGATTCGCAGACGTGTTACAGCCCAACTCGTCAATCGCAAAGCCATCCTGGCAATGCTCGCTACGGCTGAAAAACGAGTAATTTAACATACCATCTGGCATCCGTCAACAACTTACAAAAAAAATTTCAAAAATTACATTTTTTATTTATAGCGAGATAACCTGCTCGGCAATCTGCTCAGGCACCCTTTCATAGCTGCACGGCTCCATCGTAAACGTGCCACGCCCTGCCGTTGCGCTTCTTATCTCGCTGGAATACCCAAACATCTCAGACAAAGGCACTTTCGCGTCAATTGTCCGGATTTTACCGTGAATCCTGCAGTCCGTAATAAATCCCCTCTTGGCAAGCAAGCTGGACTGCACCACCCCAAAATTGGCCTCCGGAACAACCACTTCGACCTTCATAACCGGCTCCAAAAGCACGGGGCCTGCCTTTTCGAGCGCTGCTTTAACCGCAATTGCTGCCGCCTGCTCAAATGCAATATCAGATGAATCCACCGTATGATATGAACCGTCAACTAACGTAACTTTAACTCCCATAACGGGATAGCCCGCAAGTACCCCGGTCCCCATGGCATCCTCGACGCCTTTTTCGACCGCCCCGACAAACTCCCTGGGCACCCTGTCGCCTCCCGCCTCGTTTACAAACTCTATATCACGGCTCCAATGCCCATCTTCGCCCAGCATTGGCTCCGCCCGCAAAATAACATGCCCATACTGCCCCCTGCCGCCGCTCTGGCGAACAAACTTGCCTTCCGCCTCAGCGGGCCTTGTAATTGCCTCCTTATAAGCCACCCGCGGCTTGCCTACCCTGATATCCAGCCCTTTTTCCTTCAGCAGCTTGTGCTGCAAAATCTCAAGGTGAAGCTCTCCCATACCGCTTATAACCATTTGCCCGGTTTCGTGGTCAACCCTCGATTCAAAAGTGGGGTCCTCCCGCCGCAACGACGCAAGTGCTTCCCCCAGTTTATTCTTGTCCGCAGACGTCCGCGGCTCAATCGACATACTGATGACCGTCTGTGGAAACGTAATGCTCGCCAGCAGAACCGGCTTCTTCGGGTCACTCAGCGTGTCGCCGGTAATCGTATGCTTGGGACCAACCACGGCAACTATATCACCCGCGTGGGCTTCCTCAAGAATCTTGCGCTCGTTGGCGTGCATCTCGAATAGCCGCGTGATGTTTTCTTTCTTGTCGCGAGTAACGTTGAGCACCCTGCTGCCCGACTTCAATGTCCCCTGATATATCCTGATAAAATTCAGGTCCCCGTGCGGCTCGCTGACAATCTTAAAGGCAAGCGCGACTAAACTGCCTTCCGGGTCGCACTTGACCGTAACCTTCTTTTCCTCATCGCCGGGCGTATGGGCAACAATCGCGGGCCTTTCCAGCGGCGATGGCAAATACGCCACAACCCCGTCCAACAGCCTTTGAACGCCGATATATTGCAATGCCGACCCACAAAATACCGGGTGCAGTTTGCCGGCAATCGTCCCTTTTCTTATCGCCCTGCGAATCAACTCCTCCTCTATCGGTTTATCGTGGACATATTTGTCCATCATTTCCTCATCGTGCTCGGCCGCATGCTCAAGCATCGTATGCCTGGCTTGTTCCGCCTTGCCGCGATATTTCTCCAGGATTTCAATCTCCTCGAAACTCGCCCCAAGCTTGTTCGGGTCGAAAATAACCGCGTGCATCTTGACCAGGTCTATAACGCCGGTGAAACTGTCCGCCGCCCCTATAGGGAGCTGCAAAACAAGGGGATTGGCAATAAGTTTTTCCCGGATGCTATCGACGCTCATTTCGAAGTCGGCACCAACCTTGTCCATCTTGTTGATAAAGCAAAGGCAGGGGACGCCGTATTTCTGTCCCTGTCTCCACACCGTTTCGCTTTGCGCCTGCACCCCTTCGCTGCCGTCGAAAACCATCAAGGCCCCGTCAAGTACCCTCAGCGACCTTTCCACTTCCGCCGTAAAATCAATATGTCCCGGTGTATCAATCAAATTGATTTCGGCGCCCTCCCACGGGAATCTTGTCGCCGCCGAAGTAATGGTAATCCCTCTTTTTTGCTCCTCCTCCAGATAATCCATCACCGCCGTACCTTCGTGCACCTCACCCATTTTGTAGGTTTTGCCGGCGTAATAAAGAATCCGCTCCGACACCGTCGTCTTCCCGGCGTCAATATGAGCGATAACCCCGATATTGCGCAACTTTTTAAGTTCGTCCAACATCATTTTGAATAAACCACCGCAGCAAACATAAATAAGTATAAAAAAACTGCCACGGTTTTTGCCGCAAGGCACCGTGGCAATTCGAAACGCCCTTGCTACCACGCGAAATGAGCAAACGCCTTGTTGGCGTCCGCCATCTTATGCACGTTCTCCCTCATCATCATTGCGCCGCCTTTTTTGTTGTAGGCCTCAAGCAGTTCCGCCGCCAGCCGCTCGCACATTGGTTTGCCCTTGGCGCCCCTGGAAGCGTCAAGTATCCATCGTATCGCAAGCGACTGCTGACGCCTCGAGCTTACCTGCATTGGGACCTGGTAACTTGCCCCGCCGACACGCTTGCTGCGAACTTCAATCGCCGGCTTAACGTTATTTACGGCGGCCTCAAAAATTTCAATCGCCGGCGCGGCTTTTTCCTTCTCGGTTATGATGTCCATCGCATCGTAAAATATCCGCTGCGCTACGCTCTTTTTGCCTGCCCACATCAGGCAGTTAATAAATTTCCCCGCCAGCTTGTTGTTGTATTTGCCGTCGGGTCTCAAATGCTCTTTTGAAGCCGTTGCTTTCTTTGCCATTCTTGTATTCCTCGCTGCCTCTTACTCAAATCGTAACAATAAATTATTTGCCTTTCTTAGCACCGTATTTGCTTCTGCCCCGTCTGCGGTTGGCGACGCCGGCACAATCCAGCACCCCGCGAATAATATGGTAACGAACGCCCGGCAAATCCCGCACCCTTCCACCTCGTATCATTACCGTGCTGTGTTCCTGCAGGTTATGGTCAATTCCCGGTATATAAGCCGTCACTTCTTTGCCGTCGGTCAGCCGAACACGCGCAACCTTCCGCAAAGCCGAATTGGGCTTCTTGGGCGTCATCGTCCGGACAATCAGGCATACCCCTCGCTTCTGGGGTGAGCCGCTTATGTCCGACCGTCTTTTCTGGCCCTTTGATTTGGCTCTCGGATTTCTTACCAACTGGTTCATTGTCGCCATAATTCTATCACTCCAACGTCTATAAAAACTACTTAATGCCCAGGGCTTCCTTGACAGCCGCGTCCTTACGCGACTCAGCCGCCTTGGCATCTTCAATTTCACCGGCCTCTTTGAATTCCTTAGGCAGCGGTGCCTCGGCAAGGTGCTTGACCTTCAATTCCAGGTACGGCTTGAACGCCGTGCCCGCAGGTATCAAATGCCCAAGTATAACGTTTTCCTTCAAACCGCAGAGCTTATCTATGCTACCAGCTAACGACGCTTCGGTCAATATCTTAGTCGTCTGCTGGAAGCTGGCCGCGGCTATAAAGCTGTCCGAACGCAGCGACGCCTTGGTAATACCCAAAAGCAGCGTCTTAGCGGTCGCCATCCTTGGTTTTTTGCCCTTCGCCGGCTCGCCGCCTATTGTCTCCAGCTTCTCGTTGATGGTCGCCAGCTTGGCCTTATCGATAACCTGACTTTCTTTAAGCTCGGTCGCCTCCCCGACACTGGATATCTTGATGCAGTCGTTGAGCCGTGTGTTTTCCGCGCGGAACCCAAACTTATCAACCACTTCGCCGGGCAAAAACTCGCTGTCGCCTACCGACTCAATTTCAACCTTGCGCATCATCTGGGAGCAAATTATTTCGATGTGCTTGTCGTTGATTGTCACGTTTTGCGAGCGGTACACGTTCTGAATCTCGCCTATCAGGTATCTCTGCAGCGCCTCTTCGCCTTTAATCCGCAGAATATCGTGCGGCACCAGCGGCCCGTCGGTCAACGTATCGCCCGCTTCGACAATATCGCCGGTGTGAACGTTCAGATGCCTGTCACGCGGCACGTGGTGCTCTTTTTCCATTCCGGACTCGGAACGAACAATAATCGTCATCTTGCCCTTGCGCTTGTCGCTCTTTAGCTCAACGCGTCCGCTGATTTCCGCTATGGCCGCAGGGTCCTTGGGCTTGCGTGCCTCAAATACTTCCGTCACACGCGGCAATCCGCCCGTGATGTCCTGCGTTCCGCCCGTGGCTCTCGGCTGATGAGCAAGCAACTGGCCCGCCTGGACCTGTTGGCCTTCCGTAACTTCTATTCTGGCACCGGCGGGTAAATAGTGCACGTCAAGAATCTTGCCATCGGCGTCCTCTATCATAATCTGCGGGTGCTTGTCGCCCTTATGCTCGATTATGACGGGTTTGCCGGACTGTCCTTTGCGCTCTTCCTCAAGCCGAATCGTCTCGCCGTCGATAACATCCACAAAACGAATCAAACCGGAAATCTCAGCCAATATCGGCGTGCGGTGCGGGTCCCATTCAAATAACATCGCCCCGCTCTTGACCTCTTCGCCGTCTTTGACTCTGACAATCGCTCCGTATGGAACCTTGAATTTGTCAAGCTCGCGGTCCTTGTCATCCAAAATAGCTATTTCTCCGTTGCGCTTCAGGGCAACCGCTCTCGTACTGCCGTCCTCACCGCTGAACGCTACCGCGTTTATATCGCGATAGCTAATCGTGCCCGGATGAGTCGCTTTTTGTTCACGCTCCAGAATGGCGCGAGAGGCAATTCCGCCGGTGTGGAACGTCCGCAATGTCAACTGTGTGCCCGGCTCGCCAATCGACTGAGCAGCTATAATCCCAACGGGCAGGCCTTCTTCAACAAGCTGCCCCGTGCTCATATCCCAGCCGTAACACTTCGCACACATGCCGAACGGGCTATCGCACGTCAACGGACTTCTGACCCTGATTGCATCAAGCCCAAGCGCCTCAATTTTCACGGCCGCATCAGGCGTTATGACCTCGTTTTCCCGGACAATCATCTCATCGGTAATCGGGTTGCGGATGTTGTCCCTTGCGGTCCTGCCGATGATAAGCTGCGTCAAAGGCACATCAACCTGCTCGCCCCTGGTAACCGTGCTCTTGGTAATGCCCTGCAGCGTCCCGCAATCCCGCTCGGTAACTATCATATTCTGAGCCACGTCTATCAGCTTGCGCGTCAGATACCCGGAGTTAGCTGTTTTCAACGCCGTATCCGCAAGACCTTTTCTCGCGCCGTGCGTCGAACTGAAGTACTCGAGAACCGTCAATCCCTCGCGGAAGTTTGACTTAATCGGCGTCTCGATAATCTCGCCGCTGGGCTTGGCCATAAGCGCTCGCATACCCGCAAGCTGCTGAATCTGGTCAACGCTGCCTCTGGCGCCGGAGATACTCATCATATAAATCGGATTCAAATAAGCCGAACCGTCTTCTTTCTTATCTTCCTTGAGGCCCCGCATCATTTCATTGGTCACGGCCACACGCGCATTGGTCCATGCGTCGATAACCTGGTTATACCGCTCGCCTTCAGTCAGCACGCCGGCCAGATAGTTCTTCAGTATCTTCTTGACCCGCTTTTCCGTATCTTCGATAATATCCTTCTTCTTGGGCGGAATCTTCAAATCCACCAAGCCGAAGCTAAGCCCCGACAGAGTCGCATGTCTGAATCCCTTCTCTTTTATCCTGTCTAACAAATCGACCGTCGCCGCACTGCCGGCAATCTCGTAACAATCGCTGATTACCTGACTCAACGACTTTTGTCCCATCGGCCAGTTATAGAAAGGCATCTTCGCCGGCAGAATATCGTTGAAAATACATCTGCCCACAGTTGTCTCAACCACAATCGGCTTTGTAATTTCCTTATGCTTCAAGTCCCTTGCCCGCTCGCCTTCCTTAACAACGGGCTTGGCAATCCGGACCTTGATTACGGCATGCAGGGCAATCCTACCCATATCATAAGCAAGCATCGCCTCGAATGTGCCCGCAAATGCTCTACCTTCGCCCTTTTGTCCCGCCAGCATACTTGTAAGATAGTAATTGCCCAGCACCATATCCTGCGAAGGGCCTACCATCGGCGAGCCGTTGGCAGGTGAGAAAATATTGTTTGTCGTCATCATCAGCGTATGCGATTCGGTTTGGGCCTCCACGCTCAAAGGCAAATGCACCGCCATCTGGTCACCGTCGAAGTCGGCGTTGAACCCCTTGCAAGCCAGCGGATGCAGCATTATCGCGTTGCCTTCCACCAGCACCGGCTCGAACGCCTGAACACCCATCCTGTGCAAAGTCGGCGCTCGGTTAAGCAGCACCGGGTGCTCGTGAATCACCTCTTCCAGAATATCCCATATCTGCTCGCCTCGCCGCTCAATCATCTTCTTGGCGCTTTTGATGGTGTCGGCCAGCCCGCTTTGCTTGAGCCGGCGGATAATGAACGGCTGATACAACTCCAGCGCAATCCGCTTCGGCAAACCGCACTGATGCAATCTCATCGTCGGCCCTACCACAATCACCGACCGAGCCGAATAATCTACTCGCTTGCCAAGCAGGTTCTCTCTGAATCGACCCTGCTTGCCCTTTATCATATCGCTCAAGCTCTTCAGCGGCCTGTTATTACTTCCCAGCACCGGCCTGCGGCATCTGCCGTTGTCCATCAGCGAATCCACCGCCTGCTGAAGCATTCTCTTCTCGTTGCGAATAATCACTTCCGGCGCATTCAGGTCCATCAGCTTTTTCAGCCGGTTGTTACGATTGATTATGCGCCTGTAAAGGTCGTTCAAATCACTGGTCGCAAAATTGCCGCTCTCCAAAAGCACCAAAGGACGCAAATCAGGCGGGATAACAGGAATCACCTCAAGCACCATCCATTCCGCCTTGTTGGAGCTATTCTTGATGGCATCCACCGTCTTGAGACGCTTGCTCAAATCCTTCATCCGCTGGACGCTGCTGGTCTTGCTTATCGCGGCCCGCAACTCCGTGCTGATGGCCTCCAAATCAAGCCGGGTCAGCAGGGTCTTTATCGCCTCGCCACCCATCAACGCCTTGAAACTGTTGCCGTACTTGGCGGTCGCGTCGCGGTATTCATCCTCAGTAAACAACTGCCCAAGTTTGAGCGGGCTTTGCCCAGGGTCAGTAACTAAATAATCCTGATAATAGATTACCTTCTCAAGGTCCGACCCTTTCATTCCCAGAACTGTCCCTAACTGGTTCGGAACGGCCTTGAAAAACCATATATGAAGGCATGGAGCCGCAAGATTGATATGCCCCATCCTTTTACGGCGAACCCTGCTGTGCGTAACTTTCACGCCGCAGCGGTCGCAGATTATTCCCTTATACTTCGTCCCCTTGTACTTGCCGCACGCGCATTCCCAGTCCCGCTCAGGCCCAAATATCCGTTCGCAGAAAAGCCCGTCCTTCTCCGGCCTGTAAGTCCGGTAGTTGATTGTCTCGGGCTTGCGAACCTCGCCGAATGACCAGCTGCGAATATCATTTGGACCGGCAAGCGAAATCTTGACCGAACCGTAATCGTTTATCCGATCATAGATATTGCTTATCATTTATCTCTGGCTCCTTTTTATCCGCCCGTGGCGGAAACGACCCAATTACCCATATAACCAACAAGGGTTTCACGACCACCTGTCGAATTTACAAAACAGTACTTCCCAGCCGCTTCTTCTCAAGCTGGATGTTCAAACCCAACCCTCTTATTTCATTGCACAGCACGTCAAACGAAAGCGGCGTCCCCGCCTCGAGGGTATTTCGTCCCTTAACCATCGACTCGTATATCTTGGTCCGGCCCTCAACATCGTCGCTCTTGACGGTCAACATCTCCTGCAGCGTATAAGCCGCACCATAACCCTCCAGAGCCCATACTTCCATTTCGCCGAACCTCTGTCCGCCCGTCCGTGCCTTGCCGCCTAACGGCTGCTGAGTTATCAAACTGTATGGACCCGTCGAACGCGCGTGAATCTTGTCGTCCACCAGGTGATGCAGCTTCATTATATAAATGTATCCAATCGTCGCCTGCTGGTCGAACGGCTCGCCCGTCCGCCCGTCATACAACTGCGTCTTCAGCGACTTGGGAACCCGAACGAAAAGCTCCGCGTCAGAGGGCGCCTGATTCGCCTTCTCAAGCTCAATCTTTCGCCGACTCATTAATTCGTTGGCCTCTTCGGTCAGTTGCTCGATGTCCTGCTCCTTGGCGCCGTCGAAAACAGGCGTAACCGCCGTAAATCCCAGCGCCTTCGCCACCCAGCCGAGGTGCGTCTCAAGAATCTGCCCTACGTTCATTCTACTCGGCACCCCCAGCGGGTTGAGCAGTATGTCAAGTGCCGTGCCATCCTCAAGGAACGGCATATCCTCTTCGGGCAGTATCTTCGCAATAACGCCCTTGTTGCCGTGGCGACCCGCAATCTTGTCTCCAATCGACATAGTGCGCTTGGTCGCGACATATACTTTGACCATTTCTATCACGCCGCTGGGCAACTCGTCGCCGTGCTTCAGCCGTTCAACACGCTTTTTGCCTTCCTCCTCAAGGGCCTTGATTTTCTCAAGAAACTTGTCCGCAAGTTTTTCCACCTTCTCACGCATCGCGGCCGGCTTGACCCATTTGAGGTCCCAGTTTACAACCTGTTCGTAAACGACCTCGTCATCCTCGCTGACACCGACTTTCTGTCTGCTGGACGGGTCAATAATATCGACCTCGAACTTCTCATGAATCGCGGCCACCATTTGCCTGAATATCGCGCACTGCTTCGTCCTTATATCCTTTTCGAACTCTCTTATCTGGGCATTCAGCGCCTTTTTGCCTTCCTCGCCGCCTGCTCCCCGCCGAACAAACCGTTCGGTCTTGATTACAAACCCTTCATAACCATTGGGCAGTTCAAGTGAATCGTTCTTCACATCTTCGCCTGCCCTGCCGAATATCGCGTGCAGCAGCTTTTCCTCCGGCGTAAGCTCGGTCTTGCCCTTCGGCACAACCTTACCCACCAGAATATCGCCCGGCTGTACCCTCGTGCCCTCGAACACCACGCCATGCTCATCGAGATTACGCAACGCCTTTTCGCTGACATTTGGAATATCGCCGGTGAATTCTTCCTTGCCCAGCGGCGTTTCGCGTATCTCAGCGTCAAACTCATTGATATGAATGCTTGTGAAACTGTCGTTCTTGACTAACCGCTCACTGACAATTATCGCGTCCTCGAAGTTGAACCCCTCGTAAGACATAAAACCGACCAGCACGTTTCTGCCCAGAGCCAGCACGCCATCTACAGTCCCCCCGCCGTCGGCCAGCGTCTGGTCCTTCTCAACCCTCTGTCCCAGCTTTACAACCGGCTTTTGATTAAGACACGTCCGCTCGTTTAATCCGAAGTACTTCTCCAGTTTATATTCATCCGTATGATTGATGACGACCTTGGTGGCATCGACGGCGGTAACCGTTCCCGCTTTTTGCGCACGAACAGCCATACTCGAATACCGCCCCGCCATCTCCTCCATACCCGTCTGGACCAGAGGCGGCTCGCACCTCAGCAAAGGCACCGCCTGCCGCTGCATATTCGAACCCATCAGCGCTCTGTTCGCGTCGTCGTGCTCGAGGAACGGTATCAGCGCAGCCGACAAACCCACAATCTGCTTGGGCGAGACGTCAACGTAGTTGACCTCCTCGTGCGAGACCTGTGCAAGCTCCCCTCGCTGCCGTGCCAGCGCCATTCCCTCACGTATCTTGCCCGTCTCAGGTTCCACCGCGCTGGGCGGAGCGAATATCGCTTTCATTTCCTCATCTGCCCGCAGGAAGACGACATTATTGGTTACCTTGCCCTTTTCGACCTTGTAATAAGGCGACAGCAGGAAACCGTATTCGTCAACCGTGGCGAATATCGCTAATGAACTGATAAGACCGATGTTTGTGCCTTCGGGCGTCTCGACCGGGCATATCCTGCCGTAGTGGCTGATATGCACGTCGCGGACCTCGAAGCCCGCGCGCCTTCTGTTCAACCCGCCGGGTCCAAGCGCCGACAACCGTCTCTCGTGCGTCAACTGGCTTAGCGCATTGGTCTGGTCCACTATCTGGCTCAACTCTCCGCGCCCGAAGAAAAAGTTGATGCTGCTCGACACGCTCTTCGAGTTGACCAGGTCCGCTATCCGCAGGGGCTGCTCGCCTTCCTTCATCGTGCTCATTCGTTCCTGCACGGTCTTGCGAAGTTTCAAAAGCCCCTTGCGAATTTCGCCGCCGGCCAGTTCGTCAATAGTCCTAAGCCGGCGATTACCCAAATGGTCGATATCGTCAACCTCGCCCTTGTTATTCCGCAGCCCGATTATGTAGTTCACCGCATTGATGAAATCCTCGGCCCGCAGCGTCATCTCGGTAAGGCCGACGTTTTGCCCGAACTTGCGGTTCAGCCGGAACCTGCCAACCTTGCCCAGCCGGTACCGGTTTACGTCAAAAAACTTCTCGTTGAAGAACTGGTTGGCCTTTTCCTGGTTGGCCGGATTACCGGGCCGCAACCTGACGTAAAACTTCAACAACGCCTGCTCGTGGCTCTTGCAGTCATCTTCCGCAAGCGTATTGAACACCAGCGCATCACACGTACCCTCGACAACCTCGATACGCTTTATTTCGCTTTGCTGAATAATCGAAACCTTGTCGCCTATCTGAGCGCCCGCCTTTACGATTATCTCGCCGCTTTCGGTATCGACGATGTCACGCACCACCCACATATCGGGTGTCAGCTTGTTCTTCTGGACCTCTTTGGTCTCGTAAAACCGCCTGATTATCTGTTCGGTCTCACTGAAATCAGCGCTTAACGCACGCAGGAAAATCGTCGCGGGAATCTTGCTCGACTGGTCGATTTTAACCACCAGCACGTCCTTGTGCGTAACGCTTATCTCTATCCAGCTTCCGCGTTCCGGGATAATTCTGCCGCCGTGCAATATGCGGTCGCCTTCCTTGCTCTCGACCAGAAAATCAACGCCGGGGCTTCTGTGCAGCTGGCTTACGATAACCCGCTCGGCGCCGTTGATGACAAACTCGCCGCCGCCGATCATCACAGGTATTTCGCCCAGATATATTGCCTGCTCAGCTATGTCCTGCCCGTCCTTGTTGCGAAGCCGGCATGTTATCTTCAGGGGATACCCGTATGTCAGACGCAACTGCCGGCATTCGTTTACGTTGTACCGGGGCTGCTCAAGCTCGTAAAAAAGATACTCCAGTATCATCCCTTTGTCATAGCTTTCTACCGGAAAGGTTTCGCGAAACAACTCTTCCAGCCCCTTGCGCGCACGCTTCGTCGGGGCGACGTCCCTTTGCAAAAACTCGTCGTAGCCCTTCCTCTGTATGACCACAAGGTCAGGGATTGCAACCTTCTCGCGCATTTTGCCGAAATTACGAACTTTCAATTCAGCCATTTTTCAGTCCCGAATTAAACGGCAACTTTTACACTGCCCGATTACTGTCTTTAGCCCCCTTCGGGGCACATTTACATCCGTTAGGCGATTTCTACCGTTGCTCCCGCGCTTTCGAGCTGCTTCTTGGCGGCCTCCGCCTCATCCTTGCTAATCCCGGTTTTGACCGGCTTGGGAGCACCATCAACCAGGTCTTTTGCTTCTTTGAGTCCCAGTGATGTCAATGCTCTGACTTCCTTGATGACCTGAATCTTCTTGTCGCCGGCTGCCTTGAGGATAACGTCAAACATCGTCTTCTCAGGGGCCGCCTCAGCCGCTGCTGCCGCCGGGCCGGCCATCATTACCGCGCCGCCAGCCGCCGGCTCTATGCCGTACTCTTCCTTAAGATAATCGCCAAGCTCCTTGGCCTGCATCAGCGTCAGTTTGACTATCGCGTCGCCAAGTTTCTTTGTTTCGTCGCTCCAGCTTTTTGCCTGTTTTGTTTCTTCTGACATGTTCGTTGAACTCCTATATCGAATTGCCCGATGGTAGCCGGGACTACGCCGTCCCGTTTAACTCCATGCTCGGAGGCAGCCACCTGAGCCGTTTGTATTCGTTTTTAAGATACCCCTTATGCGGCCTGTTTGTCCGCGCTTTCGCCTTTGTCCGTAATCGTCTTTATGCAGCCGGCTATTCTCCCGGCAGGTCCGCCAATCGCCCCGGCCAATCTCGCCGCCGGCGACTTGACCAACATAATAATCCTGCCCTGCAATTCCACCCGGCTCGGCATCTTCGAAAGCCCCGTGGCGCCCTTGCTGTCCAGTGCATCGCCTTCAAGATATGCGCCTTTTATATGAATCGCCGGCACCTTGCCAACCCAGTTGCTCAATTCCTTGGCCGTATCAACTATGCTGTCGCCGCCGTATGCGACCACGCAAGGCCCAACGAAAAGCGACGCCGCTGATTCCATCTTCAGCTTCGTCAGTGTCCTTTTCATAAGGGCATTCTTAACGACCAATAGTTTAATGCCCTTGCTCTTGAGCGCCCCTCGCATCACGTTATTCTCAACGCCGTTTACATTCTGCGTGCTGATAACGATAAAATCGGTAACCTTTTCGCTAACGATTCTTTTTTCCAGCTCCGAACACAGTAAATCTTTTACGAACTTGCTCATATTTTCACCTGCCTGATTTTTTCACAAACGCGTTACGTGCAGCTAATCTCTGCGCACAACAAAAGTCCAAATCCGCCTATACGGCAATCAACACGCCCGGGCTCATCGCCGCGTGGATACTGATCTTCTTTATATAAGTTCCTTTTGAGCTAATCGGCTTAATCTTCTTGATATGCGCTATAACCGCGTCGATGTTGTCTATCAGTTTCTGTGCGTCAAAACTCACCTTGCCGACCACAACGTGGACGTTTCCGCCCGTGTCGTTTTTGAATTCGACCTTTCCCGCTGCGAACTCACGCACCGCGGTAGCGACGTCTGCCGTAACCGTGCCGTTTTTCGGCGAGGGCATCTTGCCCTGCGGACCAAGAACTCGGCCCAGCTTGCCTACCTTGCCCATAACCTTCGTTGAGGCAATCGCCACGTCGAAATCCGACCAGCCCGCTGTTACCTTGGCAACCAGCTCGTCAACGCCTACCTCAATAGCGCCCGCCTGCTTTGCCGCTTCCGCATCAGCCCCCTCGCAGAATGCAATGACCTTCTTCTGCTGACCTATCCCGTGAGGCAGCGATATCGCGCCGCGGATAATCTGGTCCGACTGCTTCGGGTCGATACCAAGCCAGAATATGCACTGAATCGTCTGGTCAAACTTCGTTGAGTTAAACGTCTTAACCTTCGCCACCGCATCAGCCAAACTGACCGGCGTCTCGCTGACCTGCTCTGCCTCTTTGCGGTATCTTTTGCCTCTGCTGATTATCATAATTTTTATGTCTCGAATCGCCTTTGGTTTACTTTTCTATTAGTCCACAACCTCAACACCCATACTCCTCGCGGTGCCGCGGATAATTTTCTCCGCCTGCTCCAAACTGTACGCATTGAGGTCCTTGATTTTTGTCTGTGCAATCTGGCGCACCTGTTCAGCCGTAACCTTGCCCACTTTTTCCTTGTTCGGCACGCCGCTGCCCTTGGCCACACCCGCCGCCTGTTTCAACAACACGGCCGCCGGCGGACTTTTCACCTCAAAGGTAAATGTCTTGTCCGTATAAACCGTTATCACGACAGGCACCGTCGTCCCGTTAAGCTCTTTTGTCCGCTCATTGAACTGGGAGACAAACTGCCCGATATTGACGCCATGCTGGCCAAGCGCAGGGCCAATCGGAGGGGCCGGCGTCGCCTGCCCGCCGGGCGCCTGCAACTTTATCTTGACCATTACCTCTTTAACGCCGCCTTTTGCTGCTGGTTTTGCTTTTGCCATTATTCAACCTCAAAACAGGCACTGCCATCGCCGCTGAACCGGCTTCACACCTTCTCAATCTGCCAATACTCTATATCCAGCGGCGTGCTTCGCCCGAATATCTCCACTATCACTTTTACAATACCTCTGTCCTGGTCGATCGCCTCAACTATCCCCTCAAAACTCTCGAACGGCCCTTCACGAATCTTAATCTGGTCGCCCTTCTTGAAGTCCACCTTGATGCTCGGCGCTTCCTCCGGTTTTTCGACCTCCTGCATCATCTTCGAGACGTCGGTGTCCCGCATCGCCGTCGGAATACCCTCCGTGCCAACAAAATCGCCGACGCCGGGAATCTCTTTTATTACAAACCACGCCCTTTCAGGCACCTTACCGCCCTCGGCGGCCTCCATCTCCACAAAAACGTAGCCGGGGTACAACTTGCGCTTGTGCACGGTCTGCTTGTTGCCGCGAACTTTCTTGACTCTCTCGACGGGAACTTCTATCCTGCCGATAATGTCAGTCAGACCGGCCGCATTGACCTTCTGCGAAAGCACCTCTTTTACGTGCATCTCCTTATTGGATGCAACTCTCAGCACGTACCATTTCATCAAAACGCCCCGACTCAATAACATAATATGCTCTGAAACCCGGCTTGCGTCCGCTTTTTACTGCACCAGCCATGTTACAGACAACTGAAGAACATAATCCGAGACACCAAGCAGCACCGCCAGGATAATCACAACCGAAATCACAACAACCGTCGAAACCACCACTTCTTGTCTGGTGGACCAGTTGACTTTTTTCATCTCGCCTTCGGCGGAAATCATAAAGTCCGCGATGTTGGGCTTGTTAACCATCCACATCATCAACACGGACAGGGCGATAAACAGCCCGACCGGCACCATTGTCTCAACCCACAAACCGATGTCCGCCGCATCAAGTGTTCGGTAAAGCTGTAAACACCCGATCGCCACTATCGCCGCGCCGCCTAATGCGCTAACCATCCGCGTATATCTGCCCTGGCCACGCTTATAAACACTCAAACCCATAATGCACCCGAATCCTTGCCTGACTGCTTAATCGCCATCCGTGTTTTGCCCGCCATAACTCCAATGTCTTTTATCGGGACAAAGGCGAAAGCTTCGGAGCGCCGGCGACTGGCCACACACCAGGCCAGAAGGGAATCGAACCCCCAACCTTCGGTTTTGGAGACCGACGCTCTGCCAATTGAGCTACTGGCCTATCATTTGCTCTTTGCACCAAACCCGTTTTATTTCCGCTTCAGCTTGTGAATCGTATGCTTGCGTTCAAACTTACAGAACTTCTTCAACTCCAGTTTGGGGGAGCCGTCAGCCACACTGATGTTGGTTCGATAGTTGCGCTGCCCGCAGTCCTTGCACTCAAGCCAGACGTTTTCCCTTTTGCTTTTTTTAGCCATACGACCCTGCTGTGCCGTCTTTTAATCGTTCACTAAGCAATAACCTTGGTTACAACACCTGCTCCAACGGTCCTGCCGCCTTCTCGAATGGCAAATCGCAGGCCTTCTTCCATCGCTATGGGCGAAATAATCTCGACTTCCATCGCGATGTTATCGCCAGGCATACACATTTCCGCGGCTTTACCTTCTCTGCTCTGTATGAGCTTGACGCTGCCGGTCACGTCTGTCGTTCTGAAGTAGAACTGGGGCTTATATCCCGCGAAGAACGGCGAATGCCTTCCGCCTTCCTCTTTCGTCAGAACGTAAACTTCCGACATGAAATGCGTGTGCGGCGTAATGCTTCCCGGCTTGGCAATGACCTGTCCGCGTTCGAGGTCTTTCTTTTCGACGCCTCTAAGCAACAACCCGACGTTGTCGCCTGCCTGTCCTTCATTGAGCGTTTTGTTGAACATTTCCACGCCCGTAACCACGGTCTTACGAATATCCGGGGAAAGCCCGATGATGGACACTTCTTCGCCGACCTTAACAACGCCTCTTTCAATCCTGCCCGTACCGACCGTTCCTCTGCCCTTAATGCTGAACACGTCTTCGACGGGCATAAGGAATGGCTTGTCAACTTGTCGCGGCGGAATTGGAATATACTCATCCATCGCCTTGAGCAGCTCAATTATCGGCGCGCAAGCGGGGTCATCTATCGACTTGGCGGCAAGCGCCGCAGTCGATGAACCGCGGATAATCGGGGTCGTATCACCCGGGAACTCATATTTATTCAGGAGGTCTCTTACTTCCATCTCAACCAGGTCAACAAGCTCCTTGTCATCGACCAGGTCAACCTTGTTCAGGAATACCACAATCTTCGGCACGTTTACCTGACGGGCAAGCAGTATGTGCTCGCGGGTCTGAGGCATCGGGCCGTCATAAGCGCTGACCACAAGAATTGCTCCGTCCATCTGGGCGGCGCCGGTAATCATATTCTTCACGTAATCGGCGTGGCCAGGACAGTCAACGTGGGCATAATGCCTGTTTGCTGTCATATACTCGACGTGCGCGGTCGCAATCGTCAAAATCTTTGTCGGGTCACGTCGGCCCTGCGACTCCGAGGCTTTGGCTATGTCATCATAGCTCTTAAACTTAGAAAATCCCTGCAGTTCCATTACCTTCGTCATCGCCGACGTCAGCGTCGTCTTGCCATGGTCGACGTGTCCAATCGTTCCGACGTTGACGTGGGGCTTCGTTCTCTCAAATACCGCCTTAGCCATGGTTATATGAACCTCCAATCAGCACTTTCATTTCCTTGTTCCTGTTTCCCGATGTAACATCGCTTTAAATTAAACTGACTCTTATAGAATCAACTTCCAGCCAAGCCCGGCCCTGTTCCTGCCGTTGCCTCGGCCCGAAATATCTGCACTTAGCTGCTGATGGGAATTGAACCCATGACCTCGTCCTTACCAAGGACGCACTCTACCTACTGAGCTACAGCAGCAATATCAAAACACACGCTCTGTGCTGCGCAAAAACACAGGCGGGAACTAAAAACAGTCCCCACGCTCAGCCGCAGGCCTCAAAACCACGCCGTCTTTGCACAACAAATCCTGCACTGACAGCCAAACAAACGTCATTAATCTAATTGTGAGTAGGGTAGTTTACAAAAATCCGGGTCAACCTGCAAACATAAAAAAATAAAAAATGTAATTTTTTTTACCCCCCTCATATAGGCCGTCTTTTTTAGAAGGCCGTTAACAGCCACCCCCGCAAAATCAACGCCTTTATCAGTATTGCTATCCGCCGCTATTTGGGTCTTCTGCCTCTTTAGCCGGACCAAACCGTTTGCCCCACCGGGCCAGGTGCTGATGCCACAAAGGCCGCTGGTCAGCCGACTTTATTCTCCGCAGTGATTTCAACACCATATTGGGGTCTGACCCTTCCGACGGATTATCCAAAAACGCATCAATTGAACGAATAACCGCACTGTCGTTGCCCAAATCCTTTTCCAGCAAACAGTTACCAACAATCTGGGTCGCCGCCTCCACCTTTGGCCAGCGCAGATATACATCCACTAATTGCCCCAAAATCGCCTCTCTTTGCTCCGCGGTTTTGGCTGCCCCCCGCAACTTGCCCAAATACTCCGCCGCCTGCTCAAACTGCCCCGCCTTTGTGTAAAGCTGTGCCAGCTTTTCCCGGGTGGCCCTTACCATTTCCGCCTTGTTTTCCGCAACTGCTTTGCGTTCCGCCAGCTCAAAAAACGATACGCACTGTTCGTCGGACAGTTTCCCTTTGCCTGCCTGGGAATCAAATCTGCCAATCCAGCTCTCAATAACATTGACGTCGCAGTTGTTAAATATCTTAAGCATCGCCTGCCACGCCGTCTTGCCTTCAGAATTAGCTCCCAGCTTGTCCCACAACCACGACAGGTCGTCTTTGCCGCCCACTTCCCCCGCCAGTTCCATCACCCTGTCTCTGACAATCTGGCTGCGGTCACTGACAAAATCCTTCGCCAGCAACTTGAGCGCCCTTGGCCTATCGACACAAATAAGGCCATCGACTGCCGCCTCCCTGACTAAGTCGCTTTCATCACTCAACGCCTGCTCGAAAAGCCCCGCGAATCGCTTGGCCGACTCCGGCTTGTAAACGTTCTGTCCGCACAATCGCGCCATTGTTCCCAGCAAATCACCCCGCAGCGCCCCATTGCCCTTGTCCCTGCCATATCTTTCGACAAGCATATCCATATATTTTACGACATCGTCAGCCGCAAGTCCGCCCGGCTCGAGCAGTTTTCTTATTACTTCGGCCCCCCTGTGCGCCTTTTTCGCATCCTCATCATTCAAGTACCCGGCAGCCCATTCCAGTGTCTGCCTGCGAAGCTCAGGCGAGAGCTGGCTGCCCGATGTCGGAACAAGCGCGTAATGGCACGCCGCGCCAAGGGCGACAAACAGCTCCGTCTTTACTTCTTCGTCCTGCTCAACCTTGAATTGCTCCGCCAGTCGCTCCGCCGAGCTTAATTCGCCCGTCAGCGAAAGCAGCTTCGCCGTCGCAAGACGCACGTCCCTGTTGTCGCTGGAAACCAGCTTTACCAAAACCGGGCCAAGCTCCGCGGGCAATTTCGATTGCGTCCCAATCCGCCACTGCGAAACCTTATCCAAAGCCCACAGCCGAATCATCGATTCGGAATTGTTCAATTGCTCTATCAGGAATTTACCTCGCTGCCCCTCCTCGCCAAGTCCCTCGTATATCCTGTCCAGCGAACCCAGATACAGTTTCCGCCACTGGTCACGTTCCTTCTCCAGGTCGTTTACCCGCGATTCCTGCCGAATAAGCCAGTCCCGCTGAAACCGTTCCATTCCGTTTGTTCGCAGGTCGCTCAAAATTTGTGCCCGTCTCCTCGCGTCCCTGCTGACGGGTATGCCTAACGACCGAAGCGCATCACCTGCGGCGACTGAAACCTGCTTATCCTTGTCCTCTACAAGCTCAGCTATCCGCGTTATAGCTTTTATATCGAGCTGCACCTTCATCGCGTATATCGCGTTTAATCGTGCCTTGACAGGCATCGATTCGTCCTTTGCCATTGGTTCCAGAATATTCGCTATCGTGTCATAATCGAAAATCAGTAATGCCTCTGCTGCGAATTTGGCGGGATTTCCCTCTTCCGTTTTCAAAACATTCGCCAACGGCTCAATAAAATCATTCTTGTTCCTCACGGGCCGCCTGGTCTCCCTGCTTACTGTCAACGCCCTGCAAACCGCCATCCTCGCCTGCTTGTTTTCCGATTGTTTTAATGTATCTATCAGTATCTGCCTTGCGCGGGTGCTGTCACTGAAAAGCATCACCGTCGCAGCATCCAGACGCACATCTTCCGTGGCCCCTCGCAACAGCGACTCCTGGTTTACCTTCAGTTGCGTGTCCGTCTCACCTCTCGGCGTCGCCTCCGCCGTCGACACTATCGCGCTATCGACCCTGGTCGCCCCTTGCTGACATCCCGCCAAAACCAATAAAACCAACACCAGCAAATATGCTCGTTGTATCATTATTACCAACACTTTCTTGAAGTGGTTACTCATCGTCACGGCCTTTGATCACGATAATAAACCCGCATTACCACACACGTCAACTGCCGATTCCGAAATAGTCCTATAAAATCTATGGCCGCGGGTGAAATTTTCTGTGAATCTCCCGTAACCTCTCCTGGTCAACGTGCGTGTAAATCTGCGTTGTCGATATATCCACGTGCCCAAGCATTTCCTGAACGCTCCTCAAGTCCGCCCCGCCTGCCAGTAGGTGCGTCGCGAAACAATGTCTCAGCGTATGCACCGTCAAATTTTTCGGCATCCCGGCGCGGGCCGCGTATCTTTTGATAAGACGCCAGATTTCGATACGGCCCATAGGCCTGCCTGTTCGACTCAATAGTAAAAAATCTCCGCTAAACGACTTTGCCAACCTCGGCCTCATATCTTTTAGGTACTCCCGCGTCGCGGCAGCCGCCACCCTGCCAAGCGGAATTACCCGTTCCCTGCTGCCTTTGCCTATACATCGCAAATACCCCACGTCGAGATTCAAATCCGATATCTTCAAGCCCGCAACCTCGCTGGCCCGGACCCCGGTCGCGTAAAGCAATTCCAGAATCGCCTTATCGCGCAGGTAATACTTCTCTTTCGGCGACGGCGCCCCCAGCAAATCCACTACCTGTTTCTTGGAGCATATAATCGGCAGCCGTTGCCAGAGCTTGGGCCCTTCCAGAATCCCCGTAAAATCATCCTCAACCAGCCCGTTTAGCTTGCCAAACCGCAAAAACATCCGAATCGCTACCAGCGCCCTCTTGGCCGAGGCCTCCGCCCTGTCGCCCTTTGCCAGCGTTATCATATATTTCTGTATCAGAGCAGGCGTAATCTGTTTCGGTTCGCTAACCTTGCCGGATTTACAGAATTCCAGGAAATCCCTCAAATCCCGTCCATAACCCTGAATTGTGTTGTCAGACAACCCCCCCTCGACTGTCAGGTAACCCAAAAAGTCCCGAACCAGCCGACCCAATGGCAATTCGTCAAGTTTGTTCGCAATTGTCTGTGTCTGAACTGAAGGCATAGAGATTCCACGTTAATACTATATATTAACTTCATCGACCATTATTCAAAAAACCCTTTAACACCGCTTCACACTTACAATATAATCACCCGCAGATGCCGAATTGACGGAATGATTGAGGTATTAAGAATGAATAAATCGATATTGAACAAATTGTTTGCCTGCTCGCTGCTCTTTTGGCTGGCTGGCTGTGCGGAAAACAAATACACAAAGACAATAGAACAACTCTGCCCGCCGGCTGCGACCAAAACAGGCGTGATGACAGCCGCAGAACAGGTGCTCGCCGGGATGCACTTTGGTATTGAAAAGTTCGATGTCGAGGCCGGCTATATAAGAACCGCTCCGCTTTCAGGTGCACAGTCATTTGAATTATGGCGTTCAGACAGCGTCGGCTCATTCAACCAGACCGAAGCCGACCTGCACAGTACCCGCAGGGCCGTCGAAATCAATATAAGCGAACAAACCGGACAACTCTGCATCAACTGCAGAGCAACTACTCAACGGCTGAGCTTGCCCCAAAGTACCGCCGGACAGAACCGTCCCGTAATGTCCCCGGACCAAAGGTCCGTCCAAAAGTTAAAACTCGGCCGCGAGCAGAAAGCAAACCTGACCTGGACAGACCTCGGCAGGGATAACCAACTCGAAACAGAGATTTTGAAACGCATCGAGAAACAACTCGCAGCGACTAAGAAGGAACAAAACAAATGAGAATACTCGTCGCCGGCGGAGCCGGGTACATCGGAAGCAATATGGCGGCATGTCTGGCCGCCGAAGGCCATCAGCCAATCATCTACGACAATCTAAGCAAGGGACATACGGCCGCGATAAAAGGACGCAAGTTCGTAAAAGGTGATTTGGCGGATTTAAATCTGCTGACCGCGACCCTCAAAAAACACAAAATAGAAGCTGTGATGCACTTCGCCGCATTCATCGAAGCGGGTGAATCCGTAACCAATCCCCTCAAGTACTATCAAAACAATGTCTCCAATACACAGACGCTTCTCAGCGCAATGGAATCAGCGGGCGTAGGTAAATTCGTATTCAGCAGCACCGCCGCGGTTTATGGAATGCCCGACAAACAGCCAATCACCGAAGAAATGCCTAAAAATCCAATCAACCCATACGGCGAGACAAAATTGGCCGCCGAAAAAATGTGTCACCATCAGGCCGTCGCAGGCAAATTACATTTCGTCGCGCTTCGATATTTCAATGCCTGCGGCTCAGGCAACAACTGCGCCCTCGGCGAAGACCATAAGCCAGAGTCGCACTTAATCCCGCTGACGATTTTCGCGGCTATGGGCAAAACGGACGCAATCAAAATCTTCGGCTCCGATTATCCAACCGACAACGGCACCTGCATCCGCGATTATATTCACGTCGAAGACCTCTGCCTGGCACATCTGCTCGCGTTGAAAAAACTCGATAAGCAGGCCGAATCGATTTACAACCTCGGCAACGGAAAGGGTTATTCTGTCCGACAGGTGATTGATACCGTAAAAAAGGTGTCGGGGAAAAGCTTCAAAGTTATCGAATCGCCTCGCAGGTCGGGAGACCCGCCGGTGCTTGTCTGCGATTCCACAAAAGCCAGAACCGAACTCGGCTGGCAGCCCAAATGGACAAACCTCGAAAAAATCGTCGCCTCCGCCTGGAAGTGGCACAGCAAATATCCGAACGGATACGCTGAACAGAAAGACAAATGCGAATGAAAAAAATAAAGCAAAATGTCACCCGCTTCCTTAGAAAACACCAGATGGATTATCTCGATGTCGATATCGACCTGGTGATTGACTCGTTTCTGTCCGAAATGCAGCGAGGATTAGCCGGCAAAAAAAGCACCCTCGATATGATTCCCACCTATATCGAAGTCGGGGCGGATGTCCCCACGAACAAACGCGTAATCGTCGTTGACGCGGGCGGCACAAACTTCCGGGTCGCAACCGTTTATTTCGACGACCAGAAAATAGCGGCAATCGAAAACCTGCGCCTGTATAAAATGCCAGGCGTCCAGCACGAAATCGGCAAAGACGAATTCTTCAAAATTATGGCCGGCTATCTGAAAGACGTAGTAGCCGCTTCACAGAATATCGGCTTCTGTTTTTCATACGCCGTCGAAATGTTCCCCAACAAAGACGGCCGGCTGATACGATTCTCAAAAGAAATAAAAGCCAAAGACGTCGTCGGTCAATTCATCGGCGAAAACCTCAACCGCGCGCTTGCCTCTATGGGCCTCGGAGGCAATAAAAAAATCATCCTCCTCAACGACACCGTCGTTACCCTTCTCGCGGGCGTCGGCTATCAGAACCGTTCCTTCGGCTCATACATCGGCTTCATCTTAGGCACCGGCACCAATACCTGCTACGTCGAAAAAAACAGCAACATCAAAAAAACGCTCGTCCGCCGTAGCGTAAGCGAAGGCGGAAAGAATCTCGACCTTTTGAAAAGTCAGATTATCAACACCGAATCCGGCAACTTCGGCAGAATCAAACAGGGTAAAATCGACGCCGCCTTCGATAAATCCACCGTCAACCCCGCCGTCCATAAATTCGAGAAGATGATTTCCGGCGCATACCTCGGCCCCCTGTGTCTGGCCACAATTCACAAGGCCTGCGATGACGGCCTGTTCTCGACCGCCGTCGCAAACGCACTTTGGCAGATACCTGAACTCGACACAAAAGATATGAACGCCTTTCTGCTCTATCCCTATGGCAACAACCCCCTCGCCGACGCAGCCAAACAGGGCAATGCCGACGACTCCCTTACCTTATATTATATAGCTGACCGCCTAACCGAACGCGCCGCCAAACTAACCGCGATTAACCTCTCCGCTATGGCAATCAAATCCGGCTCCGGCACCGACCCCTCGCGCCCAATCTGCATCGTCGCCGAAGGCACAACCTTTTACCAGATGAAGGGCTTAAAGAATCGTGTCGAGTTCTACCTCAAACAATACCTCGAAAACAAGTTCGGTATTCATTACGAGATTATCAGCGTCGATAATGCCACCCTCATCGGCTCCGCAATCGCGGGTTTAACAAATTGACGTAAAATATGTCACGCTGAAAAAGCGAGAGTTGCGGATATGTGGAACCCAGCTTAACCACTAAAATCGTATTCATTGTGCCCCTTTGCGTTATCAAAAAGAGCTTTTATAAATCGTTGTCCAAGATGTGGCCGAAGCGATATTTCTTGGTGCGCAGATAGTCGATATTGTGGGGCGTTGGGGCCGCCTGAAGAGGAATCTGCTCGACAATTTTTATGCCGTAAACTTCGAGCCGATTGATTTTCTTCGGGTTATTGGTAAGGATTTTAATCTGCTTAAGGCCCAGGTCGCGGAGAATCTGTGCGCCTATGCCGTAGTCGCGTTTGTCGGGCGAAAAGCCCAGCTCGATATTCGCATCAACGGTATCAAAGCCCTGCTCCTGGAGCTTATACGCGTGCAGTTTATTTGTCAGGCCAATTCCCCTGCCTTCCTGCCGGAGGTAAACAAGTGCGCCTTTACCAGCTTTTTCAATCATCTGTAACGCGGCTTCCAACTGCCTGCCGCATTCGCATCGCTGCGAGCGGAACAAGTCCCCCGTCATACATTCCGAGTGCACCCGGACAAGAACCGGCTCATCGTACTGAACCGGCTTACCCGACTCATCCAAGTCGCCTACACCGCCTTTGCAAATCGCAAGATGCGGCTCAGGCGAGGAAAGCGATTCGTAAGCGATGAGTTTGAAATCCCCAAAATCGGTCGGCAAATGCACCGCCTCGACCCGCTTGACCTGCGTCTCCCGTTGCAGCCGGTATTCAATCAGCTTGGCGATTGAGGTAATTCTCAGGTTATGCTTTTTGCAAAATTCAAGCAGTTGCGGCACACGGGCCATCGACCCGTCGTCGTTCATAATCTCGCAAATCACCGCCGCGGGCTTCATCCCAGCTAATCGCATCAGGTCAATCGCACCTTCGGTCTGTCCCGCGCGAACAAGAACCCCGCCCTCACGAGCGCGAAGCGGAAATATATGCCCCGGACGAGCAAAATCAGCGGGCCTCGTTTTATTGGCAATCGCCGTCTGTATTGTGTGCGCCCTGTCTGCCGCACTGATACCCGTGGTAATACCTTCAGCCGCGTCGATACTGACCGTGAAGGCGGTATGCATTCGTGCGGTGTTGTCCTGAACCTGCGGATGAAGCGCGAGGGCGTCGCATTTCTCGCCCGTTAAAGGCAGACAGATTAACCCCCGCCCGAATTTCGCCATAAAATTAATAATCTGCGGCGTAACCTTCTCCGCGGCGCAGACAAGGTCGCCCTCGTTCTCGCGGTCCTCATCATCCACAAGGATAATCATTTTGCCCGCGCGAAGCTCGTCAAGCACTTCCGGTATCTGGCTAAAATTCACTGACATATAATAAGGATTAGCAGGAATAAGGCGTTTGGTCAAGGGTTTGGCTGCCCTTCGCCGATTAGCGGGACAGGTATTTGTGAATATTCTGGGCGGCCTTTTTGCCGTCGCCCATCGCCAATATGACCGTCGCCGCGCCGCGGACGATGTCTCCGCCCGCGAATACCCCGGGGATACTGGTCATAAGATTCTCGTCGGTCTCAATATAGCCCCACTTGTTGAGTTTCAGGCCCGGAGTGGTCTTGGTCAGCAGCGGATTTGCGCCGATACCTATCGCTACAATAACGAGGTCGCAGTCGATTACGAATTCCGAGCCGGGGATTGGAACGGGCCGCCGTCTGCCCGAAGCATCCGGCTCGCCCAACTGCATCCTGATACACTTTAGCCCCCGCACCCAGCCGTCTTTGTCGCCGAGAACTTCCAGCGGCGCGGTGAGCATCTCGAACCTGATTGTTTCCTCTTCCGCGTGATGAACTTCCTCGACCCGCGCGGGCATTTCTTTTCTGCTGCGACGATAAACAATTATGCTCTCGTCCGCGCCCAATCGTTTGCTCGTTCGCACCGCGTCCATAGCGGTATTGCCGCCGCCGATAACGCAAACGCGTTTACCCCGTATAATCGGCGTATCGGATTCAGGATTGTATGCCTCCATAAGATTGGCTCGCGTGAGATATTCATTGGCGGAATATACGCCCTTGAAGTTCTCGCCGGGGACATTCATAAACTCAGGCAGCCCCGCGCCGACTGCCACAAAAACCGCGTCGAATTTCTCATCATTTATAAGCTGCGGGATTGTTACCGTCCTGCCCACGATAACGTTGGTCTCGATATTGACGCCGAGGGCCTTGAGATTTCGGATTTCGGCATCGACGATTTTCTTGGGCATACGAAATTCCGGTATGCCATAAACAAGCACGCCGCCCGCCTTGTGAAACGCCTCAAAGACAGTTACATCGTAACCAAGTTTGGCCAGCTGACCCGCACAGGTAATACCTGCCGGGCCGGAACCGATACACGCTACTTTTTTGCCTGTCTTCTTTATAGCAGCCACCTTGTTTTTCGACGAGTGCTGCATCTGATAATCAGCTACGAACCGTTCAAGCCAGCCGATGGCGACGGGTGCATCACTTTTACACCGTACGCAGCACGCCTCGCACTGAATTTCCTGCGGGCAAACCCGACCCGTCACCGCGGGCAGGTCGTTATCTTTGCGAACCAGCTCCGCCGCGGCGAGAAAATCACCTTCCGCGACGAGCTTTGCAAAACCAGGTATATCGATACCGACGGGACAGCCGGAGATACATTTGGTATTTTTGCACTGAAGGCATCGCTGCGCCTCGCGGATTGCGACCTGCTCAGCCAGCCCCAGGTTGACTTCTTTAAAGTCCCTGCTGCGTTCGATGCCGTCACGCTGCGGCATCTGCTGTCGCGGTATCGCCATCCGTTCTTTCGCGGTCAATTTGTTCGGTTCACTGCTCACTTGTTACCTTGCAAAAGTTTACATTTATGCTCTTCGTATTTTTTGTTTTCGTGTCCCTTATAGGTCTTCAGTCGGTCCATCAACTCATTGAAATCAACCTTGTGGCCGTCGAATTCGGGGCCATCGACACAGGCAAATTTGCGTTTGCCGTCAATTGTTACCCGGCAGCCGCCGCACATCCCCGTCCCGTCAACCATCACAGGATTCAAACTTACGATAGTTGGGATATTCAAAGGCCGCGTCAACTCCGCTACCGCCTTCATCATTATTACAGGTCCCGCGCAGTAAACAGCATCGACTTTCCCATTGGGAGTTTCGATTAGTTCCCGCAGCGCATCAGTTACGAGTCCTTTTTTGCCCGATGAGCCATCGTCGGTTATGACAATCAACTGGTCGCTTGTCGAACCAAGTAATTGTTCGAGAATGACTAATTCTTTGGTGCGTGCGCCGATTATGCTGACTATTCTGTTCCCCGCCTGCCGCAGAGCAACCGCCTGCGGATACACGACCGCAGTTCCCAGCCCGCCTCCGATTACCGCCACTGTTCCATACTTGGCGATATGACTTGGCTGGCCCAACGGCCCCGCCACGTCGCAAAATGAATCGCCCTTTTTCAATTTTGACATCTCTAAAGTGCTTTTGCCGACCGTCTGCACAATCAGCGTGATAGTGCCTGTCCTGGTATTAACGTCTGCTATCGTCAGCGGTATGCGTTCGGAATGTTCCAGGCCCCGGACGATTACAAACTGCCCGCACAGCCGGGATTTGGCGACTCGCGGTGCTTTTATCTCATACCGGGTTACGTTTGGCCCGAGCGTCTGTTTTTCCACAATTTCAAACATCTATTTGGCAACTCCTGCCATAATAACGAATAAAAACCCACAGAGAACAAAGGATTATACCCTTATTGCCTCCTCAACAAAAATTAAAAATGCAGGTCAAACCCATTAGAGGTTCTTATATTGATACGTTTGGGAAATAAAGGTGGATACCTGTGATTCCTATTTCTTTCTTCGCAGCAATGCCGCACCTATGGCTAACAATAGCGCAGAAGCAGGTTCAGGCGTAAGCAGAAAAGCATGATAATCACCATTCTGATTCAGCATAGTGCCGACAATCCAGCCGTTGTTATTTATGCAATTAGCATAACTTAGTTCCCAGCCGTATGGAGCTTTAACGAGGGTATTGAGGTCTATATTGCCGCCCTGTCCTGTCGGGTCAAAAATACAGGCATGAGGATATATCTGACCAGGAACTTCAGCCCAGCCCACAATCTGGCCGAGCTCGTTAATGGCATCTGCACCGCTGTTATCGCCCCCGAGCGTTCCAAGGTCTATATTAGCTCCGAAGCCTGAAGAATCAAAAAGGCAGGCATGCTTATTTCCTAAACCACGAGGACCGGGGGGGGAAATATAAGAATAACCAACAATCTGGTCGTTATTGTTAATGCAATAAGCCCAACTCTCCTTGCCGCCAAGTGTTCCAAGGTCAATATTTGCCCCTCCGCCCGTTTCATCGAAAAGACAAGCGTGCTGAGAATAAGCAGGACCAGAATACACTACGGCACTACCGACTATCTTGCCGGCATCATTAATGGAATATGCATAACTCGTATAATATTGATAAGGTATGTGGTGATTTGCCAAATCTTTATTAGCTCCTCCGCCTGTATTGTCGAAAATAACGGCACAAGTACCGTTATTTCTATCAAGAGTGGCACCGACAATTATACCGCTGTTGTTTATGGAAGAAGCGCCGCCCCAATAACGTTGGGAGTTTAAGGATTTGAGGTCAATATTGGCTCCTCCGCCTGTCGGGTCAAAGAGACACGCAAGAGAAGACACACCATAAGAATCTCCTGCTGAACCTACAATCTGACCGCTGTTGTTGATAGAAGCAGCAACGCTGTTCGGAAGCCCGCTGATGGTTCCGAGATATATGTTGTTGCCGTTTCCCGTTGAGTCAAAAAGGCAGGCGTGCTGGTTGCCGGAAAGATTGTAAGCACAGCCAACAATCTGACCGTTGTCATTGATGGAAACTGCCTTACTATCAGTGCCGCCGAGGGTGCCGAGGTCGATAACCTGGCGATATGCAAAAACGGGGCTGCCCAGAACCAATAGAATTACCGCTGCTGAAAAAAGTGTGTTTTTTCCTCTCATCACTGTCTCTCCTGCTCCCTATATTGTCAGAAAAACAATCTATTGAGCTACAGTTTGCCCCTTCTTCACAGGGTGATTACAGGGTACCCGGTCTTAGGGAAAATGTCAAGGAAATTCCGGTAAAAAGCCGGGCATTCAAGGCAAAAGCGATTTTTTGGTGCGATTCGGGCAGGCAAGCCGACAAATAAATAGCGTATAGCGGGTAGCGAATAGAAATCCTAAACGCCATACGCTATACGCTAAACGCTGGAAAGAAGTTATGGCTGAAGTGGCAACAACATTAGTTGAACTGGATTATAAAGAGAACCTGGGCTGGCGTATCGGCGCGGTCGTCATTACCCTTATGGCAATCGGCACAGTATTTGTCTTTTCGGCGGGGGTTGAGGTTGCCAAAGGCGTCAATCTATCGCAGTTTTACGAGTCGGCCAACCTGCGAAAGGCCCTGTTTTTCCCTTTAGCCGTCGCGGTTATGCTGGTGGTATCCCGAATCGATTATCGTCGGCTCGGTTTTGACAATGGACTATGGCGTTCGCCGATGACCTACTTATTCGGTATCAGCGTGATTTTGCTGGTGCTGGTGCTCATACCCCATATCGGCTCGCAAATCAACCAGGCCAGACGCTGGCTCCGGATTCCGCTGGGCTTTGCCACAATCAGCTTCCAGCCATCGGAACTGGCCAAATGGACTGTGGTCTTTTCGCTCTCGGCCTTCTGCGTGAAATACGGCGACCGGCTCAAATCCTTCAAACAGGGATTTCTGCCGGTTTGTATCGTCCTCGGACTGGTGGTGGGACTCATCATCATCGAGGACTTCGGCTCAGCGGCCCTGATTGCAATGCTCGCCTTTTTCATATTGCTCATAGGCGGGGCCAACTGGCGATACCTCGTTGCCCCCCTGCCTGTCGCTGCGATTGGTTTTGCCGCCGCGATACTCGCCTCGCCAACCAGAAGGATGCGGATACTGGCTTTCCTGCACCCCGACCAGTGGACCGGCTCATCAAACTATCAGGCCAGTCAGTCGCTCATCGCAATTGGCTCCGGAGGATTTTTCGGCAAAGGGCTTGGTATGGGCGTCTGCAAATATGGCCATCTTCCTGAAGACACAACCGATTTTATCTTCTCGATTATCGGCGAAGAAATGGGCCTGGTCGGAACATTAACGGTTATTGCGCTATTCATCCTGTTTATAGCGCTTGGTGTTATGGTAATAAATCGCTGCAAAGAACCGTTTGGCAAGCTGCTCGCAACAAGCATCGTCCTCGCTATCGGCTTTCAGGCCGCACTTAATATCGGCGTGGTAACAGTGGTCCTGCCGACAAAGGGCCTGCCCCTGCCTTTCGTGAGCGCAGGCGGAACAAGCATGCTTTTATCCGCCGCGGCCGTAGGCGTGCTGTTGAATATCGCATCGCAGTGCGAAAAAACGCAGCTCAGGGAGGATGCGTAATGGCTGGCAAAAGTATCTTCTTCGCCGGCGGAGGAACGGGCGGGCATATTTACCCCGCATTGGCGGTAGCGGAGAAGATTGCCGAACTTGACCCAACTGCAAAAATTCATTTCTTTATCAGCACCCGCGACATCGACAAGCACGTCCTGTCTAAAACCAGTTTCGAATACACAACCCTGCCCGCGGTCGGGCTTTCAATAAGACCAGACAGATTTTTCAATTTCTGCAAAATGTTCCTGTCGAGTTATAAAATCGCAGCCGACGCCTTGACCAAATACAATAATCCAATTGTCGTCGGCGTCGGCGGATTCGTCGCCGCGCCCGTTTGTCGGGCGGCCTACAAATCAAAAATACCCCTCTTCCTGCTCAACGTGGATATCATTCCCGGCAAGGCCAATAAACTCATCGGGCGATGGGCACAACGAATCTTTGTGCAGTTCGAGGAAACCACTGAATACTTCGGCAGGCAAAAAACAAAAGTAACCGTCGCCGGCTGTCCCCTGCGAAACAGTTTTGAAAAACCGAATCCGCAAAGGGCAAAAGAAACGCTCGGCCTCGACGGCAAAAAGAAAATCCTGCTCATAACAGGCGCGTCAACCGGCTCGCAAAACATAAACAGAACCGTATGCTCGCTGCTCGACAAATTAGCGGATTACGCAGATTCCTGGCAGATAGTTCATTTAGCAGGCAGGGCAAACTTCGACCAGGTCGAGGCCGGCTACGCCAACGCCCCTGTAAGGAACAAAGTCGTCGATTACTATGACGATATGGCGGACCTGCTCGCCGCAGCAGACATCGTCATCGGCAGAAGCGGCGCCGTCAGTGTCGCCGAATATGCCGCTGCGGGTGTGCCCAGCATCTGTATGCCCTACCCGTATCATAAGGATATGCACCAGTACCTCAACGCCGGCAAACTCGTCGATGCGGGCGCGGCGGTTATCGTGGATGACATCGGCGATGAAAAAGACCGGCGAGAGTGGCTCTGGGAGGAGCTTGAGCCGTTGCTGAAAGACGAAAAAAAACGCCTGCAAATGAAAAACGCCTGCAAAACAATAACTCGAAAAAACGCCGCTAAAATGATTGCCGAGGCGGTGCTCGACGGGCGAAATTCTATTTGAAAAGAAAAACAGCAGGATAAAAAATGAAATTGGGAAAAATAGTCATCCTGGTCGCGGCGTTTATACTCTCGTTTTTGGTGTCCTGGCTCTTCCTGTATATGTGGGGGCATAACCCCATTATCGTCACTTTATCGCCCTACGACGTTAATGTCCCAGGCAAACCGCTGATTTCAGCCAAGGTGTACTCACTCAAACCGGGAGATTATTTGCTTGTCCTTACAGATGTTGAATCCGGCCGGCGGGAAGGATACTGGTTCAATCCCCGCGATGGACGCATAGGCGTCCCCGCCTTCCCAACTTATCTGCCGCTGGGCAACCACGCGGTCATAAGCAAAACGACCCTCGACGGCTTTACTTACCTGGGCGAATACGTCGCTGACTGGGAAACAAAGAAAAACAACATAGCATTCACCATCAAAGGGCCTTCAGAGGCCGTTCGAGCAGCAAGAGACCTCTCGCCTGAAAACCTCAAGAGTGAGCTTTCGTTCGGCACGAAGGTTGTTATGAAAACCAGGGAGTAAATTGGATAATTCCGGATGATATGGATGCAATGTGGTTAAGGTTCAGCGGCAGGTAAAAGTTTTTGATGTTGACAATGCAGAGACGATGATTAGGATGATGCCGTCTAGGCGAAACAATTTCGGAATGAAAGGGTACGGAAATGAGCGTTAAGCGAATCGCCGTCCACTGCGTTGATATCGAAGACAAACCCGGCAGTTTACAGAAATTTCTGACGCAAAGCAGTTTGTCAGGCGTGGATTACCTGTGCTTATCGGCGTTTTCGTGCAGCGATAATCGCAGCCGTGTCTATGTAAGCGCAAAGGACCCGAAAAGTTTTGAGGATTTTGCCTGTGAAGCCGGGATAAAAACAACTGAGGCAGCAGGGTTTATTGTCAGCGGCGAAGACCGCGTCGGTGCGGCGGCGAATATGTTAAAAGGTCTTGCCGAAAAAGACATTCGCGGAATTGCCGGCACCGCGATGGTCTGCGACAATCGGTACCACTTGTTTGTCGTGGTCAACGCCAAAGACGCAGACCGGGCACAAAAGGCGCTGGGCGATTAGCGGATGCGAGGCAAACAGCAAAATTGAAAAGCAAAGGGCAGACATAATTGTTAACAGGCAAATTCTAATATAAAAATACATTATAAAATTTGGAGGTCGCAGGTATGTTGCTATGGACTATGAGAGCGCTTTTTGTCGTCATAATTGTTGCTGTTCTTCTTGTAAATCTGACGGTGCCGGAGATTTCTATCGAGCAGGGCCGGGCCAATTTCTACGCCATACTCTGGAGCGGCCTGGTACTGGTGGCAGCGGCATTTTTCGTGGATATCATAACACCCAAGAAATCTCTGGCGGCCCTGGCGGGCATCTTCTTCGGGCTGCTCGTCGGGATAGTGGTCAGTTGGGCGATGACCCAGGTGTTCGATATGCTTATCGATATCTATCGGATATCGCTTAGCCCGACGGCAACCACGGCTATAAAATGGATGCTCGGAATATGTATATGCTTTATCATTATCACTATTGTCATACGCACAAAGGACGACGTGCGCTTCGTGATTCCATACGTCGAGTTTACAAAGCAGACCAAAGGAGCAAGGCCTTTCGTGCTGGATACGTCGGCTATTATCGACGGCCGAATCGCCGACCTGTATAAAAGCAAATTGTTCGACTCGCCTCTCATTGTCCCGCGATTCGTTTTGAACGAGATACAGTTAATTTCCGATTCGGCGGACAAACTGAAACGTAACCGCGGCAGACGAGGTCTGGATATACTCAAGGAGATGCAGACGAATCCCACGATTGATATAACCATCGACGACACCGTTGTGCCGGACATCGAAGGCGTAAAGGGTGTTGACCAGAAGCTGATTCCATTCACCAAGAACTGCGGCGGACGACTCGTAACAACGGATTATAACCTCAGCAAGGTTGCGGCCGTGCGAGAGGTGGACGTCCTGAATATAAACGACCTGGCCAACTCGCTCAAGACCATTGCCCTGCCCGGAGAAAACATGAAGGTTCGCATCATAAAGCCGGGCGAAGAACCTCAGCAGGGTATCGGATACCTCGACGACGGCACGATGGTGGTTGTCGAGGAGGCCCGCGGCAAAATCGGCAAAGATATTATCATTGCGGTAACAAGTTCGCTTCAAACGTCTGCCGGAAAAATGATCTTCGGCAAATTCGAAGGATATACCGGACAATAGCCGCCGGAAGAATACAATTAGCATTTGGCCCCGCCATTCTTGCCTAAGTATTAACGAAGGCGGACCTGTCCTCCGTAGCTCCTAGCGAAGGAGGATGGTGGGGTTATTGCCTTCTTAAAAGACATTTTACCGACAGCATAATCACACCCAACAGACCGATGGTGAAAAGCGGCCACGAGAAGTGCCCGGCGTAGTCAGACAATTGCATATATTGCCCGGCGATGCAAAATGATACGACTATAATAAAGCTGGAGAGCAAAAAGCCGAGCCAGACCCAACGTGATACCTTGATTGGTTTGCCAACGCAATCGCGGTAAAAAATCAGCGTCGCAAAAACAAGCATTGTCAGCGACACAAGCACAGGCGCCAGGACTGGGCCTGCCCAGGGGCAGGGTATCAGGAAAAAGACGTCCCAATCCATAATTGAAGCCGGCCAATCCAATATGACCTTTAGCCAGACGTAATAGAATATATCCCAAACGGCAAAGATTATCATAAAGCACGCAAGCCGCTGCCGGCGATTTTGCCCGGCGAGAAAACATGCGGCAAATATCAGGACAATTGTCGCGGCCTCTCTGGCAACCTCAACCGGTAGAATACGATTGGACTCGGCGGTAAGAGGAAATGACGTGAGGGGAAAGACAAAGCCGGAGGGATGAAAAATTTGCCGAAGATAAACGACCACCGCCGCCTCGATATAGCCAAAAGCGATTGCCAGTATCACGACGAGCCAGAAACGGCTTATCGCTGTTTTTGGGAGTGTTGGTGAAATGGTCATAGGTTGTTCAGGAGTCGCAGGAGCATCGGTATAATCCGGTTTTCTGCGACGGTTGCGATTTTCTTCCCTTTGCGATAAATGAACACCTTGTTTTTTGCGGCACATACGGCCAAGTCCGCGTCTGCCGCCTCCCCCGGCCCGTTGACAATGCATCCCATAACGGCGATTCGCACCGGCCTGCCCTGAGCTTTGTCGAAGGGTTTATCGATACCACTCACCGCTTTTTTCACCTTGCGAGCAAGCTCTGCTATATCAATCTCAGTCCGGGCGCAGGTCGGACAAACTATCAGTTGCAATTTGGGCGCAGGGTAGAGCCCCAGCGAAATGAGAATCTGTTTGGCGATTCCGGTTTCGATGACTGGGTCGCCTGCCGCGCTAACGCGTATAGTATCGCCGATGCCTTCCGCCAGAAGCGTCCCCAGAGTAACAGCCGAGGGGACACAGGCGTCTTCAGGCAGCCCCGCATGCGTCAGGCCCAGGTGAATTGGGTAATCGAATGTCTCCGCGATGCGCCTGTTGATTTCGATTGTGCGAATCGTGTCGCTGCTTTTTGCGCTAAGGACGATTTGCGAAAAACCCCGCCCTTCAAAAAGCCGGACGTATCCTTTCAACTCCTTCAGCATCAGCGCGACCCGTCTGCCGGAAACGACATCCGGTTTTCCCAGGTCTCTTATGCTCGCTTCGTTGACGCCGATGCGGATTGCGACCTTGTGCATTTTAGCGGCGTCTATGATTCGCAGGATGTCGTCGCGATTTTTTATATTGCCGGGATTGAGCCGGATTTTCGCCGCGCCCGCCTCGATGGCCTCGACGGCCCGCTGTGGGCTGAAGTGAATGTCGGCAATCAGGGGGATATTTACCTTTTGGACGATTTGGGCAAAAGCAGTGGTATCGGCACGGGTCGGCACGGCCACACGAACTAATCGGCAGCCGGCTTCCGCAAGTTGATTTATCTGCCGGACGCACCGGCCCACGTCGGTGGTCGGCACCTTGGTCATCGATTGGATAACAACCGCCGACGATGACCCGATTTTCACGCTGCCTGCGTCAATCGTTCTGGTTTTCTTTCGCTTAAACATAAACTAATTGTAGCTTGTCGTAATCGGCCAATCAAATTAAAATGCCTATATTGGAACGACGGCTTTGTTGAGTTTTTAGTTTAGAAAGAGGCGATTATGAAAAAAAACACGTTGCATAAGATTTTGAACCCCATTTTGCTGGTGCTTTTTATCAACCAGGCGGTAACTGTACTGCTTCTCGACGAGTTACCACCCTGGGCATTCCAGATTTTTCATAAAGCCGGCGGCGGCACCCTGCTCGCCCTTATCGCCGTCCATTTCATCCTGAACTTCAACTGGGTCAAGGCAAATTACTTCTCGAAATAAAAAGTTATTTGAAACAATATATTCCACTGATTTTTATTTTCTATGCCCTCTGTGGAATCTGTGGTTAGAAATGAATCGAGGTTAAATATGGGACTACTTTGGGAAATTGTGCAGACGGGCCTGATGTACGGGCAGAAACGAAAAGCCGACACAATTGACGACAGGGTCCAGATTCTCGAAGACCGGCTTACAGCAACGCAAAACACACTGCGAAAGCTTGTGAAAAAACTCGAAGAAATGCAGGGAACCGATATCGACGGCGACGGCAAAGTAGGATAAAGACAGTTTTAAGTTCCCGGTGTTGAGTTTTGAGTCGAATTACAGGGCAATATAAGACCAGATTCGAGGTTATGGGCGATGTTATTGGAATTTTGAATAATTTTTTATTATTTTTGTTGTGGCCGGAGAAATTTGTGGTATAATGGATTTCTTGTAGGGCATATCTTTTCACCTTTCAAGGATATCCTCCCAAAAAATTGTGAAAGGCAAGTAGCTTTATGGCCAGGTAACAGGCCAAGGAGAATTGTTGTGAGTACAGGTACAGTAAAATGGTTTAATGATCAAAAGGGGTTTGGGTTTATCGTAGCCGACGACGGCGGCCCGGACCTGTTCGTTCACCACTCGGAAATCAAGTCATCCGGGTACTCGAGTTTGAGCGAAGGGCAGAAGGTTGAGTACGAAGTTGGCCAGGGCAAAAAAGGCCCCTGCGCGACAAACGTAGTTCCAAAATAAGCACCAATACTACTTGACGCCAAAGAAAGGCCTCGCATCGCGGGGCCTTTTTTATTTGCTGACATTCAACATCGCTTCGAATTTCCCTTGATTTCGGGCCGCACAAGGCATAAATAGTTAGGGTCTTGGGAAATGATAAAAATATGACAAAGGTGATGGTAAACGCGATAGTGGCACAGTCAGGCGGGCCAACGTCTGTAATCAATTCGAGCGTGTGCGGGGTAATTCAGGAAGCGGCGAAAACCAAAAAAATAGGCAGGGTATTAGCGGCACACGATGGCATATTAGGCGTTTTGAAGGAAGAACTGTTTGACGCATCGGCGGAGAAAGCATCGGTAATCGAGGCATTAAAGCGGACGCCTGCGGCGGCGATGGGCTCCTGTAGGTATAAGCTCAAATCTATCGACCAGGCACAATCGGATTTCGACAGGGTTCTGAATGTCTTTAAGGCGCACGATATACACTACTTTTTCTACGCGGGCGGCAACGACTCAATGGATACCGCGGACAAGATAAACAAGCTTGCGGCACAACGCGGCTATGAGCTTGTATGCATCGGCATACCGAAGACCATCGATAACGACCTTGCGTTCACGGACCACTGTCCGGGTTTCGGAAGCGTAGCGAAATACGTGGCGACCTGCGCAATGGAGGCGGGACGAGATAACGAGGCGTTATCGACATTCAACGCGTGCACCATCATTGAGGTAATGGGCAGAAACGCGGGTTGGATTGCAGCGGCATCAGGATTGGCAACAAGAGAGCCGAAGGACGCCCCCCATCTTATTTATATGCCTGAGTCAGCGTTTACATTCGAGAAGTTACTCAGGGACGTTAAAGAGATTTACAGGGAATTCCGCAGGGTGTTTATCATCGTCGGCGAAGGGCTCAAAGACGAGAAAGGCAATCACATTGCCGCGGAAACCGCCGGCTTCGGCAAGGATGCCTTCGGGCATGCCACGCTTGGTGGCGTGGCGGAGGTGCTCAAAAACGTCATCGAAAAAGAAGCGGGAATAAAGGCATACTGGAACAAACTCGGGTCACAGCAAAGATGTTCAATGCACTTCGCGTCACTGACGGACGTCAACGAGGCGTATATGTGCGGCAAGACGGCGGTCAAGGCGGCGATGAGCGGAGTCAACGGGAAAATGATAACGCTGGTTCGGGCGAAAGGCGCGAAATATAAATGCACAATCGGGTTCGCGGAACTGAAAGACGTTGCAAACGGGGAAAAAAAGGTGCCCAAGGAATTCATAAACGAAAAGGGCAATCATATCACCGAGGCGTGTCGTAGATATATCGGGCCATTGATTAAAGGCGAGGCGCCGATAACGGTCGGCAAGGACGGGCTGCCCGTGTATGTTCGGCTGGCCAAAAAGTGGGTTGAGAAAAAGTTGCCGAGTTACTTATGAATCTGAGCAAGTATTCATTCGGGATTGGGGACAGGTTTGGGCTCGAGGGAGATGCCCTGCTTTCAGCGGTAATGCAGGCAGACAAGGCGGGGGTCGAGGTAACGCCCGTCTGGAATAAGTCGCATCGGGAGCACACTATAATCGGGACGACGCCTGAGGATGTCCGCAAGGAGGCGGATGAGGCAGTTAGGGGGATGGGGTGGGTCGGCAATTACTACGTCGATGCGGACCATATAAATTCCGGCAACGTTGACGAGTTTATTAAATGGAGCGATTTCTTCACGCTTGATGTTGCGGATTACATAGGCCAGCCGGCACAGAAGAACGAGGTTGACCGATTTATCGACAGTTGCGTGAAATATATCGACGGATTGTCTGTCCCCGGAATCAGGGAGAGTTTGGCTGTCGGCGAAAGTTCGGTACGGGTGATAGCGGGCAAGTACCTGACGGCGGTCAAACAGGCGGGAAAATTATACAGGCATATAGCATCTAAAAAGGGTGTGGGGAATTTTGTTGTCGAGATGTCGATGGATGAGACGCAAACGCCTCAGACGCCGGTAGAATTGTTCTTTATTTTGGCGGCAGCGGCGCAGGAAGAAATACCTGTCCAGACGATTGCACCGAAGTTTTCAGGCAGGTTCAATAAGGGCGTCGATTACGTCGGCGACGCCGAGCGATTCGCGGCGGAGTTCGAACGCGATGTCGCGATAGTAGCGTACGCGGTTGAGGAATTCGGACTGCCAAAAAATTTGAAGCTGAGCGTTCATTCAGGCAGCGACAAGTTTTCGATTTATGGGGCGATTAACAAGACGCTGAGGAAATTTGACGCGGGGCTGCACGTCAAGACGGCGGGGACAACGTGGCTTGAGGAGTTGGCAGGTTTGGCGTTGGCGGGTGGGGCGTATCTGGCAATTGCGAAACGAATATACGCAGAAGCGCTTGAGAGGATGGATGAGCTGACGAAGCCATACGCGACGGTGATTGATATCAATAAGGGCAGGTTGCCGAATCCTGAGGTTGTCGCGGAGTGGAACGGCAAAAGATTCGCGGAGGCACTTCGGCACGACCAATCCTGCGGGCGATATAATCCGGATTTGCGGCAGTTATTGCACGTCGGTTACAAGGTCGCCGCCCAGATGAAATCAGATTTTACGCGTGCGGTGTCGGAATGCGAGGGGATAATCAGGCCGATGGTGATGGAAAATATTTATCAACGACACATTAAGCCGATTTTTATCGACTAAATTCGGGAATATATTATGAAGACATTATTTGATTTGACGGGTAAGGTGGCGGCGGTAACGGGCGCGGGTGGGGTGCTTTGCGGCCAAATGGCAAAGGCATTGGCCTGCGCAGGGGCAAAAGTCGCGGTGATTGATTTGTCGCCGGAAGCGGCCAAGAAAGTTGCCGACGAAATTAAATCACAGGGCGGCACTGCGTTAGCCGTCAAATGCAATGTACTGGATAAAAAGCAGATTGAAGATGCCGCTAAGGAAATTACCGCGAAGTTCGGCAAAGTCGATATCCTGATTAACGGCGCGGGAGGCAACAAAAAAGACGCGACAACATCGGATAGTATGCCGTTTTTCGATTTGCCAGCCGAGGCGATTCGCGGGGTATTCGATTTGAATTTCCTGGGGACACTTTTGCCCTGCCAGGTATTCGGCAAAGAGATGGCAAAAAATGGAAGCGGAGTAATATTGAACATATCGAGTATGAACGCGATGAGACCATTGACAAAGATTTGCGGATATTCGGCAGCGAAAGCAGCCGTGAGCAACTTTACCCAGTGGTTAGCGGTGCATATCAATCAGAATTACTCGAAGGATATCCGTGTCAACGCGATTGCCCCGGGATTTTTCCTGACCGAACAGAACAGGTTCTTATTGACTGATGAAAAAACAGGGCAATTGACCCCTCGCGGCAAAACAATTATCGAGCATACCCCGATGGCCCGGTTCGGCAATCCCGATGACTTGACTGGCACAATGCTTTGGCTCGTCAGCGACGCCGCCAAATTTGTAACCGGCGTTGTCGTGCCGGTAGATGGCGGATTTTCGGCGTTCAGCGGGGTTTAGGGATTTGCGATTTTCGATTGTCGATTGTCGATTTGGGGATGAGGATGCTGCCGGAGGCGGGAAAAAGACCGAATTTAGAATTTAGAGGTAAGAAGTTAGAAGACGGAAAGCTCGGCTTCGTTGAAAAACTACGCCGAGGTCTTCGCTTCCGTCTTCGTCCCTACCCGTAAGGGATGCCAAATGGCAAAGGGACTACGCCGAGACGGGGCGCTACGAAAAAATGGCTGTGCCCATTTACTTACAAGATTTTACATGATAAAAGAGAAGAGTCTCGAATAATCGCCACGAAAGGAGTCTAAAATCGCTGAAGAACAATGTAAATATAAAGTCGGGATGATTTTGAAACATCCCTATAAACCGGAATGGGGCCCTGGTGAAGTAGAAAATATTACCGATACTACTGTACATATTTTCTTTCGAAACGATCCTGAGAAGAAGACAAGAATGTTCAGCCGCATTTCCCAAAACGGTCCAATAGAATGGGAAAGTTACAAAGAAGATATTCCTAAAAAACGTGATGATTTAAATAACATTCATGAAAAACCAGAATCAGAAATTCATGTTGAGGTAACAGAAAATTGCCTTAATTACTTGACCCATTTAGAAAATATTTATCCTGTGAAGACTATGGAGGAATCTTCGCCACCATCTTCACCTGGTATTTATGCGTGGTACTTCGATGAGCCACCCCCTTACGTTCCAACAAGTGGTTGTACATTTGTCAAAGCCGGAGGGTGGCTATTTAAAACAAAGTGGTGGTTATTATATATTGGCCGTGCCGAGGATTTAAATGATCGTAACGTAAATTATCATATAAAAGGCGAACATTATGCTGAAGGGACCATATCCTCATTGAGGTTGTCGCTTGGATGTCTACTATCAAAGAAATTGGATCTAATTCTGTACTACCCTCCAGAATCATTCGGTGCTTATGGAGACAGTAAACTTAATGAATGGCTTAAAGAACACGTAAGAATTAGTTGGATTGAAGTAAAGAACATATATGTTATAGAGCCAGAGATAATACGAAACTGCACATTACCATTAAACTACAAAGATAATGACCATCCTTTAAAGAAACCGCTTTCAAACCTGAGAACAGCATTCAGAAATATTTCCAAGAATTTGGGACAAAAATCCAATAAAAAAGAATTTAGAAGAGCATATGAAAATTTTGCTAGAGAATGTAAGTCGTTAGGAATTAACAGGTGAGCGATTATACCGAAAACGCCTTAATTGAATAGCCCGCAATCCTAAAAAACCGCAAATCAGTAAATCCGTATAATCTGTGGCCAGTTAAAAACAGCGCAACCAGCGTCTAAAAAACAATGACACCGAGCAAAGCGAGGATCCCGCTTCCCTATGCGGATTCTTAAATCTGTGGAAATCTGCGTCATCCGCGATTAAAATGAGTTGTTTTACAACCCGCCGTGAAACGGCGGGCTAAATATCAGTGAACTCTGTGTAATCTGTGGCTTAGGAGAATTAAATGACTGATGCGGCGGCACCGTTGAAGGAGTTTAAGGTAACGAAGGAGTTTTTCGTCGGGATTGATTCGGACGGGTGCGTGTTCGATACGATGGGGATAAAGCAGCGGGAGTGTTTCTGCCCGTGGACGGTGGCGTGTTACAATTTGCAGCCGGTGGCTGAGGCGGCCAGAGAATGCAGGGTCTTTGCGGATTTATTCAGCAAGACGCGCGGGGCGAATAGGCACAAAACACTCAAGCGGATTTTGTCGGAACTGCTGCCGAATCATCCACAGGTAAAGCAGAGGGGATTTGAGGTTCCGCAGCCGAAGCATTATTTCGCGTGGGTAGATAACCCCAAGAGCATTCTAAGCAATGACGGATTAAAAAAAGCGGCTGAGGCGGCGAAGGACCCGATGGTGAAGAAAGAATTAGAGCAGGCGCTTGACTGGAGCATAAAAGTAAACAAGGCCATAACGGACATCGTAAAAGGAATACCGCCCTTCCCGTTTGTGCGGGAGAGTTTGGAAAAAATCGGGCCAAAAGCGGATGTTATAGTGGTATCCGCGACGCCCGGCGAGGCATTAGTGCGGGAATGGCAGGAGCATGATATCGCCAAATACGTAGCAATAATAGCGGGCCAGGAAATGGGAACAAAGGCCCAGCATCTTGAATACGCGACGAAAGGTCGATACGATAAGGACCATGTCTTGATGGTAGGCGATGCTCCGGGCGACCTTAAGGCGGCAAAAACGAACGATGCGTTGTTTTACCCGATAGTGCCGGGCAAAGAAACAGAGTCGTGGAAGCGATTTTATGATGAGGCGTTCGACAGGTTTCTCAAGGGGCTATTCGCGGGCGGATACGAGCAGAAGCTGATTACGGAATTCGAGAATTCCCTGCCGGGCAAACCGCCGTGGGAAAAATGATTCACCGCCGAGCACGCGGAGACCGCAGAGAAAAAACGTAAATTAATCTCTGCGTGCTTTGCGGCCTCTGTGGTAAAAAAGGTGAGATATGGTAATTGAACGACAATATGCGGATGGGGTCATCAGCAAAGAGCAAATGCGGGAGGCGGTGGCGGACTATTTCGGCAAGAGAAATTACTCCGGCAAAAGCATTCTTGTTATTGTCCCGGATAATACACGTTCCGGCCCGGTGGGCGGGGTATTCAAGGCCATCTACGACTGCATCGGCAATGAAGTCAGCCGGCTGGATGTGCTGGTAGCGCTGGGGACTCATCAGCCAATAAGCGAAGAGCAGATTTGTACCCGGCTGACGATAACGCAGGAGGAACGAAACGGCAAATACAAAGCGGTGAAATTTTTTAATCACCAGTGGGATAACCCCGAGATGTTCAAGTTCGCAGGCCAGATTCACGCCGACAAAATTGAACGGCTGACCAAGGGACTTTTCAGCGAAGAGGTTGAGGTCATGGTTAATAAACTGGTTTTCGATTACGATGAGTTCTTTATCATCGGGCCGGTATTTCCGCACGAGGTAGTGGGGTTTTCGGGCGGGCACAAATATATCTTCCCGGGCGTTGCAGGGCCTCAAATCATAAACTTTTTCCACTGGCTTGGCGCGGTGATAACCAACCCCGCGATAAATGGCAACAAGTGGACGGCGACTCGTGAGGTCGTCGAGAACGCGGCATCATACATAAAAACGCCGCACACGCTGTTTGCGATTGTGTCGAATAAAGAAGAGTTCAAAGGCATATTCATCGGCGACTGCGTTGAAGCGTGGGAAAGAGCGGCGGATTTGTCGGCGAAGGTTCATATCGTTTATAAGGACAAGCCCTACAAAACGGTGCTGGGAATAGCGCCGAATATGTATGACGAGATGTGGACGGCGGGCAAGGTGATGTATAAGCTGGAGCCGGTAATTGCGGACGGCGGGATGCTGATTATTTATGCGCCGCATATCAAAGAGGTTTCGGTAACGCACGGCAAAACAATCGAGCAGGTCGGCTATCATACGCGGGATTATTTCCTCAAACAGTGGGACAAGTTCAAGGATTACCCACTGGGAGCGATAGCTCACTGCACGCACGTCAAGGGAATCGGCACATATAACAACGGCGTGGAAAAGCCGAGAATCAACGTCGTGCTGGCGACGGGCATAAGCAGGGAGCGATGTAAGAAAATAAACCTCGGTTATATGGACCCGGAACAAATTGACATCGCTAATTACGAGGGCAAGGAAGACAAAGGGATTTTGGTTGTTCACGACGCGGGCGAAACGTTGTATAGATTGGCGGACGGTTCTATACCAAGAATAAGAGAATAATAATCCCTCAATAAATTGGGGGGCTAAATTTTAATTGGGAAGGAAATCATAAAATGACACAGGCGGATATCGGATTAGTCGGGCTTGCGGTGATGGGCGAAAACCTGATTTTGAATATGGAAAGCAAGGGGTTCACCGTCGCGTGTTTCAACAGGACGGTTTCGAAGGTCGATGATTTTGTAAACGGGCGGGCAAAAGGCAAGAAGATAATCGGCTGTCGCTCAATCGGGGAGCTGACTGCGAATCTGAAAAAGCCAAGGAAGGTAATGCTGATGGTAAAGGCGGGACAGGCAGTAGATGATTTCATCGAGCAGTTACTGCCTCATCTTGAGAACGGGGACATAATTATCGACGGCGGCAATTCGCATTTCCCGGATACGATTCGCAGGACCAAATACGTGGAGAGCAAAGGTAAGCTGTATATCGGCACGGGCGTTTCCGGCGGCGAGGAGGGCGCGTTGCGCGGGCCGTCGATTATGCCGGGCGGGTCGCCGGCGGCCTGGCCGAACGTCAAACCGATATTCCAGGCGATTTGCGCCAAAACGGACAAGGGGGAACCCTGCTGCGAATGGGTCGGCGAAAACGGCGCGGGGCATTTTGTCAAAATGGTGCATAACGGGATTGAGTACGGCGATATGCAGTTGATATGCGAGACGTATCATTTGATGCGGGAAGGGCTGGGGTTGAGTAACGCCGAGATGCATAAGGTCCTCGCGGAGTGGAACCAGAGCGAGCTGAACTCATACCTGATTGAGATTACGCGGGATATCCTCGCTTATAAGGACGAGCAGGGAAACGAGGTAATCGATTTGATTTTGGACACAGCGGGGCAAAAAGGCACGGGCAAATGGACAGTTGTAGCCGCGCTGGATTCGGGTCAGCCCTTGACGCTGATAGGCGAGGCGGTATTCGGGCGATGTTTGTCGGCTTTGAAGTACGAACGAGTAAAGGCATCGCAAGTTTTGAAAGGCCCCAAGGCGCAGTTCAAGGGTGACAAAGCAAGATTCATCGACGATTTGCGAAAGGCGCTATACGCGTCGAAGATTATAAGCTACGCGCAGGGTTATCAGCTTATGCGTGCAGCAGCGAAGGAATACGGCTGGAACCTAAACTACGGTGGAGTCGCCCTGATGTGGCGTGGCGGGTGCATTATCCGTTCGGTATTTTTGGGCGAGATTAAAAAGGCATTCGACAAAAACCCTAACCTCGAAAACCTTTTACTCGACCCGTTCTTCAAACGGGCGATGGCAAAGGCACAGACATCCTGGCGGCGGGTAGTAACAACAGCGGTCAAACTGGGTATCCCAATTCCGGCAATCAGCGCGGCGATGGCGTTTTACGACGGCTATCGTCACGAGCGGCTGCCAGCGAACCTGCTGCAGGCACAGCGGGATTATTTTGGCGCGCATACTTACGAGCGGGTTGATAAGCCAAGGGGCGAGTTTTTCCATACCAACTGGACCGGCCGGGGCGGCGATACAAGCTCATCCGCATATACTGTGTGACGCCGAATACGACAGTAAATGTTAATCTTTTGGTTTCCGGCAGATATCGATAATTTCATCTTCCTCGTCAAAAGTAGGACCATCCGTCGTCATATAATCGCCGCCGTCCCCGCCGTGAGATAGTAAATCAGCCGGCAAGTTGACTTAAATAGAATTGTCGTGTATATTCCGGCAAGTGAAAAAACCAGGTTTTTGACGATATTTTCACAGGAACTCTTATGGATTTGTTCTGGAAGATAATCATAGTGGGCGCAGCGCTTGTCGCTATCGGCTGGATTGCGTATGGGATATGGGAGTGGCGTGAACGCAAGCTCGAAAAGGAAAGGCCGAAGGTGCGGTCCGAGCGATACCAGCAGGCGTCAAGTTCAGTCGCGGATTACGCGAAGAAACTGGCCGAATTCAAAAAGCCGACATATAAACGTGAGGATGCCCCGCCGACAGATACAAAACCGCCTCAGGAGTAAACGCCAATGGCAACAACATTTTTAACCGAAGATTTTCTGCTGCAGGGCAAAATCGCTCGCCGGCTTTATCACGAATACGCCGAGCAAATGCCCATTTATGATTACCACTGTCATTTGCCCGCGGGACTGATTGCCGAAAACCACCTGTTCGAAAACATTACCAGGGTGTGGCTGGCAGGCGACCATTACAAGTGGCGGGCGATGAGAGCCAACGGCGTTGACGAACGATACATCACCGGCAACGCGGGCGATTACGAGAAATTTGAAAAATGGGCACAGACGGTTCCCTGCACCCTGCGAAACCCGCTTTATCACTGGACCCATCTGGAGCTGAAACGATATTTCGGCATAAATGAACTGCTCAACGGAAACAACGCGAAAGACATTTACGACGCGTGCAGTGAAATGCTGGGGTCAGCGGATTTCAGTGTCCTCAAACTGCTCGGCAAAATGAACGTCGAGCTGGTATGCACAACCGAGGGGCCGCTGGATACCCTTGTGCATCACAGGAAAATCCGCGAAAATTCGCCCGTGTTAAAAGTTTACGCGGCTTTTAGGCCCGACAAAGCCCTGGCAACCGAGGATTTGCCGGCCCTGAATGTATTTATAGATAAACTCGGCCAACTGTGCGGCGGCGAGATACGCACTTTCGATTCATACATCGAAGCGATACGCCTCAGGCACAAGTATTTTCACGATGAGGGTTGTCGGCTGTCGGATTACGGGCTTGAGACGGCATACGCGGAGCGGTACGGCGCCGATGAGATTGCGAAAATCTTTGAGAAAATCAGGACAAACAGGCCGCTTGAGGCCGGCGAATCGCTGAAGTTCAAATCGGCAATGATGTTTGAGCTGGCGAGTATGGACGCCGAGGCCGACTGGGTCATGCAATTGCACCTTGGGGCATTGAGAAACAACAACAGCGGGATGCTGAATATGCTCGGGCCCGACACCGGCTACGATTCAATCGGGGATTTTGATATAGCCCGGCCTTTGGCGATGTTTCTCGACAGATTGAACACTGCGGACAAGCTGCCGAAAACGATTTTGTATAACCTCAACCCCAAAGACAACGCGGTTATGGCGACTATGGCCGGCAACTTTCAGGACGGCTCCTGCCCAGGCAAAATACAATACGGCTCGGCGTGGTGGTTCTTAGACCAGAAGACCGGCATCGAAGAGCAACTCGGAATGCTTTCGAATATGGGGCTTTTGAGCCGGTTCGTCGGTATGACAACTGATTCGCGGAGTTTCCTGTCGTTTCCGCGCCACGAGTATTTCCGCAGAATACTTTGCAACATCATCGGCGGCGACGTGGAGCAGGGGTTATTGCCCAACGATATGCAATTGCTGGGCAAAATGGTCGAGGACATCTGCTTCAACAACGCAGAAAGATACTTTGCGATGCCGGTCGATTAATCCTTGGCAGCTTTAGTGCGGTGTATAGTCGAGACGGGCTTGAGATATTCAAACAGCTCGAATGACTCGCCGGATGGACCTCTAAAAAACGCTATCCTTACGCCCCCCATCAGATTCGGGTCATCTATAATCGGAGTGAAGAAGCTGACCCCCTTGGCCTTTAGTTTCGCGAAAACGGTATTGATATCTTTGACCTCAAGGGCAATATGGTCAATAACTCCGCCTGTTCTTGGTTTGGCCTTGTTGACATCTTCCGGCTCAAGCAGCTCAATTATGCACGAACCTCGACGAACCATCGCAAAGCTATATCCGGAATCCAGATGCGCCCTGTGAACCACATCAAAACCGAGTGTATCAGTATAGAAAACGAGGGATTTGGACATATCTCTCGTATAGACGCAAATATGCGCAAGGCCGTTGATGTCTGGGGTATTGGCGTCCGCGAATGATGATTGATTAGCAATAGCCATAGTTATAACCACCATAAAAATAACAATAAAATCGTTCACGTTTCGTCTTGTGCGCATCCGGGCAAACCCTTTCAAAAAAATATGCGGCTCAATGACTCGAAAACATAACTTATGCAATTAAACCATAACTTATGATTTTCTGCGTATAAAAAAGGTCCCGCTTTTTGGGCGGGACCACAGGTTTTTCGCACGGCAAACCGTTTTAGGAAGGTTTGACGTCTGTCGCTTCCGGGCCTTTCTTGCCCTGAGCGAGAGTATATTCCACCGCCTGACCTTCTTTTAGCGTCCTGAAACCCTCGGCAGCAATCTTGGAGTGATGAACAAACACATCCTCGCTGCCGTCATCGGGAACGATAAAACCAAAACCTTTTTTCTCATTGAACCATTTTACTTTACCTGTAGCCACGTTTTTCTCCTTTTAACCCACACTACCGATTCCTCGCTGTTTACCGAAAGCGCTCTTTCGAGGATAGTTAAAAAAGCGCCCTTTACACGGTGACAAAATATCTCAAGACGTCTTGCGATTCAACAACTTTTTAAGGATTTTTTTGGCCTTCCAGACGGCGAACAAGGGCCATTTTATCCCCGATTCACAGGCCAAATAGCCGCTGACAACTATTGTTTTCATATCATTTTTGGCCGGCAAAACGAGGTTTTTGCTTTACTTGAACGCAGCCGGCAGGTATATACAGTATCTCTAATGTGGTAAAAGGGCTTGACATAGCAATAAGTTTAAACTAAATTTTCGTGTTTGGTCTTGAGTTTTGGTACCAATATATGGTTGTTTAATTAAGGTTTTTGGAGGTTTTTGTGGCTAAAGAGTTGGCAAAAGAGTTAATTAGCGCAGGCGTCCATTTCGGACACAGCGCAAACCGATGGAACCCCAAAATGGGGCCTTTTATTTTTGGCAAACGCGGGCAGATACACATTATCGACGTGCGCAAAACACTTGCGGGCCTGGTAATTGCGAAGAAACTGCTTATCGACGTAGTGGCGTCAGGCAAGGACGTCGTCTTCGTAGGAACCAAGCGGCAGGCACAAAAGGCGGTTGAGGCATCGGCGGCAAAATGCGGAATGCACTGCGTCTCGGACCGATGGCTTGGCGGGACTCTCACGAATTTCAGGACGATACGGTCGCGTGTTCAGCGGCTGGAAGAACTGGAAGGGATGCAGGAAGCGGGAACGCTCGAGTCACAGAGCAAAAAGCAGGCGTCTCGGCTGAAACGCGAACTGCGGAAAATAAAAGGCAATATGGAGGGGATACGCAAAATGAGCCGGCTGCCCGGCGTCGTTATCGTAGTCGATGGCAAAAAAGAATATCTCGCCCTGCGGGAAGCCAGGAAACTCGGCATAACAACGGTGGGGATAATCGATACCGATTGCGACCCCGACACCGTGGACGTGGTGATTCCAGCCAATGATGATTCGATAAGAGCGATAAGCTTGTTACTGGACGAGCTTGCCGACGCGGTAGCCCAAGGCAAAACAATGGATACGATTCGCAAGGACGTCGCGTCCAAACCCAAGCACGTCAGGTCAAAAAGAACGGTAATGGCGCGTGCGGATAAGACGGAAGTCGAGCCGGCATCTGAGGAAACGAGCGAAACACCCCCAACAAACGGCGGACAGGCACAGTAACCAAAAAACAATAATACCGAAAAGGTTTTTTAGCAGGAGCTTTTGAAATGGCGGAGATTCCGGCAGCACTGGTAGTTAAACTTCGCAAGATGAGCAGCCAGGGTATGATGGACTGCAAAAAGGCGCTCGAAGAGGCCAACGGCGACATTGACGCGGCAATGGCAATACTGCGGAAAAAAGGCCTTGCGACATTAGCCAAACGTGCGGAGCGAGAAACTACTCAGGGACTGGTGGTCAGTAAAGCAAGCCCGGACGGCAGGACTGCGGTTCTGGCGTCGCTGTGCTGCGAGACGGATTTTGTCTCCAACAGCGATGATTTCAAGGCCGTGGCAGATAAACTGGCCGAATACGGAATGGCTTGCGCCAAAAATGACGGAATCGAGAACGTTCTGGAGACAGCCGTCGGCGGCAAAAAGTTCCGCGACGTTATCACAGAGCTGGTAAGCAAAACCGGCGAGAAAACGGAAATCGGCGACTACGCTAAATTCCGGCTCGATGGCGACGGACTTATATGTGTTTACGTGCACTTCAACAAGAAAGTCGGAACGATGCTGGAAATAGCCGCAAGCGACCCGAAGGTGGCCTCCTCGGAAGAGTTAAAGCGTTCCGGCGCCGATATTGCGATGCACATTACCGCCACAAAACCGCTTGCACTGGACAAATCAGGCATTGACCCCAAGGTGATTGAGCAGGAAAAGAGCATTTACGCCGACCAGATGAAAAATAAGCCGGCCAACATTGTAGATAAAATCGTCGAAGGCAAAATGAAGAAATTTTTCGAGGACAATTGCCTGCTCGACCAGAAATTTGTAAAGGATGACACTAAAACAGTGGCGCAGGTATTGGATGACGCGGCCAGGTCGGCAGGCGGCAAGGCGACACTAAAGAAATTCGTTAGATTCGACGTCGGATAAGCGGTTTGTCGGATATATCTTCGCCGACCCAAAGGATATGGGAAACAAAATAAATGCCAGCGAGCAAATACAAGCGGGTGCTGCTTAAGTTATCGGGGGAGAGTTTTTGCGAGCAAGGCGGTTTCGGGATTGACGGCGAGCATCTCGAGTCGATAGCGGCCAGAATTGCCGAGATTAACACCCTCGGTCCTCAGGTGGCCGTCGTAGTGGGAGGGGGGAACTTCATCAGGGGGGAAAAATTTTCACAAAAAACAATGATACCGCGAAATACCACGGATTACATGGGGATGCTCACGACCATTATCAACGCCTGCGCCCTGCAGGAAACGCTCGAAAAACTTGGCACAACGACGCGCGTGATGAGCGCGATAGAAGTTGAGGCGATGTGCGAGCGGTTTATTCGCCGAAGAGCAATGAGACACTTTGAGCAGGGCAGAATCGTAATATTAGCCGGCGGGACAGGCAACCCGTTTTTCACCACCGATACCTGCGCGGCACTGCGGGCGGCGGAGCTTGACGCCGACGTACTGATAAAGGCGACGAAGGTTGACGGCGTTTACAGCGACGACCCCCAAAAAAATCCCAATGCAAAACTTTTTGACAAACTGTCATATCAGGATGTTCTCGAAAAGAATCTTCGCGTAATGGACCATTCGGCCATCAGCTTGTGCAGGGACAACAAAATCCCGGTAATCGTGCTGAACATCTTCAAGAAAGGCAATTTAACCAAAGCGATTCGCGGCGAATCGGTAGGGACCGTGATTTGTTAGAGGCAGGAGGCGAGCTATGCCCGTTAAGCAGATAATAACAGACAGCGAAGCCAAGATGAAAAAGGCGACAGATGTCCTGCAGGACGAGCTTAAAGGTGTTCGCACAGGCAGGGCATCGACGGGGCTGGTTGAAAATCTGAGGGTTGAGTACTATGGCAACCCCACGCCTTTGAAAGCGCTGGCGGCTCTGTCAACACCCCAGCCGGATATGATTTTGGTCAAGCCCTTCGACCCGGGGTCAATCAAGGATATAGACAAGGCGATATTGGCCAGCGACCTGGGTTTGACACCGATGACGGACGGCAAGACGATACGGCTGAGCGTTCCGCCTTTGAGCGAGGAACGGCGGATGCAGTTGACGCATCAGATAAAAGGAATGGGCGAACAGGCAAAGGTAAGCGTTCGCAACGTCAGAAGAGACGAAATAAAGTCGCTTGAGAAAGCAGAAAAGGACAAGCTCATAACCAAAGACGACTTTGAGAAGGGCAAAAAACAGCTCGACGATTTGACCAAGCAGCACACCGACAAACTTGACCACGTGGTCAAACACAAGTCGGACGAAATAATGCAAAGTTAGCCCTAGTCCGGACGGCAAATTAAGGATGATACCTGCCGTCCCTGTATTTCTGATAGTGAGGCCGATGGACAATGGATAGAGTCGATTGGGCCTGTTATCCTTCCCTTACATTGCACTGATTCTCTCTGAATGATATGGATTTGATGGATTTGAAACATTTTTGGGGATTGCCTTATGGAACCTTCGGAAAACAACAAAACTGTAACTGGTAAAAAAACCGGCAAAAAGATACTGAAAATAGTGGCCGGCACAGTGCTGATTTTACTTCTGCTTTTGATTGTGCTGGTGGCGTTCGTCGTGCCGGCGTATGTCTCCAGTGAAAGCGCACGCAAGCTGATACTGTCGAAGGCCAACGCCTCCGGCGCAGGAGCCATCGATTTCGCTAAGCTGTCGATGAGCTGGTTTAAGGGTATCAGCGTCAGCAATATCAGCTTCAAAAACGCCGACCAGGGCGTTTCCGTAGCCGTAAAAGGCGTCTCGACCATGCCCGATTACGGCGCGATGCTGACGGGCAACCTGTCTTTCGGCGAAACGGTTATCGATGGGCCGAAAGTGGAAATAGACGTCGATAAAATGAAGCAAAGCGCCTCTGCTACCGCCGCTAAACCGGCAGCCAAAGGCAATGCGAAATCCTCAGCCGGCGTGCCAATCAAAAAAATAGACCTTGTCATCAGGGATGGGGACATAAAAATAAAAGACAGCCGCGGTTCCGTTGAGATTTCAAAGATAAACAGCGCAGTGAATTTACGGCCGCCGGGCGAGAAGACAACGCTGGAGATGGGCGCCAGCATCGCCGGGCAGGGCACGACTTCGACGGTAAACGCAAAAGGCGATGTGAACCCGGGCAGTAACTGGGACTTCAAAAAGACAAGCGGAAATATGACAGTCGAAGTCAACAACCTGAATCTGAGCCAGTTGGAATCGATATTGGCGATTGCGGGCATCGATATGGGTGCCAAGGGGATAGTTTCGGCGCATTTGAAGGGCGAGCTGAAACAGGGAGTGATAGAAAGCGTCGGCATTGACGTAACAGGCAGCGGACTTGAGATAACGGTCCCACAGTTGAAAGGGGATAAAATAAAAACCGGCATGCTGAACGTCGCGGTGAAAATGAGCCAGCAGGGAAATCTTGTCAACGTCGAAAAAATGAGCGTTGCTACCGACTGGCTCAAGGCCGAGGCCAACGGCACGGCACCGATGAATATGGCGTCTGTTTCGGAATTTATGAAGCCCGACTCGAAGTATGAATTAAAGGCAAATCTCGAATGCGACCTGCCCGCGGTAGCGGCAATGCTGCCCAAAACGCTCGGCCTCAAAGAACAAACTAAACTGACGGGCGGCAAACTCCTCGGCAGCGTGCAAACCCTCACTGAGGCAGGCGCAAAAAAACTCGCCGGACAGGTGAGTATCGAGGGTCTCGCGGGAATGGTCGAAGGCAAACCGATATCGCTTTCCGAGCCGATTCAGGCGCAGGCAAAAATAACAGCCGAGGGCGACCAGATAAAATTCGAGAAAGTGGGCGTGTCGTCCGCGTTCGCAACGGTCAATTGCACGGGCACTATGGAGACGTTTAATTACGATGCGCAGATAGACCTCGCCAAACTCGCCGACGAGCTGGGCCAGTTCGCCGACCTCGGCAAATACAAACTTGCCGGGCAGGTCGCAAGCAAAGGACAGATAACCAACAACAGCAAAACAACAATGGTCACCAGTTCGTCGAATATATCGAATCTGCGGGTAAGTCCCTCGACTGATATAACTATTAATGAGCCGAATGCCTCGCTCGATGTTATTGCCTCGCTTGACAAACAAACCAACGTTCTTCTGGTGAAACAATTGAAGACAGACACCAGTTTGGGACAGTTCAGCGTCAAAGACGGACGCCTCCCGATAGGTAATAACGTCAAAGAACCGATTTCGCTTACCGCCTCCGTAAAAGGTTTGGACCTCGCCAAAGTCCAACCATACCTTGTAATGACAAAGGCCATTTCAAAGGACGTGGTGCTCGGCGGCGTGGTCGAGTCGGATATAACCGTCAATTTCAAGGATGGCGGCTACAGAATAACTACCGACACAACAAAAATCGCCAACCTCTTGGTAAAGTCCCCCGGCAAAGAGGCCTTTATCCAGAATCCCGTCGCCATCGTCCTTGACGCGGAAGTGAACCCGACAACAAAAACAATGGCCGTCAACAACGCCGAGATTACAAGCCCCGACATAAAAATAAAAGCCAGCGTCCAGCAGAAAATCGAGGGGCAAAATAGCTCCATACAGGGAACCGCAAAGCTCGATTACGACTGGAAGACGATTACGGCGATGCTCTCGCCTTTTATGCCCGCGGGACTGACTATCGAAGGCAAACGACAGGATTCGATTAGTTTTGCAAGCAAATATCCCACGAAAGACGCCAACCAGATGCTCGCCAACCTCAATGCCCAGGCCAAAGTCGGTTTCGACAAGGTTGGTTATATGGGGCTCAGCGTCGGCACCACCAACGTGGATATAAAAGTAGATAAGGGTTTTTTAACCATCGCGCCGTTCACCTCCGTCGTCAACAACGGCCAGTTTAATTTCGGCGGCTCCGCCGACTTCAAACAAAAACCCGCCATATTCAGAACGCCCGGCCCGATGAGCATAATCAAGGACGTGCAGATAAACAAGGAAATGGCCAACAAACTCCTCGCCAAAGTTAACCCCGTCTTCTTCGGCGTATCAAGTATCACCGGCGCCGCCAATTTCCAGTGCGACCAGTTGGCTGTGCCGATAAACGGCGGCAAACCGGAAGACGCCAATATCGCGGGCACAATCTCGCTTACACAGGTCAAAATGCAGTCAACGGGATTGATGGGCGCGATATTGACCGCCACCGGCACATCGGATGGACAATTGATTACGATTCACCCGACGCCTTTCACCGTCAGAAACGGCTTCGTTAAATATCCTGATATGCAGATGGATATCGGCACTATGCCAATTAACTTCAGCGGCAGTGTACCCATTGACCCCAACAGAAAAATTGAAAGTTTCAGCGTTACTTTGCCGGTCAGCGCAACCGGCAAGCTGGTTAAGGGCGGCTCGCAGAGAATAACCGCCTATGTCAAGGGAACGCCCAATAATCCCAAGCTCGACCTGGGAAAGATGATTCAGGAGCAGGCGGTCCAGACGGGCCTGGAGCTTTTGATGCAAGGTGCCCGCAAAAAGTAAACGAATAGTAACTCGGGCCGGGAGGTACTAAAATATGTTTGATAAGGTATTGTCAACCCCGACAGCCCATGTCGGCAGAATCGGCCGATTCGCCATTTTTCAAATCAAACTTTGGATTCACTGCTTTCGATTGCTCAAAAAAAATCGTTCAGGCCAGCAGGCCGCGGCAATGTCGTATTACACAATGTTCGGCCTTGTCCCGCTGGCGGTGGTGATGCTGATGGTCTTCCAGTTCCTCCCCGCTTATAAAGACGCCGGCCAGAAAATCAAGGACGCCGTTTATTCGCAACTGCACCTTTCCACAATCGAATACCCCGACCCCGCAAACCCCAATTCCAACATAAAACTAACCGACAATCTCGACGCCATCGTCGCCAAGGTATTCGCCGGGTTCAATCAGGGAACAATCGCTATTTTGGGCGCGGTGCTGATTATATTTGCGGCTTTGATGATGCTGCTGACTATCGAGGGAGCGTTTGACCAAATCTGGGGCGTGGGCAGAGGCAGAAGCATCGTCCACAGAATAGTCAATTACTGGGCGCTGTTAACTCTTGGCCCCCTGCTCCTTGCTACCGCCATATACGTCGCCACCAAATACGCCGCTATCAACCAGCTCCAAAAAACTGTCCTCTCGCACACGGCCCCCGTCGTGGTCTCATACCTCGCATCGGTCGCCGGGTTTTTCCTGCTCTATCTTCTTTTGCCGAATACAAAGGTGAAATTTCGGGCGGCGATATGGGGAGCGGTTATCGCTGCCCTTGTCTGGATGTTGGCCAAATGGGGCTTCAAACTCTACGTCGTAAAATTCATCCCCTATAACGAGGTTTACGGCGTCCTCGGCCTCATACCCCTCGGCGTGTTCTGGATTTATCTTAGCTGGTTCATTGTCCTTTTCGGCCTTCAGCTCACATATACCACTCAGCACCTCAACACCCTCGACGCCGCAGAAATCGCCGCCGCCCAAAAGCAGGAAGAATATTTCATCGCTAACGACCTGACCATAATGAATATGGTAGGCGAAATCGCCTCCGCCTTTAAGGCAGGCAACGGCGCAGTGGAAGCCGAAACGATTTCAAGCAAACTCAATATGCCGCCCGAATTCGCGGAAAAGGTCCTCTCGCACCTGGTGGCAAGGGGCATTTTAGCACGGGTATCCGAACCAAAGGATGGCTTCCTGCTTGCCAAATCCCCTGACGATATGAAACTCTCTGAAATCGCCGCCGCCATCTCGCTGGCTGGTTTTGGCCAGTCGGCGGATGTGTCCGCGGGCCTGCAAAAGGTCGCCCGGTCACAGCAGGAAATGTTCTCGCAGTTCAACGTCACGCAGCTTATTAGCGACAAAAACAACCAGACCAGCTAAGCAATCAGCATCACACCGGCTTTATAGAGAAAAAATAAACCGAAGAACAGCATCGCGCCGGCACATACCTGCATAACTCGCCGCTGGACTTTCGGCCCAAACAGCGTTGTGCCGTGAAAACTCGCGAATGACAACGCCGTAACCCAGAGCAAATCGACTAACCAGTGAACAATCGCGAACAACGCGAAAGCATACAGGCCGAACTTCGTCGCAGTTATTGCCAGTCCCAGCCCTACAGTCGCCCACCATATCAGAAAATATGGATTAGAGACCGTTAAAACTATCCCCGCCAGAATCGGCTTGTCCTTTTTTGCTCCGGCCTGAATATCCGCAGGACGCGAAACCGTTTTGAACATTCCGTATGCCATATAAAGCAAAGCGAGACCTCCCGCGATACCAATGGTAATCTGTGCCGAGGTCTTCTGAAAAATAGCGCCCAAACCGAAGATAATCAAAACCATCAGGGGGAACTCAACGATGCCGTGCCCTACTGCCAGCAATGACCCGGCCCATCGGCTGCGCGTCCCCATCGTAATCGCCGTCGCCGTAACAGGCCCCGGCTGCATCGCACCCGATATCGAAATGATGAATACCTGAATTAAAAACAGCACCAACGTCATCTGTTATTCTGTTCTTGTTTTTTGGGAGTGTGCTTTGCACACCATTTTATAGGATTTCTTGTTTTGAATTTGCTTTTTTGGGTCATTTGAATTTGTTTCGTATTTAGAGTTTAGGATTTCGAATTTCGGTTGCGGCCAAAGGCCGCCAACCGTTACTCCCCGATAATTTTAACCAGCACTCGTTTTTTTCGTTTGCCGTCGAACTCACCGTAGAAAATCTGCTCCCAGGGACCAAAATCGAGTTTACCGTTGGTAACCGCAACGACAACCTCCCGGCCCATAATAGTCCGCTTCAAATGCGCGTCGGCGTTGTCTTCGTAGCCGTTATGGTGATACTGCGAATACGGCTTTTCAGGCGCAAGCTTCTCAAGCCACGTCTCAAAATCCTGGTGCAGTCCCGGCTCATCGTCGTTTATAAAAACCGAAGCGGTAATGTGCATCGCGTTGACAAGACAAAGGCCCTCTTTGACGCCCGATTCAGCAAGACATTGCTCGACCTGCGAAGTAATGTTAATCAACTCTCGCCTGGTCGCGGTATTGAACCAAAGCTCTTTCCTGTAACTTTTCATAAGTCCGTAACTCCTTATAACAATTGACGCTGGGAATATCTTAACAAGTTTTATCTTATGGGGAAATTAAAAGATAAGGGCGTTAAGATTATCTCTCTTGCCGATTTGGATAAAAAATTCTAACCACGCGGATTACCCCGCCAATTCTATCTTGCAAATATCTCCACATTGCTTACACTAATTACCTATGGCTAAGAAACCCGCATCCAATTCAAAGAAACCCCAAACGGCTGCCAAACCCTCCTCGCTCGTCGATACTCGCGTCATTTATTGCGGCGATAATCTCGAACAATTGAAAAAACTCCCCGATGAATGTGTTGACCTGATTTATATCGACCCGCCCTTTAACTCAAACCGCAATTATGAGGTCTTCTGGGGCGAGACAAAGGAAAAACGCGCCTTTGAAGACCGCCACGCCTCAACGCAGGCCTATATCGACTTTATGCGGCCCCGCTGCGTCGAATTGCACCGCGTCCTCAAGAAAACCGGCTCATTCTACTACCACTGCGACTGGCACGCCTCACACTACGTCAAAATTATGCTCGACCAGATTTTCAGCGAAAACCAGTTCGTTAATGAAATTGTATGGAAGAGAAGCTCAAATCGCTCTTCAATGAGCAAGATTTTTCGTCGTGCTCACGACAGTATCTTCTTTTATACAAAAAATAGTGATTACCTTTTCAATATGCAATACAAAGAACTTTCCGAAGGTTCGCTTGAAAACTACAAGCACGAAGATGAAAAAGGAAGATATAGATACGTTCCATTGTTAGTCAGCGGAAAAAGAAATGGTGAAACAGGAAAGCTGTGGAAAGGTATAGACCCAAATCATTACGGTAAAGCTGGAATGCATTGGGTAACAATTCCTGATAAGCTTGATGAATATGATTCAAAAGGTTTAATTTATTGGCCTGAAAAAGGAGGACTCCCAACATTAAAGTATTATTTGGAAGATAATAAAGGCGTTCCGCTATCTGATGTTTGGGACGATATAGACCTAATCAGTTCATCTTCTCGTGAATCTTTAGGCTATCCCACACAAAAACCCTTAGCACTTCTTGATAGAATAATTGAGGCTTCAAGCAATCCAAACGATATTGTCCTCGATGCCTTTTGTGGTTGTGGGACGGCTTTAGTTGCCGCTGAAAATCTCGGCAGGCAGTGGATTGGCATTGATGTTTCGCCGACTGCCTGCCGTGTTATGGCAAAGCGTCTGCGCGATGTCTGCAAAATGAAAGAGGATGAAACGCTCTGGCGGAATGGTCGGGGCTTCGTTGTTCGAGACCTGCCCTGGACAATCGAGAAGTTGCGAGAAATCCCGCCGTTTGAGTTTGAGAACTGGGCCGTTATCGCACTGGGTGGCATTCCAAACGTTGCCAAGGTTGGCGATATGGGTATCGACGGGCGTATCTATCCGGTGTCGGCCACACCGAAAAAAGACAAAGGAGAGCTTGGCTTTATGGATGTTTGGTATCCCATTCAGGTCAAGCAGAAAGATAAAGTCGGCAGACCCGATATCGATTCCTTCGAGGCAGTTATGACGCGTGAAGACAGAACAAAGGGGTTCTTTGTTGCCTTCGACTACTCATCCGATGCTATGAGTGAGATACAGGCGTTCTTCAAAAAGTCCGGCAAAAGCATAATCGCACTTACCGTCAAAGACATCCTCGACGAGCAAATCGCCTATAAATTAGCATAAGAGCATAAATCTTTAAGGAGAAAGATATATGACAAGCTCAAAAAAACTTAAAGAAATATTATCTGAGATTGAACAAGCGCCAATTTCCGCTGGATGTGGTGAGCTTAGTGAAATAATGAAAAAAGCAGGAATACTTACACCTACTGCAGGGATGGATAGCCTAAAAGACAAATGTATCAGTAGCCTGCATACTGCCATACAAACCGAAAAGATGTTCGAATCGTGTGTTTATGCAAAATGGTCTTGTTTTTGTGCGGCTGTAGCTGCAATTGCATCCTGCATCAGCGTTCTTTTGTGTTTGTTTCGAGGATAATAAAATTGAAAAACTTTTATCTCTATAACCACAAAGACATCCTCGAATCGCAAATCGCCTACAAAGTGGCGTAAATATGCATGAACTTCCAATCGACAAGAATAAAATAGCAACGCTCTCAAAGAAAGCTAAGCATTACAATATCTTTCCTATTTTCATGCCACGCTATCTTCCTGATATGAGTCAACCTGAAACGAGTCAACATCCCGTTTCGCAATTATTAGGCGAATTAGTAAAAGATGCTCTTGAGTTTCTTTTAATAGCTACAGACAAAGAAGTTGAAGCTTTGCTCGACAGTTTTCCTTCCGGGATAAAAATGCTAGTTGAACATACAAGCGGTCCAAAAGAAGACCGACTAAGAAGAATCGCTCTTTATTATATTATCGTAATGGTCGAACGTATTTATTTCTCATTCAAAGACGTAATAAATGAAGATACTAAATCAAGTGTGGTTTTAGAAATATATCCTGAACTCAAGAACTCCTTTGATAAAGATGGTTTACTGAGTATCAATGATGATTTTATTTTACATGATGGAGGCATAGAATATAAAAAGCATATGCTCCATTATCACCAGTTGCTTCGCAGAGGATTTACCTCGAATCCAAATTTCGATTTTACTGCTCTGTTCCTGCAATATTACCAAAAAACAAAACCAAACAATAGTTTTAGGGTTGCAATAGACCACCGCCGAATAATGACAAAGGAGTTTTATTCCCAAATTATGGAACTTGATACTTGGTTTGGCCCGGCATTCAATAAGTCCAAGATAGACGACCCAAACGAAATAGGTCTAACGGTAGTGAAAAGAAACAAGAACTCGTTATTCGAATTGACAAATAGGCTTGATCGCACAGAGTTTTTCTGGTTTTACCGCGATGGAATAAAAACCTTTGAGGTAGAGGAAATATCAGATCAAGATTACTGTTTCGATAATTACAACTTTAACAGGTATATACATAGTGAGCGCGATATTGGGAACAAAATCACTCGACACTTAGATGGTGCAGTTAAAGTTTATTTGAAGGATACATACGCTGACAGGAAAAATTCGAATATTCCTAAAGAAATGAAATGCTATAAAAAAATAAAATTGTGGCGTATAGATGGAGATATCGACCTCGATTCATGGAAAGATCTGATTTCGTTTTTCTACAAGGGCAATGAAATGATAATTGAATACTTTAATCCAGAAGAATTTAAGCAAATGTTCGAACTTCGAGTCCGTGATTTTGAAGCATGGAAACGTCAGCAAAGAGAGTAAATTTAATTAGGAAATGTAGGATTATTGGAATGCAAAAGGGGGACATTCTGTTTTTTGGCGATTCAAAGATAAAACCGGCAGGATAAAAAAGCTTATCGCCATAAGGCGATAACGGCAATTCTCTGCGGTAAAAAAGCAGCGTGATTTTGCGTTACCTGTCCTGAGCAGTAGTCGAAGGAATCAGCGTCTAAAAATATCTCTGCGTTCTCTGCGTCCTCTGCGGTGAAAAATCTGCCTGCCCTGCGTAGCCGCTTCGGCGAAGTAGGGTGGTTGTAAATTAGATTGACCAAAGCCGCCTAATCTGCCTGCCCTGCGACTCGTCCGGCGTAGCGCAAGCGAAGTCGGAAGCCGCTTCGGCGAAGTAGGGTGATTGTAAATTAGATTGACCAAAGGCATAAAATAGGTGATTATATAGTGGGCTTTGTTGCGGAGGGGGTCTTGGGGTTGAAGTTTATCTGATAAGGGCCAAACGAGTGGCACACAGTCAGCATATAAACGTCGAAGATACGGTTTTGGTGCAGAAATGGCGTAAGGGCGACCCCAGCGCCATTGAAAAACTCGTCTGCAAATACCAGGGCCGAATCTACAACCTCATATTGAAAATCTGCTCAAATCCCAGCGACGCCGCGGAACTAACCCAGGATACGTTTGTCAAAGTAATAGAGAACATTGGTAAGTTCGAGAGCCGCAGCGGCTTTTACACCTGGGCGTTCAGAATCGCGGTCAACCTGACGCTGAATTACCGCAAAAGAAAGGCAACGGTCGGGTTTACCTCGCTTGACGCCGAACTGGCTGCGGGCGACGAACAGACCAGGCAGGGTCTGGCAGCGATATTATCAGACGATAAGGCCCCTGACCCGGCCCAAATCGCCGAAAACAGGGAACTTTGCGAACTGATACAAAAAGGAATTCGCAAACTCGATGACGAACACAGAGCAATCATTGTGCTTAGGGATATCGAAGGAATGGATTACGCGCAAATCGCGGAAGTGCTGGGCACAGAATTGGGCACGGTCAAAAGCCGGCTCAGCAGGGCCCGCGCTGCGTTGAGGCAGATTCTGGAGGCCTTATGAATTTTGAACAAAACCCAAAAATTGAGGAATTGCTGAATAGTTACATCGACGACGAGTTGTCGGCTGATGAACGCTCAGAGGTGCAGCGCCTTGTCCGCGAAAACCACACTATCGCACAACGCTTACGCCAACTCGAAAGATGCAAGGCGATGGTAAGCTCTTTACCCCCCGCCGAACCGCCCGCCCAGGTAGTCGCCGGAATTAAACAACTGCTGCGAAACCATTCGGCCGGCAAAAGCGAATCTACGCATATCGAAAGCAGGCGAGGAGCAAGGCACCTGTTCGTTCGCCAGGTCATGGCGGCATCAATAATAATTGGGCTTGTGGGCATTATGGGCGCAGTAGTGTATAGGATTGTCGGACCAGAGGAAACCGCCATGCCAATCGTCGCGGTGCAGCCGGCACCGACCGTTAAGCCAACTGCGTCGCCTGTAGCAACGAAACCGGAAGAGACAAAAAAGACGGTTGCCGTCGCCGCTGTTGAGGACGCGACAAGCATAGGCCTGTACTCGCTCCAGTTGCAGACCGCCGACTTTACCGCGGTTGACGCCTATATAAATAAGCTCCTCGAAGAAAGCCCCTGGCTGCGATACGAAGCGATAAAAGACCAGCCGGGCAAAAGCGCATACAGAATTCTTTGCAGCAGAGGCGGCCTTGAGGCAATGATGAGCGATTTGGCGACGGTGTGGCCAAAATTCGATTCGACAACACTGATTGTGCGCACCGATAACGTCGGCCAGGATGTCACCGTCGCGTCCGTAAAGCCGGAGCAGGTTGCCGATATTGCCAGACAGGACACAATTGCTAATCGTGTAAAACTTGCGAAGGATTTCGCGATGCTAAACAGTGTCGAGCAGATTATGCCCGACGAAAAAATGCTCGCCGCGACGGAGCGGTCGATGCCTGAACTGACAACCATCCCCAAGCCGGTCCTGACCTCGGGCGATAAAAACGTCGTAACCGCCCCCAAAGGCGCATGGGATCAGGTTCAGGTGGATTTGAATGTCGTCGTCACTGGCCACAAATAGTTTAGCCCCCAATCCTGCTTGTCCTCTCGTAGCGAAGCGAAGATCCCCGCATGTCTTTGGCGGGGAGCCAGACCCCTTGGTTTCTTTGTCGGGGGTCATTCCCGCGACACAAAGCGAAGCGGAGAGCACGGAACGGAAAGCTGGAATCCACAAATAAAAAACCCCCGGATAGCCGGGGGTTCAAACTGCCGTGGGATGTGCAGTCCGTTATTCGAGATTCATTGCCTCAGCGAAGGTAGCCATGTTGTTGGCCCATTTCTGGGCTTCGTTTATGTCGATTTTGTCATCTTTGACTAATCGGGCAAGGTGTCTTTCCATCGTAATCATCTTCTCATCGTACCTATTCGTGGTCTTGGTCTGGAGTTGCGAATATATCTGCTCGACCTTGCCTGTTCTTATGAGATTGGCGGTGGCGTAGTTATTGTTAAGAATTTCCATCGCGGCGATTCGACCTTTGCCGTCCTTTCGCGGAATCAGTTTCTGGCTGATGATGTACGCCAGCCCCAGCGACAGCTGGTTTCGCACCTCGTTTTGCCTGCCGGACGGGAAGTAATCCAGAATGCGCATAATTGTCCCCGCGGTGTCCCTTGTGTGCAGCGTCGAGAAAACCAAATGCCCCGTCTCAGCCGCCATAAGCGTCATCGCGATTGTCTCCGCGTCGCGCATTTCGCCGACGAGGATTATGTTGGGGTCTTCGCGGAGCATCGAGCGCAGGCCGTCGATAAACGAATGTACGTCCCTGCCGATTTCTCGCTGCGAGACCAGCGAATGATTCTGCTCAAAAATATATTCAATCGGGTCTTCGATGGTGATTATCCGGCAGGCGCGTTCTTCGGTTATGCGGTTAATCAGCGATGCGATTGTCGTCGATTTGCCGGCGCCCGTCACACCTGTAACCAGGACCAGGCCGTGTTTGCGATTTATAATGTCCTTCCAGATATCATTGGGAAATCCGACCCTCTCCACCGACGGTATATCGGTTGACAGCGCACGAATGGCCGCGCAGATGCCGTCATTTTCTTTGAAGACGTTGATTCTAAAGTGCGTTGCGGCCAGCCGATATGAGCAATCAACAGTGTGCAGCTCGCGTAATTTGTCTATGCTTGCATCCGACAAGAGCGGCAATATTAACTGTTCGGCCATTTCCTGCGTCAACACCGGGCCTTTGAGCTTTTCGATGTCGCCATCGACGCGATAGGCGGGCGCAGCGCCAACCTTGAGGTGCAGGTCCGAAACCCGCATCGTACCCACCTGCTCAAAATAGTTGAGCATATCCTGGATACTCAACTGCCCCCTATTCTCGGTGGGATATACGCTTTTTGTGATTTCGCGAACGACCGCCATTTCCCGCTCCTTGTCAAAAACCATACAAATTATAAGTTCTAAAATCAGGGTTTCAAAAAGCCATGCACGCACTAATATAGGCAAGGGATGTATCGGCAAAAAATGGGGGTCGGAAAAGCTGAATTTGGCGGTTAGGCGTTGTTTTTTGGGACTGTTATTTGGCTTTTGCCCCTCGACTCTGCTCGGGACGGGCGAGCCATTCGTTGAGGTTTTTGGCTAAGATTTTGACGTCCTTTTTGGTCATTATGTGGTCGATGATTGCGGGCGGTATTTTGAGGTTGACCATCGCTTTTTGCGCACGCTCCCACAGCCGGTCTCGTCTTGCGTCGGTGTCGGCTAAGAACAACTCGCTGACTAATTCGCTTAACTTGCCCAGGGCAATGTCGTTGCGGTTGTTGTAGTAGTTCGTTATTATGCTTTTTTGATACGCTGAGTATTCCTGTTTAGCCATATTTGAGTCCTGCGTTCTGCGTACTTTGCAACTAACTACGAACACTGAACAATGAACTAATTCTGCCTCAAACCGGCGGGAAAATCAAGCCCCGGCCAGACGGTTTTTTTGACGCAGATTCCTTCGACAAGCTCAGGACAGGTAACGCGGATTTACGCTGTTTCTTTAAAAGTTTAGATTATGCGACGGTCAGCTTTTTGTGTGAATGAGCACACTGACGCAGGTAAAGATTGACTAAGTTTTGATAGGGGATACCGGTCTCTTGTGCCATTTGCTTGAAATACTCAATCACATCGACCCCAAGACGCAGCGTAACCTGCTTTTTTAAGGTATTCGCGTAAGGATTTCGCCGGCCTTTAAGTTTTGAAAAATCGTATTCTTTTCTCATAGTTCACCTCTGGCAAATTCGCCTTTTTCCTTCGTTGTCGCCTTCCTTGCTGAAATAATCCTGATTTGCCTTCCCTGGCTGTCAAAACAATATGAAACAACCAGCAATCGCAGTCGGCAGTCAAACCCCAGCATCAGGAACCTGTCTTCATCAGCCGAATGGTCCGGGTCAAAGAACTCTTTGGCATTCTCATCAAAGAATACCGTTGAGGCGTCTTTGAAGGAAACCCCGTGTTTTTTGAGGTTCTGCGCCGCCTTTCGGTCGTCCCAGGAAAATGTTATCTTTCCCATAATTATATTATATTGCTTTCGGCATTACGGTTCAAGGAAATTAAAAAAAATCGTCGATGGCCAGACGGTTTTTTGACGCAGATTGCCTCCAAACCCTTGCTAATTGCAGGGATTTCGCAATAATTCGAATGCAAATGCAATATTATCAGGTTCCCAAGCGTCAGTAGCTGTATTGAAGAAATAAACGGCTTATCATTTTTGGAAATCGCTGATTGCGGAAAGGATGGACAATATGAAAATCGATTGCATAAAAAAGACGATGGTAATTTTGGCCGCACTGACTTTTGGTTGTGCCGTAGCTTTTACAGGGTCTGCCCCGGATCCCAATTCGCCCGCGCACAGGAATAAAGGTCCGGCTGCACAAAGGCCCGCTCGCGAGTTTTTGCAGGAGCTTAGCGAGAAACTGAATCTCACGGACGCACAGAAGGCCGCCATCAAACCGATTCTGGCGACCGAGGCCAACGAAATAAAGGCCGTTCACCAGGATAGTTCGCTTTCAACTGAGCAAAAACAAGCGAAAATCAAAGAAATTCGGGACAGCAGCAGGGAAAAGATAAACGCGCTGCTGACACCCGAGCAGCAGAAAACATTTGCCGAAATGAAGGGTGAAGCGGGCGGCAGAATGCGTGAAGCATTCCATAACCGGCTGGCTATGATAGCTGAAAAACTGAACCTCACGGACGAACAGAAGACCGCCATCAAACCGATTCTGGCGACCGAGGTCAATGATATGACAGCTGTCATGCAGGACAATTCTCTCTCTAAGGAACAAAAGCAAACTAAAATCGCTGGCATTCGGGAGGCCTCAGACACAAAGATAAACGCGCTGCTGACCCCCGAACAGCAGGCCAAATGGGCCAAACTAAAAGAAAACGCAAAACAGGAGCGTAATAAAAAGGATGCACCGGGCAAATAAGCCCAGTGGCCGGCAAAAACCTGCTGACAGTTATTACCATACTGTCTGCTGAATACGACATAAAAAAGACAGGAGTTGAAAAGCTCCTGTCTTTTTATTTGTGCGACAAGTGGCCATGGGGGCAGGATAGCATATAAGTATATGCGTATATACTTATGGAGTGCTCCAACAGTCGAGGTTTTTGAGACACGGATTACCTATTGCGGTAAACACTCTTTAGTTTCGCTTACATTACGTCTTCATTGCGGCAGCAGGCCTATGCCCACAGGTCTTGTATATCCTCATCGGACTGGAGCCAGTTTGTCGCCTTTTCAAAATCGGTGAACGCCATAACGGTAAATCTGTCGATATTCGCGCACATCTCCAAAAAAACAGCTTTGTTGAATTGTTCATCATCTCTTGCAATGACGGCGATCTTACTTCGGAATGCCTCCTTGTGTCGCCCAAGTTCAAGAATCAGCTCATGCAAGTCGGCATGATCCATGTTGCTGTGGACTTCCCGCAAGTCTAACAGCAGCTCATGGTCTCCGATTAGATGCTCCATCTTCGCGATTTGACCGAGCACTTTTTTGCTCTCATCAAGGTCTATCTCGCCGGTGGGCTTGGCCTTTATGAAATCCTTGGCTTGAATTATCTTATAGTTTACCCGCATTTTCCCGCATCCTGAATAATCCTGCTTTTGTTCCACATATACTCTACTTATGGCACAGGTTTCCGACGATTTTATCCTGCCATTAAGATAATAGCAATAAGGTGGATTTTTTCGCCACAGAGAACACAGAGAGCACAGGGAATTCATTTTTTTTTAGACGCCGATTGCGCAGATTCCGCAGAGAATATGTTTAGCCCGGCAACTTTATTGCCGGGTCCCGCCTCCATAACTCAAAACTAAACACTCAACACTCAAAACTAACATTTGACACCTCGTTTGTGAAAATCTATAGTGGGTTTGTCAGGAGGATTTTGCCGTTATCGCCTTATGGCGATAAGCTTTTTTGACCTGCCGGTTTTATCTTTGAATCGCTCCTATGCTCTATTTTTGTTTCTGTTTATTGTAATATTTACACACTAAACGATCATAACGATGTATGTAGTCCCTGATATTGTGATATTTATTTACAATGACAGCTTTAGCTTCCAGCCGTAACGTCTCATCGTCCGGAACCTGATTGATTTGTTCCAAATTTGCCGCATCTATCCTCCCTCTGAGAAAGATATTGGCTTTTTGATGCGCTTTAATTTCTACGCCAAATAAATCTATTGCCTTCATAGAAGCACTATGGATATAACCAGTCGCTTCTACTCTATCGACCTCGATTGGAAAAGGGTTATTATTTCTAACATCAAGTATAATATTAAACTGCGACTGATACTTATCGCACCAAACTTCCACCGTGCCCTCTTGAGCGGACACAAAAACCTCAATGTTCTTTTTTGTTCTTCCGGGAGAATACAACCAAAAACTAATTATTTTCGGCAAATGAGAGATTAATTTTAATAAGATGTCTATGACCCATTCCATAATTTACTTGCCACAAATAAAATACTAAATTTTGTGCCAGTTTGTAGGCAATTTGCTCGTCGAGGATTACGAATCGACACCGATAATGAGAACGGGGATGTCGATGTTTGAAACGCCGCGATGTTCCAAATCCCAAACGAATTGCTCAAAGTATGAAACACCGGTTGACATCTGATCCGCAAACCGCTTCACGGGAACTATTTCCACTCCGGCGTCAATGAATCCAAGGTTTTTGAAGATTGTCATCTTGGCACAGACGTTATAGACCATGAAGGCATATTTTCCGAACTGCACTTCCACACCAAGATTTTCTTTCAAAAAATCCATTTCCCGGAATGCGCCTTTATTGAGCGTTTCCGGCTTATAGCCGGGCCGGTAATACTGTGTGGGATACTGGCACGGAACTTTTTGACAGCTCCAGCCCGATGCAAAAAACTTCTCTTTGAATTTTTTATTGAGAGCAACAGGACTAAAAAGACGCCGACCTCGCATCGTCTTTTCCTTACTGATTTTCTTCATACAAGCGGAACTGTCAACCTGCCGGATTACTTCATAAACCTCTTTGACTAATTTTGAGTGGTGTTTAGCGAGATACGCGTTACCCTTATTGAATGAATATTCTCCGGCAATAATCACAGAAGGGTTTCCTCCTTATCCCAAATTGCAGGACGCCGGCTTACCTTTTCTCGCCCTGTTGGCGTAAAAACCGGCTTGCCCAAGGGACGTGTCTTTAACGTTCCTTCAGCCAGCATCTGGAGACGTTTTCGGCATATATCCAGATATTTTTCTTCGCGGTCGCACCCGACAGCACGCCGATTATGTTTCGCCGCCGCGATGAGGGTTGATCCGACGCCGGCATACGGGTCGTAAATCCAGTCGTCCTCTTTGGTCAAAGCCAGAACACAACGCTCAACCAATTCCACGGGAAACTGGCAGGGATGGATAGTTTTTTCCGGATGATTCGCTTTGACGTTCGGGATGTCCCATATCAGACGCTCCCAGTCTTCAGCAACAATCTTCCAAACATCGGAAGGATTCTTGCCTAAAGGATTACCCGAAGGAAATCCTTTTTTGTCACCCTTGAAATGACATTTCCCAGGATACTTGGCGGGCACCCTTACCGGATCTAAGTTAAAAATATAATTATCCGACTTGGTAAACCAAAGGATAGTTTCATACCGACCGGAAAAACGCAAACTGCAATGTAATCCATGCTCGAAATGCCAGATAATTCGATTGCGAAGTTGCAATCCCTTCGACTTGAACAAATCATAGAAATAAATATCAAGCGGAAATACTTCGCCGTTTTCAACGTAGTTGCCCACCTGCCAGCAAATGCTCCCGTCATGCTTTAGGCAACGCGCAAGTTCGCCTATTAATGGTTCCTGTTGAGCGAGGTATTCCTTCAGCGACGATTTGTGCTCATATTCCTTCCCGATGTTATAGGGAGGCGAGGTAATGATTAGCGAAAAGAAATCTTTTGGAAGAGAACTCGCAAAAGCCAAAGCATCATCACAGGCCATCACGAGATTTGCCTCAGGCGTGAATTTATCAGATATTTCAAAGCTGCCGCCAAATAGCGACCTCATCCGTGAACTGGTTCTATATTCCCTTATCATAACTGTTAGTTTAAATCATGCTCGATAATTTGCAAGAGAACATTCGTAACTGCAAATCATAGGAAAAGCTTTTCTAACGAGGCCTGTCCCAGTTTTTAATGTAAAAACAAGGATTATTGCGTTTTTGAGGCCATTTTGGGCCTATTTTTTGCATGTTTTTCAGGCCGACCTTTCGCTGTAACCTTTTGCGGAATAAGGACATAAAACAGGACTAAAAAAGTCGTATAAAACAACTGTATCAAACATTTGTATGATACATTTGTTCACCAAAAGCGCGCAAGTGTTTTTTGGCAAATCCGGGAAATTCTGAAAATTTTTTTACTCCTTATACCATAACAAGTTAAGTGCATTTCGAGGCATCCCCAAAATCGGATTTTTCGTCAAAAGCGCGCAAGTTCGCGCCAATTATAGAGGGACGCGCGAAGCGGGTCGCTTCGCGAGAAAGTAGAAAGTTGAGCAGGAGAACAGGAGAAAGGGAATTTAAGATTTGAGATTTGAAAGTAACCCACGCAATAAATTGCGGGGCTAAATTGCAAAGATACGAAGGGAGGATATTATGTCAAGTATCACAATCAAAGTTCCAAACTGGTTAGACCGTATTTGCGCGTGGCCGGTGGTGGCTTATCGGCAATTGAAGTTCGGCTACCCATTTCGCAAAATTCCTCTCGGCGAAGGCAGATTCACCCTTGTTGACCCCGCGCTCTTTTATCGGCTCAATATCTTCCAGTGGTACGCAGATGGAAAGAGCGAGAAAATCTATGCCGTCAGGAATATAATATCGGCTAATGAAAATTCAAGAACTATGCGATTACACAGGGAAATTATGAATGTTCCACCAGGCATTTTGGTGGACCATAGAAACGGCGACACATTAGACAATAGAAGAACCAATCTGCGTTTGGCAACTTGTTCACAGAATTCCTGTAACAGACAAAAGACAAAATCAAAAACCTCTTCTCGATTTATCGGCGTTTCTTTTGACAAACACAAGGTCGTGTGGACTGCCTATATCAGTTTTCACAGGAAAAGAATATGGTTAGGGTGTTTCAAAACCGAAATCGCAGCCGCGAAGGCGCATGATGAGGCGGCGAAAAAGTATCACGATGAGTTCGCCCGGCTCAACTTTGTTTAGCGTGCAGCGGGCAGCGTTCAGGCAAGAAACCACGAAATACTAAATACGAAAGACGAACGACGTTCCACCGATTTCCACTGGCATTAGGGTTGCGGTTGAGTATAATCTGACGAAAGCGCCGGCCCGGCCTGTCTCGAGCGAAGTCGAGGGGATGGCCGTAGTGAATAATCATTGAGGATATGAGCGCAAAGACGGCAAAATTGATTTTGATTGCGATTGCACTGTATATGCCGGTCAATTCGGCTGGTGCGATTGACAACACACAGGCGAAAGCGTTCGCGGGCCGGGACGTTCAAATCAACGCGGACAAATTAACTAATTATCACGACGCCAACGGCACAGACGTCCTTGTCGCCGAGGGAAAGTTCTCGATTGCAGCAGGAGCGGATACGTTCACAGGCGAAAAGGCGGTCGTATGGCTCAAGAGAAGCCCCGAAAGCAAAAACATCGGTGCCTGGTGCTATGTGTCGGGCTGGGTCTCCGCGAAAAAGGGCACCGGCACTCGCTTAGTGGGCCTTAACTGGGAAACAATCGAGAAAGACGGTTCGAAAGGCAAAGCGATAGTAATCCGGTTCAAGGCGACGGGCGAGGTGTTCGTTACCGCCCAAACAATTGAGAAAGGCGATGTTCGCGGCGGGGAGTTTTACAATCAGGCGTTCGCAGCGACCGCGAAGGTCCACAAAACATTCGCCGATGAATGCGGGGCGGTCTCGCCGACACAGGCAGCACCCGCGGCAGCGCAACCTGAACAAATCTCACGAACAAACGCAGCCAGGACAAATCCCCCCCCTGCCAGGCCGACCGCGACGCCGGCAGCCGGGGCCAAACCGGAATCCGGCGCATTTGGATTTATTGACAAGCTGTTTGGCCCGTCGGAAAAACCGCAAACAGCAATCGAGAAAATCCCGCAGCAGACAAAGATAAAATACCCGGTGAATTTGGCGCCGGCGGGAGAGCAGGAGCCCAACATCGAATGGGGCGGTTCGACTAAGGATGAAGGGTTCGCCACGGTAATCGGGCGATTCTACCTGTGGCAAAAACAGGACGAGACCGGCCGATTGCTGGAGATGCAGGCGGACGACGCAGTTGTATTCTACTCAGGAGAGAAATTTAACACGGACGAGGAGTCGGACAAGGTAAAAGACGTCGGGGCCAAGGGGGCGATAAAGACAATTTACGTTCGCGGCGACGTGGTGATGACGGAGGGCCTGCGGACGATACGGGCAGACGAGATATATTACGATTTCGAGAACAAAAGAGGGCTGGCGGTCAACGCGACGATACGAACTTTTGACGCCGAGCGCGGGATTCCAATTTACGTTCGTGCGGCCAAGATAAGGCAGTTGGCGGAGGGTACATTCGCGGCTGATAACGCGGTCCTGACGACCAGCGAATTTGCCTTGCCCCAGGTTTCGCTGGAGGCATCGAACATACTTCTTACCGATACGACAACGATAGACCAGTCCCAGTCGGCCGGCAACCAAGTTAAGGATAGCAGCTACGACGCGCAGATGCGCGATGTCCGGCTCAAATCGGAAGGCATGACGGTATTTTACTGGCCATTTATGCGGAGCAACCTCGAAAGGCCGGACATGCCCCTAAAGAGTGTGCGCATCGGCAACGACAGTATTTGGGGAACGACGGTGGAGAGCCGATGGTATTTGTCGCGCCTATTGGGCCTGCGCGAGCCGGATGGAACCAATGGAACATTTGATTTGGATTACCTCAGCAAACGAGGCGTCGGCACGGGAATGGACGTGGATTACGCCCAGGAGGACCGATTGGGCAAAATCAGCGGTTACCTGATAGACGACAGGGGCGAGGACCGGCTGGGGCGGGTTGACTTCAGGCGAGACCTTAAACCGCCGGAAGAGTTGCGGGGAAGGTTCGACTGGGTGCATCGGCAGTTTATGCCTTATAACTGGCAGGTTACCGCAGGCATTGACTACGAATCGGACGAAAACTTTCTTGAAAGTTACCGCAGGCACGAATTCAATACCGACGCCGACCGAGAGACGTATGTCCACCTGAAAAGAATTGAAGACAACTGGGGACTGGCGTTTTTGGCCAAGGGACGAATCAACAATTTCGCTGACGAATTACAAGAGGCGCCAACAGGCGAGTATCACCTGACGGGGCAGTCGATTTTTGACGACAGTATGACGCTTTACAGCGATACGCAGGGAGGAGCATATCGGCAGCTGATAGGCGAAAACCACGCGACGGCGATGAACGAGGAAGTATTCGGGTTTGGCACGCACCGGACTGAGCTTGATATGCCGATGTGGCTGGGCGGGATAAAGGCGGTGCCGTTTGTTGCGGGGACGGTGGGTTACGATGAGCGGAGTGGATTTAACAGGTCGCTGGTAGATGGGAGTAACCCGGGCGGCGATCCCAACGATAACACTGTTGGGATTGGCGAGGCGGGCGTGCGAGCGTCGAGCGAATACTGGAAGACATATCCTGATGTCAAGTCACGGCTGTGGGATTTGGATGGCCTGCGTCATATCGTAAGACCTGAAGTGGACACGTCGATTTACGGAGAAAGCGACACCGTAGTGAAGCAGCACGACGTGGTGCATTTAGAACTATCGCAGCAATTACAGACGAAGCGAGGGCCAGATGAACGAATAGTGGACTGGATGCGGCTGAATCTGGGCGGGACGTGGTTTACGGACAATGAGGAGAGGACGCCGGATTCGGGGCCATACAGATATTTATGGAATAATCCGATGACGCCTTTGCGGACGTATTCGATGCCGGGCATTTTGAATGGCGACCTCGACCACGGACTGAAGAAATTCGAGACATACGGGCCAGTGAGAGATTATTACGACGCGGATTATTTGTGGCAGATAAGCGATACGACGGCGTTGCTGAGCGACGGGTATTATGACATTCACAGCGGGACGGTTGAGCAGTTCGATATCGGCTTTTCGCGGACGAGATTGCCCGATTTGAGCTATTACATCGGCAGCAGGTATCTGCGTGACGTCAAGGTGCTCGACCAGCACGGGTCGAACGCCTTTGTGTTCGCGGCGAGTTATATTATCGATCCGCGATATACGATTGTGTTTTCGCAGCAGTATGATTTTAAGTACGGGGCCAACGTGGAAAGTAACATAACACTCATCAGGCATTACAACCGGGTATTTTGGTCGTTGTCATTTAGCACGGACGCTTCACTTGACCGGCAGTCGATTATGTTCAACATCTGGCCAGAGGGATTGCCGGAGCTTACGGCAGGCAGCAGACGATACACGGGCCTTTCCGGGCCGGGCGGGTATTGATTTTGCCACAGATTACGCAGATTAACGCTGATTTAGCCGGAAGACAGAGGACGGATGACCGATGACAGAAAACAGCGGAGGATCTTGCCGTTATCGCCTCCCGTTAGGGATGGCCAAGCCATTATGGCGGTAAGCTTTTTTGACCTGCCGGTTTTATCTTTGAATCGCCCTGAAAAAAAGGCTCCTGACCCCTTTTGTTTCTGAATCCGCTTTTCTTTGGTCAATATATTCATACTGACCATTATGCTTGAGCGGTCAAGCAAAGTCAAGAGGAAAATGGAGATTTTTTAGAAATTTATTTGGGTCGCAATACAGACCCAGCGGGGTGGGATTTCTCACCATGAGATTCTGGGCGAGAAAAAGGCGAATCAAGATTGTAATTAGGACCAGAGACGTTTATACCTTGTTTTTGTAATTCTCCAAGAATCTGTATCGCGCGAGAGAACTCCTCCGGATTCACATTCGGATTGTTCTTTATTAGCTTATTAAGGTCTAATTTTCTGACAGATTTCTTCATATAAATCACACCCTTAGATGCCTTCTGGGCCACTTAACATTTTGTACCAATCCTTTGTTTGTACCACCGCGCGTACATCCATCTTTCCCATGTGGTCAGACAAAAGACCCCAATAGCCCCTAATTTGTTGCTGCAAATCTTTATCTTTCCCAAAATCTTCTATTTGTAATTTTATTTCCTTACTTTTTAATACTGCCATTGAGATTCCATACCCATGAGAGTGCCACTTACCAGTTTTATTAAGAATATTAGCAATCTCAATAGCTCTTTGTTTTTTCATGGCGGTCGTCACAAGTTTTTTTCTTGTTTGTGTTTTTTTCCAATTTTTAAATTTATACTTCGACAACCATTCTCCAATTAAATGTACGGAAAGCTCTCTTGCTTGTTCGTATTGATATAACTCTGCTGGGTCAAACTTGGTGCATAAATAAGTCATTTCAGCGGTATTCAAGCCGCCCTTGTCAGCTTTATCCATAAGAGCTTTATACTTTTCTAAATATCCAAGAGCGGGTATAGAACCACCGCCGATTTTGGGCAGTTGCGGGTCAATCGGCCCTAAAACTGAATAATAATCCATATGAATCGCATCACCCGACATTACTAATACTGTACCAGCCGACATAGCGGCGTCAGGAACATAGAACTCAATTACCCTGTAATGAGTTCTAAGGGTGTGAGCTATTCTTTGCACTACTTCGATATAGCCGCCGTTGGTCTCTAAGAAAAAAGCAAGTTTATTCTTTTTCGGCTTTATTTGCTTTCGCCATTCTACTGCATCTCTAATAAACAAATCAGCGTTGGAATAAATAGAGCCAGAAAACACCAAAGCGTTTGCATCTAATTTGTTCTCTAATTTCTCAAGGCAGCCGTTTAACTTTTGTGCTACAATAACATTTGCATCAGTTGGATTCTGTGCGGCCATGTTATTTATTCCCCTTGTTTTTCCAACGTTCTTTTGCAGCCCTTTTTGCTATTTGCGTGCGTTGTTCCGCCGATAGTTTTATCGCTCTTGCTTTACCACCTTTGAGGCCTCCAAGTCGCCCCAATAATACAGCAGCCGGATTCTTGCCGTCTTCGACTGCCTTGTCAAGCAATTTTTCAGACGTAGAATCATCGACAATGGACTTAGCCAAAAGGTTCATATCCAGCTTTTTCTTACTTGACCGCTTAGGCATACCGATATTCTATCGTCGGCAATATGCCTAAGTCAAGGTTAATTTAAAGATGATTAAAATGGCAATTGAGTGGCCGTTTCGGGGTTACAAACCTTTATCCCCATCTTATTGGCAATACTTTGCATATGACCATCTGAGGTGAACAGAATCGCATTCTTGTACGCTCTCAGTAATTCTTTGCAAACACTCAAAATTAAAACGTCAATTGGCCCAACCCATTTTCTCACAACTTTTTTCTCTTCTTCGTATTCTTTTTTGCAAAGTGGACATTCAACTTTGTATTTGATTACAGATTCCTTGGGGGGCTTCGCTACTAACGAATAATCCCACACGTCATCTGTAAATTCAACATTTCGGTGAGTTATGTTGTGTATAACAACCCGATATTCTTTTATATCATCAATAAAAAGCTTTAATAGGAAATATCTATCTGCTTGCTTAATTTCCCCTGCCAATTGAAACTTTAAGAATGCTCCTGTAACTTCCGGGATAGAGATATTGAGAATATGAAGAGCGCAATCTTGGCAGTTAAAAAGCCGTTCTACTAATGATGAACCATTTTCTTTATGATACTTTTTTAATAAAGTAGAGGTGTCTAATACACAATGGTATTTAGACATATATTAAGCCAGACCGAACAGCTTGAATTATTTGGCCTGAAGATTCTTTTACTTTGGCTGTTATTTTATATGCTTTTGCGCTTCTAATATCGCTGGCGCTTTTTTTCTTCTTAGAAGAACGCATTCTCTTGTTTTTCTTGCTCATCCCAAGCTCCTCACTAAAAAACGCAGTAGTTGCGTATTTCCCTTTATACTTTTTGTTTGGGTTAACGTGTCCCACACGGCAACTACCTAACCATATATATTTTAGTTTACACTATTGCTTCGTCAAAACCAACAACTAACTTTGCATTATTTTTTGCTCAATTTTCGCTAAGTTGCTATGCCATAAGTAGTTACGAAAAATACTTTTGTTGCACATATTTATGTTTCAATCTTATTTAGCTCTTAGGTTTACGATATTTGCCAATTAACGTCAATGCGACAACTGCTTATTTTTGGTTATTTTTAGATTAGACAAGACCCTCGTCAAAATGTTCCAAATCGAGACGCCATCCCCAAATAAGTCAAACTGACCCACTACCCAAAGATTTCACCGTGAAGACGCTGTTTAAGGCGGCGGATAGGAAATATTGAAAAAACAAAAGGCAATTCGAGAAAGATTTTGATATTATCGTTGAATTGAAAGGTTTGGCTGCTTAGCCAAGCGTTTAATCCGCCCTACCATTGGCGGATTAATATGGGAAATAAAATTATGAATAAAAAGAATATTGCTCAACTTGCATTTGGATTTGTGCTGATTATAGGTATTGTAAATTTATTTGCAGACTTTACCTATGAAGGAGGAAGAAGTATCAATGGGGCTTTTCTATCCAGTTTAGGCGCAAGCGCCGTTGCAGTTGGATTTATGGCCGGTTTTGGAGAATTGCTTGGTTATGCATTACGCTCCATAGCAGGATTTTTTGCCGATAAAACTCACAAATATTGGATTTTCGCCTTTGTTGGCTATGCAATTAATATGCTTGCCGTACCTGCCTTGGCATTAGCAGGTAATTGGCCTGTGGCTTGTGTGTTGATAATCGCCGAGCGAACAGGAAGAGCTATACGGAAGCCGGCGGTAGAAACCATGCTTTCCTTCGCCGGCAAAGAAATGGGCAGCGGATGGGTATTCGGGCTAAATGAGTTTTTGGATCAATTCGGCGCAACGTTAGGTCCTTTAATCGTGGCTTGGGTCTTATTTACAAAAAATAGTTATAAATACGGATATGGTATTCTTTTAATCTCTGCGATATTGTGTATAACTATGCTTATAGCCGCTAGATTGTTTTTTCCTAAACCGCAGGATTTGGATAAAAAAGAGGCTGTGGGTTTAAAAACTCACGGATTAACAAACTCTTACTGGCTCTATTTGGCGGGTGGCGCTTTAATTGCAGCGGGATTCGCAGATTTTGCTTTAATAGCATTTCATTTTGATAAAACAAATAATGTTCCCATGCATTGGATTCCGATTCTTTATGCAGTAGCTATGGCCGTAGGAGGCATTAGTTCTCTTATTTTCGGTCGCTTATTAGACAAAATAGGCCCAAAGGTGATGCTAATCGCCTTTTTCCTAGGGGCATTCTTTGCTCCGTTTGTCTTCTTGGGTAAGTTCATTTTGATTACTATCGGTATGATTCTCTGGGGTATTGGCCTGGGCGCGCAAGAATCTCTTCTTAAAGCAACGCTCGCTAATGTGATCTCCAGAGATAAAAGAAGCACAGCATTTGGCGTATTTGATACCGGATTTGGAATTGCCTGGTTTTTAGGGAGCGCTATTATGGGAATTCTATATGTTAAATCAATAGCCGCCCTGATTATCTTTTCAGTAGTCTTACAGATTGCCGCTTTGCCAATATTTATTATCGCAATCAATAAACAAAAGGCATATTCCGGCTCTGATCTACAAAATTTATAACATTTAATCTATAAGGTACGAATATGAGATCAATTGGAAAAATAATCGGCACAAGGGAAATGGGGGACGTTTACTTGAAATATAGGGACACCATACCGAGGAAATAGGTTCGACTACGCTCACCACAAGAAGGGATGTAACTTTTTAGTGACCTGCTGCGCCAAGTGCGCAGCACGGCGAGGGTGGGGCAAGCCGGAGTTAAAAACGAATTATTGCTCCGCGGCCGTATCGGACGGCTCATTAACTTCCGCCCGCACTGGTTTAGCGGATTCGAGCAACTCGGCGGAGGTCCTTGTGAGATTCGCAGCCAAATAGTCAGGTATCTGATATACCCAGCCCTTATGTGTTTCCGAAAATTGTTCCGCGGCGTCGCGTGCGAGCAGCTTGGCTTCTTTTATCTTCAACTGCTCATCCGATTCGACTTCGCCCTGCGTTTTTGTTACAGGCGTCTGGTCAGCGAACCGGGCATCGCATTTGGCAAACCACAGGCCAGCGTCTTTGGCGAGCCAGATGGAATAAACGGTGGTATCCTTCAGCCGGCAAAGATATCTTCTGTCAAACAGCAAACCCCGCTTTGAAGATTCGGCGTTGACATCCTCAAAACTCAAATTAGCAAGGGCAGTGAAGACCCTGTTGGCAATAACATTGTTGAGCTTTTTGCCTTCGGCGAGGTTCTCAAGTATGACGGTTTTGTCGTCGTCGCCGGGCAAGAGGAGGTAAGTATCGTTGGGGCAGCTAACCGTTACCGAGTTGATGTCCTCCCTCTTTACGCTGGTAAGTCCCTGCGCGACATAATCCATCGCCTGCCTATTAATCATGGGTATTTGTGCCGCGGCAACATAGACCTTGTTATCATCGACCCGCCTGATGTACCCAATGCCCCGGCCCCGTTGTTTTTCCTTACCCACGATGAGGCCTGTAATCAGCGACAAATCGGTTTTGTCCGCCGGTGCGGCTTTATAGAATTTAACCAGAACAGTAGCGTTAGGTTCCGTGACGCCGAGGTCTTTGTGGTTGGCGGGATTGTCGGTATAAAGCTCAGCGGTTTGAATATCGAGGCAGTTGGTGATGAGCTTGTTTATTTCGCTTGTCCGCGCGGGGTAGTTGTCGAGGTTGGCGACCACGAAATTGGCGCCTCGGCGATTGAGAATTACCTCTTCGCCGGGTTTTCCTATTGTGATTCGCGCAACCTGGTCGGGGTCAAGTCCCTGGATAAGGTAGGCGGTCTGGTCTTTTCTGGCGTATGGTTTGTCGCCAATGCCCGCGACCACGACCGCGAGAGCCACCATAGCGGCCGCAGCAAAACCAAGTATCAATAAATTACGGTTGCTCATATCATTAACTCCCTGCCACGTCAGGCGTCGCTCGCGTGGCTGATGTAGTGTCTTTTCATAGCGTTGCGCTTAATGCCGAGCACGACGGCGATAAGCAGTATTACCGCCGGCGCCGCCAGCATATTGAAGGCCCGCAGCCTGTTGCCGAGGGTTTCGATTCGCTGGCGTTTTTGCATTTTGACCTGCCGCAACTGCTGTCTGGCCTTGAGTTTTTTCAATTCGAGGTCTTTTGTTTTGCGGGCAAGCGAGTTTCCTATGACCTGTTTTTCTTTTTCGTTAGCGGAGGTTACGAGCGTTTTTAATTCATCTTCAAAGCCGGTAATTTCGGCGTTGAGTTTGGCCACCTCATCTGCGGTTTCGGCCTCGGCTTTATCCTCGATCTGGTCAACTACGGCAAAGGGTCTTCTGAAATTGCCGCGAGACCTGATTGAGATAAGGTCGGTTGAGCCAGAGAGGTCGTCGATTGTGTTCATCAATAGCGCGCTGTTGTCACCGACGACGATGTTGCCGAAGATGGGGTTACGATAATAGGCGAGCGAATCGGTGAGAAAATCGACGTCGGAGAACACAGCCACGGCACAATTTTCCGTCGCCTGGACAAGACCCATAATACGCGTTTTGGGTTTTGGTTTGTTAGCGTCTTCGGCCTGCGAATCGGACACTGCTAAAATGCCGTCGGGGAAGCTGCTTTTGAATTTGCCGGTGAGCAGATAGCCCATAACCACGGGCTTTGTGCCTTCGGAGAAATTTTTCATAAGGGCCGAAGCGTCGAGCATCTGTAAATCGTAGGGGCTGGACGCTTTGAAGGTGTTGCCTTTTGCGGTGGTCATAATAAGCGGAGTTCGTTCGATGTGACCAGCGCCGGCGACGTCATTTGGCGAGTCGATTACATTTAACGCCCCGGCAAACCAAACCCTGACGCTGTTAAGCTGGGCGGTAATAACACTGCTGCGATTAAAGCAAGCGGGAGGGGTGAGGTTCAGGAAGCCGATAATTTTTTCCGACTCACGATTGGCGGCCACTGATGTCCCCGGCGCCAACTGCCTGTCGCCGGCAAAAACAAGCTCCGGCATATCAAGCCCCCAGGTATTGAGCAGCTTGTTGAGGTTTGACGCCTGCGAAACTTTGTCGGGCTGCATCATCGCCGTCATCTGATTCTGCTGGTCGGCGTAGCAGTAGGGGTCAACGCAGATAATGGTCCTGCCGCCCTTCAAAACAAACTGGTCTATCGCGAAGAGCGTCTGAACGGGAAGATTCTTGGGATGAATAACAAGAAGGACATCGACATCATTAATTTCATTGGTATCGGCGGGGATGCCTTTGACCTCGTATTTTTGTTTGAGGTGTTCGATAATGGTCCAGGCCATTTTGGGCTGCTGTCCCTGCATCAGCATCATCTGCGCCATATAGTCGCTGACTTCACCCATAACGGGAAGCGAGCTGAGAACGCCTACATTTTTTTTCTGACGCGCGACGGCCGTATCGACAAGAGAGCTTATGTCGTATTCGACGAAATTCTGCCGGTCGGGAGAGAAAAACGGGATTGTTTTTTCGGCGCCGAACTGCGTCTGGACAACAAGGCCGAAGAAGAAATTTTCCTCGTCGGTTATGGGAAATCTTTTGAGGCCGCTGCGGGCGGCTCCCATCTCATCATCGGAGAACGGCCTGGGGTCGATTATCTCAAGAGCAACCATCCCTTTTGAGGCGGCAACGTATTCTTCGAGCAGGGCCTTGACGAATTCATAATAGTTGTTGAAGTACTTAATCTGGTCTGGGCCTTTCATCGCGGCGGTTTTGGCGTAGTAGAGTTTGAACTTTATGGGCTGGTTCAGTTTGGCGAGAATCGACCTGGTGCCCGCCGATAGCGTATAAAGTTTGTGGTCAGTGACATCGATTTTCAGGCGTTTGCCGAGGTCCTGGAATATGCTTATCGCGCTGAAGGTTATCAGGAGGACAAAAATCACCGCGAGTATCACTTTTACTGTTCTGCTCATCAGCCCGCCTTCCTTTCTTCGAGCACAACTGCGCAGGCAGCCACCCAGCCAACAATCAGAAAGAGGAAATAGGAGATGTCCCTGAACTCGAGGACGCCCTTCTGAATCGACTCGAAGTGTGTTTCAAAACTCATATTTCCGACCGCCGTCACCAGCCCGGCGGGGAGGAACGTGGAAAGGTAATTCATCGTCGTGGGGACACCGGCAAAAACGAGCACGGCACAGGCGACGACCGACAGCACAAAACTGATTACCTGATTTTTGCTCAACGCGGAAAAAAAGCAGCCCACCGCCAGGAAGCCGCCTGCCATAAGGATGCTGCCCAGGTAGCCGGTGATTATCAGGCCGAGGTCGGGTTGGCCAAGGTAAAAGACCGTGATGACCATCGGGAAGGTCAAGGCCAGGGCAATTAGAAGGAAGACCCATGCGGCGAAGAATTTGCCGAGGACCGCCTGCATCACGGTAATTGGAAGCGTGAAGAGAAGCTCGATTGAGCCGGTTTTGCGTTCCTCGGCCCAGAGCCGCATAGCCGTCGCGGGCACCAGGAAGGCGAACAACAAGGGCATATTGACGAAAAACGCCGTCATATCCGCCTGGCGAATCTCGAAGAAGCCGTTTTTAAAAGTAAGATAGCCGGAGAAAAATAAAAACACCACGAGGAAGACATAAGCAATCGGCGTCGTGAAATATGATTTCAACTCTCTTTTGAATACCGCCTTAAAACCACTCATTTTTTACTCCAGTAAAAAACTCTTTAGCACCGCGCGTTCAGGCCACCTTGCTTCGGGTTATTTTCCGGAATACCTCGTCGAGCGAGCAGTTGTATTCCCGGCGAAGTTTTTCCGGGGTCGAATCCACCAGAATCTTTCCCCGGGCAATGATTATGGTCCTGTCACAGATTGCCTCGACTTCTTCGAGGATATGCGTCGAGATGATGATACATTTTTCCTTTGCCATTTTGCCGATGAGCTGACGCACTTCGTGTTTCTGGTTGGGGTCAAGGCCGTCGGTCGGCTCATCGAGGATAAGCACCTGCGGGTCGTGAATCAGCGCCTGTGCAAGCCCAACCCGCCGGCGGTAACCCTTTGAGAGTGTGTCAATGACCTGATGATAAACCGATTCGATTGCGCACATCGGGACGACACGGTCGAGCGCCTGCCTGCGTGCTTTGCCGGTGATTTGCCGGGCGTCGCAGACGAAGTTCAGCACTCCCCCTACCGTCATCTCATTGTAGGCGGGAACATTTTCGGCCAGATAGCCGATTGCTTTCCTGACTTCGAGGGGATTTTTGAGAATGTCGAAGCCGCAAACCGTCGCGGTGCCGCTGTCGGGCCGCAGGTAGCAGGCAAGCATTCGCATCACGGTGCTTTTGCCGGCCCCGTTTGGCCCGAGGAAACCCAGTACTTCGCCTTTTTGGACGTCGAACGAAACGCCGTCAACCGCGATAATCGACCCGAAACTGCGTCTCAATTCCTTTATGCTTATCATTCTTTTCTCCTTAGAGCACATCTCATAGCCCCGATAATCCGCGATTTCAATACTGATAATGCGGCTGCTGCCCGGTTATGAAATGGCTTCTAACGCACAACCATATATCGTCAAAACCGGCTTTATTTGTGCAATAGTTCGCTTCCGCGACATTATTGTTGAAAATTATAGTGCTGCACACCCCCGACAAACGTATTATTTATTAAGGAAACCTGCATCTCGGCACATCGAGAGAGGATTCCTGTGCCACAAAGGCGCTATGTGTTTAGGCAATGCGGCTGCTGTCTGGATGCCGCGCGAAAATTATTGGCCATCTTGCTTGTTTTCGTGAGAAGTATTGACAAATTGAATCCATTTAGTTTAAGATAGCACAAGCTGTCGTTAATAACAGGCAACAAGGCGATTTTGGGAAGTAAGCGAGTTTAGGCACAAATATGATGAAAGACACGGTAAGGATATTTTACTCGCTTGGGAGGGCCGGGGTTTGTTTGCTGGCATTCTGGCTTTCGGCGTTGCCGGGGCTGTGGTGCGACACCGCACTGGCGGCACCGGTCGGTCCGGGCCAGGCACACAAGATGGTGAAGGCGTGGCTGGCGAAGGATGCGAGGCCTATGGGCAGCCGGCTCGGCAAGCAGGTCAAAAGTGTTGAAACATTCACCGATGAGCAGGGCCAGCCCGTTTACTATGTTGTTTATCTGCAACCCAACGGATTTGTGATAGTTCCTGATGAGGATCTGATTGAGCCGGTCGTGTGCTTCTCATCGGGAGGCAGTTACGACCCGTCAGACCGCAATCCCTTAGGCGCTTTAGTCAGCCGGGACCTACCGGCCAGAGTGAATGCGGCAAGGGTGATTCAGAAGAATATCGTCGCCGGCCAAGCGGAAGGAGGCCTTGCAGGGCAGAAAACCGCCGTGCGGGATTCAACAGAGAAGGCCCTTGGCAGGTGGAGAAAATTGCTTGCCAATGATAGTAATTCACCTGGGTTGAAAACCGTGTCTGCGAGTGTTTCAGATGTTCGGGTTGCGCCGCTTTTGCAGACCAAATGGGGACAGGATATCATCACCTGTAGTGGAAACGCGTGCTTCAATTACTACACGCCGCCGTATGGCGAGGGAGACGCAAGCAATTACTCTTGCGGGTGTGTAGCCACGGCGATGGCGCAGTATATGCGGTTTTGGCAATACCCCACGGCTGGAGTGGGGACCGGGCATTTTACAATATCCGTTGATGGCAGTCCCCAAACCAGGCATCTGCGCGGCGGCGACGGCCTAGGCGGGCCATACAATTGGAGTGAAATGGTGCTCTTTCCTGATTGCGGCACGACGCTGACGCAAAGACAGGCAATAGGCGCTCTTGCCTGCGACGCAGGCGTCGCCTCGAAGACAGATTATGCAGCGGACGGGTCCGCCGCATACACATCTGATGCTGCCTCGGCGTTAGTCGATACGTTTGGTTACAGCAACGCGATATATGGTTATAATAATACTGATAACATCGGCACCGGCTTCAACGGTATGATTAATCCAAACCTCGACTGGGGCAATCCGGTAATTTTGGGCGTGAGCAGCGCGGATAATGGGCACGAGATTGTTACCGATGGTTACGGGTATAACGGCTTAACGCTTTATCACCATCTGAATCTGGGCTGGGACGGTGAGCAGGACGTCTGGTATAACCTGCCGAATATCGACTCCTCGCCTTCATTCGACGTCGTTGACGAGGTAATTTACAACATCTACATCAGCGGGACGGGCGAGATTATAAGCGGACGGGTTACCGTTGCCGGTTCAGGTGTGCCGATTTCCGGTGCGACGGTAACCGCCCTGATGACCGGCGGAACATACCAGGCCACGACCAATGCTAACGGCATTTACGCAATTGCCAACGTCCCGTCAAATTCAACTTACACGGTGAGCGTTACCAAATCCGGTTATTCTTTCACAAGTCATGCCGCAAGCACCGGTTTGTCTCGGGATTCCCATGCGGTATCGGGGAACTGCTGGGCGATTGATTTCACGGGGATGCTAACGGAATCGATGCCGGTTGCTTTGGATTCAACTGCCACTGTCGGTTCAGGAGTGCCCGAGATTATTGCGATGCAGGCCATCGACGATGGTCAGCCCAATCCCCCCGGTGCGCTTACCTACATAATCACATCACTGCCCAGCCACGGGACTCTGGCTGACCCGTGCGCCGGTAACATCAATACTGTGCCTTATTCGCTGGTCAATTTCGGCAATAATGTTGTTTACACGCCAGTTACGGACTATACGGGGCTTGACAGCTTCCAGTTCAAGGTCAACGACGGCGGCAGTCCGCCAACGGGCGGGAATTCGAGCGTAGCCACCGTCAGCGTTGCGATCGCCTCACATAATGTTCCAGTCGCGGTCAAGAAATTAAGTGTCGCCGCAGGCAGCAATTATACCAGCGGCGCGATTTCATTTTCAGGTACGATGAGCGCCATCACGGGTCTTATGTCGGCCGCCAGCGCTGTCGAGGTTACTGTTGATTCCAACGATATGATTAGTCCCTGCGTTCTAACCTTTCCCATTAACGACAAGACCTTTAAGAAAGGCAATTATAGCTATTCGGGGACCGAGAACGGGGTAAAGAAGTCCTTTACATACAATCTGAAGACCGGCAAATTCACCTTTGCGGCAAGTAACGTCAACCTGTTAGGTCTTGGCTGTCCGATGACTGTAACGATTAAAGTAGGCGATTACATCGGCACGGCTGGTGTGGACGAATCGATAGTCAAGAAGCCGATACCCATAAACCTGATGATGGAGGTAAAAGACGTCCTGAGGGTTGACAAGATTAAGGTCAATAAGCCGAAGAGCAATCAGTTGTCGGTCACAGGCGGCTTCGCGGTTGATGACCCGGCCGTGAGTATGGCGGATAGAGTCAGCCAGGGCCTTGTCGTCACTTTAGGCGCACAGCATTTCACCGTACCCGCGAACAAACTCAGTGCCGGGCAGAACAAATTTAGCTGCCGAAATGCCCCTGTAGCCGAGGGCGGTCTTGCCACTGCTGATTTCAATTTCAAGACGTGCGTTTTCACCCTGACAATAAAGAACACCCAGATTATGGCCAACCCCGACACTGCGGACTTTAGTGTTGAGTTCTTTGGCTTTAGCGAGTGATTGGAAGTTATCTCGTCTGGCCAAGGGCCAACTGGAGGCGGGGGGATTCGAACCCCCGTCAGGCCATTTTCGTAAGTCCTTGTAAGACAATGAAATACAACATAACTCTATTTTCTACAACCACTTAAAAATTCTCAGAATTTATCACGTTTTATCAGAATTTATCAGAATTTGGCTTTCAAATACTCCCGTATTACTCCCGCGAGAAACCATGAACATAGAGGTCGTTTCAACGGAACAAGTAACATCATAATCTTAATTGTAGTATCTGTCATATATTGCTAACGTAGATACTGTTGTTAAGGGTATTCAAGCTTTGTGTTTATGGAAAACCAATGCCACAAAAAACGCAATAATCAAGGACAGTCAGGTTATGCAGCAACATGAAAAAATGAAGATTCTATTTCTTTGCACAGGAAATTCGTGTCGGAGCCAGATGGCCGAGGGGTGGACGAGACAGTTAAAAACCGATTTGATTGAGCCATATTCGGCTGGTATCGAGCCGCACGGTCTTGACCCGATTGCTGTCAAGGTTATGGCTGAGGTCGGCGTTGATATATCGAATAATCGCTCAAAACACCTCGACGATTTCAAAGGCGTAAATTTCGATTTCGTTATCACCGTCTGTGACCACGCTCACGAACACTGCCCTATTTTTCCCGGAAAAACCAGAGTTGTTCACTTCGGCTTTGACGACCCGCCCCGACTGGCAAAACAGGCAACGACTGAGCAGGAAGTATTGGGCATTTATCGTAGAGTGCGTGATGAAATAAAGGCGTTTGTGAAACAATTACCAGATAATCTGGTGGAATGATACGGAAGCCGAGCCGGCTTTTATATGCTTAACATCTTTTCTGAGCCAATTCGTTTGAAAGCGATATAATCCTGCTCCTGCTGGTCTTCATTTCTGCAAATATCCAGCATTCGATAGTTTTCATAAAGCCAAGATTCCGCCCCGGGGCTTTTACGCATATCGAAGACAAATCTGATATTGACGCTGATGTCTCTAAGTGGCTCAACACCAGGTTCGCTGGATGCAAACTCCATTATCTCATCGATGTCTTCTATTACAACGCCTGTATAATACTGTTGATGTTCCCAACGGTGCGGCACAATCAGTACGCAGCTTAGATTACTGAACGCTGAAGGCCGGCCGAGCAGCAAAATGCCCGGGTCTATGACGGGTATATATAAGCCGTCAAATTCTACAACGCCTCTTATATGAGTGGGCTTCTCGTAATCGAGTTTTATAAGCTCCCTGCAGCCCAGACAACGCAGGTTCAATTTTCGTGCCTTGGTTTCGTGAGCAAGCAGAAAGGTCGTAAACCAGTAATATTTGCGTTGGCTGATTTCTTCAACCTGCTGTGGCTCTTTTGTCATCGTTACCATTTCTTTACTCCTTAAACATAGAACTATATCGAACTTCCTTAATTACTACGTCCTCAGTTTAAGTAGTGGGTGTCAGTGTTTGATTACACTTCTATTAGAAGTTAGTTAATCGCCTGCTGTACGGAGTATGTCTGGAAGGGTTATTGAGAGGTTTTCGGGCAAATTTATTGTCGCAGTGGAGCCGCAATTTAATTCTTTTCTAATCGATGCCTAATCGCACATCAACAAAGCCGCATTAGAATTCTCCTCTAAATTACAGAGTTGCAGTTCAAGTATGGTAATTAGGAAAAAAGGAATGTCGAAACTAAAGCCGGTATCGCGACCAGTCGGAAGGTGCAAAAAACGAACCCCAAACTTCGTATAAGATTTTGGATTTTGGCAACCGTTTCCATCTGCAAGATGCCGGTTTTTTTGTATGTGACCCGGACCTGGAGGTCCGGACTATGAATAAGGATTTTATTAGGTAAGGAGCAGTTTTATGAAGGAATCAGATGTAGCGGCAAAACGGGACAGGGTTTCAAAACGAAAACGAATTATTATGCAGCAGCCGGGGTTCACTTTGGTGGAGTTGCTTGTCGTGATAGCCATCATTGCCTTGTTGATGGGGATATTGCTGCCAAGCTTAAACAAGGCAAGACAAACGGCATACTGCGCCAAAACAGGCGGTAATATGCATAATACGGGGCTGGCAATTGAAACGTTCACGAACGATACCGGTTTTTATCCTCCCTCGTATATGTATCCCCCCGATGCGACAACTGAAGACGTTATGCAATTGGTAGATAATCAGGACCCGACCCATACGAACGGCTATTTAAACTGGACCTGGTTTTTGTTTGAAAGCGGGCGAGTTGATGCAAGCGCATTTACCTGCCCCGCGATAAAAGGCGGCGGTTTGCCTCGCACCAATCCGGGCAAGAAGTTGTCTGATTGGGAAAATGGCCAGACGGACCAGACCGGCAGCAGCGGACCAAACCCAAATCTTCAGGACAAGCAGGCGCCTCGAGTGGCATTTACCGCCAACGCGGCAATTATGCCAAGGAATAAGTTTCCGCAAGAGGATGCGAGCCATACATATCCGAGGCATAACCGGCTTGTGAAACCCACGGAAATACAACGCCCTGCCGAGGTAATCCTCTTAACCGAGTTTAACGAGAATTGGCAGGCCATTGAAGGGGTGGACAGTGGCACCGGAGCATTAGTAAGTAAAAGCCATAGACCTATTCTTCCTTTTACGCATACCGCCGGCGGCTATGCCGGCTACGGCATATATACTGACGCCGGGACCCGATTTGAATATGGGACAGGATATAATACTGCATCTGTCAGTTGGGGGCTCCGGTCATGGGCGACGATTTCAAACCCGGTTAACCATTTCGTTGACGGAGAAAGCGGCCATCAGCTTAACGCGGTGGGCAGGCACCACCCCGGCACATGGAAAGCCGACACCCAGGATGGCAGCGGCACGAACCAGCAGGATATGGGCGGCACAACGATGTTCCTTTATTGTGACGGACATATCGAGAGAAAAACAATTCTGGAGACGGTTCAAAAACTCGAATGGGGCAAAAAATTCTACAGTGTAACGGGCGACCAACTGGTCTTTTATTGATAGCGGATGATATTTCGGTGGCCGCATAATAAATTAACAAAGAACTGATTTTATTGAGAATAAAAAAGAGTGAAGGAGAAAGGAGCGACTGTAAGGTGACTGCCGCAAGGCAAAAAGTAGAACTGGCGACGGGCGAGGGTGTTGAACACTATAAGTAAAATTTAATTTATGTGTATAACTTGATAACTTTAGGTATTGGAGGATAAAATGAGTATTAGGAAAACTATTTTCACGGTAGCGGCTTTGTGCTGTATGCTGCAGGCCTCACTTTTTGCCGTCACATACGGCAACAGAAACCAGGTAAATATCTCGGGCGCGACTTTGTTCGCTAATTTCTTTGCGGCGCCCGCGGGGACTAATGACTACTTAGGCGTTGACCAGGGTCTTGATTATATGGACAGCACAGGCGCACGCCTGTACACCGACGGGGATTTCTTCCGGCTCTATGACCCGTTTAATCCCAACCTCCCAGACCAGTTGGCATTCGGCGACTGGACTTCAGTTGACCCGAATAACCGCTGGGTAGTGCAGAGTCGCGGCGTCGGCAGCGGCAACGGTCTCAAAGAGCTCGACCTGTTCTACAACTTCCCTCCTCCCGGTCCGGGCGACCCGACTTTTGTTCTTCCAAATGACAAGTCATACATCAACCGCACACAATGGGGCTTCTCCGGCGGATTGATGGGCCCCGGTAATCCGGCCAACCCGGGTGGATGCGTTGTGGTTCCGCCAAGAATTGATATGGCCGTTATGGATGTTCCGACAAGATGGCTTGTGGTAGCCGGCGCTGCTGCAAACGCTAACTGGCAGGCACATCCGCTGGATGCGGCCGATGGCTATGGCCAAAACCCGATTACATCATGGGACACCGCCCAGAGCAATAAATTGAAAACCCTGACCAACCTGAATTTGAACAGTCCCGCTAACGCATTGACTATAGTTGATACACAGGTGGCCTGGGTCCCAATCGCGTTTATCGCCAACCAGGGAACAGGTTTGAAGAACGTTACTCAGAATGATTTGGATTATCTGTATTTAACCGGCCGTATGCCCGGCGGTGAAAACCTTTATGCCTGCACCCGTGACTCCGGCTCAGGCACTCGTAACGCAGCAATGAACTCTATTGCTGTCGACCCGAGCTGGGGCAGAGGCGACAATATGGGCACCAAGAACTCAAACGGTAACGTTTCTTATGTAGGACCAATCCATCAGTCAAGCAACCTCGACGGCACGAGCGTTATGGCAAATGCCGTTACGAGCCAGCGCCTGGCGGTCGGATACGTCGGCCTTACAACTGCTAACACAGCAACCGGTACGTCCAGCTCGGCTTATCAAATACTGAATCTCAAAAAGACCGGCGGCACACAGTATGTCAGACCTTCACGCGAAAACAGCGTGGATAACAGTGGTATTGATACCGGCTGGCAAGTCGGCGGAAGCGAGACCTTCGCCACAGTCGGCAGTCCTGACCCAAATGCTGCCTTCGTGATGCCTTACAACAGGGCTGCACGCGACTATCTCTGGAACATCAGCAGGAGCATAGCTGAGTTTATTTCTCCTGACAATCCGAATGACGATATGAATAATATGCCAGGCCAGTACATGGCCAAAAACTGGTCGCTGGTTGCCGCCCTTACGGCAATTCCGGATGACGTTAACCATAACCCGAGCGTTTTCGTTGCAAATCCGCAATACAACGCCAACGTGAACGCATATTACAAGGCACAAGGCCCCATTACGCCGGCCTGGGTCGATGGCCCGGGTAAAGTCCCGACAAGAATTGTCGGCCCCATCTACAGCGATGGCACCGATGGCACCAACTATCGCTTCTCGGACGGCGTTGTTCGTGGCGCAGGCACAGCTTTGAATGCTCGTAACACAATTATGGGCGACTTCGACAACGACGGTAAACGCGACATCGGCGACATTCACGATATGATGGTTGCGTTCTCCAATCCTCGCGGTTTTGAGCCGAATTCAGGCGTTTGCCCGGAAATCATCGGCGACTTCACCGCCGACGGCAACTTCACAACCGACGATATTCGCTACTTTGCCGATGGTCTGGCAGTAGTTGACCCGTGCAGCAAACAGCTCAATCGCGCGGTTGGTTTTGCATTAGTTGACCAGTTCTGGACCTCAGCCCTTGCCGCTTTGGATGGCAATCATCCGACAGCAGGCAACTTCTTCAATACGACTCTTGCACACGGCACCTATGCAGCCGGTTCCGGCTGGTCAAAGGCCGACGTTGCAACGCACACCTGGAGAACGACTAACCCGAAGATTGGTTATGCCCCAAGCGCAGATGGCGTTATTGACGCCTGCGACATCGACTACATCTACTACATACAGCGCGGCGGACTTAAGGCAAAGGCCTTTGGTCAGACCCTGGCTGCCAACTGCAACTCATGGCAAAAATCGATGAACTGGAACAACCTTGATGACGCGGTCTTTATGGACCTGACCTGCGACCTCAATGGCGATATGAAAGTTGATATCGAAGACGTTAGAATCATTGTTGAAGACATTCTCGGAACGCATTTCGGCGATGTCAATCTTGATGGTGTTGTTGATGCAACTGACCTAGCGATAGCCACAGCCCATCTCGGACAGCAGGGCGGCTGGGCACAGGGTGATGTTGATGGTGATGGCTGGGTTACCCAGTGCGACCTCGATATCATAAACGGTCTTGCTCAAATCGGCGGACCAGCCGGAAATGCTGACCTCAACGGTGATGGTGTTGTGAACTTCCTTGACTTCGCGATTTTTGCAAATAGCTGGCTACAGAGTATTTAACTTAGGATTCCTTCATAGGCCGAGATAAGCCGCAGAGGCGAGTACCCGTCGGACCTCCAAAGGCAGGCCCTGGGAGAAGTTGACACATACTTCTCCTGGGGCCGCTCGGTTTTAAATACGCACTAAACGAACAAATAAACACCCCAGATATTATACCAGGCAGCGAAAATATATACAACCGATGTGGTGAGAAAAATTGAATAGGCAAATTTTCTGCAATAAATCGCCAGGTACAGACACGCCGCCCATTTCCATAATGACCCCACCATTGGCCCGGCAACAGGGCCAAATACAACGGAAGCGAACCGGACAACAGGATGAATCTCCGCCGAAACGCCGAGGTATGACATAAAATAAACGGTGCTAAGCCCATCCGCAATCAGGGCCAGTGTAAATACGAATATGGCCATACGATAAGTGTGCCAGAAGCCGCGGCAATTTAACTTTAAACGATACCCGATCGGAAGAAGCCCCGCCTCTGCAGTTATCCGTTCACAAGCAAGTGTGTTAAGCCCCAAGTGCATTTTAACTAATCTCCACTTTCTCCGATATCTTAAAATCAACACTATAATCGGCAACTGACAATATGCCCTTAACATCTTTTACGTCGGCAATGTCCGCAAGTTTATTGAAAAAATAATGAAATACTAATAAAGTCCTAACGCATTTAGAGGATGGCTTCATCTTTAAGCTTTAGCTTTGGCTAAATACCCCCGAAACTTTAATCGTATTTTAATTAGCTGCTAACACAACTCCAACGTATCGCCGGTATCTTATCTCTTGTGTTGCGGGCAGATGTGCGGCTGACAGATAGTCATATCCCGCATCAGGATGATTATGAAGTTGATGCAAAGAATGGTTTAGGGCTGGAGATACAGATATCTCCTCCTTGAAGGAATCGTAGAATTGTTTTTTGGGCAATGGATTGAGAAGGAGAAAAAGATGCTTATGAAGAGAAAAGGATTTACGCTGGTGGAACTGTTAGTCGTCATCGCGATAATAGCGCTATTGATGGGTATTCTGCTGCCTTCATTGGCACGTGTCAGGGTAATTGCAAACAGGATGAAATGCGGCTCTCAACTGGCCGATATCGGCAAATCGATGATGATGTACGGGGAGGAGAACCGGCAGAATTACCCGGTCGGAGGCATCCGCGGCAGCACCTGGGCACAATTTACTACAACTACCCCCGGCATTTTGCAATGGGACGCATCAACAAGGGAATTGGCATTTGCAAACAGCGGCAAGAATGCTACGATATCTTCGTGCCTGTTTTTGTTGATTAAATACGGCAATATGGTGCCTAAACAATTTGTCTGTCCCGATGATGCTGATGCCAAAGAATTTACTTTAACCAATGAGTATAAAAATAGCGCCACTCCACCAGCCAGTCAACTCAAAGAAGTTTCGAACGCGTGGGATTTTGGCAGCAATCCCGGCATCGGTTGCAGTTATTCATATCATATGCCCTTCCCAAACACCGATGACATAACAAAATCATATTGTTTAGACCCAACAAAAAGCCCCGGAAGCCCGCTTTGTGCGGACAGAAATCCCTACCTGGATAAAAATGCCAAAGATTACCTGAAAGACCCGAGGATTCCTAATCCATATCTGGGAACAACAGACGGGGAATACCACGATGACAAATTAAAAGGCAATTGTGCTTCTCATGGCCGCAAGGCGCAAAACGTTTTATTTAACGACGGCCACGTTACAGCCGAGCTGTATCCAAATTGCGGGATAAACAACGACAATATATGGAAGGTCTGGCCTTCCTATACTACGGCACCTACAAACACGGAACTTGAAGTTGGAGCAGGGGTATCTCCTCCTCCGGCGTCGGCGGGCAATGAAAATCTCCAATATACACCAGGTGCTGGTTATGCATCTCCAAAGAGTAAGGACGACGCCTGCCTTGTCAACGAAAGAAACGATAATAAGGAGTAGTTCGCTTTGCATTCGTAAGGGGCGGAGTATGGTCGTGCGGAACATCCGCCCCTGTTCATTTCACAGATGACGGGAATAAAACGACGCCGGTTTTATTACGAGTAGCTATTGCGGGAAGTCAAATATCTATTTGTATTCCTCGGTGCGATGGCGGGCGATTAGCTCAGCCGGTAGAGTAGCTGACTCTTAATCAGCGGGTCGCAGATTCGATTCCCGCATCGCCCACTACTCCTTCGCGCTATGCCACAGCTGCTAACGAAGAACAATAGTAGTGATTACACTCAAACCTGTTTGTTGAGTTTTTAACACTCGACTATTGCTTGTCGGGCCGGCTTAATGGTCGAAACCTTGGTTTTATGTGCCGGGCCGCTGATGCGGCATTAACGGCGTCCTGGTAGAACTTCTCCTGAGCACGTATCTTCTTGCCGCGAGAAGATATACGTTTATAGGTGCCGTCAGGTAGAAGCTGCCATGACTGCACATTGTCATCGAAAAATGTCTCAAGCATATTCATAACACGCGCCTTTGCCCTGCCATCCAGGACGGGGAACAGAATCTCCAGCCGACGGTCGAGATTTCTTCGCATCCAGTCGGCGCTGCTGAGGAAAACCTCCTCATGCCCGCCGTTGCGGAAGTAGTAAATTCTTGAGTGTTCGAGATACCGGTCCAGTATCGACCGCACCTCGATATTATCCGAGACCTTCTTTATCCCCGGCCTCAGGACACATATACCGCGAATGTTCAACTTTACCCGCACGCCCGCCTGGCTGGCGCGATACAGCGCCCGGCATATAGCCGGGTCCTGCAGCGCATTGAGTTTGGCCATAATCAGCCCCTTGTCGCCGGGTGTTGACGCCTGAATCTCACGCTCAATAAGGTCGAGGAATTTTTGCCTCAGGTTCGTCGGCGCAATAGTCAGTTGATGCCAGCCAACCGTCTCCGATTGACCGGTAAGTAAATTGAAAAACGCCGCCACGTCAGCCGTAATATCCGGGTTACAGGTCATAAGGCCAATATCGGAATACAATTTAGCCGTGCGGTCGTTGTAGTTGCCCGTTGAAAGATGAGCGTATCGTCTTATTCGCCCCTGCTCACGACGCACAATAAGCATCGCTTTGGCGTGCGTCTTTAACCTGGCTATGCCGTAAATAACGTGACAGCCGGCATCCTCAAGCTCAAGCGCCCAGTTGACGTTTCGTGACTCGTCAAATCTCGCCTTAAGCTCAACAAGGACAGTAACCTCTTTGCCATTTTTCGCGGCGTTGGCAAGCGACTGGACAAGAGGGGATTTACCGCTTGTCCTGTATAACGTCTGCTTTATTGCCAGCACGTTCGGGTCGTTGGCTGCCTCATCCACGAGCTTCACCACCGGCTCGAAACTTTCATAAGGGTGAAACAACAGAACGTCTTTTTCCTGTATCGTCGCCCAAAGGTCATCGCTGTCGCTTAGGTCTCTCGCCGGCTGCTCAGGCCAGTCAGGCGACTTCAACTCCTCGGATGGCAGCAAATCAACTAACTGCATTATTGCCGATGCGCCAAGCAAACCATCGACCTCATAAACATCCTGGCTGCCCAACTGCAAAAATTTCGTCAGCCATCGCTTCATCCTCGGTTCTGCGCCGGCGGATATTTCCAGCCGGACAGCCGAACGTCTTCTTCGCTCGCGCACCGCACGTGCTATCGTGCTTAGCAAATCTGCCGCCTCGTCTTCCTGAATTGACACATCCGCATCGCGAGTGATTCGGAAATACGCCGCCGATACTATTCTGCTTTCCCCGAACAGCGTCTGGGCATTGGCGGCCATGACTTCCTCGACCGGGGTAACAAACGTATCGCCTTCCGTCGGTATATTTACAAATCTCTGGAAAAGACCGGGAACGGGCACCGCGATAATTTTCGTTCTTGCCATGCCCGTGCTTATCGAGAATGCCACAAACAACTGTAATCCCGGCATTACGGGGGCGGGACTTAACCCCTCGATTGCCACAGGCGTCAAAACCGGCAGTATCTCATTATTGAAATGCTGTCGCAGGAACATGGCCTGCTCATCAGTCCAGTCGGCCCGCGACAAGACGTGAAAACCTTTCTGAGTAAGTTGGCCGAAGACGTCCCTGATGCCCGCTGTCTGTTCGGCGACCATTTTGTGGACACGTTTGTTTATCAAATCAAGCTGTGATTTGGCGGTCATGCCGCTCGAGTCAAGCGTTCTTGGGTCATCCATACGCTGCTGTATCAGGCCCGCCACGCGAATCATAAAATACTCGTCGAGATTCGAGCTGACTATCGAAAGGAATTTCAGCCGTTCCGCCAGCGGAAGGTCATCACGAAGCCCTTCCTGCAGCACGCGGTCGTTGAACTCAAGCCAGCTTGCTTCACGGTTTATCAGCAACTTAGGCGATTTTAAATCCTTTTGTCTGCCCATAACGCTTACCTACTTCTCTTTCCAGCCTAATCTGCAAACCGTAAATATCCTCGAATAAATCCCCCTGCATCGCCAGCATTCGCTCCTCCAAACTGACATCCGCCGTCGTAGGCGTGATGATTTGCAGATATTCATCGCTTATCCTGCAATTGATATTCCGGACGTGCTGAGTCCTGCTGGCATCGAGGGCGTCGGCGACACGCAATAACGCCGCCAGCTTGTTAGTTGTCATTCTTCTTTCGCGTGGCATCGCCATATATTCGATATGTGCCGGTTTTGGTCTGCTTCGCCTGTGATATCTCGCGACGTGCGCCACAAGCTGGAGTTCATCCTGCGTCAGCCCCGAAATCTCAGAATTGGCGATAAGATAAAAGCTGTGCTTATGATACGCCCTGCCAGACACAAAGGTTCCGATTTCATGAAGCAGCGCCGCCACTTCGAGAAGCAGCCGACACCTTTTATCCAGTACGTGTTCAGCCGCAAGCTCATCGAAGAGACGCACTGAAGTTTGCCGCGTGTGCGTCGCGTGTTTCAAATCCACGCCGTATTTTTTCGCCATCGACGTTGCCGAGCGGATTATATCCTCGTATGCCGATTTCTCGACCGAACCGGCCGCCTGCCGGGCAAGGTCAAGAAGTAAGCCGTCACGCATCGATACATTCGACACGATGATTTCTCCTGCCCCGGTTGATTTCAGGAGCACCTGGTAAACAAGCAGTGCCGGAATCAGCGTTTCCGCTTCGCTGAAAGGCAACCCGTATATCTTGCTTAATTTGTCCGCCGTATAATGCCTGCTCTTGCTGACTAATTTATCGAGGTCTCTTCTCGAAACGGAGCGCAGGTTTGCGATTTTTGCGCGCCTTCCGACTCGTTCGGCGGCCCACCTGGCGTCCCCTCCGACGGCATAAAAGCTCCTGACCTGTCCGAGCCGCAGCAATCCTTTCATCGAGGATATGATGCCCGCGACCTGCTGGCGTATCATATCCGATGCCCTGTCCGCCGACTCCGTGCTGGTAGAAAGTAGCTCTTGCAGACGGATTGACCCTATCGCAAGATTACGCGACGTGGCAATTTGTCCTTTGCGAAGGACGTTAATTTCGGTATTGCCTCCGCCAACCTCAACAATTACCGAGCTTTGTTTTGTTAATTGTTTCCTGCCCACCTCCTGGCGAACCGCAGCGACCGTCAGCCGGCTTTCATCGGAAGAGTTTATAATGTCCACCTCAAATCCCGTCGCCATCAGGATACGGTCCAGAAACGCGTCAGAGTTGCCTGCCTCGCGTACCGCGCTGGTCGCGACCACCTTCACGACGTCGGCGTTATACAATTTCAGCACGTTCATGAAATCCCGAAGAATCAGCACCGTCGCCCGCATCGTTGTCCCTCTGATTCTGCCCGTGCGGAAGGTGTCCTGCCCCAGTCGCACCCCTCGCTGTAATCGCTCCAATATCTCTATCTTGCCATCGGGCATCGCCTGCGCAATTGCCATTCGTATCGAGTTCGACCCGATATCTATCGCGCCCAGCGTTCTGGCCGGAGGCGATTTTTGATTTGTATCTGCCGTAGTACTCATTCTGACCCTCATAAACTCAGTCGAAATCGCCGGTATCAGATTAACAAATAAAAAAGTGGTAGTCCACGGTGATACATCAACCCGGCTTATGCTTCAGCGTCAGTTTTCTTCCGAACACCTGTTCAAACAGTTCCGCCTTGTCCCTGGCTACGGCAAACTCCGACTCGAGCGATTCGACGGAACGGCACGTCAGCGATATCTGTTTTCTGCCGGCCCGGCAGCTTATATCCTCAACCTTGCTTTGATGCGTCCTGTCAAGGCCATCGGCGACCCTCAATATGCCCGAAAGCGCGCGGACGATGTTCTGGTCTTTTGTATCAAGGTCGCAAAAATATGAATGCCGACCCGCGGGCAGGGCCTTGCGGTGATATCGTGCCAGAAGAGCGATGATGCTTTTGTCACGGAAATCAAACGGCAGGGCGGCGTTTTCCATAATAATTCTCAGGGCGGTTTTGTGATGTCCCTTCTGACCCTCAATCCAGCCGATGTCGTGAAGCAAAGCGCCGCAGCGAAGCATAAACCTCTCCCGGCTGCCCAAGTGATGCAGTTCAACGAGCTGGTCGAAAAGCTGCAACGCGAGTTTTTCGACCTGATGGGTATGTTCCCGCTCATAGTTGCATTTCCTTGCCAGGGCAAGCACCGCCTCCAGCGCAGGCAAATTGCCGTGTACATTGCTGGCAACCGCAGCTATTATTTCTTTTTTTCGCATCGGCTGTCGTCCCGTGAAGCCGTTTTCCTGTTCGTCTCTGAAACATGCTGCGACCGTGAGGAGGGTGTTTGAATCATCGCGCGAAGATTATCCGGCAATCTCGCCTCGGTAATTTCCTTCCACAATGCCCTGCTCCTCTCGAAGAACAATTCCCTGTCGGCGTGCCGATGTCCCACAAGATATTCAATCCCCGGTCTTAGCCGGCCAAAGGCCCTTTCGCTGCCGAAGTATTTTATCGTGCGTTTTTTCTCCTTGTCGGTGAACTTCGAGAGGTCATCGAACCATACGTCGCAATCGTGCACCCTTCCGAGAAGCGATTGCAACCTTTTCATAATCTCTATATTGGCGCTTAGCCTTTTCTCGAAAGGCAGATTACAAATTTCCAGTGTATAACGCAGCCGTTTGGCGGCGATTCTCATCTGGTGATGCCCCGCTTTGTCGTCGGCGTTCTCAAGGCACGTCTGGCAGGACAGCAGCCCTTCGAGCCGTTCTTCGATATGTCGTCTCGACTCTTCAAAAACATACGGACTGCGAATATCAATATTTTGCCGGGAAAGCTGTTTTTCGGTGCGCCTCACTTCCGCACGCATATCCAATATGGTCCCGTCTTTTTTTATGCGGTCGAGCACCTTAACGATTTTCGGCTGGATACGATGACGTTTCTGTTTGACCCGCAGCATTACCCTTCGCAGTCCGGGCCGCAAGCCCTTGCCCGCGGGCGGAATCTTCGATATGAAATCCTTGAGAAACTCAACCTGAACGTCGGCGTCTCTGGCCGCGCCAAGTCGGCCGGTTAATTGCTTAATCTGCTTTTGCCATCTTTTCATCCTCGCCTCGGGAAAACACCCGCTAAACATCCTCAGCGCCGCCCGAAGCCGACGAGAAGCAACTCTGGCCTGATGAACATACTCGGTATCCCGCGCAAGGCGTGCTCCTCGCAGATGCCGGCTTAATTCCCGTATCTGAACCTTGATATACTGGCACGCCAGAAACTGATAACTCGTATCAACCGTTGTTATTTCACTTGAACCAGTCACCAAATTGACTCCAACTCTAAGGCAGCAGTTCTTCCGGCCAATTGGGGGTAAAATAGCTTGAGTGTTCTGTAAAGTGGGCCTTTGCCACACACGACGGCCCCGAAAATATTACCAGTCGCCCCATAAGACATCTCCGCCTGCCTTGTATGCCCTACGCCGCGTGAGCATACACCCTTGACCGACTGGAATCAAGATTTATGTCGCGAACCTTCCTCGCCGCAGCCGTCCTCACCTCGACCTCACATCCGAATACCTGCGAGAATAAATCCGCTTTCTTTACGGCCTTGTGCAAATCAACGCCATCTCTGGCCATGACATAAATGACCGTACGTTTTCTCTGAACCTCACAGGCCAAATCCGTAACCAATTCTTTATGCCCTGCATCTAAACCATCCGCCAGCCGAAGAATCGCCGCCAATACCTTTACGCACTGCTTTTCATCATCTTTCAATCCGCGATAATACTTGTGCGAATCGCTGGGCAATGCTCCCTTATGATACCTTGCGACAAGCCCTACCATTTTGCGAACGCGCTTCCTGAACGGCAAATTTGCCTCATTGACTATGATATCTCGCGACGCCTTATTGTGATATTCGCCGCTGACACTTTTGCCCACGTCGTGTAATAAAGAAGCAATCCGAAGCCAGATTCGCTCACTGTTGCCCATCCGGTGCAATGGTTGGAGTTTATCAAACAATTTAAGCGATAATTTAGCAACCTGCACAGCGTGCTGCTGCTCGAAATCATCCCCCCCGCACAGCTCAATCGCTTCTTCGAGTATCGCCTCTGTTTTCAATTCCTTGCCCTTTATTATTTTTAATATCGCCTGTGCCTTTATCGGCTTTACCCAGCTTAACATTAACTTAACAATAAGACAGACAGTAACTTAACTATATATCGGATTATATTGTCGCATTTGATGATTAGGGGACTGTTATTTAATTGTTAAAATAGTATTAGAGAAATTGTGTGTTAAACGTGAAACCCGGTAAACTGACGCCGATTAGTCGCTGCTATTTTATTTTCAGCTTGGAAATATCATACCGGGGTTCGGGGAATTTCATTTTTAACTTCTCAAATTCGTGGACTAATATTTCCGAAATGGCCACGTTCCTGAACCACTTGTGATTGGCGGGTATAACGTACCAGGGGGCGTAATCTGTACTGCATCTGGTCAGCACGTCCTCGTATGCCTTGGTATATTCTTCCCAGTATTTTCTCTCTTCGAAATCCCCGGGCTCGGCCTTCCAGTTCTTTGTCGGGTCATCAAGGCGTTCCTTGAAACGCTTCTTCTGCTCGCCCTTGCTTATATGCAGGAAAAACTTGATAACGTGGATGTCACTTTCAGCTAACAGCTTTTCGAAATTATTTATCTGCTCGAATCGCTTCGACCATATCGGTTTAGGCACAAGGTTATGCACGCGGACAACCAGCACGTCCTCATAGTGCGAACGGTTGAATATCCGCACCTCGCCCTTGCGAGGCACAAACCTGTGAACGCGCCACAGAAAATCGTGCGCCAGCTCCTCATCCGTTGGCTCCTTGAATGACGTAACCTTGCAGCTTTGCGGATTCATCGGCCCCATCACCGTCCGGATGGTCCCGTCTTTGCCGCCGGCGTCCATTGCCTGAAGCACCACAAGGATGGCGTGCTTGTTTTCCGCATAAAGCAGATATTGCAATTTCGCTATCCTGTCGCCAAGCTTATCCATTACCGGCATCGCCTGTTCCTTGTCCTCGTATTTGCCTGTGTAATTCGTGTCCCAGTCGGCCAGTTTTGCCTTATGTCCGGGTTTGACCATTAGTTCTTCTATCAGGTTCATAAATTATCCTCTCATCGCTAAAGATATTATCGACACAAAAGTGCTTGCGATTATAGTCAAATACGCAATCAATAGTATGTTCTGTCTTTTATAAACCACTATCGGGCCGCAAAAACGGCCTTTGAATACTGAACAATTAATCCAAAAAACAACAAAATCTAACATCACATTAACGCCTCATTTCTATACTCGAAAATTGACCAGTAACGATGACCTGATTGCTTGGTGTGATTATGTGGTCAATTTACGTAATTTACGCAAGGAGGTTCAAAAATGGAAATCAGAGCAGTATCACCTAAACGACGTTCAGATTTTGGCGTTTTACCTTCGGAGAGAATAGTCCCCCCGGGTTTCTTTAATGAAAGGGAGCTTGAAATCTTTTTTGAGCTTATACAACACCGGCGACAACTGCCTGTCTTTCACGGGGATTTCTGGCGATGCTATGACTGCGTTTTTGAGTCCGAAAGTTTTGAAGAGATGGCGGTTCATATTATGGAATCTCATGAGCTAACATCAATAAACGTGGAAGACAAAATGGAGCAGGAGTTCGCAGCAGTATAGCGGAAGTAATAATTATTTGTAATCTTCTGTGCGATGGCGGGCGATTTGTCCCTCGACCATATAAATAACGTCCTCGGCGATATTGGTGGCGTGGTCGGCTATTCGCTCAAGATGCCTCGAAACCGACAGTAAATGAATCAGTGATTCCATTTGTTCAGGATTGGTTCTGATGGCATCCTGAATTTTGATATACATCTGCCTGTTCATCGCATCAACGACATCGTCACTTGCGCAAACCTCATGGGCTAACCCGGAGCTTAGGCCTATAAGCGCATCCAAACTATGCTTGAGCATATCCTGCACTTTGTCAACCATTTCAATCAGGCCCAGAGAAAAGCCAACGGGAGGATGTTTCGACAGAAACGCCGACCGCTCCGCGATATTCACCGCCAAATCGCCGATGCGTTCGAGGTCGTTATTGATTTTCAGCACGGCAACGATAAAACGCAAATCAATTGCGACCGGCTGATACAGAGCAAGAATCTTGAGGCAGTCCTCCTCCACCCCGACCTCCATACTGTCAATCCGGGGGTCGTTTTGAATTATCCTCTGGGCAAGTTCGTAGTCGCGGTTCTCAATCGAAAGCGTTGCTTCGCGCACGGCTGTCTCAACCCTGGCGCTTAGCGTCAGCAGTTTCTTTTTCAGGTTTTCAATTTCTCTCTGTAAATGGACTGGCATTTTAAACTCCTCACTATCGTAACACGGACTTCCAGCCCGTGCAACCACGAGCAGGATGGCCGTGTTATATGTTTATCCGAATCTGCCTGTTATGTAATCTTCCGTTTTCTTGTTGGACGGGTTCTCGAAAATTTTTGAGGTAACATCATATTCTATAAGCTCGCCGAGGCAAAAGAACGCGGTCATCTCACTGACGCGTGCCGCCTGCTGCATATTGTGCGTGACAATAACGATGGTGTAATCGTTTTTGAGCTGATTGATAAGGTCTTCGATTTTGCCCGTGGCCAGCGGGTCAAGTGCGGAGCACGGCTCGTCCATAAGCAGCACCCGCGGCCTGGTAGCAAGCGCGCGTGCAATACACAGCCGCTGCTGCTGGCCGCCGGAAAGTGCCAAAGCGGATTTTCTCAAATTGTCTTTTACTTCTTCCCAGAGAACCGCGGCCTTGAGACCCTGTTCAACTATTTCGTCCAAAGCAGTCCTTTTTGTAATACCCTGAAGACGCGGGCCGTATGCCACGTTGTCAAATATGCTTTTGGGAAACGGATTTGGTTTTTGGAAGACCATCCCGACCTGCTGGCGAAGATTGACGAGATTGACCCTCTTATCGTAGATGTCTTGGCCGTCCACGACCAGCTTTCCTTCCGTACGAATACCCGGTATTAGGTCGTTCATTCGGTTTATGCTGCGAAGAAACGTGCTTTTGCCGCAGCCGCTCGGGCCAATTATCGCGGTAACACTGCACGGATTTATATTCATCGTAATGTTCTTCACACCCATCGTTGTGCCATAGTAAAAAGTGAAGTCCTTTGAGCTTATTATTGGACAGGCACATTGTGCGGTTTCCCCGTTTTGGGCTGTCCTGTCGTGCATATTCTCTTTCATAATCGATTCACACCTTTTTTGCCCCACTGATTGTAAAAGTCGCATCGTCGCCATTGTTTAATGACCCGCCAGTTTTTTAAACATTCTTGAACGAAGTATAATTGCCACAGTATTAAGACAGAGAATCAGCAGCACCAGTGTTACGACCATCCCGAACTGGTTATGCGGCACCATAGCGGCCAGCCGGTCGCCGACGGCCATATCGTAACTGCCGTAGGAAAGCGTGCGTGTCGGGTCAAATATGGACTTAGGCACCGGCCCAAGCGCAACCGCCCCCGTAAACAGTACCGGAGCCGTCTCGCCTGCAACTCTGCTCAAGCTCAGTATTACGCCCGTGAGAATCCCCGGCAGTGCCGCCGGCATAGTCACTTTGACAAACGTGCGGAATCTGCTTGCCCCCAATGCCAGTGACGCTTCTTTGTAGGTCTGGGGCACGGCTCGAATCGCCTCCTCGCTTGCTCGTATCATAACAGGCAATGTCAATACGGCCAGCGTCATCGAGGCAGCCAGGATGCATCCCTTTGAAGGAGCTCCGAAAAGCGGCAGGAAAAACAATACGAAAAACGCAAGCCCAAAAAGGCCGAAAACAATACTGGGGACGCCCGCGAGGGTATTGATGCTCATCCTGATAATTCTTATGACAAGATTATCAGATGCGCATTCCACCAGATAGGCGGCGGAAATAACGCCGAAAGGCACAACAAAAAGCATAGCGATGATGGTTAGTAAAAGCGTTCCGAGAATTTCAGGACCGACGCCGCCGAAATAATGGCCTGGAGTACTGTCGTCTGTGAAATATTGCCAGTAAAAAGTCGGTCTTGGCCTGATCATTTCAGGCAGATTCTGCTTAATGTAAGCGAAAAGGCCCTCCATCTCCGTGCCGGCAAACCTCTGCGAACGAGGCGTCAGACGTCTGACCATCGGTTGTCCCGGCCCCTGCTTAATCCATTCCTCATACCACAACAATTGGCCAAGCAGTTTTTGTGCCAGGTCCCAGCGGGTGGCCCCAAAACGATTCATCATCAAGGCCGGCGTTGCCGCTCCGGGCGCAGGACCCAATAATTCGGTTAAAATATCCTCCACCTGCTGAAGCTCCTGATAATATCTTTGGCGTTCGGCAAGATTAATCCCGTGTATGTCTTTGCTATACTGTTCGGCAAGCCCAATGAGACCCGCCGCGGAAGTATTCTTAAACCGTGGGTCGTCTTTGAAGTTGAGGACGTATGCAAGCGACTCGTTCACTTCCGCCGTGTTCGAGCTTACGAAAGCCGATTCAAGCCGGTCGCGAATCTGTCTTGTAACGGACCTCAGTTCGGCTACTTCCTCCGCGGTTTGGTCTGTTTGCCGGAGGTCGTTTCCGAACTGACGGTAAATTTGTCTTGCCTTCTCTATAAGGTTCCCGGAATCGATGCCGCCTTTGAATTTTTCGATTGTGCTGTAAATTTTAACCCGTGCGATTTCCGCCTGTCTGTCTTCCGCCGCTATCTTGTCCTCATCGCCCCGGCCAAACAGCACTAATTGCATCTTCCTGAACTCGATTGTCCCCTTGAATACGACCGCTGAACCTCCTCGCCACAACATCGGCCCCAGCACGCCCACAAGCACTAAGCACAGGCAAACCACCGAAGTTCCCGCAACAACGGTGAATATTTTGTCTATCGCAATTCGGATACCCGGTCTCATCAGCGTTTTCCGCCTGTTCGTTTGGCTCGTATAAGAAAATATTCGCTAACCATATTCAAGCACAAAGTTATAACCAGCAGCAGCAATCCCGCGGCAAAAAGAGCCCTGTAATGAGGGGAGCCCTTTTCTGTCTCGCCCATATCGCCCGCGATTGTCGCCGTCAATGTCCGAACCGACTGCGACAAGTCCCACCACGGGCTCGGTATCTGCGCGGCGTTTCCCGACGCCATCCACACGACCATCGTCTCGCCGATTGCCCTCATCATTCCAAGCACTATCCCGGCGATTATCCCGCTGTGTGCGGCCGGTATAACAACTTTGAAAATGGTCTCCATTCGCGTCGCGCCGCATCCGTATGACGCCTCTCTCAATTCCCTTCCTACCGCTGAAATCGAATCTTCCGAAACGCTTATTATCGTGGGTAACGCCATCACCGCCAAAACAAGCGACGCGTTAAGCGCATTGGTGCCCGTGGAAAAACCGAACTTTTGCTGCATCCACGGAGCCAAAACCATCACCGCAAAAAAACCGTAAGCAACCGATGGTATCGCCGCGAGAATTTCAATAATCGGCTTTATGATGTTCCTGATTTTCATCGAAACAATATCGCTCAGGAAAACCGCGGCTAAAATCCCCACCGGCACGGCAAATATAATCGAGACCATTGTTACATACCCCGACCCAACCAGTAACGCGAGTGTCCCGAATTTAGGGGTGACCGCCTCAGGATACCAGGAAGTGCTTGTGAGAAACTCTTTTATGCTGAATTTGGCGAGAAACGGCAGCGCCTCCCTGATTACAAACAGGAAAATCAGGAACACCGCCAAAACAGACGTGCACGTAACAAGAAAAAGGGCCGCCCGGCCGAGATGAAGTGTAAGGAAACCCCTCATATCCTCGGTTGGTGTAAGCACCAGCGGCCGATATGAATCGGCCGCCGGCATTAACGTGTCTTTTAAAGTCCCCTGCTTTGCTTTAATTGCTGGACTCTCCAACAACAGGTAATTAGTAGCTCGTCACAGGAACAAATCCCTTCGCCAAAATAATTTCCTGGCCTTTTTCGGTCAGATAGAACGTGCAAAACTTAAAGACCGTTGACCCAAGTTTCGGATAGCCATTCGTGAACATAAACAAAGGCCTTGCAACAGGGTAAGTGCCGTTTGCAATGGTCTGCTTTGTCGGCGCAATACCATCGATTTTCAACGCCTTGACGTCGGCATCAACGAAACCAATACCAACGTAGCTGATTGCACCGGCAGTGGTTTTCACTCGCGCCTGTGCCTGCGGATTCGAGTTGACGTATTCGACGTTCTTAGCCAGCTCTTCCTTGTTCATAACCTTCTCGTGGAACGTCTCGTATGTTCCCGACGACGTGTCCCTGCTGACAATCACTATTTCCGCATCAGGGCCGCCAATTTCTTTCCAGTTCTTGATTTTGCCCTTGTAAATATCTCGCACCTGTGCCGTAGTCAATGCGCTTACCGTGTTCGACGGATGCACGATGATACATACGCCGTCCATAGCAATCGCGTGTGCGACTGGAAATACGTTGTGGTCAACTGCCGCTTTGAACTCTTTATCCTTCATAAACCGGCTCAGAGTCGCTATATCGCATCGGCTGTCAATCAACGCCGCCGCCCCGTCGCCAGAACCCGTCTTCTTCACGGTAATCTCAAGACCGGGGTTGGTCCTCATAAAATATTCCGCGAAAGCATCCGCAATCGGACCGACGGTCGTCGAACCATCGATTTGCAGCGTTTCCGCCCGAACCAGACCAGTGGCTGCGAGCACCAGCAAAACCAAACTAAATACCAATCTCTTCATTTTTTTGTCTCCTTCTCACTTAATTTACGCGAACATTGTTAGAATTACGTTAATAAACAGTTAAACTTTTGTTAGAGCGGACCGCCACTAAAACTTGAAAAGCAAATCCGCCTGCAGCCGGCGATACTTATCATCCGTGGTTTTATTTTCATCGAGGAAGTAGGTCAGGCCGGCCTGGAAATTCTTCGCCAGTTGATAGGTGAAGTTAAACCTGTGGCCCTTCGCGTTTGTCCCGCCATTATCGAAATCAGAATCGTTGAACTGGCCTACCACCGCGTCAGAATCTAAATCACGATAGTCATATCCGATTTGCCAGGAGCCGGGGTCTTTGGCCTTGTTGAATGTCGTGCCGATAAGCCAGCCGTCGCTCTTGTCGCTGGGTGCTGCGGTATTGTGCGCGTAACTGCCGAATACCGCGACCGGATAATCCGCAACTTTGGTGCCGTATTCCGCGAAACCCTCGACGATGTCATAACCATATTTGTAAGTCCCGGCAACAGAGGTATTGCCGAAAAAGCTGGAACTGCCTTTCCAGAGCTTGGTAACGTCGCTTTGGCCCTTTATATTACCATAGGTGTAATAGCTCATACCGCCCAGCAGGTAACTTTTATCCTCAAACGTATTCTTCAGATAACCTTGTATTCCCCACAGCGATGTATCCTGGGCGGTAGCGGTGTCGGGATGTCCAACCCAGAATCCGCCTCCGTTGATATATGCCTTTAACGAATCGCTAATTGGCAGTTCGTATTTGGCAGCCAACCCTTCTGGGTTCAAATCGTCATCCCAGATTAACTGGTTGTCGCCGACGCGGTAGAATGGCCTGGGCATTTTGCCGCCTATGAAATCAAAACCCGTTATATCTTTAGGATGCCAGTCAAAGTACGCCTGGTCTAACCATATCGACTTTTTGCTGAAAGCATCCTGCTCGGTCTGGTTTGTCGAGACAGGGTCACTGCTCGACCCGCTGGCTAAACGGAATCCAACGTCAACCTCGTCATTGATTTTATCGTAAAGTCCAATCCTGGCGCGAAGTCGATTCCGATTAATACTTGACCCCCATTTGCCGTTGCTTTGTGAGTCAATCCCCTCGTAGCGGTATCGCAAATCGCCGCTGATTTTCATGTTCTCCGCCCACTTGATACTGTCCGGCAATGCTGCCTGTTTCTGCTCTACGGCCTTGTTGACCTCCTCGGCGACGACCTTCTTCTGCTGCGCTTCCATCTGGTCAATTCTGGCCTGCAAATCAGCTAACTGCTTCTTCATATCGCTGATTTCGTCGGCCTTTACGCTGCAGGCGAAAACCAAACTCAGCAGCAGACACCCACAAATCATCCTTAACTTGTTCATTACTCGTACCTCCATAAAAAACTGTTTTGTTACTTGAACGCTGACCCGAGACCACCCCGGATGGCGTCGTACCCGTTTAGGTGGAATATTATTTGAGCTTCGCTAAAGGCCTGTTAAATTGATGTTAGAATTGCGTTAATTAAGGTAAGTTGTATTCGAGAGTAATTAGAGTAAGTCGAGAAAATGTTTATCTAATAGGCAGGTGAATAGTGAAAGTGCTGCCCTGGCCGGGAGAGCTTTCGACGGTTACTGAGCCGCCGTGAAGATTTGTGATGTGCTTGACTATTGCAAGGCCAAGGCCCGTTCCGCCGAGTTTCCTCGTGCGGGCCTTGTCAACAACGTAGAACCGCTCGAATATGCGCGAAAGATGGCTCTTTTCTATGCCGCAGCCGGAATCCTTTACCGCGATAATCACTTCCTTCTCGGCCGCGCGTGCGATTATCTGAATTGTGCTTTCAGCGGGACTATATTTAATGGCGTTATCAACGAGATTTAAAACCGCCTGCTCAAGCAAAGTCGGATTTATCAGTGCCTCCAAATCATCATCGCAATCAATATCGATTTTGATTTTCTTGTCGCCTGCCTTCGGGCCGGAAAGCTCAACTGCTGATTCCAGAACGGACCTCACCTTCAAATGCTCCATCGCAATCATTCTGGTTTGGCCGTCCTCTTCGAGGCGGGACAAGCTAAGTAAATCTTCGATAATCGCCATCAGCCGGTCGGTATGGCCCGCTATAATGTTGAGAAATCGCCGCGCCTGTTCGGGTTCGTTAATGGCGCCGTCTAAGAGTGTCTCAACAAATCCTTTGATGGAAGTAATCGGCGTCCTTAGTTCGTGAGAGACATTGGCCACAAAGTCGCGCCTGATGTTTTCCAGCCGTTGCATCCTCGTCATATCGCTCAATACTATAACAGCCCCGCTTTTATTGCCCTGATGGTCGGTAAGGTATGTGCCTCTCGCCCGCAGCGAAACGGGCTGCTCTGCCGACAGAGTAATATCCTCTTCAGTTGGCGCAGAGGACATCAGGGTATATCGCATAAATCGCTGGATATCCACGTTCCTGATGACCTCCTCAATAATGTATCCCGTGGCCGAGACGCCATCTATTTCAAGCAGTTGCGCCGCCTTTTTATTGATGCTCACGACTCGTCCATCCGAATCTACAGCTATCACGCCTTCGGCCATACTGCTTAAAATCGCTTCAAGCTGATTCTTCTGGTTTGTTATGGTTTCGATTGTCCGCTTGAGACGGTCTGCTGTTTCGTTAAGCGCTCCGGCAAGCTCGGCTAATTCCTCAGAATCGGGCACAGGGACCCTGTGGTCTAACTGGCCCACGGCGAACCGCTTCGCGGCGTCTTTCATTTGTTCGATGGGCCGGGTTATCTTGCGGGATACAACCAAAGTTACGCCAGCCGCGCAAACCGCCGCCCCCACCATCCCCCAGATGATTTTTGCGTAAATATCATTCAGCGCCTTGTCAACAGCAGTAACCGAAAGCGACCCGCGAACTACAGCTATGGTCTGTTCCTGCTCTTTAAGAGGCACGGCGATATACATCATATTTTTGCCCAAGGTGTCGCTGAATCGCACGGACCTACCGGTCTGGCCGTTCATCGCCTGCCTGAACTCAGGACGGTCCGCGTGATTTTCCATTTTGGCCGGCTGCTGGTCCGAATCACCAACAACCTGGCCGTCAGGGAGTATCATTGTCAGCCGAATCCCGGCGGTTTGACCAAGTAATTTGCATAAATGATCAACTTCGTCGAAACTTTTCTGGCTCACAACAGGCAAAATCTGCTGGCCAGCAAGTTGAGTCCTTGATTTAAGGTCCCTGGCAACCTCATCGTAGTAAAACCAGCGGAACGAATAAGACGCGTACCAGCTTAAAAGGACAAGCGCCAGAATAGTAATTACCAGGTAGGGAAGGTAAAGCTGCCAAAGCAGACGCCTTTTCGCCATCCATTAGTCCTTGAAACGATAGCCCACGCCTCTTACGGTCTCAATGTATTTCCCAACTTGGCCGAGCTTGCGCCTTAAAGAAACAATCTGCACATCCACGGCCCGGTCGGTCACAACATAATTGTTCCCGCGAATCGCGTCAACTATATTGTATCTGCTCAGCACCAGTCCCGGTTTCCTCGCCAGCGTATAAAGAATCATAAACTCCGTAAAAGTCAGCTCTACCAGCTTGTTTTTGACCTTCACCTCGTATCGGGCCGGGTCTATAGTCAACTCGTGAATCTTGACGGGCGTATTTTCCTGTTTTGCTGCTGTTGCCCTGTATAGAATCCGCCGCACCCTGGCAATAAGAACCTTGGGGCTAAACGGCTTTGTAACATAATCATCCGCGCCAACCTCCAGCCCGGAAACAACGTCTGACTCTTCACCTTTGGCGGTAAGCATTATTATAGGTATAGAACTGGTCTTCGAATCGGCCTTAAGCTGCCTGCAAACCTCAATGCCGTCTATCCCCGGCAGCATACGGTCAAGCAGTATGGCACTGGGGGGATTGGCCTTGGCCTTTTTCAGCGCATCTTCGCCGGTAACGGCCGTTTCAACTTTGAATCCTTCTTTGTTGAAGTTATACCGCACCAGTTCCAGCACATCTTCTTCGTCATCTACAGCAAGTATGCTTCCCCTGACCACACGTATCCCTTTCCCTATGTTTTCTGAATAGTATCCGCTGTCTATGTTAGCAAATGATTAGTTTAATGTAAAAACTTTGTTAAACCGAAATACCAGGGGGAGGAAACAATATGCCCTTGCACAAGATGTATTCTAACCACTGTTATGCAATTTATTTGTTGTAAGGTGTGTATTTGCTCTTTAAAATGGACTTGCTACATCCATTATACTCCCGCGAACCTTTTAGAATTATTTGCTTTACATAACATATTTGTTTTTAAAGACTTATGGATGACAAAATGGAGGCGGGGGGATTCGAACCCCCGTCAGGCCATTTTCGTAAGTCCTTGTAAGACAATGAAATACAACATAACTCTATTTTCTACAACCACTTAAAAATTCTCAGAATTTATCACGTTTTATCAGAATTTATCAGAATTTGGCTTTCAAATACTCCCGTATTACTCCCGCGAATTACGCACTTGAAATGACCTGTAAATGTACGATCTTTAGTTTGGCTAAAATGACGGTGATTCTTTATGGTAACCCCACGCCACTGACGATCACAGACGAGTCATGGGCAAGTTTAATCTCAAAAAACAACTATGCCAAGAATCAAAAAGCCAGTCATATCAGATGAGTTTTTTTATAGTACAGGAACTGCTGCCCAGAATCGCAATCGAACAGTTCGTCCTGCAATTGGCAATGTAGTAACAGCTTCGCTTTTACACCCTGCTGTGATTAATGGCAATTACATTGATGGTAGGTAAAAATCGCCTACTGCAAAAACCATTAGATTACAATTCGGCGTAACTTGGCAGAGATGTCAGTGTCATCTGCAGCGAAACGCCGCAAGCTATGTTCCGAAGTCTTCTATGAGGGGGCAGGTCGTCGAAGACATCAGGGACATTTTTAATGCGAAGGATAGAGCATCTGCCGAAGACCGGCTTGACAAGTGTGTTGAAAAATACAAACAAGTCGCGCAGAAACTCGCTGAGTGGATGCAGGATAATATCCAGGACGGCTTGAACGTCTTTGCATTGCCTAAGGAACATCGAAGGCGATTACGAACCACCAATACGCTTGAACGATTGCATCAGGAAATCAATCGAAGATCGCGTGTCGCAAGGATATTCGCCAACGAAGAATCGCTTTTGCGTCTGGTAAGTGTGATTGAAATGGAAATCAGTGATGATTGGCTTTCAGAGAAAAAATACTTAACGTTTGCCCGTCATTCGTATGGCGGATTGGAATTGGAGAACGAGAACGAAACCGCTGATTTAAACGAAAACAAAATTTACAGGAAAAAGGTTGCTTAATCGGCGATTTGGTTATAGTTCTTTTGGTTTTCATATGCCATATATCAATTCATTTGTTCGAAATTATTTAAGGTTTTCAATAGATCAAGCGGATAACTAAAGCGGTTTGTTTCAAGCACCTGGCTGGGACAAATCCGACTCTATTTTGGCATTAAAAATCATAAATATCAATTCTGTAAAAAGTCAATAATAGACATCTATTGGGCAACAAATGGCATATCTTCTATAGTCGAATATGCATTATACTATATGATGCCATGCCTTAAAGTAGAGCATCGCCTGTATGAAAAATATTTTGAGGAAAATAATACGATGCGGGTCATAATTTTCATCATATCGGGGTTATTTATTTCATTAAATTTATCGATTCAAGCCGCCCCTATTAATGTCACTTATACCGTTAAAACCGATACGGGCCAAACTCCCATAAGCAAATATATTTATGGATCCAACTGGGGCCACAGCACAGATTACACCGTTCAAAGAACCGGCGGTAACCGCTGCACCGCTTATAACTGGGAAAACAACTGGTCCAATGCCGGTTCTGACTGGTATTATGAAAACGACCAGTTATTTGATCCAAATGCGATACCCGGCGAGGGCATAACTAAAATCATCGACCAGTTTAATTTACAGGGTCAGGAGTCGATAATTACTCTGCAAATGGCAGGTTATGTTTCAGCGCCCATCTTCAGACAGATAAATGTTGTGAGCAACCTATGGTCAAAACAACTTTATGAAACCGTAAACTCTTTCGTATTGTTCTTGTATGATACTGATTGAAATAAGGCCTGGCGGCGTCCGCCAGGCATACATAGTTTCATAAATAAGTAGTGTTGTTTTAAGGTGATAAGGAGGAAACATAATGTTTAGGAAAAGTGTCTTTATTATGCTCTTTGTATGTCTGCTGGCGCCTGTAGCAATGGCAGCATACCCGTGGAACGGCCAGTTGGAGTGGAATGCCAGCGCCCGCGATGCAGACTGGTACAATGCCGCCAACTGGAACAACGAGGGAATACCCCCATGCCCTAATGACGGTACAGGGCCAGGTCCTGATAACTGGAGTGTTGTACCTCCAAACCAGCCGGGCCCGCGAATCACCGGCAACGCCACAACATCAATGCTTTTCCTGAATGGCTGGGACCCAACTGGATGGGGCGGCCAGGATGTTAACGTTACAATCACAGAGACCGCCAGCGACTGCAACTTTGGTGCGTGCATTCAAATCAACGCCTCGGTTGACTATGACTCATATTTAGGCGGCCCCACCCTCGTCAACAGAGCCATCTTCAACGTATATGGCGGCACAGTCCATACAGACCTGAACGGCGGCACAGGCAACGGGACCGGTGTTACAGTCGGTGGCGGCAGCTCCTCCTTCGGTATGTCCTATGGCCAGCTGAATATATATGGCGGCGAAGTCAACGTCCCCAGACTCGTACTCAACTTCGGTGAAGTCGGCCTATATGGCGGCACTCTGCAAATCAGCGGTGACTCGAACTTTAGTGTGAACACGAATCACCCCGG
>JBEKEU010000007.1:0-186081 GCA_050013675.1 Sedimentisphaerales bacterium
ACAATCCCAAGCCGGTAGACGACACAAACAGCAGAGCACTGAGCGAGCCGTTGCAGTTAAGCTGGACGGCGGGCGACTGGACACAACCCACCACCGGACACAGGGTATTCTTCGGCACGAATTACAGTAATATCCAACATGCGTCAACCGCCCGGAGTGACGGAACATACAGAGGCGCGGTGGACAGTCCCGCTTATCCGCTCAGCAGATTAATGGAAAAGGGGCCCAACCCCCCTGGGGCATCCTGGACCTTAACCCCGGGCACCACCTACTACTGGCGCATCGATGAAGTTAACGGCACCACAGTATGGACAGGCAACGTATGGAGCTTTACTCCTGCTACGTATGTCAATATCGACGACTTTGAGACTTCACAGAGCACCGACGATGTAAACGCCAACTGGCCGAATGGTTATCATCCGACCGGTTGCATCGATCCCACAATCATCGGCAATTCTGGACGCATTTTGGTACGAGATTCGAGCGGGAAGTATATGCGATATTCATATTATCACGACAGCGCGGGCATGTCCTTCTCAGAGGCCAAACGTCCTTACAGCGGGTCTGGCACCAGTTTTACAGGCAGTGGCTTTTTTGCTCCCACGCCTAAGGCATTGCGAATCGATTATCGCGGCACCGCAACTAACGCGGCTGATCCTGTTTACGACAGAATGTATGTGGCGATTGAAGATACAGCGCATAATGTAAGCGTTTACCAGAATCCAGATGGCAATGCTGCGCAGGTTGGTAACTGGACATCGTGGTACACCGCTCTTAAAGACATCAACGTCATAGGCAATACCAATTTGGAAGCGATAAGCGGCTTCGCCATAGGTTTTGGTGCCAGATGCGACAACTACACTTTCGGTGGCGGCGACGGCAACGTGATGTTCGACAATATCCGGCTGTACGCCGCGACATGTATCCCGTCATATGCACAGGCACAAGGTTTGTCGGCTGACCTGGACGGGGACTGCGACGTTGACATCAATGATTTGGACACCTTTTCGAACTACTGGCTCTTTGCGGCTGCACCCCAGCACAGCATTACCACTACGGTGCCCCGTAAGGCCCCCGTAATCTGGTACAAGTTCAATGAGGCTGCGGGGACTACTGTTGCTGACTCAGCAAGCGGTTACACCGCCGATGTTTGCGGCGTTGGGGTATGGGAACCCACCGGCGGTCGTAACGGCGCCGGGTGCCTCTACTTCAACTCCACCACCAGCCAAAATACCCGCGTTGAAGTAAGGGATCCGAATACAGCATTTGGCTTCCTGAACAGCAACGGCGGCAGTATCACCCTTTCTGTCTGGATTGATGCGAATTCGAATTGGGGCCCTAGTATGACCTCCAGCTGGAGCTCTTTCTTCACTGTCTATGACTCGACCTGGACTGAGCGAACTTCGTTCTCGATTCCGTGGAGGTGGGAAGACCCACACGCCTGGTTCCAGTCACAAAGCGGGAATACCATAACTGGCCCTCTAATGCAGCCTAACTATTTTGCAGACGGATGGCACCACTGGGCAGCTGTCAAAGACGCCAACACCAATACAATGTTCATTTATGGCAACGGCTCACTGGTTGGAACTGCCACAGGTGCAACCACACCGCTCTTTACTCTGCCGGTACAGTCTATCCGCATAGGTATGCGCGGCCAGTCGTACGCCAACTGGGGCAAGTGGTCCGGAGAAGCGCAGGACTTCAAGGTTTATGACTACGCCCTGGATGCCAATGAAATAGCTTACGAGGCAACCGATGGTAACGGCGTTGTCGGATTTATACCGCTGGTTTCCCCGGCTAATCTCAACAAGGACGGGGCAGCATCACCGTTAACAGACCCGAACCAGAAAGTCAATTTTGGCGACCTGGCTATAATGGGAAAACAGTGGCATACACAGATACTGTGGCCGTAACAAACGCAAATTGTGAATTAGTGTTTTCTACGGGGCCTGCAACGCCGATTAGGTGAAGCGGGCCCCGCTTACTCGCGCAAAATAGAATGTGTTGTTGTGTAAATAACTGTTTACGTCTATAAAACGCAAAGGGGTTGAGCTTTTCTCTGTGTGCTTTGTGCCCTTTTGCCCATCCTGTGTAACCTTTTGGTGAAGCAGAGCGGCTAAAATGTAGCCAAGGATTATTATGAGCAAACGCAGCGGGCTTGGATTTACATTAGTAGAACTATTAGTCGTCATCGCCATCATCGCTCTGTTGATGGCCGTATTACTCCCTGCGCTGAACCGGGCAAGAGAGCAGGGGAAACGGGCTGTCTGCCTGTATTATCAGAGACAGATGGCCGGTTCCTGGCTGATGTACGCGGACGATAACAGCGACAAAATCATTAATGGCGACGCGGAAGAATACGGGCAATATGGGGAATTGCCATGCACTGCACCCGGTGGAACTTATGCGTCAGGTGGAATACATTATAGAGAGAGACCATGGGTTATGAGGGATTGGGGGACTCCGCCATGTTGGCCATCAGGGGTTGCATTTGGTCTGGCCGAAAAAAAAGACCAGATAAAAAGGGGGGCGTTATTCAGGTATGTCAAAGACGTAAAGGCCTACAAATGCCCGAGGGCTAATGCCGATGAGACGAGGTCATTTTCTGTAGTTGACCAGATAAATGTCACAGTAATCGCGGCTGCTGTGCTAAATAACAACGTAATGCTCATTAAAACCCGCCAAGATATCAAGAAAACATACGAACGTATGATTTTTGTTGACGACGGCGGCTGTGAAGGAAAAACGGAGGGCGGCTGGACGGTCACTTTCCAAACCCCGCCGCAATGGTGGGACCCGCCATCGGCACGGCACGGCGACGGAACAACATTTTCTTTTGCTGATGGCCACGCCGAATACCACAAATGGCTGGAAGCCAGCACTCTCGACTGCGCCAAAAAAGGACAAGCTGGCTGCCTAATAACCCCTACGACGCAAACCAAGGACATTCGCTGGGCACAGATTGCCGCATGGGGCTCAGAGACAGCATCAAAATTAAATCCTTAGTCAAAGGGTGGGCTATGCTCATAAAATCTTGAGAATAGCATTTCTATTCTCAATAGCCGGTTCTAACCCCGCCAAGCTTAAAAGAAGCGGCATTTCCGCTTCACATTGAAGAGGCAAACTACTTAGCTTTTTCGTAGAACAGCAATACCACCCTTCAAAATTTTACACGCCGAAAAAGCTACTTACTTTGCACGTTAACCTCTGCGTGGACAAGGCCATCGCTTTCGGCAGCAATGCGAATATCACCTGTTTGTCCTTCTTTGGTTCGCAGAATCAGCATCGCCTTGCCAAAGAATAATTTATGGCTGTCGTCCTGGAATGACTCGTAAGACAATGGGTTGCCGTTGTCGATACCCGCAATCTCGGCCGGACCATCGACTTTGAACTTAATCGAATTATCCGCAAGCGGGCACAACGTATCATTGGCATCAAGGGCCTCAACAAGGATGTAGCAGAGGTCATCGCCTGAGGCCTTCAGTTCTTTTCTATCCGGCGTAAGTCGGATTTTCGCCGGCTCACCCGCCGTGCGCATAACTTCCTGACCTATCTCTTTACCATCCTTATAAGCGACCGCCTTCAGCTCGCCCGGCTCATAATTTACATCGTTGAAGCAAAGGCGGTATTTATCTATTGAACCATAGTAAGACGGCCCCTCTTATTTTTAGGCATGTGTAAATCTTCATTCTTTTGCTGAAGGTACTTTATAGAAAAAACGCCGACGTCAAAATGGCAGAATCACGATTGTTTTCAATTTCCACACCCCGGTCTTGTGTGCCTAAAATGGTGGATGTTAAGCAAAAAATGGCGTTATTTTCAAAGACTAACCGGCATGTGAAAGTCAATATATGACATACAATAGACAACAATGCCCATTTAACTCTCTCAATGCTTATTATATCATATATTCGTATGATGCACAAAGACGATAATGGCGTCGCCAGGCATAAATAGTTTCATAAGTAGGAAAATAGTATTGTTTAAGGTGAATAAGGAGGAAACATAATGTTTAGGAAAAGTGTATTTATTTTGGCCCTTTTATGTTTTTTGGCTATAAGCAATTCTGCTATAGCTGCCCAGATCAACTGGGCCGGAACCGATGCCAATTGGTTTAACGCCGCTAACTGGGGGGGTGCAGTGCCGACGAGTGGCGATTGGGCGGCCATCCAACCAGGTTATACGCAGCCAATAATCGATGGCGATGCGGCCTGCAGTCCATTGGACATAGAGCCATGGTCAGGGGGAGGACTCTCCTCAGTCGATATAAATTCAGGAACTTTAGATTTCGGATCCGCACTCAACTGCGCTACGTGGGGTACCTTTGACACCAGCGCCCCAGGCTTTAGCCCGGGTATACTGTATGTACATGGCGGCACGGTAACTACGCAGTCCGCTGGTTCTGCAGGTCTTGTTATCGGCGGTCAGTTTGCCCCCTCCGCCGGCAGGGTAATTATGTACGGCGGAATTATCAGTGTCCCGAGAATCGCGCTCCAGCACGGTGATATCGCCCTCTATGGCGGAACACTGGAGACCTGGGGAGATGGTAATTTTGTCTTTTCCACGGACTACCCCGAAAACAAAATCGACATCAGCGGCGGCACACTGAAACTTACAGGCAGTGACCCTACCATTGACGTAACGACCCTAACCAATTTAATAACAGCCGGACGTATTTACTCCTCACGCGGCGTCCTCGGGTCACCTGTATTTGACGTCGACCATACGTCAATAACGTGTACCGACGTCAACTATTGCGCCTGGAACCCACAGCCGGCCAACAACGCAACAAACGTTCACTACTATATATCCGGTGATGGCAATAGCATTACGTTTAGCTGGCAGCCGAGCACTCTTGCCGACATTGATGTAAATCACGACGTGTATTTCGGGACGGCCTTTGCCGACGTCAATACCGCAACAAAGGCATCGACGGGGATCTACAAAGGCACCAGATATGACTCACACGGAGACCCGTGCAGCTGGACCATCAAAGACCCAAATAATTTCCTTCTCAATACCAGCTATTACTGGAGAGTCGACGAAGTAAATAGCGATAACGTGGTAAATAAAGGCCTGGTCTGGACGTTCACAACCCATGACGGCAAGGCCTACAATCCCAAGCCGGTAGACAACACAAACAGCAGAGCACTGAGCGAGCCGTTGCAGTTAAGCTGGACGGCGGGCGACTGGACACAACCCACCAGCGGACACAGGGTATTCTTCGGCACGAATTACAGCAATATCCAACATGCGTCAACCGCCCGGAGTGACGGAACATACAGAGGCACGGTAAGCGATGCCGTTTATCCGCTCAGCAGATTAATGGAAAAGGGGCCCAACCCCCCTGGGGCATCCTGGACCTTAACCCCGGGCACCACCTACTACTGGCGCATCGATGAAGTTAACGGCACCACAGTATGGACAGGCAACGTATGGAGCTTTAATCCTGCTACGTATGTCAATATCGACGACTTTGAGACTTCACAGAGCACCGACGATGTAAACGCCAACTGGCCGAATGGTTATACGGTTACCGGTTGCGGCGATCCCGCAATCATCGGCAATTCTGGACGCATTTTGGTACTCGATTCAACCGGGAAACATATGCGATATTCATATTATCACGACAGCGCGGGCATGTCCTTCTCAGAGGCCAAACGTCCATACAGCGGCGGCACCAGTTTTACAGGCAACGGCTTTTATTCTCCCACGCCTAAGGCATTGCGAATCGATTATCGCGGCACCGCAACTAACGCGGCTGATCCTGTTTACGACAGAATGTATGTGGCGATTGAAGATACAGCGCATAATGTAAGCGTTTACCAGAATCCAGATGGCAATGCTGCGCAGGTTGGTAACTGGACATCGTGGTACACCGCTCTTAAAGACATCAACGTCATAGGCAATACCAATTTGGAAGCGATAAGCGGCTTCGCCATAGGTTTTGGTGCCAGATGCGACAACTACACTTTCGGTGGCGGCGACGGCAACGTGATGTTCGACAATATCCGGCTGTATGCTCAGACATGCAATCCGGCATATGCACAGGCACAAGGTTTGTCGGCTGACCTGGACGGGGACTGCGACGTTGACATCAACGATTTGGACCTCCTTGCGAACGACTGGCTCAAGCACGCGGATAACCCGACTTTCCCAGGAGCTACGCCACCCCACAAAGCTCCGATACTTTGGTACAAATTCGAGGAAACCGGAACAACGTCTCTGGCACAGGACTCCGGGACAGGTGACGCAAACAACTATGTAGGCACTATCAGCAATTGGAACTCCATGACCTGGAAAGTCGGCGGCGGCCGTGACGGTAACAACTGTCTCTATCTGCCTTCCGGTGGGAACAGCTACGTGTCGTGTCCCACATCAGCGTTAAGCTTTATGGGCGATGCTAACCATAGTACTGATGGCGGCGGCATAACATTCGCAACCTGGATAAATGCAGATTTGACAGCGTTTGGTGGTTGGATATACGGCTTTATCGTAGTAAAGGACGTCAACAGCAATGATGCAACGGAGATAGCTTGCCCGCATCACTGGAGTCCTACTGATTGGAGTGCTAATAATGCTTGGGCTGGCTGGGCTAAGAACGGTAATCCGAGCTTTAGTTTGGGGCCAAGCACGATACCGGCTAACTATGGCGGCCGCTGGAACCACTGGGCCTTTGTCAAGGCACCCCACACATTGTCCTGGTACTGTAACGGCTCTTTGCTAAAGCAGGAAGCCGACACCGACGCGAATGCCGGTGACCCGAATATTTACGGACCGTTGTTCCCACTGCCAGTATCTGCATTCACTATCGGCCTTGGAGGTTGGGGTGGGAACTGGGCGGGCTACATCGACGACTTCAAGGTTTATGACTATGCTCTGTCCGCGGAAGAAGTTGCTTACTTAGCAACCGATGGAACTGGACATATCGTACTGCCGCTGACTTCCCCGGCTAATTTCAACACTGACGGGTCAACATCACCTCAAACAGACCCGAACCAGATTGTCGACTTCCGCGACATAGCTATAATGGAAAAACAGTGGCATACACAGATACTGTGGCCGTAACAAACACAACTTGTTAATTAGTGTTTTCTTCGGGGCCTGCAACGCCGATTGGACGCCGATTGGGCGGGGCAGGCCCCTCTTATTTTTAGGCATGTGTAAATCTTCATTCTTTTGCTGAAGGTACTTTATAGAAAAAACGCCGACGTCAAAATGGCAGAATCACGATTGTTTTCAATTTCCACACCCCGGTCTTGTGTGCCTAAAATGGTGGATGTTAAGCAAAAAATGGCGTTCTTTTTTGAACGTAACTGGTGTATAACTTGATGAAGACATACATCTGTGTCGTCCAAGTTCAAGAATCAACTCGTGCAAATCGGCCATCTCCGTGAGTTGACCGAGCACTTTTTTGCTCTCTTCAATGTCTATCCCTCCTCTTAGCTTGACCTTTATGAAATCTTTGGCAAAGTCAATAATAGACATCTATCGGGCAACAGATGACATATCTTCTATAGTCAAATATGTTATAATATATGATGCCACGCCATAAAGTAGAGCATCGTTTGTATGAAAAATATTTTGAGGGAAATAATATGAAGCAGGTCATAATTTTCGTCACAGTGGGAATTATTTTTGTTTTCAGTTCCTCTGCTGGTGCGGCTAATATAAATGTTACGTATAACATCAATACCAACTTAAATCGAACTCCCATCAGCAAATACATATACGGCACAAACTTTTACATGAACACGGATTACACCATTCAAAGAATCGGCGGAAACCGCTGCACCGCCTATAACTGGGAAAACAACTGGTCCAATGCTGGTTCTGACTATCGTTTTGAAAACGATACGATGTGGGATTCATCGAATCCCCCGGTACCCGGCCTGGGCTATACTAAACTCATCGACCAGTCTAATTCAATTAACCAGGACTCTATAGTAACCCTGCAATTGGCAGGTTACGTCTCAGCGCCAATCTCTGGGGTGGATTTGAATAGCCAACCGGCCCCATCGCAGTATTTTTATCCCGTTCAATTCGCCAAAGGCGCTCCATTCTGCAGTCCGCCGAACAATCCAAACACTTCCGATGGCGTTGTTTATATGGATGAATTCGTGAATTTTCTCGTTTGGAAATATGGTTATGCAGGCACTCCGACCGGAGTCAAATTCTACTCTTTGGATAATGAGGTTGACATTTGGGATGCAACTCATAAAGAAGTTCACCCGGCACATCCCTTATGCCAGGAAATTAGAGACAAAGGCGTTGCTTGTGCGACAGCAGTCAAAAATGTTGACCCCAATGCCCAAATAACGGGACCTGTCCTTTGCGTGTTCACGGGGTTCCTAAATCTGTGCGGTGCATCCGACTGGTCAAGCGTGCAAGGAAGCCGACCTTGGTTCATAAGTTATTATCTTGATGAAATGAAAAAGGCGTCGGATGCCAATGGAAGAAGGCTTCTCGACGTTCTTGATGTTCACTGGTATCCCCCGGAGGATGACGGCAACGGCCATGGTATTTGTACCGACGGTCTTAACGATGCGCGACTGTTTAACGCAAGAATGCAGGCGCCGAGAACCCTTTGGGACCAAGATTATGTTTATCCTCATATGACTTATCCTGATGGTGGTTCAAGCTGGGTAAACCAATCGTATTGGGCGCAATTTTTGCCGATTCTCACAAGATTTAAATCTGACATACAGACTTACTTTCCGGACACCAATATAGCAATCTCGGAATATACCTGGGGCCCTTCTACGCAATGGGCAACCGGTATTACCACAGCCGATTTTCTGGGCATTTGCGGCAAGTATGGCGTATATATGACTAATTACTGGGGAAGTGGCGGCTATATTGACACAGCGGTACAAATGTACAGGAATTACGACGGTCTCCATTCGACTTTCGGTGATACCAACGTTCCTGCGGCTATGTCAGATAAGGTGAACAGCTCTATTTACGCCTCTGTATTCGCAAGCAATGCCAATGAGCTTCATCTTATGGTTATCAATAAAAGCCAGACCAGCGATATTACCGGGACATTCAATATCAACAGTCCGCAAACCTTCTTGGCCGGAAGGGTCTGGAAATTCGATAACACCAGTTCAACCATTTCGGAAACCACCGGAATCTACACAATTACAAATAACTCGTTCACCTATACTATTCCCAAAACAAGTGTCTGCCATATTGTGCTTCGGGTAACCCCGCTAAACGTTTCCATAACTTCGCCTCTCGACGGCGATAGATTTACATCGGGAAGCGACATTGTCATTGAGGCAAATGCTTCCGCTGTTAACGGCTTCGTAACAAAAGTGGAATTCTTCCAGGGTTCGACAAAACTGGGTGAAGTTACAGATTCGCCGTATTCTTATACGTGGAACGATGTCAACGTGGGCCGATACAGTTTGACCGCACGGGCTACTGATAATAATAACGGGACAACTACCTCAACGGCAGTAAATATCAATGTTGTCAGCGGCGATGCCACCGGCTATATCCTTCGTGAATGGTGGGCAAAATTTTCAGGAACCACAGTCAGCAGTCTGACGTCGGATATAAATTACCCGCTTAATCCCAACGGACGAGAATTGCTTACGTCACTTGAAGGACCCATCAATTGGGCGGACGGCTACGGAACACGCATTCGCGGGTATTTGTACCCACCTGCAGACGGCAACTATACGTTCTGGATTGCCAGTGATGACAATGGCCAGTTATGGCTCAGCACCGATGACAATCCCAATAATGCAGTCCTGATTGCCTATGTAAGCGACTGGACCAATTCACGCGAGTGGACTAAATATAGTTCGCAGACATCGGCGCCAAAATCGCTGCTGGCGGGACATAAATATTACATCGAGGCCTTGCAGAAGGAAAACGGCGGCGGCGACAATATAGCGGTCGCCTGGCAGGGGCCGGGTATAGCGACTCAACAGGTAATTGACGGGGCATATCTGTCGCCCTGGTTGTATAATTTCAAGGATTACGCGGTTTTCGCCCCTCAGTGGCTGAAAACCAATTGCTCCCGGTCAAACGCCTGGTGCAGCGGCGCCGATCGTGACCGTGACGGTAGCGTCCAGGTTGATGACCTGATGCAGTTTGCAAACTGGTGGCTGAACGGCGAGTAAGCCAGTTAGGTTAGGGCGAGTTGAGGCAAATATAAGGGCTGCAAATTGTTGCGGCCCTTTCTTACTTCTTAAAATTTCAAATTCGCTGTCTCCGTGTTTTTAACGTAAGTTTTTAAAGGTGCCGGGGGGTATACCAAAAATCCGTTTGAATACTCTGGAAAAATTGAAAGGATCGCTGAAGCCGAATTCCTGCGCCACTTCCTTTACCGATGAATCTGATGATTGAAGCCGCTGTGCCGCGAGATTCATTTTCATTTGCATCAGATATTGATATGGGCTTTGGTTGTCGAATCTTTTGAAGAGTCTGCAAAGATAGGCATTATTTATATTACATTCTTCGGCAATCATATCGAGGCTTCGTATCGAAAGGCAATTCTTCTGTATGATTTCCCTGGATTTTTGATAAGTGTAAAAAGCAGCAGACTTTCGTGTATTTTCAATTATAGAAGTTTCGGCGATTTTAAAAATGAGCTGCTGCAAAATGGCCGTGCATAAAAGGGGAGTATAAGAACTGCCATTTTGCCCATTTTTTATGAGATCTTCAAAAATTCTTATTATTGCATCAGGCGCAGATACCTGAACAGCGCTTCCCAAAGCAGGACGGAATTTTCGCAGCATTTTTAAAGCTTCAGACCCGGTAAAATCGACGAAATATTTGACCAGAGGTAATTCAGTTTCATTTGTAATTATATGAGCTATACCCGGGCCGTAAGAAAAAACTTTTCCGGCAAAAAGTGTATTTTTTTTATCATCAAGAACAACTGCGCCTCTTCCACTTGCCACAAATTCAATGGAATAAAAAGGGAAATTAGAACGATCGATTCGATACCCTGGCTGACAATGTTCCCGGCCGCCGCATATGACCTTAAGTCTTTGATTTTTTTGAGATTGGGTATTTAGATAAAAACGATTTGCCTCCAGGACCTGGTTGGAAAAAAAATCCGGCTCTCTTTTATCAACAGGAACCATAAATAATCCATATAAGTCAATAATAGACATCTATTGGGCAACAATTGGCATATACCGCAATCATATATGCATTATACTAAATATGATGAGAAAATCAAGAGTCAATAAGATACAGGTATTAATTCCCGGTTCTAAAGTCATTTATTGAACGTGTGAAAGGATAACAATGGCAAAAAAAAATAATCCTATGGCGTTTTCATGTTTGAACGAAGATGATTTAATTGTTATTACAGGGGGAGGGGGATTTATCGCCGGGGCATTAGCAAGATATTTCCGTGAACAGGGCTTTACCCGCATCCGCGCGATTGACAAAAAGCCGCTCCCGCAATGGTATCAGAGAACCGAGGGCGTAGAGTGTTTGTGCCTGGACCTAAGCAATGAGGATAATTGCAGGCGGGCCTGCGAAGGTGCTGTAGAAGTATACAATCTTGCGGCGGACATGGGTGGGATGGGATTCATCGAGCGATTCAGAATAGAATGCCTGCGAAGCATATTAATCAATACACATATGATAGAGTCAGCCTACAGGGCTGGCGCCCGGCGGTATTTCTTCTCATCTTCAGCCTGCGCTTATAACATCGAGCTGCAGAAAGATAAAAATTCCCGCGCATTAAAAGAATCCGATGCTTACCCGGCAATGGCTGAGCGGGGATATGGATGGGAGAAACTTATGTCTGAGATGTTCTGCCAGGAATATTATGCGGAAAGAGGATTAGAGACGCATATCGCGAGATTCCATAACGTTTATGGTCCATACGGAACATGGGCCGGTGGACGTGAAAAGGCCCCCGCTGCAATTTGCCGTAAAGTCATTGAGGCTAAAAATGAAAATTCAGACGAAATCGTTATATGGGGCGACGGGAATCAGACACGCAGCTTTATGTATATCGATGATTGCGTTAAAGGCATTGATATGATTATGCACTGCGATAAACTTATAGCTACTCCAGTCAATCTCGGGTCAGACCGACTTGTTTCAATTAATGACCTGGTTTCAATAGTTGTAGGCATCAGCGGTATCACATTGAAACGCAAATATGATTTGAATGCCCCAAAGGGTGTTGCCGGGCGAAACAGCGACAACACATTCATTCAAAAGGTTCTCGGCTGGCAGCCGAATACTCCGCTTGAGGAAGGTTTAAAGAATACTTACGAGTGGATTGAGCAGCAATACAAGGACCGCAAAGCCGGCAAACAAACGGTAAATTGAAAGATATGACGAAAAATAATCGACTTATTGAAGATGTAATTGGAAAACTTCCATATCGACTTGCTCTTGCAGGCGGATGGATTGACCAGCCTTTTGTCTCAATGCATAATCCTTCGCCTCCCGGTTCGATGGTAGTTGTCAGCGTCGAGCCACAATTTAGGTTCATGGAGCGTGCCGGTATTTGTATCAGTACCCGAAAAATAGCATTGAATTTATGGAAGGACGGTCTTCCCGAACAAAATCCTGAAGATCTTGTTTTGGAACTCTATAATGCTGAAAATGATGGTAAGACCCAGCCATCGGGTTCTCAGGATATGATAGGCCTTATTAATCCAGGCATTAACAGGCTGGATTATGATTTTACTCATCGAAATGGAATCTTTCCGAGGCATATCGAATCCAGCAATGATCCTGAAATTGCATCATGGCTTGAAAAAGTAATTCATATTCTGCCGGTAGCCCCCAGGCCGGAAGGATACAATCCGCTGGAAACAAAAAACCTGTCTCCTGAATGGATTTCACGTCTCGGAAAGTCAGGCAGGAATTGTTTTGAGGCTATTATCGCCAAAGATGTCGATGCGCTGGGAGCATCGATGAATGAATGTATGTCTTGTTGGGAAAAAATTTTGCCGGGCACGGTGCGTCATCATAAATTAAATGAGGATTTACTTCCTTTGCTCGAATATTACTGTTCAAATTATCCAGGCGCTATGTATTCAGGCTGCGGGGGCGGTTATTTATTTGTCGCATCCCAAAAACCTGTCCCCGGCGCTTTCAATATCAAAGTGAGAATCAAACAATCATGAATAAAGAAAGGAAGGATGTTGTTGTATGCGGAGGATTTGATGATATTCGTTCCTCGGATATTCGTTTTTTGCATAAAGCATCGAACTTCGGCCTTCTAAACGTATTGTTATGGAACGATGAACTAATAAAATCGAAAACCGGAAATAATCCCAGATTCCCGCAAAATGAGCGGCTATATTTTCTACAGGCAGTCCGCTATGTTCATAAAGTTTTTATTATAAAATCACTCGATGAAATATTTTATTTAATTAAATACTTAAACTCCTGCATCCGGATTGTTCAACAACAAGAAGATAATCCGGCAATAAGAACATTTTGTAAAACAGCAAAAATAGAATATCTCATTCTTGAAAAAACCGGTCTTAAAGATTTTCCAGATTTAGGCCTGATGAAATCAGATAATCCCTCCAGAAAAAAGGTGCTTGTCACCGGCTGCTTTGACTGGTTTCATTCCGGTCATGTCCGTTTTTTTGAGGAAGTATCCCAGTTAGGCGATTTGTATGTTGTTGTGGGCAATGATGCGAATGTTAAAGCCTTAAAAGGATCAGGGCACCCGATGTTTTCACAAGACGAACGCCGGTATATGACAGCATCTATCAGATATGTTACACAGGCTCTTATTTCAACAGGACAGGGATGGCTGGATGCGGAACCGGAATTGAAAATGCTAAAACCGGAATTTTATGCTGTGAATGAAGATGGGGACGGACCCGAAAAGCGAAATTATTGTCAGCAAAACGGGATTAAATATGTTGTTCTAAAGCGTCTGCCTAAAGAAGGTCTTCCGATAAGGCAAAGCACAATAATGCGCGGTTTTTAAAAATTTAATATTTTATTTTGGAAAACTAATATGAAAAAGACTTTCAAAAGATTCTGCAAATATATCAGACTTAAAGATGACCCGAAACTTATTGAAGAATATAAAAAAGTTCATTCTAAGGGGGCAGGTTGGCCTGAAATTACAGAAGGGATGAAGCAAGTCGGTATCATCGATATGGAAATCTATATCGCCGGGACAAATCTTTTTATGATTATGGATACCAAGGCGGACTTCGATCATGAAAAAGCAATGGCTCAATTAGCGAAATTGCCAAGACAGGCCGAATGGGAAACATTGGTTTCAAAATATCAAGAGACAAATCACGATGCGACGGCTGGTGAAAAATGGCGAGTGCTTGAACGAATATTCAAAATGGGCAAAAAAACGAGTATAATCCTGAAGACGGCTACATTGAACAGATAGAGATATGATTTAATCAGAAATTTTTTGGGGAAATTCATGAAAACATGGAAAATAGTTTTATTAACCTCAATTTCAGCCATCCTTTTGTCAATTAATTTATCCTGCCAGCAAAGCACTAAAACAAGCCAACAGCAAGTGAAGTAAATATTTAGAAATAATTTTTTATGAAAATTTCAAGACGCGAAATTATGCAGATGTTGGCCGGAGCTTTACCTGCAGCTTTTTTATCTTCTTGCGGCCATTCTCAGCAGCAGACCAAAAAACCAATTGCCCAGGAGCCTAATAAGCCCGCACCAGTGCCCGCTCCTAGAATTAAAATACCTCCCGCACCGACCCATATACCTGCTCCTCCTGGTTTCGGCATAGCAAAAGGACCATTTGAACCAACGTGGGAATCTCTTTCGGCTTACCAGGTTCCTGACTGGTATCGTGACGCGAAATTCGGAATCTGGGCGCATTGGGGCCCACAATGTCAGCCGGAAATGGGGGACTGGTATGCCCAGCAGATGTATTATGAGGATAATCAAATTTACAGATTCCATTGTAAAAAATACGGTCATCCTTCCAAATTCGGCTTCAAAGATGTTATCAACGAATGGAAGGCTGAAAACTGGGGCCCCAAATCGCTTATCGAATTTTATAAAAAAGCGGGAGCCAGATATTTCTGTGCCCTGGCCAATCACCATGATAATCTCGATTTATGGGATTCTACATATCAGCCATGGAACAGCGTCGCTATCGGCCCTAAGAAAAATATTATAGCAGGCTGGGAAAAGGCAGTCCGTGACGCAGGTCTTCGTTTCGCGATTTCTGTTCATGCCGCCCGAACATGGGACTGGTTCCAGCCCGCCCAGGGGTGGGATAGAAAGGGTGAATTTGCCGGTATTCCTTATGACGGCCTTTTAACAAAAGCCGATGGCAAAGGTAAGTGGTGGGATGGCCTCGATCCCCAAGACCTGTATGCTCAGTATCATCGCAGAGGCACATATAAATATACGCTGGAAGGACAGCCGCCTCTTGATAAGGGATATATTGAAAAATTCTATAATCGCACGATTGACCTCATAAGCAAATATAATCCGGACCTGCTTTACTTCGACGATACAATTTTGCCGATTTATCCGACAAGCGATATTGGTCTTAAAATTGCCGCATATTTTTATAATACAAACCTGGCAAAAAATGGAAAGCTCGAAGCTGTTTTAACCGGCAAAATTCTAAAACCCGAACACCGAAAAGCTATATTATATGATGTCGAACGGGGAGTTACAGAAGGCGCTGAAACCCTGCCCTGGCAAACAGATACCTGTATCGGCTCATGGCATTATGACCGCAGGATTTATAACAGACGCGGATATAAAACCCCAAAACAGGTCATCCAGATGCTCATCGATATCGTCAGCAAAAACGGAAACCTGATGCTCAGTGTCCCAGTCCGCGGCGATGGAACCATTGATGAGCTGGAAGTAAAAGTTGTTGAGGGGATTGGCCAGTGGTTATCTGCAAATGGAGAAGGAATTTATGCGTCCCGCCCGTGGAAGGTTTACGGTGAAGGTCCCGCTACAATAAATAAAACGGGAAAAGGCGCGACATCAGATGTGAAAAGATATACTGCCGAAGACATTCGCTTCACTACAAAGGGAGATGTCTTATACGCATTTGCCATGGCCTGGCCCGAAAATGGAAAAACTGTAATTAAATCTCTGGCAAAAGGAAGCGAAAACATGCCTGGAGAAATCGGAAAAATAGAAATGCTCGGAGCCGATAGTCCTTTGACTTTTGACCGAAATGACCAGGGTCTTACAGTAAATCTTCCCAAAACCAAACCAAATGAATTTGCTTATACATTAAAAATTTCGCCCAAACAGGAAAAAGCGTAAGATTTAATCATGAGTTTTTTAGGAGATATTAAATGAAAGTCAGGCAGATAATTTTAATGACATCAATTTTATCCATTCTTTTATCACTGAATTTATCATGCGAGCAAAGCAATAAAATAAGCTCACAACAAATTCAAACATTTTTTGAAACGAATTCAACAGCCCGGCAGGTTTTAAATTTCAATAAGGACTGGAAATTCTCAAGAGGCGACATGGATGAAGCAGAAGCTGTAACTTTTAATGATTCGAACTGGCAGCCGGTGCGATTGCCGCATGATTGGGCGATTACCGGGCCATTCAATGAAAAAGTAGAAGGCTCTACTGGCAAACTGCCATGGGCGGGCGTCGGCTGGTATCGCAAAACATTTACTCTCGATAAAGCTGATAAAGGCAAACGAGTTTATTTCGATTTTGACGGCGTAATGGCATTTCCGAAAGTTTATGTAAACGGCCAGTTGGCAGGGAAATGGGATTATGGTTATATGTCATTTAGAGTCAATGCCACGCCATTTGTTAAATTCGGCGAGAAAAATATCATAGCCGTAAAGGCCGATACCCGTAAACACTACTCACGCTGGTATCCCGGCGCCGGCATTTATCGAAAGATTGTGATGGCAATAACAGAGCCTGTGCATATCGCTCATTGGGGAACTTATATAACTACACCAAAAGTTGCTGATGAATCCGCGACCATTAATGTTTGCACAACTGTTGAAAATCACAATAAATCGAATTCAAAAATAGCTTTAGATGCTGCCTTAATTGACCCCGATGGAAAAATCATCGCCATACAGACAAATGATATTAAAATCCCTGGCAATAGTTCAAAAGATATTAATCAAGTGTTTATAATTCCAAACCCGCAGCGGTGGGATATCACAAGCCCGAAACTTTACACAGCAAAAACAATCGTCCGTATGGGTGATAAGATTGTCGATAATGACGCAACAACATTCGGCATACGTGAATTCAAATTCACTGCCGATGATGGTTTCCATCTTAATGGCAGGCGAGCCCAGCTTCAGGGCGTTTGCCTGCATCATGACCAGGGCGCTCTCGGAGCCGCATTCAATACACGCGCAATGGAAAGACAACTTGAGATTATGCGTGATATGGGTGTAAACGCTATAAGAACAAGTCATAACCCGCCCGCGCCTGAAGTGCTTGAGCTTTGCGATAAGATGGGCTTTGTTGTCTGGGATGAGGTTTTTGATAAATGGGACAGGACTGCCGACAGAGTTGACGATAAACCTCCTTTTGTGGAATATGGCGAAAAGCAGGTGAAAAATTTTGTTTTGCGCGACCGGAATCACCCTTGTGTCGTTGTATGGTCAATCGGCAACGAAATTCCCAGGGATAAACAGGGACTCAATCCCGAACGTGTAAAAATGATGGCCGACTATTTCCGTAAATACGACCTGACAAGACCTGTCAGTTTGACTTCCAATGATGACAAGGATGCTTCAAGACATAATTACGATGCCCTCGATATTGGCGGCTTTAATTACCACCGCAGCTATGGGACCTATCATAAAATGTTTCCGGATAGACCGGTTATTTACAGCGAATCCGCTTCAGCCGTCAGCTCAAGAGGTTATTATGACTTCCCGCTTCAAAAGAATAAAACAGAGTTGACAAAAAATGTATTTCAGGTCAGCTCTTATGACCGAACCTCCAGATGGTGCGATATACCGGATGTCGAATTCAATTGGCTGGATAAAGATAAATTTGTTTGCGGCGAATTTGTCTGGACTGGATTCGATTATCTCGGCGAGCCTGAGCCTTTTATGAAAGAGTCAAGAAGCTCTTATTTCGGCATTGTGGATTTGACAGGTATTCCCAAAGACCGCTACTATTTATATCGCAGCCGCTGGGCGCCTGATAAGACTACCGTCCACATCCTGCCTCACTGGAACTGGCCGGACCGAATCGGGCAAAATGTCCCCGTTTATATTTACACCAATGGCGATACCGCAGAACTTTTCCTTAATGGTCAGTCTCAGGGCAAAAAGTCAAAAGCAAAAGAGGCTGGACCCGGTTATTACGGCATTATAGACAAATACCGTATCTGCTTCAACGACGTAAATTATGAACCCGGTGTACTTAAGGCGGTTGCCTATAAAGACGGCAAAGAAATCGGTCAAGCTATTATGAAAACAGCCGGCGAACCTGCGTCGCTTCGAATGACGCCTGACAGAAAGGAACTTGCCGCGACAGGCGATGACCTTTGCTATCTATTAATCGAAGCAGTCGATGTCAACGGCACGCTATGTCCTTTGGCGGATAACCTGGTTAAGTTCAGAGTTGAAGGTCCTGCCGAAATCGCAGCCGCCGATAACGGCAATCCCCGTTCATTTGAATTGTTCCAAGACGCCGAACATAAATTGTTCTATGGCAAAGAAACTTTAATTATCCGTCCCGCAGAAGGACAGGGAAGCATTATAAAAATTATTGCCGAAAGTGACGGCCTGATGCCGGCGGAAGTTACTGTTCAAAGCAAATAAAAAAGAGGTATAAGAGAAAGGATTTCAAAACAATGACAGATTCGCAGAAAAAGATACTTGCAAGCTTATCAATAATCCTCGCGTCTCTGGTGATTGTTCCATGTTTTTTTGACACAGCGGCCCAGGCAGAAGCTCCTGTTTCGATTGCCGGGCCTGGGCCGGTAGATGTGAACGGGGAAATAGCCGCAGCGAATGGTCCGATTGCATATGCCACGCAACAGGTGATTTCCAAAAACGATTCCGAGTCCGTTATTGCTGAAAAAGCGGCAAAGGTTCTGCCACGCCCCAATCAGTCGGACTGGATGCGGCTGGAGTGGACCTTTTTCCTTCATTACGGCGTGAACGCATTCAGAGGCGTTGAGTGGGGTAATGGTCGTGAAGATCCCTCGCAGTTCAATCCTTCAGCGTTTGACGCAAACCAATGGGTCAGTGCGATGAAAGACGCCGGAGGCAAAATGATTGTGCTTGTTTGCAAGCACCACGATGGATTGTGTCTGTGGCCTACCCGCTACACTTCGCATTCGGTCGCATCGAGTACCTGGCTTGGCGGCAAAGGCGATGTTGTCCGAGCTGTTGCCAACGCCGCCCGTAAGCATGGTCTCAAGCTGGGTGTTTATCTTTCACCCGCCGACCTTTACCAACTGAAGACAAATCCGAAAAATCCTGCCGGTTACTATGGCAATGGCAGCAGCAGCGTCTCTTCTGTTATTCCCACTGATCCCGCTGATTTCAAGAGCAATCCCGCTTTGGGCCGCACACCGCTGGCCGGTTTCACGAGTTACAAATATGTGGTGGATGATTACAATCGCTATTTTCTCAACCAGCTTTACGAATTGCTGACCGAGTATGGTCCCATCCAAGAAGTCTGGTTCGACGGCGCGAATCCTGATCCCAGCGTCAAGGAGACCTACAACTACGCTGCGTGGTTTGACCTGATCCGCCACTTGCAGCCCGGGGCGATCATCTTCGGCAAAGGGCCGGACGGGCGCTGGGTGGGCAATGAGGGTGGCGTCGGGCGCACCACGGAATGGAGTGTCATTCCTCTGCCTGTGCCGCCCGAAAAGTCCAATTGGCCCGATCTACAGGAATGGGACCTCGGCAGCCGCGCCAAACTCAAGCCCGGTTCGTATCTCTGGTGGTATCCGACGGAAACCAATGTCACCATTCTCGCCAACGGCCAATGGTTTTGGGGGCACAGGAAGCATCCCAGAAGCCTGCCGCAGTTGGTGGACATTTATTACACGTCAATCGGTCGTAACGGGAACCTCATTTTGAACCTGTCTCCAGATACGCGTGGTCTGGTTCCGGATGATCAGCTTGAAGCCTTGAGCCGGATGGCGCAGGTGATTAAGGATACATTCGCCAAAGACCTTGCTGTTGGCGGCAAAATGACGGCCGACAATTCCAATGCCACAAACAGCCCGTCGCTGGCGCTCGACGGAAACCTCGACACCTGGTGGGAAGCCGCACCGGGACACACCACCGCCACCTTGACGTTAACGCTGCCAGCATCGGTCACGTTCGATGTCGTTTCTTTGCAGGAAGCGGTGGATCATCGAGGCCAGAGAATCGAGTCCTTTGCTATTGAAACATGGGATGGATCGGCGTGGGTCAAGGTAGCGACGTCAGACGAACTGACGACCGTCGGGCACAAACGACTGATACGGCTGAAATCGCCAGTGACCACCAGCCAGGTACGCATTCGCATTACCGGTTCACGCCTGGAACCGACGCTGGCAGAAATCGGACTCTTCAAGCAATCCGTTTACGGCCAGTCTCCCGTCATTTCAGATCATGACACCAACGGCCAAGTGACGATTAGCAACACCGGCGGTTTAAATATGGTTTATACCGTTGATGGTAACACGCCGACGGTTAATTCTGCAGTTTACAGTTCACCGATCTCCCTGCCGTTGACGGGCACCGTGCAGGCTGCCTGCGTCATGCCAAACGGCCAGCTTGGCATCGTGACTTCAAAAACTTTCGCCGGCCTGCCGCCCACCGGCTGGAAAGTCGTCACCGTGGACAGCCAGGAAACCGCCGGAGGCGACAACGCCGCCGCCAATGCGATTGACGGCAACTCGTCCACGTTCTGGCACACCCGCTGGAATGAGGATCTGAAGCTGCCTCATTTCATCACGATTGACATGGGAACTTTACATCGGATTGCCGGCTTCACCTATCTGCCGCGCCAGGACGGGAACCTCAATGGCACCGCCGAAAATTACCGTTTTGAAACCAGCATGGATGGAGTCACCTGGACGACCAATGTCGCTTCGGGCACGTTCGCCAACATTCGGAACAACCCGTCGCTCCAGCAAGTCAGCTTCGCACCCGTCAACGCCCGATTCTTCCGCTTCACGGCCTTGCAGGAAATCAACAAAAACGGCTGGACGAGCGCTGCTGAAATCTCTGTGTTGCCAGCCACCGGGCTTCGGGACAACTAACAGAGGACACATATTGTCTGAAATCAGCAAAAGTGGCTCAGGCTAAGGATCTTGATTCAGAGCCGAAACTACCTCCCAATTCAAAGCTAAATCTGTTTCATTCTTGCTTACTACGTCCAATGAACGGTTTCAATTTTAAAAGCGACAAGACCGAAAATAGGACAATCGTAGGGCAGTCACTCCAACATTCTGAAACGTCACTTCCTCAACACTCGCAAATCTAAGCACTTACACAATTCGGTAAAAAAAAATCAACGGAGAGATCGTGATTATAACCACGCACTTTTGAGTTACCGAACCTTTTATCCCTTTCTCATTGAAACTGAAACATACCCAAAATACTCCCGCGAGGGACACATGGCATCATGAACGTGGCGTAAGTTATTGCCGATAAAAGAGTTGTGGAAAGATTAAAATGGAGGCGGGGGGATTCGAACCCCCGTCCCGGTATGCTTCAAGACGAGCGTACTACACACTTAGTCGTCTTTGGATTTTATCGCCTCCGCGACAGGCAAACGACGGCCCATCGCTTCGGCTATTCCGGGATTTGTCTTAACCCGTCGGCCCGAAAGCTCCGACGAGAGCAGCCCACTTCTTTACGCCCGAATCAGGTCCGCAGGCGCAACCTGAAAGGACGGGTCGCCTATTTAGGCGGCCATTTGCAACTGGTAGTTGCCAATTAAAGTTAGTGCCGGAATGATTTACCAGGCCAACCGGCGTCCTGGGTATGCAGCTCGACTCTCCGACATCCGGTCGAAACCGTTCGCCCCCTTATCAACTTTTCAATTCTTTGCACCGCCTTGTACGGGCAAACCTATGTGTTTGCCCTGTATTATACTATTATTACGACCAAAAAACAATATTTCCTCATCCCCCCGCCTGCCCTCTCGTAGCGCAGCGAAGATCCCCGCATGTCTTTGGCGGGGAGCCAGTGTCGGGAATCCATAACCCTGGTTTCCCTGTCGGGGGCCCATTTTTACTGTTGCTTGTCTTTATCGGAATCGCCGCCAAAATCCTGCGAAGCTCTTGATTGCTTAATACCCCATATCGTGGATGCTACTTCCTCGAGCTTTTTCATAAAATTATCCACGTTGTATCCCGCGATAAATGCGATAGCCAAGTAGCCGTAAGAGATGTGTTCCGGCTTAGTAGCAGCATCCAAGACCAGTAAACCTGCCTTTAAGAAAATGAAGCTGACAAAACCGCTTATGGCGCTGGTAATTGGCCGGAGGCAATACCATACTTCCCATTCTTTATCCCAGCTTTTACGCACACACTTGTTAAGGTACACTCCTCTTAGGCAATATATCAAACCGCCTATTAGACCTACCAGGGTACATTGCACCCAAAGCAAATTCTCCATATACCACGCTGGTAATTCCACGAAATGCTGCCAAACCATTAAAAACACCCCGCCTATCAGCCATAGCACCAAATACCCTATTATTTTTTTCATTGTAATATCCTTTACTGATTGATAACTATTCGTCTGCTTCAACGCTTTCATAAAACTCTAATGGAACCGCGGTATACCACCCTCTAGTATTTGGATGTAATATAGGAGATCCTTGTGTAATGATAATTGGCGCTCCTCTTCGTTTAAAAGCATTTGCCACTTTTTTAGAAGGGTGTTTAGGCTCACTTTTTATCGCACAAGAGCAAATAGCTGCTCTTTTTATGGTAGCCTTTTGTTCAACAGGCATTTTGGGGCCTAATAGACGATTGAGAATTGTTGGGCCTACATTGCGCTTACTGCCATGATGAGGAACTTGTATCAACGCATAAGATTCATGTGTTATACCACAGGGCTCGAGAAAATCAGCAACATTGGTTAATGCCGGAATACCAGCATCCGCAGTAAATAGAAGTATTTTGCCATCAACACGCAGCAGTGTAACTACACTCGAGTTGTTCTCTGCAGTCGTTGGTTCGACTTTGGAGTCAGTAAGCGTCTCCAATTCCCAAGTTTCATTTGTTAATGCCCTGAGTAATTCATCAAGTGCCACCTTGCCAGCCTCATATATTCCAGCGAATATATTTGTTCCTGGTGTACAATTAAATTGAGGCAGCAAGCTTTCGTAATATTCTTTTGTTGGCCCCGCAATAAAAATTTGACCAAAACCAAAATCTCGGCTAACTCCAACAAATGGCTCGAAAATCGGGATTCCCTTTTGGTTTGCAAGTTTTTCTAAATCTGTCGAAGCATTTAAAGACTCTTTGAGTGCCTCACGTATACTCTTATCAGTGACGCGACCATCTACAAACCACCTTGATATATTGTTCGTATGGGTCGAAGCCCAAGGCTTGTGCATCCAAAATTCTCGAACCCGCATTTTTTCTAAAACTGTTTTTAATCCAGATATATGGTCATTGTGCGGGTGCGTAGCAATCACTATGTCTACAAGGTCGGTTTTGTAATATGTTTGTATGTGATTTACTAATGCTTCGCCATCAACAGCAAACCCGCCATCAATAACAACAACGACTTGCTCTTCTCTTGTACCATATAAATTTCCGAATCGTATTGCTATCGCATCTCCGCTTTTATCTTCTTTGCCCACAGGTAAAAAATCAACCTCGTATCCCATAGTTCACCCCCTCGGCGGATATGGGTCATGACCATGACTGTCTTTTTCTCTGATTCGGCCGTGACGGTCATGAATAACAAATTCAGAGTTCTGATTCTGGCTGATTTCTCTGCCTTTATCAATAGCTTCTTTCTGTGTGTCAAAATGTTCAGATGCGCGTTCGGCACCACCCTTTTTAACGTCCCAACCGCCATCGGGATTAGGTACTACATGATGTGATTTGCCACTCATAAATAGCACTCCTTATACATAAACAATTTGTCCATATAGTTTTTTAATCTCGATTGGGAATGAACGAAGAAGTGCTTTTAACAAATCCTCGGCATTCCGCCGAGTAAACAACAAATTTGCCAACTAAATCTGCAAACCATGTGCCAACAGCTATCTTGGCGATGTTATACATCATATCTCTATGTCGTTCCAATGGTTACGACATATTGGAATAATAGAGCCAAAACTGCCACGATGGCAGATATTATAGGGCGACTGCCAAAGTGGCCACTCGCCAAAAACCATCCCCTTAATCCCTTTTCCTCATTCCCACGCTTGTCCAAGGTATTTATCGCTAAATTCTAACGTCCCATTATGCATCCTTAATCTACGGAAAGTGCGACTTCCTCTTGCCACATAGAGATTGGATTCTGATCTACCACAACAAGATGACGATTCCTGTGTAGAACGGCTCGTATAACTTCTTGGCTTGGATGTCCATACATATACCCAGTAGAAATGACGCAGTTAGGTGACCCAATATCTAATAGTTCTTGGTGGAAATTATTCTTCGAACCATGATGGGGCAAAGCGAGTGTGTGTACAAGGTTGGCGAGAGGTCCAAAGTATTTCAAAAACTCGTAGCGTCTTGAATCTGTGAACAGATCGGAATCGCCGGTTCCAAGCCATGCACAACGGTTATTGTCATGCATTGACGTAACAAAAGGATATTCATTAATTTGCGGTAAACCAAATTTATACCACTTTATCGTATGAAAACATGGCGTAAGAGTAAAAGGTCCAGAATACATGGAAAGAGATGTCACATTAAGATCTGGCCATGTTTTGCTGTAGCAAGAATATAACTTCTTTCGCATTGTCGGATCATGAACAATATTAACAAGCCATTTATTATCGTTTGGAATAGCACCAAAACTACTTATTACTGCTTTCTTAAATTTGTATACACGTTTGTCTATTGGATGAACGAAGGTAAGGAATGTCCAGTTAATAGGAATTTGGTCAGCTATAATTTGCAATGGAATTGTATGTGGCATCATCATGATTTCTGTAGAATTACCTTTAGAATAGTACGTTTCGTTAGAAGGTATTTTTTTAAAATCTATTCGTAGAGTTTCGGACGACAAAGGCATTTCAGGTGTGGCAAATTCCGGTAATTTCGGAGTAGATCCTTTGCCCCTTTTGACTTGAATAATTCTCTTAACGCCACGGTCTTCGAACCATCGTAAAGGATCACTAACAAGATGAACGTAAGAAGCGCTTAAAGGATATTCGTATAGTGTTGAAGCTAGTACAGCCAACCGTTCTATAGGTAATAAGTAGGGAATAACAACAGTATCTACCTGGATCTCACCAAGTAAGGCATCAAGCCCATTAACATGGTCTTCATGTAAATGAGACAAAAAAAGTACATCTAGATATTTTTGATCATGCGTGCCTGCAAGATAAGCGTTAATACAACTTAATAGTGAATCAGAGTGTTTTGAGCCACAGTCGTATATGTAACGCAACTTCTTTCCTCCAAGAGATATCTCGCCGGTATGGAAAAAACCTTGCCCAACAGGATGTTGATAACGAGAGTTATACAATATTATATTTGATGGCATATGAACCTCATTTCATAACAAATTTAATAATCCCCCTCTTTTTTTTCATTTTCGCCAAACCAACTATAAATCCCCACGTTATCCCCGTCAAACTTATCTTTTCTTGATACCGCATTTTTACATTTTTATTTTTGCACTAACTCCCCCCAGCTTAACAATTAATTCCGCGCTTCCCACCAAATCTGTATAGGTGAACGACGATAGAATCTGTGTTTACTTTTCATTGTCAGCCGGTAAACCGCAAATAGCGGTGCCCCTAAGGGGCGGCAGACGAGATAAAGGTCTTGCGCACAAACCACGTTTGGAGCAAAGGCCTTATCGAATATGCCCATCCGGCTGATTAAATCCGTGTAAATCTGTGTTAATCCGTGTCTAAGAAAATATGGACTCTTGGAGCACTATATAAGTACATGCGTATATACTTATATACTATCGTGCCACCAGCGCAATCAGCGTCTAAACAGCCCATCTTTACAATTAATTCCGCTAATATATCGAACTCAAAAAAGGGTATCAAAAACCATCAAAACGCGCGCATTTCGGCTCACTTTTCGTTCAAAACGCCCTCACTTTTATCAATTTGACCCCATTTTAGACCACTTTTCGAGGCCTTTTTGAGATGAAAAAAAATTTTCTCTCTACCCCATATTCTCCATCTTGCCTATATTCGTTAATCTGGGCTAACTGTAACGTTTATCCGTTCATTTCTTTCCAAAGTTTTTTACGTTTTTGGTTGAATGATAAGTTTTCACTAATACTATTTCCCCCAAATCGTTTCCCTCAATTCAAAACTCAACACTCAAAATTCAAAACTGTCCTCGGTCCTCCGTCCCCTGCCTTCGGCCCCCCTTTTGTATTTACTGTGACTGATAACGGCGGTATTCTATTCCAAAATTTTGAAAGGGTGATACGATGAAAGCAATTTCAATAACCACGATTCTGCTGTTGTCTTTAAGTTCTGTGGCTGCGGCCGGTGTTGTTGCCCCCGATGCAAATGTCGAGAAACTCAGCGGCATATTTGCCTTCACCGAAGGCCCCGCAGCAGACCCCAAGGGCAATGTCTATTTCACCGACCAGCCAAACGACAAAATCTATATCTGGTCAACGGAAGGGAAATTATCGGTATTTTTATCCGGATGCGAACGCTCAAACGGGATGTATTTCGACGCCGACGGCGTATCTCTGCTCGCCTGTGCCGACCTGCATAACCGGCTTGTTTCCTTTGACTCCAACGGCAAAATGACCGTGCTGGTCGAAAAATACAAGGGCAAAAAACTCAACGGCCCAAACGACCTCTGGCGGCATCCAAACGGCGGGCTATACATAACAGACCCATACTACTATAGAAACTGGTGGGCAGACCCGAATATGGAACAGGATGGGCAACACGTATATTACCTTGCCCCCGACCGCAAAACACTTATTCGCGTTACCGAGGATTTGGTACAGCCCAACGGGATAATCGGAACGCCCGACGGCAAACTGCTTTACGTCGGCGACATCGGCGCAAGCAAGACATACGTCTATACAATCAATCCCGACGGCACACTATCCAATAAGAAGCTGTTCTGCGATATGGGTTCCGACGGAATGACAATCGATAACGAGGGCAATGTATATCTTACCGGCAATGGCGTGACCGTTTTCAATCCTGCAGGAGAAAAAATCGAGCACATCAAAATACCCGAGCGGTGGACAGGCAACGTATGTTTCGGCGGCAAAGACCAGGATACCCTTTTTATTACCGCGTCAAAATCGCTCTATGCGGTTAAAATGCGAACCAGAGGCGTTACCTGGCCAGTAACGGAGAAAAAATGACGAGTCGGGAAAGGGTGGCTGCGGTTTTGGGGCACAGACGGCCAGACCACTTGCCCTGTATGCCGATTACGATGCAATTCGCGGCGGACCGCATCGGGAGGAAGTATTACGATTACGTGACGGACTACCGTGTGCTGGTGGAGGGACAGTTACGGGTAGCAGAGGAATTCGGCTTCGACCACGTCGGCTGCATTTCAGACCCGACACGCGAGGCGGCGGATTGCGGAGCGGCAATTATTTTCCACGAGGATTCGCCCCCCGATATCGATGAAAGTAACGCCCTGCTTGCGGATAAAAATAGATTGGCAAAATTGAAGATGCCCGACCCGCTGGGAGGCGGGCGGATGCACGACAGAATAAAAGCGGCAGCTCTATTCAAAGAAAAAGCTGGTAAAGACAAGATTATCGAGGGATGGATTGAGGGGCCTTGCGCAGAGGGGGCGGATTTGCGGGGCATCAATACGATAATGACGGATTTTTTTGAGGACGCCGGGTTTGTAAAGGAGCTGTTTGAGTTCGCGACAGAACTTGGGTTGATATTTGCCAAAGCACAGATAGAGGCAGGTGTGGATTTGATGGGGATAGGAGACGCCGCGGCGTCATTGGTGGGGCCGAAGATATACGAGGAATTTGTTTGGCCATACGAGAAACGATTGGTGGATGGAATACACAAAATGGGCGCGGCTATCCGGCTGCATATATGCGGGGACACGCGGAAGATTCTGGAAGGGATGGGCCGGCTCGGAGCCGAAATGATTGACCTGGATTATCCATCTCCAGTGCGGATGGCCAGAGAAAAAATGGGGCAAAAGCAGGTCATCTGCGGCAATATCAATCCTGTTTCGGTGCTGCGTGACGCGTCGCCTGAGGATATTTACAAGGCGGTTGAGAACTGTCACAAAGAGGCGGGCGAAAATTTTATAGTCGGCGCTGGATGCGAAGTAACGCGTGATACGCCTTTAGAAAATATCAGGGTGCTTGGACATTACGCGTCATCTCATTAAATTTCGCCGCGAGGACTTTTCCCGAAACTTCCAGACAGGGAGCAGTTGAGGATTATAAAGTAAATTATTTCAATAGCCCCGCCGCGTGCTTTGCGGATTCGACGGTGTTGTAGAGAAGCATCGTAATCGTCATAGGGCCGACGCCGCCGGGGACGGGGGTTATGAGCGAGGCCTTTTCTTTTACATTCTCGAAATCCACGTCGCCGACGAGACGATAGCCGGTTTTTTTCGAGGGGTCGTCAACGCGATTGACTCCGACGTCGATGACCACCGCGCCATCTTTAATCATATCGGCTGTGATGATATTGGGAGACCCTGCGGCGGCGATGACAATATCAGCCCTTCTGGTGTGGTCCGCGAGATTTCTTGTTCGGGTATGGCAGACGGTTACAGTGGCGTTACCGAGTGGGCTTTTTTGCATCAGTATATTAGCCAGGGGTTTGCCGACAATGTTGCTCCTGCCTACAATTACGACGTTTGCGCCTTCGATTTTTACGCCGCTTTTAATCAGGAGCTGGACGACGCCATGAGGGGTGCAGGGCAGGAACGCTTTTTGGCCTGTTACCATTTTGCCTACGTTTATGGGGTTAAACCCGTCAACATCTTTGGCGGGGTCGATTGCCATCAGCACTTCCAATTCATCGAAGTGCTTTGGCAGAGGTAACTGCGTCAGGATGCCGTGGATTCTGGGGTCTTTGTTCAACCGATTGATGTGCGCCATTAACTCGTTTTGTGAAACCGAGGCGGGCAGGCGATTGTCATCGGAATATATGCCGATTTCCTCACAGGCCTTCTGCTTGGCAGCAACATAGGATTTCGATGCGGGGTCGTCGCCGACAAGAATGACGCCGAGTCCCGGCACAACACCTTTTTTGGCAAGGGCGGCAACATCGGTTCTGAGCTTTGCCCGCAAGCCAGCAGCTATTTGTTTGCCGTCAATTATTTTCGCAGTCATATTTTTGCTGCCGCCTAAGCAATTATTTATAAAAGTCCCTTTACCTTCCCGGTATTCACGTCAACGTCAATTCTTCTGAAGGCCGGGTCCGAACTTGTGCCGGGCATCAGCCTGATTTCGCCCGCAAGCGGCACGATAAATTCTGCGCCTTTGTAAACCAGGACGTCCCTGATGGGCAATTCCCAGCCGATGGGTCGGCCTTTGAATTCCGGGTCGTAAGACAAACTAAGGTGCGTCTTTGCCATACACAATCCAAATTTCTGCGTCGCCGGATTTGCTTCCAGCGCTTTTAGCTTTTCGAACGCGATCTCGGAATACGAAACGCCGTTGGCGCCGTAAACTTCCTTGGCAATCAGCTCTATCCGTTTTCGCAGGGGAAGCTCGTAATCATACAAATACTTGAATTTATTTTTCTGCTCACACATATCAATCACGGCCTGGGCCAATTCGATAGCGCCCTCGCCGCCTTTGAGCCAGTGTTCGGAAACGATCGCGATTGCGCCCTGCTGCTCGGCAATTTTTTTGATTAGCTTATGTTCGGCTTTGGTATCAGCGCTGAAACTGTTGATACACACAATCGGCCTGACGCCGCTTTTTTTCACTATGTCAATGTGCGCCATCAGGTTTTCGCAGCCCTTTTCGAGCAGGTCGAGATGTTCTTTCGTGTATTCTTCACTGAGAGGCACGCCTGGCCTGACGGGGGGGCCGCCGCCGTGCATTTTCAACGCGCGAACAGTCGCAACAATAACCACCGCAGCCGGATTAAGACCGGAAATTCTGCACTTGAGATTCCAGAATTTTTCGTAGCCGACGTCGGCACCGAAACCACTTTCGGTTACGTGATAATCACCCAGCTTCGTGGCAACGAGGTCAGCGATTACCGAGCTTTGGCCTATGGCTATATTGGCAAAGGGGCCTGCGTGAACAAAAAGCGGCTGGCCTTCCATCGTCTGAAGCAGGTTAGGGTTGAGTGAGTCGAGCATCCATGCGGTCATTGCGCCGTCCACCTCAAGGTCCGCGGCTGTTATATCATTGCCCTTGCGGTCCTTGGCGACTACAATTCTTGCGATACGCTGCCGAAAATCCCCGAGATTCTTCGAAATCGCGAGGATGGCCATAACCTCGCTGGATACCGTTATCTGGAAACCGGAATTCATTTCGAAGCCGTTGTTTTTGCCGCCCAAACCTATTCTTATATTACGAAGCGACTGCGCGCAAAGGTCAATCGCCCAGCCGATTTGTATGGAATCGGGGTCGATATCGAGCCGTCGAAGGTTTCTTTTCGCGAGCCGTTCGTCGTCATAGTTTCTCTCGTGCTGCATTCGAGCGGTAAGCGCTACCATACAAAGATTATGCGCATTGGTGACGGAGTCGATATCACCGGTCAGGCGGATTGAAAACGGAATAAGAGGAAGGCATTGTGCAAGACCGCCTCCGGCGGCTCCACCCTTGACATTGAATGTCGGTCCTGCGCTTGGCTGACGAATTGCGCCGGTCGGTCGTTTGCCACATTTAGCAAGGCCCTGAATCAGACCAATGGTCGTAGTCGTTTTACCTTCACCGAAAGGCGTCGGTGTGATGGCGGTAACATCGATATATTTGGCCGTCGGAACGTTTTTAAGCCGGTCGAGCACCTTTGTAAAGTGGACTTTACCCAAAGTGTGGCCTGCCGGAAGCAGTTCGTCTTTTTGCAGACCTATTTCTTCGGCCAACTGGAAAATCTGTTTGATATTGTTCTCAGCCGCTTCTGCTATTTCCCAGTTTTTCATCTTCGTCGGGTCAAGTTTCATTGAACACTTCCTTCGCCTTTTAACAATTAAATCGCGTTTTATTTTCACCCGCTGTTATCCTAACAGCACCTCGACATTTACAACGCTGCCCGGCTTAAATACGCCGACGACATTGCCGGCGATTTCTTTGCCGTTGACGAGCATTTTCTTTACGCCCCGCATAGCACCATCCGGATTCAATACCTTTATCTTATATGTCGCCCCTCTGAACTTGCGCGTAACAGTAAATTTTTTCCAGTCAGGCGGCACACAGGGGTCAATCCTGAGTCCGTCGTGCTCGGCCCGAACGCCAAGGATATATTGCGCCAGGGCCGTAAAGCTCCAGGAGGCGGTGCCGGTAAGCCAGGAGTTCTTGCCCTCGCCCGGCAGCGGGCTGTCGTGGCCTGATATTGTCTGTGCGAAGCAATACGGCTCGCACTTATAAACGTCGGCTTTGTCTTCCTTGGTGCTGGGGCAGATTCGCGTATAAAGCTCCCATGCCTTGTCGCCGCGACCGACGATTGTTTCGCCGATGATGACCCAGGTGTTGTTGTGGCAGAAAATGCTGGCGTTTTCCTTGTAGCCCGGCGGATAAGAGGTAATCTCGCCGAGCCGGTCCTGATAATATGTAAAGGCGGGCTGATTAAGGACCATACCATTTGCGTCAGCCAGATATTGCCATGCGCTGTCGAGAGCCGCGAGGGCCTTGCCATCATCAAGCCCGATCTGAGCCATAACGCCCCAGCCCTGTGTTTCGATGAATATCTTTCCTTCATCGCAAACCTTAGAGCCAACCGGCTTCTCGAAATGGTCATAAGCGCGGATAAACCATTTGCCGTCCCAACCATGCTTGAGAATGACTTTTCGCATATCATCCGCCTGGTGAACATACTCGCCGGCTTTATCCTTTTGGCCAAGATGTTCCAATATGCCTGTTAATTCTTTTACCGCGTAAACGAACAGTTGGGCAACCATTATTGATTCGGCCTTGCCGCCCTCGATATCGCCAGAGGTCTGGAAGCTCTCGCCGGGGCTGTTGCTGAAGCAATTGAGGTTGAGGCAGTCGTTCCAGTCGGCGTGCTGAATCAGGGGCAGGCCATGCGAACCGCGGAGGTCCAGAACGTGTTTCATTGAAAGATGCAGGTGGTCCATCAGTGTCGTGCTTTTTTCGCTGCCGGGGACATCCTGATAGCCGGCGGGAGCGTCGAGAATCGTCCAGTCGCCGGTCTCCTTGATATAGGCAGACGTCGAGACAACCAGCCAGAGCGGGTCATCACTGAAGCCGGTGCCCACGGCGGCATTACCCTTCCTGGTCAACGGCTGATACTGGTGATAGCACGAGCCGTCGTGGTTTTGCGTCGAGGCCAAATCGATTATTCGCTGTCGGGCGCGTTCGGGGACAATATGAACAAACCCGAGTATGTCCTGATTCGAATCGCGGAAGCCAAGCCCCCTGCTGACGCCCGTTTCGAATGAGCTGGCCGCACGAGAGAGATTGAACGTTACCATACACTGATACTGGTTCCAGATATTGGCCATTCGCTCGACGTGCTCATTATCGATTTTAACCTGATAGCAGGACAGGGCGTCTGCCCAGAAGTTTTTGAGTTTCTCCAACTGGGCATCAACCTGGCCGGCTGTTTTTAACCCTGCGATTGTCTCGTAGAATCTCTTTTTATTTATAACACCCGGGGATGAGAACTTTTCCTGCTGTGGGTTTTCTACATAGCCCAGAACAAAATGCAGGCGTTTGGTCTGGCCCGGCTTGAGGGACAGTTTGACCTGATGTGAACCAACCGGCTGCCAACTGTGAGCAACGCTGTTTGTCGCCTGACGATGTTTTACAACATCGGGACAGCCATAGTCATTCAAACGACCAAGGAAGACATCCCGCATTGTGTCAAAACCAGCGATTTTATCGCTGCACCAGAAACCAACAAAATGATTCCGGCGTTCCCGATACTCGGTCTTGTGAAATATGGCGCTGCCTTCGATTTCCATTTCGGCGATATTCCAGTTCCGCTGAAAATTGGTGGCGTCATCGAGGGCGTCATAGAGACAGAATTCGGCATAACTGAACAAATCTATATTTTTGGTTTTTTTGCTTTCATTGGTTACCGCAACCGACCAGATTTCGGCGTTGGTATCGATTGGGACAAAATACGTCGTCGAGACCCTCAGGCCATCCAATGCTCCTTCGATAACCGTATAGCCGAGTCCGTGTCGGCATTTGTAACCATCGAGTTTTGTTTTTACTGGTTTGAAGCCGGGGTTCCACGTTTTTTTGCCGTCGCAGACGTAGATGTATCTGCCGGGGTTATCCCTGGGTATCGCGTTGTAATGGTATCGCAGCAGGCGTCTTAGGCGAGCGTCACGATAGAAACTGTAGCCGCCCGCGGTGTTGGATATGATGCCGAGATAATCCTGGCAGCCGAGGTAATTTATCCAGGGCGTAGGGGTATCGGGCCTGGTTATAACGAATTCTCTGGCTTTGTTATCGAAGTAACCGTAACGCTGGTTTGCCGGCATAGCTGACACCTCTGAATCTTCAAAACAAACATTCGAACATACAAGCTCCTTACTATACCCCCCCTGCCAGCGAAAATCAACCCGGCTGAAATGCAATCAATCAACGTTTATGCTTGAAAATTGGGCATCCGATATGTATAATTCCTGTTTTTCTTGAAAGGAAACACAAATGAAATCAGATGTAGCTGATATGTCGCTTGCCCCTGTGGGTAAGAAACGAATTCTCTGGGCCAACAACGACATGCCCGTTCTAACGTCAATCCGTGAGAGATTCGCCAGGCAAAAACCGCTGGCCGGCAAAAACGTTTCCGCCTGCCTTCACGTTACCGCCGAGACCGCCAATCTTGCCATAACACTCAAGGCAGCCGGCGCGAACCTGGTCCTGTGCGCCTCAAATCCGCTCAGCACCCAGGATGACGTCGCCGCCTCTCTTGTTAAAGATTTCGGGATACCCGTTTTCGCAATCTGCGGGGAAGACCGCAAGACATACTACAAACATATTCACGCGGCGCTCGACCATAAACCCGTCATCACCTTCGACGACGGAGCAGACCTCGTTACCGAGCTGCACACCAGCAGAACCGAAGGCGCTCCTCGCATAATCGCCAGTTTAGAAGAAACGACGACTGGCGTCATCCGGCTGCGGGCGCTTGAGAAATCGGGCAAGCTGAAATTTCCGGTCATCGCGGTCAACGACGCCGCAAGCAAACACCTCTTTGACAACCGATACGGCACGGGACAATCTACCCTCGATGGCATCATCCGGGCGACTGATTATCTGGTCGCGGGCAAAAAGGTCGTAGTTGTCGGCTACGGGTGGTGCGGGCGGGGCTTCGCTATGCGATGCAAGGGTATGGGCGCAATCGTCATCGTTACCGAAATCGACCCCATCAAGGCAATCGAGGCCTCGATGGACGGCTTCGACGTTATGCCGATGTCTCAGGCCGCCAAAACAGGCGACCTCTTTGTTACGCTTACCGGCAACAAAAACGTCATCCGCGGAGAACATTTCCGCGTGATGAAAGACCGGGCAGTCGTCGCCAATTCGGGCCACTTCAACGTCGAAATCGACATACCGGCCCTGGCAAAACTGAGCAAAAAGGTCCTCCGCGGCGTTCGCAACCACGTGGATGAATACGTCCTCAAAAACGGCAAACGCATATATCTTCTGGCAGAAGGTCGATTGATAAACCTCGCCGCCGCGGAAGGCCATCCCGCCTCGGTTATGGATATGTCCTTCGCCACGCAGGCGCTCGAGGCGGAATACGTCGTCAAAAACGCCCGGTCGCTGACCGCCGCCGTCTATAATGTACCCGTCGAAATCGAGAACATTGTATGCACTCTGAAACTCAAATCGATGGGTATCTCGATTGACAAGCTGACGCCTGAGCAGGTCAAATACCTCGCCGATTTCGGCGAAGGCACATAACGCAGACAATGGCGAAGATGTTCAAAGCCGTTTTGTTTGACCTCGATGGCACGCTGCTTTATACGCTGACCGACGTCGCTAATGCCATGAACGAGGCGCTCGTGCACTTTAACTTTCCGCCTCATCCCGTTGACGCGTATAAGTATTTCATTGGCGAAAGCGTCGAGACCGAAGCCCGGCGCGCCCTGCCTGAATCGGCACACGACCCCGAATTCGTCAGGAAAGTCGCGGTGTATTCGGAAGAAATCTACGACAAATGCTGGGGTGATAACACCCATCCCTACCCGGGCATACCGGAACTGCTCACAGAACTTCAGCATCGCGGCCTGTCTTTAGTTATCCTGTCCAATAAAAATGACCGCTTCACAAAGGTTATGGTCAAAAAAATACTTCCGCAGTGGCGGTTTGAAATCGTCCAGGGCGCACTGCCTGACGTTCCTCTAAAGCCCGACCCCGCGATGGCGCTGCAAATCGTAAAGAAACTCCGAATTGCGCCCGAACAATTCCTTTACCTTGGCGATACCAGCACCGATATGCAAACGGCCGTATCCGCGGGGATGTTTCCCGTCGGCTGCTTATGGGGCTACCGAACAGCGGAGGAACTCCTCGAATCCGGCGCAAAGGTGCTCATCGATACCCCCGCCAAAGTATTCGATATTATTAACAATAGGCGCAAATAAAAACCCCCCGATAAAAATCGAGGGGTTTTAGTTCTTGTTCTATGATAGTGTGATTTTATTTTGGTTTTGGCGCATCCGGCTTTTTGGGTGCCGGCTCGCCTCGCTTCGCGGGCGAAGCGGGCTTGTTCGGCTCGGACTTGCTTGCGCCAATGCGGGTAGCATTAGCATCCCTGTTGCCCCTGTCGCTCTTGAATACGCCCTTTATCGAGTCACCCTCAACTGTCCCTTCAAATTCTGACTCCATTATGCGGCCTCCGAAATCGCTGGCGCGGATAAAAGTAAGTTTTCCGCCTTCAAACTTCATATTCGAAATTTTGCTTTCTCCTCTTCGGCCTTCCCATTTACCTGCCAGCGTGCCGTCGGCGTTCTTGGTGACGGTCAGCTTCTCTACGTTATCTCTCGCGGGCATATTTACGCTCATTTGCCACCCGCCGACAATCGCATCCGCTCCGGTTTTAGCTTCTCCCTGCAAAGTCCCCTCGAATGTAAATTCGCCAAACTGACCTTTGCCTGTCCCCTTGAGCTTCCCGCCCTCAAGGGTGCCTTCGTAGGTCGTCTTCATTTCCTGGCCGCCGAAGTTGCTCGTCTGGACAAATTTCACCTTGCCTGCCTCGAAAGTAATATCCGATAGCGTGCTTTCCCCGAATTGTGCCGACCACGTTCCCGCTAACTTGCCGTCGGCGTTCTTGGTAATCGTCATAGTCGCCGTGGAAGTCCTAGCCGGCATCTGGCTCTTGAATTCCCACTCGCCCACTACCCCTTCTGCTGCAATAACAACCGGCACCAGCACAACACATGCCAGCACCACAACCGCCACAATCGCTTTGGTGTTCATAATTCAATTCTCCTCAAAAAAACATTAAAAGAATTCTCGTTATCCACGAAAACAACCGGAAGTAAGACGTACCGGCGCCTATATTTATTTCAAATATCAGGCGTTTGCCTGGGTCTTTGAGCAAACGGCCTGCCTGTAGAGGGAAATAGTAGCGGAAACCATATCGCTAACGTGGTGGTTTTGGCGGAGGAACTGCTGGGCGTCGGCAGCCAAACGCCGGGCTTCATCGGGTCTGTCAAAGAGCCGTTTAAGACAATTATAAACACTAAGCTGGTCATCGGGGTTAAAGGTAAACGCAGTTTTGTCTTCGATGATGAGGTCATCAACGCCGCCTTTTGAAGCGGCGACGGCACAGCCGGCGCTCATCGCGGCCAACAGCAGCATATTGAACCTGCCTGACGGCCGGGGCACGATGAATATATCGGCGGCGGAGCCGGCGGAGTAGAGGCCCAGCGAAGGAGGAACAATAGTAACCGCGTGGAGAAGACCAAGGGAGCGAAGCTGTTTCCAGAGCGGCCCTTCCGGGCGACCAGCGGCGATAATCGCTACAATGAACTGGCAACCATCGACAGTGAGGCGATGGAGCGCCTGGAAGATATTATCGAGATTGGCAGGATTATCGATGGGCGGCGAGACGACGATACCGGGCAGGTGTTCGGGATGGGCAAAACAGGCGGTGGATTCGTCAACGAAGGTGCCGATATTGATTTGCCGGAGGCGGTCCGCGACTTTGGGGCGTGCCTTTATGAAATGGTCGGCGATGGTCCTGGCAGGCACAATGATATTTGCGCAACGAGTCGCGGAAAATGTAATAGCAGACCAGTGCGAAGAGATTGAATTTATATTGAGCAGATAGGGGACATTAAGGTTTCGGGCGAGCCATCGCGCCAGTGAAGCCGAGGTTTCGCAGAGGCAATGGAGTATCTCCGGTTTGAATTTGCCGACCTTGTCGAGGAGAAGGCGGCTGTTGTAATATTGCATAAAAGGTATATCGATTGCGGGGTGCCGGACTACCTCGACAGCCGGCGGGATAATAGAGTCGGCGTCGCTGCCCGGTGGGCATATCAAAATAACCGGAACGGACTCATCGGCCAAGCCTACGAGCAGGTGCTTGAGATAAGAAGGATATTCGGCCAGCGTCTGTCGCGACGCGATAAGGGCGATTCTGGGCGGCCTGGGCGCCTCCGGCTCTAAATCAGACGCAATTTGCTCGTCGGGCATAATTACCTTTCAAAACCCCCTTAGCGGGGTAAGGTATTATAGCAGGAAGATTTGTTATCTACTATTGATGATTGATTATTGATAATTGATTATTGCGAATTTAACGAATTTTGAGGGTTGCCAAAGCAAGTGCGGCGAAGGCAGCGGCGACGAGCCAAAAACGGACGACGACCTGGGGTTCGGACCAGCCGGCGAGGTGAAAATGATGGTGGATGGGGGCGCAGCGGAAGAGGCGTTTGCCGCCGGTGTATTTGAAATAGCCGACTTGGAGGACGACACTGAAAAGCTCTATCATAAAGACGCCGCCGATGATGAGCAGGAGTATTTCGTTTCGGGTGACGAGCGCCCCGTATCCCATAGCTGCGCCGAGGGGCAGTGAACCGATATCGCCCATAAAGACCTGGGCGGGGTGGCAGTTATACCAGAGAAAGCCGAGAACTGCGCCGAGAATGGCGGAAAAGAAGACGGCCAGTTCGCCGGCCTGAGGAATGGCAGGCAAAAGCAGGTAGCTCGACCAGGTGGCCGTCGAGGTTCGGCTCATAGTTTCGGACGCGACGTAACAGAGGACTGCCAGAACGAATGAGGCGATACCGGTGCAGCCGGCGGCGAGGCCATCCATACCATCGGTGAGGTTGACGGCATTGCTGGTGGCAGACAGATACAGGATGGCGATGAGAATGAACATCCAGTTGGCGAGGGGCAGACCGTGCTTATAGAAAGGCAGCCAGAATTTTCGACCATCTTCGATATTGGCGAAGTCGATATAGAGGAAGGAGGCGATGAGGACCGCACCGCCGAACTGGAAGAGGATTTTTTCCCAGGGTTTGAGGCCGTCTCTGCTGCGATGGCGTGATTCGGCGGTGAGTTTAAGCCAGTCGTCAACGGCGCCGAGAGCGCCGAACCAGAAAAGGATGATGATTGCCTTTTGAACGAAGGGGTTGTTAAGTTTTGCCCAGAGAATGGTAGAGGCAAAAACGGCGATGATAATGATGAGACCTCCCATAGTCGGGGTATTGGCTTTTTGCTTGGTCAGCTCATTGAGAGTAGCGTGGTGGAATTCCGGGCGGTCGCCGATTTTTTTTCGCATAAGCCAGCGAATAAGCGGCGGGCCAAGCGCAAGCGCGATAACAAGACCCGTCAACAGGGCCGCAAAGGCGCGAAAAATCACCTCCTGGTACGCGTAAAAACCCAGTCGATGCGTAACAGTATTTCGGAAAAACCAAAGAAGATGATAAATCATTCTATTCTCGTCTTCCGTGACCAGCGAATCCCTATTTATCGGGGTTCACTGAAGAGCTTTTTCAATTTATCAACAACCAGCTCAAGCTTATTAATTCGTGAGCCCTTGACAAGTATTATATCGGAATCTTTTATCATAAGCTGCAAGTTATTGCAAAGGTCTGTTTGGTCGGCAAAACAGCGGGTTTGGGTGTCGGGTCTTTTGGTTTTAGCGGCATCGGCGGCAATGGCAGCGAGATTGCCAAGGGTGATGAGAAGATTTACCCCTGCGTTTGCGATTTGTTCGCCAAGTTGACGATGTAAAAATTGTTCGGAATCGCCGAGTTCTGCCATATCGCCGCAGATAAAAACCCGTCTTCGCTGCGCTTCGCCGGGGCAGGCAGCCCTGCGTTTTTGACTGCCGGCGAGGTTTACGAGTATATCAAGAGCATTTTTCATCGAGGCGGGGCTGGCGTTGTAACAATCGGATATGACGGTAATCGACCCAAGCTGTAACATTTCAGTTCGCATAAAGATGGGGTTGATGGTTTTTAGGGCGTCGGCAAAATCGCGGGCGGAGATGCCAAGGGATGAGCAAATTGCCCATGCGGCAAGGGCGTTTTCAACATTTCCCCGGCCGGGCAACGGGATTTCGACGGAAACGCCATTGATGGTAAAAACACTTGTAAGCGGACCGATAGAAATATTTCGTGCGAGGTAATCAGCGGACTCTCTGCAAGAGAATGTTTTGAAGATTAAGCCGGCTCGGCGGGCAAAATCGAGCAGAGCGGGGCAATCGGCATTGATGATAAGTGTTCCGGCGGGGGCAAGACCTTTGGATATGGCCAATTTTTCTTCTGCTATTTTTTCGACGGAGCCAAAGCCGACAAGATGGGCGGGATAAACATTAGTAACCAAGGCGATATTCGGCGAGGCGATACGGGTTAGATACTCAATTTCGCCGGGGTGGTTGGTGCCCAATTCAACAATGACAATTTGCTGATTCGGCTCGGCCCCCAGCAAGGTGAGGGGCAGGCCAATGAAATTATTGAAACTTTTAGGCGACTGATACGTTTTGAAACGCTGCGACAAAACTTGGTAAACGATTTGCCTTGTTGTTGTTTTGCCGGCTGAGCCGGTGATTGCGACGACCTTGAATTTGCAGTCCAGGCGATACCATCGGGCAAGGTCGCCGAGGGCTTTTATTGTGTCGGAAACCCGAAGAATCGCTTTACCGGGAAACTTGTCGGGCGGAATATCCTGACTGACGACGGCACAGGCAGCACCTTTGGCAAAAACATCGGCTAAGAAATTATGACCATCGAAATTATCGCCAGGTATTGCGAAAAAACAATCGCCGGATTTCGCCGTTCGTGAATCAGTGCTTACATCAGTAACGTCATAACTTGTGCCCGACGTTCTATGGTTCGCCTTTATTATCTTGGCCAAATTTTCGATTGAGAGTTTCTTCATTTTTTATTTTTGAGCAGGTCGAGGGCAATTTGCTGGTCACTGAAGGGGAATTTTTGTTTGCCGATGATTTGATAATTCTCGTGGCCTTTGCCCGCGATGATAATCACGTCGTTTTTCTGCGCTGAATCAATGGCAAGAGCTATCGCTTTTTTTCTGTCAGGTTCGATTTTGATTTTGGGGGAGCCGGGGTCTTTGAAGCCAGCGACGATTTGACTGATTATATCGTGGGGATTTTCGGTTCTCGGATTATCGCTTGTTACGATTGCGAGGTCAGCGAACTTTTCGACGACTTTGGCCATACGGGGTCTTTTTGTTTTGTCCCTGTCGCCGCCACAGCCAAATACAACGACGAGTCGAGCTTTACAGAGCGACTTTAAAGTGGAAAGGACGTTATCGAGAGCATCATCGGTATGGGCAAAATCGACAAGAACGGTAAAAGATGCGTCTGATTTTACCTTTTCAAGCCGGCCGGGGATAGCATCGAGGGCGGATAAGCCACGGGCAACGGTTTTGAGGTCGAGACCAGCAGCGAGACACAGGCCCGCGGCGGCAAGATGATTGGCAACGTTGAATTGGCCAAGCAAAGGCGTTTTTATGCGAATACTTTGGCCCTGATATCGAAGCGTGAACGCCGTGCCTGAGCCATCGATTGAGTGAATTTCCGCGGAAAGGTCAGCATTTTCATCAACGGCAAACCAGAGAATTTTGGCTTTAGTGCCTGCGGCGATTTGTTCTGAGTAAGAGGATTGTTTATTAAGAACAGCGGTTGAGTCGGGAGAAAGCAATTCGAAGATTTTCGATTTTGCGGCCAGGTAGTTTTCGGTGGTTTTGTGGTAGTCGAGGTGGTCGCCTGTGAGATTGGTAAAGGCCGCGGCCTTGAAATTAATCGCGGCAACTCGGTTCTGGTCAAGGGCGTGGGAACTGGCTTCGATGACCATATATTTTGCGCCGGCTTTGAGCATCTGCGCCTGCAATTTTGCGATGGTCAGGCAATCGGGGGTGGTGAGCGGGGCAGGCGAGACATCAACGCAGTTATCATAGATAACGGTCCCGATTAAGCCGCATTTTTGCCCGGCGGCCTGAAAACAGGAGCGGACGAGAAAGGTTACAGTGGTCTTGCCCTTGGTTCCCGTAACGGCGAGATTTGTCAACCTGGATGCGGGGTCGCCATTGGCGGCTTGTGCAAGAGTGGCCAGGGCGAGAGAGGAATCAGGAACAGGGACAACCGATACTTGATTCTCGATACTCGATTCTCGCAACCCCCCAATAAATTTGGGGGCTAATTTTTTTTGTAAAACGATGAATTTTGCGCCTTTGGCAAGGACTTGTGGAATGAAGTCGTGGCCATCGACATCAGGACCTTTAACAGCAACGAAGATATCGCCGGCTTCGATGATACGAGAATCATCGCACAGCCGGGGTGAGTCGCCCGAACGAATAAGTTTCAACAGTTCATCAAAATTCATAGCATATCAGGTAACCAAATCATCAGGGTATTTTAGGAAGATAGCTTGCCGGATGCAACGGATGGTTTATACTAATCGGAACATATTTGAAATGGGACGACATTTTTGGAGTTGACTATGAAGACAAAAATTTTCGCAATTGGGCTTATCGTGCTGCAATTCGCGGTTTTGGCGTGGGGACGGGCGGATGACTTCGAATACTACGCTGTATTCGTGGATGGGACGAAGGTCGGACATGCGATGCACAGCAGGGTCGTGGCAGGCGAACGGGTTACAACAACGGATACGGTCAATATGACGCTAAATCGAATGGGAAAGACAGTTTTAATGAAAACAAAGGAAACCTGTGTTGAAACGGTAAAGGGGGAGCCGATATCGTTTGCCACCGAGCAGGATATGGGAATGGTAACGATGAAAACAGAGGGGACAATAGGCAAAGACGGGACGGTCCGAACGCGAACAACGGGAATAGGAGCCGTGCAGGAAGGCACTATTGTATGGCCCAAGGACGCGGTAATGGCGGAGGGACTTCGCCTGATTGAGCTGGAGAAAAAACTGAATGAAGGCACAACTTACGAGACACCCATATTCGTACCTACATTGATGACAGCTGTTAATACTCGCGTGAAAGTCGGGGCAAGGCAGGATGTGGATTTGCTGGGCAGGATAGTACCGCTGACAAAAGTTGAGACGGTGATGAGCATGCCCGGAACGGGCGAGATTGCTTCGACTGGTTATGTGGACGGGCAGTTACGGGCGTTAAAGAGCATAATGCCGATGGCGGGAATGAACGTGGAAATGCTGGCCTGCACAAAAGAATTCGCGATGAGCAACAACCAGCCCGCTGAAATAATAGATAAGATGTTTTTGGCAAGTCCAGAGCCGATTGAAGACACAGGGACTGCAAAATCGATTACATATTACCTGAAACCGACCGCTCAAACGACGAATCTCACGATACCGTCAAGCGATAACCAGCAGGTTCAAAAACTCGGAGATGGAACAGTGATAGTTAAAGTCGAACCAGTGAGTATGCCAACGGGCGGAATATTCCCATATAAGGGGACAGATGCGAACATCGCAGAGATGATAAAGCCAGGCAGATTTGTGCAGAGCGACGACGCGAATATAATCGCCCTTGCGAAACAAGCGGTGGGCGACGCAAAGGATTCGGCTGAAGCGGCAAAGAGAATCGAAGAGTTTGTGGCAAAATACGTAAAGAATATAAGCTTGTCGGTTGGTTACGCCTCAGCGACGGAGGTCGCGGCGAGCAGGAGAGGCGACTGCACGGAATTCGCGGTCCTGTGCGCAGCGATGTGCCGGGCGGCGGGAATACCGGCAAAAGTAACAGTGGGTGTGGCATACGTGAATGATTTTGAAGGCAAAACCGGCTTTGGCGGACACGCCTGGACGGAGGCGTATATAGGCAACAAATGGGTCGGGCTTGATTCGGCGTTCAAAGCGGGCGGCTTAGGCAAATTCGATGCCGGGCATATCGCATTGGCATCGGGCAACGGCGAGCCGGTGAACTTTTTCAACATGGCGACGACGTTAGGCAAATTCAGAATTGAAAAAGTTACAGTCGAACCCGGAAAGTGAAGTCCTTATTCGAAACGGATGTCTTCAATTACAAGCTGAACGGAGTGGTTGCCGTTGAATGAATCAATCGCGGCGTGGTAGGCAATGTCGAAGCAATCGCGTTCGAGAAGCTTCTTTTCGAGCAGCCCCATCCTAAAGCCGATGCAGCGGATTGAATTGGTGTGGTCGGTGACGGCAAGCTGGAGGTGGTCGGCGTTTGTCCCAACCCTGCGAGGCGGTGAGCAGAGGCGGACGCCTTTTGTGGCAAACAGGGGTTCGGGGTTGCCCTGACCGAACGGGCCGAGGGTTTGCATTTCGGTAACACTTTCGTAACTGAACTCGGACAACGACGCGAGGGCGTCGATATGGAGCTTGCTGACGCATTGTTCATCGAGCAGGTGGTGTTGAGCATAGGTTTCGAGGTCATCGGCGAACTTCTGGATATTTTCGGGCAGGACTGTTACTCCCGCGGCCATTTTGTGACCGCCGAAAGTAACGAGGTGTTTTGAACAGGCGGCGATTGCAGTGAGGATATCGAAGCCGGGGACAGAACGGGCGGAACCCTGCGCGGGTGTTGAGCCGGAGTTAATCATAATCGCGGGGCGGAAAAATTTATCGACGATTCTGGAGGCGACAATACCGATAACGCCGCTGTGCCAGGAGGAGTCAGCCAGCACAATGGTTTTTCTTTCCGGCTTGTCGAGGTTTTGTTCGGCGATAAGCTGACAGGCGTGGTTGTAGATTTTTCGTTCGAACCGCTGACGCTGGGCGTTTTGGCTTTTGAGATAATCGGCGACCTGGGCAGCGTGGGCATGGCTCGTGGAAGTAAGAAGCTCGACGGCGAGGCGGGCGTGACCGATTCTGCCGGCGGCGTTGAGCGTAGGGGCAAGGCGAAAGCCGATGTGGTAGCTGTCGAGGCCTTTGCCGGTGAGGTCGGCAGATTCGATGAGCGCTTTCAGGCCGGGTAATTTGGGGTCGGAAAGCAAGCTCAGACCGAAGCTGGTCAGGGTCCTGTTTTCGCCGCGGAGTTCCATAACATCAGCGATAGTCCCCATTGCCGCCAGGGACGTGGAATTAAGCATAAAGTCGCGTATTTCGGGGCTGAGCTTGGCGCCGGTTTTGAAAATGTCCGCGACGGCCCAGGCGAGTTTGAAGGCGACGAGAGAGCCGGAAGAGTCGGGGTTAGGATAGGATTTATCGAGCGCCGGATGGACAATGGCGAACGCTGGCGGGAGCGTGTCGGCAAATTGGTGGTGGTCGGAGATAATCAGGTCGAGGCCGAGTTTTTTCGCCAATTCGGCGGCGGCGTGAGCGGTGATGCCGCAATCAACGGTGACAAGGAGCCGCGTGCCGGCTTTGGCGATTGATTCGACGGCGTCAACTTTGAGGCCATAGCCCTCGTCGATGCGGTGCGGGATGTAGTAATCGACGTTTGCGCCGAGGAGCGTGAGGATTTGCCAGAGGATAGCGACACCCGTGATGCCATCAACGTCGTAGTCGCCATAGATTGTGATTTTTTGTTTTTGTGTGACGGCCTGTTTAATCCTTTGTGCGGCATCACGAACACCCGGAAGCAGTTCGGGGCTGATAAGGTCGGTTAGCTTGGGCCTGAGGAAAGCGGAGCCGGATTGCGGGTCGGTTACACCTCGATTGATGAGCAGTTGCGCGAGCAAAGGCGAAACCTTGAGTGATTTGGCGAGCTGGTCTGCGCGCGGGTCGGCAGGCGATATAATCCAGGTTTTATCCGCGGAGTTGGCACGCCGATGATTCTTGTAGAGCGGCTCACTGGCGGATGATTTGTTTTGCGTCCGTGCAGAAGTTCGCATTTAGATACAGTCCCGTCTATATTTCACGACTTAATCGCAATGATGACTTACAGACAGAGTGTATCAGAAAGATGTGTGTTTTTCAAGGATTGTTCTGGCACGCATATAACGTCCGCCGGCATCATTGCTTACCAGAAGCGATTATCTTCATAAAGCAAACGTTTTTACCGTGTTTTTAATAACCACACAGGGCCAATCAGGCCTGCGGAGACGGGCTTTGCTTTCAAATTGCTTAGTGAATTTGTTACCTTTATTTCGATGGTGTTTTTGCCTTTTTTAAGAGCATCGGCGGTATCGTAGGTATGTCGCCCATACCAGCACATACCAAGCGATTTGCCGTTCAGCTTCACTTCCGAGATATCACTGCATTTGCCAAGGTCAAGGAATGTTCGCTTTTTGTCGGGGGCGTTAAATTCGGCCCGATACAAAATTGTTCCCGTAAAGGTATTTAGCTGGGGGTCTTTGTCCTGGCCAAAGTCGATTAGCTCGTCGATTTTACGCGTGAATTTTTCGCCTGTCATACAGTTGCTAAATTCCGCCTGCCAATTAGTTTTGATTTCGAGTCCGTCATTGAAATCGACCACGGGCTGCGGCTTGGCGGGTTTCGCCTTCATATTCGGGTCAAAAACCAGAAGCAGCGATTCCGCCAGCTCAATGCGGATATCGAGAGCGTTCTTTTTGTCCCCATAGGCAAATACGCCGCGAGCGCCGGTATCGGGATTCCAGATCCAGGGTGTTTTGCCGGCGGTATTAAAATCCGCGCGGAAAGATATGGGGGCGGAGTTATCGGTGTTGGTGAAAAAGAATATATCCCTGCCTTCGGCAAGATAATGGACGAAAAGAAGTTTATCACTCGGCGGAGATATTTTGACGGTTGGCAAGACGCTGATTTTTTTCATCAGGGCGGACGTCCAGGATAGCAGGTTATCCTTGTTCTTGTCAGGGGCCGGGATGAACGCAATGCGATTGGGGTCGCTTTTCTGGATATGGTCCATCGTTATCTCGATGGGGACACTGCGCCGGAGGAGGTCTTTGAAACCAGGCGCGGTCAGTGGCGCTTGTCCGACGAAAACGATTTTGCCGCCATTCTCAGCAAAGAAACGCAGGGCCCTGGCGGTAAGAAATTCCATTGAGAATACATCGGGGACTATTACGACATCGTAGGCCTGTGAGCCAAAGTGAAGTTTGCCGTCTTCGAAGGTCGTTTGCGTGAAGATTTTCTCGCTGACGTAATCGACGGTGTAGCCATTTTGATTGAGGGCACGCCCGAGTGGGAACAGGTACCAGAAATAGTTGACCATCCTGGATTCTGATGAGCCGCAATCACTCCAGAGATCGCCGGCCGGATAAATAATGGCGACTCTGGCCTGATGGCGGGCGTTCTGAAACAAATAAGACAACCGGGCATCACGCTCGGTCCAGTTTCCCGCGTATGGCCACCAGGGATTGCGCTCGTCCAGAAAAGAACCACAGGCCAGAATTGAGCGATTGACCCCCGAAACAAAAGCAATGTCTGCGTCTCTCTTTACTGATTCAAGGTTGTCTGAAACGCCTGTTATTGCTTCGCCGGCTACGAGGGACTTGCCGGCAAGATGCGCCGCAGAGGAAGCTATTTTATCCCAGGCATTATGGCTAAAGCGGTCCGGTGAGACATAACCCTGAATTATATCGGAGGGCACAGAACAACTGTCGAGGATATCAACGGGGCCTGTTGGGACACAAGACAGGACGCCATTATCGCGGCAGAAGTTCTGGAAGGTCAGGGCGAAACGTTCGCGGTACAACTCAGCGAGGGTCGCGTAAAAATCATAACGTGTGCGGCGGATAGTATCGTAGAAACGGGTCTTGGCCTTGGGGAAGTCATCATCGAGAATAATCGGCAGGTAGGGTTTTATGTTGTAACCATATCGCTTAAATAAATGCTGGATGAAATCGCTTGTCCAGTTTGCAGCAGATAATTCGACGGGAGGACATACAATCGCATGGACGGAATTGCCGATTTTACCGCCCAGGGCGGGGCCAAGTTTGGCGGAGATATTGTTAAGATATTTTTCCACGGCCTGTTTGTTGAGCAAATCGAGGGCGGGAGCGCCAGTGGCACTTGTACCGGAGTGCAGGACGCCCGCATAAAGGGTATAGCTGTTGGTGTCGTTAATATCGACGGCCACTGACCCGTCGGGCTTTATTTTTTCGATTAGCTCTACGCCGGGCGTGAAACTTAGCAGACCCGTTGGGACCAGACGCAGAAACATCAACTTTTGATTAGGGTCAGAAACTTTAATTAAATCGTTTACGTTCACAACAGCCGTTGTCGGCCCTGTGAACTGTTTTTTGCCTATTATGATTTTATGGCTTTGCTCGGCAGGCGAGATAAACGAGCCGCCCAAGGTCGAGCCAAGCGACAAATCCACAATCATCCCTCGTTGTTTTGCAGCGTCGGCGGCAAACTTGAGCATTTGTCCGTTTACGTCTTCGCCAAGGCTTATTTCGACGCCGCCGAAACCCGCTTTTTTGAAGGCATCAAGCCGGCGTATGATTTCCTGTTCGCCCGGACTGTTGGCATCCCAGTTCCACCGAACAATCGGCCTGACGGACATCGGCGGATTCTTGAACCCGTCATAAAACTTGTCCGCGGACAAAACGGGGGTAACCAAAAACAATGAGAAAATTAATACGTGATATACACGGCGTTTTATCATTCTACTCTCATCGCAAATTATTTGTTATCTTCCTGTTGAATATTAGTAAGTTCCATACCAAATCTGTCCAATTTTTTATGACCCTCGTCGAACTGGGAATAGGCATTGCGGAGGTGCTTGCCGAGGACGTCCCAGGTTTCAGTAAAATCGCTAAAGGAAGCGTTGAGTTTTTTGAGATTTTGGCGTATTTCGGCTGCCTGTTTTTCGATTTGCAGCCCGTGAAGCCCCATCACAACGGTCATCAGATACGCGTAAAGCAGATTCGGCGAGACGGGGACGACTTTTTTATCAAGTGAATACTGGAGAATATCCTTCGCGTCGTCAGGATATTTGATAATCGCCTCGTAATAAACGTTTTCGGCGGGAATATACATAAGGGCAAAATCAAGTGTGCCTTCGGCGGGCCTGATGTAACTTGCCGCGATTTTGTCGATGTGCTTGATGACGTCGTTGTGAAACTGCTTTCGCAGACGAATCCGTTCATCGTCCCTCTCTGCCTTGAGCAGCAGTTCAAAACTCGAAAGCGGGAATTTGGCGTCGATTGGGGCGTTATAGCCGGCCAAATGAATCAGGGCATCGACCTTCTGACCATCCCTGAAGGAATACTGAAGCTCGAAACTGTCCTTCGGCAGGGTTTGTGCCAGCAGATTTTCAAGTGACCATTCACCGAGACCGCCGCGAAGTTTAGGGCTTGCGAGAATTTCCTGAAGGCGCTTCACATCGTCGCCAACTTTCTGCATCTGCGTGCTGGCGGTAATTAACTGACCGATTTGATTGTTAAGTTTGCTGAGCGTTTCCGTTGAAGATTGCAGGCCCTGGGTCAATGTAGATTGACCTTTTTGAAGAGAATCCTGAAGGGTGTTCCGGGTGGAATCAGCCGACTTCAAAATGGAATCGAGCTGCTGCTGGAGAGATGTTACAGCGGTTTGCTGCTGGGTGAGCTTATCCCTGTTGGCAGAACTGGTGCTGAACTGGTGAATCAAAACTATCGCCAGCAGAACAGCCACTATAACCAGCAAAATCGTTTCCATAATCAAGCCCTCAATAGAACCGGGGTATTATAGAACCTTTGAGGGGATTCGTCAAAGCAGACGATTGGATTCCTGCTTCCGGGAATGGCAAACCAGACCTGTCCCGATTGATTTACGCGGCGGCAGGTTCGGAGCTGTAATGGTCGAAGTTGACGGATATTCTCTTGCTGATGCCCTGCGTCTGCATAGTTACACCATAGAGCATATCAGTAACGCTCATCGTTCGCTTGGAGTGCGTGATGATGATAAACTGGGATTCCTTCTGAAATTCCCTGACGATGGCGTCGAAGCGTTCGTTGTTGGCCTCATCGAGGGCGGCATCAACTTCGTCTAAGAAGCAGAACGGGGAGGGTTTTGCCTTGAATACGGAGAACAATAGCGCGATGGCGGTCATTGCCTTTTCGCCGCCGCTCAATAGCGAAATGCTCCGGGTTTCCTTGCCGGGGGGCTTCGCGACTATTTCGATGCCCGCGTCGAGAACATCGATATCGGGGGCCGCTTCGAGAATAATGTCGGCCTTTCCGCCGCCGAAGAGCTTGCGGAAAATCTGCTGGAAATGACCGCGGACAAGCTCGAACGTCTCAAGGAACTTTTCCCTGCTTACCTTATTGAGACGGTTGATTAGCTGCTGGAGCTGGCCCTTGCTGGAATTGAGGTCCTCGACCTGCGTCGAAAGGAAGCTGTGCCGCTGTTCGAGGTCCTGCTGCTCCTGGATGGCGTCGAGGTTGACGTTGCCAAGTCGTTCGATTTTGCCTCGCAGCTCGGCGATTTCCTCACGCACCTTTTCCCAGTCAACGGTTGTGTCCTGATAATTCTGGTAGGACTGGAGCAGGTCGAGTTGCAATTCGTCGCGGACCCTCGCGATGAGGTCCTGTTGTCGAACGTCAAGCTGGCCAAGCTCTATTTTCAGTTCGTTTATCTGTTGTTCGATTTGGCTTTGCCCAGCGCGCTTGTCACGGAGCGTCTGCTCATTGCTCTTTTGCTCGGCAAGCAGGTCTTCAATTTGATTGTGCAGTTGAGAACTGCTCTGCTGCTTCTGGTCTTTTTCGCTGAACAACTCAGAGACAGCCGATTCGGAAGCGAGGATGTCGGTCTGGGCAGCCAAGGCCTGGTCGGCGCAGCTTTTGATTTCGGATTCGGCAGCCGCAACCGCCCCGGCATTGGCTTGAAGCTGGGTCTGGAGCGACTGGATTGTCTGAATCAGCGACTGGCGGTGCTCAGATATCTGGCCAAGCGATACCTTGAGGTTGGTCAGTTTCTCCGTGAGCGACTGCTGGCTGCCCTTGAGATTCGAGTAATCGCCCTGAAGCTGGCTGATTCGGGCATTGCGCTGGTTGTTGACGGTCTCAAGCTCCTCAAGCTTTTGCTTTGACTCGTATTCCTTTTGCACCGATTGCGCGATTTGCTTTTCGAGCTGGTCAATTTCACCTGTGATGAGGGGCTGTTCTTCACTGAGCCGTTTTATACTTTCTTCGAGCGCTGCCAGCTTCGAATTTATCTGTGTCTTTTCGGTATTCGCCTCGTAAACCGCAGTGCGAAGGTCTTTGCAAAGTTTCGTGAGATGGTCGCCCGTGCGGATTGACTCGTCAATCTGGTTCTGGAGCGTATCTATTTCATTAGTGATATTGGTAATGGTGTCCTGCAACTGGCGAAGCCGGCTTTTTCGGGAAATGAGGCCCGCGGCCCGGCCGAGAGGGCCAAGCTTGATGAAGCCGTCGCCCGAAGCGAACTCGCCTTTGAGAGTAACGAATTTATAATCAGGCCCAAGCGTTTCGGATAACTGGGCGACTTTATCGATTGAATCAACAATGAGAGTTTTGCCCAACAAAGCCCACACAAGCGACGCGTATTTGGGCTGGTAGTTTACGAACTCAACAAGACGGCCCTTCACGCCCGACAGCGTCGAGAGGTCATTGGTATTTACAAACGGCTCGATTTTGTCTGCGCTTATGAAGTGGACCCGACCATCGAGCTTATCGACGGCATCTTTACCCGCCAACAGCTTTTCAGTCGAGGCGATAACGACGGCATCGGTCTTGTCTTCAAGAGCCGCCTCAACCGCGGCGGCATAGTCGATATGCGCGGTGATAATATCCGCGAGAATTCCTTCGACATAATCGAACTGGGACTGGTTTTCGAGAATGCGCTTTGCGCCTGCCTTGACGCCTTCCCGGCGGTTTTCCATATCGGTAAGAACGGCAAGCTCGCTCGCCAGTGCGCTTCTGGCCTCCTTGCTGTTGGCTAAACGTTTTTTGTCCGCTTCTGTACGACCGACGCACGTATCGGATTCCTTGCGTTTGGCATCGAGATTTTTTGTGAGGTCGGCGATAACGGTCTCGATATCGTTTAATCGCGCGTCACACTGTGCCTTGTCTGTCAGGAACTTTTCAAGCTCGGCGCCCGCGACCTGTGCCCGGCCCGCGAGACGGTCTTTCTGAGAAGAAAGATTGGTGCGATATACAGATATGCTTTGAAGCTCGTTGTGGAGCTGGGCGGTATGCCGGACAATATCTATTATGCCGGATTTCTCATCTTCAAGCTCGGCTTCGAGCGATGAGTACTGGGCGTTAATATCGGCGATTTCCCGACTGGTTTGCTCGACGTCGTGATTGCACTGTTCGAAGGATTGTTCGTTTTCCTGCTGCTGTGCCTGGTACTTTTCGAGGTCGATTGTGAACTCGCTTTTTTGTTCGGCGAGCTGTTGTGCCCTGGCAACTGCGGCGGCCTTTCTCTGCTCAAGCTCTTTGATTCTGGTTCGCAGGAATTCTATCCGCTGCATCTGCTGCTCGATTTTGCTCTGCACGGCCACAAGCGAATTGTCGGTGTGGTTGATGCTGTTTTCCGTATCGATTATCTGCTGGCCTATCTGGCCAAGCAGGGCATCGTGCCTTGCGACCTCGGCGGCGGATACGGCAAAGTTCTTCTCCGCTTCATCAAGGGCGGCCTTTTTCTGAGCGGCGGTCTTATAAATTTTGTCGAATTCCGCCAGCGAATAGTTGACCTGAAGCTCTTTTAGTCGTTGAGTGTACTGGACATAGCTTCTTGCCTTGCCCGCAGCGAGTTTGACGCTGCGGAGCCGGCTGGCGACCTCGCTGACAATATCAGCAAGACGAAGGAGATTTTGCTCGGTTCGTTCGAGCTTGCGAAGCGCTTCTTCCTTGTGCGCCTTGTATTTGCTTATGCCGGCCGCCTCTTCAAATATCACGCGCCTTTCGACGGAGGAAGCGGAGAGGAGGCGTTCGACCTGGCCCTGTTCGATAATGGAATACGCCCTGACGCCGACGCCGGTATCCATAAATAATTCGCGGACATCTTTCAGCCGGCAGAGTTTGTTATTGATGCGGTATTCGCTGTCGCCGCTCTGGTAGATGCGTCGTGTAATCTGGACTTCATCGGCATCGATGGGCAGCCGGCCCGTTTCAGAGCCGTTGGTATTGGCGAGGAACAAGCTGACTTCCGCGCAGCCGGCGGGTTTTCGGCTGGCGTTGCCGCTGAAGATGACGTCGGTCATTCGTCCGCTGCGCAAACTTTTTGCGCTTTGTTCGCCGAAGACCCATTTCACGGCGTCAACAACGTTGCTTTTGCCGCAGCCGTTGGGGCCAACGATTCCCGTTACCGCCGCTGAAAACACAAATTCCGTTTTGTCTGCGAAGCTTTTGAAGCCGTCGAGGATAACCTTTTCAAGTCGCATTTATAAATCCTTAAGATTCAGGCATAAGCCGGTATAAGCAAAGGATATCGGAAACCCTCCTGCCCTTGCGATCTTCTGGCGGAAAAACCAGAAAACTCAAAACCGTATAGTCCTATAATTCCAAAGTTATTATTATTACAAAACCCGACCAGCGAAGCAAACTTAGCCCGATATTTTTTACCTTTGGTCATAGCCCTTCAATTCGGTTCTTACATTTTGTTCTAACATTATCGGTCGAAGGGATGTTATTTCTTTATATTTGGCAGGGTTTTTGGGAGTGGGCCGGCGTAAAATTCGGCCTGGACGGCGCCTGAGTCAACCATTTTGCTAATGAGCCCGACGAGAGTAGAGTAGGGGACACCAAGTCCCGGGCCACCCTGCGCTGTTGGAGTTAACGGCTCCCGGCACAATGTCTCAATGACGTCGGCAAGGTCAAGGGAGCTTTTCAACTGGATAATTGTATCGGGGCGTCTGGGGTGCTTGCGTATTATCGTGGCATATTTTTCGCCCGCGGGCACATTTATAGTGATAGTTCCGTCTTGCGTCTCAATAAAAATATTACTTCGGCAGTATATGGGAGAGCCGAGGAGCGCGATGCGGGGCTGGATTCGTCGAGAGACCAGAATTGCGGGTTTTCCGGTCTGGGTTACCTGGTCAAGATAGAAGCTGTTGGCTATCAGTTTGCGTGAGACGGTGACGTCTCTGAGGCGAACGAGATTCTCATAGGCAATAAGGCGAATGGACAAATCATCATCTCGCAGCAGCGATTGAAGCATTGAGGTGACGTCCTGCCCGGCGGAGGTATTGACCAGGGCATCAATTGCCTCTATGCGATAGGAAGATTTTTTGTCGGTGGCAATGCCCCAGAGCGATTCCCTGCCCCTCTGGTCACCGAGGTTGAACATACATCGAGCGGCCCGGAGGCGGACTTCCGGGTCGGAAGAATTAAGCAGTGCCGCAAGTTTCGGCATTGCGGCGTTACCAATGGCCTCGAGGGCAATTTCGCTTGCGTTTTTATCTTTGGAGCCCGCGAGCTTCTCTATATGGGTCATTATTCTTTTCTCGGTAAGTTCGGGCGATTCTACAATGTACGTGGCCCTGACAAGCTGGATGAATCTGCTTTTTGCCTCCAGATACTTTGTCGGGATTCGCAGCTCGATACTGCCCGGCGCCAGCGCCACGGCAATTTCGTAGCCGAAGCGTTCGTTTATACGATTCCGGATTTGACTGACGATGCGGTAATCCGGCAGGCGAAGGGCAAGATTGACTTTGTACTCTTCGACGACCGTGCCGCCGCCCAGGACGTAGCCGGTTCTGGGGTCCTGCGAGCCGGAAATTGCGGAATCGGTGAATACAGGGCCTTCGGCGGCGGCGAGGGGTTTGATGCTCGTGCCGACCTGACGTGCCTCAAAAAGGTCAACGCCATAGAGCCAGCCGCCTTCGAGAGAGGTCGTTTGTGTGCCGGGCAACGCGGTAACCCTGACGTCAAACCGCTGATTTTTTGAGGCGGCGGGCGGAATCATACCTTCGACGATTACGACGGCGGTATCGGGGCTGCTGATAAGGTCATCGACATTAACTTTGGCGCCGCCGAGGCGCTGAAGGATGTATTTTTGAAGGTAAGTCCTAATCTGCGTGGGGCATTCAGAGGAACCCGTGCCGTTAAGCCCCCCTACCAAACCATAGCCGCTTATGGGTATGGCATCGGAAGCGAATATCTCCGCATACATACCGATGGTATCGTCTATCCCGTTATTGTCGGCGGCGGACTTGTTCTTAGCGGTCTGCCTGCCGGGGCCGCCGCAGCCGAATGCAGCCAGAAGCGATACTAAAGTTACGCACCACAACGCTTTTCTGAGGTAAATTTTCATAAACTCGGCCTAACTCCTGCACAATTTGGGTTATCCCTGCCGAAGCATACTAACCCGTTTTTTAAAATTCGTCAATGGATTTATCGGCCAAACACTGCCGGATACAGCATTCAATCGCATAATATGCGGCAGGCAGCTATAAATTCCTTAACCCTGAGAAGATTTGTCCGTACCTGCCTTGCGCCGCCCAGCCGCAAGAAAAACGCCGATTATTCTCCGACAATCTGGCAGATGACCTGGCGGGTGCGGGGGCGGGTATCAAAATCGATAAGAATGATTTGCTGCCAGGTGCCAAGGGTGAGTTTGCTATCAACGATTGGGATGGTCAACGAGGGACCGAGCAGCGATGCGCGAACGTGTGAATGACCATTGTCGTCGTGCCAGGTTTCCTCGTGCTCATAACGGGCGTCCTGCGGCGCTATTTTTTCAAAGGCGGCTTTTATATCGTGTTTGGCCAGGCCCGGCTCATATTCGGTGGTTGTGATTGCGGCGGTTGAGCCGACGACAAAAAGTGTCACTGTCCCCGCCGAAACGCCTGATTCGGCGACCGCCTTTACGGCCTGTGGAGTTATATCAAGGACTTCACTATTGCCATTTGTGCTGACCTGGATTTTTTTGGTTACGACCACAGGACGCCCCTTTTTTTTTACTTCAGATGAAACCAATTATAAGGACTGGCGAAAACAGACCAGCTAAGTACTATCTCTGATATGGTTATGGCAACGGTGATTACTCCGACCACAGCCAAAAGATACGAACCGCATCGCAGTTTTGAAAGGATACAATGCAGGCCCTCAACGTATAGCAATATAAAGGGCAGAATTATGCCTGCAATCAGCCGGCCGGAGGTAAAATAGGGCTCATCAACAGAAGGATAAAAGCAAGTGCCGAAGTCGTATCTCATTGACATAAACGCAAGAAAAGCAATCGATAAGATAACAACAAACAAACTCCCCGCCAGGGCAGCGCGAAAAGACCTGTCAGGCCTGGTTTTATCAAGAATAAGGGCAAACAGGAAAACACCGGACGAGATTACATAAAACCAGTCCATAAACGCCGAAGCTATTAACCTGTTATGCCAGACAAATTCGCCCCGCCAGAAGGTTTTTGTCAGATCGGAAATGAAATAAATAAATCCCGAAGGAGTAAGGATGGGATGATTAAACATTTCGCTTATAGGTTTAATCGTCCAGGTACGCAACTTAATCGAGGCAGCCGCCCCGACGGCATCACCGAAGAGTATATAATTGCGACCGAGCCAGATTGCTATGGGAACAATTGCGGCAAAAGCGAAGGTGATAAGGGCCGGCAAATATTGCTTAATCTGTTTTCGGCGAGATGCGCGTACAATTTTAATCAGGATAACCAGGGCGGCAAGCGGTATGATGGCAATATTTGACGCCTTGGTGAGGAACGTTGCGGCAACGAGCAGGCCCGCGAACAAATGATATTTCCAAGATTTTTCGCTCAAACCGATTTCGAGGAGCATAAAGAACGCCGCCGCAAAGACAACCGGAGAAAGAACGTCGCCTGTAATTGCGTAAAAAATATCCTGCGGGAAAAACGCGGCGAGAAGAGGAATAGCGATTCGCTCCTGGAAATTATCGCAAAAGAACCTGCGGGAAAACAGCCAGGACAACCACACGAAAACAGCCATGAGAGGAACATCAAGGAAACGAATCCAATAAAGTAATTCGGTACCTGTTATCGCCAGCGATTCGCCTAACCGGCACCACAGCCCCGCCAGGAAATAGTAAGCCGGCCAGACCCAGGTCTCAGGATTGTAGCGGTTTACTAAATCGGTAACGATATAGGCCACTGCGGCAGGAGAGAAGTCGGTATTGACGTCGAAGAACTCTCCCGTTAAGGAGTTGGCGATGATTTCAGCGGCGCCTGGTGTAACATATTCAAGCGGCGCGGCGGGCAAATGTCCCATAGAATACTTGTAAACCACATCAAAATGCGCTTGTTCGTCAACATTATTAAAAAAGGGAAACGCGGCGCTGAAAGCAAAGACGCGAATTGCCGCGGCAAGACAAAGCCCGACGATGATAAGCCGTTCATGTCGGGATGAGGCCGGAATCCCGTCAACGGTCATAACATCGGCATCCATTAAGGTCGAAGTATGCCTGGAGTTTCGTTTTGTCTGTGGGGTTCGGGTCATTAGGAGATATGATACTGGAGGATTGATGAACGTGCAAGACATCACACAATGCTGGTTTGAGCCACTTCGGAAAGTTTGAACTGCGGCGTTTTGTCCTTTTGAGTTGCGACTTAACCGAACAGCAGGATTTGGACGTTGAAAAAACAGGCGGATGAATCTATAATATAATTGTCTGGGATGGTTTCCCCTGTATGGTTTTATTAATCAGAAAAGTTTGAGAAACTCGTGTTTGACGCATTAACGCAAAAATTCGGTTCGGTGTTTCGGTCGCTGTCGGGCAGAGGAAGAATTACCGAGGCCAACGTTTCGGACGCGGTGCGCGACGTTCGCAAGGCGCTGCTTGAAGCGGACGTCAACTACCAGGTGGTCAAGCAATTCTGCAAGGACGTCACCCAGGCGGCCATCGGAGCGGAGGTAATCAAGTCGCTGCACCCCGGACAGGTTTTCGTCAAGATAGTCAACGATGAGCTGACCAAGCTGATGGGGCCTGTGGATACGCAGATTTATTACGTCTCGCCCGGGCCGACGCTGATACTTTTGGCAGGGTTGCAGGGCTGCGGCAAAACAACCACCGCCGCGAAGTTGGCCAAATACATTATGGATAAAGGCAAGAAGCCGATGCTTGTTGCCGACGACCTGCAAAGGCCGGCCGCTATCGACCAGTTGGTCACCCTTGGCCAGCAGTTGAATATCCCGGTTTACAGCGAGCAAAGCACGGACGCGGTGAGAGTTGCGAAGAACGCAATTCAACACGCCAAAACAAGCGGGGTTGACGTTGTGATTTTGGATACGGCTGGCCGGCTGCACATCGACGAAGAAATGATGACGCAGATAAGCGACGTCGCAAAAGCCGTCGAGCCGCACCAGATTTACCTTGTATGCGATTCGATGACCGGACAGGACGCGGTCAATTCCGCCAAGGAATTCAACGCCCGCCTGGAATTAGACGGCGTCATCCTGACCAAATTAGACGGCGACGCCAGAGGCGGAGCGGCGCTTAGCGTAAAGGCAGTAACCGGCAAACCCATAAAATTCATCGGCGTAGGCGAAAAGCTCGATAAGCTCGAAGAATTCCACCCAGACCGGATGGCAAGCAGAATCCTGGGGATGGGCGATATTGTTACGCTGGTAGAGAGGGCACATGAGCAGTTTGACGCGGAAGAGGCCGTGAAACTGCAGGAAAAAATGGCCAAGGGCAGCTTTGGGTTCGATGATTTCCTCCAGCAGATGCAGGCAGTCAAAAAAATGGGTGGAATGAAGGACCTGATGAAGATGATGCCCGGCGCTTCGGAACTGGGCGATATGGATTTCGACGAGAATGAACTAAAGAAGATGGAGGGGATAGTTTATTCGATGACGCTCCAGGAACGCCAGGACCCGGACGTTATTGACTCATCGAGACGCAGGAGGATTGCCGCCGGCTCAGGGACACAGCCGCACGACGTATCAGGACTGGTAAAACAGTTTGTGCGAAGCAGGGATATGCTCAAGTCGCTGTCGGGAGGGAAAATGGCCGGGTTGAAGTCGCTGTTTTCGGGCGGTTTTAATCTCGAATCTTTAGGCGCGGCAATGACGGCAGGTAAAAAAATCAAACAACGCTCCAGAAGAAAACAAGTCATAATCCGCAGAGGCAAAAAAATACGGCGGTAACCCAAAACATCTCAATCAACCAGTACCTCGATAAGCTGGCACAGTTTGCCGGCAATGAATATGGTCAGCTTGTGCGCGAGCAGTTCAAAGATAACGTTGAAATAAGCGAACTTGGTATGTTGGCAAGCCCCACGCCGGAGGAACTGGAACAATTACGCCGGGCGGTAGCTATTATGACCGCTGACGAAAAGGCAAACGCCGCGAATCTTATCGATGACCAAGTGCGTAAAATCGCTGACGACGCAAAAGTTGACCCCGCCCTGTTTGCCATTTTCATAAACGGTTATGCTTTGCACGTGAAACACAGGTCATAGTTGATTTTCTAACCCATTCTGACCATAGATTCTTAGGGGAAAATTTTTCTAAAAATAAATAAAATTAAGCTTTACTTTAATAATGTTAATGTTATACTTGATATTTAGTTGAATATTAGTGAAAGGTCGAGATTATGACACAGGAAAAAAAGGAAGGCAATTGGGTGCAACTTCTGACGGAAGAAGACATCGGATTCATCAAAAGGTTTCTTCTTGCCTCGGGTTCGCTAAAAGAGCTGGCAAGGATATACGACATCAGTTACCCGACGGTGCGACTGCGGTTAGACCGGCTGATTGAAAAAATCAAGGTTTTTGACGCTTTTGAAAAAGCAAGCGAATTCGAGTTGCTTATCCGCTCATTCTACGCAGAAGGCAAAATAGATATTACAACATTCAAGACATTACTTGAAACCCACAAAAAAGAATTGGAGGCCCAAAAATGAGATACATAACGCTAATACTAAGTATGGTCGTTCTAACATCGGCTTGCTTGGCCGAGGAAACCCTGCGCGAAATCAAGTGGTCGGATCCGAACCTGCGAGGTAAGTTGACTGCCGGTGAAGTCATCGAGCCAAACGCCGATTGTCCCTTCGCACAACTGAGGATGCAAAACTCGCAAAACGAAAAGAAGATATTCGCCATTTTGACTATCAATGACCCGTGCATCACAACGGCAAGTTATGCGATAATAGGACAGGTCAGGTATGAACGCGTTGAGGAAATGGGCTATCTTGAAATGTGGAGCCATTTTCCCGACGGCAAGATGTATTTCAGCCGAACACTGGGAGATTCCGGCCAAATGCAATCATTGACCGGTTCATCCGGCTGGCGGCCATTGACGCTGCCTTTCTACATCGGGGATACTACCAAAATGCGCCCGGTCAAGCTGGAGCTCAACATTGTGCTGCACGGGCGGGGAACCGTTTTTCTTGGCCCGCTTAAACTCGTTCAATTCGAGAAAGGACAATCCGCCACAGGCGCTGCAAACGTCTGGTGGAATGACCGGACTGCCGGCTGGTTATTCGGCGGCATTGGCGGCGGAGTCGGCGGCTCAATCATCGGCATAATTTGGCTCATCATAGGGATACTGACTGGGTTAGGTACCGGCCGGAGGGTATGTCTCTGGCTGCTGGGCATTATGTTCGTCTTTGGACTGATTGTTATGACTTTGGGTTTGGGGGGTGGTTTGGCGGCCCTGGCTTTTTCTCAGCCATATGCAGTTTGGTATCCCCTACTGATTATCGGCGTCTCGTTAGGTGTGGTGTCCACAATCCTGTGTCTGTTTCTCTTCCGCCCAATCAAATTACGATACGAACAGATGGAACTGCGGAAAATGCACGCGATGGATATCAAATAGCTCCCCAAATAGCAGAAAAATGGCATTGTCATTCGGGGCCGATTCTGCTATACTTTCGCACTTTACCGGCTAACGTGTCTCGCGGCCTGATTGTATGGCCAAAGCGGGAATTGATTATAGGCGTAGTTAAAAGGAGAAGATTATGTCAGTAAAAATCAGGATGTCGCGGCATGGAAGGCGGCACAGGCCGTTTTTCAGGATAAACGTGATTGATACCCACACGCCCCGCGACGGCAGAATTATCGAGAAACTGGGGTATTACGACCCCCTCGAAAAGAACGCCGAAAAGGAACTGGTTCTGGATATCGAACGAGCCAAGTACTGGCTCGATAAAGGCGCGATACCTTCGGACTCGGTATCAGAGATACTGCTCCACAAGGGTATCAAGCATAAATACGCGGCTGAAAAGAAGACCCGCCGGGCACTGGCGAGAAAACGGGCAAGGGCGGCGGGATTACCGTTCCTGAAATCAGAACGCAAGACCGAAGAAAAGCCGGCTGCGGGTGCGACCCCTTCGACAAGTTCAGGGCAGGCAAGCTCACCACAGGCAGCGCCGGCCGCAGAAAAACCCAAAACCGAGAACAAATAACGGCCGGAAGACACAGGCGTAAAATAGAATTACATACGAAACCCCCCGGCCCAAAGCCGGGGGGTTTTGTATCAGGATGCCGACGATGCGAATAGATGTTTTAACACTGTTTCCGGAGATGTTCGGGTCGCCGCTGAACCATTCGATACTCAAACTGGCGAAAGAAGCGGGCATCGTCGATATCGTCCTGACAAATATCAGGGATTCCTCCAGGGACAAACACAAGAAGGTTGACGACCGGCCATACGGGGGCGGGCCGGGAATGGTGATGATGTGCCAGCCGGTCTTCGACTGCTTTGAACAGGTCGAAAAGTTATCACCTGACAAAGGCCGGGTAATCCTGCTGACGCCACAGGGCAAACTCTTCACACAGAAATTAGCCACTGAACTTGCCGGCGAAAAACGGCTTATTCTCATTGCGGGACATTACGAAGGATTCGACGAAAGAATCAGGACGGGATTGAACGCCGAGCAAATCTCTATCGGCGACTATGTGCTTTCGGGCGGAGAATTGGCCGCGATGGTCATTATCGACGCAGTGGTGCGATTGCTCCCCGGCACACTTGGCGACGGGGAATCTGCCGAAGATGAAACATTCAGCGAAGCTGCCGCAGGCGGCCTCGAGTATCCTCAATATACAAGACCAGAGGTATTCCGCGAAATGAAGGTGCCCGATATTCTGCTTTCAGGCCACCACGGCGAAATCGAAAAATGGCGCAGGCAGCAATCGCTCGAAAGGACTCGACAGAATCGACCGGATTTGTTAAAAAACGAATAAAGTTAACCCGCCTCACGTCTGGCGGACAAAAAAATATAAATGAGGTGAAAAATGAAAAGCGAAAACTTGTCACGGCGAACGATTCTTAAATCTGGACTGGCGGTGCTTGTTGGAGGGTGCGCATTGCAGACAACCCAAAAAGGAGGAGAAAAGATGGGAGCGGCGAAACGCAATATACCGGTGGGGCTGCAACTGTGGACGGTGCGAGCCAAATGCGCAAAGGACTTCCCCGGAACAATCGCCAAGGTAGCGAAGATGGGCTACAAGGGCGTAGAGTTTGCCGGTTTCTTCGAACGCTCGGCAAAGGACGTCCGCAAGATGTTAGACGACAACGGATTGCTTTGTTTCGGCTCACATACGGCGTATGATTTGCTCTCAAACGAAAAACTTGCGGCGACAATGGAATTTAACCGGACAATCGGCAACAAGTTCGTCATTGTGCCCTACCTAGACAGAAAACAGCTTAAGACAAAAGCGGACTGGCTGGCAAAGGCCAAGGCATTCAATGAACTTGCGGACAAAACACGCTCAGAGGGCGTGCACATCGGCTATCACTCACACCAGGGGGATTTTTTGCCGATTGACGGCGAGACGCCCTGGGACATTCTTTTCGGCAATACCTCCAAAGAAGTTTGTATGCAGCTCGACACCGGCAACGCGATGCAAGGTGGTGCCGACCCCGTTGCCGTCCTGAAAAAGTATCCGGGACGCTCTTTAACGATTCACCTGAAGGAGTATTCCGCGACCAACCCAAAGGCGCTCATAGGCGAAGGCAACGTAAAATGGAAAGAGGTCTTTGAGGTCTGCGAAACAACGGCTGGCACACAATATTATATAATCGAAGAAGAATCCGGAGCGTATCCGCCGCTGGAAGCAGCCGAGTCATCGCTGAAAAACTACAAGAAGCTGAGAGGCCAGACAGCTTAACAAGGCACAAAAAACAGGCCGATTTTAGGCCGGAAAACCGTAAAAAAACGCTTGTTATTGCGGCGAAAACGGTTATAATAGCTGGTTTTAAGGGCGGGTGTAAATTGCTCGCAGAAAACCCAGCCCGGCTGGTTTTGTCGCAAGTTTAGTAAATATCAGGAGTTATAAAGTGAAAACAGAGTTGCTCGACAAGGTCGAAAGCAAATGCCTGAAGAAGGATATTCCGCATTTTGAAATCGGGGACATAGTTGACGTCCATTGCAGGATAAAAGAAGGCGACAAGGAGCGCATCGGCATATTTTCGGGCACGGTAATCGCCCGCAAAGGCCGGGGCATCAACTCGACATTCACTGTTCGCAGAATTGTGGCAGGCGAAGGCGTCGAGAGGATATTCCCGCTGCACTCGCCCAATATCACTGATATCAAGGCGACTCGAAGCGGCAAGACCAGAAGAGCAAAGCTGTATTATCTCCGCGAGCGAACAGGCAAGTCAACCAAACTGGTCCAGGAACACAGCGAACATACTGTGGTAAGCTAAATAATTGCTGATTGCAACCCGCCTCGGCGGGTAAAATTTCGGATTGCTGATTTTTGCTCGGATTAATTTTCCAGAGGAGCAAGCTGCTCAAGGATATCAAGCTGCTCGGCAAATGGGGGGAGCGGCAATGCGAGAAATTTCTCAAACGAAAAGGCCTTAAAACCCTCACGCGCAACTACGCCTGCAAGGCCGGTGAAATCGACCTGATTATGGTGGATAGTGACCGGTCGATTGTTTTTGTCGAGGTCAAAACAAGAGCCGATGAGAAATTCGCCCCAACCGAATCGGTAATCACAAGGCCGAAAATGGACAGGATGACAAGAACGGCACGGTATTTTATCTCAACCAACGAAATCGAAAATCGACCATACCGCTTCGATATCGTAACCATAACGCTCGGCCAACGCGGCCCAGCCGAATTCCGCCACTACAAAAACGCGTTTGTAACTTAGCCAAAGTTGTCTCAATATCAGTTGTTCTACTATTTATCTCTATGTCTCGTTTTAATCGCCTGCTCAAGATTAAGTTGCGCCTCGGTAAAGTTAGGGTTAATACGTAAGGCCGCCTGAAAATGACCAATGGCCTCCTCTAGTTTGTTCTGTTTTAAAAATACAAGCCCCAGATTATTATGCGCTTTGGCATAACCTGGGGCAATTTCAAGTGCTTTGTAATAACATTCAACCGCCTTATCCAACTTGTCTTGTTTTTGAAAAGCGAGTCCAAGAGCATTATATACTTCCGGGTAATAAGCGTTATTCCCTATAGCCCTGTAGAAATGCTTTATGGCCTCGTCATCTTTGCCCTGCATCTGAAGTATTTTACCTAGATTATAATGCGCCTCAGAATAATTCGGGTCTATTTCAATTGCCTTATTCAAACAGACAATCGCCTCATCTTTCCTGCCTTGAGACCACAAGGCAATTCCAAGATCATTGTACGAGAATGCATGTTCATTATCAGATTCGTATCGCAGTGTTTGTCTGCACTGTTCGATACCTTTGTCTATATCCCCCCGCAGGAAGTATGCCCGATAAAGAATACGGCGAATAATTGGCGATTTAGGCGACATCGACAACGTATGCTCACAAAGAGTCGCCGTATCACGCCAATGCGTTAAATACCGACGTGTGGCAAAAGATTCTGCGCCTGCCAGCATCAGAACTAGAATTGCCACAACTATACACTTTGCTGTATGCTGAGGAATACCGTCGGAACAACATATCCAGCCTAAAAATGCCGCCAGTATCATCAGTAGACCTATAGAAGGCAGATAGGCAAATTTATCCGATGCGATCACATCACTGAATTGAAGTATTTGCATTGTCGGGAAAATAGCCACAAAGAAAATCAGCCAGCCCGTCAGCGCCGCTCGCGTCCAACGCAATGATAACACCAACAGCATAATCAATATGCAGGTCCCTATGGCACTAATAATTACCATCGGGGCCGAAAATCCAAACTGGTCAGGAATAGCATAATATGGGGACAAATTGGCCGGCCAAACCATCTTGTAGAGATAGAAAATAATATTGTGGCAAATGACCAGCGGGACTAGCGCCAGATTGTAATTATGGGGCACAATCACCGAAGCAGAACGGCTCTGCGAAATAAATGTTATAACAGCCGAGATACCTCCAATAAAAAACAAAGGCAGCTTTTCCAGGACGGTTCGCCATTTAAGCCGCCTCAGCGGCCAATAATCCATCAACAGCATCAAAACCGGCAGTGGTGTGCTGGTCGGCTTGGACATAAGCGCCAGCGCATACGTCAAAACACAACTGAGATAAATTTTCGAATTACCCCTGCGGACAGAGCGAACATAAAGAACCAGACTCCACAACACGAAAAAAGCTGCCAGCAGCGTTTTGCGTTCGCTGATCCATGAGATCGGTTCTACTGTCAATGGATGAAGTCCGAAGAGCAAACCTGCTCCCGCCGCTATCCATGGCCGTTTAAATAATAACCAGAGTAAAACAATTATTAATGCTGTATTGGCCAGATGCAAAATAAGGCTGGTAACATGGAATGGTTTGAAATTCTGCGGGCTGCCGCCGAAAGCGCAATCCACCATAAGTGATATCATCGACAACGGCTGGTAATAACCTTTCACGGTCGACGGCTTTAACACCTCGACAAGAAATTGCTTCGCTGACACCCAACTGGGATTTTGCACCGTAAAATTTCTAAGCAGGTATTGTTCATCATCAACGAAGGTCGCCTTGGCCGACAATGCCGGCCAGTGTACGAAAAGAACTGCCGCACATACGGCAATAATTGCCCCTGCGAGCACCTTTTGGGAACGGGTTAAATAGCGTTGCTCAATATCCGCTTTGAGCTTGTTACGAACTTGTTTCATATAAATATATTACTACCAAAAACACCGAGACAAAACTATTTTTTGACTAAACGAAACTTGACTATTATTTTAAAACATCTGATTAAAACAAATGAAACTAATGGATACTCATAGCCACCTGACTTCTGGGCAATTCCGGGCAGAGGTTATGGCAATAGACATTGCTCAAACGCTTTTGTAAGATGGAAATATGAACCTGATAGACGCACATTGCCATTTAACGTATGAGCCGTTTGCGGATATTGACGCTGTCCTCAAGCGAAGCACCGACGCCGGCGTTACGGGCTGGATAACCATTGGTACGGATTTAGCAGATAGCCAAAAGGCGGTCGAACTGACAGGCCGATTTGAAAGTATGTTCGCTACGGTAGCGATTCATCCGCACCACGCAAAATCAGCAGACCAGTCAACAATCACCCAAATTAAGGAACTTGCGCAGAATAAAAAAGTCGTCGCAATAGGCGAAACGGGGCTGGACTTGCATTACGATTTTTCGTCGCCCCGGCAACAGCAGGACAGCTTCACTCAGCACCTTGAAATCGCAAAAGAATTGAACCTGCCGGTTGTGATTCATTCGCGGGAGGCATTCGATGAGACGATGGAGATTCTTGAGGCACATGAGTCGGGCCTGAAGGGATTGGTTTTCCATTGTTACTCCGGCGACGTCCGGCAGGCGAAAATTGTTTTGGGCAAGGGCTGGTATATCTCGCTGACTGGTGTGGTAACATTCAAGAACGCCGAAACAACCCGCGAGGTCGCAAAATACGTTCCACTCGACCGGCTGATGATTGAAACGGATGCGCCATATCTGTCACCTGAACCGATGCGAAAACAGAAGGTCAATGAGCCGGCGCTGCTTATCCACACGGCAAAGTTTGTAGCGGCGATAAGGGGGATGGAATTGGCCAAACTCGCAGAAGCAGTTACGAACACAACAAAGCAGTTTTTTGCCATTCCTGTTTAAAATGAAAGCAAGAAACCTTCACGAATGGGATTTATCCTGTAAAGAAGCGATAGAGATACAGCGTCAACTGGCCTCACAAGTGCGATTTGCCGCGATAAAGAAAAGGCCCAAAATAATTGCGGGGCTGGATTGTGCGTTCAGCAAAGACGGCAAACGGATATTCGCATCGGCCGTGGTGATTGACTTATCTGATTTTTCGATTATCGAGACGACGACAGCGGCACGCAAGGTTGATTTCGCATACATACCGGGTTTGTTGTCATTTCGGGAGGCGCCTGCGTGCATCGACGCAATCGGAAAACTAAGAAACAGACCGGACGTCTTCATTGTGGATGGTCAGGGTTTTGCACATCCGCGGCGATTGGGAATTGCCTCACACATAGGTTTGCTTATTGATAAACCAACAATTGGTTGCGCGAAAAGTCGGCTAATCGGAACCTTCGACGAGCCGGGAAACAAAAAAGGCAGTTTCAGCCCATTGGTTGATTCGGATGAAGAAATTGGCGTGGTTTTACGAACACGAACGGATGTCAAGCCGGTGTTTGTTTCAGTCGGGCACAAATGCACGCTGGAAGATGCGATTAGCATTATTCTGGAATGCACAACAAAATACCGATTGCCTGAACCGAGCCGGCTGGCGCACCAATTGGTTGGGCAGGCAAAACTCGGTTAGCGTCAGTGTGCGTGAGTAAGGTGCAGGATAAGTTCCCGCATATCCGGGTATTTAGCGAGCAATGTTTCCCTGTCGCCTATTTCAAAGTCGGCCTCATCAAAACCAGGTGCGACGGAACAACCCATCAGCGAGAATTTGCCGCCGGGCTGGATGAAAGCCCCCTGCCAGACACCTTTGGGGACAAGGACCTGAACTTTTTGTTCATTGCGAATATCGTGGCCGAGGGTGACAATTTTGCTTGAGCCGTCGGGGTGCAGTTGCAGCATTGTTACCGGGTTGCCCATATAAAAATGGAACATCTCATCGCACTTGAGCCGATGCATCAGCGATACGGTTTTGGCGGTGAGCAGATATAAAATAACGCTGCTGATATTGCGGTCGCCCGAGAAACCGGCAGGCAGAATCTCTTTTTTCAACTGCTCGGCTGCGCGGTAGGTTTCGACGTAGTACCCGCCCTCCTGCCGCAACGGCTGCATCTTAAAATGCCTTATTATCTGCTCGGCTGTCATTTCTTATGCTGGAACGATTGCGGCAAACTGTCCTCTTCGATATTGGCCCTAAGAATCAGATATGTCACCTTGTCTCTGCTCTCAACAGAGCTTGCTATGATAGGTATGCCGGACCTCATCGAAACCCTGCTTTCCCAGGAGTAACTAAACATATCAGGCGGCTGGGTTTCCGTTCGCGAATCAGCGTTAAATCCACTGACATCCATTTTGAAATAAATGAATATCCTGCCATCAGGTGGTATTTGAAGGTCCGCAGAAATCTTGCTTCCAATAGCATACGAGGTCCAGCCAACAGCATTCCCGTTCGCGTCCTTGTGCGTGGGAACTTCCTTTTTGCCAGAAACATCCATCTTAGCTGGTCCCGGATTTACCATCGCCAGTTTCTCGCAGCTTTGTATGCGGCCGGCGTTTTTGTCTTTGACAATCTCAAGAATTTTCGCCGCCGTGGCCCGCTCCTTGCCCAAAGGCCCAATGCCGGCTTTTTCAAGTGCCTCCGGTTTGACCTCAACGATAAGGGCCTCTACAAGAACACGTGCCCCACCGTAAGGATTTTCGACTTTCGGCTGTGCGTCTGCCTCCTGTTTATCAGCGGCGAAAGCTCCACAGTTGCACAGGACAGGCAAAACCGCCAGTACTATCAAACTTGCTTTTGCGATTTTGCTCATCTGTTTGTCCTTTCAAAAAATAAAGATTTTATCCCCAGATTATTTTTTCGACACAACCTTTGCGGATTTGATAATAACCGCCTCTTCAGGAACATCCTGAAACATTTCTTTTGTCCCGGTCTTGACCTTGGCAATCGCATCGACGACGTCCATACCCTCGACGACCCGGCCGAAGACGGCGTAGCCGGGGTTGCGGGCAGAATAGTCGAGATTGGTATTGTCAACATGATTGATGAAAAACTGCGCAGTAGCGCTGCCCGGGTCGTTGGTTCTGGCCATCGCGAGTGCGCCGCGTTTATTCTTAAGGCCGTTTTTGCCCTCATTAACAATTGGCGGACGAGTGTTTTTTTGCTTCATATCAGGGGTAAAGCCGCCGCCCTGAATCATAAAATTGGGTATGACCCTGTGGAATATCGTCCCGTCGTAGAAGCCCCCCTGAACGTATTGCAGGAAATTGGCGGCTGTTACCGGGGCAGCCGTTTCGTTGACTTCAATCACAATAGCGCCTTTTGTAGTTTCCAGTTTTACCATTGTTCGACCCTCGTTATTTCTCTTGTCCGCCGGGCAGCCGAACGCAAAAACCATTACAGCCGCCGCCACACCAAACAAATAAACACCTGAGTTCCTGCCATATTTCATATAACACCCTTAAACATTAATCAATAATAAATAATCATTCCCATTTATGCTGCCGCATAGATTCGAGAATCATAGCAGCGCATTCCATCGCCGCAAGGCCTTCTTCGGCGATGACTTCCGGCCGAAGTGACTTGTCGGCAACGGCCCGCAGAAACGCCTCCTGCTCAAGGCGAAGCGGCTCTCTGTCGTCGACGTCGAGTGTTTCGCGGTGCAGAAGGTCCTGCCAGCCGGCGGTAAGCAAAGCGAACGTGCCGCTTTTTTTGAGTTGCCTGATTTTCTCGACAACGTCTATATTCGGGGCGGCTTTGATTACCACGCCCGTCTTTTTGAAATAATCAACGCTAAGGTACGCCTGTTTGCTGAAAACCCGGACTTTGCGTTCGGTTTTCAAAGCGAGCCGCGACGCGGTTACATTGGCGACACAACCGTTTTCAAACACGATCCTGGCGTTGCAAATATCTTCATTTTGGGGGTCAATTACGCCTATCCCAACTGCGTCAACTTTGACTACCTTGCTCGCGGCAAGCGACAGAATAATATCGATGTCGTGAATCATAATATCAAGGACAACGCCGATGTCGGTTGAGCGGAAAGGATACGGGCTTATTCTCGCCGCCTCAATAAACTTCGGCTCGATTTGCAGCCGCTTCATCGCCTGAACAACAGGGTTGCATCGTTCGGAATGGCCAACGGCAACGAGGCAGCCGGTCTTCTTGGCGAGTGCGACGATATCTCTCGCCTGACCCACGTCAGCTGCGAGTGGTTTTTCGATAAGGACTGCGATACCCGCCTCAATCAGCGGCTTTGCCAGCGAAAAATGCTCAGTGGTCGGGGCGGCGATTGTTACCGCATCAACTTTTCCAATCAGTTCGGTCACATTCTGGGCCGATTCACAGCGGTATTTTTTCGCCAATCGTTTTGCCTTGTCGGCGTCGATATCGACAATGGCAACGAGATTGCTCTGGGGCAACTCTGAGTAAACGCGGGCGTGGATTTCACCCATCTTGCCTGCACCAACAACCGCGGTTCGCAATCTATCCATATCAATCCTTTTAATGGCCGAGTAAGTCAGACCGCGAAAAAAGGGGCCCGACCCCTTTTTCGCTTACCTGAATTTTTCGAGATACCTGCCGTAGCGGTGCTCGCTGCTTTTTAGAATGGCATCAATCATATCGCGGACATTTTCGTCGAGGCCGGTTTCCTTGGCCATCTCTTTCGCTTTATGCAGCAATGGCTTTTTGTCATCGCGGTAGAGATGCTTGTAGGCATCATTGATTGCCTTCTGTTGCTTTTCATTCAGTCCTGCGCGTTTGAGGCCTCGTTTATTGACGCCGCGAACTTCCGGTGGATAGTGTCCGCTGACAATCAGGAAAGGCGGAACATCCTTGTTGATTCCCGCAAGGCCAGCGGCGTAGCACCATCTGCCGATAGTAACAAACTGATGGAGCAGGACAACGCCTGAGAGCCAGACGCCCGTTTCTATTTTGCAGTGGCCGCTTACCTGGGTGAAGTTGCTGAGGACGATTTTGTCTTCAAGAATACAATCGTGGCCTATATGCACGCCAACCATAATCAGATTGGAATTGCCGATTTTAGTAAGAGAGTCATGGTGCATACTCGGATGAATGGTTACCTGTTCGCGAATTGTGTTGTCGTCGCCGATTACCAGGCCGCCGATTTTGGCGTCGGGGCCAAGATTCAGTATCTGGGGCTGTCCGCCTATTACGCAATTGGGAAACAGATGATTACGTTTTCCGATACGGACGTTTTTATCAATGACGACATTGGCTTCGAGGACGGTCCCTTCGCCGATTAATGTGCCGCTGCCGACAAAGCAGTGAGGCCCGATTACGACGCCGTCCTGTATAATGGCCCCGTCTTCAATAACTGCGGTAGTATGAACCTTTTTCATTGTGGCATCCTGTATTTCGATTTTAATGTTCTATAGCTTGTCATTATCCACGAGCATAAACTTGAGCTCGCATTCGGCGACAACCGCGTCGCCGACCATCGCCTTGCATTTGCAATGGGCGCTTCGTGTATGGCTTTTTACGGCCTCCGATATGAGAACAAGCTGGTCGCCGGGCACGACGGCCTTGCGCAGTTTGACGCCATCCATACTGAGAAGAAAGGCGAGCTTGCCTGTGTGCTCAAGCCGCTGGGCAAACAGCAGGCCTGATATCTGGGCCATCGCCTCGACGATAAGAACGCCCGGCATAATGGGCGTGCCGGGAAAATGTCCCTGGAAAAACTGCTCATTGAAGGTTACGTTTTTTATACCTTTTATGAAGCTGTCGCTTTCAAGTTCGATTACCTTGTCAACAAGCAAAAACGGATAGCGGTGCGGGAGGATTTTGGCGATTGCGCGGATATCGAGCAAGGCGTCGGTGCCGAATTTGGCGGTGCGCTCCTGTCGCTCAGCGGCCTCGTATAGCTTGTGCACAAGCTGATGGTTCAGGGAGTGGCCGCTTTTATAGGAGACGATTCTGCCCTTGATTGCCCTGCCGACCAGTGAAAGGTCGCCGATAAGGTCAACTATTTTGTGTTTGACGCATTCATCCGGAAATCTGTAGGAGTTTTTAATGGGGCCGTCGGAGTTAATAACAAGAATATCTCTTGGCGTAAGGTGAGTCCCCATACCATGCGCCTGAAATTGCCTTGCCTCGACCTCAAGGAGGAACGTTCTGGCGCGGGCGAGGTTTTTCTCGAAACTGTCGGGAGTGAGGCGACAACTGTAAATCTGTCTCCCGATTCCGGTGTGTCCGCCGTAGTCAAGGTCGTATGTGATATTCAGCGTATCGTCCGGAAAGGGAAGCGCGTATATGGAAGCGTCGCCAGAGGTGATGAAAATAGGTTCCTGGATTGTGAATTCGTGCCGCGTCGCCTCCTGTTCGACGAGGCCTGACTGACTGAGCAGTCGGAAAAACTCTCCGCTGCTGCAATCCGACGCGGGCAGCTCAGGTGCGTCGATTTCGATAGTGAGATTATCTATCTCAAGGGCAGCGACGGCTGCCAGGCAATGCTCGACGGTTTCAATGCTGACGGGACCTTTTTTTATGGTGGTTCGGCGGGTTCGTTCGCCGATATTTGGGGCGATGGCCCTGATGCTGACCGGCTCGGCCAAATCGGTGCGGACGAAAACCACGCCGGTATCGACCGGAGCAGGGCGAAAAACTACCGACGCCTCTTTGCCGCCAAACAGGCCCCTGCCGCTAAGCGCTGTCGGGGTCGCTATCGTCTTTTGCAGTTTCATTTTTTTGTCTTCACCACTAAGACACCAGAACAAAAATGTTTCTTTTTTCTTTTTTTGTTTTACTTTATTTTTTCTTCGTGGCTTTGCGTCTTCGTGGTTTCAAGTTTATCGACCCTTGCTGATAATTTTTTGAACTGCTCGATGATTGTGGGCAATCGCAGGATGCTGGCGAATGCGCGAAACGCTTCTTTGTGGTCGATAGCCGGCGTACAGGTCACCTTCTTGCCAGGCGGGATGCTGTTAATCACGCCCGCCTGCCCGCCAACCATAACACCGGCGCCAATCTCGACATTGTCAATCACTGCCGCCTGCCCACCCAGAACAACGCCGTCGCCGAGCTTGCTACTGCCGGCTATACCGGCCTGGCCTACTATCAAACAACACCTGCCGATTACCACGTTGTGCGCAATCTGAACGAGGTTGTCTATTTTCGTCCCGGCGCCGATTCGTGTCTCACCGAATTTTGCCCTGTCAACGCAGCTATTGGCACCTATCTCGACATAATCTTCGATAACAACAACGCCGTTGTGCGGGATAAGTCGATGAGCACCGTCGATGAAAGAATAGCCAAAGCCAACGGAGCCGATTGTAGTATTGGCCTGAATTACAACATTATTTCCGATTGTGCAGTTGTGATAAATAACGACGTTGCAGTCGAGCCGCGTGGCCCGACCGATTTTGGTATTCTGGCCAATTTTGCATCCAGCGGCAACAATCGTATCATCACCGATTTCGACGCCGTCCTCGATAACCGCAAAAGAACCAATCGACACGTTTTTGCCCATTTTGACGCCGGCGGCAACCTTGGCGGTCGAGTCCACGCCCGGCACGGCAGGCCGAAGCTTCGGCGCAAAAATCTTCAACGCCTCAATCAGGGCCGCGTTGACATTCTTCACAAGCAACTGGGGTCGCGAAAACTCTTCGATTGTCCTGGCGACTATCGCGGCACCGCAATGGGATTTTTTCAGCGAGGCGCGATGTTTTTCGTCCGCCAGAAAAGTCAGCGTGGCCTGGTCCGCGGAGCCAACAGGCCCAACCGAACGAATGACACCAGCCCCGTCGCCGATTAACTCTGCCCCAAGTCGATTAGCCAGTTCTTTGACCGTTAGTTCCATAATGCTTTCTTATGGCGTTGATTCTTATATCGAATTCGCGTCAACTTTAGCCAGAACCGCATCAGTAATATCCTCACAGCCGGCACTATACAAAACCTTGTGCGTGCTTATTGTCAGCGTAAGCTCATTTAAGCTGGAAGCCGGAAGGTCCGGTTCGCTTTTGTCGAGCACTATGTCGAATCCTTTATTTTTCGCGACCTCACCGGTTGCCTTAACGACGTCTTTGAAAAGCTGCTCAATGACGGCCTGCTCGCGCATATCCATCTGGCGTTTGAAGTACTCCTGCTTGGCCTGCAAACTCCCCTGTTTATCGAGCACGTCCTTCATACCCGATAAATAATCCGCGCTGCCCGGTTTCAGCATTTTCAACTTGCTCTTGCTGGCGTCTATATCCTTAGACAAACTCTCAAGTTCCGCTTCGAGCTTATCTCGCTCGGCCAACATTTCCTGCCTGTACTTCGTGTTGCGCTTGCAATCCTGGAATATCTTGCGGACGCTGACGACGCCTATTTTGAGATACTTATTATCAGCGGCCCGGGCGTTCATAATGAAACCTGACATTACTATTACAAGAACCATAACAATGATTGACTTAAGCTTCATAATTTTCCCTTTCTCATTGATTATTGCGCCGTTCGAACATTCCAAGCGATACTGGTAAATCATCAATCACCAATAATCGACTATCAATCCATACGCAGCAGTATTTTACGAAAGATTTAAGAATTCCGCAAACCCCCCTGCCCCAATAAATTGGACATCAGAACAAGGTTCCCACGGAGAAACTAAAGACCTGCGTCCTGTCGCCTTCGCTTTTCATCAGGGGCGCTGCAAGTTCGAACCGCATAGGAACAGGCCCGAACCACTGCGGTATCATTATCTGAATGCCGATGCCCGCACCAACGCGGTAACCGCCGGTATCGATGGCGCCGCTGTCAATAAAAAACAGCATCGCTATACTATCACCGATGAGTGGAACAGCGGTTTCAGCATTTGCCAGGAATATCCAGTCGCTGCCAATAGGGTCTTTTCGCTCTGGATTAGTGACGTCGGTCTGGAGTCCTCTGGTGCTTACTCCGCGATACTGGAAACCGCGGATACCATAGGTGCTGCTGCCGCCGGCGTAGAACTTCTCAAAGGGCGGCGCATCGCCTACGACACTCGCCGCCAAAAGTTTGGTGGCCAGAATGGTCTTTCGCTCGGCCAAATCCTCATAAAGGGTGAAATATCTCCTGTAGGTGCCGCTGACAATACCAAAGGTATAGTCACCGGCAACTTGTTCATAAGAGACGTCGAAATTCTGACCGGTTGAGGGATTGAACCTGTTATCGGTAAGGTCTCTGCCGGCACCAACCCGGACACCCGTAAGAAGATTATTACCCGCAACATCCTTTATTTCGATTGGCGCATGGCGGTCAACATTTTTGATATCGACGTTTTCCACGCGTAACCCGATATTCTCATGCCATTTGTCTTTTTCTCGCTTGTCTAAACCGACAAAACCTTTTAATCTGCCCTCGTCGTATGATTCCCGCCATCTTGACCAGCTCGAGCCGGCCAAATCCAAACTGATGGGTTTGTCGTTGAGGTATGGCTCGGTAAAACTGACGGAATATGTGCTCAATTCAGTGCCCGGCTGCAGGGCGATTCGCAGGGTTTGCCCGCCCCCCTTTAAGGCCTTGCCTGTGACAAAATCTTCGAAACTTTCGGGCTTGTCGCCAATGTCTAAATTTCTCTGCTCATAGGTTAGCTGGCCCATAACGCCGCTGTCGCTGGATACACCGGCGCCCAGCATAATCATACCCGTTTTGCCCTCAATGATACTGACCTGGGCGTCCTTTTGGCCGGTGGTTGAACCAGACGGCGTAATTGTCGCCCCGTCGCGTTCGGTAAGCAGGGTCTGCTGGAGGTTTTTTTCGAGTTCACCTTTACCGTCCCCGCGGGCAATATCGCCGTTGTACCATTTGCCCGGCTGGAAGTCATACTCGTCGAGTACACGTCGAACAACCTTGTCCTTGGTCTGCTCATTGCCGGTGATTGTTATCTGGCCTATGCGAAAACGGTTGCCTTCTTTGACCGTATATTCGAGAGCAACCGTCTTGTCTGAAACAAACTTGATGCTACGCTCGACCTTCGCGTCAATAAAGCCGGTTCCCCTGTATAACTTAGTAAGCTGCTTTGTATCGGTTTCGGCCATTTGCTCGTTATAGGTCTGGCCGTTCAGCAGCGTCAACTGCTCATACAGCTTCTTGCTGTCGTACTGCTCGTTACCGGTAAAAATGGTGCTTTCAACCGAATAAGCAATGCCTTCCTCGATGGCAAAGATGATGCGGATTTTGCTCTTGTCGGCGTTGAACTCCCGCTGGACCTCTATTTTGGCATTAAGGAAACCTTTTTTCTGATATACCCGCTGGAGCTTCGAAACGTCCTCGTTAAGCTCCTCTTCGTTGTAGTATTTCTGGAACAATACCCAACTGCGGGTGCGGGCCTTGATGGCCTTCTTCAACTCGCCCGATTTAAGGAATTTATTGCCGCTGAACTTTACCGAATCGATTTTTACCCGCGGGCCTTCCTTGATGTTATAAACCAGCTTGCCTGTGGATAATTTTGCGGTATCAAGCGTTATCTCGGTGTACGGGAAGCCGCTCTGACGGTAGAACTCAAGAATAGTCGTGGCATAGGTATGCGCAAGGACCGGGTCAAGATAGTCGCCCACCTTAAAACCGAGCTTTTCCTGCAGCTTTTTACCCTTGAACGCCTTATTGCCGACGAACTCAATCGACCTTATGAGATTTTTCTCGACAACGACAAATGTCAGTTCGGTATTCCCATCAACCGCTTTTGTGTTGTAATAGCAGTATTCGACGCCTTTGATTTCGGCTATCCGCTTCACATCCTCCGCTGCGACACCCGGACTGAATATGTCGCCCTGCCTCGTGCGGACCTTCGTGAGGACTTCGGAAACCTTTACGCTGACGTTGCCTTCCACGCGAATGGCAGAAATTATCTGGTTGGAGTCCCTGCCTGTCGGACCGGCAGAAATTATTCGGTTGGAATCCCCCCCTGCCGGAACGGCAGAATTCGCGTCAACAGCGCAGCCGGGCCGAACGCAAACCAGGGCAAAACATACCAACATCGAAACCTTACACCAACTTCTTTTCACTTTTTCCTTTCACCACAAAGATACCAGGACTCGAAGTTTTTCTTTCTACCTTTTTACTTCGCGTCTTGTGGTCTGCTTTTCGCTAATCAAAACGGCGTTTCTTCCCTCGATGGCTCCTGCTGCAAAGCCGTGGATGGCTCATCCACAAACGAAGCAGCATTCCCAAACCGCGTGAATTTATCCAGGAACGTAAGGTCAGCAGTCCCCGTCGGACCGTTTCGCTGCTTGGCGATTATCAAGTTGGCGATATTGTTCGGCTCGTAATCCTTTTCTCCGTTGTGATAATAATCTTCTCTGTGTAAAAGCATAACAACGTCGGCGTCCTGCTCGATACTGCCGCTTTCACGCAAATCGCTCATCTTCGGCAGGTGCCCCTCGCGCCCTTCAGGCGAACGATTCAACTGACTAAGCACCACAACGGGGATATTCAATTCGCGGGCAAGGGCCTTGAGGTAGCGGGATATGGTCGTGATTTCCTGCTGGCGCGATTCCACTCGCCCGCCGAGATGCATCAACTGCAGATAATCTACGAAAACGCATTTTATGTCATACTGGCTTTTCAGTCGTCTTGCCTTCGCCCGTAATTCCAGAGGCGTCAGCGTCGAGGTATCGTCGACAAATATGGGGGCGGCTGAAAGTATGCCGCAGGCATCGACGAGCCGGCGATAATGTTCCGTGGACAACATTCCCTTTCGCACAAGCTGGCTCTCAACCTGGCTTACACCGCAAAGGAACCGCTCGGCCAACTGTTGCTGGCCCATTTCTAATGAGAAAATGGCAACGGGCGTCTTCTCGACGACACCTAGGTATTCGGCAATGTTGAGGGCAAGGGCGGTTTTGCCCATACTTGGTCTGCCGGCGATTATAATCATTTCACCGTTTTGCAGCCCGCAGGTTAACTGGTCGAGCGCCATAAAACCGGTAGCCAGTCCTGTAATGTGTTTCCCGTCACGTTTCTCGATAAGTTCGTATGCGTTCGTAACGAGGTCTTTTATGCCTATCGCCTGCCCGGCGGTCCGCTTATCGGTAATCGCGAAGATTCGCTGCTCGGCCTCATCGAGTTTCGCGAGGGACTCTCCTGTGGGGTCATAGGCGTCGTTTAGAATCTCAGTAGCGGTCTGTATAAGTTCACGAAGCAGTTGCTTGTCTTTTATGATTCCCGCGTAATAGGCGACGTTGGCGGAACTGGGGACTGAGTTGGCAAGCTTGCCTAAGTATTCCACGCCGCCAACCTGTTCAAGTTGTTTGCGGCCTTCAAGCTCATTACGCAACAGAACGCCGTCGATACCCTCGCCTCTGTTTTTTTCGTAAAGGGCGATAACTGCGTCGTAAATCAACTGGTGCTCAACCCGGTAAAAGGAATCCCGGCTGAGCATCTCCACTACCTGGCCTATGCAGGCCGGATCAATAATCATCGAACCAAGAACCGCGGCCTCGGCAGCAAGCGACTCAGGCATTATCCTGCTGGTCAACGCCGCCATACTCTCCGCCTGCGCCGAGCTTTGCCGGGGCGCCGAGCCAGCCGGCGATTTGCTCGCGCTGGTTACCGTCTCAAGACGCTTCTTCGCCGGTTTCCCCGTATTTTCCCTTGTCGTGCCTGCCATTTACCAGACATCCCGTCCCGCCTGAAGGCGAGGTCTCGCCATCCCTAATGGATGGCGGATGATATAAAATTTCCGCACAGAATGCTTCCGCTGCCAAGATAAGGATTGTAGATTGCCAAACCCGAACTGTCAAACGTTTATCCCGTGAGATAAAATTACATCGTATTACCGGCCCGTTGCGGGCAAAGTTACTATCTCACGCGATTTATCCGCCAAAGGCGGATTTGTTTGGAATAGCGATAGCCATTATAAACCTGCGAGCCAGTTACTACTAAAGGCCGCAAGGTCAGCGATATCAACTTTACCGTCACCGGTGAGGTCTGCCCCGCCGCAGTAAAGATTCGAGTCGGCCTGCATCCATTTGTTAGCCAGCAGGGCAAAATCGGTGAAATCCACGTTCTTGTCATTATCCGAATCGCCTGCGATAAATTGCCATGCGAGTTTTGGGTAGCTCACCCCTTCGCATATCGCCCAGATATCATTCGGTCCATTAGCGGTTTCCCACACAAAATCCCAGCCGACTAAACTCGCCTGCTGTTTCATTTGGACATCTGTCAGCGGCGTCCCGTAGCCGTTATTCGGCCCGCTTGTAGTAAGAAAATAACAGTTTATGATAGTGCCGTTGTTAGAATACACTAGACCGCTTTTAGCAATTCCTGTTACAATACCCGTTGAATAACAATTGATGATTTCGCTTTCATCATTCTCTCCCACCAGACCGGCGATTATTATCCTGCCGTTGACATCGCCTGTAGAAAAGCAATTGCTAACATTACCAAAGGTAACTCCCACCAGACCACCGTTGCCGCCTGACTCAGCATCGCCGTTGACATCACCTGTCGAATAGCAACTGTTGATACTGCTATAGTTAACTCCCATCAATCCTCCGATGTTTGAACCCCCTGTGACGTTACCGGTCGAATGGCAATAACTGACATTGCCGCGGTTATCCCCCACAAGCCCGCCGAGTTGATTTTCGCCGGTGACAGTGCCTGTTGAATAACAATCAATGATGCTGCCTTCTTCGCACCTTCCCACTAGACCACCGTAGCCCCATGACCCACCGGTTATATTGCCTGTCGTATGGCAATTGTTGATAGTACCGTTGTTCCATCCCACAAGACCGCCGAGACAGCATGCGTAATTTCCACCGCTTACATTGCCTGTCGAATAGCAATTGCTGATAGTACCGTTAAGCATATTACATCCCACGAGCCCACCGTTCTCGGATGTATAATCTCCGCCGGTTACGACACCTGTCGTATGGCAATTGTTGATAGTACCGTCGTTCCATCCCACCAGCCCGCCGAGATAGTATGAGTTTTTACCATTAGAGACGAAAACTGTTGAATAACAATTGCTGATATTGCTATGATTTCCACCCACAAGACCTCCTACATAGGATGAGTATGAGGATGAACCTTGCATGGTGACGGAACCTGTCGAATAGCAATTGCTGATATTGGCCCAGTTTTCTCCAACGAGCCCGCCGAGGTAATACGAATATGTTTTAATGGATATTTTGACATTCTCCAAGCTGAGGTTTTTTATTTCACCCCTGTTAACATCCCCAAAAAGACCAATATAGTCATTTCTTACACTATTGGCATCTATAGTCAGATTTGTAATTTTATGCCCTGCGCCATCGAAAACACCATTAAAAGAATTACCATCATATATCCCATTTTTATGGTTCACATCAGGAGAAATAACGGCAGTCCTAAAAATCCGTCCGCCGGGAAGATTGGGGTCGAGGTCGAGGTCGGTGGTCATTATGAAACACTTGTTGTAGTCGTTGGCGTCGTTTGCCAGCGTCATCAGGTCGGCTGCGTTGGCGATTTGGTAAGGAGTGTTCGCATCGCCAGTTCCGCCGGAGTATTTGGCAAAACAGGGAGCCCCCACGCCAAGGATTAGAAGCGTCAAAACGACCTTCCTCATAACCAAACCCTTTGCCCCCCAACAATAATTCAGGAACTATTATACCGAATATAAAACCGAATCGCAATAAAAAAAAGACATTATACCCGGTCTGGAACAGCGTAAGGTCGGCGATAGTTTCGAGTCAGCATTTTGTCGGCCTGATTGTCCGCGACAAATTTTTCTTTTTTGCTGTCAAAAACAACCGTCCTGCCAAGCCGATACGAGATATTCGCAAGATGAGGCAGTGCCGTTGACATAAAGCCCTCCTCGATATTGCAATTGATGTCTTCTTTTTTGCCGTTGCGAAGAGCGGTTATGAAATTCACGAAATGGTTTTGCGAACCCGCACCCGCCGGGTCGTTGGGATTGGCCGATTCCTCTAATACTTGCGAACAAGGCCCCGGCTCATTTTTCCTGCCGAAATACGTCTTCCAGACCGTATCATTGAGATACATCCAGCCCTTCGTGCCGTAGAAAAGATTGCCCACGCCGACGCCATCCTGGATTTTGATTAGCTCTTTAACGATTTTCGGAGCAGCGTTGGGGTCTATATCAGCGACAGATTTTTCAACGGTTGCGAACATTGCGGCCTCGTCATTGGTGTAAATTCCGCGCACGTCGAACTGCATAATTTTGCCGTCCGCGTATTCGAAAACCGCCGACTGCGTATTGGGCGTCTGCTGGTCGGACTCGGGGCCGAAATACCCGCCCAAAGAAGAAACCTTTACCGGGTGCTCGTTTTTATTCAGCCCCCAGCGTGCGATATCGAACTGGTGAGGCCCCTGATTGCCTATGTCGCCGTTGCCGTAATCCCAGTTCCAGTGCCAGTTATAATGAAAGCGGTTATAGTTGAAAGGTCTTTGCGGCGCGGGGCCAAGCCACATATCGTAGTCGACCCTGCTCATATAATCCGCGTCGAAATTCACGCCCGGATTGTTCCAGACGGAATACTTATACTGCGGGCCGGTTCCGATGCCGTCGGGTACCTTGCCAATCGGGTCTCTCGCCTTGAAGCACAGTCCGCGAGCCATATAAACCTCGCCAATCCCGCCGTCGTGCAGAAACTTGATTGCCTGTCGGACATTACTGAGTGAGCGATTCTGGAAGCCGCACTGGACGATTCGGCCATACTTGCCCGCTGCCTCAACCATTCTCCGCCCCTCACGGATATTGTGCGAACAGGGCTTCTCAACATAGACATGCTTGCCCGCCTGGCACGCCCAAATCATCGCAAGCGCATGCCAGTGATTCGGCGTCGCCACCCCCACCGCGTCTATATCCTTATCCTCAAAAACACGCTGAAGGTTTTTCTCTGTCGCGGGCGCAAAATGCTGAATTTCATCGATTTTTTTGACCCGCTCAGCAAAAAGGTTCGCGTCAATATCACATAGCGTTTTTATCTTAACATTCGGGATTTTGGCAAAACCTTCCGCCAAGGGCATTCCCCGGCCTCTGACCCCGATTATCGCAATGTTAATACGGTCATTGGCCCCAAGAACACGCGATTTTGTGCTAACCGCCGCAGGCCTCGCGCACGAGGATAGCATTCCGGCCGCAATTGCCCCCGCCGCAAATTGTGTGGTTTTACCTAAAAACTCCCGACGTGATATTTGACTGCTGTTGGACGCCATTTGATTGCTCCTTAAAATCAGATTCGCTAATATGACACCTATGCTAATTGATTGACCGGGCTTGTCAAAAAGAAAAACAGACCCGCCGAAAGTTAATGCGATTCTGCGCGGATTTTCTTTGACACATTCATCGCAGAGCTTTTACAATGCAGTTGCTGCTTGTGGCCGTGTATGCGACTTGAGAACCGGTTTTTCCGGTTTGTCTCTGATTCGATTGAAAGCGAGGCGGGATTAGGCCGTGAGATGTCCCTTCTGCAAAGAAGAGCAGGATAAAGTAATCGACTCTCGTTCCAGCGACGGCGGGCGAATCATCCGGCGCAGACGCCAGTGCCTGGCGTGCAACAAACGCTTCACCACATACGAAAAAACCAGCGAGAGCTTCAGGATGTACGTTATAAAGAAGGACAGTTCCCGCGTTCCTTACGACCGGGAAAAAATTGTAGCGGGACTTCAGAAGGCATGCTATAAAAGGTCTGTTTCCGCCGAGCAGGTTCGCCAGATTGCCGACAAGGTGGAAGAAGACATATTCAGAAATTTCGACAAGGAGGTAACCAGTTCATTCATCGGCGAGAGCGTTATAAAACATCTTCGTGACGTTGATAAAGTGGCGTATATTCGTTTCGCCAGCGTCTATCGTGATTTCAAGGACGCCGGCGATCTGATTGATGAAATAACTCAGGCAATATCGCAGCCCGACGTGGCAGGACAGCCGAAGCTCTTTCAGTAAGCGGCACGGCCGAAAAGCCCGTGGCCACATTAGGAATTGTGCAGAGAAGTAACTATGACGGCAAGGACGCCAAAATTGACAGTCGTCAAGACCGACGGCACAAAGGAGCCGTATCTTCATACCAAGGTCATCGGCTCCATCGCGAACGCCCTCGGCGCAGCGGGTAAACCTGATATAACCGCCGCGCAGGAGCTTGCGGAGGCAGTAACGTTTTTCCTTTACCGCAACGCCACAAACCGGGCCATCAGCACAAGCGAAATTCTTTCGGTAATAGAGGCAGTTCTTGCCGGCACCGGTTTCGAGGAGGCGGCAGTCGCACTTAGCGAACATCACTTCGAGCGAAAATTAAAACGCTGTCGCATTGAGGTTGTCCGGGGCAGGCACAGCGGACTATCGGATGCCGATAACCTTTATACAGACCATTCGGAGCAGACCAGAAGCAGATGGAATAAATCACGGATTGTCGAATACCTGGTCACTAAGCACCATCTGCACAGGCCCATTGCCAGAACCGTTGCCTCAATGGTGGAGGAAAAGGTCTTCAATATGGGCCTGCCCGTTGTCCCCGCTGGTTTAGTCAAACAACTGGTCTTAAACGACGCCGCCGCCGTCCTTCGAGCGCAAAATCAGCTGCAAACCGCCTGAATGAAAAGAAAAAATCTCTTGCAGGATTCGCCTTTGATTGTTAACTTACGGGCACGGCAAGAGTGATAAGATGCCGACATAGCGTTGGGTTGAAGTTATCTTACGGACAAAATTTTTGGAAAGGAGTTGGATTATGAACAAGAGTCAATTTCGCACGATGATGTTAGTATTGTGCCTTGCAGCCCTGTGCGCGGTCATAGCCGGATGCCAAGAAAAGGCCGCAAGCCCCAAGGCAAAAGAGGTAAAGGCGACCGCTGAAAAGGCACCGCCACCAAAACCGCCACCACCACCACCGCCGCCACCAAAACCAGCCGCTGCCGTCGCCGGCCCGACACTTGGCCCCTTCAATCTCGCAAAGAACTGGGCGGAAGAACAGGGCTTTGTCGTCAACTGGCTTATCTGCGGCACGTTCCCCAACCCCGGTGAAAGACCCGATAACGCGGGGTTCAATGTTGATTACCTGAAAAACTACGGCGGCGAAGCGGCCTTCACGCCCACAAACGGCATGGAAATCAAGAAGGACGACGGCTCAGCCGCGAAATTCCTGCCTTACAGCACAACAGGCACCGACATCATCTTCGGCGACGTCGCTCATCTCAAAATCGAAAGCAACCAGGAAAAAATCCTGTGTTACTGTGCCTGCTGGCTCGATTCAGACGCGGATAAGGATGTCGAAGTCAGGGTTGGCTCAGACGATGGCTACAAGCTCTGGATCAACCACCAGCTCATTTCCGTCCAACACGTTTATCGCGCGATGGAAATGGACCAGGAAACCCACAAGGTAAAACTCAACAAAGGCAAAAATCTGCTCTTAATCAAAGTTGACCAGGACACGGGCGAATACCAGTTTATGCTCCGCGTAGTCGGCGCTGACGGCAAAGCAGCCCCGGGCGTCAAGGTCTGGAACTAAAATCATAGATGCTAATACAACCCGCCGGTAGGCATTTAGCTTATCGGCGGGTTATTTTTTATCACGACAAGCTGTACGGAATCGGTTAAAATACCGCCCACTATGCAGTTAATCGCAGGGAAATCCCGCTTGAAGGGCACAGTCGCCATTCCCGGCTCGAAATCACATACGATTCGCGCCGTGGCAATCGCCTCATTAGCCAAAGGCGCAAGCGCAATCCGCAGCCCGCTCGCCTCGAGCGACACCCTCTCCTCGGTATCCTGCTACCGTTCACTTGGTGCAAAAATAGACACCTCAAATAACGATTGCTGGAAGGTTACCGGCATCGCGGGGCAGGTCCTCGCCCCCAAGGAAATCATAGACGTCGGCAACTCCGGCACAACACTCCGCATCGCTATGGGGTCCGCCGCTCTTGCGCCTGCAGGACAAACGACACATTTCACCGGCGATGAACAAATACAAACAAGACCCATCGGGCCTCTGGTTGACTCACTAAACGAATTGGGAGCAAAATGCGTCGCCACCAAAAACAACGGTAAAGCCCCCGCAACCGTCACGGGCCGGCTAACCGGCGGCAAAACATCAATCGCCGCATTCAGCAGCCAGTATCTCACGTCGCTGCTCTTGTGCACACCCCTTGCTGAAAAAGATACCGAGATTAACGTCACCCTGCTCAACGAGCCGGGATACGTTCAGATGACACTCGACTGGCTCGACAAGCAATCCATTAAATACGAGAATAATAATCTGCGGCATTTCAAAATCCGGGGCGCTCAGGAATACAAATCCTTTGACTCAGCTGTCCCCGCTGATTTTTCCAGCGCGACGTTCTTCTTGTGCGCAGCAGCCCTTGTCGGTGACAATGTAACGCTCAAAGGTCTTGACTTTTCCGACAGCCAGCCCGATAAAGCCGTCGTCGATTACCTCAAGGCAATGGGCGCTGACATATCGATTGGCAATGATTCGATAACGGTCAGGCAATCACAGCTCAAAGGCATCGAAATAGATATGAACGCCACGCCCGACGCCCTGCCTGCTATGGCGGTCGTCGGCGCATTCGCCGAAGGACAAACCCGCCTGGTAAACGTCCCGCAGGCACGGGCAAAAGAAACCGACCGCATCAAGTGTATGGCCGAGGAACTGAAAAAACTCGGCGTCGATACCGAGGAGTTGCTCGATGGCCTTATAATCAAACATAGCAAGCCAAAACCCGCTGTTCTCGATGGCAGAGGTGACCACCGCATCGTAATGGCGTTGTCGATTGCCGCGATGGCGATGCAAGGCCAGTGCACAATCGGCACCGCCGAAGCAATGAGTGTTACTTTCCCGGAATATGCTAAACTAATGCAAAACCTGGGCGCAAATATAAAACTAACGTTCAGCCCGTGAGATAATATCCAGGAATAAAAAGACAAGTCCGTGAGTTGGTTATCTCACGAGCTAAAGGAGAAACAAAAATGGTTGGCTGTCATATCGGAAGAATGTTTCAGGTAACGGTCGCGGGCGGGTCATATCAGGAAGGCCTCACGGCTGTCGTGCAGGGCCATCCGCCGGCAATGCCGCTCTCGGAGCAGGAAATCTACGGCGATTTACTCCTGCGAAAACCCGGCGCAGATGAGTTGTCCAGCCCCCGCAAAGAGCCGGACCTGCCCATAATCTATACAGGACTCAACGCCGAAGACACAATTGAAAACGCAGGCAACAAAAACCACACCAACGGCACGCCTTTGACGATTCTGATACCGAACCTCGACCGGCACTTCGTTCACGTCAAGCAATATCAGGACACCAACCGCACGCCCCGCCCCGGTCACGCCTCCTGGGCATCATTCGTCAAATACGGCCCCGATGACGATTCAATCGGAGCGGGAATCTTCAGCGGACGATACACCTCGACCATCGTCGCCGCCGGCTACGTTGCAAAAAAAGTCCTCAAAAAATGCGGCATAAACGTCTTCGCGTATGTTAAGGAAATCGCGGGCGTCCGATGCCCTGATATCGACCACAACAAGGCGTTCGCATATACCGAGAATTACAAAAAGATGCGATGCGACCTCGACCCGTTCTATCAGGAAATTTACGTCAAAGGCCGGGTCAATATGAATATGCGGTTTCTCGAAAAGGCAGCCGTCTTCGCACAAATCGAGAAGGAAATCGACGCCATACGCGACAAGACGCCTAAAATCAGCGCAAAGGAAGTCAAGAATAAATACGGCGTCCATCACATCCTGAACTGCCCGGATATTGACGCCGCACAGGCGATGACCGACGCCTGCAACAAAATCTCCGCCTCCGGCGACTCAGCGGGCGGCCTGGTGGAGGTAGTCGCATTGGGCGTGCCAACCGGACTGGGTGAACCTGTTTTCTACAAGCTCGATGCTGAATTAGGCAGGATGCTCGGTATCGGCGCAGTCAAGGCGGTCGAGGTCGGTGCAGGTATGGCAGTTAAGGATATGACCGGCTGCCAGAACAACGACCAGATGCAGGCCAAAAACGGCAAAGTGATTTTCGATTCCAACAACGCCGGCGGTATCACCGGAGGTCTGGCGACGGGACAACCGATAATAGTCCGCCTCGCCGTAAAACCCACACCCACAATCGCAAAGCCGCAGCATACCATCGACAAATATACCCTCGAAACCAAACAATTAGCGGCGATAACAAGACGCGACCCGACGATTACGGCAAGGATTTGGCCCGTCGCGGAAAATTATACCGCTATCGTGCTGCTCGACCACCTGCTGGCTCACTTCGGCTACCAGCACATAAAAGACCTGCACTACACAAAATAAATGCAATAAAAAAGGCCCCGGTTTTCACCGGGGCCTTTAATTTTCACCATTTCAACGATGCCCGCTGCTATGGCGGAATCGAATGCGTACCGGTGCACGCTGCGTTTTGAGAAGCATCATAGACGCACACGTGCCAGCTCAACTGCCTGCCGTACGAGCCGCCCCACGCCTCAACATACACCTCATAGACAATTTGGTTGGTTCCGTTCCACGTCAGCCGGTAGCTGCCATAAGCAGCATCACTGCCGCCGTTGGCAGGAATCCTACCTCCAATAGCAACAGGGTGACCTATACGAATCGGACGGTACATCGCCGGAATCACGGTATCGCTGCTGTATGTAGAATTGCTGCAGATAAAGCGAACTTCAAGTTCACTTGTCGGGGTTCTATCATCAGTTACACCTGTCACATCAACTATGATCCTGTGCCACCAATCCCACTGGTAGTTAGTCGTGTCCCACTCAAACTGCCCGCTGGCAGTGTTCGGGTCAGTGCGAGCGATGTTTTGGGCCGCTACGGCGACAAATACCGGAGCAGGCCTCGGCGCGTTGACGTCGCCAATATCGCTTACACATGCCGGCTCAGACCAGGCGGTGGTGTTATTGTATCTGTCACGTGCCCTTACCCTGAAACAATACTGGCCCGTGGGGTTGATGCCCGTAGCCACGTAATATGGATCGGTCTGCCAAGTGCTTGAGGGGCCGTTGACTTCTTCAAACTGGTAATAAACTCGTCCGCTCGCATCGACAGCGGTGCTGGCCATCATTTCAACCGAGCTCCCGGTTAATGCGCGAGGCGGGATTGCCCAGGTCATAGGATTTGGTGTCGGAGCATTCACATCCGATCCCAACTCCTCCAGCCAGCAATATGTAAACTCCTTCAGGTCATCTGTTCCGTACCCCATGTTCCCCAAATCACCAACCCACGCCGACGCAAAAACTGCGAAGTCCCTGAAGTCGATAATATTATCCACGTACAGGTCCCATTTCCTGCAATAGTCCGCTATGGGGTAATGATAACCAAGGTCAACTATGTTCGTGTCGGAGGTGCCAAGCGTGGAGGTGCTATACCTAAACAATCCGAGTGATACGGAAAGGTCTCCGCCCGCATCGATACAGGGGCTGTTGACCATTTGTCCCGCGGTAATCTGCTGAAGGTGGAAGTCATTGCCGACCGCGTTGACAAACAGCGGGTCAATATCTATATTGCCGAGGCCCCAGTTACTTGGACAGCTGGGACTTATATATACACCTGCCCGACCGCCTCTGATATCACTGTATGACACGTTGACGGTGCCGCAACGCTGCTCATGTTCGAAGCCCGTCGCTTCGGCAATCTCATTACCGAGCAAGCCATTGTTGTCCCAGAAAATGCTGTTTTTGACGTTGGTTTGGGCATCGTAAGAACAGTACAAGCCGCCGCCGAATCCCGTGTTGCCAATATCGCCGAACGTGCCGGTGGCCTGGTTATTGTAGAGTGTGCAGTTCTCGACCGAGACAACCGCACCCCAGTTGGAGGAAATACCGCCGCCGTCACGGCCCGCCTGGTTACCTGCCAGCAGACAATTCTTGATTATCGTATTAGCATCGCCAGGCCCGTAAATATGTATTCCGGCGCCTGACGTCGAAGAAGTGTTATCAGTCAGGAAGCAATCGACAATCACTGTGTCTATCGACGAGCCGAATATACCGCCTCCCTGGCCCGCGATTACATCAACGTCATTGGGCGATACGCCCGCAAAGTTATTGCCCAACGTGCAACCTCTGATTTGGCCTGCGCTTCCCGTCGCATAAATACCGCCTCCGAGGTACGCAGTGTTACGCATTATGCCGCAATCCAGCACTTCCGGCTGGCCACCCGACCAGAACATGCCGCCGCCCACCGCCGAGCTATTGTCGCTTATCGTGCAGTTTTCAAGCCGAATACTCGCGGTATCTTCGAAGGCGATGCCGCCGCCGTGACCTAAATACGGGTCTGTGTGGTAAGTAGCATCGGGTCTTGGCGTGACATTACCACTGATAACGCACCCGACAAAATTAATATCGGAGTTTGCTCCGCAATACACGCCGCCGCCATAGCTGGGTATTCTATAAGCGGTAACAGGGTCAGCACTTACAATACCCTGCGGCCTTGTGCCTCCGGCACCGCTCATACCGCCCCTGGCGATATTATTTGTTATACTGCAGTCGATGAAATTGGCCTCGGAATTTGCGTCGCAGAAAACGCCGCCGCCGTAGCCGCTGTAGAACCTGTAGTCACCGACATATTGTTGGCCATTGGAATTTCTAAGTTCTTGCCACGGCTGGGGAGGTATTTGATAACTTGGGTAAGGATTACTATACGAGCCGCCGTAATTGGCATCCCGATAATCCGCCGTTCCATAAACTGAACCCGAAGAATTACCGCCGTTACCGGCATTACCGCCAACAGCCGTACAATTCGTGATAGTGCAGTTGATCAGGGTCGGGTTGGCAGAATCTGCGATATAGATACCGCCGCCTCTTGCCCGTCCACCCCATCCGCCGCGAGTGGCAGGGGTCGTGGCATCGGCATTAAAACCATTGCCCGCGTTACCGCCGGTTATGGTCGTATCTCTGATTACACAGTTCCTAAGTGTCGGGCTTGCGCCCTGAGCAATATATACGGCCCCGCCTGCTATGCCGCCGCCGTCAGGCCCGTTTTGGCCCGCTACTGCGGCATCCTGAGCAGCTACTATGAACCAAGTGCCTCCTGTAATGGTAAAACCATCCAACACAGTGTTACCGGTCGCCCCGCTACCGAATACAATCGCCTGATGGGCAAATCCCATCGAGTCAATTATTGTCGCTGCGACCACGCATGGGTCATCCGGATTGGTGCTTACCAGCGTGATTTCTTTGTTGAGCACAATTGTGTCGCCGTGATATACACCGCTGGCGACGCTTACGATATCACCCGACCGAGCCGCCTCAACCGCCTCCTGAATCGTAGTGTAATCGCCCGGAACGGTCCTCGTCTGAGGCAAACTGAATGTGACTATTACAGTTTTGTCTCTATTCATAGTCACGGTGTTGGTTCGGGTAAACAAACCATCGTTGTCCGTGCCCTCCCAGCTCTCAATTCTATAACCGGCATCCGATGTCGCGGTAAGCGCGACCGCCGTGCCGCGAGGATAAGTGCCGCTGGTAGGCGTAACTGTGCCGCCGTGATTCCAGGTAACCGTCAGGTTACACGTATTCTTTCCAAAGCCAACTGTAACCGTTTTATCTCCGGTCATACGCACAGAGTTATCGCCGTTGTTAATATCGTCGTTGTCGGTGCCTGTCCAGACAACCTGGTAACCAGCAGGAGGAGTAATGTTTACATGGAGTGGAACTTTGCTGAACCAGACGTAATTTCCGTCGCTCGGCGTGACATTAGCCGATGTCAAACCGTCCCCGGCGATAATCGTCAGATGATACTGCGGCGGCGTAAACGCCGAATAGTGATAACCCATATCCACCTTGCCAACGTCAGGTACGCTATCGGTCCTGGTAGTATAACCTCCAAGATTAATATCCGGACTATTGGCGTTAGCGCTTCCCGCGTTCCAGCAGGGACTGCTGACATCCTGTCCCGCGGCAATCTGGCTGAGGTAGTAACCACTAACAAACAGGGGGTCTATGTTAATATTCGTCGTGACGTCCCATTCGAGGGTGGTGAGGGGGGCATGGTACACAGCCGCCACTCCGCCCTCAATGTCGCTGTAGGTCACTTTCACATCCGCAGGGTTGTCGGTCGTCCCGATGGCGATTTGAGGGCCTTGTGGGGCGTTGTTGTCCCAGAAGATTGAGTTGATTACATTAGTATAATTGTTATAGGCGCTATAAAGGCCTCCGCCCATCCCCTGCGCGTTGTTGTCTGTGATGGTGCAGTTGACGATGTTGGGGTCGGAATACCAGGTGGCAGAGATGCCGGCGCCGTTTTGACCGGCTGAGTTTCCGGTAATTAGGCAATTCTTGATTAGGACGCTGTTGCCGCCAGGCAACTCAATGCCTTCTGCGTCTTGACTGGAGATATAGATTCCGCCGCCCGAACCTGCCGACGCGTTGGCCCATATATTGCAGTCCCTAACCTCGGCGTTGGCCCCGAGCAGCGTAATTGCACCGCCCTGAGCAGCCAAGACCGTGGACTGGTTGCCTGTAAACCTGCTGTTTATAATCTCGCTTGCTCCGCCGACACAGAGAATACCGCCGCCGCTATATGAAGAGTTGTCCTCGAAGTTGCAATCGGTAACTGTCCCATACGCCCACGCCTCAAAGGCCCCGCCACCGATTGTCGCCCGGTTGCTGTTGAACGTGCACTTCTCAAACACAGGGGCAGCGCCATCCTCAAAGGCCGCCGCGCCGCCGAAGCTTATATTCGGATATGCATTCACCGTCGCAATGTTGTCCTTCCTGCTTGTGGGCGGACCCTGCATATTCGCTTCGTTATTGACGAAGTTACACTCGACAAATTGCGGTGCGCTGCCTCTGGCGGCATAAACCGCACCGCCAAAACTCTCGATTTTGTAATGTTGGGTCGGCCAGCCGGACGGAACCGACGCACCGCTGATGCCGCAACTGCCTCCTATGGTGCTGTTGCCGGTAAACGTGCAGTTCACAAATTCGGCCGTACTGTTCACGTCGCAATAAATTGCTCCGCCATAGCCGCTGTATTTCCAGTATTCCTCAAGAGGATGAATATACCCATACAAAGTCCTCCATTCATCCCACCAAACTCCGTTTCTGTCACCCCACGCACCGCCGTGTCCGCCTGTGGCTGGAGCGGCGCTACCGCCGTTGCCGGCGTCACCAGCCCGTGCGGAGCAGTTTGTAAACGAGCAATCTTCAAACAAGGGGCTGCCGCCCTGGCCGCAATATGCTCCGCCGCCGAACGCTTTGCCGCCCGGTCCGCCGTTACCGCTATAGCCATCGGCACCCGACCCGCCGGAGCCGTTTGCACCGTGAATACCTCGAGCTTGGCAGTTAATGAACAGACAGTTGCGCACGGTCGGAGATGCCGTGCCATTTAACTGCATCCCAGCGCCGCGGCAGGTGCCGCCGCCGTAACCGTCCACGCCCGCACCCTGCGGTGTGGCCCAGTGCAACTCGTTGAACGGATTTTGCTCACCTGTAATATTGCCACTCTCGTAATCTTTCCAGTACATGGCGTCTCTGATGGTAAGCCCTTCGATAATCAAATTCCGGGTGGCGTTATCAATCACAAAGCCGCCTATAATCTGGGTCGCATTCGCGTCTTCAGGGTTAGTGCTGGTCAGCCTTATGTCTTTTCCTGATATATACAGATACGGATGGTCCTTGCTCGACTCATATATGTTGTATGTGCCGGGCGTTATCATCACAATATCGCGGTCGTTTGCATCATCAATCGCAAACTGAATCGTCGGATAGTTGCTGTCGGTTCCCACATAGAGAACTCTCGGGGTGTAGAACTCAACCGTGACGTCCCTATGCCCGTTCATAGTTACTGTGTTCTGACGTGCTGTCGAATAATTGTCGTCGGTTCCGGTCCATATAATTGCATACGCAGGATTATTCGGTATTGCGGTAAGCGTCACGACGTCACCCGGGGTATGAAGGTATCTGCCGGCAGGTGGCGTAACATTCCCATCGCCTATTACGGTAACGGTCAGGTAATATAATCCGTTCGGCTCAAATCCAACGACGACCGTCTTATCCGAATTCATAGTGACGGTATTAGTCCGGGCAGTGGACGCGTCGTTGTCGGTGCCCGTCCAGAGCCTGACCCTGAAATTAACATCGGGGACGGCATTGAGGTCGACAACTCTACCGGGTGCCACTACACAACTGTTGGGCACCTGTCTTGCCCTGATGGTAAACGGATTGACCCCAGTCCCCGTTGCATCCAGATAGCCGTTTGGATCAACCCCACCACCGGCCCCCATAACCTCGATAGTCAACGTGTACTGATGAAATTCAACCTTGACCACCTTGTCTGAATCCATTGTTACGGTGTTGTTCGGGTCGACGGATGCGTCGTTATCGGTCCCGGTCCAACGCAATACACCATAGTTCGCATCAGCCAGTGCCTGCAGCGAAACCACGGTGTTTGCATTGACCCGCCGGATGTTGGGGTCTTTGATTGTGAATGCGCCATCGCCTTTGCCCTGGGCAGTGAGACGGCCTCCCCCGCCATTGACCTCTATGGTAAGCGAGTATTGGTGAGCCGTAAACAGCGGGTAATGATAACCCATATCCACCGTGCAAACATCAGGAACACCATCGGTCCTGGTGGTATAACCGGCAAGGTTGATATCCGGGCTATTGACGTCAGCGCTTCCCGTGTTCCAGCAGGGGCTGTTAGATATCTGGCCTGCGGCAATCTGGCTGAGGAAGAAACCGCCAATAAACAGGGGGTCCGCGTTGATATTATGACTATTAGAATCCCAGAACGTGTTCGAGTCCCAGTTGATTGCGCCGCCGGTTTCAACGAAAATAGGCGTCGCTATCTGCGATAATAGACTGATTGCATCAAGAACGGCGCCCGGCACCGCGTTGGAGTTCGTGGCCGGGATGAGTATGCCACCGGTCCCGACGGCTATAGGCCTCAAAGCGTTTTCTGCACCTGGGTCGCCGCGAATTACCACGGGAATTATATGAATTGGATTTCTGCCGTTCGCAGCCGTGATAATATCGTTGAGCACATAATTCGTATATGGCTCCGGATCGTGCGGAGACGCGTCGGTCAAAAGCAGAATCACCCTCATAACCTTGTTGCCTTGGCGCCAATTACCCAGCCCGGGGGAATTGGGATCGATATAGTTCGTATAACCATTGGTTGTTAATCTTGCCACAAGGGCATTCGCATCGATACTATGCATCAAGGCCGTATATATCGCTTCAGGCCCATCTGCCCCACCGCCGGCAACCATTGGCTGAAGGCCATTAATAAGTTGATTGGCACCGGTTGTGAACCTCACCCTATCTCTGTAGGCCCAGTCACCCAGGTCGCCATGGTTCCCGTCGGGGTAATCACGGAAATCGACAAGAGCAAGCCGGTAATCAGCATACTGCGCGGCAATCGCGTTAACAATTTGGCTGGCAGCGGTTCTAACCGCATTAATATCACCACCCATACTGCCGGTTGTGTCGAAACAGATAACGAAGTCCAGGGCATTGATATTATTGCTCAACGCGCACGGATCGTTTGAGTCCTGGATGTCGCTGTAATGCACCTGGATGGAAGAGGGTAACTCGCCGCCGCTTACGGCAATTTGACTGCCGCTTGCGCCGATGCCAGCCTGGTTGTCCCAGATTATGCTGTTGAGGACGTTAACGTAGCTGCCGTAGGAGCTAAACAGACCACCGCCCAAACCGGAGACACTATTATTGAAAATCGTGCAATTGACAATGTTGGGTTCGCTGTACCAGTTGGCGGAAATACCGCCGCCATCCAGGGCTGCGACGTTGTCGGTTATCAGGCAGTTCTTGACAAGGACGTAGTTGTCCCCCTCAATCTCGCTGCCGTCAACATTCTTGCTGGACATGTAAATACCGCCGCCGCTGCCTCCCACCCGGTTGTCGACAATATTGCAGTCAACGACTTCGGCATTGGTCCCAAGCAGGGCGATAGCGCCGCCATCGCTGCCGGAAATGATTCCGACGTTGCTGCTGAATGTGGACCCCGTGATGTAAGCGACACTATCACAAAACAGCAGGCCGCCGCCGTGAGTGGCGGTATTGCCGAAGAAGTTGCAGTCATTGACTTCCGCATACGACAGATTTGAGTAAACTCCGCCGCCCACGTCGCCTGTGTTATTGCTGAAGCTGCAGTTACTGATGATGGGGGTCGCATTATTTTCTGCTGCAATCGCGCCGCCGTAACCAAGAAAACCGTCGAAGCTGGCCGGCAACTTGTTGGTGTCGGCAATATTAGTAGTAAACGTGCAGTTGTTGAAGTCAGCGGAACTGTCTGCTGCGAGATAAACGGCCCCGCCGAGATTGTCTATATTGTAGCGTATGCTCGGTTCAGCTCGTAGGTTGGGAAGAGGAGTTTGGCCGCAAATTCCATTCTGCCCGCCCCTGCTGGTATTATTAGTAAAGGTGCAACCCTCGAAAATTGGATAACAATAGGTGCCGACATAAACAGCGCCGCCGAGACCGCTCCAGTCCTTGGGCTCACCGCCCAAATAAGAGCCTGGTTCCCACGGCGATGGTATATCATACCCATAGTGCCAGCCGCCGCCTCGCCCGCCGTTTCCGATATTCGGCAGCCCGCTGCCGTTTCCGCCGTCGCCGCCGTTACCACCCTTGGCGGTATCGTTGGAGAATGTGCAGTTTATGATGGTTGGGCTGCTGTTATCGTAACAGGTTAGTCCGCCGCCCCAGGCGCCGCCCGGCCAGCCGCCGTTACCGGCGTTGGGATGGGGTGGGGTGCCGCCTCCATTGCCCGCTGCGCCATTGCCGCCGTTGCCGCCAGTAGAGTGGCAATCGTCAATCACGCAATTTATAATCGTAGGCGACGCATTAGTGATACAATCGATACCCATTGCAGGTACTGTGCTACCGTATTGGCCGTCGTAGTAACCCTGCGACGGATCCCCATTGAGACCGGACGTGCCGGTGCCGGAAAACCCTCTGATGGTAATACCCCACAGCCGCATAAGAGGTCCTACTTCAGAGAAAACAAACGCGGGGTTTACACCGCCGCTTGCGCCGACCGCCTGCTGGATGATGGTTGATGCAACAACGGCCGGGTCATCCGGATTACTGCTCGTTATGGTGATATTCCTGCCGACTATCGTATAGCCCGTTTGCGTGTAGTAGGGCTGGTCGGACGGCATCAGTATGATTATATCTCTGTCGTTAGCGTCATTTATGGCTGCCTGAATAGTCGGGTAGCCGCTGTCGCCTCCCACGTGGAGAATCCTCGGGGTGTAGAACTGAACGGTAACATTCTTGTTCCCGGTCATCGTTACCGTATTGGTTCTCCCATCCAAGTTGTCGTTGTCGGTTCCGGTCCATATAACTACATCCGATGAAGATGGATTAGCCGGCGTTGCGGTAAGCGTTACGACCTCGCCGGCGGCATGAAGGTGTCTGCCGTTGGGGTCAACCGTCCCATCGCCTATTACGGTAACGGTCAGGTAATACAATCCGTTCGGCTCAAACGTAACAATGACCCTTCTGTCCGAATTCATAGTAACGGTATTGGTCAGAGCAGTCGAACTATCGTTGTTGGTGCCGCTCCACGATTGTACCCTGTAGCCGGGGTCCACGTTGAACGCCATGAGGTTTACTTCGGTTCCCTGGTTGACCTGGATGGTATTCGGGTCATTTATGTCAAACTGTGTGTCGTTTCGGGGCATGGTTTTGGCCTTGAGCCGACCATGGCCGCCCTCGTTCGGGTCATACGCATAAACCTCGATGGCCAATGAATATTTCCCGGCCGACCCGACAGACCCGGCCTTATAGTGATAGCCAATATCAATAATGTTGGCATCCTCCACCTGGTCCGTGCGCGTCGTAAGCTTGACACCGCCCGCCATTGATTCGAGATTGCTGACGCTGATGGCGGGGTCGCCGGCATCAACGCAGGGGCTGTCATCCAACTGACCCGCTGCGGTCTGGCTGAGATAGTAGGCCGCTTGATTGACATCGATGTTTGCGAACAACGGGTCTTCGTCGAAGCTGCCGTACCTCCAAAAGAGCGCTGCCTGGTTGTTGCCGGGTTCGACAAATACCTGGCCTCGGCCGCCTTCGACGTCGCTGTAGCTGACATCGACGTCAGCGAAAGCTCCGCCGGGGTCGGGTGAAGAGCCGAAAATTGAGCCAACGGCAATCTCAGGACCGTAGACCGCGGAGTTGCCCCACAAAATACTATTAAAAATCTGGATCCAGGCCCAGTCCTCTGCGCAGCTTACGCCGCCGCCTATGCCGTATGAGTGGTTTGTAACGGAATTGTTCGCGACGGTGCAGTTATGTAACTGTATCCAGGCGCCGGTGTTATTGGACAAGCCGCCGCCTGCGGAGTTAGCGATGTTATCAGTAATAAGACAATTGTTGAAATCGAGGGGTACAGTTGCCCAGCCCTCCAAAAAGACGGCGCCGCCGGTGTCGGCGGCAGAGTTACTTTTCAGAATGCAGTCGTTAACTTCACCGGCGGTTGTATTCCACAAGGCAAAGCCGCCGCCCAGTCCGCTCCCGGCCAGTCCGCTCGGCGACACTGCTGCATTGCCGGTTATATCACTGCCGTGAATATGAACCTGACAGTTGACGCCGGCGATTGCGCCGCCTTCCTCGGACAGGTTATTCTCAAAATTGCAATCCTCGATTGTCACAATGGTGGTATCCAGGTAAAATCCGCCTCCATAACCGGCATTATTTCCGGCGCCGGCGATGTTGCCGCTGATATCGGAGTTGTGTGCCTCGAAAATATCGGTGCCGTAAAACCATCCGGACAGGCCACCGCCATTGACGATCGCAGTATTGCCCGTCATCTCACAGTTTCGAAGGAGTAATTGCCCCCCCGAAGCCCCCGCATAGAGGATACCGCCTCCATAAGTATCGGCGCTATTTCCGGTAAAGTTACAGTCGGTCATTGTTGTAGTTGCTGTGCCGTATACATTAAGGCAGATACCGCCGCCGTAACCATTCTTGTATATCCCCCCCTCTGTATCTTCTTGTACCCTGTCCCGAGCAAAATCGGTAGAGCTGATATTAACTGCGGCATTTATTGGCGCGTAAAAAATGCCGCCTCCATATGCGTGGCCAAAACTGGGGAAATAGTAGGAGGGCTGGCCAGGCGGATTGCCGGCTCCCGGCACTCCTGCCGAGCTAAAAGTGGTTATTACATGTGCATTACAGTCGTTAATATCGCAGCCGCTAATCTGGGGATTACTGCCGTAATTGGCGCAGATACCACCTCCTAAGACATCATTGACGTCGCTGCCATTGCCGGCATTGCCGCCCGCCTGCCGGCCAAGGTTGGGGTCGTTGCCGCCGTTGCCGCCGTTGCCGCCGTTGCCGGGCAGCCCTGACAGGGCAGAACAACCTATAATGGTGCAATTTTTAATAACGGGATTACTTCCGGAAGAACAATAGATTGCCCCTCCTAATGCAGCGCCGCTGTCATTGCCGTCGCCTCCACTTTGACCGGGCGTCGCAGGCGTAGGTGCCTTAGGTGGAGTTGCACAAGGGTCGCCGGGCTGGTAATCGATGCCGTTGTTACCGTCTGCACCGGCACCTCCGTTGCCGCCTTCTACGGTACAATTTATGAAGACACAGTTACGAATAGTAGGGCTGCCGGTACCGGTACGCCAGGGAGGCAATCCTAATATGAAGTTGGGGTCAGGGTTAGGCCCGCAAAGTATTGCCCCGCCTGCAGCAGTAGAACCGGGAGAGGCGTTTACGTCGTTAATATCACCGTTTCTGCCCTGATGGGCTTTTACATAACCATTTCTTATTGTGAAGCCGGCAACGATATAGTTTGTACCTTCGCCGTTATCAAAAATAAAAGCTCTCTTCGGCGCAGTGGGGTCTGAGGTGCCAAGGCAGTCGATAATGGTTGCGGCCACCACATCGGGATTTTCGGGGTCGGTGCTTCTTACGGTTATCGCGTGGCCGTAAAAACGAAGGTTTATATTTCCCGAAAGGCCGCGGAAATTAATACCCTGGTAGTAATAAGGAGGAACCGGGTATGGACTGACCTCGACAATGTCGCCGGTATTTGCGGCCATGATAGCGCTCTGAATAGTTAAATATTCGGCAGGCACAGGCAGAATCCTGGGGCCGCTTAAGTTTGTCAACGTTACAGAAACATCGGGTGTGGACCAGCCCGTTTCGTTTCCGGCGGGAATAACATTATCTTTGACCTTGCAATTAAAGACGTATGTGTGATTTAGCACGATACCGGCCGTGATATCAGGCATAATGCCGTCGACGCTGCTCACCCAGCCGCTGTCAATAACAACTAATGGATTCGCCGTATCGTAGTATTTGTATCTGAACAGCTCGCCGTTTTCATCGGTGCCCTTGCCCTTGATTTGCATACGGAGGACAAGCGGGTTCGGTCGAATCAATATGGGCTGTATAGCCCATTGAGCCGGGCTGGGTGCGGGGGGCAGGTTATCTGTAACGGCTGCTGTAGTTGCATACATCGTACTCGACCAGGCGGTTTCATTGTGTTTTGTCGATTTATCACGCGCCTTGGTTCTGAAGCCGTAAGTTCTGCCGTGTTTGATTCTACTCTCGCCGGGGTCCCTGAATACATAAAGCGTATTTGGCTCCCAGCCGCTGTTTATATTCGCGTCATTGACACATTCGAAGTAATATTCGACGCCGGAACGGTCGGTTTCGTTTTGCGCTTCCATCGCAATTGTATGCAGACCCGTTGCCACCGGCGGCATAAGCCAACCGGCCGTGTCCGGTGTAGGCGGGGTAGTATCCGTTGTCACTTCCTGTGCGGCGGCAGATAAATTTAATCGCCCGCCGGATACACAAAGGCCCGGCAGGGTCCTGTCAACGGTATCCAAAAGGATTTGTTTAACCTGTGAAGCGGTCAATGTATGGTTAATTGATAATAACAATGCGCACGCCCCCGCCACATGCGGAGTGGCCATCGAGGTGCCTGCCTTGTAGCCGTACCCGCCACCCATAAGTGTGCTGAGAATATCGTTTGAGCCGCCGGAATTTGAACCGCCCGGTGCGCCGAGGTCGACCGTCATAAGACCATAGTTTGAATAATACGCCTGAGCGTCGGTGTTAGTCGTGGCCATTACCGAGATGACGTTATCGAGGTCAAAACTTGCAGGATATACCGGCGATGCATCGTTATTGTTGTTGATATTATTGCCCGCTGCGGCAACAAAAATCACGTTGACATCTTGCGCGGCAGCAATGGCGTCATAAAGAGGTTGCAAATAACTGACCGGCACCCCCGGATTGTACCCCCAGGAGGCGTTAATTACCTTGGCGCCATTTGATACGGCATACTGAACACCAGATATCGAATTTGATAGAGAGCCACGACCATTGGCGTCCAGGATTTTTAATGCCATAATTTTGACGTGCCAGCATACGCCGGCCACACCGAGTCCATTGTTACCGACGGCGCCGATAATGCCTGCGACATGGGTCCCGTGCCCGTAGTCATCCATTGGGTCGCTGTCGTTGTTAACAAAGTCATACCCAAAATGGCCGTTGGGGTCTCTCCACATATTGGCCGCCAGGTCAGGATGGGTATAATCGACTCCCGTGTCGGTAACCGCAACAACAATGCTGCTGGAGCCGGTGTTGATATCCCACGCTCCGGTAGCGTCGATATCCGCGCCTGCTGTTCCGCCGGCCTGTCCTGTATTGTGCATCCCCCACAATTCGCTGAACCTCGTATCATTTGGAACGACGAAAACGTGTGATATGTAATCCGGTCCAGCATAAATAACGGATGATGATTGTCTTAGAGAAGCCGTGGCGTCTTCGACGGACACACCCGCCGGCAGCGAAACCTGCGTCAAGCCCTTCACGAGCGTATATTCCTGCTTGACCAAAGAGCCCCCCCTGCCCAGAGCTGAATTTAATATGGTGTTTTTGGTTGTTATGTTCGGCTCATTTGCAAAACGCACGAGAACAACGCCAGGTGTATAAGCGGGCTGGTCAGCCAACAATAAAGAATTTGCGGCCAATAAGGCCACTAAGCCAATCAAAATCTTGCGATTTATCATTTACTACGCTCCTCGCGATTTCGAACCACCAATTTATGGCTGCCCACCGTGGCCAGCCATTATTCAAGTCCACATTCCTGGTAATTCGTTACACTTTTTCTGCCTATGTGGACAGTTTTTTTGATGGAACCCCTACTACTGGCTCTCCATAGCCGCAATGGCCTCCGCGTCGGCCTCTTCCTGCAGAATGATTGTTGGCTTGACCAGAATCAGCAGGATTTTCTGGTCGGCAACCTTGCTGCGGTTAGTAAATAGCCTTCCGATAATCGGTATTTTGCTTAGCACGGGCACGCCTACCTCTGTCTCTGTTCCGGCCGTTTGTTTCAACCCGCCGAGCAGCAACGTCCCGCCATCAGGCACGCTGACCCTTGTTCTTACCCTGGAGCGTTCCGTCTGAGGCAGCGTCACATGGTACTGAAGAACCACAGGGGCCGTTGTACCGTTGCCCGGGAAGGGTGCATCAACCAATGAGGTTGTGTAGCCCAGGAAATCCCACAGTTCGGCGCTTATATTAAGCAACACGTGCTTCCTGTCGGGGGTAATAGTCGGAGTAATATTAAGAGTAGGACCTGTGGGTATATAGAAGGTATTGTTCTGGATGGAACTGGTGCCGCCACCGATACCACCGGTGGTGCCGCCGCCGCCAACGCTGTAATTGTTGTAGCTGATGTCCGGCGGCGCGGGAGAGCGAATAGTCCGCCTTACTTGTAGCGTAGCGGATTCGCCGCTTAGCACCGTAACTTTCGGAGCGACCAGCGACTCGGAATCGCGGTGCGCCTGGGTTGCCCTGATGAGGAAGTTCGCTTCGAGACCGTCAAGCACGCCGCCGAACTTGCCGCCAAAGAAGCCCATCAGAGCGCCTTGGGATATGGACTGCGGAGACGCTGCGGGATAACCAGGCGGGAATTGAACAGGACTTTTGCTGATATCAAAACTGCCGGTTACACCCGTCGCCTGGGGCTCGGCCATATCAAAGGAGGACTGCGCAGTCCACTGGGCGGTGCCGAAACCTTTACCGAGATATAGATTGCCCCAGGAATCGAGGCCGATTTCCTCAAGGAAGTTCTCGCCGACTACCAGGAACCTGGCCTCAATGGAAATCTGATGCCCGAGCGCTTTACGCATTTCCAGCAGCAACTTGACTATTTCAAGATGGTTCTCAGGCGTCTGCGAAACAACGATTTTTTTGTTTTCGTAAGCAGTTATGGTTGCATCTCCGCCGGCTTCGTACCAGCTCGTGGGGGCAACCGTACTCTCAATGAGAGTAACGAGAGCATTTATCCGGTCAAGGGCCTCGGTACGGAGGGCTGCCCTATCGAGATCTGTATCGGTTTCCCCGAATTCTTCATAGTAAGTGCCTCCAGTGCTATTGCCAGTACCGCCGCCGCCGCCGCCACCGCCGCCACCACCACCGCCACCGCCACCACCGCCGGTACCAACGCCGCCGCCTTGCCCGCTGGTAGCACTGACGTAGTAATCGGCCGGGCGACCTACGAGTATTGTGACATCGTAAACTTTGACTTTCATTCTGGTTGGTAACGTCTGCCGAGTTGCGATCCTAACAACGCCGTCCCTGACATCATACCCCAACTGAGCAACGCCGGCTGAGACGGACTGCAACAAAAGGTCTAACGCCGTGTGCAGGGGAACGTTTGTCTGCGGGTCCATGTTTATAGCCGTTGTCTGGTCGATGTTGGCATTGTTGGACAAATCGCCCCAGTTCACCACTATATTAATAGGCGGCGTAACAGAATTTTTTATCAAATTTATAGCTTCACGCAACTGCATCTCAGGCGAAAAACTCGGCAGGTTAATGATTTCGTCAAGTTGTTTTTCGACAGCAGCATTGGCGTTGGTGGACTCCTCGCCGACTACCTCTTCCGGGGGAGACTGACGCATCGGCTTGTTGATAATCTCACGCCAGTTTTTAGGATGAGTCATCTCTTCGGCATAAGGTATCCCCGCCTCATCCGTCTTCATCATTATGTTGGCTTTTTCCTTGTCCTTTTCCTTTTCAACTTCGAGTTGCTTGCGGAAACTGATCGTATCCTCAAGCGTTTGCTTGAGTATAAGGGCCTGATTGTTCTGCGGGTCTATGGCGAGAAGCATTTCAAGCTGACCAAGAGCGTCCTCGTATCTCTGTTGTTTCTGGAAGCTCAGCGTATTTTGGAACAGGTCGTTGATTCGCTTTTCGCGTTCGGCCGACATCTGCTCTTTATGTTCCTGCTGCGACTGCTCGGCCTTCACCCGTTTTTCGTCCTCTTTTTGCTGGACCTGCTTCTTCTGCCCGTCCGCTATTCTTTCCGACAGTTGCTTCAACTGCCCGGAGTATTGATTAAACAGATAATCACCAAGCTGCTGCTGATTTTCGTAAACAACTCTCTCGGCAACCTCTACGGCTTCCCTGGCCTTGTCGAATTGGCCCTGACCTATAAAGCCCTCCGCTTTAGCCGCGGAATCATTAACAACGGCCTTGACCCGGCTGCGAATTATGTTTGTCCGCTGGTTGATAACGCCTATGTAACCCTGCTCCTGTTCCGGCTGGGCTGCAGGGGTTGTCACCGCAACCTCTGGCACCGTATTGACAGCCGCCGCCGGCGCAGGTTCTGCGACTTTATTAACCTCGACTGCAGCTTGTTTTTTCGGCTGCTCAACGGCTGGTTTACTTACGGGTTGCTGCACAGCGGGTTCGCTGGCATTCTGCTTTGTGGCCGGCACGGCTTCCAGCTCGACTGCCGCCTTATGTGCCATCTGCAAGCTCTTGTTGAGCTTGGTTCTCTCTTCGGTAGTCAGGGATTCCTCGTAATCCTTTGCTCGCATGAAGGATTTCTCCGCCGCGGCGTAGAATCCTCGCTTGTACTGTTCGGTCCCTATCTGAATCCAGTTGTCAACTATCTGACGGACCACTTTGTCTTTGTCCCCTTTGTCCGCCTTCGGCGCATCTTCCGCCAACGCCGTTGTCACCATCAGAATCGATGTTAGCAGGACTAATATGAGGGTCTCTACGAGTCGCCTTGTCGGTAGTATTAGCGTGTTCAAAGTTGAAACTCCTCCAAAAATCTGTTCGTTCACAGGAATATCTTCATAAAAATCACCGTACACCCCGCCGCTATCAGGAAAGGTTATACCTCTGATAGTGAGTTTATCCGAAAACGCCCCTTTTTGCAAGCAAAAAATATTCCCTGGCATTTACCAAGCGGCCTCAATGCCGTATAATAATTTAAAGTCCTATATTGTCCCATACCACAATATCAAAATCAAGCATTATTATTGGAATGTCAATTTGGGAAATATGGCATAAATGGAAAGTTTTTATTAATAGGTAGCAAGTCAAAATGGGGGTTTTGGCTTGTCCGCAGTAAACAAACTCTCTTGGATAGCGCGAGGTCGATTGACCGACGTTTTGAGCTATACTCTTCGGCAAAAACAGTAACCGGCCCGCCGCCAAGTTTCACGACGCCTTGCGAACTGTAACAATCCTGTCGGCAAGCTGCTTGAGGCGAACGCTGTACTGCGCGAACAACTCGTCTCCAATCAAGAAACGGTTTTCTCTAACGGTCTGGGTTGCCGTGCGAACTGCCGCAACTGCCTTGTCTAACTCACCTCGGCTGATATGATATTCCACCTTGGCGGCGGCGTCCTCGACAACCGCCTTGGTATAGGTGCGAACAATTTTTACCCTCGCGTCCTTGTCCGGTACGGTTTCGACCTTGCTTTCGGGTGCAACCCCCCGTGCGTCGACGGGGGGCGTCTCTGTCTGCGCCGGCGGTTCAGCCACTGCCGTTACATCGGTCGTCTCTTCCTGCATTTGATTCGCTTCCGGTTTCCTGTCCCCTTGCTTTTCAACAGGTGGTTTATCGGGACCGGGTTTCAAAAGCACCACCTCGACTTCGGGCAGCGTCGGCTGGTTGACGTTCTTTATCTTCGGTTCCTCCCTCGCTGGCAGCGTTGTAACCGACGGCAGCGACGCATTCGCATCCGACGTGCCTTTAAGCTGTTCGGTAAGAATGCTGTCTATTTGAATCAGATAATCCTCGGCTGTCTGGCCTTTTGGGACGACAAGCAGGCCGTATCGGGCAACTTCCACAAAGCCCTCCCTCGCCTTTTCTATCTCGCCCCCACGGTAAAGCTGCACGCTGCGATTGTAAATCTTGGTGATTTCCTTCCTCTGCTTGTCAAAATTATCATCGACGTTTTTAATTTCCTGGTCGATTTGCTTTCGTTCCTGCTCGGTCAGATAAGGGCTTTTGCGCACCTTCTCATAATGCGCCCTCGCCTTGACCGGCTGGCCCTGGATAAGAAGCTCTTTGGCCTTTTTTATATATTCGAGCACGGATTGTCTTTCTAACACGGCCTGGTGCGCATTGGCAATGTGCCCTTCGAGTTGCTTATGCTCTTCGGCGGTCAGATACTCCTGATACTCCCGCGCGGCAAGGAACGATTTCTCGGCCTGCTCATAAAGACCCTTTTTAGATTGTGAAATACCAACCTGTATCCAGTCCTGCGCGGTTTCCCGCGAAACTGCGGCTTTTTCCTTCTCGCTCTGCGAGTTCGGCTCAGCAGCAAAACAAGCCACTGCCGAAAGCAGAACAACCTGAACAGTTATAAATCTTAACCAGTTCATTTTGCCCCCTTTATTCAAAATCTAATAATATTATTATTCCAAACTCTGGCCCAACGCTTCAGGACAATTCTACCACTTGTAAGATTACACGGCAACTCTTGCTTAAAGGGGGTATTTGAACCACACTCCAGCTTTCGATATTAGGTGAGACCGTTTATCAGCTTTCGCCTTCGGGGCAGGTCATCACGTAATCCATAATATCGTCGAGATTAGCGCTTGCGACGGCAACCGAACAGTCGGCGGCGCCGTAATAAAGGTAAAGCTCCTTTGTCTTTTTATCGACGACCGCCCCGGTTGGGAACACTACGTCGCCCACATCGCCAACCCGCTCATAAGTCGCCTGCGGTCCCAGTATCCATTCGTCGCTTCTTCGCAGCACCTTCCAGGGTTCGTTGAGGTCCAGCAATGCCAACCCGACGCGGTATATGGCGCCGGCGGCGGTAACGCGCACGCCGTGATAAAAGATGAGCCACCCCGCCTCGGTCTCAATCGGCTGACAGCCAAGCCCTACCCGGTGGCAATCCCAGTAGGCAGAGCGGGTCATAATAAGCACGCGGTGGTCGCCCCAGTGTTTTAGGTCGGGCGAAAAGCTAATCCACATATGCGCCTCGCCGCGGACAATTGGGCGGTGAATCAGCGCGAACCGGCCTTTGAATCTACAAGGGAAAAGGCAGGCATCCTTGTCCTCTGGCGGCAGCAGCGCCCCAAGGCGGGCGAAGGTCTTGAAATTTTTTGTAATAGCAAGCGAGACCACCGGGCCGCCTTCGCTAAAAGAGGTATAGGTGATTGCATACTGTTTTTGCTCCTCCAGCCAGATGATGCGCGGGTCTTCGACCCCCCATCTTTCCTCCCGCGAATCGTGGTCTGCTTCGAACGTCGGCGCCGGGTCAATCTTCCATTTGGTCAGACCATCCTTACTGCGAGCAACGGTCAGGTGTGAAAAGCCCCGCATATCCTCGCATCTAATCAGCAAAAGCGTCTCGTTGTCTATCCTGACGGAGCCAGGATTAAAAACAGCGTTGACGGCATAAGGCCAGTCGTCGGTCGTTAATATGGGATTGCCCGCGTACCGTTTGAAAAGTCCGTACGCCTTTTTTTGTCGTTCGAGGTTTATCATATTCTTAACCCCACTAAAACAGCATCAACAAACCACTTTTCCCATATGATGGCTTCATACATTTAATCGGCAATATACCAGCTTTTTCAGCAGCCCCGCCAATCCATTGGGCGACAGCAGGCGATATTCCGCGGCAAGACAAATCTATGCTACACCCAATTGCGTTTCATACAAGCTCTGATAAAGCCGGCAGGTCCGTATCAACTCTTCGTGCTGGCCCTGCGCGATAATCCGTCCGTTATTCATAACGACTATCACGTCGGCGGCGACTATCGTGCTGAACCGATGCGCGATTACAATGCTTGTCCTGTCGTGCATAATTTCTTCGATGGCCCTGTGAATCTTGGCCTCGCTGTCGGCGTCAACCTGGCTGGTCGCCTCATCGAAAATCAGAATCGCAGGGTTTTTCAAAATCGCCCTGGCGATGACAATCCTCTGCAACTGCCCGCCGGACAGGCCCGAACCCTGTTCGCCGATGATGGAATCGTAGCCCTGTGGGAGCGGCTCGATAAATTCGTGCGCAAAGGCACGTTTGGCCGCTTGGATAATCTCTTCCCTGCTTGCCCCGGGTTTGCCGTAGCCGATGTTCGCCGCTATCGTGTCGTTGAATGTTACGACGTTTTGCGTGACCATCGCAATCTGGCCCCGCAAACTTTGCAGGGTCGCCTCGCGAATGTCTTTACCATCTACCAAAATCTGTCCGCTGTCTGGGTCGTAAAATCTCGGTATCAGGTTCGCCATGGTGGTTTTCCCTGAGCCGTTAGGTCCCACGATGGCCACCCTGTGCCCCGCCAAAACAGAAAGGTTTATGCCGTTCAACGCGGGTATCTCCGAGCCGGGATACGTGAAAACAACGTTCCTGAATTCCAGTTTTGTCTTCAGCATCATTAATTCAGCCGCATCTGCGTGCTGGGGCTCAAGCGGCTTATCCATCATCCCGAAAACTCTTTCAGCCGCGGCATTGGCCTCCTGAATTTTGTTCCAGACATCGCTGGTTCTTCGCACCGACGCCGCTGCGCCGCCTAAAAGCCCCAAAAGCACCATAAACTCGGCGCCATCCATTTTTTTGCCCGTAACCCAGCTTGCCCCGACTACTATCGCCACCGAGAAAGCCAGCATTCCGAGAACCTCCAGTATGGGAGCAGTCGCCGCGTCGGTCCGCGATATCTTCAATAATTGCTTCAGCAATCTCGCGTTGATGCTCCTGAATGCGGCCTCTTCGTATTTCTGCTGGTTGTAAACCTTGACAACCTTAAGCCCCGCCATTGTTTCCTGGAGCTTCGCCAGCATTTGCGACCAGGCCATCAGTGATTTTTTCGAGGCCTGCTTCATTTTTTTGCCCAGTACCACAACCATCCAGAGCGTGGGCGGAGCTCCGCACAGGAATATGAGCGTCAACTGCCAGTCGAGCACCGCCGCCATTCCAAGCAGAAATATCGTGTTCAGGGGTTCCTGCAGGGCCTTGCCCAGCATAACCTTGATGCCGTTGCCCATAGCGCCGGTATCACGAATAAGCCGGCTTACCGAATCGCTTGGCCTTTCTTTCGCAAAAAAAGCAATCGGCATATTTATGACGTGCGCAAAGGCGTCTTCCCGCAAACGATTCAACCCGACCTGAACCACTTTTTCCGCAATGTACTGCTGATAATATCTCGCTATACACCTGATAACGGTAAGAATGGTTATGAAGATCATTATAAAAATAATCGCCTTTGTTTTGCCGGCATCGGTTTGCGCTCTGGGGACAAAATAGAGAGAGCGCTGGGCCAAATTAACCGCTATGGCTTTTAAGCCGGTCTTGTGTGTGTCGGCCAGATGCAGGGTCTTGTCTTCGTTAGCCCGTATTATATGGAGCGTGACACCGTCTTTGCCGGCCACGGCAAGATTTTCGAGCAGCTCGGCAAAAGACATCCGGCTCGCCTGCGGCTGGTCGCCGATACCGACAATGCGGTCTCCGCCCAAAAGTCCGGCGTTCTGGCCGGAGCTTTTCTTCTTAACAGATACAACAAGCAGCGAGTTTGCATAATCAGCGCTTTTGTTGCCGGCGAAGTCCACGCTTTCGGGGACGTAAAAATCTACGCCGTATCGCAACTGGCATACCTTCCTGTCCGCCCAGCCGCGCAACCCCTCCTGCCCCGTCATAACCTTCAGCAGGGGGATAACAGTAACAATACTTCCCGACAACAGCGTGGCAACAATAATCGCGCTTATCACAACAACAACGATTCGCGGCCACTGAGGCCAGATATACTTGAATACGCGGGAAAATTCTTTCACTTAACGCCTCTCAACTAAGATTGATAATTGATTATTGATAATTGATGATTGTAACTGTCATTGGCGAATAATCAATCATCAATTATCCATCATCATTACTCACGGGTCAAGATTGACGGCCACAACTGCGGCTGTTATCCTGTCGAGTCATTTAAGGATGAAAGCAAATGAAAGTTGACCGGCTGGTGCTTGGAGAATTTGAGACCAATTGCTATATCGTGAGAAACAACGATTCAGCAGCCGATTGTCTGGTTATCGACACGGCGCTCGACGTGCGGGAATTGCCGGCATTTCTCGACCAGCATAAACTGTCGCCTGTCGCCGTGATTCTCACTCACGGGCATATAGACCACATCGCCGGCGTTGAGGCCCTGCGCAAAAAATTCCCGTCTATTTTGATTTATATCCACAAGCTCGATGCCGAAATGCTGGGCGACGAAGCCGGGAATTTGTCACTTATGGCCGGCTCTTCATTCACCACCGGCAAAGCAGACCGCCTTATTGATGAGGGAGATACAATCGACAAGGCGGGTATCCGGCTGCGGGTCATTCACACGCCCGGCCACACGCCCGGCGGAATCTGTCTCTATTCCGAAAAAGACGGCGTCATCTTCGTTGGCGATACGTTGTTTGCCGGCTCCATAGGCAGGACGGATTTCCCCAACGGCGATATGAAAAAACTGATAGAAGGCATAAAACACAAACTGTTCGTGCTGCCCGACGACACCGTTGTTTATCCAGGCCACGGCCCCGAAACAACAATCGGACACGAAAAGACCGACAACCCCTTTTTGAGTTAACCGCCGCGATGAGCAAATCAACTCCACGTCTCCTGATTTCGCTGGCCGCCTTGAGCTGCATAGGAACGCTTATATGCTGGTCGAGCGCGCCGATTTTCATCAAGTACCTGACCGGCTACCTCGACTTATGGACACAGAACCTGCTCCGTTATGGTGCGGCGTGTCTGTTCTGGCTGCCGTTTCTGTTTATCGCCGCAAAAAAAGGGCAACTGCCAAAGGCCGTCTGGAAACGCGCACTGCTGCCCTTCATACCAAATATCATCACGCAAAATCTCTGGGCCGCGGCGTTTTACTACATCGACCCGGGATTCGCGTCGTTACTATCCACGACGGCGTTTCTGTGGGTCATAATATTATCCGTTATATTTTTCGCCAACGAAAGACAGCATCTCAGCAACCGGCTTTTCCGGCTTAGCATCATCCTGTCGCTTGTCGGCCTGATGGGAGTTATGTTCTTCCATCCCGCCTTTACGCGCTCATACACCATAATAGGCATCGCAATGATTATACTATATGGCCTTATTTGGGGGCTTTACGCGGTCGCGGTGAAGGTGGCGTTCCGCGGCATCGACTCGCGAACCGGTTTTTCGGTCGTCAGTATTTATACCGTTGTCGCGTTGTTCATACTAACAATGTTTATGGGCCAGCCGAGTAAATGTCTCGAGATGCCGTTTGGCGGCTGGGCCGCAGTCGTTATTTCCGGAGTTACAGGCATAGCATTGGGGCACGTGTTTTATTACATATCGATTCGCCGGCTCGGCGCAACCACGCCGTCGCTTGTCCAGCTGGCCCAACCGTTTATCGTTGTGGTCATTTCATACTTCGTTTTCAGTGAGAGGTTGAGCGTCCCGCAACTGGTCTTCGGAGTAGTATTAGTAGCCGGCTCGGCATTGGCGATTTTAGCTAAAAAGGACACGGCGACGCCGACAATCTGACACGTCCGCCACATTTACTCAAAATTGCTGTAATATTCCGGCTTGCCGTCGTCGCTGTCGTATCGCGTAGCATCGTCGCCTTCGGCGTTGATTCTGATTCGCTCGATATGCTCGGCCTTTTTAGTGGAGCTATCCACCGTAACTAATATGCCGTTCATTTTCACGTCTTCGGTGGCGACCTCAAACGGCACAGGCATTCGCGTCCTGAACGATTTGAGCACGCTTTCAGTGCTCCTTCCAATCACCGAATCGTGCGAGCCGGTCATACCAATGTCGGTGATATATGCGGTGCCCTTCGGCATTATTTTTTCGTCGGCTGTCGGAACGTGGGTGTGAGTCCCAAAGACGCAGCTCACGCGCCCGTCCAGATGATAACCCATCGCAACCTTTTCGCTCGTTGCCTCCGCGTGAAAATCGATAAAGATAATATCCGCCTGCTGCTGCACTTTAGGCAGCAGTTTATCGATTGCGTTGTAGGGACAATCAGCGGGCTTCATAAACAGCCGGCCAATAAGAGGTATCGCCGCGACAATGGGGCCTTTGCCCGTCTTATAAATCGCCACACATCTGCCCGCCGCCTGCTCCGACCAGTTGACGGGCCGGGCGATATTCTCCTGCGTCTCGAGCGTCGTGACTATCTCTTTTTTGCGGTAGGTATGGTCGCCCAGTGTTACCATGTTCACGCCATAGCGCAAAAGCTTGTCGTATATCTGAGGCGTAAGGCCCGAGCCGCCCGCGGCGTTCTCGGCGTTGGCTATCACGCAGTCAATCTCTCGCTCGGTGATAAGCTGCTTTAGCTTCTCCGCCACCACACGCCTGCCCGGCCTGCCGACTATATCGCCGATACATAAGATGTTCAGTTTCATAAATCTTTACGCTATATGCTAAACGCTGTCCGCTGTTACCTTGCGTATTCGATGCAGCGAAGTTCTCGCAGCAACGTTACCTGTATTTCGCCCGGGTAAGTCATTTCCGCTTCTACCTTCTTGGCTATGTCGCGCGCAACTTTCGCCGCCGACTCATCAGGGACTTTTTCGGCGTTGACGATTACGCGAATTTCCCGGCCCGCCTGAATCGCGTACGCGTTCTCAACGCCCGGGAAGCTGTTGGCGATTTCTTCGAGTTTCTCAAGCCGTTTGATGTACCTTTCGAGCGTTTCTCTCCTGGCGCCGGGCCGCGAAGCGCTTATGGCATCGGCGGCGGAAACCAGAGGAGTATATGGATTGTCGGGCGGTATGTCCCCGTGATGGCCTTCTACCGCGTTCAGTATCGTCTGCGACTCGTTAAACCTCCGCAGGAAATTGGCGCCTATAACCGGGTGGCTGCCTTCAATATCGTGGTCGAGGGCTTTGCCTATGTCGTGCAGTAACCCCGCCCTGCGGGCTATTGAGCCGTCCAGGCCAAGCTCATCTGCCATAACCTGTGCCAGGAACGCGACCTCGACACAGTGACGAAGCACGCTCTGGCCATAACTTGTCCGGTAATTCAACGCGCCAATAGTGCTAAGTACCCGGTTACTCAGGCCTCGAATGTTTGTCTCCACCGCCGCATCCTTGCCCAATTGCAGGACCTTGGCGTTGATTTCCTTTTTCACCTGCGCAACAAGCTCTTCGATTCGCGACGGGTGAATTCGCCCATCCTGAATCAGCCGTTCCATCGACAGGCGGGCAACCTCGCGCCTGACAGGGTCAAAGCCGCTGACCACAATCATCCCTGGCGTATCATCCACAATCACGTCCACGCCCGTTGCCTTTTCAAACGCCCTTATGTTGCGCCCTTCTCTGCCTATAACCCGGCCTTTCATATCGTCGTTGGGAATCTCGACCGTCGAAACCGTTACCTCGCAGGTTTGCTCGGCAACGTACCTTTGAATCGCCGTGGTGATTATCTCCCTGCTTTTATCGCCGGCGGTTTCAGTGGCCTCCTCGACCTTGCGCTGAATCAGGGCGGACATCTCAAGCTCGCACTCGTCCTCCAGTCGTTTGAGAAGCATTTCCTTCGCTTCCTCGACGCTCATAGTCGACATCTTCAAAAGCTGGTTTTTCTGCTGAGCTATAACAGTCGTGAGTTGCTTGTCCTTCAGGTCGAGATTGCTAATCCGGCGTTCGACTTCCTTGTTCTGCTCCTCAATGGCCTTTTCCTTCTGGCGAATCTGCTCAATCTGCTTATCCAGGACATCCTCGCGCTTGGTGAGTCGAAGCTCTGTTTCCCGCAACTCGGCGCGAACCTGGTTGGCTTCGCCGGTAAACTGTTCTTTCTTCTTGATGGTCTCGGACGCAGCTTCTATCTGTGCGGCCCTGATTATGTTCTCTGCTTCCCTTTTTGCGCCGTCCAACTGCCGGTCAATATCTTCGTGGAAGGTTTTGTTCTTGGCCTTGTCGATAACCCACACAACAATCCATGTAATAGAAACCCCAACCAAAATCCCGGCAATTACGGCTAAGATAGCTTCAACGTCAACTTGCATCAGTATCGTATCCATATCTTTCGCCTTCCTATGCTCAATTGCACAATGTTAGAACACCGTCTTCAGACGAACCCAATCGTGGGACAAAAGGCAGGAAAACTACGACTCGACTTAACTAATCGCGGTCCAGGAAATGCAATTACGGAGAAAACCCGTCGCTTCAGCGTAAAACCGCCCGCCATTCGGCAGGCACAAAATGTCAAAAATCAAATATCAAAATCACAGTCAAACCTGCTGTAGCACCGCGATTTCATCTGCGCGGTGCGGCAATTGTAAATTTCGATATGTCGTTGTGATTTTTGCATTCTGAATTTCAATATACGCATGGGCGAAACGTCAATTTCTTATTTGTTCTCCGCACTATTGCTCTTCTGACCCCGATGTTATCGGAGCTAAAATGTAGCTTAACTACCTTTCGGGCAGGCACCTAAGCCCGCCTCTCGCCACCCTGCTAAAACATCAAAAGTTGCTTCCTCTATTATTATACAGGGCGAACCACAATAAGGTTCTCTACTCGTGCTGCGTAGCAACCTTTCCCCTGTCCGCCACGACCGCCGTGACAGGCCACAGAGGAGAGATGCTGCTTCACACTGTAGCATCGGCAAACTCGAACAGATGATAAACTTTTTTTGGTATCTACGTCAACAAAAAAACACACAAAAAACCCGGGCCGCAGCAAAATTCCGTCCATTTAAGGGTCGGCAAACCTGCCACAGCCGTCAATTAGCCGGATTTAGGGTTAAAAAACAAAAATCTGCCGATTAATCGGCTGTTATGCTAAACTTGGGGGATGGACAACCAAAAATTCGACTCCGAACCTTGCCCGTCCGGCAGGCGGGCGGCTGGTTTATACGTGCATATTCCCTTCTGCGAGGCAAAGTGCCGTTATTGCGGTTTTTACTCCGAACCGATAAAAAACCACGCCCCCCAGCGCCTTGTTTCGGCCATTATCGCCGAACTTAGCGAAAAAAGGGGTCAGGAGTCGTTTTTTACGATATATATCGGCGGGGGAAGCCCGAGTTGCCTGCCGGCAGAACAACTGCTGAGGTTAATCCGGGAAATCACCTCCCATTGGCCAAAACCGGAGGAATTCACAATCGAGGTTAATCCCGGTCAAGTCGGTAAAGATATTTTGAGCCAATTGCGCACCGCAGGTGTTACCCGCATTTCAATCGGGGCACAATCCTTTAATCCGGATGAGTTGACCTTCCTCGGCAGAAGACATTCGGCCGGCGATATCGGCCAGGCGGTTCAGTCGGCAAAAAATGCGGGCTTTGAAAACATCGGACTGGATTTAATTTTCGCAATCCCTCACTCGACATTGGAATCGTGGAAATACAGTTTACGTTCAGCGATTGATTTGGGCGTTCAGCATATCTCCGCCTATGCACTTACCTACGAAGAAGGAACGCCTCTGCAAAAAGCGGTTGAAGCGGGCGAGGTTGCGCCGCTGGACGAAGAAATTGACCGCCAAATGTATGAGACGACAATCGACGAACTCGAAAAGGCCGGCTTCGTGCACTATGAGATATCGAACTTCGCAAAGCCGGGATTTGAATGCAAACACAATCTCAATTACTGGGCGAACAAACCCTACATCGGCATCGGCCCCGCAGCCGGGTCATACTGGAACGGGAAACGAACTCTTAATATCGCCGACATAAAAAAATATATCGAGGCGATTGAACAGGGAACAACCGTAACCGAGGAAAGTGAAACTCCTGATAATACTCAGATTGCCTGTGAAACCGCCGTCCTGAACCTTCGCAGACGATGCGGAATAATCCTCGATGAATTCGAAAATCAAACCGGCTTCGACGCGATGAAACTGTTCGCCGAGCCGATTGGCAGATACAGGGAACTTGGTCTTATTGAAGCAACTGACGGCCGATTATTCCTCACGCGCGGCGCACTGCCAATCGCCGATTCAGTCCTGTGCGATTTTTCAACTACCTGATAAGGGTGTCTTTTTCTGCCCGCCTATGCTATATTGATTGACTTATGAGCACGGAGCTAATACGAAATTTTTCGATAATTGCGCACATCGACCACGGCAAAAGCACGTTGGCCGACCGCATAATGGAAATTACCGGCGCCGTGAGCGACCGTGAGAAGAAGGACCAGCTTCTCGACGATATGGATATCGAACGGGAGCGCGGCATTACAATCAAGGCCTCAGCGGTAACGATGAATTACGAGCACGCCGGCAAAACCTATATGCTGAATCTCATCGACACCCCGGGCCACGTCGATTTTCATTACGAGGTCTCGCGTGCCCTTACCGCCTGCGAAGGCGCGCTCTTGGTCGTTGACGCAACGCAGGGCGTTCAGGCACAGACCGTCGCCAACGCGTATTTAGCGACCGAGTCCGGCGCGGAGCTTATCGGCGTAATCAACAAGGTTGACCTGCCCTCGGCGCAGCCGGAAATCACCGCCGAGGAAATCGAGCACGTCCTCGGCATAAGAAAACAGGACTGTTTCCGCATCAGCGCAAAAACCGGCGTCGGCATCCGCGAGCTTCTTGACGCGGTGGTGACATTGCTCCCGCCGCCTCCGGACGACGGCGATAAGCCGACGGCGGCCCTTGTCTTCGATTGTATCTGCGATGACTACCGCGGAGTTATCTGCTACGTCAGGGTCTTTGCCGGCAGCTTGTCCGTTAAACAGAAAATCAGGTTTATGGGCGTAGGCAGGACGCACCTTATAACGGAGCTTGGAAAGTTCACGCCTAAGATGTCCCCTGTTGACCGGCTCAGCGCCGGCGAGGTGGGTTACGTCATCGCCAATGTCCGCCAGTTATCGGATGTCACCATAGGCGACACGATTACGGACGATTCGAAACCCGCCGAAAAACCGCTGCCCGGTTATGTCCCGCCTATGCAGATGGTCTTCTCGGATTTTTATCCCGGCAACAATACCGATTATCCAAACCTGCGTTTGGCCTTTGAGAAACTCGCACTCAACGACGCGAGCTTTTCGTTTATACCCCAGAATTCGCCGGCGCTTGGATTCGGTTTCAGATGCGGCTTCCTAGGCCTTCTGCATATGGAAATCGTCCAGGAACGCCTCGAACGCGAAAACAACATCGACGTTGTTCAAACCGCGCCGACCGTCAGCTATGAAGTCATTACAACCGACGGCAAGATCCTGAAAATAGATTCGCCCGCCGACCTGCCGGATGTCACCCAGATAGAGGAGCTGCGCGAGCCGTTTGTCCGGCTGGAAGTTATCACCGGCACTGATTCAATCGGCGGGATTATGAAGTTGGCCGAGAGCCGGCGATGCAAACTGCTCAAAACCGATTACCTCAGCCAGAACCGCGTGATACTCGAATACAAGGCGCCGCTGGCCGAAATCGTTTATGACTTCTACGATTTGCTCAAGGGCGTCAGTCACGGTTACGCGACGATGGATTACGAGTTCACCGGCTTTGAGGTCGGCGACCTGGTCAAGATAAACATCTTAGTCAACAAAATCCCCGTCGATGCCCTGTCGCTGATTGTGCATCGAAGCGTCGCAGAAAACAGGGGACGTAAAATGCTGGTTCGCCTGCGTAAAGCCATACCCCGTCATCAGTTTGAAATTCCGCTTCAGGTTGCCATCGGCGGGAAAATCATCGCAAGAGAGTCAATCAAGCCGTTCAGAAAAGACGTTACCGCGAAACTCTACGGCGGCGACGTCACCAGAAAAATGAAAGTGCTCAAGAGACAAAGGGAAGGCAAGAAGCGGATGAAAAACATCGGCTCCGTGCAAATCCCCCAGGAGGCCTTTATGAGCATCCTCGACACCTCCGATTAATCGACTCTCAATGCTCGGCTTCGGTGCGGTGATGGCAACCAGAAGGCGGTAAAAATACCTCTTTTTTCCCCTTGACAGACACCGGCAAAGGAGTATAATTAAAGCTGTCTTTTGCCAAAAGCAAAAGGCATAGAGGAGTGAGAGTGATGCAAGGAGTTCATAATCCATTTGGGTCTGCATACGACTTCAGCGGAGCATTTCTGCGCAATCGGTGCGCTAAGAATATTATCGTGGAATTGGAATGCAGGGCAGTGTGGCCATGCATTTTGCATTTAATGTGGGAAACGTCAGTTTAAGGAGGTAGAGAATGAGAAAATTGTTTATTCTAACATTGGTCTTTATTATGGCAGAGCAGGTTTTGGCAGGTTTTTCAATTAACCAAGTTACCATAAGCCCGGCTAGTCCGACATCTTCGGATTCTATTACAATCGATGCAAATGGGCCGGTAAATTTTGGCGGCTGGACTTTTGACCACAGCAGCTTTACAGCAAACGATAAAAACCTGACATTGGATTTTTACTTCGATGTTCCAGATTACGTTTACTGGGTAATGACAACATGGGATGAGTCAAAACAGATAGGCACATTGTCAGCCGACGACTATAATCTGACTGTCCATACTTACAGCATTAAATCATCTGGAACAGGACTTGACGACACATTTCAGACGTCCTTTACGGTTACACCTGAACCGATGACAATTGTCCTGTTCGGCCTTGGCGGGCTGGCAATCGTGAGAAAACGCAGGGCATAGTTACTTGGAAAGATTGGGTTAGACGGTTAAGGTTGCGCAACTCGTCGTGGTTGCGTCTGACGTCCCACGACAGACGAAACGAGCATCGCAGGCGTGTTGAGTTTTAAGGGGTGCGGAGGGAAATTTCTGCGCGATTGTGCCTCGGCCTCGGCGCGATGATTTTAGGAAAAAGGCGAGGAATTGAGCCGAGACTATCTTTGACCGGCACTGGCAAGCAAGGATATAATGTAATCGCCTTTGGGCTCCGGTGAGCTGACCTGTCTTGAGCGAAGTCGAAAGAGTCGAACCGCTGGGGGGCAAAAGGCAAGAAGGAGAAGGGTATGAGAAGTAAAACACGTCTTACCGCATTGTTCACATTGTCCGTGCTGGTTTTGGGATTGCCTGCACGTGCTTTTGGTGTTCAAGTCATTGATTTTGAGAATCTGTACCCCGGCTATGAAACCTCTTTCATCCAAATTCCAAACGGATACATGGGCTTCGACTGGTCTTACGATTTCCGCGGAGTAACATCAGAATATCGGCCTGGAACCGGATACGAGTACGGCACTATCGGCCGCATGGCTGCATATACTTCAAATCACCGCGATATTTCCATGACAAGCGCGGATCTTACAACGTTTAACTTTGTCGGCGCTTATATCACGGCGGCATGGCTTGATAATGAACCTTTTACTGTGGAAGGCTGGCGAGGGGGAACTTGCCTTTATACCGAAAACCTTCACACTTCGACGAACGGACCTTACTGGTTCGTTTTTAATTTTCAGGATATTGATACGCTATGGTTTAAACCCATAAACGATCCCGGCAATCACCACATCGTTATTGACAATATCACAATCACTCCCGAACCCGCGACGTTATTGCTTCTCGGCCTCGGTGCGGCGATTGTGAGAAAAAGGCACAGATAGAGAGGTTCGTCGTTAGTATTTCGATAATATAATCGCCTTCGGCTGGGGGCAAAAGGCAACTTAGAGAAGGGTATGAGAGAATGACTGGAGAAGGGTCTCAGTTCATCATTTTCAATCAGCCGGAATTGGTGCGCGCGGCGCACGCCTGAAATAAATAACTACTTTTTTTAAGGAGAGAAAAAATGAGAAACCAAATTATGTGTGTAGCGGTCTTGTTGGCTGCTGTTTTGTCGATGCCCGCTCTGGCCGAGTGGACCACTCCCGTGCCGGTGACAGCGGGAATTAACACTCCGTATGATGAGTGGACACCGTATTTGTCCTACGATGGTCTGTCACTGTACTTCTCGCGGCTTTACACCAACACTTACTTCGATTCCCGCATCTTCGAAGCAACACGCAGCCAGCCGTCAGGTCCATTTACATCGGTTCAGGAGGTCTTCAGTACCTCTGGGCATGCCATTTCACCATGGGTATCGCCCGACAATCTTAGAATGTATTACCACCAGGAATCAAACACTTGGCAGATAAAGGTCAGTCAACGGGCATCTGTCAACGACCCCTGGCCCCAGGGAACGGCGGTATCTGGGCTTCCCAGCGGTATCTGTTTTCCATCGCTGTCCGCGAACGAATTAACCATCGTTTTCAACAATCCCAGCGTAGGAGGTTGGGACATGTACATTGCCACTCGCCCGGACAAAAATTCGTCGTTTAGTAACATAAGAAATCTAAGCGAGATTAATACTGCCGGGTACGAAGGCAGTCCATTTCTCTCACCTGATGCACTGAGTATTTACTGGTCCAATGGGGTGCAAATTTTCGAAGCAACACGCGGTTCCCTGAACGACCAGTTCGGCAACGTTCAGCATCTTTCGACATTTGACATACCGGGGGGCTCTAGCAGTCAACCCGCTATAAGCAGCGACGGAACAGCTTTTTATTTTTCCGGAGGGTTGTCTGGTACGCGGCCGGACATTTACGTTTCCTACAACATCCCCGAACCCGCCACGTTATTGCTTCTCGGCCTCGGTGCGGCGATTGTGAGAAAAAGGCACAGATAGAGAGGTTCGTCGTTAGTATTTCGATAATATAATCGCCTTTGGGCTCCGGTGAGCTAGTCGAGCCGCTGGGTGCAAAAGGCAATGAAGAAGAAGGAGAGTTGAGTATGAAAACATTACGCGAAGTATTATTTAAAACAGTATTATTGCTGGCAATATTACTGCCTATCGGGGAAACCGCCGCCGAAAACCTTATCGTTCCCGCCAGCGGAATCACCGTTGTGTCTTCGGTATTGAAGGCGGGCAAAGAATATCAAATCAAGGCCGAGGGAACCTATATCTATTCTTGGGCTAATTTGCCGGCCGATGCGGAATGGCATCTGCGATATGGCGCAACCAATTGGGAAGAAGATTATTGGGACACAGCAGGTGGCTTTTATCGCTACAGCGAGCTCGATCTGCTCGTCAACAATACTGAGTATGATTGGCTGGGAACGACAGACGGAACTAATTTTGCCCCTCATACCTATAGTCCGCTCCATACTTACATGATTGATTCCTTCATTGGCAACGGACAGGCCGTAAGCTTCCGTATTCAGGATATAGATCCCAGCGACAATAGTGGCTACCTGACCGTGTCGATTACCCCTGAACCCGCCACGCTTCTGCTTCTCGGCCTTGGTGCGGTAATTTTAAGAAAAAGGACCTGATTCCCGTATTGTCAGCGGAAACTGTACGCTATACGCTGCACGCTGTAACTGTACGCTACCCGCTGAACGCTATACGCTGAGTTTCGCGTATTTTACGGCGTTTGTGAAAATGGTCATGCCATCGGCCTGCCCTGAGCTTGCCGAAAGGGCGCCTTGTGTCTGTGGTCTTGCGTCTTGGGTCTTGATTCGTGTCCAGCGTGGATGTTGTGTGAATCTAACGTGTCTTTCAGGGTGAGGCATAAGGCCGAGGACTCGTCCGGTAGAATCTGTTAGTCCGGCAATCGACGCCATTGAGCCATTGGGATTTACAGGGTAACCGCCTTCATTTCCGTTTTCATCAACGTATTTGAACGCGACAAAACCGCCTGACTTAAGTTTTTCGAGGGTCGGCTGATCTTTAGTAACAATCTTGCCCTCGCCGTGCGCAACGGGAAGGTAAATTTGTCTGCCTTTTTCGATAAATACGCACCTGTCGGTCTGCGGCGCCAGATTCACCCACCTGTCTTCGTATTTGTTGCTGTCGTTATAGGTTATTGTGAGAGATTGCTGTGCCTGTCCGTCGCCCGGCAAAATGCCTGCTTTTACGAGGACCTGAAAGCCGTTGCAGATACCGAGAACTAATTTGCCTGCGTCGATGAATTTTCGCACCTGCTCGTAGAGGTGATGCTTTATCTGGTTGGCCAGGATTTTGCCCGCCGCGACGTCGTCGCCGTAGCTGAACCCGCCGGGGACAACAAGTATCTGGTAGCCATCGAGTAATGATTTGTCCTCGATGATTCTGTTTATGTGAACGCGGTCCGCCTGTGCACCTGCTAATTCGAAGGCATTCTGCGTCTCAAGGTCGCAGTTAATCCCCGCCGCCCGCAATACGATTGCTTTAACGTTGTTCATACCAATTCCCGATTGAATTGAGAATTTAGAATTAAGAACTTAGAAACAGGAATCACACTGAACAATTCTAAATTCTTCATTCGTAATTCTAAGTTTTTTCGCACTGGATTTTCGCAAGTTGTTCCATAAGCAGGTAGCGTTGTGCCGCGTCGCCGTTCGCCAGCTTCATCAGTTGCTCCGCCGCTTCAGGTTTCGACTTCAGCAGCGACTTGTAACGGTTCTCGTTATAAGCATACTCGTCGAACCTGATTGTCGGCGCCTTCGAATCAAGCTGCAGCGGGTTCTTGCCCTCCTGCTTAAGGCGCGGGTCAAAGCGATACAAAGGCCAATGCCCGCAGGCCACCGCTTTCTTCTGCTCCTCGTAACCCGTCGTCATATCGATGCCGTGATTGATGCACTGGGCGTAAGCGATTATCAACGATGGTCCCGGGTATGCCTCTGCCTCGATAAATGCCTTTACCGCCTGATTGGTGTTGGCGCCCAACGCTATTTTGGCAACGTAGATATTGCCGTAGGTCATCGCCAGCAGGCCCATGTCCTTTTTCGGCGCCGTTTTTCCGCCCGCCGCGAACTTTGCAACCGCTCCGCGAGGCGTCGATTTCGACATCTGCCCGCCCGTATTCGAGTAAACCTCGGTATCCAGAACGAGCACGTTTATATCCGCCCCGTTTGCCAGCACGTGGTCAAGACCGCCGTAGCCAATGTCATAAGCCCAGCCGTCGCCGCCCAGTGCCCAAACCGACTTGCGAACAAGATAATCCGCCATCGTCGCCAATCGTTTGCACTCGGCGCAATCGCTCTTCTTGCACAATTCCTTGAGTTTTGCTACCCGGCCTCTTTGTATTTCAATCGCGTCCTGCGACGGGTCATTGGCAATCACAGCAGCGCTTATTTCGCCGGCAAATGCCGCATCAACGCAACCCTTCTTGGCGACTGCATCGACCAGCTCAACCGCCTGCTGTTTGAATCTATCGACCGTCAGCCGCATACCCATCGCAAATTCCGCGTTGTCCTCGAACAAACTGTTGCTCCAAATCGGCCCTCGACCGTCTTCGCGAGTCGTATATGGCGTCGTCGGGAGGTTGCCGCCGTAAATCGATGAGCAGCCCGTGGCATTGCCTATCATTGCCCTGTCGCCGAACAACTGCGTCAAAAGTTTCACATAAGGCGTCTCGCCGCAGCCGGCACATGCGCCGGAGTACTCGAACAACGGCATAATCAACTGGCTGCCCTTGACGCTTTCGCGTTTGAACAGTTTCGAATCGGTATTCGGTATCGACAGGAAGTATTGGAAGTTCTCCCTTTCCTGCAAACGCAGCGGCTCCTGTGGGGACATATTTATCGCCTTGCGTCCCGTGGGTTGTTTATTCGCGTCCTTTTCCTGCACCGGGCACATCTGCACGCAAACTCCGCATCCCGTGCAGTCCTCAGCGGCCACCTGAACCGTCGCCACCATACCCGCAAATTCCTTGCCCTTCGCTTCCGCGCTCTTAAATGTCTTCGGCGCCTTGTCGAGATACTTCTTGTCATATGCCTTCAGGCGAATCGTCCCGTGGGGACAAACCAGCGAGCAGGTTCCGCACTGGATGCAAAGCGACGGCTCCCACACCGGTATATCAACCGCGATATTGCGTTTCTCATATTTCGTCGTTCCCGTCGGCCACTTGCCGTCGTTCGGCAGTTTGCTGGTGGGCAGCTTGTCCCCTCGCAACGCCATAATCTCCGCGGTTACTTCCTGCACAAACTTCGGCGCATCCTTCGACACAACCGGCGGCTTTATCGTTTTGCTCGTAACCTTGCCCGGCACCTTGACCTCGTAAACCCTCGCCAGTGCTCCGTCAACCGCCGCGTTATTCATCGCGACAATCCTCTCGCCCTTATTGCCGTAGCTCTTCTGTATCGCCGCCTTGATTGCCTCAATCGCCTTCTCAATCGGGATAATGTTGCTTATCTTGAAGAATGCCACCTGCATAATCGTATTGATTCTCGCGCCAAGCCCGATTTCCTTGGCAAGCGCGATTGCGTCGATCACGTAGAACTTCAGCTTCTTATCGATTATCTGCTTTTGCACTTCCTGCGGCAGCGTGTCCCATACCTTGTCCGCCGGGTACATACTCGTCATCAAAAACGTTGCTCCATCTTTGGCCGTCGAAAGCATATCGTATTTTTCGAGGAAGCTCGGGTTATGGCACGCGACGAAATCCGCCTTGGTTATCAGGTATGGTCTGCGAATCGGTTTTTTGCCGAACCGCAGGTGCGATATCGTAATCGCGCCCGCCTTCTTCGAATCGTAAACAAAATAACCCTGCGCGTTGTTGTCTGTCTTCTGGCCGATAATCTGTATCGTGTTATGATTTGCCCCGACCGTGCCGTCCGAACCCAGCCCGTAGAACATCGCGGTATAAATCCCCTCCATCGGCAGCACAAACGACTCATCAAAATCCAAACTCGTATTCGAAACGTCGTCGATGATGCCCACCGTGAAACCGTTCTTCGGCTCTTGGGCGTCAAGATTATCGAACACCGCCTTGACCATCGCGGGCGTAAACTCCTTCGAGCCAAGCCCGTATCTGCCGCCCACAATCACCGGGTATTTTTCAAATTTCAAATTTCGAATTTCGAATTTCGAGTTTTGCCCACCCATCGCCTCGCCAATCGCCGTGCGAATATCCATATACAATGGCTCGCCCAGCGCGCCCGGCTCTTTGGTCCTGTCTAATACCGCGATTTTCCTCACGGTCTTTGGCAGCGCGTTAATGAAATCCTGCCCGCTGAAAGGCCTGAACAATCGAACCTTCAACACGCCGATTTTCTGCCCCTTCGAATTCAGATATTCAACCGTCTCGTGAACGGTATCCGCGCCTGAACCCATAATTATGATAACCTTCTCGGCGTCCGCCGCCCCGACGTAATCGAACAAATGATACTGCCGTCCGACAATTTTGGCGAACTTGTCCATTGCCTTTTGCACAATCGCAGGCGTCGCCGTATAAAACTTATTGACTGTTTCTCTTCCCTGGAAATACACATCCGGGTTCTGCGCCGTCCCCGCAATCATCGGCCTGTCAGGCGACAACGCCCTCGCCCTTACCGCCGCAACCAATTCATCATCTATCATCGCCCGCATATCATCATAGCTCAGCTCCTCGACTTTCTGAATCTCATGGCTCGTGCGGAACCCGTCGAAGAAATGCAAAAACGGCACTCGGCTTTCAAGCGTCGCCGCCTGTGCAATCAGCGCAAAATCCATTACCTCCTGAATACCCGACGAGCAAATCATCCCCCAGCCCGTCTGTCTGCACGCCATCACGTCCGCGTGGTCGCCGAATATCGACAGCGCATGCGCCGCCAATGACCTCGCCGATATATGAAACACCGTGGGCAGCAGTTCGCCCGCTATCTTATACATATCCGGTATCATTAAGAGAAGGCCCTGCGACGCCGTAAACGTCGTCGTCAACGCCCCCGCCGTCAGAGCGCCGTGAACCGCGCCTGCCGCTCCGCCTTCCGACTGCATTTCCGTTACAGACGGAATCGTGCCCCATATATTGCGTTCGCCCTTCGAGGTCTTATCATCGGAAATCTCGCCCATCGGCGAACTCGGCGTTATCGGATATATCGCTATTACTTCATTCGTCGCGTGCGCTACGTGTGCCGCCGCCGTATTACCGTCTATCGTTACCATCCGGCGTTTCGCCTGCCCTGAGCTTGCCTGTGGTGAGCTTGTCGAACCAGTCGAATGGGCCTGCCCGGAGCTTTGTCGAAGGGTCGAATCATTCGTGCCATTCTTTTCGCGTGCCATAATGCCTTACCTCTCAATAAGTTACAAATATGTGAAAAATTTAGAATTATTCAATGCGGTTCTCAATTCTAAACTCTTAATTCTTAATTCGGTCTGTCAAGACGGTTGTTTATACTACTTTTGACGCCACGCGTCAACAAGTTTACCCGCCGTGCAGTGTGGCGGGTTTAGCTGTCGCTGCACCGGCGACGCACATTGCAGGCCGGGGTCTGTCATTCCTATACTTCTGGTTAATATTATTTTAAGATCACCACAGGATTGGGTAGATTATTGAAGATATCACAAGAAAAAATCAGCGGTACTTGTTCTGCAATTGTTCAGAAACCTCTTTCCAATCTCTTGCGCGAAAAATACAATCCGTATTAGCAGTGACATTCCAAGGATGAGCAATCAAATAGGCTGGTGTCCCTTGCTGTGCAAAATCTCTCGCTTGTTGAAGGTCATCTTCTATCATCGCAGAGAATACTCCGAGAGCGAGGTGCTTTTCTCGATGATTAACAAAATGTAACCTGTGGGGTGGAAATCTGTATTTGTCAAGCCATTTTATGGTTGGTATCCATGCTTGATGCAATCTCGACGTCGCAAAGTGCAATTGAAAACCATAATCAACCAGAACTCGCAGATAATCTTGTGCCCCTATATAAGGAGTCAATTGTAAAATGTTTTTTTCTTCTGAAAACTCGTTGTGGACTTGCTCCCATTCTTCACCAGTGATTCTATTGCCTTCAGAGTCATGGCATTTCCTGTAGTCGAATTCAATAATATCCTCATATTTTAGATCTACCCTCCCACCTGTACGCTTCAGAATTAGACTGCGCATCATAGTATCTGTTTCTGCTATGACGTTATCAATATCAATGCATATTTTCTTAGCAAATATAATATTAGAATTTGGTTGTTCTTTCATAATCGGAATCCATTTGGAAGTAATTCATCAATGGTCTTTTTGTCTCGTGAAGTGTCAGTGCATGCAATTACCCGGAGTTTAGGACCTCCAATTTCAAATAATGATTGTCGGCACATTCCACAAGGGAAAGACGCCTTGTCCCCAGATGTATATACTATTATCACAATCGCCTCTTTTTCCCCGGCTCCCACAAAACCACTAATGGCTGCTTCTTCTGCGTGGATAGTATTAGAATAGTTATCAAACTCAATGTTGCAACCGCTATACTTTTTACCGCTAGATGCAAGAATAACTGCTCCAACTACATATCCAGAAAGTGGCGCTCTCGCATGGCTTGCTGCATCTTTAGCCAAGGCTATAAGTTCTTCCTCTGGTATATCGCTATCCGTTGCACTTTTATGCAAGGTTATCACGTTATCTTTGTAAATCATGTGAATCAAAATACGATATACGAAGATCGATATCAATAAAAGTAATACGTAAATACCGTCCCTCATTGATACTAAGGTTCTACTGGCTAACAAAACCAAAACCAAAAAAAAGAATAGGCGATTAACAGCCTTTGCTCGAGCAATTTTACTTTTATCATCCGGTTCCATGTTTTGCTTACAATCTCGTACCGATTCCCAAGCCCAGTATAAAAAGAACATTGCAACATATCCCAAAAGGACATATGTGATTGGAGATCGGACATTGATCATATACCAATAAACTACGACTAATAAGCAATCGATTACGTAGTTCAAAATGTTTGTCTCTTGGGGTCCTCTGATAGTTCCCCAATGGTATCCCCACCAGCTTAATAAAACGGCGATGTACGCAATGATTAGTATGGAACGATCATAAATACCTTGCCACTTTTCTAGTCCCGAAAAACCTATACCTAACACTACCGCAAATAGAATACCGACCAGCTCACGCAATGAAGAATAAAACTTTTCACCTCGTTTTTGGTCCGTGAAATTGACTTCACATTTATTCGCAAGTTTCACGAGAAATCCGCACATTAGCTATTCCTTTCACATAAGTCGCCGTAAAAAACTATGTCCTGACAAATTTAATCTCTATATATACTTTGCACGCCACTGTTTTATGTGCATTGGATTCGCATTCTACTTTTATTTGCCCATTTTTCAACATATAAAATTGCTCCCTGGCTTGAGAAAATAGAGTCATGCTCAACTCGGCAAATCATGACATATCCATGTGCCCCTCTAATCGAAACCATGGTTTTGTGTTATTCCTCAAAAGGTCTATCAAATGGGTATTAATCTAGATGAAGTCCACATGGTTATGGCTTTTATCGCATGAAAAACTTCTTTTTTTTAGAAATACGATTGTATTTGGAACAATATGCTGTATAATCGAAATAGGATATACATCTGTGTATTACAAGCCCATTGAGGGCAGGAGGCTTTCGTTGGTTTGTATTGGCACATTTGTGTTTGGTGAGATTATTGTCATTCTATAGAGGTAGCTATGGATTATAAGCGATTCCGAATACCTTTTCGTGATGTCAAATTAACAGAATCCGAGGTCGCGATAACGCAAACGCGAACTTTTCAGCGTCTTTTCTATCTGAAACAACTTGGGCTTGTTTATCTCGTTTATCCATGTGCCACCCATACACGAGCAGGACATAGCATAGAGTGTCTCGACGAAGCAAATAATCTATTGGCATCAATCGGATTGAGAGAAGGTTCTGACTGGGAAGAAGTTCGTATAGCAGCATTGTTGCATGATATAGGACATGTACCCTTCAGTCATACGTTAGAAGACGAGAATTTAGTTTTACCGAATCATGACAAGAAAGAACGAGTCATGCAGGTATTGGAGAAAATTAAAAGCGAAGTGGATAATCAAACTCGCTCAATGATAGAACGAGCTACTCCCATTCTTTTGGCCATCTCATCTACGGATGAACGGCAGCGGGATTGGCGCAGCGATCTTGTTGGTAATACGGTGTGCGCAGATTTATTGGCCTATATTAAAACAGATGCTGCATGGACCGGGATTGAAAAGGTTGCCGGTTATTACCGCGTATATGAGTACTTCAAATTAGAAGAAAAACCACTTGGCGATCAAACTTCTAAAAAGAGGCTGTGTATTTGTTTAACAAAAGGTGGTTTACGTACAGATATAGTTTCATCAATTATAGACCTTCTAGATATGAGATATGCGTTGACCGAGCGTGTAATTTTTCACCATGCAAAGGCAATAGCAAGCGCAATGCTTGCTCGTATTACCCGTCTCGTGAACCTGCAATATAGTTCAGAACTTCTGGACATGGGCGATGAAGTATTCCTTGACCATTTAGACCATCTGATAGCTAAACATGGGGATAATGAATCAAAAAATGGCGCAAAAATGCTTTTAGATCATCTTCGTTGTCGTCAGCTTTATAAGCGTGTTTTTAAAATTCAGCGGCAAGCTATGGAAGAATGGGACCGGAATAATAGTAAGACAGATAATGATACTTTCTCTGTTCTTTGGCGAGATCCTTACAGAATTGAACAGCTACTTTTAAAAATCGAAGCAAGGGTCAAGTTGCCTAGAGGATCATTAGTGCTGTGGTGCCCAGAAGCACAGTCTGGTATGAAACTTGCGAAGGTTAATGTAATATGGGAGCAGTCATCGGGCGGATGGCATAGCCCCGTGGAACTCCGGAGTGCAGAGCTTAAACAGCAATTCCCCGGAGTTCATGAGCGTGTGGATACCATAGAGAAACAGTACTTAGATTTATGGAAGTTCTGGGTTGGCCTTTGCCCAGAACAAATCGATAAGACACAAGATGTAATAAATGCATTGGAAGACGAATTGAATATTAAATGCGATTCTGTTTTCATTGAGACATACTTAAAAAAAAGATTGCCAGGTTACAAAGATAGAGCAAAATTGGATAATAAAGTGGAAATATTATGGCGTACTGAATATAAACAGGATGTTGCAGACAGTATTATGAATATTGCCGCCCGTGATAATAAAAAACCAATTAATCCGGTAACTATTAATGAGGCTATTCATATGGTGTCTGAGGAGAAAAGGTCTTTAGCATTGAAGAAATACGATGAGGAACATTCCGGTCAACTCGACCTTTTCAAGTCGGCCCAATCACAGAAACCTCGGGAGGATAATCTCAAAAAGTGAGCGATGAGCGCATCAATATGGTTCAAAAATGGTTGGCGTCGGCGGGACAATCTTGGGTGGAATCAGTCGAGTCTGCGTCTAGTTTTCTTTTACGCGATTATCTGAAAAAATGGGAGCATTTGATCCCTGTTGAGCTTCATAGACTTGCAAGCACTCTTCATGCCGAAGTAGTTCGATTGAATGATTTAGAAGGCGAGGCCGTCATCATGCCAAAGAATGGAGGATTTCGAATTCTCGTAAAATCGTCTATGACGACTAGCCGTTACAGAACATCTGTTGCTCATGAATTGGTACATACGCTATTTTATACAGACTCTAATGAGGGTACGCCACAAAGAGCTATTCCTCACAGTAAACGAGAGGAAAACTTCTGTTTTGATGTGGCACGATATTTACTAGCACCAAAGGAACATCTGGAAAAAATTGGAGTTTTTCGCGAGAGCGATCCGACCATTGTGTTTAATATGTTAACACAAACTTTACGTCTTAGCCGGCCATTGGCTGCTCGCGTTATGCTTGCGGATTACCCACTCGCAACCGGAATCGGTGGACGATGGATTTTAAAACCGATTGGATGGAAGTTGGAACCAGGTTCTTCAACAGCATCGCCATGTCTTTCAGAACGCGAGAAAACTGAATTGCGAAAGGTGGCTAAGGGTTATCTTGAACATCCCGAGAAACGAATAGAGAATTTAAATTTCTTTGCTATTAATGAGAAGAATCAAAATGGGGTTTTTCTGCTTGTATTTACAAAATGTGGCATTGAAGAGAAATCGGAATCTTGTCAGTTAAGGGCATTTCAATCCCTTTTTCCATTCTGAGCAAAGTCGAACCAAGACGAGCCCAACCTCGCTTTTCCCTTAAAAATCCATCGCTTTGATTAAATCCGCAATCTACAATCTGAAATCCGCAATTACTAATCCGTGTTTTTCGGCCAAATCCGTTTTGTTTGTATATTTCGTTATTTGATGCTTTGAATTTGCTTAGGACCTGTCCGCCATAGCTTTAGCGAAGTCGGAAGCCGCTCCGGCGAAGAAGGGTGTTATTTGCTCGGCTTCATTTAATAGTTTCAGACAGCTTATAAATAAGGACAATGTAATTGGCCTTGTGGGCGAAACGAGGCCTCGCGCACCCCTTAGGGGGAGCATAGTTTGGCTCGGCTTAATAATGAAGGCCTAAGGCCTTCGCGGACAAGGCAATGGCCTTTTGAAGAAGTGTACTTCGGGAAAAAGGCCTTGCCGAGAACGCAAGCCGAGCAAAAGCAGTGTTAATCAGTGTCTAAGAAAAATTCTCTGTGTTTTCTGTGTCCTCTGTGGCTAATAAAAAAACAGCGTAACCAGCGTAATCCGCGTCTAAAAAATCTCTGCGGTCTCCGCGTGCTCCGCGGTAAAACCCCAAAGCGCCCAGATTTACAATTAATTCCGCTAATATATCGAACTCAAAAAAGGCCTTCAAAAACTATCAAAACGCGCGCATTTTGGCTCACTTTTTGTCAAAACAGCCTCACTTTTTATCATTTTGACCCCATTTTGGACCACTTTTTGAGTGCTTTTTGAATGTAAAATATTTTTTCACCCTACCCATTTTACCCTGAGCAAGCGCAGCACGTCGAAGGGCTTCTCCATCTTGCCCATCTTAGCTAATATAGGTAATATATGATGTTTATCCGCCCATTTCTTCCCAAACTTTTTTCCGAAAATCGTAAAATGATAAGTCCGCACTAATACTATTTTCCCCCAACTCAAAACTCAACACTCAAAATTAAAAACTGTCCTCCGTTTTCCGCCTGCCCTGAGCAAAGTCGAGAGGACTCTACGCCAAACACCGATTATGCGTTATAATACGCGGGTGAAAAGAAAAGAACCGACAATTAGTGGTGAGCATCGTCGAACCATACTAACCGAGCGAATTGACCGCGAATTCCTGCCCTTTGTCCGCAGGCCGAGCAGATACATAGGCGGCGAAATCAACCAGATTAAAAAGAACCTCGCCGATTGCGCATTAACCGTCGCGTTGTGTTTCCCCGATACTTACGAGGTCGGGATGAGCTATACGGGTATGGCGGTAGTTTACGAGGTTCTCAACAGGATGCCCGATGTCGCCGCAGAGCGGGTTTTCGCGCCATGGTTAGACGCCGAGCAAATCCTGCGAGAAAAGGGTATCCCGCTTTTTTCACTCGAATCGAGGGCCGCCATAAGCTCCTTCGATGTCATCGGCTTCAGTTTGACCAACGAATTGTGCTATACCAACGTGCTGAATATGCTGGATTTGGCGGGTTTGGCTATCCGCAGTGAAAACCGAAGTGAAGCCGACCCCATTATTATCGCGGGCGGCGGGATGGCGAACTGCTGCGAGCCGATTGCGCCGTTTATCGACCTTTTCGTTATCGGCGAGGCGGAAAACGCGGTCGTCGATTTGGCTCGATTGATTATTGACCTCAAAAAAGCCTCTTCTACGCTCCGCTACGAAGGGCAGGCTGGGAAAAAAGACATCCTGCTTGCCGCCGCGGGAAAATTCGACTGGGCTTATGTTCCTTCGCTTTACAAATTCGAATACGACCCTTCTACGCTGCGCTACGAAGGGCAGGTAAGCAAAATAAAATCGTTCGCCGCTGTCAAAGAAAACCTGCCTACACGGTTCAAAAACGCAATCGTTGACGACCTTGATAATGCGGCTGTTCCGATAAAACCGATTGTGCCATTCGCCGAGGCGATTCACGAGCGTGTCAGTATCGAGATTATGCGGGGCTGTCCCGGCAGGTGCAGGTTTTGCCAGGCGAGTTTCTGCAGGAGGCCGATACGTTATCGCAGCATCGACAAAATCTTCGAGACAGCCAAATCCTGTTACGAGGCGACCGGCTTCGATACAATCAGTTTATTGAGCTTATCAACCGCTGATTATCCCGATATCGAAAAGCTGATAGGCCTGCTGCACAGTTATTTCACGGATAAATACGTGGGGCTGTCGCTGCCCAGTTTGCGGGTTGACCAGCAGTTGAAACTCCTTCCAACGCTTGCAAATGAGGTGCGAAAATCGGGCCTGACCATCGCGGTCGAGGCGGCATCGGAACGGCTGAGGCAAATAATCAATAAGCCGTTGAAAGACGAGGACCTTTTCGCCGCGGCATCAGCTGCGTATCAGGCGGGCTGGCAGAAAATTAAACTATATTTTATGACCGGCCTGCCCGGCGAGACCGAGGACGACATTAAGCAAATCGTTCATCTCGCGGATAAACTGGCGAAACTGCGCAGGGATTTTGACGGCAAAACCGCCTCGGTCAACGTCGCGGTGAGCTGGTTTGTCCCCAAGCCGCATACGCCATTCGGCTGGCTGGCGCAAAAACCACGCGAATACTTCGAAAACGCCAAAAATCTCATCATCGCCGAGAAAAGAAAAATCAACGCCAAATATCTCCAGTTCAAATTCCACGAGATTGACCAGTCGATTCTCGAATCGGCTATCGGACGAGGCGACAGGCGTTTGGCGGACGTTATCGAATGCGCCTGGAGAAACGGCGCAAAATTCGATTTGTGGAGCGAGACATTCAAGCCGGAAATCTGGGAAGATGCGTTTAAAAAACACGGTATGAATCTCGACGCAGTTGCGCAAAAGCAATTCGCAACAGACGAAATTTTGCCATGGGGACACTTAGGCGGCCCGGAAAAGGACTACCTGCTGAAGCATCTGGCCGAGACGACAGAAAAAACCTGCCTCTCGAGCAATAACACAACTATGTAGTTTTCATTCCGCCGGGCAGTTGCAGGCCGCCTGGTACGGCGCTTTCCCTGAACCTGACTATGATTTTAGCCACTTCCTGCGGGTCATCGACCAGTGAAAAAACGTTCAAATCCTTCGGTTCTATGCATCCTTCCTGCAGCATCTTGTCGCTCATCCAGTCGATGAGACCTTTCCAGTAGTCCCTGCCCATTAGTATGACGGGGAAGGACGCCTGCCGGAGGGTTTGAATCAGCACAAGGGATTCACTGAACTCATCCAGTGTGCCGTATCCGCCGGGGAAAACGACAAAGCCGTGGGCGTATTTGAGGAACATAACCTTGCGAACAAAAAAGTACCTGAAACGCAGTGAGATATTCTGGTATTCGTTCGGTATCTGCTCTTTGGGAAGCTCGATATTGAGTCCGACGCTTTTGCCTCCCGCGGCGGCGGCTCCTTTGTTGGCCGCCTCCATAATACCGCTGCCTCCGCCTGTTATGATGGTAAAACCCTCTTTGGCTACCTCATAAGCGGTTTTCTGCGCGAGTTTGTAATATCGATGTTCACGGCCGAACCTCGCCGAGCCGAAAATCGACACCGCCGGGCCGACGGTTGACAATTCCTGAAAGCCCTCGACAAATTCGGACAGTATCCGGAATATCCGCCACAAATCCTCAATCGGCTGATTTGTAATGTTAGCCATCACGCGAAGGTCTCCTTCAAATTTATTCGCCCATAATCACGGCCTTTACCACAAGGCCGGGTTGTTCGCCGAAGGACAATACTTCGATATCGCACAATTATCACAATCCGGTTTTCTCGCCTGGCAGGTATTTCGCCCGTGCAAAATCACCGTGTGACTGAATATCGTCCAGTACTTCTTAGGGATTATTTCGGCCAAATCGAACTCAAGCTTTACCGGATCGCTGTTTTGCGATAATTGCAGCCGACGACTAAGCCGAATGACGTGAGTATCGCACATTATCGCCGGCTGACCAAAGGCGTTGGCTAAAACGCAATTAGCGGTCTTTCTGCCCACGCCGGGCAGTGTTACAAGCTCATCCATCGTTTCCGGCACACGGCCGGCAAACTTTTCGATTATCGTCCGGCAGGCCCCCTGGATACTGACCGCCTTATTATGGTAAAAGCCAGCGCTTCGTATATCATTTTCGATTGTTTCAAGCTTTGCTTTAGCCCAATCCTGCGCGGATTTATATTTTGCGAACAAAACGGGCGTAATCATATTCACCCGCTTGTCGGTGCATTGTGCTGAGAGTATCGTGGCGATGAGTAATTCAAGCGGATTGCCAAATTGTAACGCTACTGATGCGCCGGGGTAACGCTTTTTGAGAATCGGCAGTATTTTGCCGACACGCCGAGCAGCTTCTTTTGTATCGACTTTGAATTTTATGGCTGGTTTTTTCGCCATAGGAAGGGCTATTGATTCTTTAATTGCTCAAGGGCAGATTTCAGCTCGTCGCCGAATGACAGGCCTCGCCAGCGTTTGGGTTCATCCTGTCCCGGCACAAGTAATATGTTCACCGGCACACCCGGCTCGTTGTAAAGTTCTTTAAGGGCAATCGTAGCCGGATAATCACTTACAGTAGTGTCGGCCTTAATCGCCAACACGCCTTTTTGCTTTATCAGGTCGGCGATATCCTTGCGGGCGTAAACTTTTTTATCAACTACCACGCAGTTCAGACACCAGTCAGCGGTAAAATCCATAAGCACAGGTTTGTTCGCATTCCGCGCTTGCTTTATCGCAGCCGAATCATATTTCTGCCAGTTAATAAGCGACGGCTTCGGCGCGGGTAAAAACGCAAAACCCGCCGCAACCGCCAGCGCAACCGCGATTATCCTGACAATCCATCTTCGCGAGGCAGGCGCAGCGTAACTAACCCAGCCGCCCCACATCCAGACGCAGAACCCGAGGACTACCGCGAAGTACAGGACGTTCATCCTTCTATCGGCGGGAAGAGCGGCAATCAACTTGACCGCGATAACAAGAAGCACAAAGCCGATGGTCTGCTTGAATAATTCCATCCAGCGTCCGGGCCTTGGTGTTTTACTCAATAACGCAGGCATCGCCGTCAATATCGCATACGGCGCCGCCATCCCGATTCCAATTACCATTATCGCCAGCGTCGCCAGACCAAGCGGCTGCGCCTGCGCCCAGGCGAACGCCGCCGCCAGTATCGCGAAACTGCAGGGCGTGCTGAGTATCGCCGCTAAAAATCCCATACCAACCGCGCCGCCGAATCCTTTTCCCGAACCACTCCTGCCTGATATCGACGAGGGAACGGTAATTGTAAACAGGCCAAACATAAATAACGCCAGCACCACCATCAGCATCGCCATCCCGGCGACAAACGCCGGGTTACGGAACTGGTCGCCCCACTGAAGAGTGGTGTTGTAAACGAGTTTCAAAATGATATTCGCGCCGGCCAGGCACGCGAAGAAAAGCAGAACGCCCGTGCAGAACGCAAGTCCCATCGTAACCGATTTGCTTTTGCCCTGTTTTGCCTGGTCAACTAATCGCATTACGATTATTGGCAATACAGGCCAGACACAAGGCATAATGTTCAGCGACAGCCCCGCGACAAACGCAAGGACAAGCGCCGCCCAAACCGAATAATCCGCCAATTGGCCCGTTAAAGCCGGCGATTTCTGTGGTTCGGGAAGAGTAAACTTCGGCTGAGCAGATACATCCCCCGGCTTGATTTTTACTTCAACTTTTATACTGCCGAAATCAGGAACGCGGCATTGAGTGTTCGAGCAAACCGCCCCGACAATACCAATATTAACAACAACCGTCTTCTCGTCTGAAGATTCGGCAACAGTAAACGGCAGATACACCGCGAAGTCACCGCCAATTACATCTATTTTCTTGCCGAGCGCCTCATCGTAAATCCAGCCGGATTTGGGAAATATCGGCTTGCCAAACGACAGGACTTTTGTCCCCTGCTCATTGGGTTCGAGCTTGAGATTCATACCGCCCGGCGCCGAATCGGCAGAGGCGTAAAAATGCCAGTCCTTTTCCAATTCAAAATGTATGGCAATTGCGCTCTTGCCGGCAGGTGAAACCACGTCGAATTGTTGTTCGGCCCAGAAGGTAACAACATTGATTTTTTGCCGCTGCGGAGCCCCGGCAGCGACTGCACAGGCCGACAATAAAGCAAATGCTACAAGTATCCCGCTTGTTTTAATCCTCATATCCGTATTGAAGGATTATAAAATATCGAAACGCCCGCCGTTTATTTCTTTTCTTCGGCGGATTTCTTATCCTTCGCCTGCTCGGCCGCCAGCAAATCCGCAACCGTCGGCTTATCAAGGGTACCGCCCGCCAGAATAATCTTCACATCGTCCGCATCGAGCGTCTCATACTTGAGAAGCGCCTTTGCTATCTGTTCGACTTTCTCCCGGTTATGCTCAATAAGCTCCCTGGCCTTGTTGTACGCCTCGTCGGTTATCCGCTTGACCTCGATATCTATGGTTTCCGCGGTTTTCTCCGAATATTCCCTCTCGCCGGGCATCATATAATATGCATCCTGAATTCCGGCCTCCGGCTCGTAACTGACCGGCCCAAGACGGTCGCTCATCCCCCACGTCAGCACCATTTGTTTGGCTATCCGGGTCGCCTGCTGTATATCTGATTGTGCGCCGCTCGATATGTCTTCGCAGAACATTTCTTCGGCGATTCTGCCTCCGAAGCAGACCTGCAACAGCGCCCCACAATATTTCTTTGTAAACAGCGTGCGGTCTTTTTCCGGCAGCGCAAACGTCGCCCCGCCCATCGGCCCCCTGGGAATGATGCTGACTTTGTGCAGGGGGTCCGCATCTTTCAATATTGACTGCACAAACGTATGGCCCGCCTCGTGGTATGCGGTGATTTTGCGTTCTATCTGGTCGATGACCCTGCTTTTCTTGGCACGTCCCCATCGCACCTTGTCTCTTGCCTCCTCGAGGTCCGTCATTTCGATAGAGTCCTTGTTGGCCATTGTCGCAGCCAGGGCCGCCTCGTTGATAATCGCCGCCAAATCCGCACCGCTGAACATCGGCGTCCCGCGAGCCAGCCGTTCGAGAACCGCGTCGGAACCGAGTTTGACCTTCTTGGCGTGGACCCTCAGTATCTCAGCCCGGCCCTTCAGGTCAGGCAAAGGCACCACAACCTGTCTGTCGAAGCGGCCCGGCCTGGTCAATGCGCTATCCAGTATGTCCGAGCGGTTCGTGGCCGCCATCACAATCACCTGGTCGTCCGTATCAAACCCGTCCATCTCAACGAGAATGGCATTGAGGGTCTGTTCCCGCTCGTCGTGTCCACCGCCGGCAAAACTCGCGCTGCGTCTGCGTCCCACGGCGTCAATCTCATCGAGAAATATTATGCAGGGTGAATTATCCTTGGCCTGTTTGAACAAATCCCGCACGCGCGATGCGCCGACGCCGACGAACATCTCGACAAAATCGCTGCCGGAAATGTTGAAAAACGGGACATCCGCCTCGCCTGCTATCGCCTTGGCAAGCAGCGTCTTACCGCAGCCCGGAGGACCAACAAGCAACACTCCGCGCGGTATCCGCCCTCCAAGACGCTGGAACTTTTTGGGATTTCTCAAAAACTCGATTATCTCCGCTACCTCTTCTTTGGCCTCGTCTATCCCCGCGACGTCCGCAAAGGTGATTTTGACGCCGTCTTTGTCGTGTAGCCGGTGTTTGCTTCGGCCAAACGACATCAGCATCCCGCCTGCTCCGCCGCGAAGATTACGCGCAAACATCATATATAAAAACAGGCCCAGAAGGATAAGCGGAAACATCGTAAAGAACAGATTCTGCAGCCAGATGCGTTCCTTTGCCTGCTCAACCTTCAGGCCGCCTTTTTCAATCTGCTCGGCCAGCAGCTTTTTCAACTGCTCATCCAGGACGCCGCCCGACCTGTATGTAACGACAAAATCCTTCGCGGCTTTTTGCCCCCTGCCGGCCATTCCTTCCTGATTGAACTGGCCGCTGATATCGGTATCACTGAGCACAACTTTCTCGATGTGCCCCTCGTGAAGCTGCGTTACAAACTCGTCATACCTAAGCGTTTCAACTCGCTGCTGCCACTGCTGGACCACAAACATTATTGTAAATATCAGGACACCCAGCAAAAGCAGGTTCAATGGACTGTTTCGGTATGATACCGGCCCTTTGCCGGGGAGTCCTTTTCCCTCAAACATGTTTGTGCCGCGTTTTTTGTTTCTATTTTCACTCATTCCTGGCCGCTTAAAATTTTTTCGCCGATTGCCGGCAAAAGTCCACGATTACCAGCCCGACCTCATCAGTTCCACGATTCGCTCCGCCAGCGAGTTTGCGGCAAGCGTCGAGCCATAAGCGAAACTCTGGCTTTGCCACTCCGAGTAACTGGCGGACGCAATTACCGTTTTATTATCAATCAAAAACTCTCCAGTCCGCAGGTTCTTCCAACTGACCACGGCCCGAAGCTCGATATTTTTCTCCAGCACCCTGCCTATCTGGCGTTCGGTGGTTAACACCGACTCTTTGGCCTGCACAATCTGCCCACTTATTACGGTGTCGGCTTTGTCACGGTTCGTAACTATCTTGTAGGGCGTCTGCGCCTCTATGCGCTTCGCCAGCGCGTCGGTAAGCTCAAATTCTATCCCGCGTCTGAAACTCTGGTTATCAAACATTTCCACGTAAACGGTCGCGACATCCTTCGGGTACAGGGATGTATTGCTGTAGCCCGCGCAGCCAGCAAGAGTCAGAAGACAGAAGACGGAAGACAGGCAGCAAATTAAGAATTGAGAATTGAGAATTGAGAACGGGAGAGCGATTCTTCCGCCTTTTGATTTTTTATTCCTAATTCTAAATTCTGAATTCTTCATTCTAAATTCTTAACTCTGTTTACTTTTTACTTATCTTCTCTTTCGCCGTCTCGGCTGCTTTGGTATTCGGCCAATTATCAACAACCATCTGGTAATACATATTGGCAGGCCCGGCGCTTCCTGTCCTGTCGTAATACATCGCTATCCGCAGATTCTTCTCGGCCAGTTGCTCGCTAATCCGCAACAAAATATCATCCACCTGCAGCTTCTTCGCCTCCTCCGGGTATCGCAACCTGAAATTCTCATAATAGGTCTTTGCGCTGATTAAGCTCGACCCGTCATATACGGCCCCGCGATAAGCCGCGTATTTGGTCCTGGCCATTGAGAGCAGCGCATCCCTGGCTATTTCGCCTGTGGGCCAGCGCGTCGATATCTCCGACCACTTGAGGTACGCTTCGTTATACTGTTTGCGTTTTTCGTAACTCTGCGCAACGGACAGCAAGGCATTTTTCGCTATATCCGCGGTGCCTGTCCGGTCGCTGATTTTTTCCATTATCTTCACGCCGTCGTCAAAGGCGCTAACCCTGAATATCAGGACCGTTTTCTTGCGACCTGCCAGAAACTCCGTTGCAATCTCAAACTGCCGGTTAAGCGCCGCATCTTTCAGGGGACTGGTGGGGTATTTATCCAGAAACTTATCGTATTGCTTGACCGCCTTGGTCAGCTTGCCCCTCGCCAGAAGCACCTCGGCTTTCATAAATGAACCGAAATCCTTACCGGCAACGCCGGGGTAATCTTTCTCCATCTTGTTAGCGGCCTTTTGAACCTTATCCGGCTGACCCGCGTCCACAAGTTTCTTTATTTCCGCAACACGCAGCAGGTACTGTTCATCATTGCTGTCCGTCGCCTTTTGCCACTGACCCTGCTCATCTAATCGCAGTGTCTCTGCGCAAAGCGCAACTGGCCCCATCAGCAGGGCCAAACTCGCTGCTATCAAAATTGCCAATATACCGAGCTTTCGCACAACTGCTTTCCCGCTTAATAAAATCAGCATCCCGTAATAATAACCCATCATCTGGCAATTGGCAATCACGATTCAGCCGGATTTATCGTAGTTTGGATAGCGCAAATCCATCCCTTGCGTAATCCAACCGCCTTTTTCCCAAAATTACCCCTTTTGCCTGGTTTTAACTTGATTAGGCCGGCGTATTATAATAAACTATTAGTCATAAGGTGAAAAACGGAGTCAAATGTTGAAGTGTGCCTACTACTACCAGCACACCCTAAGGGGGGATGGTTGTTTTACACACTTTTGAAGCCATATCGCAAGCCGGCTTGACCTTTTGGAGGTTAGAATGATGAAGAAGAGAAGATTCACTCAGGCCGTTATCGTATTGGCAGGATGCCTCTTCATCGGATTGACGACACTGGCTGCGTCGGCCCAAACGCCGGCATACGGATGGCATAACGTGCAAATTGTCGGCGGCGGCTTTACAACCGGCATCATTTACAACCAGACCGAGCCAAATCTCGTTTACATTCGCACCGATATGGGAGGCGCCTACCGCCTGAACCCCGTGACCAACAGGTGGATACCGCTTCTGGACTGGGTTAACTGGGATAACTGGAACTTGACGGGCGTCGAAAGTTTGGCCACGGACCCGGTGGACCCTAACCGTCTTTACATAGCCGCCGGCACATACACAAATTCGTGGGCGGGTAACGGCGCTATTTTGCGCTCTGCTGACAGAGGAAAGACCTTTCAGATATCGAATCTGTCATTCAAGCTCGGTGGCAATATGCCCGGCCGCTCGATGGGCGAACGACTGGCGATTGACCCGCACAAGAACAGCATCGTCTACTTCGGCGCCCGCAGCGGCAACGGCCTGTGGCGAAGCGCCGACTATGGAGCAACTTGGGCACGAGATACAAACTTTACTGCCGTGGGCACTTATTCAAACGGCGGCGACGGCGACCTCATCGGGGTAGTATGGGTAACATTCGACACCAATGGCACGCCCGGAAATCCGACTCAGACAATATACGTCGGCGTGGCTAATACCACCGGCAACACCATTTATCGCAGCACAAACGGCGGCGCTACCTGGGCGGCAATTCCAGGCCAGCCAACAGGTTATCTGCCCCATCACGGCGTGCTGGCCTCCAACGGCATTCTCTATATAACCTATAGTAACACCTGTGGTCCGTTTGATGGTTCAAAAGGCGACGTCTGGAAGTTCAACACATCAAGCGGGGTATGGACCCAAATTAGCCCGATTCCTTCCAGTAGCTCCGACGACAACTTTGGTTATGGCGGCCTGGCTGTGGATGCACAGCACCCGGATACGATTATGGTTACAAGTATGGAGTTATGGTGGCCCGATGATATTATCTTCCGCTCGACCGACGGTGGAGTAACCTGGAAGCGAATCTGGGAAATAGGTGTATATCCCAATCGCATAAACTATTACACACAGGATATTTCGATTGCGCCCTGGCTTGACTGGGGCATTACTAAATCGCTTCCGGAGCTTTCGCCCAAGCTGGGCTGGATGATAGGCGATATAAAAATCGACCCGTTTAACTCAAACAAGATGAGATATATAACCGGCGCTACCATTTATGGCAGCGATAACCTCACCGACTGGGATACCGGCGGCATAGTTTCGCTTTCGGTAAAAGCAAAGGGGCAGGAGCAAACCGCAGTGCAGGATTTGATAAGTCCGCCCGCCGGCGCGCATCTGTTAAGCGCCGTCGGCGACCTCGGCGGTTTTCGTCATGACGACTTTAATTCGGCGCCTGCCAGAATGTCCATGCCCCCCTCGTTCACCACGGGCACGTCTCTCGATTACGCCGAGCTCGACTGCAACTTCATCGTTCGCGTCGGCAGCGGCGCCAGCATCAACTACGGCTGGTCAAATGACGGCGGCATTACCTGGACGGCAGGCGTGACCCAGCCGTCAGGCGCCAGCGGAGGCATTATTGCCCTGGACGCCAATGGAAGCAGGGTTGTCTGGATGCCGTCAGGCGCAGTAAAATATTCAACTAATATAAACGGCACGACCTGGAGCACCTCCACGGGTATCCCGGCCAATGCACGGGTGGCCTCAGACCGTGTGAATCCGAATAAGTTTTATGGGTTTAGCGGCGGAACGTTCTACGTGAGCACCAACGGCGGAGCGAGCTTCTCGGCAACCGCGGCAACCGGTCTTCCATCCTCCGGCAGCGTTCAGTTCAAGGCGATGCCAGGTATAGAAGGAGATATATGGCTTGCCGGCGGCTCGGGCTCCGCTTATGGCGTGTGGCATTCTACCAATTCCGGAACCAGCTTTACGAAGCTATCCAACGTAACGGAAGCCGATAATATTGGTTTTGGCAAGGCAGCTCCCGGCAAAAGCTATATGGCTCTTTACATAAGTGCTAAAATCGGGGGCATTCGCGGTATTTATCGCTCCATTGATGCCGGGGCGAATTGGGTTAGAATAAATGATGATTTACATCAATTTGCATATACTGGTCCTACAATTATCGGCGACCCGCGAATCTACGGACGAGTTTATTTCTGCACTAACGGCCGAGGAATCATTTACGGTGATTTTTACGGCGATTTTACTGGCGATGGCAAAGTAGATATTTATGACTTATATGAATTTTGCGATACCTGGTGGCTGAACAAAGATTCTAGTCAGAACATCGGAATAGATTTGAATAACGACGGTTTAATTAATTTCTACGAGTATTCCGTTTTTGCTCAGAACTGGTCCACACAATAGCTTTATCGCAGATTGGGACATAAGACACATTGATTTATGGAAGACATTGAGATGAAGACGAAGAGAAGATTCGTTGAAGCCGTTATCGTTTGCGCACTGCTTTGTTTAGTTTCGCCCCTTTATGCCGTTACCCCCTGGCTGCATACGGACGCCAATCTCATAAAAGACCCCAATGGAAATGTTGTTGTCCTGCGTGGTGTCGATACGATTGATATAGGTGCTGTCCAAAACTGGTATAGTGGAGGTATGACCGGCCTGATTGACCGGGTAACAAATAAAAGTGATTCACAGGGAAGCTCGCCGGGCTGGTACACCAGGGTCATTCGCCTTGCCGTCTATCCGTCCGATGAGGAGGATTTTTCAAGTCCTTTTACCTTCACCCCCGGCAATGACAATTACTATAACCAGCTCCTCAGACCCGTTGTTGATTATTGCAAGACCAAGGATATTTATGCCATTATCGACTGGCATTACGTCGGGAACAACACTTTCGACAAGGTTTCCCAGACAAGCGCATTCTGGTCTTATATGGCGCCGAAATTCGCCAACGATTCACACGTTCTTTTCGAGCTTTTCAACGAACCGGGAAATACTTCCGGGGGTAACGATGCAGCCAACTGGGCAACGTGCAAACCTGATATGCAAACGTGGATTAATATTATCCGTGCTTCCGCACCTAACAACCTCATTCTTGTGGGTGCGCCGAGCTGGTCTCAGCAGGTTGGGCCGGCGGCGGCCAGTCCCCTCGATGGAAACAACCTCGTTATGGTAGTCCACATTTACCCGGGTCACTGGCTTGGCGGCAGCCAATCTTATTTTACGAATAATATTAATACCTGTCTTACTCGCTATCCTATTTTTGCGACCGAATGGGGGTTCCGCGGCAACTTAACAGGAAATCTACAGGGGACGATTGCCAATTACGGCCAGCCGCTGATGGATTTTTATGAAGCACGTAAAATCAGCAACAGCGCCTGGGTTACCGATACTTCATGGCAACCACAGATGTTTGATTCGAGTTGGAATCTTCTGGTCGGCCCCGGCGAAATGGGTGGTTTTGTAAAAGATACGCTGTATGCCAAGAGGTTCAGCGACCAGCCGGGCGGCGGTGATACCATTGCTCCCGCTGCGCCGACAGGCCTGACGGCAACGGGCGGCAATTCGACTGTTTCGCTTGACTGGAACGACAATAACGAAACCGATTTATCCGGCTACAACGTGTATCGTTCGATAACTTCCGGCAGCGGATACAGCAAGCTGAACAGTTCTATTGTGAGCAGCTCCAATTACAGTGATAACAGCGTCAGCGGCGGTGTGACTTATTACTATGTTGTCAGAGCCGTTGACACATCCTTGAATGAATCAGGCAACTCCAACCAGGCCTCTGCAACTCCGACAGACACAATACCACCAGCAGCACCTACAGGCCTTTCAGCAACGGCAGGCAACCAAACCATTTCGCTTGACTGGAGCGATAACGGCGAGCCGGATATAAACGGCTATAATGTCTATCGTTCGACAACCTCAGGCGGAACCTACACAAGGTTAAACGCAACGTTATTGACCAGTTCCAATTACACCGACAATAGTGTTTCCAACGGCACGACCTATTACTATGTTGTCACAGCGGTCGATACCTCTTCAAATGAATCCGCCAACTCAAGCGAGGTCTCGGCAAAGCCACAAATAGCCACAGATGTTAACCTCCTTGGCTCTTGGGCATCGGGCCTGACGCACGCAAAAGAATCGGGGAGCAAACGTACACTTGTATTCATTGCGCACGCAGAACATACTGCTACGACAAGTTTAACTGCTGTGACCTACGGTGGTCAATCAATGACCAAGGTCATTGACAGGATAGTCAGCAGCAACAATACATACGCATATGTTGCCGCGTATGTCCTTAACGAAACGGGTGTCGCCGCCGCAACAAGCAGCACGTTTACTCTCACCTGGAACACAACGCCAAGCGCCCCAGGATACGCCAGTGTATTCCTAACGAATGTTAACCAGACAACGCTTACAGGAGCAAGTGACGGAAATACGACAACAACACTGAATCCTATCAAGACCAATCCGCTTTCCACAAACAATGGAGATATGGTTATTGTCGCAGCTACATGCGGCAACTCGGGTTCATATACACTGGGTTCTGGATTTACCGAAGGTATCGACCAGACAATGGCTTCGACGGCCACGGGGGTAACCGGACACAAACATGCGACAGGCACACCTGAAACGCCCAGCGCAACACACACGAGCCTTAACCGTCAGGTGATTATTGGTTTTGTGGTCAAAGCCCCGGTGAATACTGCTCCTGCGGCGCCGACAGGACTTGTCGCAACGGCAGGCAACAATACGGTCTGGCTCGACTGGAACAACAACGGCGAAAGTGATTTAGCCGGCTACAACGTATATCGCTCGACAACCTCGGGTAGCGGCTATGCCAAACAGAACAGTTCGTTATTAACCAGCTCGGATTACAACGACCCTAATGTTTCCAACGGTACGACTTACTATTACGTCGTCACCGCAGTTGATACAGTAGGCCTTGAATCCAATTATCCCAGCGAAGTCTCCGCCACGCCCAATCTTCCTGTCACTGGAACCGGAGCGATTCTCCGCGAATGGTGGACAGACATTCCGGGAACGGCGGTAAGCGACCTTACTTCAAATGTTAATTACCCCGACAATTCCACCGGCAGGGAGCTGATTACTAAATTGGAGGGGCCGACAAACTGGGCGGACAATTATGGCACGCGTGTCCGAGGGTATGTTGTTCCGCCTGCGGACGGCAATTATACCTTCTGGATTGCCAGCGACGCCGACAGCGAGTTGTGGTTAAGCACAGATAATAATCCGGCAAATGCCGTGCTGATTGCGTATATACCGGGCAACTCGCAGTCATCGCCAAAATCGCTTGTCGCGGGTCAGAAATATTACGTCGAGGTACTGCATAAAGCGGGTACAGGCAACGATAATATATCGGTATTCTGGCAGGGGCCGGGCATCAGTCAGCAGGTTATTGACGGGTTATATCTGTCGGCCTGTTGTCTCGATTTCAGGGATTTCGCGGATTTGGCTCAGCAATGGAACCGCAACGACTGCAACGCAGGCAATAACTGGTGCAGCGGGGCTGACCGCGACCGTGACGGCAATGTCGGGATTGATGACCTGCACACATTTGCTGAGGAATGGCTTTTATTTTAGGAATCGAATAGTCCTAAGGTGTCTAATTGCTGCAACATTAATGCCGGCAGGCACTTACGCCTGCCGGCATTATTCTTTTAGTTTGCCGTGCAACAACTTAACTCTTGAAAACGTAGATGGTTTTATGGTAAACTTATATTGAACAGGTAAACGGAGTTACTGACCGATTGCGGCCCATCATTACTGTCTCCACACATACCCAGTAAATAGGGTTTGCGTCCTTTTTTTGGAGGTTAGAATGATGAAGAAAAGAGGATTGACTCAGGCTATCATCGTTTTTGCGCTTTCCTGCTTCGCGAAACCCCATGTTTTCGCGAAGTGTTTCCGGACGGCATTGCTTTTAGCGTTCTTTCCCTTTACGCCGCTGCTTGTCTACGCCCAGCAGGTCAGCAGCAGTTTGGCCATCAGCAGTTTAATAATGAGCGGACAAATTGGACTTATCCGCCCGCCGAAAACACTCACGGACCCTAATGCCACAAGTGAGACGAAATCGCTTATGTCCTTTTTGGTGGATTATTACGGACAGCAGGTCCTTTCCGGCCAGCAGGATATGAGCGAAATGAACTACATCCACTCTGTTACCGGAAAATGGCCCGCCGTCGGCGTTCTTGATTTAATGGATTATTCGCCCTCTCGTATCGCGCATGGCGCTAATCCGACCGGCACAGTCGAAAGCTACATAAGCTGGGCCAACTCAGGCGGCGGGATTCTCAGTTCGAGCTGGCACTGGAATGCGCCAACTGATTTGATTGATGGGAATGGCACGGAATGGTGGCGCGGGTTTTACACGTTTGCCACCACGTTTGATATCCAGGCGGTTCTTGCCGACCCCAATGGCTATAGATACCAGTTGCTGATTAGCGACCTTGACGCGATTGCCGTACAGTTAAAAAAATTCCAGGACGCGAATCTGCCTCTTCTCTGGCGGCCTCTTCACGAGGCATCCGGCGGATGGTTCTGGTGGGGAGCCAAAGGACCGGGGCCTTTTATTCAGTTGTGGCAACTTATGCACGACCGCTATGTCAATTATCACCACCTGCACAATCTTATCTGGGTCTATACAGTCGGCGACCCGGCGTGGTATCCGGGTGACGCATATGTTGACATTGTGGGAATGGATATTTATCCGAGCGACCCAAACAGCAGTATGGTTGGGTTTTGGCTGGATACCCAGAGTCATTTTGAGGGAGTTAAGCTGGTCACGCTGTCCGAATCGGGAATAGTTCCCGACCCCAACAAAATCAGAGCCGACAAGGTCTGGTGGAGCTGGTTTTCTGTGTGGGCAGGCAGTTTTATTGAAGACGCAAATCGAAGTTTTCTCAACGCCGTCTATCACGATGCGGATATTATTACCCTTGATGAGCTGATTGACTGGAAGCACTATCCCGTTACGGGCGGCGCTCCCATTGTATCGATTACACAGCCAGCCGAAGGCGCAGGATTTACTTTCGGCGCCAATATCACAATTTCCGCTGATGCCTGTGACCCCTGCGGTGCTGTTACCAAAGTGGAGTTTTACAAAAACGACATCAAACTGGGCGAAGACGCCAACGCACCTTACAGCTTTTCCTGGACCAATGCGCCCGTAGGAACTTATGTCCTAAGGGCTGTAGCCACCGATAACAACGGGCTAAGGAGCGATTCTCAGGAAGTTAATATAACGGTCGGGACCCCATTGCCGACGAAGATTGTACGCTATGAAGCGGAAAACGCCGTAAGCGACGGACCTACCCTCAGCACGAGCTTCCCCGGTTATTCCGGCACCGGTTCGAGATATTTTAATGCCGCCGGCGGAACGGGAATCAATTTTAGCGTTACTTGCAACAAAGCTGGAAGTTACCCCTTGACCATCAGATATCTGATACCGAGCGGCTGGGGCGACAAGACAAACACAGTCCTGGTTAACGGCTCTGAGATATGGTCGCCTGTTTTCACAAATACTAACAGCATCTGGACCAGTTTCGCGTTCGGAAATATATCGCTAAATGCCGGCTCCAACACTGTTCGTATCCAGCATAACTGGGGCTGGTTCTATGTTGATTATATCGAGATTGAATTTCCCAGGGCAGGCAACTTTAAGGATTTTGCCGATTTCGGCCAGCAGTGGAATCACACCAATTGCGGCCCGGCCAATAACTGGTGCAGCGGTTTTGACTTCAGCCAGAACGGCTCTGTCCTTCTCGACGACCTGAAGTCATTTACTGAAAGCTGGCTCAGCGGCATTTAAAGTTTTTATAAAAAATTATGAGGGGGTTGTAATGACGAAGACGAACAAAAAGGCCATAAAAGTCGGTATTTTATGCCTTCTTGTTTGTTCGCTCACGCCGGTTTACGCGGCTTCGAATCGCATCCACTACAACAATCAGGACCTGTTCCTCAACGGCGCCAACCTGGCCTGGCAGTATTTTGCCAACGACATCGGACCCACTACCTACTCGCCGGACATGGCCCACTTTGACGATGTTTTCAACCAGTTCCAGGCCAACGGAGGCAACTGTATGCGGCTGTGGCTTCACACAACAGGCGCCTACACCCCGGCATGGAGCGGCTTTACGGTAACCGGTCCAGGGGCAAACACCATCGCCGATTTGCAGACCATTTTGGATGACGCCTGGTCACACAAGGTGAGCGTGATGTGCTGCCTGTGGTCCTTTGATATGCTGCGTAAGTCCAACGGCGCCACCATCAACAACCGCGCAAATGCCATACTAACAGACCCCAACTACCGGCAGTCATATATCAATAATTCACTCGTCCCAATGGTTACTGCTCTGAAGGGGCATCCGGCAATCGTCGCATGGGAGATATTCAACGAACCTGAAGGAATGAGCACCGAGTTCGGCTGGAGTGATATCAATCACGTGCCGATGGTCAATATTCAGGCGTTTGTCAACAAGTGTGCCGGTGCTATTCACCGAGCTGACCCGAATGCGAAGGTAACGAACGGTTCGTGGTCCTTCTACGCCGCCACCGACAAACCTGCGGGCTCCGGAAACAAAAATTACTATACCGATGCCCGGCTCATCGCCGCCGGTGGAGACCCGAACGGGTATCTGGATTTCTATTGCGTCCACTACTACGACTGGGCGGGTACGGCGCGTTCACCATTCGATCATCCATATTCCTACTGGGGCCTCGACAAACCGCTCGTCGTTGCCGAGTTCTATCCACCGCCCCCGGGTTGCAGTACCTGTTGCACGGACTGCGGAACAACTCCGTACGAAAACCTCTATCAGAACGGCTATGCCGGGGCGCTAACGTGGTCCTGGACGGACAGCGACCATGCATCTATGCTGGGGCAGATGCTTGCTATGTGGAACGCCCATCAGACGGATGTCGAGATTATCAAAAGCAATAACTTCAAGGATTTCGCCAGTTTCGCCGCCCAGTGGCTTAGGACTAACTGCGCTGCGGCAAATGCCTGGTGCAGCGGTGCCGACTACGACCGTGACGGCAATGTCCAGATTGATGACCTGCACACATTTGCCGAGGAATGGCTTTTATTAGGAATTGAATAGTCCTAAGGGATCTAATTGCTGCAACATCAATGCCGGCAGGCACTTACGCCTGCCGGCATTATTCTTTTAGTTTGCCGTCAACAACTTAACTCTTGAAAACGTAGTAGGTTTTGTGGTAAACTAATATTAAACAGGTAAACGGAGTTATTGACCAATTGCGGCCCATCATTACTGTCTCCACACATACCCAGTAAATAGGGTTTGCGTCCTTTTTCGGGGTTAGAATGATGAAGAAGAGAAGATTAACTCAGGCCATCGTGGTTTTCTCGCTTTTCTGTTTGGCAACCCCACTTTATGCCGCCACTCCCTGGCTGCACACAGACGGCAATGTAATCAAAGACCCTTGTGGTAATACTGTAGTTTTGAGGGGCGTTGATTTGATTGATTTGGGTTTCCTTCAGGATTGGGAGGGCGGCGCAATCACTATGGTTGACCGGCTGACAAATAAAAGCGACCCCTGCGGAAGTTCTCCCGGCTGGTACCCCAGAGTTCTCAGGATTATGATTGCCCCACCCGATTCAGTAAGCGGCTGGCCACATCCGTTCGACCCAAACAATACCGATTTATATAATCTTCTCAGAACGGTTGTTAATTACTGCAAAACAAAAGACCTCTATGCAATAATCGACTGGCACTATGTTGATAATACCTACAGCCATGTTGCATCAACAAACCAATTCTGGACATACATGGCACCAAAGTTTGCCAACGACAGCCATGTTATTTTTGAGCTTTTCAACGAGCCGATAAATACCGGTTTCGGTTCGGATAACGCCAACTGGCTAAGCGTCAGAACAGATATGCAAAACTGGTTTAATATCGTGCGGACATACGCGCCCAATAACCTTATCCTTGTAGCGGGGCCGAGCTGGTCTCAGGCGATTGGGCCGGCAGCCACTTATCCCCTCACGGGAGACAACATTGCTATTGTTTCGCACATTTATCCCTATCATTGGCTTGTCAGTCCCGCCGGCAATAACTGGTACACGACCCATATTAATAATTGTCTTACCCGCTACCCCGTTTTTATGAGCGAATGGGGATTCTACAACGACCCAAATGACTATCTTGGTTACGGCTCAATTACAAACTATGGCCAGCCGCTCCAAAATTTTCGTGAGGCGCGTAAAATCAGCAACAGCGCCTGGGTTTCAAGCTATGACTGGACGCCCACGATGTTTACAGGCAATGCGACGAACTATATACTTCGCGTAGGCGAATATGAAATGGGCGGCTTTGTGAAGGATACGCTTTATCTGAAGAGAAGCGACAACCAGCCCAGTGACGGAAACACCATACCGCCGGCTGCGCCGACGGGATTGACCGCGACACCCAGCACGGGAACGATAACGCTTGACTGGAATGACAGCGCCGAGGGCGATTTATACGGATACGATATTTATCGTTCGTCAACATCGGGCGGCCAAACCAACCGGCTTAATCTCGTGCGCTCGAAAACTTCCGCTTACACCGATACCAATGTCGCTGGAACAAGGACTTATTACTATGTTGTAACGGCGGTAGATACAAACTTTAACTCATCCGCCGATTCAATCGAGGTATCAGCGACTGTTCCTGCCGATTCGACGCCTCCGGCGGTCCCTTCGGGTGTATCCGCGACGGCAGGCGACACAATTGTTTCGCTTGACTGGAACAATAACAGTGAGGTAGATTTTAATGGTTACAACGTATATCGTTCGACAACTTCCGGCGGACCGTACACGAGGTTAAACGGGGCGCTTTTGACAAGTTCGGATTACATCGACAACAGCGTTACCAACGGGACGATTTATTATTACGTCGTCACAGCGGTAGATACCTCTTTGAACGAATCAGCGAACTCGAGCCAAGTTTCAGCGAGACCTCAACTCAACCCAATCGTTGGAATAATCGGCTCATGGGTGACCGGAACAACCCACGCCAAAGAAACCGGCACCAACCGTGCTTTGGTCTTTGTCGCACATGCAAAAGGTCCAACCACCACCACGCCAAGCTTGACCGCTGTTACCTATGGCGGACAAACGATGACAAAAGTCATCGATAAAATTATCGGCTCAGGTTCCACCAAAGTGTATGTCGCAGCGTTTATCCTCAACGACGCCGGCATAACTGCCGCAACCAATACCACTTTTACTCCCACATGGACCAACGCACCTACCAGTATTACATACACCAGTGTATTCCTCAAGAATGTCAACCAGACAACTCTTGTAGGGGCCACTGCCAGTGCCGGTACAACAAGCGGCACTACGGTATCAACTTCTGCGCTTGCCAACAGCAACGGTGATATGGTGCTTGAGAGTGCCGCCAGCTCCGTCGCGGGCACATACACCGTAACGAGCGGCTGGACTAAAGACATTGACCTTTCCGTGTCTGGTTACGATGGTATGGGTGGGCACAAACCCGCAACAGGCGCCAGCGAAACGCCGAGTATAACTCAATCGAGCGGCAACCATTCGCTTATCGGGTTCGTAGTCAAGATGGCGCCGAATGTGGCCCCGGCTGCACCGACGGGACTGTCGGCGGCGTCGGGCATAGGAATTGTTCTGCTCAACTGGAACGACAACAGCGAACCAGATTTCAACGGCTACAATGTTTATCGTTCGATAACCTCGGGCAGCGGCTATGTCAAATTGAACAGTTCGCTGTTAAACAGTTCGGATTACAACGATACCAATGTATCTAACGGAACAACTTATTATTATGTCGTTACCGCGGTTGACACAGCCGGTCTTGAATCCGTTAATTCGGGCGAGGTTTCCGCTACGCCGTGCAATCCAGCGGCTGGAACCGGCGCAATTCTTCGCGAATGGTGGTCAGGTATAGCCGGGACTAATACAGGTGATCTGACCTCTAATGTTAACTATCCCGACAACCCAAGCGGCAGGCAACTGATTACAAAACTGGAAGGGCCTTCAAACTGGGACGACAATTATGGCTCCAGCATTCACGGTTATTTGAACCCGGTGACCACCGGCGATTACACGTTCTGGATAGCCAGCAGCGACAATAGCGACCTGTATCTGAGCACGGACCCCAATAATCCTGCCAACATCGACTGGATTGCTTATGTTAGTGGGGACACAGACCCTTGCGAGTGGAATAAGTACGAATCGCAACAATCGACCCCTATTTCACTCGTTGCGGGCCAGAAGTATTATATTATGGTGATACACAAAGCATCCGTCGGCAACGACAATATAGCCGTGGCATGGGAAGGACCAGGTATCAGCCAGCAGGTCATTGACGGTATATACTTGTCGCCTTGCTGCCTGAAATTTGTGGACTTTGCGGGATTTGCCGATCAGTGGAACAGAACCGACTGCGATGCAACCAACGACTGGTGCAGCGGCTCCGATTTCAGCCGCGATGGCGCGGTATTGATTGATGACCTGGCGGTGTTCGCTGACGGCTGGCTGATAGGAGATTATCACTGGAACTGGTAGGAAATTGTAACTACTGAACCGGTATTGTTATACCAATAATAAAAAGGGCCGCAAGATAACTTGTTGCGGCCCTTTTTTATTCAACGCCTTGTAAATTTTATCTTAAAAAAACCGGAGACGAGGTCCCCCCCGTTGTGCTGGGTATTACTCGGTCAGCAACCCCGTCTCCTTCGAAGAAGAGAGGAGAAGAGAAGGCGTTAATTTCTCACTTACTCCAATTAGAATATAAGTTACTTTTCGGGGAAATCCAAATACGTGGAGCTGATTTTTGATTTATTATTTAATATTTTCGATTTTTGGGCCCGACCGCCCATATGTAGAGCGGATGAAAATAGAAAATCGCAAATATAAAATAAAGACGCGGGACGGCTCAATCGGTGTTATTCTTTATAGTCGTGGGGTCTTTTTGCTCTTCAATAGCCTCTATTTTTCGGACCCTTCTAAGATGTCTGCCTCCGGCGAAATCGGTGCCGAGCCAGACCTCGACCATTTTGCGAAGAAGAACCTCGCCCAAAAGCTCGCCTGAAACGCAAAGGACATTGGCGTCATTATGATGACGCGAAATGCGTGCGCCAAGCTCATCGTAACAAAGAGCGGCGCGGACACCTTTGACCTTATTGGCGGTGATGCTCATTCCGATACCGGTACCGCAGGCGAGAATTGCCCTGTCAGCTTTTTTCTCAGCGACGGCCTTGGCGGCAAGATAGGCGGGGTCTGGATAATCAACAGGATTACCGTTAACAGTCCCGACGTCAATGCATTCGTGACCAAGCTGAATGACTATGGTCTTAATCAGTTCCTTTGCCTTGTAACCGCGATGGTCGCTTCCAACCGCTATTTTCATATAACCATCTCTTCAATTCTCTTTCTTATTGCTCTGTCAATCCGCTCGGCACAATTGTCGTAAACCGCTCGTGACTGCCCTATCGGGTCCGGGATATCGGCCCCGTCGTCAAGCAGCGAACATTTACTTGCGGCCCCGGGGCACATTTCCACCACTGCTTCACGATGTCCCCGCGTCATAGCAAATATCAAATCGCACTGCTCAATCAGGTGTATCGTCAAAGCCCTGCTTCTGTGGCCGCTGATATCGACGCTCTTTGCCGCACAGGCCTCGACGGCCTCATCGCTGGCGGGAAACCCGACTATCCCAAGCGTGCCCGCAGATGTAACTGTATATCCTTTTTCTACGAGCCGGTCAATGGGGCAGCCCAATTTTTCCGCAAGATGTTTTTTGAACAGGCCTTCGGCCATAGGGCTTCTGCAACTGTTGCCCGTGCAGACAAAAAGCACTGTAACCTGCGCCATTTCAAGGAGTTGCGATTCAGAATACACACCCTGTCTGAGCACTTCAATGCCCGTTTTGCTTATTTTGGCGACAGTGCTGCTTTTGGCATATTTACAGGGGCCGGCATCCAGCACCATATCAAGTTGTCCTGAGAATTGCTCAATGACCTGTTTTGCCTCAACAGCCGGCGACTGCCCGCTGATATTTGCACTTGGTGCGACAACGGGATATGTCGTCTGCGATAAAAGCATCGAGGCGATAACATTATCGGGGCACCTGATGCCGATTGAACTATCGCGGTAAAGATTGTCAAACACCTCACGAGGCAGTTTGGTTTTTTGCTGAACAATATCCTTACTTTCAAGCCCGAACACTACCGTCAACGGTCCCGGCCAAGCATTCTTAACAAGTTTTTTTGCCCGCAGGCCCATTGTGGGGACATACCGCAAGGTATCAGAGGAATTGGCGATATGAAGGGTATAGTATTTGTCCGTCGGCCTGCCTTTGAGCTGATTCAGCCGGGCAAGCGTTTCATTGCTCACGCGACAGCCAATGCCGTAAACAGTTTCGGTGGGAAACGCAACAAGCCCGCCGGCGTCTATTACTCCCGCTGCCTCTTTTATCGCCGCCGCGTCAACATTGCCGGCATTAAGTTTGATTACCTTCGTTTCCACGAAGGCCAAAATACACTAAAGCCGGCGCGGTCGCAAGAAAACTGTTTGAGGATTGTATCAGCGGAATTGAGCGGCAACTATCGACGGTCAGCCGCTGAATCTATGTAACGCATCAGAATATCGAGGTCGCTGATGTCGATAACGCCGTCGGAATTTATATCGCCAAACAGATAGCGGTCTGATGTTCCCATGCTCGCAATCAGGTTATCGAGCAAAACGTTAACATCGAGGTCATCAACTACGCCGTCACCGTTGAGGTCGAACCAGAGCGAATCGTCCCTGACGGGTTTGGGGCCGACATTCCAGGCGACTGCGTATGGCGGCGATACCTGCGGCTGATTGACGTCGTGCTCGTCGCTGAACAAAACGACGATTTCGTAATCGGTGAAGTTGGCGTCCGCCGGCGTATAAATATGCTCGACGTTGTCGGTTCGGCTATCGGAGTAATCGAGCAGGTAATCTTTATTGGAGTCATTGGAATCAACGGCCCAAAGCTCAAGACGAAGGTCGGCGTCTTTTTGTATCTCGTGCTCAAATGGGTATGTAAGGGAAAATTGTTTGTTCCAGGTTACTGTCGCGGTAATCATTTTGTCCGCGGACTCTGTTATCCTGATTTTATAGACGTTGGCGGGCGTGTTGTCGCGGTTGAGTTTATTGAGGTCCCAGCCGGCCGGTGGGCAATCGCCGGGTAAATGCTGTCCGGCCAATAACTGGCTGCTCGCTGCGACCGCGTTGACCATTCCTGCTCCCTGCAGATAATCGAGAGGGACATCGTGGTCGTCATCTTTGGTCAGCCGGCCCTTATGCCAATAAGGCAGCTTTGTGGCGGAATTCAGCAGGATTGATTTTACGACACAGTTACCACCGTCGCGTGCCGTAACCTGCTGAAGATTCGGGTCGGCGGACGCCTGCTGGATGAGCAGACCGGCAGTCCCGGCGACAATCGGCGTAGCGAAACTCGACCAAGTACCCGTCGGCTCATAAAGGTTCGGCTCGCCCGCTATGGCGGCAAGGCAGTTACCGGGGGCAACGATATCCGGTTTGCAGCGACCATCGGGGGTCGGACCGATGCTGGAATATTCAGGATATACAAGTGCGAAACGCGAAAGGCCTGTGTTGATATCGTTAGATTCGACGGATTTCACTACGCCGACACCAATGACGTTGCCGCCCGCGCCTGGGAACAGGACAGGGTCGGAAGAATTGGAGCCGTTGCCTATGCCGACGACAACCGTCAATCCATACTTCTGTGCTATCGCCTCGATGCCCCGCGTCCACCAGTCCTCAAACTGATAACCTATGTCGGCGGTGATAACATTAGCGTCGAGAGCCGAGCAGGGAAATACGTTGTTGATGAGGAAATTCCAGAACTCATACACATTGGCCTGCGCATCGGGGACTACACCCTCGTAACGGAAACCGCCAATTTGTTCGTTGTATGCGTTTGGGTCCCGGCCTAACAGAATCGAGCATACGGCGGTCGAATGTGCCGAGATACCCGCCGGCTGAAGCTGCCGGTCGTGGAAAATATATTGCGTATCTTTGAAACAATTGTGGTCGCTTGCGGGCCGGTAATCGTTTTGCGGCTCGCCATCGATATAGGTAATGCTTCGGCTGACAATGGCAAACTTCACGCCCGCGCCGGTAAGATTGGGGTCGGTTTGCTTAAGCTGATATATCCCGGCATAATTAAGGCCCTGCGGCTGAAAATCCCCAACAGCCGGCTGCTCAGCAACGGCGACACTGCCCAATAATAGGCCCAAAAACCCCATTATCAGGGCTGATAATCGAGCTTTTGCAGGAAACCAAATCACCATTTCCCCCTAGGCTTGGCCATCCCTTTCGGAAACGGTCAACCGCCGAGTAACACCAAAAAAGTTAATAACACAAGTACTACGCTCAAACAGCCGTTCCAGATTATCTACTATACCATAAAATCCACTCATTTTCAAGCTGTCCAGCATTTTTTTAAGTTATAACTTATATTTCGGCATACGGGCAAAACCAGGCCACAAAATACACAGGTTTTTCAGCAAAAAGAGTAATCATCGCTGCAAACCTTACATCGCGCGGCGGTTGTGAAAAAAAGGTGGATGAAATACTAAAACGCAAAGCAAATCTAAAAGCAAAAACTATTGAAAACAGAAACGAATTTAATTCAAAGGCATCAGAAACCGGATGCCAGAAACGTCAACCAAAACAGGCATCTTTACTGTCTCATTAGGGCTGACGACATACACCTTCAGGGACAACGCGGTTGTGTCGTTGACGTCGGTTCTGTCCTTTATCGAATAACCGGCGAAGGAGGATGTAATGTCAAATGTAGGGGTGCCTTTTGACAGGTCATGACAGGAATTGCACGAACTTTCGTAGCTGCAAATTTTTGTCGTTTTTACATCACCGGTCAGAATAATACGGCGTCCATTGGCTGCATCTGATATGACCCACTTTGCCTTTGTTGGGCTTAACGACGCATGCTCAAAACCTAATGTGCCCCAGTTTTCACCCCTGCAATAATTTTGCGTTTTGCCGTTTGGGTCCTTAGCTTTATAGGTATAAACGGCCCAGACGTTGGTTGAACCGCCACTTGGCAGCTCGAAGACAACAAACGCGGTATTGGTATCTTTAATCTGCCCCCGGGCATTTGAATCTGATGAATCTGAATTATACTTGTATTCCGCGTTGCTCGCCTTCATGTTATAGACAAGCACATTGGCACTGGCCGGCATAGACACCCCAAGCACCAACAGAACCAGTGACAATTGTTTCATTTTTCAACCTGTCCTTTCAAAAACAATCGGACAATAATATCTCACGCGGCCCATATCGTTCGGCTGCTATGAATATGCTTTTCCGGAGGCGACAATATAACATATAAGCCCTGTTTGTCGCAAGATGCCTGGAGGTTTAATACATTGGTCTTCAATCCCGGCCAGACGGCGGAATGAAAATCTCCTCGCTGGATTGGGTGTTCTAAAGCATTTCTGATTTGCGACTTGCCTGCCCTGCGTAGCTTTAGCGAGGCCGCCAAGGGCGAACAGTTATATGTTTTTTCCGACAGAATCTCTTTGCCGGGATTCTTCTGTTAATTTTTTCAAAAGAGTTAAGGCCGACTCGTAAACCGCCGGGCTTGCGACCACTATCTCATAAATCAGAGGAGCAGTTAAATTCTGCCTCATTCCTGACTGTTTGTCTTCGCTTATTTTTCTAAGCCCAAGATTCCATATTTCCCTGAATCTTTGTGCATAGCTTTCTTTTATTCCTCTGCCCAAATCCTGGTTTTTAGTCCATTCCTGAATTGCTTCCTTATAACCTGTTTTTTTATTACTTCGCTTGCCTAAATCCCAGATAAAGTCCTTGATAGCTCCATACTGGCATGCTGTACAATCATCAGGGAAAGCCCTCATTGCGGCATATTTAATGGGGCAAACACCGGCATAATTTTTACCGCAGGCATATTCGATACTTACCCTGTGGGCATGGCTTTGCGGGACGGGCTGGTCAAGAACCTTTATTTTTCTCTGCTCTTCGCCGAGGATTTCCTCGAAAATACAATAATCACATCTCTCGGGGCGGCAAATCAAATCTTCTTTTGAGCCGTTGAATTTTACTTCCATTTTATTTTTACCTTGCAAATTCCTGCTCAGCTACGCTGCTGTGCCTTATTACCAATAGCATATCAAATCCGCACTTGAAAATCAATATTTTCAGCTTTATACGACTGTCCCCTAAATTCATCCACAATCTTTTGCTTAGTTTGAACCGTCCGCTGAGCTTTCTCGCCTGTTCAACTACTCAACTTTCTACTGCTTGCCCAGGTTTTCTCACTTGGCTGTCACCTGCAAAAGCAAATCTATTTTTGGTTTTTTGAAGCACGTAATTTCGGGGTGATACGTATATATCAATAGAGGACGAGTGATAACTCGTCTGGGCTGCCGGTTTTGGGTGTGGGTCGGCAGCCCTGTTTATTTTCACAGAAGTTTACCCGCCGACCTGTACGCTGTTCATTGTCTTGTGTCTTTGGTCCGGCGTCTGTGGTCCCGCGTTAGCGTTCCTCGCTGGAACAGGAGTTCTAAAGCATTTCTGTCCGCCTCGCTAAAAGCGAGCGAGACCTCGCCACATGGCTGGATTGCCGTTCTGTCACTTTTTACGTTCTTTCCCTCTTGACTACTACCTGCAAAAGCGTATAATATAATCGCCTTTTGCTGGGGGGCAAAAGGCAAAGAAGGCAGGAGAGTGAGAATGAGCAATATCTGAGAGAGAGATTTTGCAGCGTTCACTCCGCACGTGTAATTTCCTGCCTTGTAAACTTATCGCTTTTGGAAGAAGGAGAAGAGAGATGAGAGCGCAAAGTTTTTTGGCAGCGGTTCTGGTTATGGCTGCGGCTAATTTTGCTTCGGCTGACACCATACGCGGAATCAATATGGATTTTGTAACCATCGGCCACGCCGGCAATCCAGGGGATACCAGGGCAGAAGCGAATCCATACGGTTGCGGTGCGGTCAGTTATAATTACCGTATCGGCAAGTACGAGGTGACCAATGCTCAGTGGAACACTTTTACAGCCGCCGCCGGTGCCCCCACGGGCAATGGCGCTGGTTACAGCAAAAGTGCCTATTACACCGGAGCCCAGCAGCCGACCAATTGTGTAAGCTGGTACGAAGCGACACAGTTCTGTAATTACCTGACCAGCGGAGATAAGAGTAAAGGCGCTTATCAGTTTAGCGGCGATAACACCAATCCCGGTGATTTTTTGGGAATAAACCGTGACGCGGCTATTTCTTCTTATGGCATAGCTTATGTCATACCAACTGAAGATGAATGGTACAAAGCAGCTTATTATAAACCGGACGGCAGCGGCTATTCTCTCTATGCCAATGGCACAAATACCGCCCCTATTGCTGGTGTGCAATCGAATTATAACTATGCTATCGGTGCCCCCTGGAATGTAAATACTGGTACACAAGAGCAGAATGGCACTTTTGATATGATGGGTAATGTCTGGGAATGGAACGAAACACTTGTGCGCGATTCTTTTCGTGGCATTCGCGGTGGGTCGTACTACTACGGCGACGACCACCAACTCATATCGTCCACCCGTTTCTACTACAACCCCCTCTATCCGTATAATGAGGACAGAAATTTCGGGTTTAGAGTTGCCTCCATCCCCGAACCCTGCTCGCTTTTGTTGTTGGGCCTTGGTGCGGCGATTGCAACAAGAAAGCAAAAATAGAAAAGTAAAACGCGAAATTGCGGAATTAAATTGCCTCGCTGGATTGGTAGTTCTAAAGCATTTACGATTCAACGTTTTCTTCGCAAGGCGAGGCCGCCGAGAGCGAACAACAAAAGCGTAACCGGTTCGGGAGTAATGAGAAAAGCACTAAAACTAGAAGATGAGTGAGAATCATACCCCCAGCCTACAATCCATCCATTATTGTTTATGCCGTATGCTTCAATTAATGTCCAGCCGGATGAAGGATTTATAAGGGTATTAAGGTCAATATTATTGCCCTGGCCTGTTGGATCAAAAAAACAGGCATGTTGATAACTATTGTTCGGACCATTGGCGTATCCTACAATCTGCCCAAGGTCGTTGATCGAATAAGCCATACTATCCCCACTATACCCACCGAAAGACCCAAGATCTATATTAGCCCCGCCACCAGTAGGATCAAAAAGCACAGCGTGCTCACTATAACCGGAGTTCATTGTCGAAGCGCCGACGATTTGTCCAATGTTATTATTTGAAAAAGCCTTGCTCCAATCACCTCCGAGAGTTCCAAGATTGATATTAGCTCCCCCTCCCTTAGAATCAAAAAGACAAGCTCGATAACGATTGGAATTGTTAAAAGCCCAGCCAATAATCTGGCTGTTGTCATTGATTGAATATGCTGTGCCCAGATTTGGATTTCCGCCGAGTGAACCGAGGTTTATATTTTCTCCCCCGCCGGTGGAATCGAAAAGACAAGCCCCACCATTGCTTTGACCAACAATCCGACCATTATTGTTGATGGAATAGGCAGCACCGGCACCAAGAGTTATATTGGCTCCTCCGCCGGTAGAATCGAAAAGACAAGCCCCATTATTCTGACCAACAATCCGACCATTATTGTTGATGGAATAGGCCCAACCCCAACTCGTATTATCTCCAAGAGTTCCGAGATCGATGTTAGCCCCTCTGCCCGTTGAGTCAAAAAGACAAGGGCGTAGAACATTGGAGCTGTCATAAGAAAAGCCCACAATCTGACCGTTGTTATTTATGAATAGGGCTTCGCTCCCATTTCCGCCGAGGGTTCCGAGGTCGATGATTGGGCGGTAGGCGAAAGCGGAATTACCGAGGATGAAAAGAATTACCGCTGCCGTGAAAATAGACGTATTTTCGCTCTTCATACACTCTCCTCTTCTTGTAACGCCTTCTTCTCTTTTGGCCGATTTTTGCCCCCCGGCAATCAGCCAACTCATTCTCAAAGTATATTGCCAGATATTAGGTTAGATGTCAAGATGTTTTGTTAAGATTCCGCACGGTTTTCAAGACCTAAAAGGCAAGGTTTCTCCGCCGGGGGGTTGCTGATTTTGCCAAGGCACTGGCAAAAACGGCGTATCCTGATGGAATATCGGCGATGAAGAACAAAAAAGAATTCCCTTCGACTTGGTTCGACTTCGCTCACCACAGGTCGCTCCCCTCGACACTGCTCGGGACGGGCGGGGCGGGCTGACCTCTTTTCCCCTTTTCCCTTAAATTTTTTTGTCGCATTTTTGGTCTTGAGCCGCTCTTAATATACAGAAGCGCTTCGATGTGGAGATTTTCAGGTGCAGGCGGATTGTGAACTGATAAAAGCCGTGTTAGACGGCGAAAAAGAGGCCTTCGCAGAGCTTGTGAGCCGTTACGAGCGTCCCGTCCGGGCGATTGCAATAAATATCCTCGGCGACCATCACAGTGTTCAGGACGCCGTCCAGGATGCGTTCGTGGCCGGCTACCAGAATCTTTGTATGCTGCGCAACAGGGACTCATTCGGCCCATGGCTGATGAAGATAGCCCAAAGGTGCGCTTTGGACTGGGCAAACCGGAGGCCAAAAGAGGATACGCTGGAAACAACTCCCGCCGCGGCAACTGAAAAACCGAATGGTCAGCTTGATGAGGAGAGCGAAGGTCTTCTGTCTGCCGTCGTCAAGCTACCCGAGGCCGAAAGGCAGGTTGTGATGCTCCGCTATTTTGCTGAGCATAACGTCAAAGAAGTTGCCGAAATTGCCGGCAGAAATATCGGCACGGTAACAAAACAACTTTCACGGGCGCATAAACGCCTGCGAAGGATATTGAAGGAGTCAGAAATATGACTGCCAAAGAACCTATCGAAAGTCGGCTGGAGAAGCTGGGCAGGGCAATCGGCTCTAATGAGTCGCTCGTTGCAAACGTGATGAGCCGGATTGACTCAATTAAAGTTGACCAGCAGAAATTCGCGGAATTTAAGAGCAGTTCGCTGCTCAGGAATTTTATTATGAACCGTTTCACTAAATTTGCCGCAGCAGCAGTATTTGTGGTTGGGGTGGTCTTCGGTTTGAAGGTCCTGATGAATGATTTGGCAAGGCCTGCGTACGCGCTGGAGCAGACGCTTGAGGCGTGTAAAAATAAGCAACAGGTACACTTTACCTTCAGCAAGGATGATAAGCTGAATAAAGCCGCATGGGTCGAATACGATACCGATGGCAACATAGCGAGAGTGCGAGTGGACATGGGTATAGACAGCAATGGTGAGCCGTGCCAGGCGATTGTCTGGCAAGGGGGACATACAAAGGCATTGGATGTGCCTCAAAAAAATTTGCGATTGTTCGATGACGAGGACTACACAGCCAGGATTCTCCATTTTGTGCACAGGTACGACCCGAGACAGGCGGTTGAATACATTCAGAAGATGGAGCAGAAAGGCGACGTGAAAATCGGGATTGAGCAGCCGCCAGACCGGTCTAAGCCGATAGCGGTGACGGTCAACTACGAACCCAACACCTTTCTTATTGATAGCAATTACCCACCAATGCGAGAGATTATGCTCGTTGACCAGGAAACCAAGCTTGTAACAGCCGTAGAGGTTTGGGGGCCCGGAAAAGATTTTGGGCATAAAGAGAATGAATGGACATTGCTGGGTATATACAGATATGAAGGGTACGATGAGCCGTTTGAAGAAGAACTCTTTGACCTTGAAAAAGAGATTGGCGAGGACGCAAACATTATTGATTTGAAGACAGTTGGTGCTGGTCGCGGTCTGGAGTTCACAGAGCTTAACCTGACCGATGAACAGAAGGCCGTGGCTACAGTGCGAGCACTGTTCGAGGCACTTATAGCAAAGGACTACAATGAGGCGGTGCGGCTTTGGAGCGCCACTGACGAGGACATACCCAAGGTTCGAGAGAAACTGAAGCAATTGGAGGAAGCGAATATTAATGTTGTGGAGATAGTTTCGATAGGTGAGCCGCGGTTTCCCATGCGGGAATGGATGCGTATGATTGTGCCGTGCACCGTGGCAGTCGAGATAAATGGCCAGCGAGTTGAGAAAAAGGTGGAGGAAGTTTTCGTGCATCGGTGGCTGGGGCACCCTAACCGGCGGACAGCTAATATTAACCTGGATGCCCTTATTAAGTAGTTAATGGTTATAGTGGATAGGCCGGAATTGATGGCCGGGCGGGTTCGTCCGGCCTTTTTTATTGCCTGTGCCTGCCGGGTAGTTTAGCATTATAATTATGAAGATACCGTTGACGAGATATGGCTGGCCGCAGGTGGTATTTTATCCGGTGATGCTGCTTGTATTTATGATTGTGCTGTACTTCGGCGCAAGTCCGACGACGCCCGTCTGGATTGTTCAATACGTCGAGATTGCTCTGGGGATAGTCCTTATATGGATGTTGTCGTTTTTCCGCGACCCGGAAAGGATTGTGCCTGAGGATAAGGACATATTATTAGCACCAGCGGACGGGACAATAGCCGATATCGAAATAGTTGAGGAACCCGAGTTCATCGGCGGCAAGGCGATGCGGGTCGGGATATTCCTTAGCATTTTTGACGTGCATATCAATCGCAGCCCCTGCCGGGCAAAAGTCGAGAAAATCACATACCGCGAAGGCCAGTTCCTCGACGCGAGAAACCAGGAAGCAGGTAAGGCGAATGAATCGAACGACCTGTGGCTGACAAGGATTGAATCGCCGAATGATAAACTGATTGTCCGCCAGATTAGCGGAGCGATAGCCCGGCGAATCGTATGCAGGGCAAAGGAAGGCGGAGAATTAGTTAGCGGCGAGAGATTCGGTATGATAAAATTCGGTTCGCGGACCGAGTTATATGTGCCGGCCCGCGACGAGGTTAAGTGCTTAGTCAAAACTGGAGACAAAGTAAAGGCGGGGTTAACGCCGATTATAAGGTTATGAACGAACCAGAGCCGAACAAGCCAATCATTCAAAAGCCGACGCGATGGAGGACTGATGCGTCAAAGGAAAGTTTCCTGCGGCGGATGCGGAGACAGCGGCTCAAATACATCACGATTTTGCCCTCATTAGTTACGATTATAAACGGCGCATGCGGGTTCGCGGCGATTAGTTTTGCCAGCCAGGCGATTACTTCGGAAACAGGACAATTCGCATACCATCGACTTGTCGTGCCTTATTTCGCGATGTCGGGTTATATGATTCTGCTGGCAATGGTGGCGGATATGCTGGACGGACGGCTGGCGCGCATGAGCCAGAGCACGTCCAGTTTCGGGGGACAATTGGACAGCTTGTGCGATATAGTCAGTTTCGGCGTGGCGCCGGCGTTTCTGATGCTCAAAATTCTCGAACAAAAACTCACAGGGCTGACGGAGATCAATCCTGTCATAATCAGTTTCATTGAGCGATTTATCTGGCTTGCGGCAGCGACATATCTGAGCTGTGCGGCGATTCGGCTGGCCCGGTTCAACGTCGAAAACGAGGAGGACGAGTCCGCCCATATGAGCTTTGTGGGATTGCCCTCACCTGCCGCGGCGGGCGTCATCGTCAGTTTGGTGATATTCAATCAGGAGACGGTGCCGGATTTTCTATCGCACCCGGGACGTGACTGGGCCGCGGGATTTGTGAGTTTTCTACTTGATGATTTGGTGATTTATTCGCTACCGATAATCGCCGTCGGCATAGCGGTGCTGATGGTCAGTCGAATCAGGTACGCACACGTGCTCAACCAGTATATAAGAGGCAAAAAACCCTTCGCACATCTAATCAGGGCCTTGCTGTTTTTCGCGCTGATAATATGGAGTCGTCAGGTCGCGTTTATTCTGATTTTCTGCGGCTTTGCGGCCAGCGGGCTTGCAAAGTGGGTTTATTACAGATTCTTGCACAAGGGCCAGCAGGCCCTCGACGAGTCAGCCGCCGCCATCTTTGATTAGACAAAGCGCCGTATAACGCAGTTGGAACTATTTTTTTGATTTGCCGTTTACTGTTTCTTTTTTTCAAATCACAACTTGAAAATCAACGGTAATCTTATGGTCGATGAAAACAAAACAGGAAACCACATAGCCAGGACAATTGCGCTGCCGGCTCTTCTGGTTATTTCATTGCTGGTGGCCCAACTGGTAATACATTTAAAGGCCGGTATCCGAATGTCTGCGCCCATTGAATTGAGCCGGTCGGGACTGTCACTTTCGATGCCTTCGGGCAACGGCTGGAAATGTGAAGAGAAATGGACTTATGAAAATAATGTCTTTTCGGCCAGCAGTATCCTTGTTGCCGGCGGCGTTACGAACCAGTCATACGCCCAGTGCCGTTACCTGCTGGCGACACGCGCGGGGACACCGCAGGAGCGACTTGACGAGGAGCACGCTGAAGCCAAGACGACTGAGACGGGTCAAATAACGGCAGACCAGCTTACCGTCAACTGGGCGAGGATAAATACCGACGCTGGGATTGAGATAATTTTGGGCGTCTGCGAACTTGCGGGCGGGCGACAACTTGAAATCGAGGTATTGCAGACGGCAGCAGAACAAGGCATAGCGAAACAGGTTTTCGAGAAAATTGTCAAAAGCATCCGGTTCAGCGACAACGGGTTTTTGCAGGCGGGAGCACAACTCCTCAGCGAAATCAGGGAGGAAGGAGCGAAAGGCGTTTTGGCCGGCGATGCTGATGGAGGAACGGTTTCGCTTTTTGCCGTAGTTGACCCTGGCGGCCGGACAATCGGCTTTACGATGGACGCGATAGCGGCAATTCAAACGGACGCTAACACCAGCATCAACGCGGCCGATTATTACTATTTGCGAGAACCTGTACCCGATGAGCAAGTCAGCTTTTTCCGCGGAGGCGCCGACCTGCAACAGTTCACCTGGCGGGTCGAGGCCATATCAAGAATGGGCAGCAAAGGTATCGAAATGACGGCTGACTCCGGCGTTCTGGCGGTTCGCAGGTCGCGGGCCGGCTTATCCGTCAACCGGCAAACGGGCAGAGAGACAAGCGAATATGAACTTGGCGAGGCGGCTGTCCCGGATATTATTCTTGGCCCGGTTTTGACAAAGGTGCTGGGCAGCAACGAGCAGGCCATCATCATCGACGTAATCAGGTCGGAAGGGATTATTATGCCGGCGTATGTCGAGAAAATGCCCCCTGCCAAAGTGCAGACGGACAGCAATTCCGTCAGAATGGAATGGCTGGATGGGCGCGGCTACTGGCAGCAAACTTATTACGACAGTTCAAAAAAAGCGACAAAGATAATGCTCGGGCAGGAAAGCACATATACACTCAGCCCTGCCGACGCCAACGAGATAATGAGAATTTTCCCTGAGCGTGCCAACCTCGTTCGCGACAAAAACCAGATTCTCGACCGCAAACTTTGAAAGGCAATAACGCCTCACCTGGGCAATGCTTTTTCGTAGGCGGCAATGGTGCGGTCCATAAACTTGTTGTAATCATCATCCACCACACATCGCTCCCGGTCGGCCTCGAACCAATCAACCGAGCGTCTTACGCCCTGTGAAAAAGGAACCGTAGCGACAAAATCAGGAACGAGACGTTTTATTTTGGTGTTGTCGAAGACGGCACAGCAGGATTTGTCGCCCAAAAGCGTGCCTGTGTGCTCGGGGTCGATTTTGGCGATAAAATCAGAGGGGATATAAACAGGGTTATGCTTTACGCCCGCGGCATCCGCGATTGCCTGATATATCTGGTTCCAAGTAAGAACCTCATCTGATGTGATGTGAACGGCGTGACCGATTGATTGAACGTTGCCCATCAGGCCGAGGAAACCTTTGGCGAAATCGGTGTTGTGCGTCATCGTCCAGAGAGTCAGACCATCACCGTGGATGATTACTTTTTTGCCCTTTCGCATACGGTCAACAATCGTCCAGGGCTTTTGCCAACTGTTAATCGCCGCGGGTATCATCGTAATGCCGTATGTCAGCGATGGGCGGACGATTGTGATGGGAAAGCCATTGTTGCGGTATTCCGCCATCAGCCGGTCCTCACAGGCGATTTTATCTCGCGAATACTGCCAGTAGGGATTGGCAAGCGGCGTCGATTCAGTTATGAGCCAGTGAGTCGCTGGCTTTTGATAGGCCGAAGCGGAACTGATGAATATGTATTGGCCTACCTTGCCCCTGAAGAATTCGATATCGGCCTCGACGTGCGTCGGTATGTATGCCACCCAGTTGACAACAACATCGAAGTTGTGCGGCTTGAGAAGTTTGCTCGCGGAAATCCTGTCCCTGATGTCACCCTTGATGACCTTGACGTCGCTGGGAATCAGTTTTCTGCTTTGCCCGCGATTGAGGAGATACAGGTCTATTCCTCTTTCGACCGCCAATTGCGTAACGCCTGTGCTTATTATCCCGGTCCCACCAATGAACAGAACTTTCATTTTTCTACCCCATCTCTACAACAACTTCATTTTCTTTTTGCATTTTGGAAACAGGAATCAGGTTGCCTTCGATGAGCTGGCCGTTGAGGGTAATTTTCTTAACGCCTTTTTGTACGCCATTCAGATTTATGACCTTGATATTCAGCATCTTGTTGCGGAATCGACGCGTGGCGGTAAATCCCCTCCAGTCGGTCGGGATGCAGGGGTCAATGATAAGGCCTTTGTAATCGGGGCGGATACCGAGAATATATTGTGTCGCTGCATAATACGCCCAGGATGCGGCGCCACTGAGCCAAGGGATACGCGATGCACCAAAACGCGGGCTGAAAATGCTGTGAGTATATTGCGAGTAAACGTATGGCTCGCTGCCGCGAATTTCTGCCTTGTCGTTGAACGAGGCAGGCATATAGCTTCGGAAATACTTGAACGCCCTGTCGCCGTGGCCAAGCATAGTTTCCGCCATAACCGCCCAGCCCTGCGTGTGATTGAAAATGCTGCCGTTTTCCTTTGAACCCTTGTTGAACAGAATCGCGCGGATTTCCTGGCAGTAGATATTCTCATAAGGCGGCGCACAAAGCATAAGGCCATAATCCGTTGCGAGCTTTTCATTGACGGATTTCATCGCCTGCTCGGCACGTTGTTTGTCGGCGTGGCCGCTTATGACGCCCCAGGATTGCGGGCTAAGATAGATAGAGCCCTGCTTATTTTCCTTAGAGCCGATTTTCTCGCCGGATTCTTTATATGCGCGGACGTACCATTTGCCGTCCCAGCCGAATTTGTCGAGTTTCTTGTCGATTGCTTCGAGCTGCTTTTTCGCCCATTTTACTTCCGCTTGCTTGCCGAACATCTCGCAAATCTCGATATAGGTCTTCAGGCCGTAACGCACCTGTAAAGCGACGAATACCGATGTCCCCTTCGTGCCTAATCGCAGGCAATCGTTCCAGTCAGCCAGAAGCCCGCTGGGCAGACCATTTTTGCCCGTGCGTTTGAGATTGAATTCAATCGCCCGGCGAAGATGGCCGAGCACGGTCGCCTTGCCCTTATCGGCGTACGGCAAAACCTTATTATAAAAGTCAATGTCGCCCGTCTCTTTGACGTAAGTGGTAACCGCGTTAAAGAGCCACTGGCAGTCATCGGAGCGGTATTCGTTTTCCTTCGGCAGTTTTTCTTTGCCCGGCTTGTGCGTGAACGCCATCACAATCTGCATCGCGCCGCCGGTGGAACACTGGCCGGTAATCATAAGCTCAAGGCGTTTGACCGCCTCTTTGGGAATCAGGTGCATCACGCCCATAAAGTCCTGAACGGTATCGCGGTAGCCCAGGCCGTCGCGTTCGCCGCTATAAATCAAGCTTGCCATTCTCGACCAGGAGTAGGTGGTGAGACAGTTAAACGGGCTCCACATATTCATCATACTGTTGAATTGCGCATCGGGCGTGCAGATACCCAGTCCTTCGAGACGGTTATGCCAGTACTGGCGGACCTTTTCAAATTCCTCTTTGACCTTGGCGATATCGCCGAACTGCTTGACGACCTTTTTGCCCTCGACGGCCGCTTTGCCGATACCCATCAGGACGACAAACTCCTTCGACTGGCCCGGCTCGAGGTCAATATCGATTTGTATCGAGCCGCAGCCGTCGTCGCCATACGCCTTTGAGCCGGTGCATTTTCCTTTTTCGACGACCATCGGATTGCCATAGCCGCGATACGGGGTTATGAAAATGTCGCGGTCGGTATCGAAGCCGACGATTTCGCCGCCTAAAAACGCGAGGAATGAGTGCCTGTTCTGGTCACCTTCGAGAATACTGTTGCCGCTGGGCAGCGCGTAAACACTACTGCCGTAATCAATCATTCCGTCAACAAAATCCATATTCACAATGCCGTGCGAGTATTGCAGGTTAAGGAAATCATTGAAGCAGTGCCACGTGCCCGGATATTCGACGAAGGAAAACAAGCTGAGGTTCCTTTTGACGCTGTCTTTATTCGTAACCTTCAAAAGCCAGCATTCGAAGTGTTTGCCCAGAGGGACAAAGTAAGTAGTCTCGGTTTCAATCTTTGAATACTGGGAATTGATGATTGTGTATGCCGTGCCGTGTCGGCAGGTGGTTTTATACTGGTCGAGGGGCTTGCCAACCGGCTGCCAGGCGTTTGACCAGTAGTCGCCCGATTGTTTATCGCGGATGTAAATATATCTCCCCGGCTGGTCGATTGGGACATCGTCGAACCGCAGCCGCGTAAGACGACCCTGTGCCGCCGACGTATAAAAGCTGTAGCCGCCCGCGTTATTGGTTATGATTGCACCGTATTCCGTCGAGCCGAGATAATTCGCCCACGACCTCGGCGTATCGGGTCTCTCAATTACATATTCCTTGCTGGCATCATCAAAATAACCGAATCGCATAGATTCCCCTCTCAAAAATGAGTTGTGTCCCTATATCGGCTTGTCAGGGTACAACTAAAATACTTCCGAGTTATTCTTGATATAGTCGATTAACTCATCAACCTGCGTGAACGCGATGGCGGTGCAGGTGTCGGCGGCGCCGTAATAAATGGCGATTCTGCCTGTGTCGGCATCGTATATATTAGCACAGGGGAACGCCACGTTCGGCACAAAGCCGGTTGTCTCATACGGTTTTTCCGGCGTGAGCAGATAATCTCGCGTCCTGTAGAGCACCTTCCATGGTTTATCGATATCCAGTATCGCCGCCCCGTAGCTGTAAACGAAGCCGTTGCAGGTAAACGATACGCCGTGATAGAACAACAGCCACCCTTCGGTCGTCTCAATCGGAATCGGGCCTGCGCCGATTTTCGTGCCCTGCCACCAGCCCTTGCCGCCCTTGCCCATAACGTATTTATGATTGCCCCAATAAATAAGGTCGGGGCTTTCACTCATATATATATCGCCGAAAGGCGTGTGGGCGCTGTCGCTTGGCCGGCTCAATAACAGATATTTGCCGTTTACCTTTCTCGGGAAAAGAACCCCGTTCCTGTTGAAGGGCATAAGCGGGTTAGGCATACGGATAAAGGCCTTGAAGTCCGTGGTCCTGCCCAGGCCGATTGACGCCCCGTGCATATCGTCGCACCATATAATATAGTAGGTATCGTCAATCTTCACGAACCTCGGGTCATAGCCGTAGCTAATCGGATTCGGTTTACCTTTTTCGTTAACCCAGTCAATGGGGTCAGGCCCGATTTCCCATTTCAGGCCGTCTTTACTCTTGCCGAAAAACAGCGTCGCACGCCCGTTTCTCTGGTCAGCCCTGAAGACCCCCGCAAATTCATTTTTATAAGGCAGGACCGCGCTATTGAAAATACGCGCTGCCTTGGGTATCGGGTTCCAGTCGAGAATAGGATTGCCGCTGTATCTCCACAGCACATCGATGCAACCTTTCGGCTTATCTTCCCACGGTATGTTCGGTAGTGACTCGCCGATGATTGTCTTCTTTTTCATTTTTCGCCCTTTTTCATTGTCGAATAGAAAACAACTTTTTAAGCGGTTGCCGCGCCTTCGCTGGCTTTGCGTCTTTCATCCAACTCCGCTTTGACTTTCGCCATAGTCGTTTCATCTAATCTGTAGAAGAACATAAGAATGATTAACGCAACCACTCCTATCGCGACCGGTATTACGCTCATCATCGCCTTCAAGCCATTCAAAACGTCTATGTTTTGGACCACATTAGCCACGAATCCGGTCGTAGCAAGAACCAGGCCCGCGAGCATACTTCCGAAAGCCCAGCCTAGCTTGTTCGACATAATTGAAGCGGAGAACACAAGCCCGGTGGCCCTTCTGCCGGTCTTCCATTCGGAATAGTCGGCCGTATCGGCGTACAGAACCCATAACAGGACCGAAATCGGACCTCCCACAACCGAACCGACGGTCTGAAATACGAAAATCAGCATTAAATCTTCCGGTTTGAAGAAATAGAACGCACCGGTGGAAATAAGAGCGGCCATGAAAAGAATGACCGTGGCACTTTTTCTTCCAACAAGTTTGGCAAAAAAGGGAACAAGTAAAACGCCTATAAGGGATACCCCCTGCCCAATAACATTGAAAGCTGATGCCAGAGTTTCCCAACCGAATTTATGAGTCCCCTCGAACAAGGCAACAGCCGATTTCCCGAAAATGCCGTACAGGGGATTAACAATATATTGTAACAGGAAGTTAAAAACCTGCCCCAGCAGCGGACTTGCCTGTTCTCTGACGTAATATTTGAAATAGAAAGTAGTTACGCTCATACGGATGCATACGAACAGGATAAAAAGAATTGTCACGATAAACAGCCATATCCAGGGCACGTTCTTTGACAGGTCCTTCAAGTCGTTTTTTATCGACGTTTTTTCTTTCGCGATTGGCTGAATGCGTTCGTGTGTTGAAAGGAAAGTTATCAAAAGGAAAACAACCGCCGCAACAGCGTAAATAGCCATCGTCGTTTGCCAGCCCTTTGCCGCATTACCCTGCCCAAAATGTGCCGCGAACGGCAAAACCGTCAGCGAAACGATAATACCGCCCAGATATGCGCCCACGAACTTAAAAGATGAGGCGCTGGTTCTTTCGACAGGGTCCCCGCTTATAACGCCAAGCAATGCCGTATAGGGAATGTTGACGGTCGAATACAGGAACATAAAAACGATAAATGTGATATAGGCGTAAACAACTTTCGCTGGGTATGCAAAATCCGGCGTTGTAAACGCGAAAACCGCTGAAACAGCTAATGGAACAGCCCCGAATAATATATAGGGCCTGAATTTGCCCCACCGGCTTTTGGTGCGATCCGCCGTCATTCCGATTACCACGTCAAAAAAGGCGTCCAGCACCCTTGAGACGAAAAACATTATTCCGGCGGCAGCGGCGGATAGGCCAAATACGTCTATATAAAAGAAAAGCAGTTGCGACATAATCGTCGCCCAGAACAGGCAAGACGCTAAATCACCGAATCCGTAAAACGCTCGTTCTCTCAGTGAAACTTTCTGGATTTCGTTGCTCATAAGGTCCTCTCTCATAAACTGTTTGGTTTATTTACCAATACCCATATTCAGGCGTGATATGCTACCGGGGCTTGTCGGCCTTTGCAAATCTTTTTCGCCGGCCTTTGAACGACGGATTGCTATTGACGAGCCGGCTTAAAATGGGTAATTTTGTGGACTTTGCGAACGGCTAAACCCGCCCGCGGCGGATAAACTTGAGAAGCGGCAATTGCTTTGAGAAAGAAAGGAAGTAAGTGAGATGTTCACAACGATTGTTGGCATAAAGGGGAGAGAGATATTAGACAGCCGGGGCAACCCCACTGTTGAAGTTGATGTTCTTTTGGAAGACGGTTCATTCGGACGAGCCGCGGTGCCTTCGGGCGCAAGCACGGGCGCTCATGAGGCGGTTGAGCTGCGCGACACCAAAGAAAAGCGGTATATGGGCAAAGGCACAGCCGGCGCGGTAAAAAACGTAAATGAAAAAATAGCGCCGAAAGTTACAGGTATGGACGCAATGGCCCAGGAAGACATCGACCGGCTGATGATAGAGCTGGACGGCACGCCCAACAAGGGCAAATTCGGCGCAAACGCGATATTAGGCGTATCATTAGCCGCGGCAAAGGCAGCAGCAGCATCCGCCTGCCTACCCCTGTATCGTTATCTCGGCGGCTGCAACGCGAATATCCTGCCCGTTCCTATGATGAACATTCTCAACGGCGGCAAACACGCAGACAACAACGTCGATTTCCAGGAATTTATGATTATGCCCGTCGGGGCGCCAAATTTCGCTGAGGCGCTTCGTATGGGAGCCGAAACCTTCCACACACTGAAAAAAGTTCTGAAAGAAAAAGGATACAACACAAGCGTCGGCGACGAAGGCGGTTTCGCACCGTCGCTCAAGAGCAACGAAGAAGCACTCGAAGTGGTAATGGAGGCGATAAAGAAAGCCAGCTACAAACCGGGCAAGGACATCGCTATCGCGCTGGACCCGGCAGCCAATGAACTGTTCGACGGCAAGACGGGCAAATACAGCTTCTTCAAATCAGACCCTAAAAACAAGGTCTCAAGCGACACAATGGTCGAGCACTGGGCCAAATGGGTGAGCAAATACCCCATCATTTCAATCGAAGACGGCCTGGCAGAAGACGACTGGGACGGGTGGAAAACGATGACCAATAAACTCGGCGGCAAAATCCAAATCGTCGGCGACGACCTGTTCGTCACCAATACCGAACGCTTAGCCAAAGGCATCGAGCTTGGCAGCGCAAACGCGATTCTGATTAAGCTCAATCAGATTGGCACGCTGACCGAAACCTTCGAGGCAATCAATATGGCCAAACGCGCCGGCTGGAATGCGATTATAAGCCATCGAAGCGGCGAAACCGAGGACTCGACAATCGCCGACCTGGCAGTGGCAACTGGCGTCGGACAAATCAAGACGGGTTCCGCCTGCAGGACCGACAGAATCTGCAAGTATAATCAACTGCTGCGAATCGAAGAGGAGCTTGGCAAATCGGCCAGATACGCCGGCTTTATGCTGCAGAAGAGTTAAAAGGGTAATCAGGTGAGCAACGGCAGGTGCGACAGCCCGACAGATAACGGATGATTGCACCTGCCGATTTTTTTGGACGGGACTATGCAAAGCGAGCGAGTCATTCGAACCGTTGCGTTTGTAGTGTTCTTCAGTATCGGCGCGGCCGTGCTGTCGGCAACGACACTGTGCGACGACCTGCTCGAATATTATTACTACAAAGGTCTGCTCAACCAGTCCGAAGAACACCTTAAAAAGCTCGAATCCCTGAACGCCGACTACGACACGCTGCTTGCCCAGGTTGAGGGCAACCCCAAAGAGCTTGCTCGTCTGGCCCCCGCGACGCTCGGCATTGAGGCCAACGAGCCAAGCACCGCGTACCCCCGCGCGACCGCCGACAAACTTGCGGCGGCAAAACGCGCCTTAGCCGAAGAGCCAAACCAAACTACAATCATACAGGGTGTCCCGCCGTGGCTTGGTTTGTGCTGTCAGTGGCCTCGCCGGCACATCCTGTTTATCTCCGGCGCCATTTTGGTGCTGATTTCGTTTGTTTTTTTCGGACCTACAAGAGACCCGTCCCGCACAATGGCGGTAACATCCAGCGGTGAGCGCAAAGTCGAACCAAGTCAAACCGCCAAAACCGAACCCGAACCGCCCCCACCCCCCGCCCAATAATCCCTTCATCAGTACCTTCGCCAAAAAGAGCGAAAACACGGTCAGGCCTGTCCCAAACAAAGTCGATGGAATGGCCGTATCAAAGGCAGTTAACTGGTAAATCACCTGCCCGGTATGACTGATAATTACGAAACTGGCGAAACCTATGGACAAAACCGTTGAAAATGTTAAAATGGGAAAGATTATTGGAAATTCACCCCTAATATTGGACGATTACCGTATTATTGAAGATGTTAGCGAAAAAGTTTTTAATATTTTATAAAACCGCGATAACACTCGGCTTGCTGATGGCGATGTGTCTGCTCAGTTCGTGCGCCGAACCCCAAGCAACTGATAATCAGGATTATATAGGACCATCCGATTCGCAACCAGCTATTCAGCCGCCTCTGGAAAATGAAAAAACGCAGGAACCCAATTCTTCGCCGATAGTGAAAATCGAGCCGACGGGACCTATTGATATAACGATAAATGATGCGGTCCTGATATCTCTGCAGAAAAACAAATCGCTGGCAGTTGAAAAACTAAACCCGCAGATAAAAAGAACCTTCGAGGAGCAGGCGTTATCCGTATTCGACCCGGATTTAAAAGGGACAGTGTCGCAAGGCAAAACGCGGTTAGAGTCGCCTCCGGCGCCCGGCTCGGGACCTGTTAAAGAAACCGAAAAGGCGTTCGGTGCAGACGCTTCGTTAAGTGAGTTTTTGCCTACGGGCACAACATTGTCGCTCGACGGCAGCACAAGCCGGCTCGATGATTCGTTTGCCGCCGACCCGTTCGTATCAACGCGGCTGGGTGGGAGCGTAACGCAATCACTTTTGAGAGGTTTTGGCACCGCGGTAAATCTTGTCTCGGTAAACCAGGCCAGGATAGATACGAAAATATCGCAATATGAACTTCGAGGATTCGTTGAGTCGCTGGTGGCGCAGATTGAGGAAGCATACTGGAATTGTTCGCTGGCGGAAAAGAGCATAGAGATATACAAACAATCGATGCAAGTGGCGGAAAAACAGCAACAGGAAACCGAGGAGCGGATTAACATAGGCTCGCTGGCACGGAGCGAGCTTGCCGCGGCCAAGGCGGAAACAGCGCTTAGACGACAAAACCTCATCGTGGCGGAAAACGACCTTGCCCAGGCCCGGCTCAATCTTTTGCGGCTGCTGAACCCCAGCGGCAACGAAATCTGGGACAGAAAAATAATTCTCAAAAGCGAGCCGACAACGCCAGCAATCGAGCTTAGCCCCGTGGAGACATACGTCCTGCGCGGCCAGCAGATGAGGCCGGAGCTGAACCAGGCGAGACTCCAGCTCGACCGCGATGAGCTTGAAATTGTAAGGACTCGCAACGGCCTGCTGCCGCAGCTCGATTTTTTCATTACTCTCGGCAAAACGGGATACGCCGACTCATTCGACGATTCGGCCCGGAACATTTTTAAGAAAAATTATTACGACGCCACGGCCGGTATAACTTTCGAGTACCCGCCGATGAACCGCTCGGCACAGGCGAAAAACCAGCAGGCCACACTGTCGCGCCAACAGGCGCAGGAAGCGCTCGACAATCTCGAACAATTAGTCGAGGTCGATATAAGAGGCGCTTATTTACAGATTACAAGCGTTCAGCAACAGGTTGTCGCGGCAAAAGCGAGCAGAGAACTACTGGAGGAAAAACTCAAGGTCGAAACCGGTAAATTCGAAGTCGGCAAATCAACGTCGATTCTTGTCGCGCAGGCACAAAGAGATTTTCTGCAAAGCCAGATAGCCGAGCTTACGGCCGCAATAAATTATCAGATAGCGATAGTGGAGCTTCATCGGCTTGAGGGAACGCTCTTGATGCGAAGCGGGATTGCCAGTCCGGGCAGCGAACCGGTGAAACAATCGAAAATCACATCGAGCTAATTTGGGTTGGTAAATTATTTATGAATAAGAACAACTATAAAATAAAAACCTGGTCGGCAGCAGCACTGGCGATTGCAGCCCTGCTTACCGGCTGTTCGCGGAAAACACCCCCGGCCTCGCCGGCCGTGCCGGTATCGGTGGCGCAGGTAACACAACAGACCCTGCCTCTCGAACTGAGCAGCTTCGGGATAATCGAGGCGAATATGAGCGCTACGATAAAATCGCAGGTAGCCGGCATTCTCACGACAGTCCATTTCAAAGAAGGCCAGGAGGTAAACAAGGGCGATTTGCTGGCTTCGATTGATTCGAGGCCGTTCGATGCGGCGCTTAAGATGGCGCAGGGAACTCTTGAAAAAGACGAGGCGCAACTGAAGAACGCCGAAAAAGAAGCGTCCAGGCAAACGGAATTGCTGAAGAAGGGCTATGCCTCGCAGAACGATTATGACAACAGCGTAACGGCGGCGGATGCGCTCAGGGCCACCGTGGTTTCCGATAAAGCGGCGGTGGAAAACGCGGCGGTACAGGTTGATTATTGTTCAATCCGCTCGCCCATCGACGGCGTCATCGGGTCGCTTTCCGTTGACCAGGGCAATTTGATTAAGGAAAAAGACATCACCATCGCGAGCATAAACCAGATAAGCCCCATCAGGATAAGCTTCACACTGCCGCAGCAGTATCTGCCTTTGATACGCAAATATATGGCCGGCAATACACTCGAGATAATCGCGAAGATTCCCGGCGCAGAGGGGCAGGAGCCGGTGAAAGGGGCTTTGCTTTTTATCGATAACTCGGTAGATACCGGCACGGGAACGATTCGGCTGTGGGGCATATCGCAAAATGAAAAACGCGTACTATGGCCCGGGCTGTTTGTAAACGTTGTTCTTAATCTTGCGCAGGAACCTAACGTCGTGGTTGTGCCTTCGCAGGCAATTCAAAACGGCCAGCAGGGTCAGTTTGTTTACGTGGTGAAGGCGGACAACACCGCTGAAGTCCGGCCGATTACCGTGCAGCGCACAGCAAATAACAGTTCCGTTGTCGAAGGAGTAGAGCCGGGCGAAACAGTGGTAACGGACGGGCAGCTCCGGCTGGTGGCCGGCACAAAGGTTCAAATAAAGGAAACAACGGGCACCAAAAACTAAGCGGATAAAAGATGAATTTCACCGCGCTATTTATAAATCGTCCCGTTATGACAACCCTGGTGATGCTGGGGATATTAATCTTTGGCATCACGGCGTTTTTCGCCCTTCCGGTCAGCGATTTGCCGAACGTCGATTTTCCGTCGATACAGGTTTCCGCGTCACTTCCGGGGGCAAGTCCTGAGACGATGGCTTCCGCGGTGGCGACGCCCCTTGAAAAACAGTTCTCGACCATCGCGGGTATCGATTCGATGACCTCAACGAGCACACTGGGCAACACACAGATAACGCTTATATTCAATCTCAGCCGAAACATCGATGCAGCAGCGCAGGACGTTCAGGCGGCAATAGCGCAGGCACAAAGGCAATTGCCTCAGGATATGCCGAATCCGCCGACTTACCAAAAGGTCAACCCGGCGGACCAGCCGATTCTTTACCTGGCGCTGACCGGACCGACGCTGCCGATGTATTCGCTGGATGAATATGGCGAGACCCTTATGGCGCAGCGGATTTCGATGGTAAGCGGCGTGGCACAGGTGCAGGTCTATGGCGCGCAGAAATACGCGGTCCGTGTATGGCTGAATCCGTCGGCGCTTGCCAGCAGAGGCATTGGAATCAACGAGGTTTCAGACGCGGTCGCGAGCGGCAACGTGAATCTGCCCACAGGAATTCTTTACGGGCCGTATAAGGCCGTTACGGTGGAGGCGACGGGCCAGCTCAATGACGCCGCTGAGTATCGGCCGTTGATTGTTGCGTATCGCAACGGCTCGCCCGTCCGGCTGGGAGACCTGGGCAAAGTTGTGGACAGCGTCGAAAACAACAAGACCGCCGCATGGTACGTGACTTCAAGCACACAACATCGGGGAGTAATTTTGGCGATACAGAAGCAGCCCGGGACAAATACAGTAGCGGTGGCGGATGCCGTTATAAAGCTTTTGCCGAGCTTCAGGGAGCAGATGCCGGCAGCGGTTTCGCTGAATATACTTTTCGACCGGTCGATGTTTGTCAGAGAGTCGGTAAAGGACGTTGAGTTTACGCTTGTTTTGACGCTGGCGCTAGTGGTCCTAGTGATATTCCTTTTCCTGCGGAACATCTCGGCGACGGTAATACCGAGCTTAACGCTGCCGATGTCGATAGTGGCAACTTTCGCCATAATGTATCTTGCAGGATTCAGTTTGAACAACCTGTCGCTGATGGCGCTTACTTTGTCGGTTGGATTCGTGGTCGATGACGCGATTGTGATGCTGGAAAATATCTTCCGGCACATGGAAATGGGTAAAAGCGCGCTCAAGGCGGCCGTGGACGGGGCAAAGGAAATTGCGTTTACGATTGTGAGTATGACGCTGTCACTAAGCGCTATTTTTATCCCGGTTATTTTTATGGGCGGCCTGATTGGCCGATTGTTCCGCGAGTTTGCGGTAACCATCGGGGTTGCGGTGCTCTCGTCCGGATTTATCGCGCTTAGTTTGACGCCGATGCTGTCGAGCAGATTTTTGAAAAGACCCGAAACGGCCAAGCACGGTCACGTCTATGCGTTTACCGAAGGATTATACCAAAGGATGGTGGCATTTTACGAGCGGACGCTGAAGTGGGTCCTGATACACAGACGCGGCGCTATGATTTTCTCGGCTTTTATCCTGGCGGGGACAATTTATCTGTTTATCACCGTCCCCAAGGGATTTTTGCCGAGCGAAGACCGTTCCCAGATATTCGGATTCACCGAGGGAATAGAGGGAATATCATTCGACTCGATGACGGCGCATCAGAAGGCGGTGAGCGCCGTTTTACAGAAACAGCCCGAGATAGGTTCGTTTATGTCGAGCGTCGGCAGAGGCGGGGGCAATATGGGAGTGGTGTTTATCCGGCTGAAGCCGAAGTCGGAACGCAAACTTTCAGCCGACCAGCTTATCCAGAAATGGCGTGGTATGCTGAGCAATATACCGGGAATGAGGGTTTATCTGCAGAACCCGCCGCCTATCCCACTGGGCGGACGGCTAACCAAAAGCCAGTATCAATACACGCTGCAAAGTTACAACCTCGACGAGCTATACAAGTATGCCGGTATAATGGAAAAAAAGATACGGGATATGCCGGGACTGCTGGACGTAACAAGTGATTTGCAGATTAAAAACCCGCAGGTGAACGTTGGAATAGACAGGGACAAGGCGTCGAGTATGGGCGTAACTGCCCAACAAATTGAAGACGCCCTGTACAACGCCTACGGCTCACGCCAGATATCGACAATACTGGCACCGAACAACGAGTACCAGGTCATATTGGAGCTTGAACCAAAATACCAGCTCGACCCCGCCTCGCTGGGGATGCTCTATATAAGGTCCAACGGCGGTCAGCTTGTCCCGTTGAAATCGGTGGCAAATCTGACTGACGGCGTCGGGCCGCTGAGTATCAATCACCAAGGGCAGTTGCCGGCCGTAACGATTTCATTCAATCTGCCGCCTAACTTCCCTCTCGGAAACGCCGTCGATGCCATAAATCTTCTGGCCCGCGAGAATTTGCCGGAAACGGTGACAGGAAGCTTCCAAGGAACGGCACAGGCGTTCACATCGTCGATTAAGGGCCTGGGGCTTCTGCTGGTACTTGCCATACTGGTGATTTATCTTGTCCTAGGGATTTTGTATGAGAGCTTCATTCACCCGCTGACTATATTGTCGGCACTGCCATTCGCGGGTTTTGGGGCGCTGCTTACGCTGATTATTTTCGGCGAAGACCTTTCGATATACGCGTTCGTGGGCATAATTATGCTCGTGGGTCTGGTGAAAAAGAACGGCATTATGATGATAGATTTTGCCATCGAGGCGCAACATCAAGGGAAAAGCCCTTATGACGCGATAGTCGAGGCAAGCATCATTCGTTTCAGGCCCATAATGATGACGACAATGGCGGCTCTTATGGCTGGCCTTCCCATCGCTATCGGGTTCGGCGCAGGCGCCGAATCGCGAAGGCCGCTTGGTCTGGCCGTAGTCGGCGGGCTGTTGTTCTCGCAAAGTATTACGCTTTATGTCACGCCGGTATTTTATCTTTATATGGAATCACTGCAGAAAAAAACCGCCAGGTGGTTCAAGGCCACACAGGGACAATCCGTCTCAGCGCAGGCAACGCAAAAGTAACAGAAGAAACAAACAGCCGGAAACTCAATAAACCATCCGATGAAGTTACAGGGCTCCTTTTCGCCGGAGCACATCCTGAATCTGCTCGGCCAGGCGGTCTCGCTCGATTGATAAAGCAAGCTGGTCGGCCGCCATCTCCAGAATTTGCCTCTGGTCCGGTGCATTAAATCTGCCCGGCTCACCGGACTTTAGACCCAAAACACCAACGGCCCCCCGCGGACAGGTCATCGGCACGTATATAGCATTAGCATCCGGCAACGTATCGGTTCCGGCGCCTGCTATCCGGCCATGCTCATATACCCACTGGGCAACGGCAATTTCTTTTTCCATACCGGCGAAACTGCTGGGTCGGCTGACCGCCGCTTTCATCCGGCCTGTTTCATCGGGCAGAAATATCGCCGTCTCGCTGGTTAAACTTTCCGATAATAACTGCTGGGCGACAGCCACGAGCTGATGGGTACCTGCGGTGGCGGCCAGCTTCCTGCTCAAACGATACAGGGCCTCCGTGCGCCACTGCCGCTGACGCAGCGTCTCCACCTGCCTGCGAACCCGAAACGCCAGCGTGCTAATCAGAATCGCAATGGTCAACATAACGGCGAAGGTGATGAAATACTCGGTGTCGGCAACATTGAAACTATAGTAGGGCGAAACGAGGAAGAAATCGAACGCCAGCACGCCAGCAACTGACGCCAGAATACCGGGCCCGAGCCCATATCTTGCGGTCACGAACACTACGCCCAGAATAAATACCATTGCCTGGTTTGTTTCGCTAAGGCCCGCCCTGCTTATCAGCTCGGCAATAACGGTGCTGATTGCAGTAATCACGATTGTCTTGACGTAAGACAGGTAATTAATTTGTCGCCGGCTGACGGGATATCTGGTCTTGCTTTCTTCGACGGGGTCTTTTTGGCCTCTAATCACATATACATCTATGTCACCGCTATGACGCAACACTTTACTTACGATGGAACTGCCTATTAATTCACGCCAGCGCGGCTCGCCGGTCTTGCCGATGATAATTTTCGTCACGCTTTTGGACTGAGCATACTTTACAATCTCCTCGGCCATATCTTCCCCGCCAAGCGTCGCTGTTTCCGCGCCAAGTTGCTCAGCCAAATTAAGGTTCCGGGCAAGTTTTTGACGAGCGGCATCACCCATAAAACGACCTGTATCCACATAGGCCGCTATCCAGGGCGCTCGCAGCGCCATTGCCATCCGTTTGGTAACCCGAATTAATCTCGCCGATGTCGGACTGGGACCGATACAAACAAGCAATCGCTCCCTGGTTGCCTCTATCCGGGCGCCTCCCGCTGTCTGAGCTTGCGCGCTCAAATGGTCGGCGGTTCGTCGCATAGCCAGTTCACGCAGGGCAGTCAGATTGGGCAGCTTGAAGAACTTCAGCATAGCCCGCTCGGCGTCAGCCGGGAAATATACCTTGCCCTCTTCGAACCGCTGCAATAAATCTTCCGGCGGCAGGTCCACCAGCTCAATCTCATCGGCCTTGTCAAAAACAGTATCAGGGATTGTCTCGCGGACCGCGATACCGGAAATCTTCGCCACAATATCATTCAAACTCTCTAAATGCTGAACGTTCAGCGTGGTATAGACGCTGATGCCGGCATCTAATAATTCTTCCACATCCTGCCATCGTTTTGTGTGTCGCAGGCCGGGGGCGTTGGTATGGGCAAACTCATCGACAATTATCACCGCCGGCTTGCGGACCAGCGTTGCATCGAGGTCGAACTCCTTCAACTTTATGCCTTTGTATTCCAACTCTTTGAGCGGGAGAATTTCCATCCCTAGCATAATCGCCTCGGTCTCAGGCCGTGCGTGCGGCTGAACATACCCGATAACAATATCCACATTTGCGCTGGCCTGCTCTCTCGCGGCCTCCAGCATCGAATAGGTCTTGCCGACACCCGCCGCATAGCCGAAAAATATCTTCAGCTTGCCGCCGGCCTTCGCCTTTTCCTCTTTGCGGATTTGCACAAGCAGCTCATCAGGATTTGGTCGCTGGTTAGCCATTCGTTATTAGTATTTCATCACGTCTGCCGAAGTAAACATCATCCGGCGTAACATTGCCCGGGACCTCATCTTACCGCCCGGAGTTATACCATGCAACAAAACGCGATACTTCTTTAACTCCTTATTTTACAGTGAATCTTTTTCGGGGTTGTCGATGCCGAGTTTCTTTTCGAGAAGTTTGATTGACTGCAAAATGATATAGGTCTCATCGTTTGTTCTTATGTCGGAAGCGATGTCGGCTTTTCTCAATAGTTCGGTTATTCTCTTTGATAAGTAGGAGACAGCATTAGAAACATAAAAGGGGAAATACCAGAAATAGCCGAAGGCCAAAATGATGCACAATGCAGCTGTTACGGACATACGGGTTTTTACGTCAGCAGACTGCTGTTTTGCTGTCAGATTTTTTCGGACAACAGCTTCCATGTTAAGGTCATTGATGCTGAGGATGGATTGTTTGAGTTTTTCATAACAAGGCAGAACTTCGTTAAAATACATTGAAGTAGTACCTAAACCGTTTTTAACCTTATCGCAGAGGTTCATATAAACAGCATAATCGCGATTGAGCGTGTCAACGTAATCTTTTTCGTGAATTTCCGTTATGTTGTTATTTTCGGCTTTGAGGTTTTTTTCGAAATCGGTTCTGCCGGTTTCGAAAAGATGGGAATAATAATCGGATAATTTTTTGCTGTCGCCGGGATTGAATATAGTGCTGCTGATGGAAGTTCTGGTGTCGTCGAGTGCGGAGAGCATATTTTTTGAATAGACAATGGAATCATAATTGTTTTTGAGAATGCTGTCGGCTTCTTCGGACAGTTCGCCAACGTAATAAGAGCAGAAAAATGTGAGGGCAAAAATGACAGCGAACAGAAACCCCAAACCAATTGAAAGCTTTGTTTTAAGTACCATAACGCCTCCAAAATTTAATTAAGTCAAGATATAACCTGGCATTTCCCATGTTAAATGCGATACTTTTATATGTGAAACCCGGGCACATAATTCTCCGTTACAATTTTTCGAGCAGCTCATCAGGATTTGGTCGCTGATTATCCATTCGTTATCTGCCTATTTGTTCTGCCCCTCGACTATGCTCGGGGCGGTGAGCTTGTCGAACCGAAGGTTGTCCAAAGCAAGATTAACCTCCAGAACATTGACCCGTGGCTCGCCAAGAATACCAAGTTGCCTGCTTTTGGTTAATTTAACCACAAGCTCCCTTACTTTGGTTTCATCAAGGTTTCTCATCTTTGCAACGCGCGCAACCTGATATTGGGCCGAAGCGGGACTTATATCAGGGTCGAGGCCGCTGCCTGAAGCCGTTACCAAATCAACCGGAACCAATGGCTTACTCGCGGCATCCGCGGCCTTCAATTGCGTAATCCTGGCCTTGACGTTTTCGGTCAAAGCTGGATTAAGCGGCCCCAGGTTCGAGCCGGAAGAATTGGCGGCGTTATAAGGCATCGGCGATGTCGCGGAAGGTCTGGCCCAGAAATACTTCGGACTGCTGAATGATTGCCCGATAAGTGAAGACCCGACAGTTTTACCGTTGTCAATAAGCAAGCTGCCGTTGGCCTGACGCGGGAATACTAATTGAGCAACGCCGGTAACAATTAACGGGTAAATGACGCCTGTAATCACAGTGAATACCACTATACAGGCAACCGCTTGTCGCAGGATACGCATCATATTCTCACCTTCATCATTTAATCAAACTAAGTGCAAAATTACCAGCAGCATATCAATCAATTTGATTCCGATAAACGGGATAATTATTCCGCCGACGCCGTAAATGAGCAGGTTCTTTCTCAGCAATTGCGTCGCGGGCATCGGGCGATATTTCACTCCCTTCAGTGCAAGCGGAATCAGAAAGACGATAATAATCGCGTTAAAAATCACAGCAGATAAAATCGCGCTATTGGGCGTTGCAAGCCCCATCACGTTGAGCGTATTAAGCGACGGGTAGGTCAGGGCAAACGCCGCCGGTATGATTGCGAAATACTTGGCCACGTCGTTGGCGATTGAGAAAGTCGTCAGCGCCCCGCGAGTCATCAGCGTTTGCTTGCCGATTTGAACGATATCGAGCAGCTTGGTCGGGTTGGAATCGAGGTCAACCATATTGCCCGCCTCTTTGGCCGCCTGCGTGCCTGTATTCATCGCAACCGCCACGTCCGCCTGGGCAAGTGCCGGCGCATCGTTGGTTCCGTCGCCTGTCATCGCCACTAAATGTCCCTGGGCCTGATATCTTCGAATCAGCTCGAGCTTTGCCTCCGGCGTGGCCTCCGCTAAAAAGTCGTCCACACCCGCCTCAGCGGCAATCGCGGCCGCGGTCATCGGGTTATCGCCGGTAATCATCACCGTCTTGATGCCCATTCTGCGCAAATCGCCGAACCGTTCCCTGATGCCGCCTTTGACAATGTCTTTGAGATGAATTACTCCTAACGCCTTGGTGCCGTCTGCCACAACTAAAGGCGTGCCTCCATTTTTAGCAACATTCTGGCCGGCCAGCCGGACTTTGTCCGGAATCACTCCGCCCTTGCTTTTGACAAATTGCTCAATCGCGTCCACCGCGCCCTTGCGAATCTGCCTGCTGTCGAGGTCCACGCCGCTCATTCGCGTCTGGGCGGAAAAAGGAACGAATTTGGCGCCTAATTTTTTAATGTCCCTTCCCCGCAGGTTGTATTGCTGCTTTGCGAGCACGACAATGCTTCTGCCTTCAGGGGTTTCATCCGCCAGCGACGCAAGCTGGGCGGCGTCGGCCAAATCCTCCATCGACACACCGTCCGCGGCGATAAATTCCGTTGCCTGGCGATTGCCCAACGTTATAGTTCCGGTTTTGTCTAACAGCAGCACATCCACGTCGCCTGCCGCCTCTACCGCCCGGCCGGACATAGCCACAACGTTGGCCTGGCTTAGCCGGCTCATCCCCGCTATTCCAATTGCCGAAAGCAATGCTCCTATGGTCGTCGGGGCAAGGCAAACCAGCAACGCCACCAGCACGGTAATCGTTACAACCTCGCCCTGATGCGCCTGCAGAACGCTGTAATATGAAAAAGGAAGCAAAGTCGCCGTAACCACTAAAAAAACAATAGTCAATGCCGCCAGCAGGATAGTCAATGCGATTTCGTTGGGCGTCTTTTGTCGTTTGGCCCCTTCGACCATCGCTATCATACGGTCTAAAAATGTATTGCCCGATTCCACAGTAACACGGATAACCAGCCAGTCCGAAAGAACGCGTGTTCCACCTGTAACGGCTGACCTGTCTCCGCCGCTTTCGCGAATGACCGGCGCGCTTTCACCTGTAACTGCGCTTTCATCCACCGAGGCCACACCTTCTATAACCTCTCCATCGATTGGAATAAATTCGCCCGCCTCAACCAGGACCACGTCGCCTATCTCCAGCAGCGACGCCAAAACCATCTCGAAAGAAGAGTCACGCCGAGGATTAGCGAGTTTTCTGGCAACCAGGTCCTTGCGGGCCTTTCTTAAACTGTCCGCCTGCGCCCTGCCGTGTCCTTCCGCCATCGCCTCGGCGAAATTGGCAAAGAGGACCGTAAACCACAGCCACAGCGAAACGCCCAGGATAAACCATGGGCCGGCTTCGCCTTTGCCGAAAACGGCCTGGACGAACAGGACGCTGGTCAGAACACTGCCGACGAGCACCACGAACATCACGGGATTGCGGAATTGCCTGCGTGGACTGAGCTTGCAGAACGAATCCAGGATAGCAGGCCGGACGATTGCCCAATCAAACATTTTTTTCCCTTTTGCAATACTACTCATATTTTCCTCAGCAAATTCTCCCAGTTAATATGTCTTAAAACTGCGTTCGATATTCCGACATCAACGCGGACAGTATCGCTTAAAACTTGAAATTAATATCCAGTTGGATGGTCCATAACATATCGCCGTTTAGGGTTTTGTCATTAAACCAGACAGGACCCACAAGAAGGCTGATATCCGGCGTAAAATAGGTATAAATTCCCGCGCCGCCGCCGCCAAGGGCGTTTTTGC
>JBEKEU010000008.1:0-83741 GCA_050013675.1 Sedimentisphaerales bacterium
TCCTTTATTTTTTCATGTTTGTTCTAAATTCTTTTAATTAACCTCTTCACATTTATCCGCTCTACTTTTTTCTCCTAATCAAACTCAAAGTGCCGAGGCCAAGCAATCCAATTGTCGCCGGCTCAGGAATGCAGTTTTCACCTGCCCAGATGTTTGTCACACTTGTCATCCCCGGCACCTGAAACATCAGGTTCACGAAGTCCGGCTGAGGGTGAATCTCGCCGCTCACCACATAGCTCCATATACCGCTGCTTTCATCTATGTTCCATGTCTGTGAACCAGAAAATACTCCGTCGTCGGTGTTGAGAACAGTATTCACAGGCTTGTCGGTACTGACGGTTGTTCCAGTGATGTAGATGTAGATTTCCTTGTAGTAGTCCGGACGATACACGTTAGCCAGAGCGACCGCAATGGTTTGGTTATTCAGACCTATACTGGCCGTAAAGTCGGTGTTTTTTAGGAAATTTGAAGCCCAGTGGCTGGGATTGTCCGGCGGCGAAACGAGAGAGCCACCACCTATGATGTCAGCCGACCACCATCCATAGGCGTAGTATGGGCACTCTGTGTTCCACCAATCGGGGGCACCTGGCGGGGACACAACCGTAGGAACAGCCCATGATACAGATGCTGAAATCAGCATCAGACTTGCTACTAAACAAATTGTCATTAACTTTTTCATAATTCTTCTCCATCCTTTCCAAATTTTGTTTGTTCTAAATTCTTTTAATTAACTTCTTCACGCTCACCTACTTTACTGTCCAACCTGCATACCTCCTTTCTACGCTTTTTTATTATTTAACGGGGAACACTACACCACCTCCTGCGTTGGTCCACGAACAAACGCCCGTGTAGCAGTTTGCACAGACAAGGCCATCACTCCAGAGTTGGCCTATGTCAGGAAGAATACTATTGTGATTCTGGATGTTTATAGTGCCAAGAATCGTCGCACTTGCTGTCGAGGTTGGTACGATACCAACCAAAACCGCTACTACCACTGCACAAATCGTAATTGACTTTTTCATCCTTCTTCACCCTTCTTCTCAACTCTTTCCCCTCTATTTTGTCCCAATCTTTACCTGGTTTATTAAATCCCCTTTATTGCCTCAGACAAGAAAGCCAGATGCGTCAGATGTGCCACGAGATATTTTCGGCAAGATATGTAATTGGGTATTTGCATCTTCTCGTCTCGTCCTTCTTCGCTCATAATTCTCAAACTTCCCATCTTCTCTTCTCGTCCTTCTTCTCTCATAATTCTCAAACTTCCCTTCTTTTCTTCTCATCCTTCTTCACTCGTAATTCTCAAACTTCTCTTCTTTGTCTGTCCTCTCAGGCACCAGCGCCCATAGCAAGGACAGGCCCTATATGATTGCTTTAAGTTTACAAGCTTGGGGAAACTACTCTACTGTGGAAAACCGCAGGTTTTTACGATTTGCTGCGCAGATGGTTTTTGGGGGAAAAGGGGGACACCGCCGCTGTGACGGCATGTTGGTTAATTGTATGCCGTTTCTTGCGGACTATTTGGCAAGTGACATCTCGATAAGGACTTATGGAATACCTTTCCAGCCGAACACTTGACAGCCGTATTTTCAGATGAGCATTGCCATCGCTTTTTTCGTCAGTTCAACCACATTGTCTACCCTGAATTTGTGGTAAATGTTGCTGCGGTGAAACTCAACCGTCCGGACGGCGCAACCCATCTTCTGGGCGATGCCCTTATTGCCTCGTCCATCGAGAATAACTTTGAGAACCTTTTTCTCTGTCGTAGTGAGGTTGCGCGGGACATTAGAATTTTCAAACTCATAACGCGAAATAATGGACTTGACTTTGTTTATAAGCACATTCGTATCAAACGGTTTCAGCAAAAAATCCACGGCCCCGAGCTTAATTGCCCGAACCACCGTTGGCACGTCCCCGTTTGCAGATATTACCATAACCGGTGTCCAGGGCACTATAGCCATGGTTCTGTTTAAAAGCATCATCCCGTCCGTTCCGGGCATCTCCATAGCAGTTATAAGCAAAGAGCAGGAGCTTCGCTCAAGCTCGGCCAGACACACATTGGTATTCGCAAAACAAGTAACATCAAAGCCAGCTCCGCCCAGAATATCCGCCATAGTCGCTCTCGCCGCCGGCTCGTGGTCCACAAAGAATATTTTGTGCTTTTTTTCTTTCATATATTATATCGCCTAACAATTATTACCTTTCAATTCATCGGCACAAACTTAACACACTGTTTTCTGCAAAGCAGACTTAAAGTGCCAAGGCCGAGCAGGCAAATCGTCACCGGTTCGGGAACGGTTACAAAGAACACATCGGCGGAACACTGGGCCGACAGGTCTGTTGATCTGCCCCGCCCGGTCACTTTCACACCGTTATTTTAAACCATAATCGCGCTAACTATTATGCGAACAGTCCTGCCTGGTCTGCCAATCGAAAAAAACGGTCAGGTCGATTAAAACCCTTCTATCCAGAACGCCGCAGCCAACGGTGAATTCATCAGGGTAGCGACTACCAAAAAGGCAATAAGCAGCAATATAGGAAACAGTAACGCGTCTTTGCAAAAGGTAAAAATTTTCGACATGGCTAATACTCCTTGAGGTTAGAAGTTACCTCGTAAACTTCCTGTTTACTTGCATCCTGACCATAATAACACTATCACAATCTGCTTGAATGATACCAATACTTCAACCCGGCTTTCCCGCCTTACGCAAACATACTGGGCCGAACAGGTTCTTCAACCTGCCCGGCCCAGCGACTTTCACACTGCTATTTTTAAAGCACAATCGCACCATACGATTATGCGTGCAGCCATGCTGGGCTTGCCAAGTTTGTTTGACAAACAAGCCCAAACCCAGCGAAGAAATGGGAGAGAACTAATATCCCTCCTCCATTACCATTTATCAGTATCACAAACCCTCAGGTTCGTGGTTTCTGGCTGCTGGATTTACGAAGAGAGTCGTCGTCGAAAACCCAGCGAAGAAGGGGAGAGAGAATGAGCTTTTATACTTTCGCGGGAAACCCGCGTTTGTATTCGAGCTGGGTTGCGAAGAGAGTCGAAACCCAGCGAAGAAGGGGAGAGAGAATGAGTTTATTACCCTTGTCGCGGCCGATTGACCGCGTATGGTTGCGAGCTGGATTTGAGAAGAGAGAGTATCAAATCCAGCGAAGAAGGGGAGAGAGAATGAGTTTATTACCCTTGTCGCGGCCGATTGACCGCGTATGGTTGCGAGCTGGATTTGAGAAGAGAGAGTATCAAATCCAGCGAAGAAGGGGAGAGAGAATGAGTTTATTACCCTTGTCGCGGCCGATTGACCGCGTATGGTTACGAGCTGGATTTGAGAAGAGAGAGTATCAAATCCAGCGAAGAAGGGGAGAGAGAATATGTGTAGAAATCTTTATCTTAAACCACCCCGCCGTTTTGCCTCGCAAAAACGAAGCAGCGGTGATGTTGATATTCGTGCCGGGCCTGTAAACCTCGCTTTAGATTTTTTTTCTTTTTCACGGATACAAACCCAGCTTGGGGGAGAGAAAACTCCTCGTGAGCATATTAAATCACGACACACAGGTCGTGTTTGCTCTCAGAAAGCTGACGGCTTTTCAGGAAACCGTCGAAATTATCCTTCTCTCATTAGCTCTTCAACATTATCAGCAGAAGAAATTGCCTTTATGGCGACGCCACCCTTGAGTCCGAGCAGATTAGCAACCATGCTTATAAAGACATCATCGGTTGCATCCTCAGCAATGACCGCGGTGACGCCCAGAGCCCTTGCAGCGATTTCCTGTTTTCTGCTGCCGGCCCTTACCAGGGCAATCGTAGGGATATAGGGTTTAGCCGCTTTGAAAGTTTTCAGAAACCTTCCATTGGGCATATCATCCAAATCCCATCTGCTGATTACGCTGTTCACCTTTTCATTTTTCAAAGAACGCGCAGCCTCAAGACCTGACTGCATTTTTATCAACCTTACCGGCAGTTCCCTTAACACTTCACTTCTGCCGTTTAAGCCCACTGTTAAAACTGTCGCTTGAACAAGAACAACCATCTACTTTCCTAAATACTATGCGGCTTATTCGCCTACGGATGCTTTGCTTTTCTTCGCTAATATATAGAGCGAATGGCGTGCCAGGCCGTGCCGAGGCGAAAAGGAATTTTTTAAGTCGTTTATGGCAAAGGAGTTATGATTGCCGATTTTCAGGGAGGCAATTAGAGAGTATAAAAACAATGGCGACCATTTCGGTCATAGAAACAAGAGAATAGCCGTCATAAGTTGTTACATAATCTGAGGTTTGAAATGATGCGACCACTTTGGTTAGAGGTGACCAGAATGGGTAGTGTCCTAATATGAAAAAACATCGAAAGAAAAAATTAAAAAACTGGTATTCTCAGATAGAAGAACCGGTGAGGGAGTTGGTTCGTCTATTAAGAAATAACGGTTTCAATACCACTTGTTCTTGTGGGCATAGCAAACCTTGCCCTTGCGTAGAAATGGAATGGTATGGTTTTGAGGAAGAAGCGCGTAGGGTTTACAATCTGTTATGCGAAAACGGCTATAACAGCTTTGAAATACGTCTGTTTTGGCCCAGTTCTGGAATCGGGCGTTTTATGGAGATTAGATTACTTAATGAACGCTAACCGCCAAATGTTTCGGTATTATGGTGGCAAGGTATGCAAAGGATTTCGCAATTGCTCAAAGTATCGTCTCCGCCTGATGCAACAGCTGTCTTGTGGTGAGCGTTCCAATTGCCTGTGGTCAAATATTTGGCGCAGCGGCCTGTGTGGCCGCAAGATATGCGGGCGCATTCACACCTACCCCCAGACCGTTTCCATGCCCAATCAATTACATATTCTGGAAATGCCATAGTGTGTTCTCCTTTCAAAAAACATATAGTAAATATACCTATTATTATTCTTAAGCACAAGCCTTTTCTTCTACGGAAAAATTCAAAATTTCCTCAATGCTCCAAATATGGTCTGTAATCCCTGCCGCCATTGCCGGTGTAACTCTTAGCGATTTGTGAATCCGGCAGAAATTGTAATGGGCAAAATGCAGGTAGAGTGCGTCCATAAGGTTATCAAACTTCTTGCTGAATCCGTTTGTTAATCGGGTTAGCCGTCTCATACTCATACGCATAGTCAGGTTTTGACGCTCGACGTGCGAAGTGGAAATGGGTTTGTTGTAGAAATTCCCTAACATTACGCGGGGCTTTGTTAATACAAAGTCCACAGGCGAATAACCCTCTACTCTTGGGTAGCCGTTGTGCATATATACCTTTACAAGCTGTGCGTGGCTTGCTGTACCTCTAAAGGCCATACCAACGGCTTGGTCGTATGCAGGCATACCGTCCGTCGTGATAAACGTATATCCCGCTATTCTTCGCCGTAGCTCCTGCATAAACTGAAAGGTTTTTTCGTAGGTGCGTTGGCCCATAGTAAAGAGCGGCACAAGTTTGGTTTTGCTGTCAATAGCCACAAAGATAAACTGTGAGCCGTATAACCCTACGGCCTGTTCTTGGGGTGTTAAGTGGCTATCCTTCTTGCCCACAAACGTCCAAAGCTCATCGACCTGCACTTCTTCCGCCTTAATCCCTGTCATAAGGGTATCCATAACCATTTTGGCCTGTTTACCGGCCTTGTTAAGCACTCTGATACAGCTATCCCTGTGATGCCCTGTAAGGCGTTCTATGCTCCTGATTGAACAGCCCTCAACCATTGCGCGTAATATCTCCGTTTGTTTTTGTGTAGATAAACGATTCATTGTGATTCTCCTGTCAAATTTCCCGCTTGACAGAAGGCCTTACAGTCGATATATTGACTATGCTTAGACGCTCGGCCTTCAGTGGTCGGGACGTTAAGAAAGGATGGGTCGTGGCCCACGAAGCAACGCCTGTCCTTTCGATATTTTTAACGGAGCCGGCGGGATTCGAACCCGCGAAGGCTTTTTCGGCCTTACCCGATTGTAAGTCGGGCGAATTAAGCCTCTATTCAACGGCTCCGGTGTTTCGGCCCTGTTGATTCGTTTGCAAGGACTCAACAGGGCCTTTATTATTGCCTGATACTAACTTCACCCAAAAAGAATGTCAAGAGAATAACAAAAAAAATTTATTCTTTTTTTACTCCCACCCCCTTGACAACGCTACGCATTGTGCTATAATTGCGGTGAATGATAAGATTGTTTAGTTAAGGAGTATAACGATGACTGAAACAAAAACAGAAAAACAGGAAGTAAAAAAACGCGAAAGAAGCCCCGTGTATCCGGTTATAGGCTTAGGCGAAGCTGTTGGCAAGGTAAGGGCTTTGTATGGAAGAGAGGGTAGAAATTACGCCCCAAGGGCAACTGCGGCGAAGGCGATGGGTTACGCTTCTCTGAGTGGCCGGTCATTGCAAATCCTTGCTTCTATTTACCAATATGGTTTGATTGAGCGCAAAAAGGGCGAGATTAAGATTTCCGACGAAGGTTTCACGGTAGTAAACGCCCCCGAAAACAGCGAAGAATGGCTAAATGTGTTAGCGGAATGTAGTTTGAAGCCAGCGATTTTTGGTTCGATATACGATACCTACCCAGACAGTTTACCATCAGACGAGACGCTGATATGGTATTTAAAGAAAAAAGGGTTTTTGGATGATGCCGCAAAAACAATAACTCAATGCTATAAAGAGACAATCGAGCTGGCAAAGCCCAAAGGGCATAAAACTGCTGATACGCAGGAAAAAGATAATCAGAACGCGCCGCCCGAAAAAAAATGGGTCGATACGGGTTGGGTCGCAAACACAAAAACGAATTCCCTCGTAAACGCTGAGGCGTGGCATTTCCCGCTTCTCACTAAAAAGGCAATTGTAAATATCGTCGGAGATGAACCGCCAACACAAGAGGATGTAGATTTACTGATAAAATTATTGGAAGGATTCAAATTAGGGCTTCATAGCAAAAAACAACCAGACAATACAGTTAAATAGGAACAAAAAGGGCCGCCAGTTATCGGCTGGCAGCCCACGTTTTGGATACCTAAGGCACACAGGAAATTATGACCTTAGGCAGGGGCGGGATAGCCCCGAATTTTGTATCCGGTAGCATTATCGGTTATCCCGCCTCATAAGTCAAGAAATTTCCAGAAAGGAAGCTGGAATGACAGCCAAAAAGACCTATGTTCGGCCTTTGAGGCATCAGTGGACTTTTATGTCCACAGGATGCTCGTAAAGGCCAAAAAGCCGTTGTGCGCCCCGTGTGTAAGACGGGGCGCACATTATTATTAAATTTAACAGATACCTTGTTAAGAAGCCCAAAACGCAATATTATAAAAACGTGGCCCCGTAGCTCAAAGGATTAGAGCGTTAGACTACTAATCTTAAGGTTCTGGGTTCGAGTCCCAGCGGGGCCACATTTCCCTATAATTTTCTAATTTTGTGCTTGCTTTTTGTTCATCTATATCCGATAATTCTTTTAGTAGTCTAACGGGGCCAATTAAGCCCCAGAACCAAAAGTAGGAAGGGTAGCGGCAGCAGGCAAGGTCGCGCCCTTCCTTTTTTATTTTTCCTCAAAATTTCTATTTAGGACACCACCCCAGAATGGAACAGAACCATTGCCGATTGCCGATTTGCGATTGCCAATTTATGAACGGAAGGCCAAGAATTAATGAATGTTGACATTTTATTTCGGCCACACTAAATTGCTGACAAAGAGTGGCGGATATTATTGTGTTAGGCATAAGATGAGCAGGAGATAGCAAATGTCGAAAGTTCTGACTGGCGGATGCTTGTGTGGCCGCGTCCGGTACGAATATGCAGGAGAGCCAGAGGGCGCGACGTATTGCCACTGTCCCGATTGCAGGAGGACCACAGGTGGTGCTTTCAACATTGGTGTGCGAATACGAGCTGCCGGGTTCAAAATCGTTTCTGGTTTCGTTAAAGGTTACACCAAAACGGGAAGCAGCGGAAACCTGATAACTCGTGAGTTTTGTCCGGAATGCGGTTCACCCCTGTTTACCAGGTCCCCCGCTCACCCTCAGCTTGTGTTTGTTAAGGCGGGAAGTCTCGACGACCCAGCCAATGTCAAACCGACACATCAGATTTGGACCGACATGGCTGTGCCATGGGCACACATTCCTGATAATCTGCCGGGATATCCAAAGAGCGGCCCGGTCTCAGGGAACAATCCCCCCTAACGGGGAACAAGAGGTGCTAATCTGGTTTTGGGGAAAGCGCGGATTTGCTCGTGGGTCCCCTGCTGCAAAACCAAAGAATGGTCCCCCGACAGCAGTTCCTACGAAGCTGGAGTCGAGGACAGGCGGGGAGATAAGGAAAAACAGAAAATATTACTTTGCGTTTTTGTCTGTCTGGTTGGCGCGGATATCGAGCTTATCCATAAGGCGATTTAACTGGCGACGTTCGATGCCGAGGATTTTGGCGGCGGCGATTCTTCGGCCTTTGGTGTATTCGAGGGTCTGCGTAATGACCTTTCGCTTGACTTCGTCGAGGGTGGGCAACTGGTCTTTTGGATACGCAGGCGAATCGGATATTATGATTTCGAAGGGCATTACGACGGGCTGGATTTCGGATCCATCGGTGAGGACGTAAGCCCGCTCGATGGCGTTTGCAAGCTCGCGGACGTTGCCGGGCCAGGCGTAGTTAAGCAACAGGCGTTTGGTCGATTCGCTGAATGTTTTTGGGGGCTCATTATAAAAGGCCGACTGGTTTTTCAGGAAGTACTCCGCCAAATCAAGTATATCCTCTTTGCGATGGCGAAGCGGAGGAACCTCAAGGCGAACAACATCGAGCCGGTAATAAAGGTCTGAGCGGAATGTGCCCTTCTTAACCATATCCTGCAAATCCTTGCAGGTCGCGCACAGGATGCGAACGTCAACGGGGCAGGATTTGGCTGAACCAAGAGGCGTTACACGCCGTTCCTGCAGAACCCGGAGCAGTTTTGCCTGCAGCTCAAGGGGTATTTCGCTTATTTCGTCGAGGAATATGGTGCCGCCTTCTGCTGCCCTGAAGAAACCCAGTGTGCTGTCAACCGCGCTTGTGAATGCGCCCTTGACGTGACCGAACAACTGGCTTTCAAACAACTGGCCCGTAAGAGTGGTGCAATCAACAGGGACAAGGACATGATTTGCGCGGTTGCTGATGGCGTGGATTTGTCTGGCGACCATTTCCTTGCCGACACCCGTTTCGCCGGTAATAATAACCGGACATTCACGGGCGGCAATAGCCCTGATAACTTCCATTACGGAATTGAACGCCGGGGAGCTGCCGAGAAACTCATTATGCGTGCGGGTATAAAACGACTCCGCAGACACAGAATCCCACTCCCCGTGCTTGCCGCTTCCATTCTGAGAGCTTAGCTTTGCTGCGCCAAGAGGCACTTTGCGCGAACTCTCACTCATCACCTATCGCCCCATAATTAAGTGCAGACACACACCCTGCTGCACCTTTGTAAAAAAAACATATTTTGGCGAGAAGTACCCTCCGTGAAAGTGAAGGCACTATCTCCCATTTCTTCTTCATAGTTAATTCTACGTTGCTCGACGAATAAAGTCAAGTAAATTATGGGACTTTATTTTGATTTTCTACACCCCCAGATTTAAAATGGGCTTGCGGCATTGTCATAATAGGTAAAACGGAACCCCGATTCAGAACGAGGAAACGGGGACCCAAATTGCTCCTAACTCATTTATCCCAAAATAGTTATGCTACAAAGGACTTTGGCAGCCCCCCACAGGATACAGGTCCGTTGGGGTTGTTGTGGATATCTTAAGAGTCGGCAAAAAACGCCTATTCTCTACTTACCCAGCAACTCGAAGGGAGAGATATAGTCGCCGAATTTTTCGGCAGCCGATTTAAAGCGTTTTCTGGCCTCGGCGAAGGTATCGAACAGAATTTTGGGGGTATCGGGGACTTTCTCCCGATAAATCTTTCCGACGCGGTCAAGTTTGGCGAGATTTTCTGGAATACGAATTGTGAACTGATTTTCGTAATCGTCCTTAGTAAACTGGGTTTTGAGGTTTTCTTTGAACAGTCGGGCCAGGTCCTCATATTTGGGTATGAAGCCGGTCGGCGTTTTGATTGCATCGACGTCGCCATTGACGCGAAGCTCCGCCCAAAGAATCCAGACGAGCTTGTCGGCCATAGTATTGAGGTATTTGCCGTCCTTGCCTCTGAGGAAGTAATTGACGGAGAAGATGAGGGGCGGTTTTTTGACGCCTTTGGCAAAATCGAGATTGATTTGAACATATTTGCCGAGCGGTATTGAGACGAAGTCGAGATTCGACATAAGGTTGAATGTTCTGACGCCTTGCTTGCCAATAGTCGCTGCTGTCGTTTCCGATTCGAGAGCCGCACCTTTTAGGATTATCCCCTCGTTCCAGTCGAAGGCCTGTTCAACCGGATTCCAGGTGTCACTGTCTCTGCCGCCGTAAACGATGCCGCCGACGGGAACGCCATTTGGGTCGTTGAGGGCGGGGTCGCAATTGTCGAGGTCCGGGATGCTGAGGGTGTAACGGGCGTTTTTATGGGCGGGCGGAATGGGATTGCCCTGGTCATCGGCTTTACCGTTGAACCATGCGCCGGAGAAATTGGTGCCTTCTGGCGGTATTTCGTACCCCATACCGAGCCAGTAGGGCTTTTTATTCGCGTCGATAAGGACGTTTGAGAAGATGACCTCCCTTGGGTTTGTTAGGACTTTGTAAATAACGGGGTCGTCTTTTTCGTTGACGTCCTGAATGATGCCAAAGATGCCTTTTTCGACGTTGACGCCGCGGATTTGCCCGTCTTTTTTGCGGAAATAAGCAATGTCGTCGCCTACGATGGTCTGGCCCGGCAGCATAGATGTCGAGGTTTTGCCGCAGGCGGACGGGAATGCACCGGTGAAATAGGTAACACGGTTCTTTGGTCCGTGGACGCCCATAACGAACATATGCTCGGCAAGCCAGCCCTCGCGCGAGGCCTTCTGGATTGCGAGGCGCAGGGCGAGTTTTTTGAGGCCTATAGTGTTGCCGCCATACTGGGTGTTGACGGAGTAAACCAATTCGTCTTCAAGGTCGATATAAACGCGGCGGAGTTTATCGTTTTTGCTGACGCCTTGTTCAAGTTCGCCTTCGGAGTGGAGAAACCTGAAGAAACCGTGGCCCTCGCCGAGTTTTTTGAACTGCTCATAGCCGGGGCGATAGAGAAGCGATTCGCTATGAACGACGTAGGGCGAATCGGTAATCTGGAGACAGGGGATAGTGAACTCGGAGCCAACGGGGCCGAGCGTCCAGAAACAAACAATCATTTCCCTGCCGGCCATCGAGTTTTTAAGGAGGTCGCGGATTTCCTTAGTACCCGCCTGTTTTTCGACGGATTTGAGCGACTCGCCGAGCGAGGAACCGGCGGGCAGGAGGTATTTTGTGCTGAAGGTATCGCGTCCCTGGTCGTTTAAGCCGTCGAAATGGCAGGTGTGTCCCTTGATATTGAGCGGAATTTCCTCGCCATTTTTTACGGCAAGGGCGCGGATGTGCGCGATATCTTCGGGTGAATCGGTGCAAACATAGACGGAGACCGGATTGGTCAGCTCGATGGCGTCCGCGATAAAGCGGTGCATCTTCGGGTGGTCAACCGCAACCAGTCGGTCATAGTGTTTACCTTTAACCCTGTTTTTCAAAACGTCTTTTACTTCACCAGCCATATCGCCTCCTAATGGGGTTTTTCGGCTCAAAAAATCGAAGGAGTATAGACCGCATACCTGAGGCCCGTCAACTGATTTTTGCGAAATTTTCTTGCCGCAGCGGGGTATAGTGGTATAATAACGAAAGAGCAGGGTTGTTGTTTTTACAGATTCAACACAACAAAAACCCACGCCCACAGAGTAAACGAAGAAGAAGAGGGTTTGAGAGATGAAAAGGTCAATTTCTGTAGTATTGGTCATTTCAGTAATCATTATCACTTCGGCAAACGCCGCACAACAGATGGCGATATGGGATTTCGGCCCTAACGCGGCAGGTTACACCACCGGGCCGAACGCCGTAAGTGCAAACCTGATTGGAACACCGACATTGGTGCTTTCGGGCGGGACACTTGACCCGGACGGCAAGGACGGCGTGGCATACACGGATGCGGCAGGAGTTTTTCACGCAGTGGGTCAGTCGGCGGCGTGGGATGAACTAAAGTTAACCGGCAACAACGCCAGATGGATTGTTACTCTCAATACGACCGGCTGGACCGATATCGGCTTGCGGTTCGATTACAAGGCATGGAATTCCAAGACAACGTCATTTGATATCGATTACCGGCTCAATGATACAGACGTGTGGACAAATATATTGAACAATACGCCAATCGTCGGAGACCAGACATTCCACAGTTTCGCGTATTCACTTGCCAGTTTGGACGCAATTGAGAACCAATCGGTTGTTGAATTACGGTTCAACGACTTCGACAACAAGGGCAGCGGCAAATTAGCGTTTGACAATTTCGAGCTTACGGGAACACAGATTCCTGAGCCGGCGACGACTGGATTGTTCGGACTCGGTATCACGGCGATTATCCGCAGACGCCGGAAATAGCCCGTTTATATATTCACGACGGAACCTGCCGCGTTATGCGCGGAAGGCCGTTGTAATCGTCAGCGGTAGCGATAGAGCTTTATACGCTGGATGTCGTAACGTTCGGGTGAGAGGCGGAGATGTCTTCCCTGATGACTTTCGTCGCCGTTTAGCCAAAGATCCGTGACCCATCGGCCTTTGACGAATCGTCCACGTTGAATCAAGCCGATGCCTGCAATGGGCTCGCCCGGTGTGTCGGGCTCAAAAGTAATCACCTGGCTTTTACCGGCGATTATATATTCATCCGGCCCGACGGAGATGATAATGCTGCCCGTCAGCATTCCGGGTGTAACGGGCTTACCCCAACCGGCGTCTAATTTTATATTTAGCTTATAGTCACCGAGCCGAATCTGTTGAGTCGGGTTATTAGAATCAACCAAGACGCCGGTGATAGTCCCTTTGCCCTGGTTTTCGAGAATCAAGGGCGCCAACTGCGAAAGGACGCCGTATGCCTGGGCAAGCTCAAAATCGGGCTTAATGAAACTCTCAACAGCAAACGGCGAGAAACCCATCGCGTTATGCCGGCCGATTGCGTAAAAGGCGTTGGCAGGATTTTCCGACCCCCTGCCGACCTCAGGAATGAAAACCGGGTTACCCGAGCGGTCGAATTTGCCAATCCACTCGACAAAATTCGGGAAATAGATATCGGGAGCGAGAAAATCAATCTGCGGAGCGCCGGCCCGCCAAACGTCCATTAAATGCGGCAATGGACCTGCGCTTGGGTACTGGCCGGGCTTGTAATTCGGGCGAATGAGAGCGGCGTTGACAAACATCGGCAGTGGATGTTCGGCTTTACCCGCGGCAGCGACGTGATTGATATAGCGGGCATAGAACCAGGCCATAAAAATTTCCTCCGTGCCGATTCCGCTGCCGAAAATCTCTTCCCACGTTCCGGAAGTTTTGAAGCCCCCTGCCTTCCAGACGTCGTTAAATTCCGGTACGAGCGTATCTTTATGCTCCTGCAGGTAATCCATCAGCTCTTTTGGCACCGGCGTATCGAACTGCTCATTTGCAGCGGAACAATGGTCTCTGGCGTCGGGTATCATACCGACCTCGTTTTCTACCTGAACCATAATCACCGTTCGTCTGTCACCATCAACCTTATGAATATGCCGCATAAGAGCGACGAATGCGCGCGTGTCGGCATCGCGGTTCGATTCGCTAAACGGCGACAGGATTTCGAGCCCTTTGCCGGCCGTATCCTGAGCACGCGGGAAACGCTTATAGTTTGCTTTGACCCAATATGGGGCGTAGCAGGCCATGCTGTTTTTCCAGCTTGCGAACCAAAGCAGAACGAGACGCAAATCATTACGGCGGGCGTCACGTATGAGGCCGTCAACCAGGGCAAAGTCAAATTTGCCTTCCTGCGGCTCAATCAAATCCCAGTAAACAGGCATAAGCACGGTGTTAAGATTGCATTCGGCAAGGCGGGGCCATATGAGCTTCATATTATCGACGCTCGACGCAGCGGAATTACCCAATTCGCCCGCGAGCATCAAAAAGGGCTTACCATCCACAACCAACTGCGTAGCGTCGCCCTGCTTTTGAAGATGCGGCATGAGGTTTTGCTGCCCTGCTGCGATTCCGCCGAGGACAAAAATCAATACGAGACCGGTCATTACGATATCCGGCTTTAAGTGACTTATCTTTATCATACCCGTTCTCTCATATTTCAGATTTAGACATTCTAATTTCGCCAAGCCAATTATAGCTGCTTAAGAGCAGACAAAGCAATAGGCGGGGGCTAAAGGTGAAACCACGGAAGGCCGTTGTGTTTATCATTCCCGCGCGGTAATATCGGCGGGGTAATGGCAAACGGAAGCGTTACTGACATAGCCGGAGAATTAAAAAATGGTAAAAGGAATTGAGCCGCGGATTTCACTGATAGTTTTTGTTTTTATCTGCCTAATCAATGTAATTTGTTCACGGGCTGGAAGCCCGTGCTACGCCGCGGGCCTTGGGGGGATGGACAAATCGGTTGTGATGATTCGTGGGGCCGGGCAGGAATTCGATTTTGTAACGCCCTGGAAGCCGAAGGCAATGGCGCAGGGGGTGGGGTCGGGGTTTATCATCGAAGATAATAAAATACTGACCAACGCACACAACGTAAGCAACAACAAATACATTGAGCTTCAAAAAGAAGGTGTGGCGAAACGGTATCTCGCGAAGGTGGCGTTCATCGGGCACGACTGCGATTTGGCGTTATTGGCGGTTGAAGACAAGAGCTTTTTTGATGACACAAAATCGCTTGAGTTGGCGGAACTACCGGGCGTAAACACGGCGGTCGAGACATACGGATTCCCGATGGGAGGCAGGCGCATATCTGTAACAAAGGGTATCGTCTCGCGGATACAAGTGGATACATATTCGCACACGGGAGCGGATTCGCACCTTGTGATTCAGACGGACGCGGCGATTAACCCGGGTAACTCCGGCGGGCCTGTTATACAGGACGGCAAGGTTGTGGGCGTGGCGTTCCAAGGGCTGAGGCAGGCGGATAACATCGGGTATATGATTCCGACGACGGTGATAAGGCATTTTTTAGCTGACATTAATGACGGTAAATACGACGGGTTCGGGTCGCTGGGCGTGATGCTGTATCCGGGCCTGCATAATCCAGCATACAAAGATTATCTGAATGTGCCGGCAGACCAGCAGGGAATAGTCGTGATTGAAACGATTATGCACAGCTCAGTCGAACCGATTTTGAAGCGGGGAGACGTGCTGACGCAGATAGACCAGTACGCAATCGATAACGACGGCAGGGTGGATATCTACGGGTTGAAGCTTGATATGTCCGAGGTGGTGGAGACAAAACAGATAGGGCAAACGGTGGAGCTTGCGTTTTACAGGGACGGCAAACCTATGAAGGCAACGGCGACGGTTGCGCTGAACAGGCCGGTTTTGGAATTTGCAAGGCAATATGATATAGCTCCGCGGTATGTTTGTTTCGCGGGGTTTGTTTTTGTGCCGGCCACACGCAACTACCTCGAAACGTGGGGACCTGAATGGGTCAAGGATATGCCGTTTTATCTGCGATACCTGTTCCGCAATTCGATGCAACTCAATACAGACAGAGAGCTAAAAGAATACGTGGTGCTGTCGGAGATAATGCCCGACGAGATAAACGCCTACGCGGGGGAATTCAAGAGCCAAGTGGTCGCGAGTATAAACGGGACGACAATCGAAGGGCTTGCGGACGTGTGGAAGGTATTTGAAAAGCCATCTGAGGATTTTTACACGATTATGTTTATGGGGATGGACCGGCCGCTTATACTCGACGCAAAAGAGGCCCATACGCGCCAGGCGGTCATACTCACAAAATATGACATACCACAGCAGACCAGATTGCCTTCGACCAGCTCGGACCAGAAGGAGGGCCAGCAATGAGAACAGGAAATCAGGATATCAGGAAATCAGGGTATCAGGATTTGGGTTTGAGATTTGGCGTTTTCGCGATAATTATGGTAGCCCTTGCTGCGGCGGGTTCGGCAAAAGCCGGGGAGGACCAGACGCGCGAGGCGATGAAGGGGTCGATTGTTTATCTGGAGATTTCATCATACGGTTATGACCAGCTACGGCCATGGAAGAATACCGATATTCAGCAGAAAGGCGGAGTCGGCTGCGCGGCGGGGGCATACCAGGTGATAACGCCTGCGTGGAACCTTATTGACGCAAAACTAATCAAGGCAAAGGTCTCAGGCCAAAACGAATATGTACCCGTAAAAGTAAAGACAATCGATTACGAGATTGACCTTGCGCTGCTTGAGCTTGAACCCAACACGATGAAAAAGCCGTTGAAGCCAATCAAATTCGCCGACAAGTTTCAACGCGGCGACAAGCTGAATTATTACTGGCTCAATCACGTCGGTGAGATGACCACAGGTCAGGGTTATCTTGACCGGGCTGAGGTGCTTTCATCGACCGTTTCATACACGTATCTTTTGAATATGGTCGTTACAAACACGTCGCAGGAAACCGGCATAGGACAGGTTTTTTGCGACGGCACAACTCCAATAGGAATCGCCTGCTGGGGCGAAAGCACCCGTGAAACTGGACTTATACCGGCATTAACAATAAATGACTTCCTGACCCGGGTAAAAGACGCCAACTATCCCGGCATCCCGGCGGTCGGTTTCGCAGCCGAAGCATTACTCGACCCGACGATGCGGACGTATCTCAAGATGCCTGCGACGATGAAAAACGGCGTGCAGGTTACAAACGTGTACACAATCGGGACGGGCAGTCCCTCGACTTCGCTCGGGACAGGTGATTCATTAAAGGCGGGCGACGTAATTCTCGCTATCGACGGCAAAGAACTTGACGCCTACGGCAAATTCCTGCACCCGGCATACGACCGCATCATGTTCCACCATTTAATCACCAGTCACAAAATAGGTGACGATATCGTTTTTGATATATGGCGTGACGGGGGCAAACAGCAACTGCGCGTGCAGGCGAAGAATTTCGACGTCGGCGAGATGCTTGTCCCCTACTATGAATACGGGCATCAGCCGGAATACGTGGTTACGGGCGGATTCGTGTTTCAGAAACTGACCCGGTCGTATTTAGCCAACTGGGGCAAGGACTGGGACGGCAAGGTTACGCCGCACCTGCTTCATTACCTGCGGGATATGGCGTTTAAGCCGACTGCCCAGCGCAGAGAGATTGTAATACTCAGCTACGTTTTGCCCGCCCAGATAAACCTCGGCTACACCGACCTGGGCCAGATTGTCGTGAGCAAGTTCAACGGCATGCCGATAAGCCGAATAAGCGATATTGTAAAAGCGCAGAAGCTGAACCCGGGCGCAAAATACGACGTTGTGGAATTCGAGCTGGATAATCCGACGGTGGTTATCCCCCGCCAGCAGTTGCCGCAGGCGGACGCGACGCTTGCGACAAGCTACGGGATTCGCAAACTCGTAAACATTTACCCGTAAGAAACACGGCGGAAGCAAGAAAGAGATTGAAAATTGCCCCGCTGACGAGTAACTTATTGGCATTTTAAGGCCGTATTTTGTGACTGAATTATGAAAGTATTGCTAAGCTGGCTTAAAGATTATGTTGATATCGAACTCTCGGCGCAGGAGGTAGCGGAGATTCTAAGCAACCGCGGATTCCCATACGAGGGTATCGAGCAGCTCGATAACGACGCGGTAATCGACGTTGAGGTAACAAGTAATCGAGGCGACTGCCTTGGGTATATCGGCGTTGCGCGTGAGCTTGCCGCGGCGACGGGCAAAGAACTGAAACTGCCGAAGGTCGAACTGGCGGAATCCTCAAAGCCCGCATCGGAGTTCGCAAGTGTTGAGATTCGCGAGCCGGAGTTGTGCCAGCGTTATACGGCTCGAATCATCGAGGGGGTCAAGGTTGGGCCGACGCCCGACTGGATGAGAAATCGGCTTGAGGCGATTGGGATGCGGAGCGTCAATAACGTAGTTGACGCGACGAATTACGCGATGATGGAGACGGGTCAGCCGCCGCACGCTTTTGATTACAAGAGATTATTCGGCGGGAAAATAATCGTTCGTAAAGCGGAAGCAGGCGAACAAATCATCAGTATCGACGGCTCGAAATGCGAATTGACGACCGATATGCTCGTAATCGCCGACTCGAAGTATCCGGTGGCGGTGGCGGGCGTTATGGGAGGCCTGGATACGGAAGTAAGCGACGCGACGACAACGGTACTGCTTGAGGACGCGTTTTTCTCGCCTGTGAGCGTTCGGACGACATCGCGCGATTTGTCGCTGCCTTCGGAGGCGGCGTTTCGGTTTTGCAGAATCGTAGATATCGAGAATATCGACTGGGCATCGAAGCGAACGGCTCAACTGATGATACAGGTGTCGGGCGGCAAAGCGGCCAAAGGCGTCATCGACGCGTATCCGGGAAAGCCAAAGCACAAACAGGCGACGCTGCGTTTATCGCGTTTGAAGAAACTGCTTGGTATCGAAGTGCCGCGCGATAAGGTAATCCAGATTCTGACGAGATTGGGGTTTGGGCCAAAGCAAAACGGCGAGCAAATAATCTGTTCAGTGCCGACGTGGCGGAGCGATGTTTACCGTGAGGCGGATTTGATTGAAGAGGTCGCTCGCGTATATGGTTACGACAAGATACCGGCGGAAAACAAAATAACTATTGAGGTTTCGCCGACCGATACCCGCAAGAAGACAATCGACGCGATAGGGACATATCTTACGGGGTGCGGGTTTTACGAGACGGTAACAATCAGCTTCATCGATAAGCGAGACGCGGAGCTGTTCGCCCAAAACGAAGATAAAAGGCATTTAGCCGTCAAAGACGTTACGAGAACGGGGACGAATCTTCTCAGACAAAGTGTTTTGCCTTCGCTGTTCGGCGTGATAAAGACCAATCACAACGTAGGCAACACCCCCTGCCGGCTCTTCGAGATAGCTGACACGTATATACCAACACAACCAGGAAAATTGCCTGTCGAAAAGACACGTCTGACGATTACCTGCGACAGTGATTTCAGGGACATCAAGGGTGTTGTCGATGGACTTCTGAAAATCATAGCCGCGGATGCGGCGGTTAAATTTACGCCAACAGAAATTAACTGGGCGCAGGCGGGCGTCAAAATCACCGCCAACAACAAACAAGTCGGCTTAGTCGGAATGGCCTCGCAACAGGTTTTGGAAAAATTAGATTTCAAGAACACGACTATCTGCGGAGCAGAATTAGACCTCGAACAATTGCTTGCGCTTCGTGCCGGCTCAATAAAGGTGAAACAATTGCCCAAATTTCCCGCGGTAAAGCGAGACCTGTCACTGATTTTAAATGAGGATGTCGTTTGGGCGGATATCGAATCAGCCGTTCATAGAAAGGCCCCTGCTGAATTAGAGGAATTGCAGTTTGTCGATATATTCCGCGGCAAGAGCATCCCCGAAGGCAAAAAGAGCGTAACGCTATCATTGTGGTTCCGCGACGCGGATGGCACACTGACTCACGAAGCGGTTGACCGTTTCCAGGCCGATATTCTGAAGTCGCTTACCGAATCCATCGGCGCAGAGTTAAGAACAGCGTAATTTCAAAATCGCCACAGAGACCACCTGAATTTTTTTAGTCCCCTTCGACGCGCCACGCTTGCTTCCCGGCTTACGGATTGCTGGGGCAGGCAGGCGACTCAACATCTGCATCTCAAAGGGTTTAGCATTGGCAAGGAAATTGGTGTAGAGAAAAGAGAGTTGGATAACCGATTAGGCGCAATAGCGGCAAAACCGTCGCTCGTCGCTCGTGACCCGTCGCACGATAAAAACGAGTAACGAGAATTGAGTCACGAGTCACGGTTACAAGGTCCGAAAAAAGCGGATTCGACAGGTTGATTTTACTTGCTTTTTTCTTTCAAAATTCGTATAAATAATATCGGCAGGCACCCCTGCGGTGTTGGTATAGAAAGCCATATTTGAAAAAACCGATACCCTTAGCACTGGGGAATCAGGCCTTGAGGCCCGAAAACGCCTATAAAATTTGGACTTTCGGACCCAAGCAACGATTTTCCACTTGGATTGAATGGGTTTTTCAATTCGCTTTCTTACGGCATCTGCGGAGGAAATCCTGCTAAACAGGAAAGGCCTGTAAGGACAGGCCTTTTTCCATTCCCCATAAAGCAGTCGCAATACCAATCAAAAGCGTCTGAGCTGTACAGACATGGCTTTTCAATGGTTTTTGGCGTTAAGCCGAATCGTTATTTTGACGATTTATACATAGGGTACAACCGTGTATGTTTGTGTTCTTTAATGCTTGAAATAAAAAGAGTTACATCGCGCTCGTCTCGGCGAAGACCGAGGCGCAGCTGGAGAAAAGGTGAAAATGCTTAAGATTCGCAATTATACCGTCCTGCCGGCCCTGCCGGAGGTTTTGAATGACCTTCAGGCGCTCGCCGTCAATCTATTTTGGTCGTGGAATCCCGAGTTGATTGATTTGTTTTCGCGGATTGACCCGGCGTTATGGACAAGCTGCGGGCACAACCCCGTCAAGCTTCTGGGCAACGTCTCCCAGGAGCGGCTGAACGCACTGGCGGAGAACCAGGGATTCCTCGCGGAATTGAAAAAAGCGTCCGACAAACTTCAGGCATATCTCGAAGGGCCGACGTGGTTTCAAACCGTTTGTCCCAAATCAACCAAAATGACGCTTGCCTATTTCAGCGCGGAGTTCGGGATTCACGAATGTTTGCCTATTTACGCCGGCGGTCTGGGCATACTCGCGGGCGACCACATTAAGAGCGCATCCGACCTTGGTATTCCATTAGTCGGCGTAGGCCTGATGTATCAAAAGGGTTATTTCCGCCAGTATCTAAACGTCGATGGCTGGCAGCAGGAAGTTTACATAGAGAACGATTTTTACAATATGCCGCTCGAACTGGTTCGCGGCGACAACGGACAGCCGCTGCTTATCAGCGTTGAGTACCCGGGCAGGAAAGTATCCGCCCAGATATGGTGCGCCTCGGTGGGACGCGCCAAGCTGTACATGATGGACACAAATCTGCCGAGCAATTCCGCAACCGACCGGATGATTACGACGACTGTTTACGGCGGCGACACGGAGATGAGGATTCGACAGGAGATTATGCTCGGCATCGGCGGTATGAGGGCGCTGCTTGCTATGGGCATCAAGCCGACGATATGCCATCTTAATGAAGGACATACCGCTTTTTCTGCGCTTGAGCGGATACGATATATGATGAACGAGTCGAAAATGTCCTTTGACGAGGCGTTAGAGGCCGTAAAGGCCGGCACTATTTTTACAGTACATACGCCGGTCCGGGCGGGCGTTGACGAATTCAGCACGGAGTTGATGCACAAATACTTCGGCGATTATGCGCACACCCTGGGAATAGACCCAAAGCGGCTGGTTTCGCTGGGCAGGATACTGCCTGATGACGAAGGCGAATCATTCAAGATGCCGGTGCTGGCAATACGGGTCAGCAGTTATTCAAACGGCGTCAGCGAGCTGCACGGGCAGGTATCGCGAGAAATGTGGTCGTGCCTGTGGAGACGTGTTCCGACCAACGAGGTTCCAATATCGTCAATCACCAACGGCATACATACGAGAAGCTGGGTGTCGGAGGAAATCAGCCGGCTGTATGAACGGTATCTCGGCCCCAACTGGGCGGATGAAAAAGCCGATTCGCCGATATGGAACAATATCGACCAGATATCCGACGAGGAGTTCTGGAGATGTCACCAGCGCTGCAAGGAACGCTTGATAGCGTTCGCCCGCAAACGTCTTAAGGCGCAGATGGAAAGAAGAGGGACATATCACAGTGAGCTTAACCGGGCGGAAGAGGTTCTTGACCCGGAGGCGCTGACAATCGGTTTCGCAAGGCGTTTTGCGACCTACAAAAGAGCAACCCTGTTGCTCAAAGACCCCGCCCGACTGGCAAAAATGCTGAGCGACGCCAAAAGGCCTGTGCAGTTCATCTTCGCGGGCAAGGCGCACCCGAGAGACACCGAAGGCAAGGAGCTAATCCGGGACATCGTGCATTTTTCGACGCAGTTCGAGGTCATGCGCCGGATAGTGTTCCTCGAAGATTACGATATCAGCGTCGCCAAGATGTTAGTGCAGGGCGTGGACGTGTGGCTCAATAACCCGCGAAGACCCCTTGAGGCAAGCGGCACCAGCGGTATGAAGGCGGCGATAAACGGCGCGCTGAATATGAGCACACTTGACGGATGGTGGTGTGAGGGTTACCAGCCGGACAACGGCTGGGCAATCGGCTCAGGCGAGACATACGACGACGCCAGCTATCAGGATATGGTCGAGGCACAGGCGATTTATAATATGTTCGAAAATGAAGTCGTCCCGCTGTACTACACCCGCTCCGCCGACAATCTTCCCAAGGCATGGATACACAGGGCCAGAAAATCACTGAGGCGACTTACGCCTCAGTTCAGCACATCCAGAATGGTAAACGACTATACGCAGAGATGCTATCTGCCCGCCCAGGCAAGGTGGGATTACCTGACCAGCGACAATATGAGGAGGGCAAAGTCCCTTGCCGCGTGGAAGGCGAACACGCAGAACGCCTGGTCAGAACTGGCCATTAAAGATGTCCAGGTGGAAATGGGCAATGGCGAAGGCGCAAGCGAACTCGACGCCCAAAATCCGCAGCTCAAAGTCGGTTCAAAACTCAAGGTCAACGCCGTAGTCAAGCTCGGCAGATTGAAACCGGATGACGTTTCAGTGGAGCTTTACCACGGCCCGCTCGACTCCCGCGGCAATATCACCGACGGGGCCGTAATCAAAATGGATTACAAAAAATCCACAGGCCAGGACAACGAGCATCTGTTCTGCGGATTGACCCCCTGCTGCGCTTCGGGACGCAGAGGCATAGCGGTGCGAATTGTGCCGAAAAACAAGGATATGGCTGCCCCCCACGAGCTTGGGCTGGTTTTGTGGGAATCACATACAGAACAGGTGAACGAGTAAAAATCGCAACAGTAACTAATTGCCGTGCATACATCGGCCCAAAGCCGGGTTACTCATTTTCCTTGCTGGCGAAGAGTTCGCAAACCTCGTTGGCGGAAGCGGCCTTCTGGAGTTTATTCCTGAACGATTCGTCGAGCATCAGTCGGCTTATCCTGGCGAGGGCCTGAATATGCGGGCCGGTCTGGTCAACCGGCGACAGCAACAGGATGACGATATTTACCGGCTTTCCGTCAACACTGTCAAAATCAATGGGCTGGGCGGCAATTCCTAACGCTATCACCAGCTCCCTTACCGCATTGCATTTGCCGTGCGGAATCGCTATCCCGGAACCAATGCCCGTACTTCTGACCTGCTCACGACTGAGGACCGCCTGCAGGGCAACGTCCTTATTCAACAGCAGTTTGCCGGCATCGAGCAGATTGACAAGCTCAATTATAACCGAGTGTTTATCTTTGCCCTCGAGGGGCACCTTGACGCAACTCGGCTTTAAAATCTGCGATAAAATCATTTGCACCGCCACAAAACAGATTACATTACCCAAACAACCCAAAGGTCCAATGATAACAATTCGCGAATCGTTATGCAACAGCCAACCGGATATTTCGGGATAGTCCCGGCAAATTTTGCATGGCATCCGCGTCGCAAATCTCCGGCTTATCACCCTTTACATATCGGCAACAGGGGGCTAAAATGAAACCGCTATGGAAAGAATAAAAATTTACGACACAACCCTGCGAGACGGAATGCAGACCGAGGGCATCAGCTTCTCTCTCGAGGACAAGCTCGCAATCGCCAAGCGCCTTGATGAACTCGGCGTGGACTACGTCGAGGGCGGTTATCCGGCATCGGGGCCCAAGGATGCGCAGTTCTTCGCAGAGACCGCGAAAATGGGCCTCGCCAACTGTAAAATCGTCGCCTTTGGCAGCACACGCAGAATCGATTCAAAAGCGGAAGATGACGCTTCTCTTAACGCGATCCTTGCCTGCAAGGCCCCTGCCGCTACTATAGTCGGCAAGACGTGGGACCTGCACGTTACCAGCGTTCTCGGCTGTTCACTTGACGATAATATCGCCTTGTGCGCTGACTCCGTGAAATTCCTAAAGAAACACGGTCTAGAGACAATCTTCGACGCCGAGCATTTTTACGACGGCTACAAAGAAAATCCAGAGTACGCGATAAAAGTGCTGCGGGCAGTCGCCGAGACGGGAGTTGACGCAGTCGCGCTTTGCGATACCAACGGCGGCACATTACCGAACAATATTTATGAAATCACCAAAGCCGTATGCGACCAGTTAAAGCCGCTTACCATCGGCATTCACACCCACAATGACTGCGACTGCGCGATAGCCGGATCACTGGCGGCGGTCCACGCCGGCGCAAGACAGGTGCAGGGAACAATCAACGGACTCGGCGAACGCTGCGGCAACGCCAACCTGTGCACGGTTATTCCGAATCTAGCTTTCAAGATGAAATTCAGTGTCCTGACCCCGGAAAAAATCAGGACGCTTACCGAGGTATCCCGCTTTGTCTCCGAGATATGCAACCTGAACCCGGTAACGAATATGCCATACGTCGGAGAAAGCGCTTTCGCTCATAAAGCGGGGCTTCACGTTGATGCCCTGCGAAAAAACAAACGCACATACGAACACATCGACCCCAAGCTTGTCGGCAATGAGCGGCGATTTCTTATCAGCGAGCTTAGCGGCAAATCCAACATCCTGGCGGAGCTGGAAAAGGCGAAAATCACCGAAGACAAGAAGCTGGCAAGGAAAATCCTCGAACGCGTGCAGGAACTCGAAAACGAGGGCTATCAATTCGAGGCGGCCGACGCCAGCTTCGACCTGCTCGTCCGAAAGATTATGGGGACATACAAACCTGCTTTCGAGCTTATCAGATACAGCACCACTGTTGAAAAACGCAACAGCGGAGAGCTTATCACCGAAGCGACGGTCAAGCTGAAGATAGGCGACCATATTGAGCACATGGTCGGCGAAGGCGACGGCCCCGTGAATGCGCTCGACGACGCCCTGCGAAAATCGCTCGAGAACTTCTACCCGGCCATCAGAGATATGCACCTGGTTGACTATAAGGTTCGCGTGGTCAACGCCAGGGAAGGCACTGCCGCCCGCGTCCGCGTAATTATCGAATCTCGCGACAAGAAAGATATATGGGGCACCGTCGGCGTATCGGAGAATATCATCGAGGCGTCCTGGCAGGCGCTCGTTGACTCGGTCGAATACAAGCTCCAGAAAGATACGCGATAGTATTGTAACTTCGGCCCGTTTCGGCTAATTCATCAGGCAACTATTTTTGCGTCTGGCTGTTCTGTCTTCTCGGCGGGAATATCCATCCGTTTTCTTTTCCGGCGGTTTATGGTTCGCGATATCTGTTCAATAGGCGTTGAGCCGGTGGCGATTTCCAGTGCCTGTTCCGCCGTAGCAGCGAAGGAATCGGCTCCGATTTCCTGCCACAATCCTTCAGCACGGTTAAAGAGGCCTCCTGAGACCATAATCTGCATATTCGGATTTGCGCTAACGTCTTTTATCCGGTCAATAAGCTGACGAATGGAAGGCGCCTGTCTTGGGCTTGTTCCGTAAACAAGCAGTATATCCGGGGAGTATTCGTGAATGAAGGTGAGGATATCATCGTTGGTAAGTCCGCCGCCTAAGAAACGCACGTCCCAGCCGTCGCTTTCAAACAAGTCGGCGATAATCTGACCGCCGAGTTCCTGCAGCTCATCCGGTGCGCAACATACCGCAATCTTTTTGTTTCTGGCAGACCTTCGCGGCAGTTTGTTCTGCAACTGGTCCACGATTGTGCGATTAATCCTAGTGGCAAGGTGTTCCTGTGCGGGCGTTATCCGCTCAGCCCTCAGCAGCCGTTCAATCTCCACCATTGCGGGCCAGACAACCTCCATATAAACAAGGTTAGTCGGCGTTCCGCTCTGCAGCGTCTCCTCAATGACTATCCGCGAATTTCTTCTATCTCCTCTTAGCAGGGAATCCAGATACCGCTCGATGATTTCCTCTTTAATCATAATCTTTCTCCAAATATTTTGTCTGCCTCAACAGTTACCCATTTTAACACTGTCGGGATTCCGAAATCCCAATATGTTAATATGGGTAATATATGAATCGGAAATGGCCCTTGAAATTCTTTAGTTAATCTGGGTAATATACGTAATTGAGGAAACATACCAAGGCAAGTTTTAACCTGCGGGAATCATTTTAGACAAATCATTGTGTAATCAAACCGATATTATAGGGCTTTCTCAACAAGATAATATTGGCCAGAATTTTTCGCTTTGGTGCGTAAAATTAATCTAACTATTTCCAGCGTCAGTCCCCTGCTCTGTGTCCGGCGGGGTAGGCGGGTGTTGCGGTGGGGGATGGGGCATATTAACCTGTCTACAAACGACCGACCGTTCGCCAAGCAGAGTGTCATTGGCAAACAATTGGAAACGGTATTCACCCGTGTGTTGAAAAACCACGCCCATCAGGTTTATGGCGACGGTTACAATTTGCCTGACGTCCTTGAAATCCACGGGCTGGCCCTGCTCGAAGATAACCTTGTCCTGGTTATCAATATCGACAAGCCGAATTTTAAGCCGGGTGATGCCGTGGCCGTTGGTCATCTCGCAAAAGAATATGAGCTGGTCGTGGCGAACGGGGTACTTGGGAGCATTGATGGTTTGAATAATGTTTATGATGCTCGGCATTCCCGACAGCCGGTCGAAAATTACCCTGTCGCAGACAATCGAGGAGAGCAGAATTGGCGATATATGGTCCATTTTGAATCAATCCTCCTTCGTCCCTAAGGGACTACGGAGGACAGGTCCCTGTCTAAAAACTGTGTCATTAAAATATCATCCTTGTTTCAGGCGTTGTTTTCAAGCATTTTACGCAAACGGTCAAGCTCGCCGTCTTTCATACGATAGCAGTGTTCAGTATCAGGATATTTGCCCGCCCTGACCTGGTTTGCGTATTCTGCAAATGCGGCGATTGTGGCGTCGCCGAGGTTGGCAAAGCTTTTGGCAAACTTCGGCTGATGTCCCTGTGTCAGGCCGAGGATATCGGGCGCGATGAGTATTTGGCCATCGCAGTGCGGACCTGAGCCGCAACTGATTACAGGCACTTCGCTTCGCTCGGTGATAATTCCGGCGACCTCGGCACACACGCCTTCGAGGAGCAAGGCGATTGCGCCGGCGTTGGCCATCTGTTGCGCAAGAGCGATAAGCTCGGCGGCCATTTCGGCGTTTGACGCCTCGGCTTTGAACCTGCCAATCCTGCATATACTCTGCGGCCTGATACCGATATGCGCCATAACAGCCATACCGGCGTCGCTGACCGCTTTGATGACATCCAGATAAGCGCTCGACGCCTCGATTTTTATCATTTGAGCGCCACATTCAGAAGCAAATCTTCCGGCGTTCCTTACCGCCTCGGCAACACCGAGCTGATAAGACAGGAAGGGCATATCCGCAACAAGGCAGACATTTGGCGCACCTCTGCGGACGGCGGCGGTAATCGCAACCATAAAATCCATTGTCGCGGGCAGAGTGGAATCATGCCCCAGGATAACCTGGGCGGCGGAATCGCCCACAAGAATCATCTCAACGTCTGTTTGCGCAACAAGCCGGGCCGTGGTGTAGTCATAGCAACTGACAGCCACGACCTTGCGGCCCTGTTGTTTGGCATCGAGCAAGTTGGCTACTGTAACTTTGCCGGTCATTTGAATGCTCCAAAAAATAACAGCCGATTGGTTAAAATATAGAGAACAAACCAAAGTTAGCAAGCGTAAAATGGCAGCGTTTTTTAATAGATTTTGGGCTTTTTCGGCGATAAGTAAAAAGTTTATGATTTTTAATATAATTGGACTTGAATAACTGCGTCTGTAAATGTGTAGTTATACCGTAAATTTACTAAAGAATTTCAGGGCATTGAGGCGATTATTCAGGAAAGGTGATATAAGGGTTTTAGAGGACTAAAAACAGTCATTTTACTTGGCTTTTCATCACCCTCCTCCGAAGCCAGATTCTAAAATTTGGAATCTGGCTTTTTTTATGCCGTATTTGTAAGATAGTTAATGATTGTCCCTGCGCAATTGTTAATTTAGGTAAAGGGCTTTAGGGGGTCATTTCAAGCTCTTCTCTCTTATGGCCTCCGTCAAGAATTGAGAATGTATTTTGCTATTTTGGGTGGCCGACCCAACGTATCGGTAATATAGCGAATCAAAATATCCTCCACATTCTTGAGGGCAGGTTCTCCAGCCAAAGCAAGCAATTTAGCGTCTGCCAGACATTGCGCCGCTTCTGTAGTCAGTCGTATTTTGTCCGGGAACGTCCCTTGGCAATCCCTGCAGATTAAGCCCTTGGCATGATTGCTGAAATACACTTCGGACCAGCACACGTCGAAGCGATTCCTGCAGTTCACGCAATAATCGAGAACAGGGCACAAGCCAATCTCCGTAAGTAAATTCAATTGAAACAATACCAGATGTGCCAGGATTCTGCCGTGTCCTTCATTTGCGATTTTTTTTTGGCTGGCGTCTGTAAGGAACCGGAGCAAACTATCAAACAAGCCCGGATGGGGGTCGTAATCCTTAATCAGGACGTTTACAAGCTCAGCGGCAAGAAGGCAGCAGTTCATCGCAAAAATATCCGCCGACAGCACCGAGTAATTCGTTACTCCGGCAATCGGCTCAAATTCGGCAAGAGCCGCCAGTTTATCGCGGCCTGAATCAGAGAAAACAACACCGCCATAAGAAAATATCTCAATAGGCCCTCCGAAAGACGACCGCTGTCTTTTTGCGCCTTTGGCAATCATGGGGACTTTCCCGGCCTGCCTCGCAAAAAAGGTTACCACCTGTGAGGTTTCGGAGTAGTCAACCGTCCTGATACAAATGGCCTGGTCGTTAGTCAACATTTCTGGCGTCGCTTATCCGGCACAATTTTCCTTTTCTTATCATATACCAGCCCGAAACCCTGCTGCTGCAGAATCTCATCTTCGAGTCGGTGCATTTCGTTCGCTTTTTTCGGCAGGAGGTCATCGAAGCCGAGATTGTGCAGCAGGCCGTGCGTAATATAAAGGGCAAGTTCCGCCTGGGCAGAGTGCCCCCTTTTGGCGGCTTCCGATTTCGCCTTTTCGCCGTTTACCACCAGTTCTAATAATCTGTGGCTGGTCTTGCTGTCCGACAGGTCAAAGGCCAGGCAATCAGTAACGTTTTTGCGACTGAGGAACTTCCCATTGAGCTTGCGGATATGCTTATTTGCGACTATGGCGATACTGACCGTCGCGCTTACCAGACCGAAACGATTGCAGATTACCCGGACAAGTTTTATGAGCTTGCGCTGCGGACAAATTATGTTTTTGAACTCGCGAGCGATGTGGACAATTACGCCTTGCATAAGGGTATATCGCTTTACTGTTCCTGTTCGGGCGGCATATCAGGCGGTTTTGGATACGCGATTCGCCCGTGATGGTGCGCCGCGAGCGATTTTGACATACTCGCTTCAATCCTGCTAAGCTCCCGCAAAGACAGGTCACACTCATCGAACTGGCCGTCCTGGAGGCGTTTCATAGCCATATTATGCACGACCGCTTCTATCTTGTTTGGGGTCGCCTCGGGCAAGGTCCTGACGGCGCCTTCGACCGCGTCGGCAAGCATAACAATGGCGGCCTCTTTTGTCCGCGGCTTGGGACCGGGATAGCGAAACTCGCCTTCCGAAGGAACCGGCGAATCGGAGGAATCATTTTGCTCATGCTGCTTTACCGCTTCGTTGTAAAAATACTCAATAAGCGTGGTGCCGTGATGCGTTTCAATAAACTGCCTCAGGACCGCGGGCAATCCATATTCTTTAGCCAGCTCCATACCGTCTTTAATGTGTCCGGCAATAATCAACTGGCTCATCGCTGGAGAAAGCTCTTTGTGCCAGCTTATTGAGCCGAGCTGGTTTTCGACAAAATAGCCCGGCTTATTTATTTTGCCGATGTCGTGATAGTATGCCCCCACCCTGCACAAAAGGCCGTTGCGTCCGATTGATTCCGCCGCGGCCTCAGCGATGGAACCGATAAGCAAACTGTGGCTGTACGTGCCTGGCGCTTCCATAGCGAGCCGTTTTAGCAGGGGCTGGTTGGCGTCGCTGTAGTCCAGCAGCGTCATACTGGTCGCTATTCGGAACACCTTTTCAAGAACGGGCAGCAGACCTTGCATCAACACTCCGACCAGAATAGTAACCACAGCGTTGGGACCGGCGGCCGCGAATAATCCGCTCGGCAAGCCGGGGGAAGACAGATACGCCATAGCAGCCGACATTATAAAGACCGCTACCGCCGCCACCAAACTTACCTCCAGAAGCCGCATCCTCGTGCGGATTTCCTTGAGGAAGAAACAATATGGCAGTGCGCCCGCAAGCATAGTAAGCAAAACGCTGAAATCCGCCACACGGCTCACCGCAAAGCTGGCGAGCACGCAATAAAGCATGCTCATAGCCATAGCGAAACGCTGATTATACGCTATTGTCAGGACCAGCGCCGCAGCCACGGCGGTGCCTGTGGCCCAGAACTCCTGGCCGGTCAGTGCCACCGACAGTTTCGCACAGACCAGCATTGAAATGAGCAAAGCGACCAGACCAATCATCCTGACGCGGTTTTTTAACAGGCGTTTTTGATATTGAGAGATATGGAGGGCGGCGGCCAAGCCAATAAGAACAACCACAGTTACTATCGCCGCCAGACGACCGTAATCGGTCTGCCCGGTTGGCTCATATCCGATCACCGCCACAGACAACAACACAAAGAGCAGCCAGATAGCCGCCGAGTAAATGACGTCGGGGTCCGCCAGCCAGCTCAGGTCGGCAAACGGATTTGCCACCTCTTTTCGCACACGACTTCGCCGCAAATTTGTCCTGTTAAACAATCCCACCTATGCTCCCTTTGTTTCTACCACGAGACAATCAAGGAATTAAGTGTTCCTTTTCTGTTTTTGTAACATGGTCGTTTCGATAGGCCTGAACGATGCTCTGGACAAGTCGATGTCGGACAATATCAATCTGCGTCAGTTCGACAACGCCGATACCCTTTATTCGGCGCAGACGTTCGATTGCCTCGACCAGCCCGCTTTTCTGGCCGTAGGGCAGGTCTATCTGCGTTATGTCGCCTGTTATTATCATTTTGGAACTGCGTCCCAGCCGGGTCAATACCATAAGCATCTGCAACGGCGAGGTATTTTGCGCCTCATCGCAGATTACCACCGACTCATTAAGAGTTCTGCCCCGCATAAAGGCCAGAGGAATAATCTCGATGACGTCCATATCCATAAATTTTCTCATCTGGCCGAAGTCCATCATATCCTCAAGGGCGTCAAACAGCGGACGAAGATAAGGATTGACCTTCGCCTGTATGTCACCGGGGAGAAAGCCGAGTTTTTCGCCAGCCTCGACGGCGGGCCTAGCGAGGATTATTCGTCTTATCTGCTTTCTCTTGAGCATCGATACGGCGACTGCGACCGCCAGATAGGTTTTGCCTGTTCCCGCGGGGCCTATGCAAAACGTAAGGTCGTTGTTGAGCATCGCTTGAATGTATTTGAGTTGCCTTTTGCTGGACGGCTCAATTATTTTTTTATGCGAGTAAACAGCAATCGCCTCTGGGGACTGGGGTTCAGTCGGCCCGGTGATATCCGAAAGGATGCTGCCGACATCATCAGCGGTGAGCAAACCGCGTCTCAGCAGGTGCTTTTGCATCTTATCGATTGCCTCCGCCGCCCTGTTGACGTCATCGGCTTTTCCGGCAATGAGGATGTTGTTTTGCCTCGCGGTTATCCTGACGTCGAGGGCGTCCCGCACCAAGCGAAGATTAACATCGGCAGGCCCGAACAATTCGAGCTGCCTGTTGGCTGAATCCAATTGTATGGTGATTTCCAAGAGTTTCCTTTATCGCCCCAACAATGAAAAGAACAAATATCCGAACGGCGCCGTGATTAAAATTGAATCGACGACGTCAAGTATGCCGCCGAAACCCGGCACGCTATTCGACGAGTCCTTTGTTTCGGCATCACGTTTGAGCATCGACTCCGCCAAATCGCCAAGCTGACCTATGAACGCAAATACAACGCCGAATACCACGGCCAGCCGCCAAGACATTATATCACAAAATACGGCGAAGGCCACTGCTACCAGGGCCGCCAAAACCACCGCGCCAGCCATACCTTCCCAGGTCTTTTTGGGGCTGATTACGGGAGAGAATTTGTGTTTGCCTAAGAACCGGCCTGCGGTGTAAGCCCCTATATCTGAACACTTTACGACAAATATCAACATAAGCAGATGCCACGGGCCAAATAATATGCGGACTGCCGGGATAAATACACCAAGCCAACCAAGATACAATATTGAAAAACAGGCGGCGCCGCAATTGGCCAGCACACCAGGTATGCCATACTTAATGCGTTGATACAGGAAACACGCCATAACACCGAAGGCCAAAAGCACCTCATAATGGACTTCGGGGAAAAATCCCTCCCAATAAGGACTGGTCACCAATATTATCGCTGTTGGTATAGATACCGGCAGCAGGATTTTCGCCCCTTTTGCGGCCGCGAGTTTTGACATTTCCATTAAACCGGGAACCATCAGGATTGCGACAAGAACTACAAACAATCCCGGCGCCCACGGGTCAAACAGAACAACGCCCGCAAACGCGATGGTCATCAGTGTTCCGAAGATTAGCCGATATTTGAGCATTTAGGCGCCCTTCGAATCGACAACCGAACCGAAACGTCTTGTGCGTTTGGCGTAAGCCAGTATCGCTTCTTCGAGGTCGGACTGTCCAAAATCGGGCCAAAGCGTTTTAGTAACATAAAATTCGCTGTAAGAAATCTGCCAGAGCAGGAAATTGCTGACCCGCAGTTCATTTGCGGTTCGTATCAGCAAGTCGGGGTCTGGTATTCCTGCAGTATAAAGATGATTGCTGATACACTTCTCATCAACGTCATCGAGTTGAATCTCACCCGCCTTATACCTGCGGGCGATTTCTTTTGTGGCGTCGATTATTTCCGCCCGGCCTCCGTAATTGAGGGCAAGGGCAAAGACCATCCCTGTATTTTTATAGGTCGTCTCGATGGTTTTAAGAAGCTCGGTCTTGACTTCAGCCGGCAAAGGGCCTATCCGACCCAGGTGAACAAGTTTGACGTTGTCATCCATCAGTTTTGGACGCATTTTGACAAGATACTCGGCGTAGAGGTTCATCAGGGCGTTGACCTCTTCCATCGGCCTTTTCCAGTTTTCTATGCTGAAGGAATAAAGGGTCAGGGCCTCGATTCCGAACTCGACGCAGAGGTGGGAAATTTTTTCGGCGGTTACAGCGCCCCGGCGGTGACCTTCGGGGCGAAGCAGTCTTCGTTTTTTCGCCCATCGGCCGTTGCCGTCCATTATTATCGCGATATGACGCGGCATTTCTTCGGGTTTTATACCCAGCCGAGAGGCGGTTTGTGTAAGTTTGTTTTTCATCGATTTGATAATCGACAGCAATCCTATCGTCTAAAAATCGTCTGCTTTCGATTCGGCCCCACGCCTATCATCGTAACGGGCCTCTTTATGCTCTTCTCTATGAAACTCACATAGTTTTGAGCATTCAGGGGCAACTGGCCAAAATCGGTTAGCTGTGTGATGTCTTCTTTCCAGCCGGGAAGGGTCTGATAGACACATCTGGCTTTTTCCAGCTTATCGATATTAGCGGGGAAAAACGCGGTCCGCTTACCGTCGATTTCGTAGCCGACGCAGACCTTCAATTCATCGAGGCCGGTAAGGGTGTCGAGGTGCATCATCGCGACCGAGTCGATTCCTCCTATTGTTGCGGAATAAGAAACAACGACGGCGTCAAACCAGCCGCATCTCCTGGGCCTGCCGGTTGTCGTGCCGTACTCGTGCCCTTTGTCGCGAATGTATTGACCGATTTTGTTATCCAGCTCCGAGGGGAACGGGCCTGCGCCGACTCTGGTCGTATATGCCTTGGAGACGCCGACAAACTCATCGACCATTTTGGCAGGCACACCCGAACCGGAGGGCATACCCAGGCCACTGACGTTTGCGCTGGTGACGAAAGGAAACGTGCCGTGGTCGATATCGAGCATACTGCCCTGCGCGCCCTCGAAAAGAATCGATTTGCCTTCGGCGATAGCGCCGTGTATGTATTCCGTCGTATCGATGGTAAATGGCAGAAGCTTCCGGGCGTAAGATTTGCATTTTTCGATTATCGCTTCAGCTTTTATCGGCTCGGCTTTATAAAGGGCAGAGAACAATTTGTTTTTGTAATCCACAATTGTTCGCAGTTTCGTCTCAAGTAAGGCGAGGTCGCGCAGGTCGCCCATTCGCACAGCGTAACTTCTGCCCATCTTATCGGCGTTGCAGGGGCCGATGCCTCGAATGGTCGTGCCTATTTTCTTCTTGCCGAGCGCCTCTTCGCGCAACTGGTCTTCTTTTTTGTGGTAATCCAGTACCAAATGGGCGTTTTCGCTGATAAAGAGTCGATTACCTAATTTGATGCCTTTTTGGGCGATGGAATCAATTTCGCCGAGCAGCGTTTCGGGGTCAACGACAACGGCGTTTGTGATTACGCACATTGTTTTGGGCCTGACCGCGCCGCTGGGCAAAAGGTGCAACGCAAATTTATCGTTGCCCACCACAACAGTATGGCCCGCGTTTGCGCCCCCGTTATAACGAACGACGACGTCGCTGTCTTCGGCGAGGATATCTACGACCTTACCCTTGCCTTCATCGCCCCACTGCAATCCTATGACGCAACGATTCACAATCGCCCTCTTAATTTGTTGTTTAATACAACCGACAAGATTAACCCCCGACAAAAGAGCGGGGGCTTATCACAAAGAGAAAAGTTTAATCGCCAATAGGAAGGATTTCAACTTATTTTCGCCACCAGATGGTCCAGTATGGCTTTCAGGTTGTCGTAGTCCCTGTCGCTAATTTTACGGTCGATTTCTTTGCCGTCAGGGGTTTTATAAGTAAAGGTGAAGTGCCCTTTCGCGTCAAAATCGGTCTTGTCGATTTTCTGAACTGAGTCGTAAGGGATGCTGGTTTTGCCGTCGATTACAAGGGCGTTGTCTTCCGCGACAACTTTCTTATTGCGGATAACCAGCAAATACACGCCTAACAACGCCGCCGCGCCCACAAGATAAGCCGGGGCTTTCTGATTAAATACCATTGTGCCGTCGGGCTTGCCGTCAGGGGAATGCTTTTCCTTAAATGACTCATTGAAGTGGCCATCATAAACGCAATAAGCAGCGAAACCAAGCAGGACAGCCATATAAATCAGGTATGTCTTTATCTTGTACTTGCTTACGGGAGCTACCAGTGCCATAGCCAATCTCTTTCAATGTTTATGTCAATCGTTTTTGCGCGATAACATTGATAAGCGGGCGAACAAGATTTGGGACAATTTTGTCCGCCATCAGTTCATCAGCGAGCATACACTGCCGCTCAAAAGATTCCAGCATGTCGAATTTGCCGGAGGCGGCACGATACTGGCGAACGGTAAAAGACAAGCTTATCGCCTCTTCGAGCGTCTGCGGCGGTTTGTCGGGGTCGAAGATACTGGTTCGGGATTCTATGCTGATTCTCGCCTGTGTGCGGCAGTCCTCGGACAGCGCCACTACTATCGAAGGTGAATGGTCGATTGCCTTTGCGAGCGGCAGGTCCAGCAGGCAGTTGAACGCCGACGAACCAAGGGCTTCCGCGATAATCTGGTCGTGATTGCCGACGCAGTAAAAATCCATAGCGTAGGTGATATCCAGGGAATCCACGTCAAGGTGACTTATCCCAAGCATATACGGAATCAGGCCGAGGACAAACTTGTCCTGGCTGTAAACCTCCTCGAAGTCCACCGGGTTGACGATGCCTGAGCCGACGCGGTCTGTTTCGAGGGCCACCCAGCGATACTGGCCGCTGTCGTGATCCTCTTCGAGGCAATACTCGCTGTTTTCCCGCCGGGCAAAAGAACTCATAGTGGGATATTGCTTTTGAATACGCTCAAAAAACGCAAGAATGGTATCGCTCTGGAGAGGCAGGTCAAGCTCAGTATTGACAAACATATCCAGATAAAAGTCATCGCACAGGGAGCTATAGCCATTGGCCATAATTTCAGACACCCTCTACATACACAACCCAAACACCCACTCGGCGGTATCCGCAATTCGGCGGATATCCACAAACCCGAGGCCATCTATAATTATACCTTAAGATATTCGCTTTGCCAGATTTTTTCGGTAAGGCCTTTCAGTTTCTTGTCGTAGGTGCTCAGTATCTCCATATATTCCGGCGATTGAAGGGCCTCTCTGGCCTTTTCATCCTCGGGCCTGGCCTGCTTAGTCAGGACGGAATTTCTGAAGACCTCGTAATGGTCTCTTATCGAGCAGGGCATCAGCCAGTTTTCGGGGCATTTGCGGTTATTCAAGCCGTATTCTCTCTGCCATTTTCTGCCGTTTTTCATAAAGTCGGAGAACAGCGCATCGGCCAGCGTTTTCCCGTCGCGGTAAAGGTCATAGATATTGTCAACGTAGTAGGGGATGAACGCACAGGGGGTCACGTTGCCGTTCCAGTCGATGTAGAAGTAACCGCCGCCTCTGCCGTAGGCGATACAGCCCCTCGACAGCGCGCCGCTGTTCCAGAAGTCCGCTATGCAGTATTTCTTTTCGCCAAGAAGCTGTTCCCATTTTCTGTATAATTCGAGGCGTTTGCTCGGCGTCACCATCAGGTCAATCTCATCTTTGCCCCTGCCGATGGGCATAAGCTGGAACTGCCACATATAACAGGCGCCCTGCTGTTCAAAGTAGAACTCATAAAAATCATCCTTCAACAGCAAATCGGTGTTTTTGCTTGTGGCGGTAACTGAGACGCCGAAGGGCACGCCAAATTTTCTGAGCCGCCCAAAGGCGTCGAGGATTTTGCGGTGTGTGCCCTTGCCCCGTCTTTGGTCGGTATGTTCCTCAAAGCCCTCCACTGAAATCGCTGGCGTGACATTCGCACAATCAGCGAGCCGCTCGGCTATCCGGTCGCTTACGAGCGTGCCGTTGGTGTACATCAGGAAGAACATATCCTTGTACTTTTCGAATATATCAAAGAGTGTTTTGTCTTCGCTGTGATAGACGAGCGGCTCGCCGCCGCTTATCGTTATGAATCTGCTGCCGAAGCAGTCGTGCATTTCGCCAACTATCCTGTCGACATATTGATACGGTATCGTGGCGGAAGCGTCGGTGCCGGAAGAGGCATAGCAGCCGATGCATTTGAGATTGCATTTCTGAGTCGGCGACAGGACTATAAAAGTAGGAGGATCTTCACTGTATTTTTTTTTATATTTTTTGGCGACTTCATAGTAGGTCCGGTTCTCGCCGGTAAAATTATTGCGAACGAGCACGTCTATAATCTTTCTCACGATTTTGTCTGAAACGTAACCTTTGTCGATGTTCCTGACCACACAATGCAGCATTGCCGAAAGGAACTGATACCGTTTCTCCTGAACCGCCCTCAAATCTTCCGAGGCGTCGTTGACCAGGCTCTTGTAGATATACCCGTCGATTTTCTTTGTGAGGATTCTGCGCAAATGCTTTTGGTTTACCATTGCGACCAATGCTGCGGAAATGACTGCCGGTTTCATTTTCGTATCCCCTAAATCAAATAAAATCGTCAATTCGAGGCCGGCAGTAAAACATCCGAGGTGTATCGGCCTTCTATTTAATTATTGCACACGTCAAACCGACCTGCAAGTGTCAATATATAAAAAACTGAAAGGGTGAAAAGCAGTATCAATTCAAATTTTCAAGTCCGGGTCGGGCAGCATCATTTCGGCAACAATAGCCGCGATTGTGGCAAGAAGCGTTGAAACGAAGGTGTGCATCGCACACCGCATAACCATGTCTGAAATCCCGATTTCGCTGCCACGGCTAAGCATAGCAGCGGCAATAGTAGCAAATATCCCGATAGCCGCGCCGGAGATGGTCGCGGTAACAATTCGCCTCCACAATACCGCCCCGCCGGCGCCGAGGGTTACAGCAGCCCCGCAAAGCACCGGCGCCAAAATAACAAGCCACCAGATGGCTCTTAACTGGGGCAGCTTCCAATCTTCGTCTAAGTAAACGTTATACGCGACGGCAAACGCCGCAACCGCAGCGATGACACAGCCGACCGCATGCCAATAGCGAACAGGATACGCCGAGCGGATTTCGGCGCGACGGACCATACGCCTGCGAATCGTTAAAGGCCAGTTGTAGAACAAGCAGAACACCCATCGCTCCAATAACGCCCCCCTCTCGCCAAACACCGGCACAACGTGCACGATTTCGGTTGCCCAGTGGCCCGCCATAAATCTCGCAAGGGCCGGATAGCGATACGTCATCTGAATTGGAAACGCCAGATAACCAATGTATTTGAAAAAGGCAAGAAAGACCGCGATATTGTAGTCCTTGAAGTTTCGTTCTTTTATGACCAGTCCGACGACGTATATGCCGCGGCAAAGCGAGCCGGGCGAAATTGGTATAACCTGGAACAGGGCAACGATACCCAGCCCTATCGCCCAGGACTCGGCACGCGGCAATTCAGGATGCATATGCACATAAACAATCGCGCAGATAACCGCTACTATGTGCGTCGTCGGCATCATCAGCAAATGGACGACCAAACTCACCAGGTACTTTTGTATGTATGGCTCATTTATCTGCGAAAGAATTGCGGAAGCATCATTATCTGTGAGAATATGTTTTTTCCGGCCTTCTGAGACCATATCGCGAAGCCACTGCTCGCGCATCGAGGCGTGAAAATACAATTGAAAAGGCCTGATGAATATGGCAGAAAGTTTCTCATTTCTAAAAGCCGAATCAGTCAGAAACCGATGCAGGCCCGCGGAGATAAGAAGCAGGAACGGCAAATGCAGGAAGAAACGCCACGGCTGGTCATAGATTTTTAACGTCTGGCCGATACTGATACGTCCGCATCGATACCAGCCGATTGTCTTTTCGAAAATTTTCCCCCTGACCGCCCTGCAAAAATAATCCCATCGAGTAAACATCTCTGCATAGTGGCTGCGCCAGTCGGCCCTTGCCCAGAACCGGCGGAAAATAGTGCCGATGAAAGGTATCAGGCCGAGGAGTAAAAACAAAACCGCCCGCGACTTTTTGCTGCGGAGTTCCGCCTCGCTTTCGTCGTCGATGAGATTGCGAACCTTCCAGCCCATTATCGAGCCGGCGATAATCTGCGACCATAATTTCCCATCGTAGAACAGCCGAATGCCATTATGTGTGAAATCAGGAACGCTACTGCGGTATATTTGTTCGTCGGCCTTAAGCTCGTCGAGCATTCCCCGCATATCCGCGAAATGTTCCGGGTTAGCAAGCGCAAACGATTCGAGCTTTGATACGTCCCCGCGGTCGAATTGCACAATTGAGCCGCGCATAATACCTTTCGCTATCAGCAAAAAATCGCCGGGACTCATCGGCAAAAAAGGTAACAGCACAAGCCCGGGTCTGAAATCGACCGCAGTCAGTCCTTTCGCGGGTTGGTCGTCGGTCCCTTTGCGTTTGAGGCAATTGGGTTGGCTCTTGCAGGTTGACCACTCGTATTGCCTGGCGAACTCGTATGCGCCGATACCGTGCAGCATATCCACGAAATCAGCCATAAACCGCTTTTTAGCCCGGTATTCGGGCGAGCCGAGATAGCGGGCGTCAATTATTTTGCCTCGCCGCCAGAATTTAAGCAGGTCCATTCTGTCATCGGCTTCCAGCCGCCAGGTGCGTCCCTCGACCCATTCGCTCAACTCGCCGCAACTGCCGATTTTCTCATCAACAAAGGTCGCGTGAATATCGACAACGGTTTTCTCGTCGCCGAAGCGGATTTTGGCCGCCTGCCTGATAGACTTTTGCCAAAGTGCGCCGGCCCTTGCCGCGGCAGGATTGACCTGAAGCTGGAAAGGCCCCTGAAAACCAATCTTATAGAGGATATCGCGGAACAGGCACGCAAAGCCCGAGGGCGGGACAAGAATTTTCATCGCGTAAACACCGCCCTGCTCAAGACCAGCGATGGGGCCGGTGGCGTTTTGAATATCGATAATTTTTACCCTGTAAACCTGGCCCGCGAATCCGCCGCCGATGAATTTTTCTATCAGCAAATGTACACGGGCTGTATTCGATTTTTCAAGGCCGGTAACATTGTAAACCAGTTCCGTGCCCGCGTCATATCGGCTGACTCGCATCGCCCGATGAAGACCAAGGCCCTGATACTTCGCCTGAAGCTTCCCGCAAATATCGGGGCTGTATTCCGTTGTCGCCATTAATGCTCCCTGTTACTGTTGATAGCAAAATTATTTGAGAATCCAAAATTTGGCGGAAATGAACAACGCGATTCCCGCATAAACTCCCGCCATCAGGTCGTCGGCGAGAATCCCCCAGCCGGCGGGCAGCTCTTCCAGCCGATACGATGGCCAGGGCTTGACCGTATCAAACAAACGAAACAAAAAATAACCGAGCACAGCAATCGAGACAATCTGACCGCCCGACACATTGGTCATAAACAACGGCATCGCCAGAAAAGTCAACGCCTGTCCCGCAATCTCATCGGCCACCACCTCGTTGGGGTCTTCATTACCCGTCGCGGCGACCGCGACATGTGAAAATTTTACGCAGACAACCGAACCCACTGCTATAAGCGCAACCATCAGCGACGCCGCGAGCACGCCGGAACCACCGAGATAATAAACAAGACCAAAGATAATCGCGGACGGCAATGACCCCAACGAGCCGGGCGCAATTGGCAACCAGCCCAGTCCGAAACAAGATGTAAGAAGCCGTTTCATAAAACCAGCACATCCACAGAAAAATTAAATGTAAGAATTATAGCGATTCGGCATTAGGTTTCCTTAACCATTTTCAGGCAGAAACGGTCTGTCATACCCGCGATGTAGTCGCAGACGGCCCGCTGCAGGCCCTGTCCCTCAATAAAACGCTGGAAATAACCCGGCATAAGCTTTGGCTGGTTGCAAAGATGCTCGAAAAGCTTAGTAAGCCACTGCTCGACTTCTTTGGCGACGGAACGCAGCAAAGGATGCTGATAAAAATTCGCGAGAAGGAATCGCTCCAGCTCTTTCAGTTCCGCGCCGCTTTTTTCGGGCAGGACAATCAAACATTCCCGCCGGCTATATATGTCGTCGAGCGTTTTAATTTTCGCCTTACGGATTTCCAGGGTGCTTCGCTCGATGCACTCGCCGACAAGTTTATCTATGATGGCCTTGACCGTCCTCGTCCGGCGGACGATTCTATCCTCAATCCTGTCCGCCTGCGCCCGCTCTTTGGCATCCCGAAACAATTTTATATCCCCTAATTGCTCCGCATCAATCATGTCGGCCCGCATACCATCCTCGAGGTCGTGCGAATTGACAGCAATCATGTCGGCCATATTCGCTATTTGGCCTTCGAGCGAACAATTGAACTCAGGGAAATCGACGTCCTCAGGTTTATCGTATGGGCTGCTGTGTTTTGCCAGCCCCAGCCGGGTTTCGTATGCCAGGTTAAGTCCCGCGAAATCCGGGTAAGGATGCTCAAGCAGGTCAACGACTCGCAGTGACTGCCTGTTGTGCTCAAAGCCGCCGAAACCAGCCATCAATTTATTGAGGACACTTTCTCCGGTATGGCCAAAAGGTGAATGACCTAAATCGTGCGCCAGGCAAATCGCCTCGGTCAGTTGCTCGTTAAGACCAAGCGCCCTGGCAATGGTCCTGCCAATCTGGGCGACCTCAATAGTATGAGTAAGGCGCGTGCGGTAATGGTCATCAAGTCCCGGCGTGAAGACCTGCGTTTTGCCTTCGAGCCGGCGAAACGCGGCACAGTGAATTATCCGGTCGCGGTCACGGTCAAAATCCAGACGGTAAGGATGCGGTTCTTCCGCAAACAGCCGGCCTTTGCCGGATTTCTCACTCACCGCGTAAGGGACAAGCTCTGAACGCATAATCACAGAACAGGAAGACCGTTTTTGGCGCTGGTTTGTTTGAGCAGCTTGAGAAGCTCCTCGATGCTCTGGCTGATGAGGTATGTATCGCTGCAAACCCGGACAAAATTGGTATCGCCATTCCATCGAGGAACAACGTGGATGTGCATATGGTCGGGCAATCCCGCTCCGGCGCATCTGCCGAAATTGATACCGACGTTGAAGCCGTGGGGTTTAATCGCAAGAGAAAGGACTTTCTGGGCGTCTCTTGTCATTTTGGTCATTTCAAGAAGCTCCTCGTCGTTTGCCTCACTGAAATCGGGAATATGCCGAACCGGCGCAATCAGCAGATGCCCATTGTTATAAGGGAAACGATTCATCACTGCGACGCAGTTTTTTGAACGCCACAGGACAAGATTATTGTCGTCATCCTGTGGAGTTTTGATATTTTTGCAGATGAAGCACTCGCTTTTGTCGGCAAGGCCCTGGATATATCCGATTCGCCACGGAGCCCAAAGATTCTTTCGTTTCAATTTATTTACACCTCCATGCGCTACGGCCGGCCCTTAAAAAAACTATTTCCCGGGGACAGACGGCGCAAGAAGCTCCATTGTCATGTTCTGGTCAATGGTTATCTGCGGATTGACGCCACCCAGGCCCATAGGCAACGACGCACTGGCGTGCACCGTATAGCTCTGACTGTATCGTTCGGTTCTTCCGGCGTCTATGTTGAAAAGCTCTTGTCCATGGCCCTGTAAATCGTGCGTTTTATATCCTCTCAGGAATCCAAATATCCCGCTCATCTGGAATGGCTCGGTATAAGGGACGGGCCATTCGGGAGGATTCGGCCACAGCAGAAAATAGGAACTATCGATTACGGCTATCCGGTTATTGGCGTCCTGAACACGTATTTCCGACAGCGTGTAATTAACATCTCTGGCAGCGAACAGAACCATCGTGGCAGGCACGGCAAGCACGGACTTCCACTTGTCACCAACGGCAACGCCTTTGGTGGGATTATTTACGCTCGATACCGAATCCCACAGGAACCACTGCATCGCAATAACATCGAAAAGCATATCCGGCTCTTTAATGAGACCTTTGCTTCTGTCGGCCCTGAATGCCCGCTGACCCACCTGAAGAAGCACATCGCGAAACCCTGAACCGTCCACAATTTTACCCCTGGCGTCAACGGTAAACGTCCAGCTCTTACCGGCGAAACCTTCCGCCGCCTCCTGCCAATTCTGCTGGCGGGGCGATTCCGACGTGCGTTTTGCTTTTGCGGATTCGCAATCGGCCCTGATTGTCGAAACGCCGTAGGGGTCCACTTCGACAGGCGTGTATGAAACAACCATCTCCAGCGATTCTGACGACTTGTTGATTTTGCTCGGCCCCCCACCTCTCATCGGCCCCCAGTCCACCGCCATATTCCTGCTGTTGACGAACTTGTATTTAAGGGTCTGGCCGGGCTTGAAATCAACCGTCAATAATATTTTGCGTGGCGACGGCGCCGACGTGCAGCCGCCGATAATCCCCACAATCAAAGCCACTATAAGAATCTTTGTCCGGCTCAACTTTGGTTCCTTTCGCTCAAACCCGATTATTTAACTCTTTCAATGCTGTAAACGCGAGAAGCGGACATCTTTAACACTACCGGCTCGCCGGTATCACCTGGCTTTGACGGAAGCGCTACAACCCAGTTTGCCTCTAAATCTTCGTGGTAATTTTCTATCCTGCCCGCTTTCAAATCAAACTCGCCGCCGCCGGTGTATGAATCGTTCGTGTCAAACGTTTTCGGCACATCAACCTCTGCCTGCTGACTGCGGTATTTTGGCTCAACCTCGGATGCAGGTATCGTGTTCATATCGATAACCGCAATCTTGCGGCCCCCCGCATCTCGTATTTCTTTAAGCGTGTAAATCTTCTCGTATGATTTAAGGCCCATCTTGCCAAACGCGAAGGTCTTGATTCTGTTCCACTTGTCGCCGGGCTTAAGCACTTCCTGCCCAGGTTGCGGCAACTGCATCGCCCCATGCCTTTCCATTATTGCCTCAGGATACAAAATACTGACTCCTGCTTGTCCGGAGGGGGTGCCGTCTTTCATCGTCATCATAGCCGACGGCAGGTCGTCTACCGCAGATATATTGTTCCACGGACTGAATTCTATCAGATAGGTTTGGCCGATTAATTTCATTATTGGATTGTTGGCGTCCGAACGCCTGGAACTGTCAAAATCCACCGAGGCCGTACTCTTATTAGAATAAAGACATTTCACTCCATCGATTGTGACCAGGGCAACTGCTATACCATTGGGGTCCACACTTTGTATGCGCTGTGTAAGGACCATTTCGACCCGTTCTTCGTTGAAGTTCTCATCGAAGGCCGCTTTATCGGGGACCGGCCCCTGCCATTTTGTAGTCCGACGGGCCCGGGTTGTAATTTTATAAGTGGCCAGGTCGCCAACGGTCGATCTCAACGCGATTTTCACCTGTGCTTTTGCTTGTGCTTGCGCTGGTGCTGGCGCTTGTGCCAAGGATTTGGCTTCGGCTGGGCCGGACTGGACCTTCTGTTCACAGCCCCACACGAACACACTGCAACATATACCCGCAACGACTACACATCTGAAAATACTGTTTGTTGTCATAATTTTGGTCTCCCAGTAGTTAATTTTGCCTAAATCAAACAACATATTATACCCGCCGAAAATGCCAACACAACCTATTTTTCTTCAACAGCGGCCGTCAAATCGTTACAATATACGCCTTGAAAATGCCCATGTTTGGGCACAACTTTGCAGAAAGGAAAATAAATGAGAAGCGACACAATAAAGAGCGGTTTTCAGCGAGCGCCTCACCGCGGGCTGCTTCACGCCTGCGGTATCAGCGACGCCGATATCAACAAACCATTCATTGCCATCGCCAACAGTTTTTGCGAGATAGTTCCCGGCCATGTCCATCTCAACAAGGTGGCCCAGATTGTCAAACAGGCTGTGCGTGAGGCGGGCGGCGTGCCTTTTGAGTTCAACACGATAGCCGTCTGCGACGGGATAGCGATGGGACATACGGGTATGAAATATTCGCTTGCCTCGCGGGAAATAATCGCCGACTCGGTCGAGACGATGCTTCAGGCACACTGCTTCGACGGGATGATTTGCATTCCGAACTGCGACAAGATTATACCCGGTATGCTGATGGCGGCCGTCCGGCTGAATATACCCACGATTTTCGTCTCCGGCGGGCCTATGGCGGCTGGAAAAATGAAAAACGGCAAAACGGTTGACCTCATCAGCATCTTTGAAGGCGTCGCCCAATTCAACGCGGGCAAAATCAACGAAGAGCAGTTGAAAGAACTCGAAGCCACGGGCTGCCCCACCTGCGGCAGTTGCTCGGGGATGTTCACCGCAAACTCGATGAACTGCCTGTGCGAGGCAATCGGTATCGCACTGCCGGGCAACGGCACTATACTGGCGGTCAACCCCAAACGCGAAGAACTTTATAAACAAGCGGGCAGGCAAATCATACGGCTAATTGAAAAGAACATCAGGCCCCTGGATATAATCAGCGTCAAATCGATGGATAACGCCCTTGCGCTTGATATGGCAATGGGTGGCTCGACAAATACCGTTCTGCACACATTAGCCATCGCAAGTGAGGCAGGTATTAAATATGACCTTGAGCGGATAAACAAAATATCCGCCAGATGCCCGAATATCTGCAAGGTCTCACCATCGAGCGCGTTCCACGTCGAGGACGTCGATTCGGCAGGCGGCATCAGCGCAATACTCAAGGAAATAAGCAGGGTTCCGAAACTGCTCAATCTCGACACGCTTACCGTTACAGGCAAAAAACTTGGCGAAAATATCGCGGACGCGAAAACTAACAATACCGCAGTTATTCACACAATCGAAAACGCCTACTCAAAAACAGGCGGATTGGCTATACTCAAAGGTAATCTCGCACCAAAAGGAGCTGTAGTCAAAATGGCAGGCGTCGCACAAAATATGCTCACCCATAAAGGCCCGGCTTGTATCTTCGAGAGCCAGGAAGACGCCTGCGAAGGAATCCTCGCGGGCAAGGTCAAGGCGGGCGACGTAGTTATCATCCGCTACGAAGGCCCCAAAGGCGGCCCGGGTATGCAGGAAATGCTCAGCCCCACAAGTTATATTATGGGCGCAGGTCTCGGCGAATCGGTCGCGCTCATCACCGACGGCAGATTCAGCGGCGGCACACGCGGCGCCTGCATAGGCCACGTCAGCCCGGAAGCCGCGGTTGGCGGGCCAATCGGACTGTTGAAAAAAGGCGACATAATCGAAATCGACATACCTCACAACAAAATGAATGTGAAGTTACCAGCCAAGGAACTCGCTGCCCGCAAAAAGAAATGGAAGCCGAGGAAACCAAACATTACTACCGGCTGCCTTGCCAAATATGCCGCTATGGCCACAAGCGCAGACACCGGAGCCGTACTGAAATGGTAATTTAAATTATTTATGGGAAACTCGAAAACCATATTCGCTTTTGTTCTTATGCCATTTGATTCCGCTTTTGATGATATTTACAAACTTGGAATCAAAGATACTGCCAAAAAAATTGGTGTCAACGCTGAGCGTTTAGATGAGCAAATGTTTCGTGAGGGAATGGTAGACCGAATCTACCGCCAAATTGATGCCGCTGATATTATCATCGCAGACCTATCCACACGTAACCCAAACGTCTTTTACGAATTAGGGTATGCTCATGCGAAAAATAAGTTATGTATCTTGCTGACCAACACTATCACCGATATACCTTTCGATTTAAAACATAGGCGTCATATAGTTTATGGGCCTTCGATATTGACTCTTCAAACTGAATTGACAAAAAATCTCGAATGGGCAAAAACCGAAATTGAGAATATCAAGAAAAGCCAAATACGTATTGCTTCGACCACGACAGGCTCCTTGACTAAAACAAACCAATATGCCGAGGCAGAAGTAGGATTTAAAATAGACCTTTTCAACGATTCCGAACTATCTTCGCCTCCCATTTCGAGCATTTATTTTTATACTGGGAACGAATGGCATATATGGCAAGACGGAAAAGAATGTCCGCATATAGTTTCGGATATCCCCGAGTATAGTTTCAGATATATGCTTCATCCACCTGTTCCTAAGCTGGAAAAACAATCATGGGCACACTTGGGATTTAGAGCAGTAAGAACTATAGCCTCGATTTTTCGTGGTGATGAACTTAAAGACGAATATCACATAAGAGCCACAGCCAATCTTCGATTCGTAACTTCCGAAGGCATGTTTGATTATGAAGTTCCTATTAATGCGGACTTATATGACATTCCATTTTAGATTCTAAATCAGTCCGCTGTATGCCACGACTTGTGGCACGGGCAGGCAAAACATACCTGTGGTCTTCAGTGTTGCCTTTTTGCGACTATGCCAAGAATGGCGAAGAAAGTCCCATAAAATCTTTTGTGCTTGAAAATTCTGTGGTAAATTGTTAGAAGAATGGAGCGGAGGAGTGGAAATTGAATTTCACTCCCGGCTACGGCTCGGCGTTTTTAGTAATTGCTCGCACTCATTGGTTTTCATTTTCGCCGAGACGAGCCCCGCCGGTAATCAGAACGGAAACTGGTGCTGTTGTTTTTTTGGGCTGCCAATGGATGTTAACCGGACAAAGGAAAACGGGGGGTCAACCCCGCAGGATAGTCAGGAGAAGTTTGTCCCGACCTGCCCTATATGTGGAGATAAGCACTGGCCGCATCATCCCCTTGCGCCCTGCTTCAACGCCAAAAAAGTAAAAGAGAGAACCAAAGCGGAGGCAAAGGCAAAAGCACTTGCTGAAAAACAGGCGAGGATTGATGCCAAGTTACAGAAAAAAGCCGACAGGCAGGCCTATTACAATGCGATAAAAAAAGCGGAGGAGATTGCGAATCAGGAGTCGCAGGCAAGAGCCGAAGCACAGAGAATCGCACAGGCAGAAACAAGGGCAAGGGTCGTCGCGGAAGAAAAGGCAAGGTCTGAAACCGAGGCGAGAATAAAAGCTGAGCAGCAGACGCGAATCAAACTTGAGGAAAAGACCCGCGATTTTCAGGAGTCGCGGCGGCAAATCGAGGGACGACTGCAGGCCGAATTGGCTGCCCGAACCCGATTACAGAAACAGATTGACGAATACCACCTTTTGATTAGCGAGCTGCGGGAAAAACTCGAAGCCCAGACAAAAGCCCGTAATGCCGTCGAACAGCAGGTTCACATCGAATCACAGGCACGGTCACAGGCCGAATCGGCTTTGGAAGAGAAAGCAAGGACCTTTGGCAAAGCGATAGATGACATACAGGTAAAACTGAATGCCCAAACGCGGGCATTGGAAGAGACCGAAGGCAAACTCAAACAACATATCGAGAACTTAGTACAGACCGAAACCCGGCTGCGGGCGGAAGAACAGGCCAGGCGCGAGGCGGAGGAGAAATCCGAAAGAGAGACGCAGGCGAGAACCATTGCCGAGGAGCAGGCCAAACGACAGGGTGAGCAGAGAATCAAGGCCGAGACACGAGCCGAGCAGGCCGAACATCAGGTGCAGATAGAGGCACAGGCAAGAGCCGAGGCCCAGCAAAGGGCCAAAGAAGCGATTGAATCAGCAGAGCAGGCAAGACAACAGGCAAAGGCCGAGATTCATCAACAAATAAAGGACTTTACGGAAACGCTGTCGAAAATTCAGGAGCAGTTGAATCAGCAAATCGAGGCCAAAGTCACGGCAGAACAACAGGTTCGAACGCTTACGGCGACAATCGAGCAATTAAGGGAGCAGGCCTCCACGCAGTCACAGAACAGGGCCAGCGCCGAGCGCAACGTGAAGGAACTTGGCGATGCGATTGCCGATGTCCGCAGAAAACTTGAGACGGAAATCCAGGCAAGAATCCAGGCCGAAAAACAACTGGAAGCTGAATCAGCCGCGAGAACAAATGCCGAAGAAAGGGCTGACGGTTTGGCAGCGGCACTTGCCAAATCCCAGGGCAAAGCGGAGGCCGAAGAGAAGGCAAGACGATTATCGGAGGAAAAGGCCCGCTTTGAAATCGAGGCCAAAGCGAAAGCTGAACTGCAATCGCGCGCACAGTTGGAAGAAAAAGCGAGAGCTTACGGCGAGGCAATAGCGACCGCCCAGGAAAAAGCCAGGTATTATGCGGAGGCCCTGACTGAAGCGAAAAATAAACTGGCCGGAAGAGAACAATCGACAGAAGAAATTCGCGACCGGCTGAACAGCGAAACCAAGATACGTCAGCAGCTCGAACAACAGGTCGAACTTTATCGCCGGCAGGTCGCTCAGGCCGAAACCGGGGCCAAAACACAAACCGAAGAAACTGCCGGCATTGAAAAGCAGTTACGCGACCAGTTGAATAGCCAGGCAACCGCTTACGAGGAGCGAATCACCCAACTTGAAGAGAAATTGCAGACCGAGACAGAAGAAAAAAGGAAACTGCAACAGCAATTCGGAACCGAATCCGAAGCGAAGAGTACGGCTGATCAAAAGACCAGCGAGACGATAAAACAAAAGATGGAGGCATACGAACGGGTCATCGCGGCGGCGGAAGAACAACTGAAAAACGAGTCCCGAAGGACATCGCAGGCCGAAGCGCAGCTAAAGGCATTGCAGCAAACAAAAGCCGATGTCGAACGAAAATTGGCCGAGGAAACCGAATACAGGATATCGGCACAGGAAAATCTCAGGACCTATGCCGACCGGCTGGCTGAACTCGAAAAGCGTCAGGCGACTCTTGCCGCCACGAACGGCGAGGTACATAAAAAAATCGTCGCCGAAACCGAAGCGAAAGAGCAGACGCAAAAGCAGATGGAACTGCTGACTGCCGAAATAACCAGGGCCGAACAGGAATTGCGCCAGGAGCGTCAGGCAAGGTTTGAACTGGAACAAAAGCTCAAGGCCCAGACCGACGCGAGATTGAAGGCCGAAGAAAACGCACAGGCGGAGGCGCAAAAACGGACCGAAATCGAGGAAGAACTGAGCATCCAGAAGGAATTGACTGCGCAGGCCAACGCCGAAGCCGGGGTACAAGAAGAGGCAATTGCACAGGAAAGAAAAACGCTGCCGTTCGATATCCGCGAAATACCCGCCCCGAAAAAGACACAGCCCTGCGACTGCTGCGGCCGAAACGACCTTGCACTAAGCGAACTGCACAAAATTGATTCCGGCCACCTCTTCTGCCCCGACTGTTTCGCAGCGTTGAGGCGATAATAGCAATCGAGGGGGATCGCCGAAAATCAGGGCGGAAAATAGATTTGACGCAACGGCAACGCATTACTATACTTGTTCGTTTAATAATGACAGGACCAGCATAACTTCGGAGAATAAGATGGATAAGAACAAAATCATCGCAGAAGGTATAACATTCGATGATGTGCTGCTGATACCCTCCAAGAGCGACGTAGTGCCAAGCCAGGCCGACACAAGAACACGCCTAACGAACAACATCACGATAAATATCCCCCTTGTCTCGGCGGCGATGGACACCGTTACCGAAGCGTCATTGGCAATAGCGCTGGCACAGGAAGGCGGAATCGGAATAATCCACAAGAACCTCGCCATCCAGGAACAAAAGCGGGAGGTTGTGAAGGTCAAACGCTCGGAGAACGGCGTCATAATAGACCCGATTACATTGTCGCCCGATGACCCGGTCCGAAAAGCACAGCAGATGATGAACGAGCAGAACGTCTCCGGCATACCGATTGTCGAGGGCAGAAAACTGCGGGGAATCCTGACCAAAAGAGACCTCAAATTTCTCAAGGACTACGACGCCAAAATCAGTTCAGTAATGGTGAAAAATAACCTCGTAACAGCCCCGCCAAACACCACGCTCGAACAGGCCAAGGGAATCCTGCAGGAACATAAAGTTGAAAAGCTGCTGTTGGTCAACGACGACGGCAACCTGACGGGCCTGATAACAATGAGAGATATCGACAGGGTCGAGCGGTATCCGCTGGCGGCCCGCGACCAGAGAGGCCGATTGAGAGTCGGAGCTGCAGTCGGCGTCCACGATTATGAGCGAGTCGAGGCCCTGATAGCAGCCGAGGTAGATGTGATAGTTGTCGATACGGCTCACGGCCATTCGCAAAATGTCATCGACACCGTAAAATCAATTAAGAGTAATTACAGTATCGATGTCATCGCGGGCAATATCGCAACCGCCGACGCCACCAAAGACCTCATCGATGCCGGAGTAAACGCCGTAAAAGTCGGAATCGGCCCCGGGGCAATATGCACAACGAGAATTATCTCAGGCGCGGGTATGCCGCAGGTATCAGCAATACTGAATTGTGTCTCCGTAGCGAACAAATATAACATACCCGTTATCGCCGACGGCGGCATTCGCCACTCCGGCGATATAACCAAGGCGATTGCAGCCGGCGCCTCAAGCGTGATGCTCGGTTCGCTCTTCGCGGGCCTAAGGGAAAGTCCGGGCCAGTTAGTCATCTATAAGGGCAGGCAGTTCAAAGAATACAGGGGGATGGGTTCTCTCGGTGCGATGATAAAAGGGTCAGCCGACAGATACGGGCAAAAAAGCACCTCCGCCAAAGACAAGCTTGTCCCCGAAGGAGTCGAAGGACTGGTGCCGTATCGCGGATCGCTTGGCGACTTCGTGTATCAGCTCGTTGGCGGTCTAAGGGCGGGAATGGGCTACTGCGGAACCAGAAGCATAGAAGAGTTAAGAACCAAATCGTATTTCGTCCGCGTAAGCTCCGCCTCGGTCAGCGAATCGCACCCGCACGACATTAAAATAACAAAAGAATCGCCAAACTATTCAACAGTCGAACCACTTGAGGACTAAACAAATTGTTCATAGTCCATTGTTCGTAGTTCATTGCAACGAACAATGAACAGAGAACAACGAACGGAAAACAATGAGTCACGAAACAATTGCGATTCTCGACTTCGGCAGCCAATACGTGCAGCTCATCGCTAGACGAGTCCGCGAGCACAACGTTTACTCTCAAATCTTCCCGGCATCAACTCCCGCAAAAACACTGGAGAAAGAAAACCTCAAAGGAATAATACTCTCCGGCGGCCCTGCCAGCGTCTATGACAAGGACGCGATAAAATGCGACGAGAAAATTTTTGACCTGGATGTCCCCATCCTCGGCATCTGCTACGGTATGCAACTCGGCTGTCAGATTCTCGGCGCAAAGGTCGTCCCCGCAAAAAACAGGGAGTTCGGCAGGACAAACCTCACCATCACCAGCAAAACCGGCCTGTTCGCGAACCTCCCGGGTTCGACAACCGTCTGGGCAAGCCACGGCGATCAGATTGAAGACGCCAACCATAATTTCGTCAAGCTCGCACAAACAAAGACCTGCCCGTTCGCCGGTGTAAAACACAAAAAAAAGAAATTCTTCGGCGTCCAGTTTCACCCGGAGGTTTCGCACACCCCCAAAGGCGCAGTTATCCTGAAAAATTTCCTCTACGATATCTGCGGATGCGCAGGCGACTGGAAAATGAGCGATTTCGTCGGCGATACCGTCAAAAGAATCATCAAACAGGTCGGCGACCACACGGTTGTCTGCGGCCTCAGCGGCGGCGTCGATTCCTCCGTAACAGCCGCCCTGCTCCACAAAGCAATAGGCGACCGGCTCGTCTGCATATTCGTCGATAACGGCCTCCTCCGCAAAAACGAACGCCAGGAAGTCGAATCCACCTTCCGCGACCACTTCCACATCAACCTGCGCGTCGTTGACTGGTCAAAACAATTCCTCTCAAAATTAGCGGGCGTCACCGACCCGCAGCAAAAACGAAAAATCATCGGCGCGGAATTCATCGCCGCCTTCAAATCCGAGGCATCCAAAATCAAAAACGCCAAATTCCTCGCCCAGGGAACTCTGTACCCAGACGTCATCGAGTCCGGCGCCAAAGATGGGAATCCCGCAGCGAATATAAAACTGCACCACAACGTCGGCGGATTACCCAAAAAGCTTGGCTTTGAATTAGTCGAGCCATTAAGAGACCTGTTCAAAGATGAAGTGAGAGTCGCAGGCAAATACCTCGGCCTGCCCGAACACATCGTTTGGCGTCATCCCTTCCCCGGGCCGGGACTTGCGGTGCGGGTAATAGGCGAAATAACGCCCAAACGGCTTGAAGTCCTGCGTGCAGCAGACGAAATCCTAATCGACGAAATCAAATCCGCAGGCCTTTACAGAAAAATCTCGCAGGCCCTCGCCGTCCTTGTCCCCGTGCAAACCGTCGGCGTGATGGGCGACGGCCGAACTTTCGAAAACGTCATCGCAATCCGCGCCGTCGAAACGCCCGATTTTATGACCGCCGATTTTTCGCAGATACCGTATGAGGTGCTGGGACTTATTGCCAGCAGAATCATAAACGAGGTCCGCGGCGTCAATCGCGTCGTTTACGATATCTCCAGCAAACCCCCCGCGACAATCGAATGGGAATGACCGGATACCATATTGCGCTTCTTAATTGTGATTTTTCTTCATCACGCCTTGTGAAACGTTTTTAATCGCCGCAAGCCAAATCCTTTGCGTTTTTTGCCGCAATGGATTACAATCACCGCGGGCAGCATAAGTCATTTGGTTAAACCTGTTCGGCTGCGTTCGGAGCGCGTTGTTGGCCGGACCGGGATTGCAATTAATGTCGAAAAAAGGTATGAAATGCCGATAGTGACATTTTATTTTCAACTGCACCAGCCGTTCCGGCTGCATCCCGCAAGGGACAAGTTCATCTGGGATGAGATGAACAGGGAAGTGTTCGAAAAGGTCTCCCACAAATGCTATCTGCCCGCCACAAGAATGTTCACAAAACTCATCGAGGAAAATCCCGCCTTCAAAATCACCTTCAGTATGTCGGGCACTTTCCTCGAACAAGCACAAATGTATAAGCCCGAGGTAATCACCTGCCTTCAGCAGTTGCTCGCCGCCGGCAAAGGCAAAAACCAGGTCGAATTTCTCGAAGAAACTTATTACCATTCCCTTTCCAGTTTGTTCTCCGACGTGCACAGGCAGGAATTCAGAGACCAGGTCGCCCTGCACAGGGGCAAAATGGAAGACCTCTTCGGCATCAAGCCGACTTCTTTCAGAAACACCGAACTAATGTTCAATAACGATATCGCGTATGTCGTTGCCGATATGGGATACAAGGCGATGCTCTGCGAAAAACGAGCCGATATGTTCGGCCGCAAAGATGGCAAACTCGTCTCCCCCAACGCCGTCTTCCGCGCAAAATCCGGCAACCTCATCGTCATCCCCAGAAACAGGGAACTCTCGGACGACATCGCCTTCAGATTCCCCCACACGCCCGTCCCCGCCGAACTCTACGCCAAGAACATCGCCGAAATCGACGGCGAAGCCGTCCTCCTCGGCTACGACTATGAGCATATCGGCGAACATATCTGGGAAGACAAAGGCATCTTCGAATTCTGGAAAAAGCTTCCCAGTGAGCTGGCAAAATACGAAAGCATCAGAATGGCAAACCCCACCGAGGTTGCCGAACTGTTCAAAAACGCCGATTGCCCCACCGTCGATATCCACGGCTTATCGACCTCTTCCTGGGCCGACGCCGCAAGGGACACCTTTGGCTGGCTCGGAAATAAAACCCAGCAGGAATTCTTCTCCCGCATTCAATACCTCGAAAGAAAAGCCAAAACCGCAGGCGGTGAGTTACTAACCAAATGGCGACACCTCACCACCTCAGACCATCTTTATTTTCTCCACGAAAGCACCGGCTCTGACCAGGCAGTCCACTCTTATTTCAGCCCTTACGGCACAATCAGCGAAACAGTCCGAACTATCGCCGACAAGCTCTGGATGCTCACGAGGTCTCTCGAAAAATTCACTATCCTCAAAAAATATACCCGGACCCCCGTAATTATCATCAGTCCCGAAACTGACCGCCTGCCCACCAAGGGTCTGGGCGATTTCGCCAAATACGTCTCCGGTAAATCAGGCGGTATGGGCGAGGTCGTCGCCGCCTTATGCAGGGGGCTTTCGAACAGGGGCGTCAAGACCTACATTATCACGCTCAATCTCCAGAGAAAGTTTATGGCGCAGTCGGGGACGAGCAGGGAGGAGTACATCGAGAACTTATACCACCTCCCACGCGACAAGATAAAAATTGTCGATTCCTCACTCTTCGAAAATTATATGAGCGCCTACGATGGCGACCCCCGCGCAACCGCCGCCGAATTCCAGAGGCAGATTAAACGTTTCCTCATCGGCGAAATCCTCTCCAAGCACGAGGGCAGGGGCATCATTCATTCTCACGACTGGATGGCTGGCGGCATCATCACCGCCTTCGCCAAATTCCGCAGCATCCCCGTCCTTCATACCGTCCATAACTCCCACACCGGACATATTCCTCTCGAGATGTTTGGCGGGGTGAACCTAAGCGAGCTGTGGAGCAACTTATACATCTCCAGCGACTTCGGCCGCGAATGTGTTGATTGCCAGGCCACTGCCATTAAAAACGCCGCGCTCGTCAACTACGTCGGCGACAGGTTCCTTCAGGAAACAATCCAGGATTACTTCTTAGACAGGAACTTCATACCCTTCAGCGTCAGGAAAGAAACCAAAGCCAAATACCGTTACGGCGGCGCACTTTCAATTCCCAACGGCATATCGCCCTCAGTATATCCCGAAAACCAGGAAGAAAACCCCGATGTTGATAAGCCGGGACTCGCGAAAACATTCGGGCCAGGCGACCACGTTATAGAAGCCAAAAAACTTAATCTACTCAAATTCCAGAAGAAAACGGGGCTGAAAGTCGATCCCGAAGCAATTCTGCTTTTCTGGCCCAGCCGTCTGGACCGTATCCAGAAGGGTATCGAGCTGCTTGAGGATATCGCTTTTAAATTTGTGATTGAGCATCCCGACGTTCAAATCGCTATTGTCGGCAATCCCGTTGGCGACGACAGAACCGACGCCGATATCCTGGGGAAAATCGCCTGCGCATCTGGCGGCAAAATCACCTATTGGCCTTTCAATGACGACCTCAGCACGCTGGGTTACGCTGCGGCAAGTGACGTCTTCGGCGCGTCCCTGTATGAGCCGTTCGGCCAGATCGACCTGGTGGGAAACCTATACGGCGCGACAGCCACCAATCGCGATACAGGCGGCTTTCATGACAAAATCGTCCCCTTGCGGCTGAAAAAAATGGGCGCTCAAGAGGACCAGGGCAATGGAATCCTTTTCGAAAATTACGACGCGGGCGGCCTGTGGTATGGGCTGGAGCTGACCGTGCAGAATCACAGGTTCTTCAGGAAAGACCAGCAGGAATGGGAAAAGCAGGTCAAAAGAATTATGAAAGACGCCCGGAATAACTGGGGACTAAATAACATGATGGCCGGCTATCTCGCGGCCTATGAGAGGATACTGGGGTATCCGGTTGTTTAATTAACGTATAGCGTTCAGCGGACAGACACGTAGCGGAGCGCAGGGCCCGCTTCGGAAATCCGCATCCGATTTTATTTGCTCGGCCTCATTCCATAGTTTCGGCCAATACCGGCAAGTCATTCTCAGTCCCGGCCAATAAGAAATTCAAGGTAAAAGCCGACGAGGACACATCCTATCTTTGTCTCTACCACTAACACCAAACTAACTGGCAGATAAAGTCCCGCCCTATGATTTCTCTGGAAACCCCTCGAAACGTCTTATAATAATGCCAATATCGCAAAAATAAGTGGTGCTTATCGGAAGCGAATCCTATGAGATATCAAGGCCGCCTATAAAATACCACGCAACTACACTAAAAACAGGGTTTTCGGAATAAATTTTTTATGCTTGACAAACCCCGTGTCCGACAGTTAAATTAGGTCAATGAGGTAATTTAGATAGACCGGTGAGGAAAGGGTTGAGAAAACAGGAGAGTGTGAAATGAAGGAGCTATTCACAACTGGAGAAGCAGCGGAAATCTGCCGGGTCAGTCAACAGACAATAATCAGGTGTTTCGATGCCGGCCGGCTGGAGGGATTTCGCGTACCCGGCTCGCGATTCAGAAGGATACCCCGCGAAAGCTTAATGAAGTTTATGAAGAGCAATTCCATTCCATTGGATGGGCTGGAAACGGGGAAAAAGAAGATTCTGGTAGTCGATGACGACGCTGAAATCGTGGATTTGCTGGTAGAAGTGCTGACGCGTGACGGCCGATTTGACGTCAAGACGGCAACCAGCGGGTACGAGGCGGGGATACAGACGCAGCGGTTCAGGCCGGATTGTATATTGCTCGATTATATGCTGCCTGATGTAAATGGTAATGTCGTTTGCCATACTATCCGGAAAAACCCGGAATTTGAGAACATCCGGATTATTATTGTAAGCGGCGTGATAAAGCAGGAAGAGATAGACCAGCTTTTGAAGTCCGGGGCACAGGATTTCATAAAGAAGCCGTTCGATATTAATGACTTAATCAACAGGATTTGTGCTACGCTTGAGATGCTGCAAAAGACCGCGTAAAACCGGTTGGGTTGTCGGCCACACCCGATGCCGGGGCACAAACGATTGTAAAAACAGCAGCGACAGCTGATAAGTGAGGATGGGCAATATGCCGGAACAGAATCCGGACAATTCTGCCGCCCGCAGGATTGAGCTTGCGGTAGGCCAGTGTGAATCGATTTCAATTCTGCCCGCGGTGGCCGTTCGGTTTCTAACACAACTTGGCCGAATGGAACTGACTCCCGCGTCGCTGGCAGAACTGGTCGAGTCCGACCCGGCGCTTACGGCATTGGTGTTACGCCTCTGCCACAACAAAGGAATCATAATAAAACAATGCGACACGTGGCTGTTGCAGGTGATGGAAAACATATCGCTGCGGGAGATTCGGGACGCGGTATTGTCGGCCAAAATCTGCGGCGGACTAACGGATGACGCAGGGACCGATTTTAGAAAAGAGCTTAGCCGTCACTCACTGGCGTCGGCCTGCTGCGCTAAACTGCTCACGAAATTCATATCTCCCCCCATCGACGGCGATACCGCATATTTGGCGGCCCTGCTGCACGATATAGGCAAATTCCTGCTCGATGAGGTGATGCCGAAAAGTTTCGACTCGCTTTTAGAACAGGCCAGGGCAGACAAGACAAGTTTCTGCAAAGTTGAGCAGGCCAATCTCGGTCTTGACCACACGATACTGGCAAAGCGATTCGCACAGAAGCTTCGGCTGCCCAGTGACATCATACTCGGACTCTGGCTGCATCACAGCCACACGGGCGCAATATCACAAATACCGCAGGCGAGGATAGCGGCAGTTGTGGAGCTTGCGGATATTATCGTTCGCCGGGCGGGCATCGGCGAATCGGGCAGTTATGACGAGCAAATCACGCCTGAAGCAATCGCGGGGACACTGGGACTGACAGCCGAACAAATAAAGCAGGTCGAGCAGCAGCTGCCCGATATAGTCGGCAGCAAAAGCGAAGCGGCAGGGCTAAACATCCTGAAGCCGGGGTGGGCATATTGCGACGCATTGCGAGCTACGGCGGGGCAGTTAGCTTCCGACAGTTCGAAATTATTCGAGGAAAGCGCCCGGCTGCAAAGCAGCGCGAGCTATTTCGATTTTATTAAAGAGCTGATACCAAAAATCAACTCATCCATGCCCGCGATTGAATTGGCGAAAAATTACGTGGTCGTCTGGCAAAATTATTTCCATACAGGGCCCGTCTGTGTTTATCTTACCGACCAGCTCGAAGAAAATATGGTCGAGGGGACAATCGTTGAGGAACAGGGCAAAGCAAAGACGATTGTGCTGGAAGTGCCTGCGGATGCGGAATTAATCCCGCAGCCGATGCAGGAAAAATTCATCGTATCGGATGCTGACGACAACCTTGACTGGCTGTTCGAACAGTGCGAGGTCAAATTCGACCTTATCCGCACCAAAATCGCGCCTCTTCAGGCCGCAGGCCGTACGGTTGGCTTAATCATATTCGAGCTTCGTCATCCCGTTGGTTCGACAAGCTCACCACAAGCGGGAGGCGATATCGCTGAACGATTTAGGCCTGCCGCAGAATTTGGGGGCACAGTCCTCGATATGCTTGAGACAATCGGCAGCCAGCAGTGGTACGCGGAGCGGTTCGCACAGGCGTTCAGCGGGCAGCGTTCAGCGGATAGCGTTCAGACAACGGAAGGTGGAATGTCTGGATCCCCTGCTGCCAACCAAGTAAGCAACCACTCGGGGACACCCGCCAAAGACATACGGGTGCAAGCAGGGAGAGCGGATGTCGAAGAATTGGTGGAAATGGCGGCGGGAGCGGCACACGAATTGAATAATCCGCTGTCGGTCATATCGGGACGGGCGCAGTTGCTGGCCAAAAGTGAAAACGACCCGGACAGGAAGCGCATCTTAGAGCAGATTCAGCAAAACGCGGGCGAGCTTTCCGGCATCATCGACGATTTGATGAGCTACGCGAACCCGGAACAGCCGAGGCCTACTGAAACCGCCATAGGACAAATAATCAATGACGCGGTAGATTTGACGAAACAGAAAAAGCAAATGAATCAGCTCGATATCAAAATCGACATTGCGGCTGATACGCCGGTGGTATTCGTTGACTCGGCACAGATTTCCTGCGCTATTTCAAACATCATCTGCAACGGGCTTGAGGCATACGCGTCCGGCTCCCCCGACAAAGACATTCGAGGGCAGGCCGGCGCGATAGCAATAGAGGTCTCGGCGAATAAAGTGAACCGAACTGTAAGTATGCAGGTAATCGATTCGGGCCGGGGTATGGATGAACAAACGCTCGCCAGGGCGACGCACCCGTTCTTTTCCGCGAGGCCGGCAGGCAGAAAACGCGGAATGGGCCTTGCGCACGCGCAACGGCTGATAGAGATAAATCACGGCACACTTTCGTTAGCGAGCCAGCCGGATAAAGGAACGACTGTTACGGTCGTCTTGCCCTGTAAGTAGCGTACAGCGGACAGCGTGTAGCGGACAGGTCAAGAAATCCTAAATACTAAACCCTAAATCCGCCACAGGCGGACCCCGGCCTAAGGCATGCCGGGGCAGGCAAGTTCAAAAATAGTATAAGGGGACACTTATGATTTTACGATTTTCGTAAAAAACTTTGATGAAAAATATACGGATAAACGTTACCCGTCTTCGCCTTTGGCTACGCCGGGGCAGGCAGATAGCCTAAGTTAACGAAGATGGGAGATATGGGCAAGCCCTTCGACAAGCTCAGGGTAAAATGGATAAGGTGAAAAAATATTTTCATCTCAAAAAGCGATCAAAAAGTGAGGCAAAATGGGGTCAAATTGATAAAAGTGAGGGTCGTTTTGACAAAAAGTGAGCCAAAATGCGCGCGTTTTGATAGGTTTTGATACCCTTTTTTCAGTTCGATATATTAGCGGAATTAATTGTAAAGATGGGGGGCTTTTAGTTTTGAGTTGAGGAATGCCACCGGAGGCGGAGAAAAGGAAGTTTTTCAAAGCAAAAAGTAAATGGCAATCCGCCGTCGCTTTAAGCTATGGCGGACGAGAATTGCGGTATCCCTAAGGGATGGATTTAAGTTTGACGGGGGATGAGAACTATCTACTCGGACTTTTGGTGTTCTAACAATTTTTCACGTCGTTGTTTTTCCCTGGCAAACAGGATAAAAATACCTGGTCCAAAGGCCCACAGAAGAACTGTCCCTGCGAATACTAAGCCAGCGTATGAGCCCCTTGCGCAATAGCAGGTTTCCTGACGGGTCGCATAAACAGGAACTGCCACGATCAACTCTAAAACGCTTCCTGCAATTAAGCCGCGAATTACACGCCCTGCCCAGGTGTAGCTGTCCGACTGACGCCAGTAGACACAAAAGATGACCGACCAAAAACACCACAAAGCCAAAGGAATCAGCAAAAACGCATACCTCAAGAGCGCCGTGCCCATATCGATAACAAATTTACCGCTGAATAAATCCATAACGGAGTATAACAATCCAACTGATAACAGCGTCACCGCAAAAGCCGCACCCACCGCCGCTCGTTTCATAGGCCGGCCAGAGGGCTTAACTTTAATTTTCCACATTTGCCGGGGACTCAAAAACAGCCACTGTGTCATCACAAACAACCCTATGTATATTAAACTAAAAACATAAAATAATTTATCGGTGTTTCCATCGGAAGGGAGAAAAAGTCCGAATATGGCTATCGCGGGGGTGCCCATAATCCCCACCTTACCAATCACTCCAAATACATACAAACAGCCGGCAGCAAGACACAAAATCCATAGAACCAACAAAACCCACCGCAACCGACATGCAACCTTTTGAGATTGTGTCATAAATATTTCTCCTGTCAGAATTGCATTTTAGGCATCCACAAATTAAATACAAGAAAAACCCCGGTGAGATAGGCAAGGCCATCTCACGGGGCGAGCATCATTTTTAGGTTAAAAATCGTACTTTGGCATTGTATCTGATACTTACGGTTACTTTTGATGACAGGTAGGGGGGCACACCGTTGTTTTTAAGCTAAAAAAGAAGATTATATGAACATCTTCATTATAAAGCTGCTTTTGGGTATACAGATGCGTTGAAAATCAGTACAATGAGGGCATTAAAGATAATCTTGACTTAGACCGAAAGAAAGAGTATACTTTATCGGGTTACGAATGCCGGACGAAATACAAGCTAAAAGCCAGGTGCCTCCTCCTATATTAATCGCGGCTATTATATGCGATTGGGTTATAATTGACGCTTTAACCCAAAAACCAAGTATTATAGGAGCATTTGAGGTTATAGGTGCTCAAAGTTACCCTGCGAGGCATGGGCGATTAGCTTTCTTTTGCCAACTTACGAATGGACATGGCAAAACTCCGGTAACTGTTAAATTGGTAGATGTCCAAAAAGAAGACCAAACACTTTTTGAGCAGACTATAGAATGGGAATTCAAAGATGTTAGAGCGGTAGGAAATTTTACGTTTGATATAAATGGAATTGTGTTTCCCCATTCAGGCGAATATAGGTTTCAGATTTTTGCTGGAACAAATTTCTTGGGCGAACGAAGAATAATATGCGGTGAGATTAAAATGAATCCCGGAGGAAATGTTAATGCATAGCGATATGGTTGAATCAAAAGGGCAAAGCGTTGGAGCTATATGTAGCGGGTTTGTTCTTGGTTCGGGGGTCTTTTTGCAAGATGTCGCGGAGACCATAGCCACAACACAACCAAATTTTGATGAATTCAAAGATCTATGCGCTGACACTCCACTTAGATTTCCTCGCAGTCTATCAGCTGAAAATATGCAGGCTATTGAGGACGAAATAGATGCTAATGAAGCACTAGATTCACTCAAAGAACCCGGGAGTATAAGTATTGAAGATTTCAAAAAGGAACTCGGATTGTAAGCTGATACATGAATGTATTCAATCGAATTGAAGCCCAGAGCTCAGCGCTTTATAAAAGATCAAACAGGGAAGATACAAGCACAAATTATCAAGCGAATTGAAACACTCCGTAACGATCCACACCCGCAAAACAGCCGACTGCTTCATACGACACAAAAACTCTATAGGCTCACTTGCGGCGATTATCGTATTATCTACCAAGTCGATGACGGAAAGTTGCTAATAACAATTGCGACAATCGGAAATCGCAAAGATGTCTACAGGCAAATTTAGCAGACAAATCCGTGATCGCAAAAAACTCACAGGTTATATAGTTCATCATCTTTGAGGATAGTGAAGCCAGCGGATTGGATCACTTTTTGGGCCTGCGCAGACTGGGCCTCCTCAATCTCAAGGCAGCAAACGCCTTTCAAGTTCGTCTGGAGGACGAAGCCATAAGCGTCTTTGACGTTTATGTTGTTTTGGGCGAGGGCCGAGGTGAGCAATTCGAAATTGCCGATTTTGTCGGGGATTGAGATTGCGATGATATCCTTCAACGCACAGGCGCAGCCGAGATTAGCAAGCGCGAGGTATGCCTGGCTGGGGTTATTGACGATGAGTTTGACAAGGCCATAGTCGCCCCTGTCCTGAATGGTAAAGGCCCGGATGTCGATATTGTTATCAATCAAGCTTTTTGCCATAGCCATTAGCCGGCCGGGTCTGTTTTCGAGGAAAATGGTCAGTTGCTTTGCCATAGGGTTCTCCTATTCTTTTGGCCTGAGGTCAATTACGCGTTTGGCTTTGCCTTCCGAGACGGGAAGGGAATTCGGCTCGTGCAGTTCGACAGAGGGATGCAGGATAATGGCCGAACGCAATTCTTCGGTGATGCGTGCCTTGAGTGCTTCGAGCTGGGATGGGTCGCCGAGGAACAATTTGGGGTAGATTTCGACTTTTACGGTAAGGTGGTCGAGGTCGCCGCGTTTTTCAACCTGGATTATGTAATTGGTGGCGACTTCGGGTATTCGCATCACGACTTCTTCAATCTGCGACGGAAAGAGATTAATCCCGTTGATTATGAGCATATCGTCGGTGCGTCCCATTATGCGCGACAGGCGGCGATGCGTTCTGCCGCAGGGACAGGGGTCGGTATGCAGATATGCGAGGTCTCGCGTGCGGTATCGCAGCATCGGGGTTGCCCTGCGAATTAGATTAGTCAGAACGACCTCGCCCGAATCGCCGTCCCTGACGGGTTCACCTGTGTCGGGGTCGATGATTTCGACGATATAGCCATCCTCCCAGAGATGCATATCGTTTTTATAGACGCACTCGAAGGCGACGCCTGGCCCGTTAAGCTCGCTTAGGCCATAGGAATTATAGGCATCGATATTCCAGGTACGCTCGATTTTTTTGCGGATATCCTCGGAATGGGGTTCGGCACCTGTGAACGCTTTTTTGAGCGACAACTCCTCGCGTTTGACTTCGGCTTCTTCGAGCTTGGTATGAACGTGCAGCAGGTAGCTGGGCGTAACGTGCACGACGGTTGTGCGAAAATCCTTCATCGTTTTAATCTGCCGTTTGGTGTTGCCCCCGCCGATGGGGATTACCGCCATACCGACTTTTTCCGCGCCGTAGTGCATTCCGAGGCCGCCCGTGAACATCCCGTAGGTCATCATATTCTGGAAGACGTCCGCGCTGCATGCGCCTGTTGCGAATATGCATCTTGCCATCAGGTCCGCCCAGTTATTAACATCTTCTTTCGAATAGTAAATGACCGTGGGAATTCCGGTTGTGCCGCTGGAGGAATGAATCCGCACCACGTCTTTCATATCCACGGCGAGCAGTCCTCGAGGGAAATTTAGGCGGAGGTCGTCTTTTGTAGTGAACGGAATTTTGCGCAGGTCGGCAAGCGAGCGGATATCCTCCGGCGAAGAAATTTTCGCCTGGCGAAGCTGCTTTTGATAGAAAGGGGTCTTTAACGCCCAGCCAATTGTTTCCCGCAGGCGTTCTAATTGTATTGCTTCAAGCCGAGACCTGTCGGCTGTCTCAATTTCCTTGTTCCAGAAAGGCACATCCATCAAATATCCTTCGCAAAGCCCGGTTCGTGACTCGTGACCCGGGTCTCGTGACTCGTTCGAGAGACGAGCCACGGGCGACGATTAACTCTACAGGCCTTCGATTTCCTTGCGCGTAACGACTTTTACGCCCTTATCCGCGAGAATTTTCGTGGCATTGTCGGTATCTTCGAACCTGAAGACCAACAGCGCATTATCGCTGAACTTTTCGACGAAGCCATACATATACTCGACGTTTACGTCGTTGTCGGCGAAGACCTTGAGAATTTCCGCGAGTCCGCCGGGCTTATCGCCGACTTCAATTGCGACGACGTCGGTGAGATTCGCCACAAAACTGTTTTTGCGAAGGGTCTGGATGGCGAGGTCTGATTTATCCACGACGATTCGCAAAACGCCGAAGCTCTCGGTCTCGGCGATTGTCAAAGCGCGAATGTTTATATTGTTTTTTCCCAGCAGCGAGCAAACGTCGTAGAGCCGACCCTTCCTGTTTTCCAAAAACACCGATATCTGTGTTAGTTTCATTGGCGTCCCCTTTATATTATTCTCTTGTCAATAATTCGTTTGGCTTTGCCCTCGCTTCGCTGGATGGTCTTCGGCTCAACAAGCGTAACCTTGACGCCGATGGACAGGGCCGCCTCTATTTCCTTTTTAATTTTCTGAGACAACTCGTTTAATTTCTTGACCTCGTCGGAGAAAATCTTTTCCTCGACTTCGACTAAGACCTCGACCTCGTCGAGCTGATGTGCTTTGCGGTCAACGATAATCTGGTAATGCGGCTGAGTACCCTTGATGCCCAGCAGGACGTGCTCAATCTGCGACGGGAAGACGTTTATGCCGCGGACGATAATCATATCGTCGGTTCTGCCCTTGATTTTGCTGATTCGCGGGCTTGTCCTGCCGCATTTGCACTTGTCATAGCGAATGCTGACGATGTCCCTTGTGCGATATCTGATGAGCGGGATTGCCTGTTTTGTGAGCGTGGTGATGACGAGTTCGCCTGCCTCTCCGGCCTCAACTTCCTGGTCTGTCTCGGGGTCGATTATCTCGGGGTAAAACACGTCGCTGTATATGTGCAGCCCGTCTTTATGGGTACATTCCTGCGCGACGCCCGGCCCGATGATTTCCGAAAGCCCGTAAACGTCGGTCGCAGACATATTCCAGATCTGCTCGATTTCCTTTCGCATCGACTCGCTCCAGGGTTCCGCGCCGAATATGCCGATTTTCCAGTTGCCCTTGGCGGGGTCGATTCCCATCGCTTTGGCCTCTTCAGCCATATAAAGCACGTAGCTTGGCGTGCAGGCGATGACTTTCGGCTTGAAATCCTGCATAATTTTGAGCTGGCGAGCAGTTTGCCCCGCCGAAGTTGGTATTATTCTCATACCCAGTTCGAGTGCGCCGTAATGAAAGCCCAGTCCGCCGGTAAACAGACCGTAGCCATAAGCGATTTGGATTGTGTCACCGGGTTCACCGCCTGCGCAGCATATTGTTCTTGCCATAACCTCCGACCACAGCGAGACGTCGTACCTGGTATAGCCGACAAGTGTGGGATTGCCGGTGGTGCCGCTTGAGATATGTATTTCGACTATATCCTTGTCTTTACCCGAGAAAAGCCCGTAAGGGTAATTGTCCCTCATATCTATCTTGGTGGTAAAGGGCAGGCGTTTGATGTCGTCGATGCTCTTGATGCTGTCCGGCTTTACGCCCGCGTCGTCGATTTTCTTTTTATATACTGCACAGTTGTTGTATATGTAAGGTATGAGTTTTTTGAGGTAATCCGATTGCAGCTTTTTGAGTTCCGCCGGCTGCATACACTCAATTTCTTTTTTCCAAATCATAATTGGCCCATTTCCCTTCCTTTAAGAAATACCCCCTTGTTTTCTTCAACGTATTTCTTTTTAAAAACCGCTTCTATCGCTTTTTGCCAGCATTCCACTTTAATCGGCAGGTATGCCGAAAGCACGCCGACAAGGAAAACATTCAGGTGACGCGGATTTCCGATTGCTGCCTTGGCTTTTTCGAGATATTCGGTGAGGTCTTTGCCATCGGCCTTCAGAAACACCTTTAGCCGGTCATGCTCTTCCGGGTGGAAACATACCAGCAGGTCCGCTCCCCCCTGCTGAACAATCGGTGAAAAAATCTTTTTGCCGAACCGAATGTGCGATTCGACTGAGCCGCCTCGCTGGGCCATTCCGTGAACCTCGGATTTCTTGACGTGGTAGCCCGCGTACATCGCCGCCCAGCCGCAAATTTCCGCGGCCTTCAAAATCCCCTGTCCTCCCGTCCCGCCAAAGGTTATGTTGTAGGTCTTGTCTGCCATTGTTCTCTCACAGCGCTATTGCCTGAGCAGTTTACATGGATGTCTTGAAATTATAACCGATAACGCGTCTTCGTTAATACGTTTTTCGACAAGGGCGTCAAACTCGGCCCTGTTCTTCGGGTCGATGACATCGACGTTATCCGCACCGCATGCTTTGCAGAGGTCTTCGAGGATGAGTTTCTTTGTCGGCTCATTTCGTATGGTTAATCCCGTGGCGGGGTGCTGCTGGCCGCCGGTCATAGCGGTAGTGGAATTATCAAGGATGAATATGACGCCTTTTGCCTTGTTGTAAGCGGCGTTGATAAGGCCCGTTATTCCCGAATGCACGAACGTGGAATCGCCCACGACGCCGACGATTTTCTTGTCGGGTGCGCCTTTTCTCCAGCCCTCGTTGAAGGTTACTCCCGCTCCCATACACAGACAGGAATGAAGCGCGGAAGTGGGAGGCAGGCAGGCAAGCGTGTAACAGCCGATATCGCCGGCGACGTAGAAATCGAGTTTTTTAAGCGTCGCAAACGTTGCCCAGTGGGGACATTCCGGGCACAGACGCGGTTTTCTCTTTGCGGATTTTATCTCCTGTTTTATCTCGCCCTTGACAACCGCTGGAATTAATTCCGGCAGCAGTTCACCGATTCTGAAAGATGGGTCTTTGGCGTGGCATTTCAGCCCCAGCGCCTTAACGTGCTCTTCGAGGAACGGGTCAAGCTCCTCGACCACGTAAAGCTTTTTGACGGTTTTGGCGAAGGCGCGAATTTTGTCATCGCAGAAAGGATACGTCATACCCAGTTTAAGATAAGAAGCATCAGGGTAGTTTTCCTTAAGGTACTGGTATGAGACGCCTGAAGTAATGAAGCCGATTTTTTTGTCGCCCGGCTCGATACGGTTGAATTTTGTCTTTTCGGACAGGGCCTTGAGTTTGTTGAGGCGTTGTTCGACAAGGATGTGTCTGCCGTATGCGTTTCCCGGCACCATTACGTATTTGGCTATATTTCTTTCGAAGGGTGGCTGTTGGGGCACGACCCTGTCGCCAAGTGTTACGTCTTCTTTTGTATGTGCGACACGCGTAGTCATTCGCAAAATTACGGGCGTATCGAATTTCTCGCTTATCTCGAAGGCCTGCTTGACATATTCTTTCGCCTCTCTCGGGCTTGCCGGCTCGAGCATAGGCAGTTTGGCGTAGATGCTTACCCACCTGGTATCCTGTTCATTTTGAGACGAATGCATACCCGGGTCATCGCAGACAACGACTACAAAGCCCGCGAGTATCCCCGTATAGGAAGACGTCATCAGGGGGTCAAGTGCGACGTTTAAGCCGACGTGTTTGCAGGCGAACAAACTGCGGACGCCGCTTATGGCTGCGCCAAGAGCGACCTCGTAGGCCACCTTTTCATTGACTGACCACTGAACATCAAGCTCCGGGAAGGTGGCTAATGTTTCAAGTATCTCGGTTGAGGGTGTTCCGGGGTATGCGCAGGCGACCTTTAATCCGGCCTCGTATGCCCCAAAAGCAAGGGCCTCATCGCCCGAAAGCAACGACTTTTTGGACATCTCATTCTTGCTCATATAACAATATTATAATAGGGACTCAGGTGTCTCGGTTCAATAAAAAAAGCCCGGCTTTTGACCGGGCTTTTCGTTAAATCAAACAAGTTTTTTTAGAATGTGTACGTGACGGTGAAGTAGAAAAACAAGGCGTCATCATTGTTGAGATGTGAATAGTAGTTTCCGGGCATAAAATATTCGCCGACCAGGCTGCCACTGAGCTGTTTTGAGAAAGTATATCTCGCCCAGCAGGTTAACAGGTGTCCGCGGAAACTGCCGTTATCGGTGAATTTGGGATTACCCTTAAAAGTGTTTTCGTCGGACCAGAGCAGATTCCAGTCAGTAAGAATTTCCCACTGACTATTCGGTTTGCACTTATGCCCAAAGTCAAGACGGTGCATGTTGGATATAAGTTTATCTTCCATATTGGGCACATAGGGCCCTTGTAAGAGCTCGCTCCACTGCGGCCACTGCCCCCATAACGGGTTAAATGCCTCAACTTGTTTTGTGCCTGGGTCATCACCCGACAGATACTCATAGGTAACGTGCAGCTTATTATCGATGTCGTCTTTGAAACTGTATTCGAGAGTGGACTTTTCACCAAAGGCCATAAGATGTTCGGTTTGGTCATTGGCAGTAACTAAGGTAGATGGCGAAGCTGAACGACCTGTCTGCACGGCACCTTCGACTCGGTAACCCCAGTTATCAGAAAGCGGACCAGAAAGTGCGCCGCCTAATGTGTATATCTCGGCCTTTTTACTACATGCCTCACGTGCGGCTTCCGTCGGCAGATTGCGAGCCCATCCGTCAACAGGATTATTATTCTTGTACATGAGATAACCTTCGACCTGCATTTTCTCGTTGCTCTTGTCAGTTAAATACAGAATCGCACCATTCTCCTGCTCCTGCGTTACAAATTTGGTTCTGTCATTGATGGGTTTGAGCCACCAGTCAGAGTTGGGCATATTATGAATGTAAATCATGTCGAGCTTGGTCTTCTCAGCCAAATCATAAGTGAATCGAGCGGCGTCAAAGTAGAAGGTCCGGGAACCGTCCATGGGTGTTCCATCACCGACAAGCCAGCCCTGTCCGAGGAATATATCCTGACGGCCAATGGTGGCGGTTACCGGCAAATCGAGGAATTTTTTCATAGACACGTTAAAATTATCCATAATTATTTCATCGAAGTCTGTGAACTGGTCTTTGCTTTGCGGCTGGTCCCATGTTACAAATTCCCAAGTGAACCTTGTATTAATAGAGGTGTTTTCATCCAGTTTAAACTTGTCCCACAGACGGGTACGGTATCTCTCCCAATGAACGTCATTGTTGGACCACGTCTTGTATGTAGCGTCGCTGTTAAGTCCGTACCAGTTGTAACCAGCGTTCTCCCTGAATCGGAAATCCATTCCCTGTTCGAGCCACGGTTCCGGATTGTGGAACCAATCGGACTGGTCCGATGACGCCTGGACGCTTGCCGGTGCCGTACTGGCTGGGGTCTGGGCTGCCTGTACCTGCGCAGCGACAAGCAGACCGGCCAGTAAGAACACAAAACCCAAAACTATCTTTGTTCCGTTCTGTGCCATTTTGCACTCCTTAATTAGCGGTTATTGTTTTCCCTGCCTGAATACAAACGACGGCCTTTGTCACACTGGACGTACCGAAAATCCACCCACTGAAAATTTCGGTGCTCGTCCCATATTCCCTTATGTATCGGTGTTAGTATGCCAAAGAGACCACAAAAAGCAAGACCTTTTTTTGCCCTTTAATTCATAATTTATGTCAGGTCCGCAAGGTCCTGTAAAAACACAAAAGGCGGGTTTTTACCCGCTAATAATGCTATAACAGCCCTAAAAGAGCCATTGCGTTATCACGCAGAATTTTTCTTTCAAGCCCTTGTGGAAGTTTCAGATTCTTTAATAGTAACAGGGTCTTGCCCTGGTCGGTCCACGGAGAATCAGTGCCGAAAAGGACGCAATCGGCGGGATGGGCCAGTATGATTCGCCTCGCCTGGTCGGGGGTAAGATATTCGAGTGACCACGATAGCTCCATATAGATGTGTTTCCCAGCTAAACTTTGCTCAACATCCTCCCACTGCTGCCACGCCCCTAAGTGCGTAGCGACAAATTTTAATCGCGGGAACATCTCCGTAACTTTCAGGATTCTCCGGCAGTCAGCCCTGTCATCTCTCACAAATGAAATATCATATCCCGTGTGAGCTACCACCATAAGGTCGTTTCGCTCAAGCTCCTCGTAAACAGGCAGCATCCTGTCCTCATCGAGGCGGTAGTCCTGGTAATACGGATGCATTTTGACTCCCTTGAAGCCGGCTTCTTTAATCAGGGCGATTCTCTCCTTCCATTTTGTATCAGCCGGATGAATCGACGGGAACATTATAACCTTGTTCGTCTGTATTTTTTTACACCAGTTGAAAATCGGGGTGAACTGTTCGGGCGTTGTGGCAATGCAGCATATCACGCTTCGGCTGATGCCGTTGCGTTCCATAGAATCTGTCAGCGCCGTTATCGTCCCGTCGAGAAAGGCATTAACGCCCGGTGCTTCAGACAGCAGTTTCTTCATCGCCAGCGGCGCCAACTCATCCGGGAACGCGTGTGTGTGAAAATCAATTGTCCCATTCTTAGTCATATTCACAATCATAAATCATAAATCACAAATCGTAAATCCTTTTGTGTATTGGGGTATTTGTGGTAGAATCCGCAACAATTCAGTGAAAAGATGGAGGTATAACAGAATGGACAAGATAAAAGCGTTTCTCAAGAGAGACAAGTTCGCGGAACTGGCCGGCATTGAGCTTCTGGAAGTATCGCCCGGCTCGGCAAAAGCCAGAATGAAAATCGGGCCGCAACATCTTAACGGCGTCGATATAGTGCACGGAGGAGCGATATTTACGCTTGCCGACCTCGTCTTCGCCGCGGCGTCGAATTCTCACGGAACGGTCGCCGTAGCAATCAACGCCTCAATATCATTCATCAAGGCATCATCGGGAGGCACACTGTTTGCCCAGGGCAGGGAAATCGCGTGCAATCCGAAATTAGCAACATACAGTATCGATATTACCAACGAGGCAGGCGAGATAATAGCCGTCTTTCAGGGAATGGTGTACAGAAAAAAAGACAGCTTGCCTGACGTTCAATCGACTTAGAGGCGCTCGGCTTAGGTACGGTGACGTGGTTCGACTCTGCTCACAACAGGTTGAGAAGGAAACACTAAAAGGAATGCCCTGAAATGTTGGTCTTTACTGCTAATTCAGTGTGTTCCGGCGACTCAAACCATTTTTGCCAAGCCATCGAAGCAAATTTGCGACCAGGTTTCCATAGTATCACGAACCAGTCGCAATTCGGGGATACTCATAAAGCCCATCTGCGTTATCATTTGCTCTTTTCTGTTCACCTTCGGCTCATCCAAAGCCCACAAATGAACGATTCCCAAATGCACCTGGCCAACCTCGTTTGAATCATCGTTGAGCAAGGCAACAACCCTGTCTTTATATTTTGTTTCTATCGACACTTCTTCAGCCACCTCACGCTGTACGGCGGCAAGATAGGTATCATAGAAATTGCCGAAAAGGGGCATATCGTCGGTCGGGTTTATGTGGCCTCCGATGCCGATAGAGCGTTTTGCGACAAGACGGGTTTCGCCCGCGCGTTTGCCGCGGACGTAGCTAAGGTATTTGCCGTTGCAGGTCATAATCACATAAGGAATGAGCTGCTTAAAGGATGGGTCTTTTTCGGCTTGTGGCCGGGGCATAAAACGGGGGACGCCCGGGGCAAAAAGTTTGTCGATATACTTTTGTGTATCCATCGCAAGGCCATTGAACGCACCCACCTCTTCAAACACCTTCCGCTGAACTACCAATACCTTTTCATCCTGTGCCATTCCCTGCTCCGTTTTCTGTTAGATGTGAACGACGAATCAGACCGCCATACCGGATACCTCGGTCTCGAAAACCATCTTGTCGTTGACCATCCCCTGGATATAGGCGTCGTATATCCTGCCCGGCTTGAATTTTGTTATTTTGCCAAGGAGCAACAACCGCTGGCCCGGCTCGACTGTCGAACGAAACTTGGCCGAGTCAATAGCGGTAAAGCCAATGAAGCCCTGCTCCCCCATAATCTTTCTGACAAAGAAACTGAGCAACTGAGCCGCTGCCTCTACCATAATCACCCCCGGCATCAATGGTCTTCCCGGTATGTGCCCGCGAACCCAGAACTCCTTGTCGGTTACGTCCTTGTAGCCAAGCACAAGCATATTGGGCTTGTCATACCAGAGCACACCATCGAGTTGCTGCATCTCGTAATTTTGGGGATTGACCTTGAGGATGTCATCCCTGTTGAAAACGGGTTTGCCCGCAAGGTTAATCTGCGATAAATCGAATAATAGCGGTCGAGGCATTATTAAACCCCTGAGAATAGGGACTTGGCGCAATTGCTATCCGTTAGTCGGCCCCTGCGGTGCCGGTTATGTGCACCACAGACCGATATATGCCAAATCCGGCGTCCTAAATACTGTCCTACTGCGTTGTTCTGATTTCCAGGACCTTATTGCGAACTAACTGAGCCGCCTGCTTAATACCCTGCATCTGCTTGCGAACCCGCGTCCCTGCGGCCTTGTTTCCGCCCTCGGCCTTGCTTATGTCTGCTTCAATTTCTGCTACCAGCACTTTCAGGTTTTCGTACTCTTGCATCGAATAGTCCTCCACTTATGTGGTTAACGTTCTTTCGTTTTCAAGCTTCGAATGCCTGAAACTTAACTATACAATGACGAGTTGTCAAAGAAAATCCGCGATTTTGCGAAAAAAACCGCTATCCCCACAAGCCGGCTAATGGCCCAGTTTTTTGGTCAACTCCGCGATTCTTTTGCCCCAGCGGGCGCAAAGTTTCTCGACCCTCTGGTCGGGCTTGCCTATCGATACCGGCCCATAGTGGTCGCCCTGCGGGTCGCCCTGGATTACCATCCCATTGATAATCATCGCCTGAAGTATGCTCAAAACCGTTGTCTCGTTGCCCCCGCCGATATTGGCTGCGCTTGTGAAAGCCGCGCCGACTTTACCATCTAATTGCCCGTGCTTGACCACCGCGTCGTCGATAAGCTGCTTAATCTGTGCCGCCATACCACCGTAATAGGTAGGCGAACCAATCACTATCGCGTCATACACGAGCAGGTCGTCAACTTTTACCTTCGCGATATCTTTGCAGTCCGTCTCCAGGCCGCCTTCGTTCATCGCCTTAGTTATCATATCCGCCATCTGCTTTGTATTGCCGCTTCTTGAATAATAAATAACTAATCCCTTGGCCATCGTTTACCCTTTTTCATATTTATCCACGAGTTCTGCAAATTTTATGCTTGTAATCCAATTTCCCTTCCTGCCATCCAGTGGTTTGATAGTATTTACATTATACTTCTTATTTCTCCAATCAATGTTTTTGATATTTTCTATAACTGTGTTCTCTCCTCCATCAATTCCAACCCACCAACTTCCATTATTTTTCCCATTTTCGTAAACCTCTTGTCCTGTTTTTTTGAACTTTACTGTACTGGGTGAGCCATGTTTAGAAACGAGATACTGGTATTTATCAAGTGCGTATTTTAAATAATTATAAAAATAATTACTCGCCACATCTAATGCTTTGTTACGAACAAAAAACTCCCAATTTATTACTTGAAAATCTTTCCCACCTATAAGCCCAGACGTTTCGGGAACTAATGCGATATGAAAAATCTGGCTCTCTGCTAATTGAAACGTCTCTTTCAAAGGTTCAATCACAGCTACTCTTTGGTCGCTTATTTGGCCAATTAATCTTGCTTCAGAAACCTTGTCAAACATTTTTGCTTCAATTACGATAAATATTTTCTTTGGTTTGAGTATTTCAATGATGACATCGGGCGTGTCTTTTCCTTTTGTGGAAATTTTTCTTCCAATATTTCTATCCCCAGACGCCTCCTTCAAGTTGTATTCAGTAAAGAATATAAAATTATCCCCTGTCGATTCTTCGTTAACTTCAGCCGGAAAATTATTTATTGCTCTTAGAAAATGATAAAAATTACTCAAGCCGTTATTGAATAATAATGCAGGAAGAACAGTTCCGGTAAAAAACTTTTCTTTACGATTAAAAGGAAGCTCTTCGTTAAACCATTTGGAAAAATTATCGTAATTCATTTGATGTCTCCAAACAACCTTACGTTTTAATCTTTGTTAATGTCATGCTTTGTCTTCTAATAACCTTCCCTCTTCGTAGATATGTGCCGTCCAGTAATCAGCCCAATGGGCGAGAAGCGTTAAGGGTTCCTCTTTATGGGCAACACATTTGTTGTCTTCGACGTATTGGCCATCGTGGTAGAGTATCGCCTGCGCCTCGGCATCAGATAAAGGAATATATTTTGAGATAAGATACAAACTGCGGGCCGCCAGACCCATTTGAACAACTTCAGGATTGATTTTGTATGCGATACCCCGTTTTTTAACCTCCCATTCATTTTCATTTTTTATATAGAGCGGCTTTCCCGGCATTCCGACTTTGCCGACATCGTGAAACAAGCCGACAATTACGCAGCTTTCGTCGGAGATTTGCGACGCCAGAAAATCACGGAATTTCAGCAGGTTCTCGGCAACGCCGACGCTATGGCGGAGCAGCCCTTTGCCTTCGTGGAGGTGAAAACGTGTGCTTGCTGGGCTCGTAAGCCAGCTTGTCTCGGTTTCAAGCATTTTGATAAACGCGTCGAAACTGTCTTTTCTTTTAACAACTCTGGCCTTTAATGCGGAATATCTTTCTTCCAATTCTTTTTCGCTCATAACTTATCTGCCTTAAGCGGAATTATCTCCGGCTTGCCAAAACCGTCTGGAATTGTAAACTCAAAAACCTTTTCGTCAATAACTTCATTGACCTTCGGCCTGGCAAAATTTATCTCGTAAATATCGCCCTCGGTTGAGACCGCTGAGATTCTCGCAGGCAGCATCAATTGCTTATCAATCCATACCTCGACTGATTTGTAATCATCCTTGTAAATCGAATCAGGTTTGACCTTCAAATGCAGATGCGTTAACCCGTTTGGTTCACCAAGAAGATTGACATCAAATTGCTGCTGCAAATCTTCCGTCTTGTCAAAACCAATCAGCGGGAAATTCCTCCTGGCTAATTCAAATGCGTCAATCGGCTCATTGGTCTCGGCCAACTGCCTCTTCTGCATCTGCTTAATCTGGTAATCGATATGCGTAAGCCATTGGCCATCGAAGATATATTGCTCGCCGTATTTCTGCTGAGGATTTTCGTCCTGTGTGAGGGTGTCGAAGTTTATGCGCAGCTTTGAGCCATTGCCGAGCCGGACGTAATACAGATTTCCCGTTCGCAGCGTTTTTGATTCGAGTAATGGCTGGCTGAAAAGGTAATTGACTTCGCATTGATACGACCTTAACTGGGTTGTCTTTTGTCTAAGACCATCCAGAATCGCCGGCACTGAATTCGCGTCGCTCGTCGATTGCTCTGCGCAAAACGCCAAGCCGCATACACCTGTAACCGCCGCCACAATGACCGTCATTTTTATAGTATTGAGCATCAGTTTTTACCTGCCGTCGATAATCTTGAGTAAACCAGCGATATTTTCAATAACAAAATCGGCATACTGCGCGAATTCATCGGCCTTGTGATGATTTTTCAAAAGCACCGGAATCGCTTTTGCGGCCCTGGCACAAAGCAAATCGAAAAGATAATCGCCGACAACAAGCGACTCCTGCGGCTTTATCCCAAACCGCTCGCAAAGATACAAGACGCCAAAGGCATCGGGCTTAACCGGCCCTTCTTCCCTGCCCACAACCGCGTCGAATTTCAAGCCGTGTTTTTCCGCAACCGCAAAGGCGTTTTGTCTCTTATTGCGGGTCAATATGCCTATGAGTATGCCTCTCCTGCGCAATTCTTCGAGCGTCTCTTTTGCGCCGGGATTTAATGTCGATTCAGCAACCGCCTTTTCCTCATGAGCCAGCAAAATCCCCTCCGCCTGTTCCCGCTGCCTCGGCGTCATCTTTTCCATCAGTTCCAGAATCGGCCCGGCATCGGGCGTATAACCCATCTCCAGACGAATCTCGTCAAAATCAAAAAACGGCTGCGTTATCGTCCCATCCAAATCAAATATTACCGCCTTGATACGCATATCGTAAATCCGGCTGGCCGCAAGTGACGTCCCCTCAGGACTTTCTACGGAGAAGGTCTATCAGGTATCGCGTCTCCTGGCTTATCATACGGTCCCTGCGAACAAGAATCCCCGTCGGGCGCACAAACCTCTCGTTTTCAAATTCAATCGCCTTTATGGTGCCGGCCGCAAGCTCCTGCAGCATCGCCGGACGAGGCAGGATGCTGACGCCCGAATTTATCTCAACGGCCTTTTTGACCGTTTCGACGTTGTCAAATTCCATCACGGGCCTTATGACTATGTTATACCGCTGGAAAATGCCGTCTATCCATATACGCGTCGGGACACCTTCTTCAAAACTGATAAATCGCTCAAACTGAAGTTTATGAATATCAATATGCGATTGTGCTGCCAGCGGATGTTTAGGACTGCACGCCAGAACAAGCGGCTCATCCTCAAAATCATAGACCTCCAGCCTTTTATCCCTCCTCGGCACCGCAACAAGACCGATATCCAGCTCGCCCGCCAGCACCATCTCGTAAATTTTGTCCGCGGTAAAGTACTCCACGTGGACATTGACGTTCGGCTTTTTGACCATAAATCTTTTGATATACTCCGGCAGTGAATGCATCCCGATACTGTAAATCGCCCCGACGTTTACCCTGCACTGTGCCGCCTGCTTCAGCGTGTTCATCTCACTTTTGAGCAATTCGTACCTGTCCACCATATCCCTTGCGGCCCGGTAAAAAATCTCTCCTGCCGTCGTCAATTCCAGCGGCCTTTTCTGCCGGTTCAGCAACTGGCACTTGTGCTCGATTTCCAGTTGAGCCACCTGCTGCGAAACCGCGGATTGACTGACTAAATGTTTGTCCGCCGTCTTGGAAAAACTCCGCAGATCCGCCAAATCGCAAAACATCCTCAACGTTTCTATGTGCATTATAAGTCCCCTTGATGAACCATATTAAACAAACAATCTTGCACTTGCCTTGCCAACGATTAGTATTATCCTTAAATATGCTACTATAAGTTTAACCACAGGCAATTGCATAAGTTTTGCTTATTCTAACAATTGCCTGACAAAAGGCAATCCTGACTTTCAGCTTGATATAACTTGTCAAAATTCGGGATTACGGACAACCAGCCAAAATTCGGAAAGGACGGACTTATGCCTGAACAGGTAAGCACCGGTCTGACAGGTCTCGACGCCATACTTAACCAGCTTCGCAAAGGCGATAACGTCGTCTGGCAGGTTGACAGCATCGAGGACTTCGCCGCCTTCGTGGCCCCCTATGTAAAAACCGCCATCGCCAACGGCCACAAGGTAATCTATATGCGGTTCGCCAGCCACGAGCCGCTTCTCAAGCCGGCGCCGGGTATTCAGATTTTCAATCTCGACGCACACAGCGGCTTCGAATTATTCTCCGCACAGGTCCACAGCATAATTTCCGAACAGGGCATCGGCGCTCACTACGTCTTTGACTGCCTCTCCGACCTGCTAAACGCATGGGCAACCGACCTGATGATTGGCAACTTCTTTATGATTACCTGCCCGTATCTCTTCGAGCTGGACACCATCGCTTATTTTGCGCTGTTGCGAAATAATCACTCATTCAAAACCATCGCCAGAATCCGCGAAACAACACAATTGCTTCTCGACCTGTATAACCTCGAAGACCGCTTTTATATCCATCCGCTGAAGGTCTGGAAAAGATACTCCCCCACAATGTTTCTACCGCATTTGCAGCAGGAAGAAAAATTTGTGCCGATAACCAGCAGCGTTGACGCCAGCCGGCTGTTTTCCCGAATATCCGAACAGGGTATCGAATCCGCCGAGAGAACGCTCGATTACTGGGACCGCCTTTTCATAAGAGCCAGGGAAGTCGCTGAACTTCCTGAAACATCAATTCTGGACAAAAAGCAAACTCTCGACCGGCTGTGCAGGGTAATAATTGGTAAAGAAAAAAGGATTCTCGCTCTTGCCCAGAAGCATTTTTCCTTAAACGACCTTATTAATATCGAAGAGCGTCTAATCGGCACCGGCTTCATCGGCGGCAAAGCAGTTGGTATGCTGCTCGCAAACAACATCGTCTCATCCGACCATTCGCTCGGATTGGCAGGCCATCTCGAAACACACGATTCATTTTATGTCGGCTCGGACGTTTTCTACACCTACATCGTCGAAAACGACTGCTGGAAGCTCCTTATGGAGCAAAAAACCAAAGAGGGTTATTTTAAAGTCGCCCCCGAAATCCGGGACCGGCTGCTCAAAGGCAAATTCCCCGACCAGGTGCGAGAGCAGTTCCAGCAAATGATAGAATACTTCGGCCAGTCGCCCATCATTGTCCGCTCAAGCAGCTTGCTCGAAGATGCTTTCGGCAACGCATTCGCCGGAAAATACGAAAGCTTGTTCTGCACCAACCAGGGCAGCCCCGAACAGCGGCTCGCCCAGTTCGAAAACGCAGTGCGGGAAGTTTACGCGAGCACAATGGGCGACGACGCGCTTGTTTATCGCCTGCAAAGAGGCCTTGACCAGCAGGATGAACAAATGGCGCTGCTCGTTCAGCGAGTATCCGGCTCATACCGCGACAACTACTTTTTCCCGGATTTGGCGGGCGTCGCGCTTTCCTACAACACCTTCGTCTGGAACCCGGACCTCGACCCGAAAGCCGGTATGGTGCGATTGGTCCTGGGCTTAGGAACCCGCGCCGTCGGAAGAGTCGAAGACGATTACCCGCAAACAATCGCTCTCGACGCCCCCCTGCTGCGTCCACTCGCGGATATGGAAGACATCCGAAGATTCTCGCAGCATTACGTTGACCTGCTCGACATCCAGAACAACTGTCTGGCGTCAGTACCTATCCAGGAGCTTCTTAGCAAAAAAATTGACCTTAAAATTGACCTTGTTGCCTCGCCCGACCACGAAATGTCCGAAAAGGCAAAATCGCTTCGGATGACGCAAAAGCAATACTGGCTTGTAACCTTTGAAAAGCTCCTCAAGGAAACCGATTTTGTCTCCTGTATGCAAAAAATTCTCAAACGCCTCGAAACCAGCTACCATTATCCCGTCGATGTCGAGTTCACGGTCAACTTCACAAAAGAAGACAAGTTGATGATAAACCTGCTCCAGTGCAGGCCCCTGCAAACCAAGGGCCGACGCGCGGCCGTCTCGATTCCCACGGACGTAAAAGCGGAAAAGCTGCTGTTTCTCTGCCACGGATATTTTATGGGCGGCTCCATCTCCGCAGACATCAAACGCGTTATTTTTGTTGACCCGAAACAATACGAAGCTGTTCCCAACCAGCAGAAGTATGACATCGCCCGTGCCATCGGCGCACTGAATAAACAAATCACCAACAAAGACGACACCGGCCTGCTGCTTCTCGGCCCCGGACGTTGGGGCACTACCACCCCTTCGCTTGGCGTGCCTGTGAGCTTTTCGGAAATCAATAACGTCACCGTGCTGGGCGAACTGGCCTGTGAAGGAACAAATCTCGTTCCCGACCTGTCTTTCGGAACGCACTTCTTCCAGGACCTCGTCGAAACCGACATCTTTTACGTCGCGATTTTCCCTTCCCACAAGGGTTTTGCCTTCAACGAGAAATGGTTCGCCGCCCAGCCGAATCAACTTGCCTCGCTGCTGCCCGATAAGGCCAAATACGCCGACGTGATAAAGGTCATCGACCTCGCCAATTTCCCCGCCCGCATCCTCGGCGACGTCATCAGCCAGCAGGTCATCTGCTTTCTACCCTGATACGAAAAAGGGGTCAGAAGTCGTTTTTGTAGAAGGGGCACAGCATCCGCCCTGCCTTATAGGTCTATAAGCCAATCTGATGGATTCTATTAAGATTTAGTGCTTTCGCTCGCTCAAAACAGTGGCTATATTATTCGTATTCGCCAAAGTATTTGCTCTTTAACGTATGTCAGTGAATACGCTGATAATATGAAACTAAACCCAATAGCCCATTGCATGACCAAAGAAGGAGGTAACACAAATGAAGGCAAACGCCGTAGTGCAGTCCGTCTATGAACAAGTCCTGAAGCGCAACCCCGGAGAAGCAGAATTTCATCAGGCAGTAAAAGAGGTTTTGGAATGCCTCGAACCAGTCCTTGAAAAACACCCGGAATTCGTCAAGGCGAAAATCGTCGAGCGTCTCGTCGAGCCGGAAAGACAGTTTATCTTCCGCGTCCCCTGGCAGGATGACAAAGGCGAATTCCAGGTCAACCGCGGCTTCCGCATTCAGTTCAATAGCGCCCTTGGACCCTATAAGGGCGGCATCAGGTTACACCCCAGCGTTTACATCGGCATCATCAAGTTCCTCGGCTTTGAGCAGATTCTGAAAAACTCATTGACCGGCCTGATGATGGGCGGCGCCAAGGGCGGCTCCGATTTCGACCCCAAAGGTAAATCCGACGGCGAAGTAATGCGTTTCTGCCAGAGCTTTATGACCGAACTGTGCAGGCACATCGGCCCGGATACCGATGTCCCCGCCGGTGATATCGGCGTCGGCGCTCGTGAAGTCGGCTTTATGTTCGGCCAGTACAAACGAATCCGCAATGAGTTCACAGGCGTCCTGACGGGCAAAGGCCTCGAATGGGGCGGCTCATTGGTAAGAACCGAAGCTACCGGCTACGGCCTCGTTTACATTATGGCCGAAGCCCTTAAAGACATAGGCAAATCCTTCAAAGGCATGACCGTCACCGTTTCCGGTTCGGGCAACGTCGCGATATACGCCGTCGAAAAGGTCCAGCAGTTAGGCGGCAAAGTCGTGGCGATGAGCGATTCCAACGGTTACATTCTTGACGCCGATGGTATCAATCTCGACACCGTAAAGAAACTCAAGGAAGTCGAACGCAAACGCATCAAGGAATACCTCTCATATCACAAAAAGGCCAAATACACCGAAGGTTGCGCCGGTATATGGAACGTCAAGTGCGATATAGCGCTGCCCTGTGCGACTCAGAATGAGCTTGATGAGGCAGGCGCAAAGGCGCTCGCCAAAAACGGCTGCATAGCAGTCGGCGAAGGCGCGAATATGCCCTGCACCCCGGAAGCAGCGGATGTATTCCTGCACAACAAAATGCTGTTCCTGCCCGGCAAGGCAGCCAACGCGGGCGGCGTCGCTGTATCGGGTCTCGAAATGGCACAGAACAGCCAGAGAATCCCGTGGACCTTCGAAAAGGCCGACGCGGAACTGAAAATTATTATGACCACCATTTACAAGAACGCCAGCGAGGCCGCGAAAGAATACGGCCAGCCGGGCAACTTCATCGTCGGCGCAAATATCGCCGGCTTTGTCAAGGTCGCAAAGGCGATGCTCGCCCAGGGCCTCGTCTAAAACAAACAAATCGCAGATTCGCATAAGGGCGACTTATTATGGGTCGCCCTTTTTGTTGCCTTCGGACGAAAATGCAATTACAATCCGGATTATGAAAAGTAATCCTGACATTAAAAAAGCCGTCCGCCAGCACTCTGAAATGGCGGAATTCTTCTCCGGCGGCCTGACCGTTAAAAAACTAACCGCGGAGAACGCAGAGAAAGAAATTAAATTAACCTCTGCGAACCCACCACTTGGCGAGGTCTCGGCGGTGAAAATTGCCCGCCCACCCTGCTCGCCGGAAGCCGTCAAGGAACTTGAGGATATCGCTGAACAGACGCGCAAGTGCCGCAAATGCGAACTCGGCTCACTCCGCAAAAACGCCGTGCCGGGAGAAGGCAATACATCCGCCCGCATAATGTTCGTCGGCGAAGCGCCGGGAGCAGACGAAGATGCACAGGCGAGACCATTTGTCGGAAGAGCGGGACAATTGTTAGATAAAATCATCGCCGCCTGCGGCCTCAAACGCGAAGACGTCTGGATTGGCAACATCCTCAAGTGCCGGCCGCCGGATAACCGCGACCCAAAACCAGAAGAGATAATCGCCTGTATCCCCTATCTGCAAAGGCAAATCGAGCTAATCAACCCGGAAATAATCGTCGCCCTCGGCGCTCACGCCGCTAAGACACTTTTGGACACCCCTAAAGCAATAGGTCAGTTGCGAGGTATCTTCCACAAATACCAGCCCGGCATCGGCCACAAACCCATAAAGCTTATGCCCACCTTCCACCCCGCCTACCTGCTTCGCAACTACTCCGACGATAACCGCAGAAAGGTCTGGGAGGATATGAAAAAAGTCCTCGCTGAACTCGGCCTGCCAGTTCCGAGATGAGTCGAGAGGCCCATCCCCCAGCGAACCGGCAAGTAATATCCCATACAACAAATAAAACCGTATATGCGGTGTTATTTAAGATTATCTAATACCATCTTCTTTATTGCCTACAATAGCCCTTTTCAGGCCAAAAACGCCCTTCTTGCCCCCCAAATCGCCTTTACGAAATACGAGCTTTTTCGTGGGAATTCCGATTTTTTGCTTGACATTATCGGTCTCCGCGTATAGAATGATATTAGTTGCCGGTTCTGTAGGCCACACTAGGCCGGCCGGTGGCAAGAAGAAGAAGAGTGAGAGTGATGAGAAGCAACGAAAGAGAGCGTTGTTTTTACACTCATAGTCAGAATGAGTGTCCCCCTTTTGTTTCTCGCTACATCAGCCCTCACTGTTTAATGTCTATTTATTAAACTTATTTTTGGAGGATGAGAGATGCAAAAGGTAATATTCGCAGCAATGATTTTGGTTGGTGTTGCACTGATTTCGACGGCAAGTGCAGAACTTGTTGGTACTGTGGACATTGAGGGTCACGGTAATGGTCTTTCTTCCACAGGCCAACTCTGGAGTCCCGCCCTTGGTGGTGAAAGTGGTGGAAACTTCTACACAGGCCTCTATTCGTGGACCAACGCAGGTGGCACCGGTTTGGGCACACAGGTTCCTAATTGGGGCTTCTGTATAGAATTGCCTCAATCACCAATTAATGGCTGGCAGAATGTTCTCACCCTGGACGAAGCGCCTATGCCGGCTCAGTTCGGCACGCCTATGGGAGCTTTCAAAGCCGACCGCATTAGTGAGCTTTGGGGCAGACATTTTGACCCCGCCTGGACAACCAGCGCAGGTAACCCAATGGCACAAGCTTTCGGCGCCGCTATATGGGAGATTGTTTACGAAACCGACCCCGTCTGGGATGTTACCAGTGGTGCAGGTTTCTCTGCTGCAATCGCACTGCCTGGTTTAGCCAATAGCTGGCTTGCAGAGTTGGACGGTACTGGCCCACGCGCGTTTGTATACGCAACCAGTACACTTGATGGTCAGGACTTTGTGGTCCCTGAGCCGGCGACAATTGGATTGCTTGGCCTCGGCACTTTGAGTTTGATTAGGAGAAAAAAGTAGAGCGGATAAATGTGAAGAGGTTAATTAAAAGAATTTAGAACAAACATGAAAAAATAAAGGA
>JBEKEU010000009.1:0-12213 GCA_050013675.1 Sedimentisphaerales bacterium
CCCCCCCACAATCTTGTCAATATGAAAATGGCGGTTTTTGCCTCTATTGGCAGGATTGACTAATAGGTTTAGTGGGGTAATAAGCCTATAACACTTGCTCAGAAAATGAGTTATGGACCGCATGGCTGTTCGAAATATTTTCAAAAAAACCCAAAAAAACTGCGGATTTTTTCAGCAAACGAGAAATATTCGCGAGAATCCTTGTTGGAATCCCCCACACTAAGTATAGAGTGTATGTCTTCAGCAAGAATGAGACAAAAACGACGTTGAATTAGGAGACGGTTTCGGCTCCTGTTAATGTAATGTTATCGTTATATTTTTTTTCTTTCAAGAACTGTTTTACTTTTCAATTCGGTCCGTTTCTTCAGTATCTTCTCGCGACGTCCATAGTAAACATCATCAGGTGTTACATTGCCGATGGCTTCATGCTAACGCCGGCTGTTATACCAACGCACAAACCGGGCAATTTCCTTTTCCAATTCTGCAGGGCTTTCCCATAGATTCAAAAAGATATGTTCCTTCATCGAACGATGATATCTTTCTATCTTGCCGTCTTGCTATCCGACCGTCTCATCCCCCCGTCCCATAGTTTGGGTAAATTTACTTGCCTTCAGGGACGACAAAGAGTATAATTTTTATCGTTTCCGCTTTGACGGCAATAGCGGACAGAAATTAGATTTATTCCTGCGAGAATAGGAAAATAAAAAAGACAATTCTTATTAGTTTCGTAATATTGCTTACTGTTGCAGCGTTAGCCACGGCAACGCCTACAACCACTCACCAGACTGAAAATCAAAAAGGAAAAGCGATATGTGTTTGAAATCTGTTCGTGGGGGGCTTATCTGCCTGGTTATTATCCTCCTGGTTCAATCATCAAACGGGGCATCTTTTTACCCGGTCCGTCTTGACGATCCTGAGGCTGTCTATCTGACTGCGAAAGATTTCCCGGTAATCGCCGATGGCAAGGGTGACGACTCGGATGCCCTTCAGCAGGCGATTAACAAAGTCGAAGAGAAATCTCGCTATGGCATCGTCTTTATCCCGGAAGGACGCTACCGACTTGGCAAGACAGTCTTCGTCTGGGCTGGAATCCGCTTGATCGGGTATGGCAGTCAACGTCCCGTATTTGTTCTTGGCGAGAATACACCCGGCTATCAAACGGGTGACGAAAAGTACATGATCCATTTTGCCAGTAACCGTCCTCGTAATGGCATAGCCATTCGCGATGCGAATCCAGGCACGTTTTATAGCGCTATCAGCAACATCAATTTCGAGATACAGGATGGCAATCCGGCTGCTATTGCAATACGTTCTCACTTTGCGCAACACTGCTACCTTGCACACATCGACTTTCGCATTGGAAATGGAAAGGCGGGAGTGGAAAAGGTCGGCAATGAGATGGATGACTGTCACTTTTTTGGAGGCGATTATGGAATTATCACCACGAAACCCTCTCCGAGCTGGCCGTTTTTGATGATCGATACTTCTTTTGAGGGGCAGCGCAAAGCAGCCGTCCAGACTGAAGAAGGCGGCATGACTCTGATTCGAAATCAGTTCAAAAATGTTCCAACCGCCGTTCTTGTCAACCCTGACCGTGCCGAGGAACTGTATCTTGCGGACTCGCGTTTTGAGGATATCAACGGCCCGGCGATACTCATCAGTGATGAAAATAATGCTCGTTCTCAGACCAATCTGGTCAACGTGGTTTGTCAGCGTGTACCCGTACTCGCCGCTTTCCGTAACAGCGACAAAAAAATTATTGCTCCAGGCCCCATTTATCACGTCAAGGACTTTTCCCACGGACTGCACATAGACGATATCGGGGATATTCCGGAAATTAAAACCACTTTCGAATTAGAAACGCTGCGCACACTGCCGGGGCCTGTCGCATCCGATATACCCGGCCTTCCCTCCATGGATACGTGGGCCAATCTGAAATTGTCAGGCGCCAAAGGTGATGGCATCGCCGATGATACGGAAAATCTGAAAACTGCAATTGCCAATCACAGTACGATTTACTTGCCTGCGGGGCGATACCGTATTACCGAAACGATTACCCTCAAATCCAATACGGTTCTGGTCGGGTTCAACCCAATTGCCACACAAATTATTTTATCCGACAAGACTCCCGCTTTTCAGGGCGCCGAGGCGCCGAAAGCAATGCTCGAAGCTCCCAAAGGGGGAACCAATATCATTTCCGGCATTGGAATAGACACAGGAGGAATCAATAATCGCGCGGTGGCAGTTAAATGGATGGCCGGCGCTAATTCCATGATGAATGATGTTCGCTTCCTTGGCGGCCATGGCACTTATAATCCCGATGGTTCGCGTATCCAGACTTACAACGATAACCGTACCGGCGACGGCAATCCGGAGCGCAAGTGGGACAGTCAGTACTGGAGCATCTGGGTCACCGATGGAGGCGGCGGAACGTTTAAGGATATCTGGACTCCCAGCCCTTATGCACAGGGCGGCATTTATATCTCAAACACATCCACCCAGGGCCGCATCTATGCGATGTCCATTGAGCATCATGTACGTAACGAGATAAAGCTGAATAATGTTTCCAACTGGAAAATTCACGCTCTCCAAATGGAAGAAGAGAGCGGCGAGAGCTGGCACGCTCTGCCCGTAGAGATTCAGAATTGCAGAAATATCACCTTTGCCAATCTCTATTTATACCGTGTCATCCGGATGGTCAATCCTTTTCCTTACGGTGTTAAAATCAATGCTTCGCAAAACATTGCGTTTCGCGGGGTTCATGTCTATAGTCCAGCTAAATTCTCATTCGACAATACGATCTACGACGAAACCCACGATGTTGAGGTACGCTCGCGCGAAATCGCCAGGCTGACGATATCAGGAAATCCTCCTAAAAAACAACCCGTTAAAGAATCCAGGGTACTGGCCGACGGCGCTAAGGTAGAAAAAGTCAAAGGAGGATTCGAATTTATTGACGGCTCAACCGTCGATAGCTTGGGCAATGTCTATTTTACCGATTCCCGCTGGCATCGTATCTACCGATGGTCGCCTGAGAAAAAAAGCCTGACGCTGATCCGTGATATTCCAATATCGCCGCTGGGACTTGCGTTTGACAAGTCCGGCAATCTGCTGGTCACAGGACGCGGTGAAAGACGTTCACTTACAGTGTACGCTTTCAATCCTGACGGCAGTGAGGACAACCTGCAGGTTCTTTCCCCTGTACCTGCTGCGCAGCGTAAGGGTAAGACCGCTATCGTTCCGGGGCACCGCTGGCGCGATGCGCATGACTTTCTCGATGTGGCCACGGCAGTGAGCGAGGAGTGCTATGTATCGCCGGATGGCACGACATTCATTCCAAAATGTGATGACCTGCTCAGGGCTTTCACTCTAAGGTCTGCAATACAGGGCCAACCCTTCTATCTTGCCGATGAATTCGGCCAGAAAACATGGGCCTTCTCCGTCAATTCCGACGGATCGCTTTGCGAACCGAAACTTTTCGCCGGGGAAGGCGAGCTTGATGTTGTGGCCGATTCCAGGGGTAATGTTTATGTCGCGGCCGGATCTATATTTGTGTACGACCGGGATGGCAAACAAATTGACAGGATCGAAGTCCCCGAGCGTCCCGCCAGTTTAGTCTTCGGCGGCAAGGATCGCAAAACTCTGTTTATCACGGCGAGGTCTTCGCTTTACTCTGTACGAACTCGTTACAGTGGTCGGTAGCGCAGGCCACAAAACAGCTTCAATAATTTACCATAACTGGTCGGACTGTAATTACTTAACCATACACTTGCCCTATTCTGGCTACTCCAGCCAAACGTCAACACGTTTGAAGGAACAACTCCGAATTTTCTCAGCCAGACCGTCGGAAATTAAAGGGCCTTTAACTTCTTGGGTTTCATCTAAAGTGTAACGAACAGGCCTGACGGCGTCGCTGCTAAATGTGTTTTTACGCTGTTGATTGTGATAAACCAGAAGCGTCCCGCCTAACAGTGTACAGGCAAAGCTATTAACAGGAATCTGAACAGAGGTTTCTTTCCATCTAAGCTTTTTTTCTTCAGTAGTGAACCAATCGCCCGGCAGGACAGGCGTTAAAGCGAAGCACAATCGGCTGTCTTTTATTGTAAAAGGATGTTTTCCAATCGTCAGCAACAACCAAATATGTATGAATTCGGCTGTGCTGCCGCTTAATCTGGCCACGAAACCGCGGCCGCGGGCATTGCGGTCGGGGCAGATACTCGGCGCAATAAATGAGCTGTTTTCGAGAATGCTGCGGCCATATATCTTCGGGTTCATAAAGGGTACCAGCATTGTCCGAGCGTCCGTGAAAAATTCTTCATAAAGACCACCACGCAGCAGCTCAAGTAAATATTTGTACGACATGTGCAGCCATATCGACTCATTTTCATACCAGCCCCTTGTAAACGTCCGTGCTCGCCCGATTTCATGAGGCCAGTCCTTTAGAGATTCATTGAGTTTGTACATTTGTAAATCTTCATCGAAAAGCGGGCTTTGCCTGACAGAATGGTAAATCTTCCTGATTTGATCGGATTTTGCCACAAGCCGCAGCAAGTGCACCTGGCCTTCCAGGTAAAGCGGAAGATGTTTCTGTTCAAACTTTGCTATCGGCCCCAGCGGGACGCCTCGTTCAAGCTCAAGGGGATCGAATGCTTCGGACGTCACGGCCGGAATGGGTATATTTCTATAATAGGTATGAATCAGTCCGGTGTTATGGTCGACTGATTTTTCTATAGCGGCATCGGCACGCCCTATTGTTCCAGCCAGGAGCTGCTCTAAAACATCGCCGGCGACAAACCTTGTGCGGCCGCTAAAATTATCTCTGATGCGTCCCCTGAATCTCTCTCGAATGTCGATAGACCTTTCCCACGAATACTCCGGCTCAATCAGGTCGGCAACAACATTGTCAATCAGGTCGGCAACCTCCATCGGAAATGCCGTACTGGGGATTTCCGGCAAGCTGTCGAGCAGCCAGGAAGCCAGACGACCAAGCTCTGTTGCTTCACAGGTGCTGGAACCAAATAGCGCGGGCAGGCCGTTAAGGGAGTCGTTCCAGCCCGGCCTTCCTGCTTCCATCTCTATGGCGGCCCCTTTGAAATCAAAGGATACCGCCTTTATTGCGACAAGGGCGCAAAGCTTAGCGAAAGCCGTTACCGGCGGCATTTGCTGTTGTGGTTTCGAATTACTCACGACAGAGTTGAGCTGGAGAGGCCCGGAATTCTTCAGGACATATTTATCAGCGCGCGGCACCACGCAGCCGCCTTCGTTGAACCATGTAATGTCGGCTTTTTCTGTGAGCATCTGCCCAACCTTTTCCGGAAAAATAGCGGCGAACGATTCCAGCAGGTCCGTGATGTATGTCCAGTGGTCTATCCAGTAACCGCCCTCGTAACCGCCGGCAATAAGCTCCGGCTGACATTTTTCCAGAATAGAGTTTAACCAGGCCGAACGGTCTTCTACTGTCACGTTAAACAAGTTTAACCATTGGAGAAGCTCGCCGGGATGAAAACTCCTGCGAAGTATATTTCGAAACTCAGTGGAAGCTTTTTTATCAACGTTCGGACAAAAGCTCAGGGGGTCGATTTCGCTCGGCAAAGACCACCTGTAACCGTCAATATTCAGCGGATTATAGCCGTCCGGCTGCAGCAGAGACAGAAACATTTTTATGTCCCTGTCCGATACTTCGGGGTGAAACCACACGTCATGCCGCCGATTCTGGCATATATCTCTGTAATTGCCGGGTCCGGTGGACAGCGGTGTCGGGGATAACTCAAAATGGTTGTAATCCCTCTCCAGGTCTCCGTGGCGTCTTGAGTACAGGTGCAGTAATTTAGGGCCGGTTTTCGACGGCAAAAGCTTTGGAATGCCGCCCCTTAGAATGTTATCAAGGAAATTTTGTTTCAAATAAGCGTCGAGCACCGGGAGACTGGACACTGCTGTGGCGGGAGCCGTTACATCATTCATCAAATTAATAAGCTCCGCACGCATCCTGTCAACATCCGCTTCTTTTTTGATGTTGGCCAGGAATCTGGTGAGCATTATCTGGCTTGGCGCCAGGCCAATGATAGAAACGAGCTTTATGGATTTGTCGGCATCGAGCACGCTGTCGAAAGGAACAAACGCACAAGGCAATCTGTTCTCCCATACCTGAGCATCACGGTCAATTGCTTCTGCTTTAAGAAAATTCCGAGGCGTTATGAGATCACAGCCGCCCCCAAAAATTACGTCAGGGTCAACATAGGGCTCTATCGCGGAGAACGTCTTTTCGTTGCTGTGGTAGGCGGCGTAAAAATGTCCATGATGTATCCGAGTTACTTCATCCTCGTCATGAACCTGCACTTTGCTTGAATAATAAGGAACTTTGCTGTCGATTAGCTCAACGGAGGCATAGGCCTCGCTAATACGCCTTATTGATTTTATTATATAGTCAGGCAGTGTGGCCGGCAATATCAGCGCCAATCCGTCCAGCCCCTCCAGTTTTACCGGTTTGTCCGATGTGTTGGTGATTTTAATCAGCCGGATTAAAGAACCCAGCGGCTGATTAACCGGGCTGAAATATTCCACGTCAAAACGCAGGCCGAACGTTTCGTTGTCTTCTCTTAGCAACAACCTTTCCGGTTTTGGCCACATTGAGCGGCGGAACTTAAAGCCAGGAGTTTGAGAATCATTCTGGAACGGTTCGTAATACTGACCGTTTATCTTGCAGAAGGTTCTGAATCCCTGAACGCCGACCAACTGGTAAGCCCACGTCGCGGGCAGGAACTCGGCGATGGCCTGGTTCTTGCTGCCCAGCCCGAAAGATACCACTGCCTGGCCGCGGTTTACATACATGCACCATAGCGGCACACCGTCTGCGCCTGCTATGCCTGGCAGGAAACTCGCGAAGGCAGGTATCTTGTCATAATTGTCGATTCTGTAGCTCCCGTCGGCCTCCAGTTCGTGAGTTACAAGCTCGTCCGAAAAAGACCACAAAGCCGGTTTGGCACATTCTTTTTGCTTTTTCATTTATGAACCTTTTTCTAATTATCAACAACTTACAGAAACAGTTTTAATCCGGTAATCCGGTCACTTTTGTGGCGATGCAGTTGAATTGCGGATAACCAGCTCCTCGGCCAGCTTTATGGTTGTCGGTTCAGCATTACCGGGCTTTTTAATGTGTTTGAGTAAAAGCTCGGCTGCGATTCTGCCCATATCGCTTGACCTCAAATCGATAAAGCTAATCAGCGGGCTCATCGCGGCGGCCGCCTGCTGGTCACAGAAACAAAGAACACTTAATCGGCCGGGCACTGTAATTCCGAGTTTATGCGCCGCCTGCATCAAATTAAGCCCTTCCATGTGACCATAGGCAAGCACTGCCGTCGCACCATTTTCGATAACGGCGGTAGTAAGAAATTTTTCGGCAGATTTAAGCCACTCGTCGTGTCCGGGTACAATAGACAGCCCGAGCTTTTTCATTTCTCTCAGGTAGGTCTGATGTCTATCGGCCAGACTGCTGTGCCCAACGAGGTAATCAGGCCTTGAATTTGCGTACGCAATTATCCGGTGTCCGAGCTCGGCCAAATATCGAATGGCTATTTGGGCCCCATTCTCGTCATCCGGCACTACTGAAGAGCCGGACTTGCCTGCCGGGCCATTTACGACCACATAAGGTATTTGACCCTCTTCAAGCTCCGTGAGTGTAGGCGAGTTTGCCCTGGCCAGTATAATCGCCCCATCAATCTTCCATGGAGGCAGCTCACTAGTTTGTCTGTCATGATGCGACATATCCACAGTGACGTCAAACACATCATCGGAACCATCCATTATACTCGTGACATTGTTTACGACCGTCTGATAGATATTACCAAGGTCGCCCAGGGCGTAATGACCGCCGATGATGTGTATCATGCGGCTTGTCTGCAATGTAAGACTCTTGGCAATAAGGTTCGGGCGATAGTTAAGTTTCTCAGCCGCAGCCAATATGCGCTTCCGCACTTCTTCGGTAACCGAAAAACCGTTTCCAAGCCGGTTGTTCAGAACTCTGCTGGCGGTTGATTTGTTTACCCCTGCCTCAGTTGCAACATCGCTTAAGGTGGTTACCGACCTCTTATTTCTTATTTGACTGTCTTTCATCGCTCACCTGACCAGACGAAAAGAATACAGGTCGATTTGTCCCTTGCCCTGTCCCCCGCGCACATATAAACCGAGCCCCTTCATTGAGTTCAGGTCGAATTTTCTTGCTCCTTGCTGGTTGCCCCATGTCTTGCGAACAAGCATCTCGTCAAAATTGAACCTTATGGTTTCTCTGTTGCCCGTCCCAAAAGTCGGCTTGAACGCAAATGATTCGCCGTCATCGCCGCCTTCTGTATTATAGCTGACGCTGTCCGGTCCCGCCACACCTGCTTCATCAGCCACTATTTCAAATGAAACACCTTTCGGAACACGAGCGTCGACCTCCAGTGCGTAATAGCCGCTCATGTCGGTCGCAAACTCCGGCCCCCTGCCCAATGAGTACATTTTAGGGCCGAAAAACAATATGCCGCAACCCCAATCGCCACCAGTATTGTATTCAATTGTCAATACATTCGCATCCGGCTGCTGTTTGAGAAAAACATTTGCATCAGGTGCGCAAAATAATTCCGGCTCTCGCACAAACTCACACTTCAGAAGGTTAAGTGCTGGCGGTCTCTCAGGGTGCTGGGCTTGCTTAAAGACAACCTTGATCTGCTCCGGCAAAGAGTTGGGTGCTTTGATGCCGGACTCAGCGTGAATTTTGTTTAGCGTTGCGTTGGATTGAGATATAACCGCCAGAACTTCGGTATAAGGCCTGTGCTTTATATCAACAACACCATAGTTGGAATTTTCGCCGTCAAAACGTCCCTGCGGCGACTGGTCCGCAAATTCAAACCAGTGTGCGCCGATGACCATCGGATAAGAGACCATACTCTCGACATAAGCCTTGCTGTTCGCTGCTCGCTGGGCTTGTGTCTCAACTACTGCACCTGCCCCACCGGTATTTGGGTTGCCGCTGGTGTTTTCGCGGGCCCGCCAGGCATATTCCGTCACCATCAGGGGCTTTTTGCCGCTAAGAATATAATAGCTGGCCAGCATACGTTCATCCGCCTTTGGCGATGATTGATAATTGTTAAATGATACTACATCGCAGTATTTGCCGCAGGCCTCTATCGCCCCGGCCGCAGCGCCGTGACCGGCGAAGCGAACACCAAGGATTAACTTGCCCGGAGCAAGCCGGCGAACCGCCCGGCAGGCGGGAGCAAAAAACTTCTCCGCCGCCAGATATGTAAACTCGGCCCTGTCCTTTTGAGTTTTATCGTTCAGACATCGCCGCAGCATTCCAGCGTTAACATCGTCCCAGTTGTTTAGATTTCCTCCCCAGGCCTCGTTGAAACTGCTTTCTGAAGGGTACCGCGATTTTAGAAACTGCTTCGCTGCCTGATGAGCGGGATGAGAAGCAGGCAGCTCGATGGCGGTTTCCAGCAGGGTATAATTTGGTATGCCCTCCCAGCCGTTTCTGCCGTACCACGGCATTTCGTTATCGAGAAAAAACCCAATAACATTCTCTGTGTTTTTATATTTGGAAAGCATTTGCCTGGCATTTTCCAAAACATTTTTTTCGAAATCCGGCTTGAACCCTTCAAGACACCGTTCATTAGAGTAGCCGGCAACATACAGGCATATAGTCCCGTAAACCTGACTTTCATAAAGTCCGGGGTCTGACCAGGCGCCCAGAGTATTGAAACCATTTTTACTTAATATGCGTAAAACATCCTCTTTCCACTTTGTGTAATCTCCCCCAAAGACGGTCTTTACTGCATCGTAATAATCGGTATTGGGGCGGGGATTCCACGCCGACGGGAGAATATTGTTGATTCCTATAGATAGAAAATTGTGTCCTTGAGGATCGACAAACCAGAACTTCCCGTCAACATCCTGTTTCACGGTGAAGCTATGCTTTTCGCCCGCCTTCTGTTTGTCTGTTGTTGAATTTTTCTCGCTGCTCATCGCTGGAACACAGAAACCCGCAATCAGAACAACTACCAACATCATAATGTTTTTCATATCGCACCTTTAAAAACGTTGTTTTTGAACCATACTTTGGGTCTTTCGCACGTAAATAATGGAAGGCCGTAAGCCATGCGACGAAAACCATCCATTTGCTATTATGGTATAGAAACCGGTTGCTATTATAAAAAAAACACTACCCATTCGTCAAGAGTATCTTGACTTCGATGTAAATACCACTATATTTTACCAACAAGAATGCTTTAAAGCGTTTTTTTAACAGAGTTGAGAAAAAGCAGGGACTGTTTCTCCCAATATGAATTTGTGCCATTAGAAAAGAGGTTCAAGTGAGTAAATCAGAACATTACGCCACAGCGTCAGAAGATCGTATTCCTTTTAAACAGAAATTTGCATATGCAATGGGTATGCTTGTCAATAATCTGCAGGCAGCCGCGCTGCCGGCTATGATAGTCATTCTCAATCTCGGCCTCGGCATGGATCCTGTACTGGTTGGTATTGTCGGTTCTATCCCCCGCCTTTTCGACGCCCTGATAGACCCTGTTGTAGGCCATATTTCCGATAATACAAGAACCCGATTTGGCCGTCGCAGACCCTACCTGTTTTGGGGCGCTATTTTTTCCGGTATTATATACGCCCTGATGTGGCAGCTTCCCGCCGGTCACAGTCAAAGTTTCTATTTCTGGTTTTTTCTGATTGCTGAGATAGTTTTCTTTCTTGCCTATGCCGCCTATTCAATACCGCTCGTCGCTTTCGGCTATGAAATGACGCCGGATTATCATGAACGCACGCGACTGCAGGCATTTGCTAATTTTATCGGCCAGGCCGCATGGCTTGCAGGTCCATGGTTTTTTGCAATAATGACAAGCAGTCTGTTTAAAAACATGGTACAGGGAGCGAGCGTTTTGGCCATTGGGGTCGGAGCATTTATTGGCATAGTCGGAATGATACCGGGAATTTTCTGTCGAGAACTGTTTGGTTCGCTGCCCAAAGTGGTTGCCAAGGGCTTCTGGGAGCATTTAAAAGACCTTTTCAAGGGAATTGGCACGACCCTCAAATGCAGCCCGTTTGCAAAGCTTTGCGCTTCAACATTCCTGGTTTTCAACGGCTTCCAGCTTGGAATCTCTTTTTCAATATACGTCATGATTTATTATTTATTTCATGGAAACGATAAACAGGGCGGGACCTTGCTGGGTTGGTTTGGCATGCTCACCTCGGTTTTTACTTTTGGCGTCATTTATTTGACCGCATGGATCGCCACAAAAATTGGAAAACGCAGAACTTTTTTCATCACCATCTCTCTGTCGATTGTCGGATACGCTTTGAAATGGGTCGGCTATAATCCCGAACATCCTTATTGGCTGCTCGCGGCGGCTCCCTTTGTTGCGTTTGGGACCGGCTCATTGTTCACGTTAATGGGATCCATGATTGCCGATGTCTGTGATTATGACGAACTGCAGACCCGTAAACGCCGCGAAGGTGTATTCGGCGCCATTTACTGGTGGATGGTCAAGGTCGGCATGGCAATCGCAGGGCTTTTTGCAGGGATTCTTCTTAAAGGGTCTGGTTTTGACGTTGCGTTAGCTGGCGATCAGCCGGTAAAGACACTCTTTCTCTTAAGGGTCTTTGATGTCGGTATTCCGATTGTTACTTCTGCAATAGCCATTGCGATTATGGCAACGTATAAAATAACAGAACAAAAAGCACATGAGATTCGCACCGAGCTTGAAAACCGTCGGGGCAAACTCGCAAGCTAAGTGTTTCTGTAAATTTAATACCAACGGCCCTAAATAACTCATATTCTTCCCGATTAGTTGGGCACCCATGGATGGGGGTATCGAAAGCCAGTCATTTTCGTTATGCAACCGGTTTCCTAAACGTCACTGAAATTCTTATCGCTGTCTAAGAAAAATGAAAGTCCTCTCATGTAAAGAGCATTGCAATCGTCTGAGGCAGGCCCGGGAACTCTGGAACTAGGCTGGTAGATTCCAACAAGGATTCTCGCGAATATTTCTCGTTTGCTGAAAAAATCCGCAGTTTTTTTGGGTTTTTTTGAAAATATTTCGAATAGCCATGCGGTCCATAACTCATTTTCTGAGCAAGTGTTATAGGCTTATTACCCCACTAAACCTATTAGTCAATCCTGCCAATAGAGGCAAAAACCGCCATTTTCATATTGACAAGATTGTGGGGGGG